>CAWJXB010000005.1:0-227392 GCA_963846775.1 uncultured Verrucomicrobiae bacterium | reverse complement strand
TTAACAATTACCCAAACGGGTTGCGCGCAGCGTTGCGACAGGCACCCAAAGTCATCCTCGTTGGCGAAATGCGTGACCGCGCCACGGTGGAAGTGGCGATGATGGCGGCCGAGACCGGGCATCTCGTCTTGAGCACGCTTCACACGGTCGATGCTGGGCAATCGATTAACCGTATCCTCGGCCTGTTTTCCATCGGCGAAGAGAAGCAATTGCGAATTCGTTTGGCCGATACGCTGCGCTGGGTCATCAGCCAGCGGCTCGCACCCAAAGCGGACGGCGGACGGCAATTGCTGACCGAAGTACTCGGTCACAATTTGCGAACAAAGGAAGCGATCGCGATCGGCGAAGGCGAGCACCGCAGTTTCTACGAAATCATTGAAGCGAGCACGCCGTTTGGTTGGATGACCTTTGATCAATCCATCCTAAACGCCTATGAAAATGGCCTCATTACTGAGGAGACCGCGCGCTTATTCGGAACGCGGAAAGGCAGTATCGCCCGCGGCATCGATTTAATCCAGAAAGCCCACGGCATCGACGCCGAACTCGATTCCGGTCTGCGGCTCGACTTGCCCGAGAACGCGTTTCACTGATCCATGCAACAAGAAAACGAAACATTTGTCGATCTTGGGGACAACACAGCGCTGGTCTGTGTCGATCATCAGCAATACCAAAAGATCGTGGTCCCGCAGTTGATCGATCTGAACTACAAAGTGCACCTCGGTTTGTTCGAGGAAGACGTGATCCTAAAGCTGAACAGTTACAGCTACAACGTCATCGTCGTTTACGAAAGCTTTAAAGAGAGCACGCTGGAGACGAACCCGATCTTGCGCGAAATCCGACGCCAGCCCGATGCCCAACGGCGCGAACATTTCGTCGTCCTGCTGAGCCATCGCCTGGCGACGAATGATGCGATGGCCGCCTTCGTGCAAAGCGTTGATCACGTTGTGAACATCGCCGATTTGGCCAACTTCATGCCGGTTCTCCGGCGCGGCGTGGCGCAGCATCGCGAGCTTTATCAAGCGTTCAACGAAATGCTGAAGAGCGTCCAGGCGCTTTAACTTCGGCTTCACCGCAGAATCAATAATCGATTTCGCAGGCATTTTTGCGCGCAAACGTTTTTTGCGCGACGATTGCCGAGTGCGTGGAAAGCCAATGAAGCCGGTAAAACTGTTTGCGCCGCCGGTTGAACCGCGACCGGACGCGAATCGCGACCAAAACACTTTGCTCGCCCGGCGATTCATGAAACTCCTCGGCTGGGTCCGTTTTACGTGGGACCTGAAAAAACTGCCACCGCCTACGGCCGAGTTGCCGGAGCATTACCACATCGGTCCCGCCACGGATGACGACGAGCTCGCGCTGCGCAAAGTTTTCTCCAGCTCCTTCATGCTCGATCCGATCTGGAATCCCGCTATTGGCCCCGTCATGCAGATTGTGGACGCCTGGCTCGATCAGGCGATTGGGGCTGACCTGACCATGTGTCTTGTTCTGCGCCACGGGCAGCGGATCATCGGCGCATCCATTCTCTCCTTCGACCCCGGAGCGGGAAATCATCTCGCGCCCGGCCCCTCGATCTTGATGGAGTATCGCAACCGCGGGTTCGGCACATCTCTGTTTGAACGTTCGCTCCATACCCTTCATGAAGCCGGTCTGGTCCGCGCTAGCGGGATCGCCCGCGAAAATGCGCCCGTCGCCCGCTTCCTCTATCCAAAATTCGGTAGTATCCCCGAACCCCTCGATTTCACTGCCCTGCTCGCGGCGTAACGATCGAACTTGACCGGTTAAACCGGTCAAGTTCTAACTCGCGTGCAGGAAAAAATGAGCGCTTGGATAGCGCGCGCCGCTGATAAAGGCCCGCGGCGTTCGCGGACTCTCTCTCGGACCCCGCACCAGGCGGCGGCAGCAAACTCCCGAGAAAAATTCGTTTCGGCGCGAGGCCGAAAGTTCAATTCGCCCCGGAGATTTGCACGCGTGAGGTTCACCCACGGCGGGCAAGCGGTGTGCTACCATCACAAAGAAATCGCAGACGGCAAACAAGATGGTCGCCGATTTTGCGTTCCCGCGCCTGACTAAAGCGGCTCGCATCCTGCTTGGAGCTGGTTACCCTATGCCGGCAATGAAAACCGCGGTGGCACGGGCGGATGTGGTCCGATCGGCATCAGCTGGGACTGGTTTTTGGCGGATATTTATCGTCCTCAGCGCTTTCGCGCTGCTCTGGCTCGAAGTGGTCAATCATTTGCGCAACGAATGGTCGCTCAATGCGCAATACAGTTATGGCTGGACCGTTCCATTTCTGGCTGCGTTTGTTTTTTGGCGACGCTGGTCGCAACGCCCGACTGCTGAACCGCCGAGCTCGCGCGCGCTGCCGATCACACTCATTGTTCTTTGCGCGCTCTTTCTATTCCCAATCCGTCTCATCGCCGAGGCGAACCCAGACTGGCGCCTGGTCAGCTGGGCGTTTGCGGTGACGGCTGCGACATTGTCGATCTCATTTATCTATCTCCTCGGCGGCTTTGGATGGCTTCGGCAGTTTGCGTTTCCAATTCTATTTTTCCTCGTGGCCGTTCCGTGGCCCGTTCAATTCGAACAGCACGTAATCCAGGGTCTGATGCGCGCGGTCACGGCCATCAATGTCTCGATTCTCAATGCGATCGGCGTCCCCGCGCTTCAGCACGGTAACGTGATCGAGGTCGCGTCGGGCCTGATTGGAATTGAAGAAGCGTGCAGCGGGGTCCGTTCACTTCAAGCAACTTTGATGATCTCGCTCTTTCTCGGCGAGCTTTATTCGTTCAACTGGCCGCGCCGAATTCTGCTTGTTGTGGCCGGCGCGTTCCTGGCGTTTGTCAGCAACATTGGGCGCACCGCCATGCTGGTTTGGATCGGCGCGAATCGCGGAACCGACGCGCTGGAAAAGTGGCACGATCCCGCCGGCCTAACGATTCTGCTAATCTGTCTTTTCGGGCTCTGGTTTATCAGCCTCTTCGTCCGACGCCGATCGGGTGCCGAGGGTGCATTCGCGGAACGCTCCGTTTCACTGCCAAACAAACAGCCGACTCCGCGCGTTCTCCGAGCGGTCGCGGGTTTGGCCATCTGGGTGATCGTGATCGAATGTGGCGCGCAGCTCTGGTACGGTCTCCACCAGTTCGATCCAAAATTGCGCTGGTCGGTTTCGTGGCCGACGTCGGAAGCGGAATATAAGAGTGTTCCGATTGCCTCGGAAGCGGCCGGGATGCTCCGTTATAGTGATGGCGGCGGCGCGACCTGGAATAGTAAAGAGGGCCACCGCTGGCTGATGTATTTTTTTCACTGGCTACCCGGTCGCACAGCGGCGCTCTTCGTGAAGATTCATCGCCCGGAAAAATGTCTCCCGGCGGCGGGGTTGACTCTCCTGCGCGATAACGGCATCGGACTGATCCGGGTGAACGGTGTGAACCTGCCGATCCGCTCATACATATTCGACGATGCCGGGGCACCCTTGCACGTTTACTATTGTTACTGGGATGCGCGTTCGTCGTATGAAACGGTGGCTGCGGCCGAGGAAGAGGATTGGTCGATGGGCGGGCGTGTGCGAGCAGCCCTGCGCGGGCGGCGCGAAGTTGGCGCACAAATGATTGAATTGGCCGTATGGGGCTACGAGGATGACACGTCCGCGCTGGAAGCTTTACGGCAGCAGCTCACCGACATCGTTCATCCTGGCCAACCCGGATAACTAGTGTCCCGAAGTGGACAGCGGCGCGGACTTCGCTACAATGCGTCGCCGCCGTTCTCTCATTCGGAGGCCGGCGGCGTGATTTTTTATGACGACGACTGAAGCCCAGCGACAAAAAGAGATTCAACAGGCCGAAGAACTACTTTTCGCCGGCCCGCAGGCGCTCGGATTCGCCAAAGGGCTGTTTCAGGGGCATTTCGTTTCCGACTGGGTCATGCCATATCCGCAGATCGCGCCGGCGGAACAAACCCAGCTCGATCACGTTCTGAGCGAGCTGCGCAGTTTTCTCGACAAAGACCTGGATCCTGCGGAAATAGATCGACAATCTAATATTCCGCAGCACGTCATCGACGGGCTCGGCCGCGTGGGGGTACTTGGCATGACCGCGCCAAAGGAGGTCGGCGGTCACGGCTTCACGCAAATGGCGAACTGCAAGGTGCTGGAGGAAATCGGAACGCGGTGTGCATCGACCTCCGTGTTCGTTAACGCGCATCATTCGATCGGAATTCGCGCGCTGTTGTTGTTCGGCACGCCGGAACAAAGGCAGAAATGGTTGCCAAAACTGATGACGGGCGAATGGCTCGGCGCTTTCGCCCTGACCGAAAAGGAAGCCGGCTCGGACGCGGGCAATGTGCAAATGATGGCAACCCCGAGCGCCGATGGTTCGCATTTTATTTTGAATGGAGCGAAGCGTTACATCACCAATGCGGCCATTGCGAAGGTGCTGACCGTCATGGCGCGGACGCCCGTTCCAGGCCAAGAAGGAAAAACCGCGATCACAGCATTTTTGGTGACGCCGGAAATGCCCGGATTCGAAATGATCAATGGCCGAATGGAAAAAATGGGAATTCGCGGGACGGCGACGGCGGAGTTCGCGTTGCGTGATGTGCGCGTGCCGAAGGAAAATATTCTCGGCAAACCGGGCAAAGGCCTCAAAGTCGCGCTCACGGTTTTAGATTTTGGGCGGACAACATTTGGCGCGTGTTGCACCGGCGCGGCCAAAACGTGTCTGAAGCTCGCGGTGCAACATGCCAACACACGGAAGCAATTCAACAAAACGTTAGGCGAGTTTGAGCTGGTGAAGAAGAAGATCGCGCGCATCGCCGCCGATGCTTATGCCATGGAAGCGATGACCACGATGACGGCGTCATTCATCGATCGCGGCCTGGAAGATTACATGCTCGAAACCGCGATGCTGAAAGTGTTCACGACCGCGCGGCTGTGGGAGATCATTAACGAGACGTTCCAGATTTACGGCGGCTCGGCTTATTTTGTCGATCTTCCGCTGGAGCGAATGTTGCGCGACGCGCGGATCAACCAGATTGGCGAAGGGAGCAACGAAGTGCTGACGTCGTTCATCGCGCTGGTCGGGATGCGCGGCCCCGGCATGGAATTCAAGGAAATTTACGACACGATGTTGAAGCCGAGACGCGAAGGTGGAATCGGCAAAGCATGGAACGCCGGCATGAATCGCCTCGGCGCGACCATTCGCGCTCCCAGCGTGCCGGTGCGGAGCGAGCAATTGCGCTGGCACGCTTCGCAGCTCTCGCGGTTGATCTGGCGTTTCAATTTCGCGGTTAACAAATCGCTCATCGCGTATCGCGAACCGATCCTCGACATGCAACTCGTCCAGGAGCGCATCGCCTGGTCTGCCATGGAACTCTTCGCATCCGCCTGCGTGCTCAGCCGTTGGGACGCCGATCTCCAAGCCGCGCGGCGCAACGGCAGTGCCACGCCGCCAAACGAAAAAGCCGCTGATCTTTTCCTGCGCCAATCTTTCCGGTACATTCGCGGCCTGATCGAGGACCTCAATCACAACGACGATCGCGCCGTGCTGGCCACCGCCAAAGCTGCCCTGACAGAGACGTAGGACTTCACATGATGTTGTCCGGCGTTTTAGCGAAACGCCTAACGGAGTGACCTTTCGTGGCACGGCCATTTTGAAGCCGCTGTGGCGGAGTTCATCCTTTTTTCCACCGCAAAAGAGAGTTGCCGCGCCCGGCAAGATTGCGTAAAAGGATTCTCATGGCGGACAAAAACAGCAAACAACCTCAAAATGTTCCCGGCACCTGGTACGTGGACGTAACCTGCACGATGTGTCGCACTTGCCTGGACGAAGCGCCGACTTTGCTCAAGACGAACGAGGATGAAACCGCGGTTTACTTTTTCAAACAGCCGGAGAATGAGGCGGAAACGGCCGCGGCGCAGCGCGGGATGGAGGTTTGTCCCACGCTCGCCATCGGCAACGACGGTTGATCACTTTTCTGTAGCGACGGTTTGTGACCGTCGCCATTTGTTATGAACGCTCAACTTGGTTTGCGACGCTCATAGAGCGCCGCTACAGCGATGCCCGGCCCCTACACGCGGACGAATCCATTTCCCGCGAAACTGGCCGTAAACCGCAGTTTGTGCGGCGGAGGTTCGGAAAAAGATACGCGCCATTTCGAGCTGGATCTCACGAACTGGGGTTTGAATTACGAAGTCGGCGATTCGATGACGGTCTGGCCAACCAACGATCCCGCGCTGATCGATGAGATCATCCAGAAGATCTGTGCCAAGGGCGATGAGCCGGTAAAAGGTCCTAACGGCGATACCACTCTGCGCGAAGCGCTCCTTCGCGATTGCCGAATCACGCAGACCACACCGAAGTTTCTGAAAAGAATTGCCGAGCGCGCGGTCAACGGCGCGCCGCTGTTAAGCGAACTGCTCAAGCCGGAACGGAAGCAGGATCTCGACACGTATCTTTGGGGCATGGAAGTGGTCGACTTTTTAATCGAGCATCCATCGATCAAATGGACGCCGCAGGAGTTGATCGACACGCTGGCGAAATTGATGCCGCGCCTGTATTCCATTTCCTCGAGCCTGAAAGCGCATCCGAATCGAGTCCATTTCACGATCGACATCGTCCATTACGAAAGCCGGGGCCGAAAGCGCAAAGGGGTTTGCTCCACGTTTCTGGCCGAGCGAGCCGATAGCGCGCCGGTTCCGGTTTTTCCGAATACTTCGAAGTTCCGGCTGCCGACGGAATCAAACAGGCCGATCATCATGATCGGCCCCGGCACGGGCGTCGCGCCGTTTCGCGCCTTTTTGCAGGAGCGCAAAGCCATCGGTGCAAAAGGCAAGAACTGGCTCTTTTTTGGTTCGCAACACGAACACTGCAATTATTTTTACCGCCAAGAATTTGAAGAAATGACGCGTAACGGATTTCTCACCCGGCTCGATTGCGCCTGGTCGCGCGATCAGGCCGGCAAATCGTATGTTCAACACAAGATGCTCGAAAACGCCGCGGAGCTTTGGAAATGGCTCGAAGGCGACGGCGCGCATTTCTACGTCTGCGGCGATGCCCGACGCATGGCAAAGGATGTCGATGCTGCGCTGCGCGAAATTGTTCAGAAGGAGGGCGGCAAGACCGAGCAGCAAACGAATGAACACCTCGAGAAACTCAAGAGCGACAAGCGCTACATGCGGGATGTGTATTAGGAGAATGCCGAAATCCTAATGACGAACGACTAAGAATCGTTAGGCGTCGTTCTTAATAAAGCTGATGTCACCGCTGCGTTCGATGCGGGCGACGCGAATCTTGGCCAGATCTTCCGCGTGCGCGTTCAATCGGAGATCTTCTTCCAGATCGTGCTTCGAGATTTGATACCGGCGCATGGTGTCCCAATGAATTTGGCCGTCCTGCACAATGGTGTGCGGCTCGCCTTTGATCAGGATGCCGAACAAATGAGAGCGACACGCGATAGCGGCGAAAAGTCGATGCAGCAAGACCAGGACGAACCCACACCCGATCGTCGGGAAAAAAGGCGCGTTGCCGTTGACGGGGCGAGCCAGCACCGAGGCGAGAATCACAATCAACACGACGTCGAAGACGGTTTTTTCCGACAGCGATCGTTTGCTGCCGAGGCGAATCATGAGAAGAGCGGCATTGATCACAATAACGCCGCGCAATGAGATTTGAACAAACGTCAGGTCCTTCGGTTCGACGCCAAGGCCCAACCACATCTCCGCAAAATGAGAAAGGGTATTCATGTTCGCGATTCTACGATTCCGCCCGGGCATGGCGAGACGATAACAAGCCCAGGCTGGTGTCCCTCCTCTGGACAGCACCCCGGCGTTGGCGTACCGGTTGCCCCTAATGCTCACTCCTGCGAAAATCTATTTCTTCATCTTCGGCGTTCTCACAATTGCCGGCGGCATTATTGGCTATGTTAAAGCCGGAAGCACGCCATCGATCATTGCCGGGTCGATTACAGGCATTCTTTTGCTCATCGGTGCCTGGTTGATTCCGGAACATCGGGCCGCCGGGCTAATTGTCGTTCTGGTGGTCTCCCTTCTGCTCGCTCTCCAGTTTATTCCAAAATTTATCCGCGGTGGCAAAGTGATGCCAGCCGGAATGATGTCGATCTTGAGCGCGATCGGTCTGGTCGTGGCCGTCGTCGCCTGGTTTAGAAAATAATCCGCGCGCGTGTCTAAACGTCCGGTCAGAGTGTGGCGAACTTTGGCACTGCTGGTCGCGGCAGCGTTTTTTTCGGCTATCCTTTATAGCTGGATTTCACTCGAGCTCCTGGTTCATCAAACGCCCGAAATTGCCGCGACCCCGACGCCCGAGCCCAGCCCGACCCGACCGCCGGTGATTATGGGCAAGATCGACACGGGAAAATTGTTCAACGGGATCACGCTGCATTCTGCGATTGAAACCAAGCCCGGCGCAAATGCGACGACCGAGCGAAACGATCCCGACAGTTACGTGATCGATCTCAAGCTGGAGGCCCGGCTACCGTCGCCTAACAGAACGATTGACGAGCTGGCAAAAGTGAGTGCGCGACTGCCGGCGCTTTTGCCCGGTCTGGCGTCGATGCTGCCGCCCGATCCGGTCTCGCCGCTGTATTCCGAACTTTACGATACGAAGTTGCGCGTCCTGCGAGATAAACTCGCCCGGCTCGATCTGTTGCTCTCGCGCCACAATTTTTTTGATTGCCAGACGGTGCTGCAATTGCAGCATCCGCAAAGCCAGCGCAAGGCCATCCTGTTCCAGGCCGACATGGATGTCGATGCTGACGGCTCGGACGGTGATCGGATGCCAGCCGGCACAGGCACGCCGACAAATTTTAAGCCGTTTACGAGTTACAAATGGCCGAAGAAAGCAACGGCGCCGAACCCCTATCTCCAGGGGACCGAAGATCGATTGAAACAGGCGGAGAATGAATATGCCTCGGCCGGCGCGACACCGGAACGCAAACGCGAATTGCGCGGCGCGATCGCCCAATTCCGCGCCGAGGTCTTCACCTTAAAGAAGTTCAGTTTTTTGATCGGCGCGGCCGATCCTTACATCGTGATCCCGGCGTCGTTCGCACGCGGGCGCGGCGCAACGAAGGTCGGCGATTACGCGCTGGTCATCTTCGGCGATGCTATTTATCCGGCGCTCGTCGGTGATATCGGGCCTAACGACAGAGTGGGTGAAGCCTCGTTGCGGATCGCAAAAGAAATCAATCCGGCGGCCACACCTTACAATCGACCGGTCAGTGACCTGAAGGTGACGTATCTCCTTTTCCCCGGCACGGCCGACACGCCATGGGGTCCGCCCGATTACAACAAACTACAGGCCAGTTGCCAAAAACTGGTCGATGAAATCGGCGGCGCGAGCGTGCCGCTGCATCATTGGGAAAATAACATTCCGCCATCGCCGACGCCGACGCCTACCCCGACACCGGTCCCTCAGTCATCGCCCACACCGTCGCCATCGCCAACCGCCACCACATCTCCGAGCATGCCGGCCACTTCAACCACACCGACATTTGCCTTTCCAACTGCAACTCCGAGTCCATAAGTCACTCATCAAAATTGGAGTCAGTGTCGGGCGGATTGTCGATATTCGATTCAACTGGAGCGAGGCGGCGCAGATGTCGTGTTCTGGTGTTGCTTCCAGAGCGCCGAGAAACGGTTACGATTTCTCCCGAAGGCAAACGCAGCATGGCTCGCCCGTCCGGTGACAAACCGATGAAGCGCGGATGAGCGTTACTACTCGCATCTATGTCCGCCTCCTCGTTCTCCACGGGAAGCGCGCGTGCCACCGGCCCAGCGCCTTCGTTCTGCTCAGCCGATGAAACATCAGCGCGCTTGCTGCGGGACGCATTCTCCCTGGTAACGGGTTCACTGCTGCTCGAGGAAGAATCGCTCGACACGGTCTCGGTCTCTCGCCGCCTGGAATATTCCCCGCGATTGGATTCTGTCGGAGAATTATTAGTCAGGCCAAATTGTTCGTTCTGCCCTGATGCATCCGCCACATCTGGTTTCTGCGCAATCGAAAGCGTTAAAGTTGGCGCCACACTCGTGGTTGGCGCAGCTGGGGCAGACTCCGCTGCGACAGCCGGAGCCGCTTTCGCCGGTTCTGGTTGGCTCACGTCGCCGACAATTCCAATTGGCTTTGTTTTTGTGTCGTGATGCCACATCGCAGCCACACGCGGCAATAAAAACGCACTGCTAAGAGCGGCAACCGTTACGAGCGTCGCTCCCGCGAATGCACCCCGCAGCGCGGCCGACTTGGGCGATCTCCAGCGGACCAAGTCCGCTTGAGCAAGTGATGCCGCCGGCATCAGGAAACTGCGCCCAAACCCGACGTGCCGTCCGGTCCTGGCCAGGCACTTTTGCATCTCCTCTTCCAAAGCAACGGGGTCTTGCGGCCGTTTCTCAGGGTCCTCGTGTAACAATCGCCGCAACAAACGCGCGATGGGACGTGGCAGATATCGAAGCTCCGGTGCGGTGCGCATCCCACCGTATATGGCTGCCCAGTTGCGTGGCAACGGCACGTTCCTGGTCAAAAGAAATGACATCGTTGCGCCGAGCGAATAAATCTCAGAACGAAAATCGAGCGTGCCATTAAGCAGTTGCTCCGGGCTGCCGAACTGCGGCCCAAGTGATGGCGAAAATTCTTCGGTGCTGTTCTGCTTATGCAATTCTGACGCCGCGACTCCAAAATTCAAAAGCTTGATCAGAGGCCAGCCCAGATCGGCAGCTTCGGCGCGAAGAATCATGATGTTCGACGGCTGAATGGCGCGATGACTCAAACCATGGAACGCGCCGGCCGCCAGCGCTCTGAGCACTTGGATTCCGATCCGGAGCACCGCGTCCGGCGACATCCGCCCGCGCGCAACCAGCCATGCATCAGCTGTTTCACCCCGCAAATATTCGGAAACCAAGCCCAGGTATCCGGACTCGAAGCCGACCGCGAACACGCGCGCGATGTTGATGTGATTTAGCTTCTGCACCACGCGCGCGCGTTCTTCAAATTGTTTCCGCTTCGCCTCATCGATCACCGCGAGTGGAATTAATTGCAGCTCAACGTTCTCGCCCGATTGCGTGTCGATTGCCTTGTAATTTATCGCCGCTCCGCTCCGGCTGACTTCGTCTGGCGTACCATTAGCCGCCGTGCAGATGCAGTAGCGATCAAAAAAAAATGTCTGTTTCATTCTGGCCCTGAGAGGCGCCGGCGTTGCGCCCAGTTTGCGAATGCCTCGAATCGCAAACAACCTTCAACGCCGAGGCGCTTCTCATCCCTTATTTGTGAATCGGATGCCGCACCCAATCTGCGCCTGGGGCTAATCCTGGGAGGGCGCCAATTATTTCCACAATTTCGCGCCGCCAGGGTTAACGGCGCGACCCGAGCTTGCCGACCCCGGCGGGAGGCGCACCAATGCCCAGTCAGTCAGTTGCTAGGGTAGTGACGTGCCGCTGCTTTGCTTGACGATGGCGGTATCGGCCGCGTTGATGCTGCCGTTGACGTTCACATCGGTCCGAAAATTGGAACTCGTGATGGGCAGGCCGATTTGAGCCTTGACCTGGCTCACATCGGAGGCGTTAACGACGCCGTTCCAATTCGTGTCGCCAAGGAGCACGCCCATCGGCACGGACACATCATTTGTCGCCGTGCCATTGTTCACGCCGAGCAACCGAAGCGTGATCCGCTGGGCATTTGTCACGCCGGTAAGATCGACCGTCACCACAGCAGTGCCATTGCCGCCGGTGGCACTCACAGATCCGGTGCCGATAAGCGCCGTACCGCTAAACGTAACCGGAGTTGGGAACGTGAAAACAATTTGGTAATTGCCGCTCGCGCCTCCACTTCGGCAATCAACTCCGGCGAAACCAGTGAGCGGAAGGTCGATATCGAATGTCCCGGCCGCGCCATGGATTTTTCTGGAAACGACCTGCGTCGGCGTGACCGGCGCGACTACTTCGAACTGCGACATCATTCCGTCGTCTTCGTGCTCCAGGATATGGCAGTGGAACATGTATTTGCCGAGGTGATCAGTGAACTTCATTTTGAGCTCGAGCGTCTCTCCCGGACCCAAAGCCCACGTTTCTTTCATCGTCTCATATGGATAACACCCGCCTCCGTCACGGCTAAGGCACTGTTGATCAACATCGTGGATGTGCACCATATGAGTTGTCTCCGTAGGATTGGTGAAGACCCATCTTTCGGTTGTGCCCAAAACTGGATGCGCGTCGATCCGGTTTGGATCAAACTGCAAGCCATTGATCGTCCAGTGACCCTCAGTTTGGTCAAAGCTAAAATTGCGTGTAACCGTCGGTTCGCCGATGTCGGGTAAAGGGCGAAGGGTCGCTGGGATGGTACTTGTGTCGGTGACGTGCTGTGTCACGCGGAATTTCAGCAACGGCGTCATCTTGTAGGCATCCACCAAATAGAGTTCCTGCCCCAGCTTCCCTGCGAAATCGACCACGACGTCCAAGCGTTCCGCGGGTCCGATTTGCATCGCGGTCCGCACCACCGGAGCTGGCAGCAAACCACTCTCCGTACCGACCTGTGTGAATGCATCGGCTGTGCTAAGGGTAAGGATATAGATGCGGGCATTAGACCCATTGAGGATACGCAGGCGATACTTGCGATCGGCCACATCGAGGTACGGTTGGTAGACCCCATTAATCAGCATCTTGTCACCAAAAACACCCGATGGGTCATAGTAGTATTGGATCTGATTCTGCTCGTCGAATTGGCGATCGGCTAGGACTAAGGGAAGATCGTAGGCACCGGAAGGAAGCGTCGCCGGGTCGGCTGGATCATCGATGATGTATAGGCCAGTGAGTCCCATCCATACATTCATACCGGTCTCGTCCAGGCGATGGTCGTGGTAGAACTGCATTCTCCCACGCTCATTCTGGCCATTCTCAGTCCCTTCATAAGTATAGGTCCGCGATTCACCTGTCCCGATAAGGAAATCGGCTCCAGTTACGTAACCATCGTCTATAGAAGCAGAGTGGTTTCCGTGGTGATGCACGGTCAACGGTCCAGCTATCGGATCCAGATTATTCGTGAAAGTGACATGAGTGGTCTGCCCGGTCGGTCTGCGAATCGTGAGACCCGGAAATGTTCCTCCGTAGGTCCACATGTATGTACATGGCCCATCCAGGATCGACACACATGCCTCGTGAATATCGATCGGCACGTCCGCAGCCGTAGTGACAGGTGGAAAGAGCAATGGATGTGACGTGAAAGGTGTGGGTGTCGGCGTCGGTGTTGGTGTGGGAGTCGGAGTAGCCGTCGGCGTTGGTGTTGGAGTTGGGGTGGGCGTTGGTGTCGCGGCCGCGACCGTAACCGTCCCCGTCATCATTGCTCCGTGAACTCTGCAATAATAAGGATAGGTTCCGACGCTTGTGAATGTAAACGAATAGGTGAACCCGCTGTTATGAATTCCCGAATCAAATATTCCATTCGGATTACCTGGAGTCCCGGAGGTTGCGCTATGATTGTTGCCAGCCCAGGTCCACTGAACGGTATCGCCTACATGGATGCTGACCGAGCTGGGGTTGTAGTTGGTCCCGCCTTGTCCGACAGTGACGCCAGTGGTCGCAGCGGCAGCCGTGTTCAATGTTGCCGCGACCAGCCTGATCACGATAGCGAAAGCCGGTAGCCGCCGGCGTGAGCAATTCTGGGATGCAAATGTATTCATTGATGGACCGAAAGATATCGGGTCGGAGACAACCCAAGCAGCATGCTTCTTGCGTTTTCCTAGTCGCTCGTCGTCATTGACCCGTTTTTCTGCTGGACAGCTTTGCCTCGCGCGCTATTTCAGCCGATTTCTTGTTCTCGCGCAAGTCTAAAAGACGGATGAGCGCAATTTTGTCGTGCGCCCATTCTGAGGAGACGTCACTCGGAACTAACCGAGGTCGAGTTGAATAGGCTTCTGAGGATTTCAGAGCGACTTGCGCCGATTGGCAAGGGCTGGCCGTGGGCTTGCGCGAACTACGCTTCGCGCACCACTTCGGCCGCCTTCTTGTCTTCGCGCAGACCGAGGAAGACTGGTGCGCGCAATTTCTGGTCGCGTGTCCATTCGGCGAACTTGATCTCGGCGACGAACACCGGATTGATCCAATGCATCTTTTTCATCATCGACGGCGTGATGTTCTGCGACCATTGCCCGGCCGCTTTGTGCGGAAGATCGACAAATGGACAATCGTCCCGCCGTTCGGCCTGAAATTTCTTGTGCAACATCGACAGTGTCTTCGTGGTAAAACCAGTCCCGACTTTGCCGGCGAACTTTAGACGATTGTCTCCCTGTTTATTCTTACCCTCGTAATAACCGACCAGGATCGCGCCGAAATATTTCCGCGCGCCTTGCGGCGGCGTGTATCCGCCAATGACGAACTCCTGTTCGGCCAAGCATTTGAGTTTGATCCATTCGCCACTCCGCCGGCCCGGCTCGTAAACGGAACGGCGCTGTTTGCCGATGATTCCTTCCAAGCCGCGCCGCTTCACCTCATCCAGCAAAGCTCTAGGATCGCCACCAATTGCGCCGGAAAACCGGACTGTTTCCCCGGCTCCAGCGCAAACCTGTTCCAGCGCATTTTTCCGCGCTTCCAGCGGTAGCGACATCAAATTCTTTCCTTCGAGCTGGAGCAAATCGAACGCATAAAAATAAAGCGGCGATTTTTTTCCTTCCATCTCACGCGCCTGCAAAAGCTGAAACGAGGAGCGCCCTTTCTGATCGAGCGCCACGATCTCGCCATCGATCACGCATTCGTTAACCGGCAATTTCTCAACCGCATCGACGATCTCAGGAAATCGCGCGTCCAATTTTTTTTCGTTTCGCGAGAAGAGCGAAACTTTCTGATCGATCTTCACTGCCATCGCGCGGAAGCCGTCGAATTTCAGCTCGTAGATCCAATCTCCCGTGGCCGGCGGTTTTTCCACCAGCTTAGCTTTCATCGGCTCGATGAACCGCGGTTTGGCTGAGGGTAAACTTGCCAGGGCGCTCAGCCCGTCCGGCTCAAGCCCGCCGGGCGCGTCATCGGATTGTTCCCGGCCCGCCTCCGCCGTGGACGGGCTCCGCCGTGGCGAGCGGTCACGCCCTACCGCTTTTTTTTTAAGCGCCTGGCGAACGCGCGCCTTGAATTTCGATGTCGGACTCTCATCGGCCTCGCGATTCGTTTGCCATTCCGCATCTCGATCTTCAGCGATCTGCTTCATCGTGCGGCCGGTCTTGACTGATTGGTCTTCGGCTTTCTTCGTCGGCGCTTTCGCGTCTGCGCCCGTCTTCAAGATGAGCCACTGATTTTTTTCATTATTGCGCCCGCGAATCCGGACCAGCGTCCATTCGCCTTTGGCTTTTTTTCCATCAAGAACGAGATGGAGTTTGCCTTCCCGCAACGATTTCACCGGCTGTTCGCCATAGATATGATACGTCCCGCGGTCCCACACCATGACGGTGCCCCCGCCGTATTGGCCCTCCGGGATCACCCCCTCAAACTGTTCGTAGTCGATCGGATGATCCTCCACTTCCACCGCGAGATGCTTTTCTCCTTTTACCCACGGCAGACCTTTCGGCAGCGCCCACGATTTCAATACGCCCTCCATTTGTAGCCGAAAATCGTAATGCAATCGCCGGGCCGCGTGTTTTTGAACGACAAACCGAGAGGCGCCGCGAATCACTTTGGGCAATGGCTTGCCGCCTTTCGGCTCCGCTGTTTTTCGGAAATCGCGTTTCGCTTTGTAGGCAGCGAGTCCCATTTGTTTAGCATAATCGGGAAACCGGGCCCTCGAAATAGAAAAACGCCACCGCCATCAGAAAGACGGCGGCGGCGCCCACCTTATCCGCAATTTGCGCACAAGAGTGCGCAAAAAAAGAAACGGGTCAAGCCGCAGGAGTGCGCGTATTTTTTTAAGACAAAATGCCGCTTCATCGGCTAATTCGACGAAGCGGCAAATTACGTTCGCGGCGCGAGGTACGGCCCAACAACTTAGGGCGGCAGTGACGTGCCAGAATGGGCCTTGACAATGCCTCCGTCGGCCGCGTTGATCGAGCCGTTGGCATTTACGTCAGTTCGGAAATTCGCCCCGGTCACGGGTTGACCAAGCTGACTCTTGGTCTGCGCGACATCGCTGGCATTCACATCCATATTGCCATTCGTATCGCCGATGAGCAGGTGAAGCGTGCCAAAAATTGAGGGAGCTGTGTTGCCGTTCACATCCTGGACGTTAGTCAGGTTAATTACAAGATGCTGCGGATTCGCCACGCCAGTGAGATTGACAAGATACTCCCTTGGATCGGATCCGATCATGCGACTGACGATTGTGCCCGTGCCCAGGGTAATGGTAGCGTTACCCACGCTCGCGAGATTGTTTGAGAACCTAAACACGACCGTGTAATCATTTGTCCCGCCGCCGCTCCGGCATTCAATCCCGGGGAAACCGAGAAGATCGACATCAAATGTTCCGGCGGCGCCGTGAGTCTTACGCGAGAAGAGTCCGGTCAGGCTCAAGGCTTGGATCGGGCCGGTCGGCAGTGGCCAGGCAAACGCGCCACGACCGCGTGTCCAGAGCGAAAGTGTTGTGCTGCCGCGATCGATCTGCATGTCCCAAATCATCACGTTGGGTAACCCGACGTTGAATCGGTACCACGTCGGCGACGCTTGCGTGACATCGTCCGTGTAATACAAACCGAAATCCGTGCCGGCGAAAACCTGCTGCGGGAAATTCGGATTCACGATGACGGCATCGACCGGGATGTCTGGCAGATTGCCAGATTTATTGACCCAGGTAAAGGACGCGCAATTGGCCGTGCACGCGACCTGGAAAACGTGGCCGGGCATGGTCGGCGTATTGACATTAAACCCGCCGACGGCGGCGTAGCCAACTGGCAGGCTCGCCGATGACACGCTCGGATCGAGGGCTACATTTAACACCGGCCTGTTAGGTAAAACCGTGTTGTTGCCTGTTACGTTCACCCAATTAGCCTGACTCGCGGTGCCGGTGCCGAGATTAAACCCGATCCAGGCGTTCGCGTCGTTGGTTCCCACCATCGCCACGGTTTGGAATTTCGGGGAATATTTCAGCTGGTTGATAAACGAGCGGTTACCCAGCGTCCCTTTGGTCATATTTTGGGTGGTCGGATTGTTCGTGATATACCACGTCGAGTTTACCCCGCTGGCATCGGTGGCTCTGATGGTTTCCCAAACCCGAGTCGTTCCAGCAATTAAATGACCACACCCGCCTGGAACGCCCGCAGCCGGACAGTCATCGCCGCCCGGAATACCGCCATGGAAAATATCCCACGGCAGAATGAACGACTGCGTATCGCCGGTCCAACCTGGGCGGATGCTGGACCAACTCGCTCCGCCAACCGTGCAATTGCTGACGCACCGGCTCAGGCCACCGCTATTGTTGCCTTCGAAGAAGCGAAGACTCGACCCCGTTCCCACAGGATCGATGCGGGCAAAAAATCCGTCGCCACCGAGCCCTTCCTG
Organism: uncultured Verrucomicrobiae bacterium; assembly: GCA_963846775.1. Classification (GTDB taxonomy): domain Bacteria; phylum Verrucomicrobiota; class Verrucomicrobiia; order Chthoniobacterales; family UBA10450; genus CAVYXA01. Next base: position 209,925 of record CAWJXB010000005.1, on the reverse strand, counting down.
CCATTGCACCGGGCCGGTCGGAGAACCAGCAAAGGTAACCGAACTGGGGCCGTTATCCTGCGCGCCGCCAACAGCCTGCGGCGCAGGCGAAGTTGCGAAATTGCCGCTAATATCGCCGGAGTAAAATTCAATCGTGTTCAGGCCGGTAATGACATTCACCCAGGTGTTGCGTTGCACGCCGATGATGGCTGTGTCGGCATTGGGGCTGTAAAAAACCCCACCGTCGCTCCCTTTGAGCAGAATGCTCGAAGAGCCGGGCACGAAGGCCAGCGCGTGTTGATCTACGTGAACGACATTGCCGCCGCTGTATCCGCAGGTCAGATCATAAAATGTAACATCAGTGCGGCTGGCCAACCATGTGTCGAATGTATCCACGAAAATTCGATCCGGGTTATTAGGATCGACCGCGATTCCCTGGTCATACCAGTTCTGTGGATAATCGCCTTGCCCACTACTACAGTTCCGAAGCGAACCGCCGGCCGAACCTGCCATGAAACTCCAACTATTGCCGGCATCGGTGCTCGCCCAAACGCCGAGCTGGCATCCGTTAGCGCTGCCGCACCCGCTGTTGCTGTTAGGGGCAATGGAACCTACCTGCGAATAAATGTAATTTGGATTACTCGGAGCGACAGCGATGTCCATTCGTCCAAGCTGATTCCCGCTGCTCGTGCTGACATAAGGCGCACCGGTGCCGGCGTTCATCGGGGCCCCAGTCGTATAAGGGCTTCCGGTCACCTGCGCACCAAAAACAAAGCCGTTATCATTACGGGTGATCAGGCTGAAGTCGGACGGGCAACCGCTCGCTGGGATGGTGCCTTTGTAGAGACCATTCGCTCCGTTGTTGCCGAGATCGTATTGCACAGTCGTGGCAAAACCGCGCGTCCCGACTGCAGTCAGAATGCGCGTGACCCCGCCCATGTTGGTTAGTTCAAGCCCGGTGATGTCCTGGCGTTGCGACGAGAAGCCATTGGTCGAGCACGGCCCCGTCCAGTTCGCACCTGCGTCGTACGAAAAATAGAGTCCGGTCTTCGTGCCGGCTACCACCCGGTTGCTGTTGTTAGGATCGACTCGTACTTTGCCGACGGCCTGGTACTGAGGATACTGGCCCACCGGTTGCGGATAGGGTGCCCCGAAGATAGTCGCACCAAGCACCGTCCAAGTCGCGCCGGCATCAGTGGACTTCAAAATGCCCTGGCTGCCATAGGAGAAGGAGCCGAAATTCAAATCGCCGGTCCCGGCATAAATGGTGTTATGATTGTTTGGGTCAATCACGACCGTGTCCACTGCTGTTGTGCTGATCGAAGCGTCGTCGGTCAACATCGTCCAGTTAGTGTTCGCAGTGCAGCAGGTGGTCGTCTTCCAGACCCCACCGCCATCAGTCGCCAGATATGCAACGATACTGCCGTTTGTCGTTGTGGTGGGATCGACCGCCAGCGCGTTGACACGGCCCGATGTCCTTCCGTAATCGAAACAGCCTGAACAACCGGTCATCCGCTCCGGTTGCGGTCCCAGCGCGATAAATGCATTTACGTCGAGTGCCAGCGGCCCGCGTGGGCCATGCGACAAATCACGCCGACGCAAACCGGCCGGAATCCCGCGCTCAATTCCTGCGTCGTGCACGGCTGCCCGCCGAATCCATTCGGGGTTGAAAACGCCGGTGGGATAGGTCACGCGGTTGTGCCACTCCATTTGCATCCGCTGCAAATTATCGGCTCCTTCACCGGGCACAGGCATCAAATGCGGGCGATCATCGACTTGTGCAGCGAGACGCGAGGGCAGTGGCACCCCGGCAAAACTGAAAAACGCCAGCAGCGCGCCGCCCGAGCACAACGCCAGGGCAATTACCACGCGCGGATTAGAGAGGCCGGATCGAGAGGATGTATTTCTTTTCATGGATTTCTCCTTGGTAATAATGATGAAGCAGAGCCCTGCTTCGAATAGCTAACCGGAAGTGCCTTGATTAACTACAACGGCTGGGATGTGCAGCGCAGTTTAAAGCAGATTCCCCTGGCAATTGCAAGCGATTTGTTCCGCAAAATGCGTCGTTGGACAGACCGCGCTGAACGTAGCACGTTGAATGCTGTCGAAGCTCTCATCCATGCGCTCATTGTCGATCTTGTTTTCTCTTATCGCCGGAGCAGCCTTGTCTATCTTCGCTGCCACACCCGAAATCGCGCCCGCTCCAACCGTCTCAACCGCAGCCGCAGAAGCGGGCAAGGACGTCGTGCACCAACTCAACAACGCATTCGCCAAAGTCTTCGAGGGCGTCGCGCCCAGCGTGGTGGTCATCGAGGTCTCAAAACCGAACGATGGTAGCGACTCTTCCGCGCTCGATGATCTCTTCTTTCCCGGCTCACCGGACGACAACGGCAGCCCGCGCCCGGGTCCCCGGAATCGGGCGCCGATTTTAAGCGAAGGCTCCGGCTTCATCGTCAGGCCAGACGGTTACATCTTTACTAATTTTCACGTGGTGGAAGGTGCCGACAAAATCGCCGTGAAACTGAAGGATGGCCGCTCATTTTCGGGGAAGGTCGTCGGCACGGATGAGAAGACCGATGTCGCTGTGATCAAGATCGAGGCGAAAGATTTACCGGTCGTTCAACTGGGCGATAGCGATGCGGTCCGCGTCGGGCAATTCGCCTTCGCCATCGGCGCGCCCTACAAGCTCGATTATACGTTCACCTACGGCGTGGTCAGCGGCAAAGGCCGGAGCAACCGGGAACTCAACGCGCTTCGGGGTTATTCCATCTCGGATTATCTCCAGACCGATGCCTCGATTAATCCCGGCAACAGCGGCGGTCCGCTTTGCGATATCGATGGGAAAGTGATCGGCATGAACACGCTCATCAACGGTCTTAACCGCGGCCTCGGTTTTGCCATACCGATCAACATGGCCCGCGAAATCGGCGACCAACTGATTGCCGGGAAAAAAATTGTGCGGCCGTGGCTTGGCATTCGGATCGAAACGCTCGGCGACGATCCATCGCTGGCCGGGTTGTTCAAAGGCGCGGACAAAGGCGTCGTCGTGCGCTCGATCGAAGCCGATGCCCCAGCCAGCAAAAGCGAGCTGCGGCCCTTTGATGTGATCACCAGTGTCGATGGAGCTCCGGTGATAACCGATTCGCAGCTTCAGCACGAGATTCTGAAAAAGAAGGTCGGCCAAAATGTCGAGCTCACCGTTTTTCGTAAGGGCCGCACGGTAACGATTCCGGTCATGACCGGCGAATTGCCCAGTGAAATCGCTCGCGTCTCGAACGAGCCGGCCCAGCCTCCGAAACAGAAGTCGGAAGATATGGGCAAGTTCGGCTTGCAGGTCCAGGATCTGACCAAAGATGTGGCGGAGCGCCTGCATCTGAAGGCGCAAGGCGTGATCGTGACGGACGTGGCCGACGAAAGCATCGCCTCGCGCGAGGACATTCAGCGGGAGGACATCATCACCGAAGTCGATGGCAAGCCGGTCAATAATGTGGCGAGCTTCCGCGCCGCGCTGCAAAAAGCCGATCCCACCAGAGGCGTCTTACTTTATCTCGATCGCAAAGGGACAAAGACTTTCGCCGTGCTCAAAGCCGACGGCTAGCCTTGCCGGCTGCCAACGACGACCAGCAAGATTCCGCCGACGAGGCAAATGCCGCTCGCTACTGGTGGAAACGTGAACCCCTGGTGCTCGGTGTGCTTGATCTCAAGCGGCCCCAACTGCGCGTCTTTCTTTTCCGTCGTCCAGCGAATACCGCCCCAGGCGAATCCGACAATGCCGATAATAATCAAGATGACGCCGATGATTCCCAATGGTTTCATCGTCGACCTTTAGAGCGCGCGCCGGCCACTGATCAGTTGAATGATCAGCACCACCACGGCAATGACCAGCAGCAAATGAATGAAGCCGCCAAGCGTATATGAGCTGACCAATCCGAGCAGCCAAAGCACCAGCAGAATAACGAATATTGTCCAAAGCATACAGTTCCTTTCGGTTAAGTCTGTCTTTGCTTCGCGCCTCGAAGCCCGATTGCGCTTATGATTCGTGGCTTTTGTCCCATTTATCTTACCAGGCCGATCTCATCGGCCACGGCGCGCAAATTCCAGCCGCTGGCTTCCAGCTTCGCGCGCGCGGCATCGTAATCGCACTGGGCCAGCTCGGCGATCAGGCGCGTCGCCCGGTCCCGCAATTTCGCGCTCGAGGTATGCAGGTCAATCATCAGATTCCCGCGCACTCTGCCCAGTAAAACCATGGCGCCGGTGCTGATGATGTTTAGCGCGACCTTTGTTGCCGTGCCCGCCTTCAATCTCGTCGAGCCTGTTAAAATCTCCGGTCCAACCGCGAGATGGATCGCTAGATCGACAGTTGTAGAAGCGGCTGTATCAGCCGCAATCCCTTGTCCTACGGGCGGAACGGCCCCGGCTACAGCGGGATTACACGCCAGGAAGATTGTTTTCGCCCCTAATACTTTGGCCTGGCGCAGCGCGCCCAGCACAAACGGCGTGCGGCCGCTCGCGCTGATTCCAATCACCACATCGCCACCTTTTACCCCGCGTTCGCTGATCGCCACCGCCCCTGCGTTCTCCTCGTCCTCCGCCGCTTCGACGCTGCGATACAGCGCTGTCGCACCGCCGGCGATAATTCCCTGCACCAAATCGCGCGCCGTGCCGAACGTCGGGGGAATTTCGCTCGCATCGAGGACCCCGAGCCGCCCGCTCGTTCCCGCCCCGACATAAACCAGCCGTCCGCCGTTGCGCAACGATTTCGTAACCAGTTCCACCGCGCTGGTAAGATCAACAATGGCGCCGCGTAACCCTTCTTGAACGAACTTTTCTTCTTCCACGAAAAGCTCGACCAATTCGCGCGTCCTCATCTGCTCCAGATTTTCCGAACGCGGATTGCGTTGCTCGGTCAATGCCGCATCGAGATCGTCGATCTTCGTCTCGGCCGGCTTTGGGCGAACCGAGACGAGTTCGTCCATCTCCACCGCCAGCCAGGCTGCGCCAAGCTCCGGTGACCGTTCCGCCGTGGCCACACGCGCATCGGGCAAATTCTTTTTCAGCCGTCTCCGAAACGCGTGGTTGTAAATCGAATCGCGATGAAACAAACCGCCAATGAGCACGACCTTTGGCGCGAGCAGGTGCAGGCGCGCTGCAACCGCCTCGGTGTACTCGCAGAGAACTTGCGCGCCCTCCTCCAGGATTTCCGTCACGCGAGCATCACCCGCCGCCGCCGCTTCGAAGACGACCGGGACGAGCGCGGCCACTTCCATTTTATCAGCCGATTGCGCCCAACGAACAAGTTCATCGAGCGAATTCAACGCCAGCGCTTGCAGTATTTTCGCCGCAAACTGCACGTCGCCCCGGTGCAAATCGTGTTCACGCAGAATCAATCGCAGCGCTTGAATCACGAGAAAATAGCCGCCCCCGGCATCGCCGAGGATATGCCCCCAGCCACCCGCTCTCTCGATCTTGTCGCCGCGCCGGCCCGTCACGGACGAGCCGCTGCCGGCATTGACGACGATCCCTTCGCCGCGTCCAAGCGCTGCCGCCAGGCCGGAATCGCGGTCGCTCCCGGTAGTGATTTTTGCCTTCGGCCAGATCTCCGCGCAAAGGCGCGCCAGCGATTGTCGATCTTCCTCGGTGCTGCAACCGGCCAAAAAAACCCCGGCCCGCGTAATCTCCTTCGGCAGCTCGGCAAAAATTGCGCGCAAACGTTCCTGGCTCGTTAGGCGGAGATTCGATGGCGGCAGTCTCCCTTGGTCGAGAATCCGAAGCTCGGTTGCGTCAGGCTCGACCAGCACCCACGCGGTTTTTGTGCCGCCTCCTTCAACACCGAGGATGCGTTCTCCAGGGTTCACGATCTTGTTATGCTTAGCGCCTTTTGCGAGCGTTGGAAAGGAGCAAACGCGACGAATTCTGGTCTCTGGGGAGCACACGCCGGTCAGAATTGCCCAGCTTTCGCGGGTTCGTATCGTAACCCATATCGATGGACGAAAAAGAAGCCGAGAAAAAGACTGCCGATCTGCGCGACGAAATCCGCAAACATGACCGGCTTTACTACGAGCAGGCCGCGCCGGTCATCACCGACCGCGAATACGACCGACTCTATCGCGAACTGGTCGATCTTGAAACGCAATTCCCGGAACTGATCGCGCCGGATTCACCGACGCAGCGCGTGGGCGGCAAACCGCTCGAAGCGTTCGCCCAAATCCAGCATCGCGTGCCGATGTTGAGTCTCGACAACACTTACTCCGAAGCCGAGGTCGCAAATTTTTACCGGCGCATCACGAAGCTTTTGCCAGACGAGGAAATTCCGGTCGTGATCGAGCCCAAGGTAGATGGCGTGGCCGTATCGCTATTCTACGAAAACGGGAAGCTGAAATATGCCGCCACGCGCGGCGACGGACTGGTCGGGGACGACATCACGCAAAACATCAAAACCATTCGGGCGATCCCGGAGAAGCTGCGTGGCGCTGCGCCGAAAGTGTTCGAGGTCCGCGGCGAAGTTTATATGGACAAGCGCGGCTTCGAAAAACTGAACGAGGAACGCAAGAAGGAAGGTCTGCCGCTCTTCGCGAATCCGCGCAATGCCGCGGCCGGCTCGCTCAAGCACCTCGATCCGAGCATCGTCGCGAAACGTCCACTCGGAATTGTCCTTTACGGCACCGGCGCCGTGGAAGATGTCGATCTCGAGAAGCACTCTGGGCTCTTTCCGTTGCTGAAGAGACTCGGCCTGCCACACACCGAACGTTGGTGGTCAGCCGAATCGGTTGAGGAAGTTTTGACAGCGATTCGCGAGCTCGATCACATCCGGGCGGAGTTCGCCTATCAAACGGATGGCGCGGTCATCAAAGTTGATTCCTTTGCCCAACGCGAACGCCTCGGATTCACCGCCAAGTCGCCGCGCTGGGCCATTGCCTACAAATACGCCGCCGAACGCGTTAAGACCCGCTTGATTGATATCGTGATTCAGGTCGGACGCACCGGAATTCTGACTCCGGTCGCTCATTTGCAACCGGTCCTGGTGAGCGGAAGCACGGTCAGCCGCGCGACTTTGCATAACGAGGACGAAATCAAGCGCAAAGATATCCGCATTGGTGACACCGTCGTGATCGAGAAAGCCGGCGAAGTCATCCCGGCGGTGGTCGAAGTTGTGAAATCAAAACGGCCGCGCAGCGCGGAGCCGTTCCATTTCTTCGAGCATATTCATGGCAAATGCCCGGTTTGCGGCGGCCCAATCCGACGCGATCCGGAATTCGTCGCCTGGCGCTGCGAAAACGTTCAGTGTCCAGCCCAGACGACTCGCCGGATCGAATTCCTTGCCGCACGAGGCGCGCTCGACATCGAAAGCGTTGGCGGAATCGTGGCGGACAAACTGGTCGAGCGCGGACTGGCGCGCGAACCACTCGATTTGTTTGAGCTGAAACTCGAGCAGTTGGCGAAATTAAACCTTGGAACGGATGAAGCGCCGCGCATTTTCGGCGAGAAAAACGCGACCAAAGCGATTCACGCGATCGAGCGCGCCAAACGCTTGCCGCTGTCGCGCTGGCTCTACGCGCTCGCGATTCCTGATGTCGGCAAGACCACCGCCACCCAACTCGCCCGTTTCCACGACGCCATCGATAACGTCGCGAACTCGCCATTGCTCCACGATGTCGTCGCTTATCACGAGGCGGATAAGGCCGAACGCGGAGAAATCGCCGAGCGCCTGATCAAGGCCGGATTTGGCCAGCGTTCCAAAAGCAAAGCAGACAAGGAACGCGGCATCGTGACCGAAGTCGGGCCAGTCGTCGCCCAAAATGTGCTCGATTTTTTCGCATCACCTCCCGGTAAGAAAATTCTGCACCGGCTCAAGGAACTGGGCATTAAACCCAAGAGCGAAAAGGTGTCGGCAAAAAAAGCGACCGAATTGCCACTCGCCGGAAAAACTTTTGTGCTGACCGGCACATTGCCTTCGATGACACGCGAGGAAGCCACGGAAAAAATCGAAGCGCTCGGGGGCCATGTCACCGGCAGCGTCAGCAAGAAAACCGACTACGTCCTGGCCGGCGCCGAACCGGGGAGCAAGATCGACAAGGCGAAAGAACTCGGCATCCGCATCATCGACGAAGCCGAGTTTCGCAAGATGGTGTGAAGGAGGGCCCTGTCCCAAATTCGACTCACGATAGTAGGAAAAGGAGCTCTCACCCTACCCTCTCCCGCTGGGAGAGGCGGACTCCGAAAGCTTTCGGAGCCGGTGAGGGGAATCTAGGGCTACCTGAAGGAGATCCCCTACCCAATCGCCCAGTCCGAGCAGACAACTCCGCTCGAAGTTCTTGAGAGCCTATCTCAAATGTCCGGCTATGTCTTTTTCACGGCTTTGCGCCGTGGACGTTGCTTTGCTGAAATCGAGCGGATGATAAGTTTGCCTTTCCCCTGCGTCGGCATGGGTGTCTTCGCTCGATCAGCGGCGGCCTTTAGGAGTGCCTGAACCTCAGGCTTCTGTAGGATCTCTGCCGAAGGCAATCGGACAAAGCGAGTCTGCTTGCCAGAACCCTGCAAAATTTTTGCTGGGTCTGGAAGACTCGCTCCGCGGATGAAGCACAAGCCGACACCGTTCGCGGCTGCTGCAATCGAGATAATGGCGTCCGACGGACGTTCTGTCGGCCCGTAGCCGATGACAAAGAAGTTGTAATTGTCGTACACGAGTTCGGTAGCAGTTGGGAAGCGCTTCTGCAGCGCCTTGCGAGCAGCCCGGATCACGGCCTGATGCTCCGCGTCAAACCTGGCGATAAACCCCTTAAGCTGCGTTTCGGCTTTACCTTGTTTGTCGTTGCGAGTGCCATAAACGATCAGAAGCCGGGTCACCGCTCTCCACGGCGAGTCTTCGACTTGGGAGGGCCCGGTTTACTTTTACTCTCAATTCTCATATCGAAATCGAGGCCGTGTCAAAAGAAGCCGCGGAGGAACGCGGCCGCTTTATCCGAGATGCCGATAATTTTGTTCGTGGCCTGACGATAAAATTTGAAATTGAGCTCGGTCTCGGGTCGACCATCATTCCAGTTGTTAAACGGTTTGAGTTCGCTCCGGCCCAGGCGCCGCTTGGCCAGCGTAGTACGTCTCATGGTGATGCTGATGCGCGGCGTTTGTCGGGCAATCCCACGTTTCTTCGCGATCGCTTTGGCCGAGGTAACGACGCCGCTGGCGATGAGACCTGGCCCGCCTTCGTTCTCGCTTGAGAAGACGAAGATGGTATCGCCTTTGGCGATGTGCTTGCCACCATACATCGTCTTTTGCGCGCTGAACGCGAACGTCTCCGCCTCTGGATTGCTCACCTCAGCCTTGATCGCGAACATCATGCTTTCTTGGCCAGCCGTAGCCTAGCGAAGGATGCTCATCTCGCACCCTTAAATGTCATGATCGTCCCCTTAGGACAAGGCCTAACGGAACAAGATCAAGCACCGCGCGCGACAGCGCACCAAGGCAGGCTCTCAAGAATTGATGATCGGCCCAGAAGCGGGAGCGTTCCAAACCAACTCCAACCTCAAAACCTACCAAACCAATGTAACCGCCACCCTCAAAACTTACCTTTGATACCCTTCATAGGGGTTAGGTTTCTTCGGTCTCATCGCGAACAAACCTAAACGGACGGTAACGCAGTAGCGTGTGCCCTAGCCTATCCGCCCATGGGAGTCAGGTTGTAGCAGCGTGCCAGGTCGTTGATACTCGCGCGCAAAGCAGTCCAGAGGCGTTTTGCCTGGCCGTCATTACTCCCTTTCCCCACCACCTGATTAACGCGGCGCGCGCTGTCCATGACCTGCTCCATTTGCACTTTCGTCTCCAGATAATTCGCCGTTGGATCGAACTTGCGCCGCAGACGGTTTGTCGTGCGATTCAGATCGTCCATGGCATTCTGAAGGTCGTCTTTTGATTTCCCAGCTTGATCCTTCCGCGCGTCCTTGTTCGCGGAGTTTGCACCCTGGCCGCGCTTTGCTGCTCCGCTGCTCTTGGCCGATCCGGCCTGATCCTTGGCGTTTTCGCCGCGACTGGTCAGATACTTCTCGAAATCATCCACCCCGTTTTCCACTTTGCGGATGCGATCACCCACCTGAGCTTTGTTAAATGCATTTGTCTCGGCAAACGCTATTGTGAAAAGGCTGACAGCGAAAAAGATCGCTGTGCCACAAACTAAAGTCTTTGTTCTCAAACGCATAATTTTAGATTTCTAATTGATTGGTCTGTATGTGATGACAATGGCAGTGGGCCATTATTCGGCCCAGTATAGAGTCATTCTCCCACGCGCTGACTAGGACGTTGGTCGTACGATCGGCTAACTACACAGGAACTTATGCATCGGAGCGGGTAGCGATTCGCTTCATCGTTTGGTTAGACCGTCGTCTTCTGTGTCCAGAGGATCGCCGATGTGAGCACCGCAATGCGAGCACGGACGAGACCAGGGCGGCACGAATGTGAATCGGCGCCAGTCGGCAAACGGATAGCGACACCGTGGGCAATGCAAAAACGCGAACACCGTCGAGGCTATCATGAACAGCGCCGCGTATATTCCGACGAGAATAATCCCTATTGATCCGCAGAATCTCATCAAAAAGGCGGCTACTGGTATCCAACCTAGCAACAACGCGAGAGAAATCCTCAACGACCAGCGAAGAGGTATCCATCGATCAGATCGGCTGTTGAAGATCGCCATGAGGCCTAACGAAACCGAGCTGAGCGACCGCCACCGAGAGCGAGCGTGGCCACGAGTGAAACTGATTTAATCATTTGAAATTGTGAACAGGCGCCGGGCGGCGGTTCGCTCAGCGATTTGTTAGGCCAATCGGCTCCATCAAACATATCTTCTGCTCCACTGGCGGGATGGGACAGCGCTTCGACGGATAGCTATCCTCTCGGCGCATACCGCATCGCCACCGCCCCCGAGCCGAACTCCAGCCGGCTCACGAGCTTCAAGTCGACACGCTTAGATAAGCCCGCGAACAACGTCGGCCCATGGCCTGCTAACCTGAGATGCACGACGAACTCGTATTCATCGATCAATCCCAGCTCCGCCAACGCCAGCGGGAGCTTCACGCCCCCCACGAACAGTCCCTTGCCCGACTCCCGCTTGAGCTCTTGAACGGCGTTCCCCAGATCCCCGCGCACGAGCTCTGCATTCCAATCGACCCGGTCCAGGGTGCTTGACACGACGTACTTCTTTGCCGCGTCGATCGATCGGGCGAAGGCTTTCTCTGTCACGTCCATCCAATCAGGCCACACTCCCGTCACCGGCAGCCGCCACGCGGCCTCCATCATTTCGTACGTTACCCGGCCAAAGAGGAGGGCATCGGCCTGCGCGAGGTACTCGGCAAAGTGACTATGCAGCTCTTCGTCCGCCGGGATTGCCCGATGATCGCAGCATCCGTCCAATGTGACGTTGATGGAATACCTAAGGGGTCGCATGGCGTGCTCCGGAAGTGGCTTAACGAGACCCAAGATCAGCGACCGCTGGCGAGAGCGCGTTTGGCTGCTGGTTGAATGTGGTAGTCATCGAAAGCGGCAAAGCGGAGCGGCCAGCGGTTCGCTGCATCGCCTGTTTAGATGCCGACGCTCCATAAGTCATCAGTAGAGTACCGAAGGGAGAAACGCTCCGGCGGGTTCATTGTAGAAACCAATGCTCATGAGCGTCATTGGCTGCACCACTCGCAGGCCACGCTCCAGACACCAAAGAAAAAGCTCCGCATTGCGCGTCGGCACGAGGAAGCCCGGTCCCCCGAAAGCAGGCGCTGCGCCGATGAGAGCCTTCAGCCCTTGGTTTGTTTCCGCCACAGCGTGGCCGAAGAATGCGATCGAGCTCGAATACCCGACGATACGTCCCGCGTGTTCGACAACGGTTGCGGTTGTCTCTTTGATCGCATCGCGTAATTCGCCCGCGCGATCATGGCCGTGCACTTTCGCACAGATCTCGTTACACGTGCCCAGATCAAGCTCAGTGGCGGGCCGCGTCCTGTAACCTGGAATGTGCACGCCAAGTGGAGGCCCTTGCATGGTCGAGAGTGGCTCTCGGGCCACGAATCCCAATCTTGCGTAGAGCGCGAGCGAGCGGCTGTGATACGCAGCCTGAAGCAACCGTACTCCCGGGAAGCCCCGCTGCTTTACTCGATCGAGCGCATTTTGCATAAGCTGACGCCCGACCGCACGATTCTGCACCGCGGGATCAACCGTGATTGGCCCGAGGCCAGCCATGGTCGAACGCTCGTCGACGAAGTTACTGCCGACGATCATGCCGTCGAATTCGCCAACTACCGAATAGAAGCCAGGGTTGGCAAGCAAGCGAGCCAGCAGCCCACGCGCGACTTCCAGTGACGGAAAATCTGGCGGGAAATTGTGCTGCTCGGCGACTGCCTTAAAGGCGTTGTAACAGATCTCACCACAGCGCTCGGCATCTGCTGCGGTACCAGGTCGGAGCGTGACATTCATCTAACGAAAACAAGATGAGCCACCGCGCGAATTTCGACTGGCTTTCATGAGCATGGAAATCTGGGCCTAGGGAGGGTTCGCGGTTGGCTCGATCGCCGGGTTAGGCCCTTCCTGATCCATGCTTCCGACCGCCGCGATTGCCGCTTGGACGGCGACTGGATCAAGTGTGAGTGAGATGTGGTCGATCCCCGGGAGAACTGTAACAGGAACATCTTTGCCAGCTGTCTTGAAAACGGTTGCAAACCGATCGGCGTACGACACGTCATCGTTTTGACCGACAAGCACCCGAAAAGTTTGCCTAATCGCGCGAATGTTTGCCTGGTAATCGCGCTCAGGCCTGAAGTTCTGTGCGAGGGCGAATGAATATTGCGGGGTGAGCAAGCCTTGGTCCCTCTCGTCGACCGCGAATCTGACCACCGGCAGGTCGTCAAACGCGTGCATTCCAAACCCGTTGAGCACGGCGATCGCGATGATGCGCGGGACCCCCACGGTAGCCCAGCCGCCGTTACCCGGACGCAACGTTGCTGCGTCCTGACTGATCCAAGGAGAAAGAAGAAGATAGTTGGAGAATAGTCCCTGACGTGGACTGCCCGCAAAGCGAAGCACAAATCCTCCGCCGGAAGAGAATCCGGCGAGCGTGGAGGGCTGAGCCAATTTGGTCGAATGGATAAAGTCTTCGAGGTCGTCCTCCAACTGTCCGATATAGGCGATGTGGCCTTTGGTGCCTGATTTGCCGTGTCCGCGGATGTCCAGCGTGTAAGCTGCATAGCCAGCGGCGGCAAATCCCTTGGCCATCAGGTGCATGCTGCTGCTACTGGCGGAGGAGCCGTGCACCAGCACGACACTGCCCTTGATCGCATCGCCGATTGCCGGGTAGGCCCGAAAGGCGAGCTTAGTGCCATCGCGAGCGGTAACGTACCTCGCTTCCGGTAGATCGGAGAAATCCACGTTCTTGAAAGGATCGTTAATGCTCGACATTGGCGGCGGCGCCTTGCTTGGTCCGCCAAGTGCGATCGCGAGTCCAAGGGCCGCTACAAGAACTGCAACAACAATAAGGATGGTGACGAGAAGACGCTTCATGCGACGGGCCTAACGAGAAAGAAGTGAGCTACCGCCACCGAGAGCGAGCGATGCTCGAAGTGAAGATGTTCTAGTCATATGAAAGCGTGAGCGGACGGCGGGTGGCAGCTCAACTGACTGGTTAGGTGGTTGGGGTAGCATACAGAGAAAGCTCGATACCAATGCCCCATCGACCAACCAATCCAATCAACGACGATGGAAGAGAGGTCAGAAGTCAGACGACTTACGCTGGGGCGCCGCCGAGGGCGCCGGGAAGAGGCGGGCCGACATCGGGAGCAATAACCTGTTTGGGCGGTTTTTCGGGCTGCATCTTGGCTCCAGCCGGTGGCGGCGGCGGGCCGGGCGGATTGATCAGCCGCCCGTATTGAATGATTTCTTTGATCTGCGCGCCGTCGAGTGTTTCGTACTCAAGCAGCGCTTTGGCAATGGCGTCGAGTATATTCCGATGGTCAAGCAGCGTGCGCTTGGCCGTTTGATAGGCGTCGTCGAGCAGTTTGCGCACTTCCTGGTCGATCTGTTCGGCCGTGGCTTCGCTGTAGTCGCGCGCCCGGGAAATGTCACGTCCGAGGAAGACGTAATCTTCGTGCTCGCCGTATTCGACCATGCCCATGCGCTCGCTCATCCCCCACTCGCAGACCATGCGTCGGGCGATGGCGGTAGCGCCTTTGATGTCGCCGCGGGCGCCGTTGGTCACATCTCCGAAAATAATTTCCTCAGCCACGCGACCGCCCATGCTGACGGCGAGACTGGCGAGCAATTCGTTCTTGCGGTTGGTGTATTTGTCTTCTTCCGGCAGCCACATGGTCGATCCTAACGATGGACCGCGCGGAATGATCGTGACCTTGTGGAGCGGCTCCGTGTGCGGCAACAACTCGAGCAATAAGGCATGACCCGCTTCGTGGTAGGCCGTGTTTTGCTTCTCTTTTTCGCTCAGGGCGAGACTCCTGCGCTCTTTGCCCCAGCGAACTTTGTCCCGCGCTTCTTCCAGCTCGGCCAGGGTGATCCCCTTCAAACCGCGGCGGGCGGCGAGCAGAGCAGCTTCGTTGATGACATTCGCCAACTCGGCCCCGGAATAACCGGGCGTGCCGCGCGCGACCACGGCAAGATCGACACCCTCGGCCAGTTTCACTTTCTTGGCGTGGACACGCAAAATTTCTTCCCGGCCTTTCACGTCGGGTAGATTGACGGTGATCTGTCGATCGAAACGGCCGGGACGCAGCAACGCGGGATCGAGAACGTCCGGGCGGTTGGTGGCCGCGATGATGATGACGCCTTCCTGCGTGTCGAATCCGTCCATCTCGACGAGCAATGCATTGAGCGTTTGCTCTCGCTCATCGTGGCCGCCGCCGACGCCGTGGCCGCGATGACGCCCGACGGCATCGATTTCGTCGATGAAAATAATGCACGGCGCAGATTTCTTGCCTTGTTCGAACATGTCGCGCACCCGGCTCGCGCCGACCCCGACAAACATTTCCACGAAATCCGAGCCGCTGATCGAAAAGAACGGGACATCGGCCTCGCCCGCGATGGCGCGCGCGAGCAATGTCTTACCCGTGCCCGGCGGGCCGACTAACAAAACGCCCTTCGGAATTCTTCCGCCGAGTTTCTGAAACTTCTTCGGGTCGCGCAGAAACTCGACCAGCTCCTGGACTTCGTCCTTTGCTTCTTCGACGCCGGCGACATCGCGAAAGGTGATCTTGTTTTTATCGCGAGCGAGCATCCGCGCTTTGGATTTGCCGAAATTGAGCGCGCCTTTGCCGGCCATCCTGATTTGCTGGCGGAACAGGAAATAGAGAACGAGCAGGAAGAGCGCGATCGGCAGGAACCCAATCACAGTCTGCGCTACGACGTTCGATTCGGTCTTGATCGCCGGTTGAAGCCCGGCGGTGGCCAGTTTTTCCTGAAGGTTGTTGGTGAAAGTCAGATAAATCGTCGTGCGGAACGGAATTTTCTCGGCCGCAGCTGAGCCGCCGCTCTGTCGAAGATAAATACCGCGTAACGTCTGCGTCGGCCGGCCTTCTTCGACGACCAGGGTGAGCGGCGAAGTCTTGTCGATCTGCTTGTTATCCACCAGCTCCAGGAAACGGTTGTAAGGGACATCCTCGACCGGTTGCATTCCCTGGCGCCAGACGAACATGGCCATGGTAAGGAAACCAATCGCGATCGCGATCAGGATCACCCCACGCCAATTGACGTTCGGCTCGTTTCCACGCGATTTGTTCTCGCGCTGCGAATTGCGATCATTCTGAGGCATAGAAGAACGCGGAGGCCATCCGCTTGTGCAAAAAACCTACCACGATGGAGTCGGCATTGCAAAAAGCAGGAGTCGGGCCGCGGGCCCGTTGTGCCTCGGTGATTAGTGGTGACTGTGAATCGCCCGCCGTCATCCTTGGCGAAGTCGAAAGACCCCGTGGAATAGCCTGTAAGGTGGCGCAACGGGATTTCTCGACTTCGCTCGGAATGATTGCCGAATTTTGAACATTCGAGCTTCGAATTTGTTTCGGATTTCCCTGGCACGCCGTAGCATCGCCAAGGCGGCGGTGTTCGAATTTCGGAATTCCATCACCTGATCATTTGTCACTGACCCGGTAACGTCGCTTCATTGCTTTGTCGGCCGGTTACGGTAAAATTTAAGCTCAAATCCCTCGATGTCAGAACTGGTCACAACCGTCACGGACAAGATCGACCGCGCCGTCCAACGTGTCACGCCCCTCGCCTATCGGGTGCGGCGCACGGGCCGGCGCTGGATGCGCCGTGCCTTGCGCAAGCCGCGCAGCGTTTCGGAAGGGCCGAACCTGTTGCCGTTGCTGATCCAGGTGCTGGCGAGTTTCTCCAAAGCCGACGGCGTTTTGCTCGAGGAAGAAATCGACTCCAGCCTCGGTTTCCTTCGTTACGATTATCCCGAGGCCGTTTACTCCGAGCTTCGACAATTATTTCGCCAGGCGCTTTACGAGCAGCAAGATCTTTCGGCCATGGCGCAAAAGCTCAGCTCGCAGCTGAGCACGGAGCGCAAGATCATGCTGGGCGTTCAGCTTTACGATCTGATCTCGCAAGCCGGGCTAAAGCAGGAGCAGGTCGTCCAGTTTTATTCGTTCATGTCGCAGCTCGGCATGGCCGCGCAGGCCATCGACATCGTTTATCAATTAAATGCCTCGGAGGATTCCGATCCTTCCATTTACCAGCGCGGCGCGTCGCCGCTGGAATCGCTCTCGTTTGGGCCTAACGGACAGGCCGACGTAATGCTGAAAAGCCTGGCCGAAAACGATCGGCTCCTGGCCTTTCGCTATCACGATCTCATCCTGCTGAAAAACTACAGCGGGCAGAACGTCTCTGTCCGTGGCCGGCCGCTCCAACGCGGCGGTTTTTGCCGGATTTATCCGGGGCAACGTATTCTGGTGGGCGATCAGGTGCTTAGCTATCAGGAGCTGGCCCAGTATTTCAATGCCAAGAAAAACGTTTCCGTGCCGCAGATTTTCGTGCGCGTGAACAAAGACGTCGATCAGGTGGAGCTGGAACGTGGGCGCACACGTGACAGCGCCCTGAAGATTTCCTTCGGGCTGAAGGTCAATGTAAAAGCATTGCGCGATGTCGATGCTGTGCTCAATGGGGTGAAACTGGGAGCCGGCACCGAGGTCGAAGCGACGCTCGATGACAGGATTGTTTTCCACAACGACAGTGAGATGGACTTGGTGGACCTGCGCCGGCGGGCGCGGGCCCTTGGCGGACGGTTCCAACTCAAAGCCTCGAAGTCGGAATATCTGGTGTCGAACAATCCGAGCTTGCTCGAGGCCGACGATATTTTGCTTTCACCCGGCACGAGCGGCGATGTGCTGCTGAAAATTTTCTGCGATTACGACAAGCGGGTCGGCGAATTGCATGTGCTCGAAGCAGACCGCCCGATCATGGTCGGCGACACGACCGTGCGCACGAGCGCACCGCTCCGGGACGGCGACACGATCAGAATCGACATTGGCCAGTTTCTGCGGTGCAATTTTTCCGAGCGCATCATCGAGGAGGAGCGGAACATCATTCGCAACCTCGAAGTGCATGAGCTGACCCATCACTTCAAAAGCGGGGAGACGGGGCTGGATGGAATCTCATTTAGCATTACGCGGGGCGAGTTGGTCTGCGTGATGGGGGCAAGCGGTTGCGGCAAGAGCACGTTGTTGCGCGTGCTGGCCGGCCAGCTTCAGCCCAGCAACGGCGATGTGATCCTGAACGGCCAATCGCTTTATCCAAATCTCGACATGCTCAAACGCTACCTCAGTTACATGCCGCAGCAGGATGCGTTCGACGAGCATCTGACCATCGGTGAGAATCTCCAGTTCGCTGCGGCCATTCGCGCGCCCCATCTGTCCCGGCGCGACCGGATGCGGCGGTTGGAAGCGAAACTGATCGAGCTCGGCCTCGGCGAGCGGCGCGATGCCGTTGTCGGCAGCCCGGAAAAGAAAACCTTAAGCGGCGGCGAACGAAAACGGCTCAACATCGGCCTCGACATGATCGGTATGTCCGACGTTTACCTGTTCGACGAGCCTACTTCCGGCCTTTCCTCGAAAGATTCCGAGCACGTGATGGAAATCATCCGCGGCATGGCGCATAACAAAATCATCATTGTCACCATCCATCAGCCGAGCTCGAAACTTTTCCAGATGTTTCACAAGGCGATCTTGCTCGACAAAGGCGGGCGGCTCGTCTTTTTCGGGACGCCGACAGACATGCTGCGCTACTTCGCCGAAGCAGAGCACCAACATCAATTCGGACAAGAACTGGGCGCGTGCCCATCGTGCGGCACGACGCGGCCCGAGTTTATCTTCGACGTTTTGGAAACGCCGCTGCGCGACTTGAGCGGGGACATCATTTACGAGGAAAACAATCGCGGCCAGCTCGTCGCGGCGCGGCGGTATTCGCCCGAGTTCTGGCGCGATAAGTACGAAGCGTTCCGCCTCATCCAGGATGTCAAACAAGTTTCGCTGCGCAAAGAACCGACCGCGCCGCTACCGCCGGCGACCACGCAGAGAAAGCGGTTGCCCATCCGCTGGCACGATGAATGGACCCAGTTCCGGACGCTTTTGCGCCGCGCGTTTGTGAGCAAACTGCGCAACCGCGCCAACCTCGTCATCACCATTTGCGTCGCGCCGATTCTGGCGCTGCTCATCGCCACGCTCCTGCGTTATTCCGACAGCGGCCACTACGATTTCGCCTCGGCCTACCACATCCCGACGTATCTATTTCTGAGTTTGATCGTGGCGATGTTCCTTGGCCTGACGAATAGCGCCGACGACATCATCCGCGACCGCGCCGTCCTCCAGCGCGAGCGCAACCTCGATGTGCGGCTTCCGTATTACGTCATTTCCAAAACGGTTACGCTCGGCGTTTTCGCCTTGCTCCAGTGTGTGCTCTTCGTCCTGATCGGCAATTACCTTCTGCAAATTCGCGGGATGTTCTGGATCGATCTCGGCATCATGCTGATGACCGCGACGGCCGGGGTGGCGCTTGGCCTCCTCATTTCTTCGCTCGTGGCTGATCCAAAAACCGCGGCCAACATCGTGCCGCTGGTCCTGATTCCGCAGATCATCATGGGCGGCGCGTTGATCAAATATGAGGACATGAACCGAAATCTGTCGTTTGTCTACGCGCTAACCCACTGGTTCTCGGAACACCCGGTCAAGGAACAGAGCAAGAAGATGAGCAGCAACCTCGAGGTGCCATTCGTCTGCCAGTTTGTCGCGATGCGCTGGTCGTACGAAGAGTTAATCGTCGCGCAGGCGAAACTGAATCCGTTAACGAGCCGGCAGGACCGCACCCAGCGCCAGATCGACCAGCTCGTGGCCGAACACCGCCAAGATGCCGCCACGATGAAACGGCTCGACGATTTGAAGGAAACGCTGGCGGTATTGTCCGGCTTGGAAGCGAAATCGACCCGCGAACTCAATCATTACCTTCATCTGGTTGATCAGGTCCTCGACGGCAATCGCCCGTTCGACCGCGCGTTGTTCAAGAACGCCACCGGTCCAGTCACGGCCGAGCAAATCTATGTGAACCAGAAAGTTGCCGACCTGTTCTCCAACGCCGAGATGGAGCAAAACGATTACCGCCGTGGGCACAAGCCCAACGTCTTTTTCGGCGCAACGAAACGGTACTTCGACCTTAAGATCGACGTCTTCGTCTTCAACACAATTGTGTTGATCGTCTCCACGCTCGGCCTCCTCGTCCTGCTCAATTGGATTTTGCATCGACAATTGGAAGTGCGAAGGACTTGATCAAATGAAAATCCGAAACCCGAAACCCGAAACCCGAAATCGCCTCATCGTCGCTGCGAGCGAGCAGGACGCCGACATGTTTTACGCCACCAAATTTTGGGCGCCTGATCCATTCATCTTTCTTCAGCAAAAAGGCAAACGCACATTGGTTCTAAGCGATTTGGAAATCGGGCGCGGCCGCAAACAAGCCAAAGCCGATGAGTTCGTTTCGTTCAGCAAACTGGAACGCGAAGTTCAAGGAAAATCCAGAAACGCGCCGCCATACGAGAAAGTGCTGGCCCATTTTCTCCGAAAACGCGGCGTCAGATCGGCCGTCGTGCCCGCGAGTTTTCCGCTCGGTTACGCCGAGGCGCTGGCCAAAGCGAAAATCAAGGTGCGCCCAACAGATGGCTTTTTCTGGCCGGAACGCGCGGCCAAGTCGGACCAGGAAATTGAAATGATCGGCCATGCCTTGCGCATCACCGAGACGGGCTTGAAACGCGCCATGGAAGTGCTGCGAAGATCGACCATCGGACGCACGCGGGACAAGAAGCTAAAATGGTCGGGTAAAACGCTGACCTCGGAAATTTTGCGCGCCGAAATCGATACCGCGATCCTGCGGGCCGGCGCAATTCCAACCAGCACGATCGTGGCCGGCGGCGATCAAGCGTGCGATCCGCACGAACGCGGCTCCGGCCCGCTTAACGCGAACTCGTTAATCATCCTCGATGTTTTCCCGCGGGACGCAAAATCGGGCTATTGGGGCGATCTCACCCGCACCGTCGTGCGCGGCCGAGCGAGCGAAGCACAACGCAGGCTTTGGGAAACGGTCAAAGCCGGACAAGCCTTCGCATTAAAAGAGATCAAAGCGGGGGCAGATGGAATGAAGATTCACAAGGCGATCCAAAAGATGTTTTCCGATCGCGGTTATCCGACGGAAGTCCGAAAAGGAAAGAACGTGGGCTTTTTTCACGGCACTGGCCACGGACTCGGCTTGGAAATCCACGAATATCCGCGCCTGCAAAAAGTGGTCCTGAAAGAGCGAGAAATTGTGACCGTGGAACCCGGCCTGTATTATCCCGGGCTAGGCGGCGTCCGGATCGAAGATGTCGTAGTGGTTACGAAAACCGGCTGCAAAATCCTGTCGCGATTTCCGAAGCAGCTCGAAATTTAGGGCAGGAGCGGCGCCTTTCCAGGCGCCGCTTGGCGTCCGGTGGCTGGAAAGCCGGCACTCCTTGAGCCCGAATGAACGCCGACCGGGGTTGCAAGTCTAAGGTTCCTAGACACACTTAAAACAGGTATGTTCTATCCTTACGGGGGCGGCAGTTGGCTCATTTATATCGGTATACCGTTGATCATCGGAATTTGGGCGCAGATTCGGGTGAGCAGCGCATTTCGGAAATGGGGCGAGGTTCGCGCGAGCTCAAATATCACGGGGGCAGAATGCGCCCGGGAGATTTTGCAAGCGGCGCAGATTCACGATGTCGATGTGGTCGAGACAAACGATTTTCTTGGCGATCATTACGACCCGACGAATAAGAAACTTCACTTGTCGACCAACGTCTTTAATACGCCGTCGGTGGCGGCGCTGGGAATTTCGGCGCATGAGACCGGACACGCAATTCAGCACGCGAAAGCATATGCGCCGCTCAAGGCGCGGATGGCGATCGTGCCCGTGACGATGATTGCGTCGCAGATGTTGCCGTTTGTCATTTTCGGCGGCCTTTTCTTTCACATGACCGGGCTGATTACGCTTGGCATTTATTGCTATCTTGTCCTGCTCGTCTTTCAGTTGATCACGTTGCCAGTGGAGTTTGATGCGTCGCGCCGGGCGAAAATCATTTTGCGGGAGATGGGGATCGTGCAGCCAGGGCAGGAAGCCGCCGGCGTAAACAAAGTGCTCAACGCCGCAGCGCTCACTTACGTGGCGGCGTTTATCGCTGCACTGGGGAACTTGCTCTGGCTGTTGTCGATTCGTGATCGGCGTTAGCGGTGCACTGTTGAAAAAGATGGATGCCGCGCTCGCTCTACCCGCTCGTCGCGTTTCCGATTTGTTGTCGTCGCGTCTGCAAACCCGTGTAAAGTCGAGCCGCGACTCGATGGATAAACCGCGGACCGACGAAGACCAGCTGCTTGTGACGCGGGCGCAAGCGGGCGATGCCGCCGCATTCGACGAGCTGGTCATCAAATACAGCCCGCGCCTTTACGGCCTGGTCTATAACATGACCTCGAACCACGAAGACACGAACGATCTATTGCAGGACATCTTCGCCAAGGCCTATAAAGCGATTCGAGGTTTCCGCGGCAAATCAACCTTCTACACCTGGATCCATTCGATCGCGGTGAACATGACGCTGAATTTCCTCAAAAAACGCGGCCGGCGATACCATCTGAGCCTGGACGATGTCGATTCCAGCATTCAGAACGACAAGGAGTTCCTGGAAGTGACGCAAGGCAGCAGCCCCGTGCGAGAAGCGGACCTATCTGAGCTCCAGAAAAGGTTGAACGAGGCCATGATGAAACTGTCTGATGATCACAGAGCAGTGGTTACCATGTTCCATATTCAAGGGATGCCCCACGCGGAGATTAGTAAAATCTTGCACGTCTCGGAAGGCACGGTACGTTCCAGGCTCTTTTACGCGAACCGGCAATTGCAAAATTATCTGGAGGAATTCCGAAAGAATCCGGTTTCTTAACGGGTGCTGAGATGGACGAGTTTAACGACAACGAAATCGCAAAGCTGCTTCGGCTGAAGCGATACGAGCAACCGCCGCCCGGCTACTTCGAGAATTTCCTGCACGAGTTTCATCGGCACCAGCGCGATGAATTGCTGCGCCAACCGATCTGGCGAATTTGCTGGGAACGAGCGCACGACTTTTTGTTCCGGCTCAACGTGCCGTCGCTCACCTCCTACCCCGCAGCCGCGGTAGCCTTGTTGATCTGCGCCGCGGTGATTTCATTGAAGATTCACCAACAGCCAAGCGCGGTGAATGTGGCCGCCGAAAATCCACCCGCGATATCGGCGTCACTCAACCCCGAGGTAGAATGGACGCTGGCGTCCCCGGTTGCGACACGCGTCTTTACCGCTCAGCCGCTACGTCAATTCCACCGCAGCGCCCAAACTCACGCTTCCGACAGTTTTCGGAGGACGCCGCCGCGTTATGTGCTCGATAGCGTTCCAGTGAGTTATGAATCGAACTTCCGGTTCTAGCTGCGATCCTGCCTGTAGCCGCCTGGCTGTGCGAAACGCTCTGAGCCGCAGCGTCGATTGCGTCGCCCATCGAGCGAGGACTACATCTTGGCTTGGGATGACGGCAATTTTGGCAGCTCTCTTTGCTGCGAGGTCGATCTCCGCTCAGGATCAATCCGCCGTCTCGATCAGTCGCGAAGTGAGAGATGTCTTTGAGCGTTCGGCCAAGGCGGTTGTCCGAATTCACGGCGTCGATGAACACAGCGACATCTATGGCACCGGATTTTTTGTCGATCCTACCGGCACGCTCTACACCTCGTACACGGTCGGCGGCGAAGCGGACAGTTTTTCGATCCAGTTTGGCGGCAAGGAATATCCGGCGCGCCAGGTCGTGGCCGATCTCCGCAGCGGCATCGCTATTTTGAAGATCGATCTGGTGACACCGACGTTACCCATCGGAACATCGCAAGGGCTCGAAGTCGCGACGCCGGTGGTGACGATCGGCTATCCGCTCGATCTTGGGAAGACGCCCAGCTTCGGGTTGATCGCCGGATTCGACCGAAAATATCTCGGTCGTTATTTTTCCACCACGCACTTGCGCGTGAACTTGCCGACCCAGCGTGGCGAAGCTGGCGCGCCGCTGCTGAATTTGAAAGGCGAAGTGGTTGGCATTCTGGTCAGCAGTTTGGAAAACAATTCTTCCTGTTATGCGTTGCCAATCGACGCTGCCGAAAAGATCCGGAACGATTTCGTTCGTTTCGGTGAAGTCCGCCACGGCTGGATCGGCGCCAATGTGGCGGAAGCCAAAAACCCCGAGGAAGGTTCGCGCGCCCAGATCACGGAGGTCATGGCGACGACGCCGGCCACTGAATCCGCCTTAAGACCAGGTGACATTCTGCTTCAAGTGGGCAAGGTAAAAGTGCACGAGCCGGAAGACGTGCTCGACGCGTCGTTTTTCATTACCGCCGGGGACGTCGTGCCGATCACGGTCGTCCGGGCCGGCGCGAAATGCACCTTTAATATCCAGGCTGAACTCCATCCAGCCAGTAGGAATATGCCCATGCTGACAGACGGGACACAGCTTCCCGCAGCGGCCACCCTGCAGAAAAACCGCGCGATTCCACTTACCCTTGATGCGGACGTTCCGCACACACCCTAGCGCCGGTTTGCCTCTCTATTGGACGTTCTCCGTCTGATCTCGCTAGTCTCGCGCGGCGCTATCCAAACGCTCAAGCTCACGGCTGGCCGAGCTTGGACATCGGAAGTAGCGACCGTCGCACACCGCCGCTACAATGCGGCAATGGAAGAGAGCGAAATCTTGCCGATGGAGGAGGCGGCACGCCAGGTCGCGGCCCGCTTGCGCGCGGCCGGCCACATCGCCTACTTCGCCGGAGGTTGCGTCCGCGATCTCGTCCGGGGAATCCAACCAAAAGATTTCGACATCGCCACCAATGCGCGACCGGAAGAAGTGCAAAATCTTTTCGCCCGGACGTATGCGGTCGGCGCGCAATTCGGTGTAATCATCGTGCTTGAAAACGGATTCCAATTTGAAGTTGCGACGTTTCGATCCGACGAAGCGTACAGCGACGGGCGGCACCCGATCTCAGTCCGATTCTCCTCGCCGGAAGAAGATGCAAAGCGGCGCGACTTCACGATCAACGGAATGTTCTTCGACCCTGTCGCTGAAAAAGTGATCGATTTCGTCGACGGCCAGGCCGATCTTAAAGCGAAACTGGTCCGCGCAATCGGTGATCCCAGGCAACGATTTGCTGAAGACCGATTGCGGATGCTGCGCGCCGTCCGGTTCGCGGCCGTGCTCGATTACAAGATCGACGCTCACACTTGGGATGCGCTGGTCGCGAATGCGGGGTCGATCAATCAGATCAGCGCCGAACGAATCCGCGACGAACTGGTGCGCATTTTCACATCACCCAATCGCGCGCGCGGTTGGGATTTGCTCGACGCGAGCGGATTGATGCGGGCGGTGCTCCCAGAGCTCGAGGCGATGAAAGGCGTGTTGCAGCCAGAACAATTTCATCCCGAAGGCGACGTCTTTGTTCACACGCGATTGATGCTGCAATCGTTGCCGGACAAAGTTTCCCTGCCGCTCGTTTTCGCCGTTCTGTTTCACGATGTGGCCAAGCCGGTCACGGCCACGGTCGATCCTACTGGCCGGATTCGTTTTAACGAGCACGACCGGATCGGCGCCGAAATGACGACAGCTATCATGCGGCGGCTGCGATTTTCGGGCGCCGAAACAGACGCGACCGTCGAAATGGTCCGCCAGCACATGGTCTTCAAGGACACGCCCAAAATGCGGGTGGCGAAATTGAAACGCTTCATGGCGCGCCCGACATTTGACGACGAGTTGGAGCTACACCGAGTCGATTGTGAGAGCAGCCATCGGATGCTGGACAATTACGAGTTTCTCCTGCGCAAACGTGAAGAGTTCGCCAATGAACCGATCATCCCACCGCCGCTGGTGCGCGGTGAAGATCTCATGGCGCTGGGTCTCAAACCGGGCCCGAAGTTCGGCGAAATTCTCGAAGCCGTCGAGACGCGCCAGCTCGAAGGAACGTTCCGCACCCGCGAGGAAGCGCTCGAGTGGGTGAAACAGGAATATTCGTTGAAGGATTGAGGCGTCCGAATTCGGGCAGGTTTGATCTTTTTCGTCCCGATAATAGCCCGGCGTTTTGACGCTCGGTTTGCGGGCTATTAAGAACGGCCCCGGACAGGGGCGACGGCGGCGTTCATCTTAAAGCCGGGACTGTTACACGGCGACTAGCCGGCCGATTCGGATTCGAGCGGCTCGCCCATGAGGTAGCGCGTGAAACGGCGGATGATAATGTTTTCGCCGAGCTCGGCGATTTTGGCTTTCAGCAAGTCGCCGATCGTTTGCTCGGGATTCTTGATGAAACCTTGCTCAAGCAAGCAGACGGTGCTGTAGAATTTGTCGAGTTTACCATCGACAATTTTGTCAACGACGTTGGCCGGTTTGCCTTTCACCTGCGCCTTGTAGATCTCGCGCTCAGCTTCGATCAGATTCCCAGGGACCTGTTCGCGGCTGACGTAGAGCGGATGGGCGGCGGCGATGTGCAGAGTGATGTCTTTGACGAAATCGCGGAAGTTCTGGTTCTTAGCCACGAAATCGGTCTCGCAGTCTACTTCGACCAGCACGCCGACTTTGCCCTGCTGATGAATGTAAGAAGCGACAATGCCTTCCTTGGTCGCGCGGGACGCTTTCTTACTCGCGCTGGCGATTCCCTTTTCCCGCAAAATCTGCTCGGCTTTATCGAAATTGCCGGCGGCGTCGGTGAGCGCGCGTTTACAGTCCATCATACCCGCGTTGGTTTTTTCGCGGAGCTTTTTTACTAATTGGGGATCGATTTCCATGAGTGTGAAAAGTTAAAAAGTTACAAGGTTACATCGGCCTGCTTTGTAACGTTGTAACGATGTAACGGATTTATTGGCTTCAGGCCGACACGCCGGCCATTTCGACTTGCTCACGGATGCGGGCTTCGTTGCTGGCCGAGACAATGGCATCGACAAGCTTTTGCAAGACGACGCGGATGGCGCGGATGGCATCGTCGTTCCCCGCGATCGGATAATCCACCATTTCCGGATCGGCATTGGTATCGACAATCGCGACGACAGGAATACCGAGCCGGCGCGCTTCGTTCACCGTGTTCTGCTCACGCAATATGTCGATCACAACCAACGAATCGGGTAAGCGTTCCATGTCGAGAATACCTTCGAGATTGCGCCGCAGTTTCGCGGCCTCGCGATTCAGCGCAGCCAACTCCTGTTTACCCATCTTCTTGTAATCAGGCGATTGCTCGATCTGTTCGATGAACTTCAGGCGCCCGATGCTTTTACGAATGGTGGTCAAATTTGTAAGCGTGCCGCCGAGCCAGCGCTGATTAACGTAAAACTGGCCGCACGCGAGCGCTGCTTCCTTAACCGCTTCCTGGGCCTGTTTCTTGCAGCCGACGAAGAGAATTTTTCCGCCACGGCGGGCGACATCCTGAAGAAACTCCGTCGCGCGCTGAAGCTGCTCCGCCGTGCGATCGAGGTTGATGATGTAAATCTGGTTTCGCTGCTCGAAAATGAATGGCTTCATCTTCGGGTTCCAGCGTTTGGTCTGATGACCAAAGTGAACGCCGGCCTCCAAAAGTTCGGGGACTAATTCAGTTGTAGTTGCCATAGACAAAAATCGCGCCGGCCAAGCCTGGCACGGCGGAGCGGGAAGATGCTACAGCCTCACTAGCTTGGCAAATGCAAATTGGTTCCTCGTCAGAAAGATTCCAGAACGCTTTACGCCGTTCGTCAATTGTTGGCATATCGAAGAATCTCGAGCGACCAGTCGGACCTAACGACCGGTCCCCGGCACCAGCAAGTTGTGCCCGGTCATTTCTTTCGGCTGCGACAGGCCAAGAAGGAAAAGGAGCGTAGGTGCCACATCGGCCAAGATGCCATCGCGGCAACGAAATTGGGCGGCATCAGGCCCAACGTAGATGCAGTGAACGAGATTGCAGGTGTGGGCAGTGTTGGGCGAGCCATCGGGGTTACGCATTTGTTCGCAATTGCCGTGATCGGCGGTAACCAGGCATTTGCCGCCAAGTTCGAGCAGTTGCGGGATGATCCGCGCGCAACAAGCGTCAACCGTCTCGACCGCTTTGACTCCAGCTTCGACCACGCCAGTGTGGCCAACCATGTCTGGATTAGCGAAGTTCAAAATAATCAAATCGTAATCAGCCATTCGCGCGATCAGTTCGTCGGTCACTTCACGTGCGCTCATCTCGGGCTGAAGATCATAAGTGGCCACCTTCGGCGACGGAATCAGCTTGCGGTCTTCCCCTGGAAAGGCTTTTTCCACGCCGCCGTTAAAAAAATAGGTCACGTGCGCGTATTTCTCGGTCTCGGCGATGCGCAATTGTTTCTTGCCTGCCGCGCTCACCATCTCGCCCAGGATTTCCTTCAGTTCTTGCGGCGCGAAAATGAATGGGGACGGATAAGTCACATCGTATTGAGTGAGGGTGACGTAGTGCACTCGCGGCCAGATTTCGCGATTAAATCCGTCGAAATCCTTCAGCAAAAAAGCGCGCGAGAGCTGCCGCGCACGGTCCGCGCGGAAGTTAAAAAACAGAACCGTGTCATCATCGCGAACACGTTGCTCGTTCGAATGCGAGAAAACGAGCGGCGGCATGAACTCGTCGGTTTTGCCCTGCTTGTATTGTCGAGCTACCGCGGCTGACGGCGCGTCTTTACAGATTTTGCCCCGCCCAAGAACAATTGCGTCCCAGGCCTTTTTCGTGCGGTCCCAGCGCCGATCTCGATCCATGGCAAAGTAACGGCCGACCACTGTGACAATCTGCGCTCCGCTCTTTCGCAGCGCGGTTTCGCATGTTCGCAAAAAGCTCGCTCCCCCGGTTGGCGACGTATCGCGACCATCAGTAAAAGCGTGAACAAAGATTTTGTTCACTCCCGCTTCGTGCGCCGCATTGGCCAGCGCAATCAGGTGATCATAATGGCTGTGAACGCCACCGTCGGAAACCAAGCCTAACAGATGCAAACGATGCCCGCGAGCGGTGGCGAACGCACTCTGCGCCGTCGCGTTCCGCTCCAGCTCACCTTGGGCGATAGCTTGGTTAATTCGCGTCAGATCCTGGTACACGATCCGCCCGGCGCCGAGATTGAGATGGCCTACTTCGGAGTTGCCCATTTGACCGTCGGGCAGGCCAACATCGGCCCCGCTCGCGCTCAATTTCCCGCCCGGATAATTGCGATAGAGCTGGTCGTGGAAAGGGGTACGCGCGAGGAGCGTGGCGTCTCCGTTTTCTTCGCGTTTCTCTCTGCCTCCAGGATTAATTCCCCAACCGTCGCGGATGATCAGCATGACCGGGCCTGCCATAGCGCGCACTGTCGTGATGATTGAGAAGATCGACAAGCAGTTTCCCGCGCTTGCGAGATTGACAACACGGAGGAGGCGCGGTCACATCGCTTCCGTGAAATGGCGCAATCAATTGCTCGCGCTTTTGTTACTCGTGGCCTTTATCGGCATCGGCGTGATCTATTTTCAACACTGGGTCGTGCAAAAGCCGTTTGGGATCATTCTCTTCATCGGCCAGGGACTGTCGCCAGGTCGATTGGCCGCGACCCGCGTTTACACCGGAGGTGCCGAGAGCCATCTCGCGCTCGACTCGATAAAACACATCGCTCTAATCCGGAATTACTCGAAGGATTTTGCCACGCCCGATCAGGCGGCGGCGGCGACGGCCATCGCCACCGGGACGAGGGTGAATAACGGAGCGATCGCGCGCGACAGCGAAGGCAAACCGTTAACGAGTATCGTGGAGCTGGCCAGGGACAAAGGGCGCGTCATCGGGCTGGTCACGGATGCGAACTTGACCGAGCCAACCTGCGGAGCTTTTTATGCTCATGCGGCCAGCCCTAACGACATCGATGCCATCGCGCGTGAATTCGTCGAAGGCGGTAAGATCGAAATCGCATTGGGCGGCGGTCTGGCGCAGTTTTTACCAGGCGGGAAAGGCGGCGCGCGACAGGACAACCGCGATCTGTTGTTGGAACTGCGGCGAAATGGCTTCGACGTCGTGCAAACACGCGCCGAATTGGAAGCGGTTCCGGCGTGGAGACATTCCAAGCTTTTTGGCGTGTTCAGCAAGAACGAACTCGCGTTTGCCAACCAGGTCGAAGAACGCAGTCACCAGCCCAGTCTGGCGGACATGACGCGTCGCGCGATCGAGCTGCTCCAGTACAATGCCGGCGGATACCTCCTCGTCGTTAACGCGGGGTTGATGCGCAAGGCAGCGCAGGAAAATCAAGGCGAAAGGACGTTGAATGAAACGGCCGAGCTCGACCGCGCGGTTCTAACCGCGCAGCGATACGCGGGCGCAAAATCAACATTAATCGTCTGTGGCGACGTCGCTATTGGCGGAATGAACCTAAACGGGGCGCCGTTCCGAAAAGACAGCGGAATCGCGGTCATCGGGTTAAACTCGGCCGGGCAACCATGGATCACGTGGGCAGCCGGACCGGTTGGAATTCGGTCCTATGGTGCGGCTAAGGTGCCGAATCAGCCGCCTAACGACCAAACCGGAACCGAACCGGTCGAGCCTGGCGCCTTTTACAGCAAGACTGCCCTACCGACAGTGGATGATGTCGTCGCGTTCGGGGACGGCCGTGGGACAGAAGCTCTGGAAGGATCAATCGATCAAACCGCGATCTTTAAGGTGATTCGCGATCAACTGTAAACGCGCAGTTGTGTTGGCAGATTATCAGTCGGAGGGATGACCCTCACTCAATCCTCTCTCGGTGGCGTCAACGTCGCCGACTAGAACGCTCTGGAAGCCCTACGGGCTTACCGGCCCGACCATCGGAATAAACTGGAAGAGCGGCGGCGCGGGCAGCGAAGAAGCCGGGCCTTCGCCCGGAGCCTCAGCCGGAGCTTCCTTGGCCTCTTTGAAATCTTTCCCGTCCGCAAAATCTTTCCCATCCGCAAAATCTTTCCCGTCGAAGTCTTTGCCATCAGTTTCGGCCGAGGAAACCTCCGGCGACTGCGTTCGCGTGATGTTTGCCGCGATCAGACTAGGCGTCGCGGCTCGACCAAACGCTGCGACCTCGGCAATCGAGAAAGGTGTCTCCTCATGTGCGGCCGGCGTCCATTTCACCATCAGGTAGCGCCCAGCGGTAACCGGAAAATCGGAAGCTGCGCGGCCGCTGCCATCGCTCTCGACCGATCCAACGGGGATCATTCGCGCCAGGCCTGGTCC
This sequence comes from uncultured Verrucomicrobiae bacterium, assembly GCA_963846775.1. Taxonomy (GTDB): domain Bacteria; phylum Verrucomicrobiota; class Verrucomicrobiia; order Chthoniobacterales; family UBA10450; genus CAVYXA01. The sequence goes on along the minus strand of CAWJXB010000005.1, from coordinate 179,197 downwards.
ATCGACGACCAAGGACGGGCCTCCCGCTTTCGTCTCCGGCAGCGATGGAAGCACGTAAAAATCAATTCTGCCTTGGCGTCGCGCATACACGACCGAGATTCGGCGAACGGATGTGATGTTGCCGAGATCGATAATGGCAGCCGGGGATCCATCATTCGTAGCAAATGAGAATATGGTCGCCGGGTGATTGTCGATCATGTTGCTAGCCTGAGCGAGATCGTCGCCGGATGTAACGTAAAGCACACGCGCCCCGGCCCGGAAGTTCGTTAGGTTACAACCGATCAAGGCCGCGTTCTCCGATTGAAAATTCACCCGTCGAGGGCGTGCCCCATTCAGATCGGAAACCGCAGGAGTAGAGAAAATCCCCAATCCAGCGATGCGTCCAGACTGCTTCAAACTAAACGTTAGGCGCACATATTTGGCCTCGCTCGGGCCGATCTTTGCGTTGAAGACATCGCCGTCGATCTGCCCGTGCCAGACTTCGCGCCACTGCGAACTGTCCGCCGGCAGCTTTGCACTCGATGTGGTAACGGTCACATCGCCTTTGGCGTTACCGTTCGAGAACGAGATGCTGTCGATGTTTTCTATCTTCGGAAATGAGATTACGACTGCACTCGTCCCGCTGGGCAAAGGGTATCCGACGGTTGGGTCATCACACAAGAGCGCCGCTTCTGCCGTGTTATTGTCCTCCGTTTTAGAGCTAAGCTGCAGTCCGAGGATCGAGTTGCTTTGCGGCGCAACCTCGATCTGCGCTCCAAGAGAGTAGCGCGCGAGATTCTCGGGGGCCGTTCGACTTGCCGGGGCCACGACACGTTGGAAGAGTAATTCCGCGCTGAAAACGCCGGGGCTGCTGAGGAGCAAGGCCGAAAAGAAAAATCCACAGATTTTGCCAACGGTAGGTTGGCTTGCCTTCATAATTGCCATATTTTCAAGACAATGCTATTTCTCCCCCGCCGCTTTGGCAATACAATTTTTCCCGCCGTTGCCACGGGGCCAGTTGTCAAACCGGAACCGATTCGCGCGAGATGTTAATTCGTAATGGAGTCAGCCGTCTGGCGCGAAAGGGTGTCCAGAACAAGCCATATTGCTCATCTGTGCCAGGAAAAGGACTGGGCGATTTCGATTTTGAAATGAACTGGCACCCAGTGCGTGGAGTTAATTAACGGCGAACAGGGAAGCCGACGCAGCCCGGAACTTCCGTGGACCGGAATAGGCGTAGAACGGGACGTAGGCGCCACGGCCCAGACGATCCGCACGATACGCTGTCCAGTTGATCGTCGGGTCTAGGACATATGTGCCCGATCTCGTCGCCCACTCCAGCCAGGCATGAGTTTGATGGCTCATCTGGGTGCGCCGTCCGATCACGAGGCGAATGTTTTCCGCGCCGTGAGCGAGCATTCTCTGATACAGCACCACCGCCTTACCCTTGCAATCGGCGACCGGTTGAGACTCCACCTCTGCCGGCGTCTTCCACTCCGAGCTAAAGCCGTATGGAATCTCCCGTAGATCGCAAATCCATTGATTCACGGTCCTCAAGGAGAGGTCGCCCGAGTGGGTGGCCGGTTTGGAAAAGAGCACCGGTTGGATCCGATTCATCTGTCGATCGTATGGGGTCGATTTGACCGTAAAATAGAGCGACTCGGCGAAGCATGAAATCGAGGAGAGGAAGATCAAGCTGGTCAAGGTCAGGATAATCTTTTTAACCGGGAGCGGGCGCATGCTTATAAAAATCATATTATCTATGATGTAAAATCAGCAGCCGCTGTGCCAATCCGGCGGCTCTTCGCCTCCCGAAAATCGCGGCAAAAAAGACTAATTTTGCCGGCGTTTATTCAAGTGTCAGCTGGGCGATGGCGTCCATCACACGCTGGCTGAGCCGACGGTAACGATCTTTGTCCCGCAATTCCAGATCGACAGGAGAAAAGTAGAGTGGCTCGCCCACGACGATGGTGATTTTGCGCCACAAACGGAGCTGGCCTCCGATCGGCCAGGCGTCGAATGCCCCAAAGATTCGCATCGGCACGACCGGTGCGCCCGTCTTTGCGATGACAAGGCCAACTCCGGGCTCGGCCGGTTGCAGATTTCCATCGGGCGTGCGCGTGCCTTCTGGGAATACGAGCGCACATTCACCGGACCGCAAGATTCGGATCAAAGCCTTCAGTGCGCTGCGATCCTTTCCCTCAAGATCGACAGGGATAACGTTGAGCTTGGGCAAAACCCATCCGAGCACAGGCACATTCATGAGCGATCTCTTGGCCAGAAAGTAGATGGCACGATCGCACGCATTGCCGGCGAGGGGCGGATCGAGGAAGCTTTGGTGATTCATGGCGAGGATAACCGGTCCGGTTTGGATGACACGTTCGCGATGCAGGATCCGGAATCGGAAGAACAACCGGGCGAGCAGACGGGAGCCGTGATAGCCGAGCCAATAGTAGAAGTTCACTCGTTAACCGTTAAGTCGTTGAAGCGTTAAAGAGTTGAGCGGCGATCAGGCCGGAAGTTTCAGGCCTTTCACCTTTAGGAGGCGAATGATTTCGCCGACGACGCCTTCGATAGTAAGATTGGAACTGTCGATCACGTGGGCGTCTTCGGAAATGACCAAGGGCGAGGCCAACCGGGAGGAATCGATCCAGTCGCGCGCGGCGATCTCGTCGCACTGGCCTTCGGCGGCGCGCCGGCGGAGACGCACCTCCGGCGAAGCGTCGATGTAGAATTTGTAACTTGAATTGGGGAAAACAACCGAGCCGATATCCCGGCCTTCGACGACCACGTCGTGATCGCGCGCATAACGGCGCATTCTTTCGGTGAGAACCTTGCGCACTTCAGGCACGGTGCTGACCCGCGACACGGCGTTGTTCACCGGATCGTCCCGCAAGTGTTGGGCTGGATCAACCTGGTCGATCTTGATGCGCGACTCATGATCGACCAGATCGCAGATAATCGAGGCCGCAGCAACAGCCGCGGTAACGCGCATAGTGTCGTTCGGAGCGATTCCGCGCTGCAGGATGTGCCACGTGACGGCGCGGTACATCGCGCCCGAATTTACGTAGGCAAAACCGAGCCGTCGCGAGAGCTCGCGCGCGACGCTGCTCTTACCGGACGCAGCCGGGCCATCGATGGCGATGACGCGATGGGAATTCATAGGCTGGAGTCCAATACTCCATTACCCTCACTCCGTTTCCTCCAGCCGTGCCGGTGAGAGCGATCCGATCACAGGCGTGCTCGCGACCATCCGCTTTGGATTAGTGATTTCTTCCAGAGCGGCTTGGAATCCGGGATACGAGTCGCGGATGCATTCGGCGTCTTCAATGATCGTTTCGCCATCGGCAAAAAGCCCGGCGATGGCAAAGGCCATGGCGATGCGGTGATCGCCGAAGCTGGCCACGCGCGAAGCGCGCAACTGCGCCGGTCCGTGAATTTCCAAACCGTCGCTCATCTCGATGACTTCCGCGCCCATGATTCGCAAATTGTGCGCGATCGCGGCGAGGCGGTCCGTTTCCTTGACGCGGAGTTCTTGCGCCTGACGAATAATCGTCGTGCCGCTGGCGAGCGCGCCGGCCACGGCCAGCACGGGCAGCTCGTCGATTAACTGCGGTATTTCCTTGCCTTGAATGACGGTGGCTTTGAGCGGCGCACCGGTCACTTCGACAACGCCGCGCGGTTCGATTTGATCGACATCTTCGATGGCCTCGCGGACCTGGGCGCCCATGCGGACAAGAACGCCTAACAAGGCCGTCCGCGTGTTGTTCAAGCCAATGTGACGGACGAGCAAATGTCCGCCGGGCTGGGCCGCAGCCGCGACCAGCCAGAATGCAGCGGAAGAAATGTCGCCGGGAATGGCAAAGTCACGCGACTCCGGGACTTGATCGCCGAATACGCTAACGCTGCGCTCATTTTGCACCGTGCGGACAAGAAAGTAATTGAACATCAACTCGGTGTGATTGCGGCTGGTCGCCGGCTCGTCCACGGTCGTTTTTCCCTTGGCAAACAGCCCGGCCAGAAGGATCGCACTCTTCACTTGCGCGCTGGCGACAGGCGATTTGTAACGAATTCCGCGAAGCGACCCACCGTGAATTCGTAGCGGCGGCGTCTGATCCAGTCCCTCCGCGACGACGTTCGCCCCCATTTTTCGAAGGGGCTCAATCACGCGATCCATCGGCCGGCGAGAAAGTGACCCGTCGCCGACGAGGCAGCTTTCAAAGGTTTGTCCCGCGAGCAGGCCGGCGAGCAATCGCATCGTGGTCGCCGAACCGCCGCAATCGATCTCGCCACTAGGCGGAGTCAGGACACGTTTCTTCCCGTGAACAATCAACGTTTCCGGCTCCGGCTGCTCGATCTTGATCCCGAGCGCGCGCATCGCATTGACAGTACGCATGCAATCCTCGCTCGGGAGAAAACCCTCCAGCTTGCAAATGCCGTTGGACAACGACGCGATAATCACCGCCCGATGCGAAATGCTCTTATCACCGGGCACGCCGATTTCCGTGTCGATTCTGGGGGTTCGCTTAACGCGCAAATCCATGTGTAAAAACGACGATGCTGAATGCTAGATTGGCGATGCCGGATGGAAAAGGCAAACTGCTAGCCAAATCCCAGCATCCAGTATCTGGGATCTGGTATCCTTCATCAGCCGCAACTCCCCATCGCGGCGATCCATTCGCTACGGCACCAGAAAAATCTTGCCCGTGTAGGGATCCTTCACTTCCGTGCCCGGCGGAAACCCTTCCACATCGACATATTTGCCAGGTGAGAACGGACTTTCCACTACGTGCGGCTTTCCGGGAACGGGAATTCCGTAGGGATGATCGCCCTTTGCGGCACTGCGGGTCGAAGGCGCAGGTGAAGGCGTGGGCATTGGCGGCGCCACTTCTGGCGCTGGTGTCGTGGCACTCGGTGCGTTTGGATTAAAGGGCTGTTGCTCGGGCGGATACGGCGCCGGCTGGGTGGGTGGATATTTCGCGAACCGATGGCTCGGAGGCGGAGGTTCCTCCTGGCAGGCCGCAATGAGGAAGCCGGTGAGCAAGAGAATCGATAATAAAGATTTCATAGGCATCGGTTCGGCCACGAAACTATCTCGACTCCTATTCGTTGCCAATGACTAATTCGCGCGCAGTAAATGCGCTGGAAAGTCCGAAATCGAAACGCCGAAATCGGAAACAAATTCAAAGCTCCCAATGTTCCAAGCTGATCCGGCAGTTTCGAATTTCGTGCTTGGTTGATTTGTGCAATAACAAAGCAGCTTTTCCACAATGCTCGTCCGAATCCAAAGTAGAATGCTTTACCAATCCGACGGAGCGATTCTGATTGTCGATGATGACGGCGCGAGCCGTCACGCTCTCGCGAAAACGTTAGCCAGGGCTGGCTATCGAACTCGCGAATCGGACAACGGGATCGACGCGTTGAAACTTCTCCATGTGGAACAGCCGGCGCTCGTCTTGCTCGATTTTGAGATGCCGCAAATGGATGGCACCGAGCTGCTCAAGCAATTGCGCTCCGATCGTGATCCGCTCGTGGCGCAGATTCCCGCCATTATGTTGACCGGCCACGGCGGGGAAGAAAGCGAAGTCCGCTGTCTCCAAGCCGGCGCAGACGATTTCGTGACCAAGCCGATCAATCCTGCGGTTCTACGGGCACGAATCGAAACGCAATTACGGCTGCGATTCATGCGCCGCCAGTTGGAACAACAAAATGCTGAGCTGGAAGCGTGGCGGCGAAACCTGGAACGCGACCTCGAGGCCGCGCGCCTGACCCAGCAATCGCTGATTCCGCAAAAACCGCCAGGGATTGCGGGCTGGGAAATTGCCGCTTGCTACCGGCCGGTGATTCAAGTCGGCGGTGACATCTATGGATGGCTGCCGCTCAAGAAGCGACGCATGTTGTTCTGGATTGCTGACGCGACCGGCCATGGCGCTTCCGCCGCGTTGATGACCACTTTAGCCAAGTTGCTTTTCCATCATGGCGCGACCGAGCACGGCGCGCCGGCGGATATTATGCAGGCGGTCAACCATGATTTTCGCACAATCTTCGGGACGCGCTCGTTCATGACCGCGATGTGTGTTGCCCTTGATCCGAGCACAGGCCGCGCCGCCGTGGTCGGCGCCGGTCATCCGCCGCTCCTAATTTCCCGGCACGATGGCGAAGCGGAGACGGTTCCCTCGGCCACACTTCCGTTAGGCCTGATCGAGCGGCCGACTTTTCGCGAATCGATTGTCGATCTTGCCGCCGGCGATGCGTTTGTCCTTTATACCGATGGACTCTTCGGCGCTCCGAAAACCGGCCAGACGCGCTTGGGTCCCGTCGCATTGGCCAAAATGCTCGACGCGTCCGCGCCCAACGCCGAGGTCTTACTCGCGCGATTGCTGGCGCGCGCCGCGCCAAACCAGGGCCAAACCACGCTGGCCGACGATCTGGCGGCGGTAGCGGTGCGGCGGGCGCCCTGAAAAAAATCTTTTATTCTGCGAAAATTATTATTGACCGTCTTGGGAGTATAGCAGTAATCAACCCTGTATGCCGAAAACCAAAAAGACTTCAAAACGTAAGCCTAACCCCGCCTTCATGAGACCGGTTCAGCCCGACGACAAGCTCTCAGCCGTTGTTGGTTCGAAGCCGCTACCTCGTTCCGAGCTCACCAAAAAGCTCTGGGACTACATCAAGAAGAACGGTCTTCAGGACAAGAAAAAAAGAACGCAAATCAACGCGGATGACAACCTCCGGCCCGTATTTAACGGCAAGAGCCAGGTGAGCATGTTCGAGATGACGAAACTCGTCTCCGGACATATCCGTTAGGTTTAATTTCCTGAGACGAACGGCTCCTCGAGCGCCGAGAAATTGTCCGTACCTGCTGTAGGGGAAGCTATCAACTTCCCCTACAATCGGATTTCTACTTCGGGATCAGTTCGCTACTTGCGTAAAACCGCGGTACGCCGATTTTGGCAGGTGAAACATCTTATTTTCTCTGCTCTGGCTGCGGCGATCTTGGCCGGCAGTGCCTCCGCCCAAACTCAGGTCCAATGGCTGACCGATTTTAAAAAGGCGCAAGAACAGGCGAAAACGACCAACAAACTCCTCCTGATCGAGTTTACCGGCTCGGACTGGTGTCCGCCGTGCCGGATGCTCCAGAAAGAAGTGCTCTCGACCCGGGAATTTCAGGAATACGCGCTTAAGAATCTTATCCTTCTTGAGGTCGATTTTCCACGTGCGAAACCGCAGACAGCCGAATTAGCGCAGCAGAACCAGACGTTAGCGCAACGATTCGGAATTGACGGCTTCCCCTCGATCATTCTGCTGAATGCCGACGGCAAAAAGCTCGGCGAATTGGTCGGCTACGATCCGCACGCGGGCCGGCAAGGCTACCTCGATGCGCTGGAAAAAATGCGCAAAAGCTGAGTGCAGTTGGCAGTTCGCGCCTAACAAGTCGGCCGCTTGGTTGTGGCAAAGGCGCGGCGGAGAACGTCTGCCAGTTCGTGGCGGGTGAACGGTTTCGGCAGTGCGGCGCGAAAACCGTAGGAAAGAAATTCGGAAAGAGCGGCCTGATCGGAGTAACCGCTGCAGATAATCGCGGTCACGTTTGGATCGACTTTGCGAAGGCGCTCGATGGTGGCCAGCCCGCCCATCCCGCCGCGAATGGTCGCATCGAGAATCACGGCCTGAAAACTTTCGCCTTGCTCAAGCGCGCGCTCATACGTGTTCAGCGCTTCCGAGCCGTCGGGTACGGCGGTGACTTCAAAGCCGAGTGTCACCAGCACGTCCGAAATCAATTCGCGCACAGCGGCTTCATCATCCATCACCAGAACGCGGGGCGAAGAAAGCGCGGGCGGGCGCGGGGGCGGACAAGACCCCACTGTGGTGACGGTTTGATCGGTCGCCGGAAGATAGAAAGCGAAGGTTGACCCATCCCGAGACGAATGCTCCAAGTGCAAAATCCCGCCGTGTTTTTTCACGATGGAATAACTGATGGCGAGGCCAAGACCGCTTCCGTTAGGCTTGGTCGTGAAATACGGATCGAAGATATTGGCTGCGATTTCGTCCGCGATCCCGCCGCCGGCGTCGGTGATCGTGATTTTTAGATAGCGACCGCGGTCGAGCGGTAGGATTGCTTTTTCGCCGATGTCGATGTTGCGCACGGCCACGCGGACCATCCCACCGTGCGGCATCGCTTCGCGGGCGTTGATCATGAGCGCGTTGACGACCTGCTCGATCTGGCCGGGATCGACCTCCGCTTTCCACAGATCGACCGACATGTCGATTTCCGCGCGCAAGTTCGAGCCGTAGAGAGAAAATTCCGCCGCTTGGCAAACCAATTGGGCAATTGATACGACGCGTTTTACCGGCGCGCCGCCTTTGGCAAACGTGAGCAGCTGGCCGGAGAGCCGGGCCGCGTGCTGGGCGGCATGGGTGGCCCTGGAGAGATGAGAGAGAAGACTGGTTGCGCCGGCTGGCGCTTCCAGCTGGGCCAGGCCGATGTTGCCCGAAATGACAGTCAGAATGTTATTGAGATCGTGCGCGATTCCGCCGGCCAGCGTGCCTAACGACTCCAGTTTGCTCGTGGTCAGGCGTTCTTCTTCCGTCCGTTTCCTATCGGTCACATCGCGAAAAAATGCCGAGACGCCTCCGCCGCTCGGATACGCGCGCATTTCGAGGTTTTTGCCGGTGGGATCAATCGCTTCGAATTCCATCGGTATCTGTTCGCTCAAAACACGGCGGTAATTCTGCTCGAAGGTCGATCCGGCGAAATGCGGAAATTCCGCCCACAGCTCGCGGCCCAGGAGGGCGTCACGGCGCCGCCCAAAAAGCTTTTCGGCTTGCGCATTGAGATAGGCAAATCGCCATGCGCCATCGACCGCAAAAAAGCCGTCCGTGGTTTTTTCCAAAATTTCGCTTAGCCGGCGAGCGGATTCCTGCAATTGGGCCCGTGCCTGGTTCCGCTCCGTCAACCCACGAATCCGGTGCTCCGCTACGGACAACCGGATGTTGAGCAACGCCGGATCGAGCGGCTTGGAGAGATAATCGTTCGCGCCGGCGGCGAGTGCCCGCTCCAAATCTTCAGTTTCGGTCCGGGCCGTGATCAGCAGAATAAAAATTTCATCGCCTCGTGGGCGTCCACGCAACTCCCGGCACAGATCCAGTCCGCTCTTGCCGGGTAACATCCAGTCCAGGATCAAGAATGGAAATCCGTGAGAAGCGAGCGCCTTCTCCGCTTCCTCCGCGCTCGCGACACTGACGACTTCGTGCCCGCGCCGCTCGATCAGGCGAACCAGCGCCTGTCGGCTCTCCGAATGATCTTCGACGAGCAGAATTTTCATAATACCCTCAGTTCGCGTCTGCTGCCGGGCGCGCGTTTTTCCACCGAACGACCCTGGCAATCGGAACCGCCTCATCACAAAGCAGCAGGATGGCTGCCAATCATTCGTGAGTGCGACAAGAATGGTTCGCACGCAAAAACGTCGATCTTCTGCGGTCAAGGCCGCGCCGGTGTTGCGTTCAAAGCGGCATCTGCTAGATACACGCATCCTGGCCTCTCCGACGCGCATGTTTCGCCAATTTCTGATCCTTGCTCTCGCCTTGTTGGCCAGCCATCTTATCCAAGCCAAGCGGCCCCGGCATCGACAGTTGTGCCAAAGCCGAAAACGAGCGAGCCGCCTGAGCCGCGCATTACGTTCAACTCCGTCCATGTCGATGGGCCGTACATTGCGATGACCTTCGATGATGGCCCGAGCGCGACGTTGACACCGAAATTGCTCGACCTGCTCGCGGCACGTCAGATCAAGGCCACCTTCTTTGTGATTGGCCAAAACGCGGCTGAACATCCGGACATTGTGGCGCGCGCGGTCCGTGAAGGGCACGAGATCGGAAACCACAGTTGGTCACACCCGTATTTTGCGCGCCTGTCCGATGACGCGGTTCGCAGCCAGCTAAAACGAACCGACGAAGCGATCATGAACGCGGCCGGCATCCATCCGAGACTATTGCGACCGCCTTACGGGTCGATCACCGCGCGCCAAAAACAGTGGATTCACGACGAGTTCGGTTACGAAATCATCTTGTGGGACGTCGATCCGTTGGATTGGAAACGTCCGGGGCCAACGGTGATTGCGAACCGCATCCTGAAGAACACGCGGCCGGGGTCGATTGTCCTTTCGCATGACATTCATCCCGGAACGATCGAAGCCATGCCGGCCACGTTGGCGCAACTTCAGGACAAAGGATTCAAATTCGTTACCGTATCCGAGCTGATTGCGATGGCGACTCCGCCATCGCCCAAGCTATCGCCAACTCCAGGCGCGACGCCGGCAGGATCGACATCGCCGGTTCCCACAACTGCGCCGCGTGATTAACTTCGTTCCGCCATGATAGCGGACCATTTTCTGCAGTCGCGCGCCGACCTCGAAACCGGGCTTGGGGGACTGCTAAAGCTCGCCGCGGAACTGCGCCGTCCGAGCGCCTCACTGGATACGATCCAAGGCTTGCTCAGCGATATTCGCGAGCCGTTGCTGATTGTGGCTGTAGGCGAAGTGAAATCCGGGAAATCGTCACTTCTCAACGCGCTCTTCGGCGAAGAATTTGCCAAAGTCGATGTGCTTCCCGCGACCGATCGCGTCTGCATTTTTCGATACGGCGATTTCGAAAAAACTGTCGATGTTTCGCCACAATTGATCGAGCGCCATCTCCCGATCCCGTTTTTGCGCGATTTCAATGTCGTTGATACGCCCGGCACAAACACGATGGTGGCCGAGCATCAGCGGATTACGGAAAGTTTTATCCCGCGCGCCGATCTCATTCTCTTCGTCTTTTCCGTGGTGAATCCGTGGACGCAATCGGCTTGGGACCTTCTCGGGTTTGTGCAAAAGAAATGGCTGAAGAACGTCGTCTTCGTTTTGCAACAAGCCGATCTCCGCGCGCCGAGCGAGGTTGTAGTCATTCGCCGTCATCTGGAGGAAACAGCGATCCAGCGGCTTGGATTCGCTCCGCCAATTTTCGCTGTTGCCGCACGCAATGCGTTGCTCGCGCTCAAGGGATTTTCAGCCGACCCTGGTGAATTCGGTCCATTGCGCGACCAGATCAATCTGATTGTGACCGGCCCCGGTGGACGCGCCTTGAAGCTCCGCTCTGCCGCACAAGCCGCCCAGGTGATGATCGAAGAAATCGCGAGCGAATTGCGCGCGGCCTTGGAAGTGATCGCGCAGGACGAGACGCGACTGACCCGAGCGGAGAAATTTCTCGAGGCGCGCAAGGAACAAACGTTGCGACAAATGGGCGGATTGCTCGCCGGGATCGAGCGCGCCTGCCGTCACGGTGCGGAGCAGGGCATGAAGCTTCTCGAAGAGAAACTCTCCTTCTGGCGGACGTGGAAAATTATGTGGGCGCGCCAGCGCTGGCAGGATGAATTCCAACGTGAGATCGAGAGGAAATTGCGCCAGGTTGTCGAGCAACAGGCGGAAGACGCTGTCCACTCGTTGGAAACCGACCTGCGTTCGCTCTGGCCGCAAATGCACGATCTGATCGATCAGCAACTGCACGGCGAACTCCAGGAAAAAATTCCGCGGGTACTGCCGGATTTTGCCGGACAACGACGCGAGTTGTTTCAATCGATCCAGCTTGCACTAAGCGAACGCGTTTCGGCAAAAAGCGTCGAGGAAAAACTGGCTCAACTTTTTCGCGAGACCTCCACGATTCTGCGTGTGCCCGCGGGTGTGGCTGCGGCCGGCGGCATCGCCACCCTCATCACGGCGCTCGTGAGCGCTTCCGTGGCCGACGTGACCGGCATTCTGGCCGCATCGGCGGCAGTGATTGGTTCGATCATGGCGGTCATTCAACGGCGAAAAATCCTCGCCATCTACGAACAGCAAATGGAAACCAAGCGCGCCGAGCTGATGCAAACCGTCGAGCGCCAACTTACCCGTACCATCGAAACGTTTTACCAGGACATTTCCGCCGCGCTCCAACCGTTGGCGGCGTTCTGCACCGCGCAACGGCGCGTCCACGAGCCTTTCCTCGCTCGGGCCGAAGAAATCTATCAGGCGCTGAGGAACCTCCTTTCCCGCATGTAATTCAGCCCATGGAAGTTAGGCGTTTATCGTCGAGAGATGTCACGACCCGGTTCCTTTATTGCATTTTGCCTGAATGAGTTGGTTCCCCTCGTGCTTTGCCTGTGGCTAACAAGCGCTAAACCAATTACTTAACGAGCCATAGACCAGCCGAGTTTTCCGGTTGCCAGCGACTCCCGGGGCTGAAATGCGTCGGTTTTACTTCAAAAAAAACACTTGCATCGGCAGTGATAATGTCCGATAAGGGGCATCCCCATGCGAAAAACCGCCATCATTATCGTTCTTGCGGCCTCCTCCCTCAGCGCAAATGGCATCTTCGCGGCCGGTCGTGATATAACCGAGCCGCGTTTCACCTTCAAACATGCCGACGGTACGAGCGAGTCTGTCTCGGTCATTTCGAACTTTATGCCGAAGAAGATTCAGCATCCCGTCGCCAAGACGGACAAGAATATCGACCCGAAATTGCTCAAGGCGGCGACGATCGCCCAAGAACGAGCTAATGCGCACTCGCGTTCGCAATGCTGGCGTTACGTGAAACAGGCATTAGTCGCGGCTGGCGTGGTCAGCTCTTACCCAAAGACCGCGTACGCGAAACAAGCTGGCCAGGAGCTCGTAAATAATTACGGATTTAAACAGCTTCCAGTGCGCGATCCATTTAAAGCGCCCGTCGGTGCTGTTTTGGTCTACGGCGCCAGCCGGGCCGCTGGTCACGTGGAAATTCGCACGAAAGAAGGTTTCGTCAGCGATTTCAAATCGCGAGTGCCGTCGCCACGACCGTTGCTCGGCGTTTACACGAAATCGTAAACCGCCCTTCCGGTCTTTCGGACTCGTCCCTATCTTCCTCTTCCTCCCGCGCAAGAGTTGCGCTCGCAAATCCGCCTCCCCTAAGGGGGCAGCGACGTGCCGCTATTGGCTTTGACGATGGCGCCGTCGGCGGCGTTGATCGTGCCATTGGCATTTACGTCGGTGCGAAAATTTGAGCCGGTGACGGCCTGGCCAAGCTGCGATTTCGTTTGGCTCACATCAGCAGCGTTGACGACGCCGTTGGCGTTCGTGTCACCTACCAGAAATGCGGCGGCGACGTTCGTGTTCGGCAATGTTTGCGAAAATTGATCCATCACGTTGCTGAGAGTAACGGTGATAACCTGCGCGTTGGCCACGCCGGTTAGATCAACAGTCATGGTGGTTCCGCTGAACGTCGGCGGGCCGGCGACATTGCCGACTCCGCTTGAAACTGCCGCATCGCCGCTAACGACCACGTTTGTAAACGTGATCACGAGCGTATGATCGCCGTTCCCGCTGCCGGAGCGGCATTCGATTCCCGGGCTGCCGGAAAGCGGAAGCGCGACATCGAACGTGCCGGCGCCGCCTTGAATCTTGCGCGAGACAGCAGAGGTCAATGCGAGCGCGGGCGTTTGCGTTTGGATGGTGAAGTTGGTGCTCTTTACCAGCAGCGCATAACCGGGGCCGATGTTCGTATCGCCCCCGGTCGTTCCCGCGACCCGGAGAAACCCGAGCGCGCAGGAATAGCTGGTCGCAGGTTGAAGCGTGCCGGCCGCCAACGTAAACGACGTTTGGGTCGCGGGGAAAGGTCCGAAGGTGGAGGTACCGACGATCAACTCGATCTGATCAACCGGGTTGGCGTTGGAAAAACTGTTCCACGTCAAATTGTAATCCGTCGTCGCATTGACCGACAGCACGCCAGACTGCCAATTATTTGCCGGCACGGTCAGCATCGGCGTGGTGGGATAGCTGAACGGGAACAGAAAGATCGTGCGCGAAAACGTCCCGGCATCGGTGTTGATCGTGAGAGTGTAATTGCCACCGCCGTACGCGCCGTCCAATTGCGACTGTGTCGCGAATGTGTCCAGGATCGAGAAATCGCCATTACCGAGCGGCGCGTATGCGCGCGGGCTGGCCGTGCCGGTGAAGGTCGCCGTCGCGCTCGCGATGTTTGCCGTTCCCATGGAGATGATCGAACCGAATTGAAACGGCGCGGACGGATCGATCACCGGCACAGCCGAGCTCGATTGATGGAAGTTCTGGATTTTGCCCAATAGAAAGCCTGCCACGTTTTGCCCGAAGCTCGCATTGCCGGAAAGGATCAGGACGATCAGCGAAAAAACGCAGCGCGCAGCGCACACATGACGGCAGCGAAAATTCATGCGCTATGAGTTATAGCAAAGTCGGTGCGCTCTTGGCAATCGCCAATAGCGGATTGCGGAGAGTAGAGACGATGTAATTCCCGTTTCGATAGACTTCTCCCCTCTACTCTGGCTTCACTACATAGGTATGGAGCAGATGCTTTCCCACGGGATTGCGGACGTCGCCGTCGATCCCGCCCGGATAACGCTCACGGATTATCTCCCGATACTGCTCGTTCCCTGGGAAGAAGAGGAACGCCAGCCCTTTCCCTGCCGAGGGACCCAATGAAAACTGATCCTGTTGCGGGTCGCTTGCCGGGATGTACTCCTGTCCCTGGACAAGATACCGCGTCGTTTCGGGATCGTAAGGATACGGCGAACGCCCCACAACGATTACTCGATAACCCGGCCCAAGTGACGCCATGTAACGGCTTTGCAGGGTCTGCTCTTCGTAGAGCATCTGAGAAGATTTGTAGTGCTTGCTCTTCAGAGTGACGGGGTCTGCGTAGTATCTGCGGAAGTAGAAGTCGATGTTCGCGTACGCCAACGCACCTAAACTGACCACAAGTATCGCCGGAGTTAACCATCGCCATCGTCGTCGCAGCCAGGGATCCGCACTTCCGATCCATGCCCCAATTGGCACTGCAATCGCCGCAAAGAACGCCGGGAAGGCTGGCGTCCAATGCGCCGGCATCGGGGGCGAGCTGTTTGGATACAGGACAAGGGTGCCGCCAACAAAAAGCACACCGAATCCTGATAGGAGCAGGAGAAACGCAGCCGGGTGCCGCCATCGCCACACGAGCAATGCCACGCCCAGCACGAGCAGCGCGGCCTCGCCTTTGAGCAACAATGGTGCGTAGTACATGATGTCTTGCGCGGTATGGGTGCTGATTCCCAATAGATTCTCCGAGATGATTGGCCACAGCGTGTGCAACATCTTTTGCAGGTCCTGCCAGCTCGTTGGGATGTGGTTCCAAGTCATCAGGCCTGCGCCGCGTCCGTAATACAGACCCGGGTGCGTAACGAAATAACTAAGCAAGGGCCCGAACCCGACAAGGTATCCCAAACCTAACCACCCGATTTGCCCGACATATTTCGTTGCCTTCCGCCAATGCACCACGAAAAGGTAAAGCACAAACGCCCCGAAAATGAGCGGCAACAGCCGCGTTCCGTAATAAAAATGTTCGCTCACGCCTCCGGTTATGCCGGCTAGTGCCCAGTCCACAGGTTTGCGGCTGCGCAATCCCCGCATCACAAAGAAAAAGCAGACCGTCCAGAAGAACGGCGTCGTAATATTGTTCAACGCCATCCGGCTGTAGTGCACGTCGACGGCGCTGAAGGCCATGATACTTGCGCCTGAAATCGCCGCGGCTCTACCCCATGTGCTCCGAAGGAATCCGTAGAACGGCACTACTGTCGCCGCGCCGAACAGAGCTGCTGGCAGCCTGACGGTAGCCAGCGTTAACCCACCCAGCTTGAGCGTTACGGCAACGATGGCAAACCACAAGGCGGGCAGCTCGATGTCGCCCCACAATGTGCTGAACAAAGGTGCAGCGCCGGGACCGTTGAGGTACGCTCGCTCGGCTACTACTCCGGTCATGATCTCGTCGGGGTAAATGTTGAGCGGCACATCTCTCAAGTTCCACACTCGCAGCGCCACCGCGAAGAGTGCAATGAAAGCGACAACAGCCAGTTCCCACCACGTCCACGCGGACGGAGCATCATTGCCGTCCTTGTTTGGAGGCGAATCGACGAAAGATCGCGCTCCAGCCGCAGCAGCTAGCAGACACATTCCCGCCAGCCATAGCCAGCCCGCTACACCAACTGTCGCGCGCGGCGCATTCAGAAAGGCTAGGTGCGACAATGCCGATACTAAGACCGCTCCAGCCAACAATGCCAGACTGAGGCGCTTTCTTCCCAACTTCGGATGCACTTCACTAGCTCCGACGCCCCTGCTTTCAGGAAAACCAGCCGACCATTCGTTGGGGGCCCAGGCGAGCACTGCGAGCACCCCTGCTCCGAGGAGCAACAACATCGCCCAGACACGCAAATCCTCTCGGCCCAGCAATTCTGTCCCCCCTAACGATATTGCAAATGCCAGTGGTCCCAGCCACGCGCCTTGTGCCGACCATCGTCGGATCGTCATCCTCTCCGCCAAGCTCCGGGACCTAAACCGCCATCGGTTCGTCTTCCATCTCGGCAGCGGGAGCGAACACGCGTTTGCTCGCGCGGTAGCGCCAGATCGCGAAGCCGACGAATAATAGATCGAGCGCGACAAAAGTCGCGACATAGGTTTCGCCGCCAATGCCGAACCCGTAACTGTGCAAGCCTTTGCCGAGGACGAAGTTGACTCCGTACCACGCCATCAACACCGCGAGAAAACAGACCACGCTCGCTACGACCAAACCGAATTGTGTCCACCAGCCGGCAAGCCGGCCGTGCAGCGTGAGGATGTAGCAAAGCAAGGCGATCAGCGCCCAAGTCTCTTTCGGGTCCCAGCCCCAGAAACGTCCCCAGGAGTAATTCGCCCAAACCCCACCGAGGATTGTCCCGGCAGCGAGGAGGATTACGCCAAGTTGAAGGACGCGATAGAGCCAGAAATGCATCGGCTGATCGGCGCGGGCTTCCTGCGGATTCTTCGCGTAGCGATAAAGCAGGATGTGACCAAATCCCATGGCCAGTGCGAAGGCGGCGTAGCTGAGCGTGATGGTAAGCACGTGAATGGTGAGCCAGAAATTATCGCGCAACACCGGCACGAGCGGATCGATACTCGCCGGCATTGCAATCGGCATTTGAAAAACCAGAAGCAACGCGAACAGCGTGACCGGCAGCGCCGCGAGCAGATAAACTGGCGTCCGATAACGCATAAAGAAAATCATTCCGAAAAACGAAACTGCGAATGAAACCCAGATAATCGATTCGTACATGTTCGTCACCGGCGGGCGGCCGGCGATCATGCAGCGCATGGCGATTCCACTGGCGTGAAATAGAAGCGCCGCGAGAGCGAGCGCGACACCGACCATGGGCAACGCCCGCCCGCGTCTTCGCAAATGCGCGATCAGCAGAACCAGAAACGCAATGCCGTAAAACCAGATCGCGCGATAGAATGCCTCGAAATGATTGTAGAAATATTCGAGCTGCAATTGTCGATCTTCCGGATAAACAGACGTGCTGAGTGCGCGTAGATTTTCGCGCAGCTGATGCGACGCGCGGCTGAATTTGAATCCATCAGCATCGACATATGCCGTCGCGACGTTCTTCAGCTCGTTCTGTGACGAATCGAATTGTGCCTGGCTGTAATAGTTCGACCAATCCTGTGGTTCTGCCCATGGATCAGCCTTATTCTTCGGCGCGGGCACGATGAGAAACGCGCTCCCTTCCATCACGTGCGCGAGCAGGGCGAGCCGATCGCTCACGCTGAGCGCTTCCTGCTCCACGCGATCGAGCGATTTTTCCGCGCGCTTCTTCGCATGCGCTTCGTTGGTGATACGCTGCAACTCGGAAAGACCAGCCAACTCGCCAAAGGAAAATCGGCGCTGCGTCTTGCTCAAACCGAGTCGCTCCTTCAATGCGCCTAACGACACAAGCACCATCGGCTCGGCTTTCCAGTCGTGCGTTTCCAGCATGGCCGACAACAGAAAATCGTTCGGCTGCCATTTCCGGCCGGCTTTGTCGGTATAACTCGATCTTCCCGTGATGCGGATGAGCGTTTCTCTGGCAAACGTGTCCACCGGTTTGCGCCGGCCGCCATCCTGAATCGCCAGCAACCCGAATTGTTTGAAATTCAGGCGAGAGGTATCGGCCAGTGATGTCTGAGCGTGCAACTCGTCTGCGGCGAAGCAAAACCCGAGGACAAGAATCCAGCAGAATCGAACCTTCAAAGCGCGCTACTGTATCGCTGCTGGCGCGGTTCGACAAATCCGCTCACTTCGCGAACACGCTCTTGTGAACCACGCCAATTATCGAGCAGCGGCGATCCCAGATCGCCTCGCGCAAATTACGTACGCGCCGTTGGCACCCTGGTTGTTAGGAGTGTGTGCCGGCGAGCTGGTGTGGCTGCGAGGGATGGCCTGCGGATTTATCTCGCCGCAGCACGAGCCAGAGAAACCAGACAATGAAACAGTTCGCCAAGAAAATAAGGAAACCCAGCAGGCCCGGGCGGTGCCAGATGTGTCGGATTTCCACGGGGATGAGCGCCGCGGTTGCAAAAATCATGAGCCATTCGGCCCATCGCTTTTGCAGATAAACGCCAATGCCTTCGGTGAAGAGCACAGCGCAGTAAAAAAGCGCCAGAAACGCGGTCGCACGCAAGGCACCGCCCGCGAGCACGTCCTGGAGGCGGTTCAGGAGAAACCGAATCGCTTTGCTGTGTTCGAGGAGAATTTCATCTGCCGCCCAGTCGGAGATCGCGTCCATCCACGCGACGCGCGCATTCAAAAAAAAGAGCGACCCGCCTAACAAGAGGAGCAGCGCGCCCTTGGCCATCTTGAACAAGGCGATGATCTTGAGATAACGAACCCGGCGTTGGCCCTGCAAGATGGCCAGTTCATGGTGCGCACGTTCACTCATTTTACACTCTTCGCCGAAGTCGAGTACTCCGCAACGCGTGCGAGAAAATTGTCTTGCAGCGATCCCCGGAAGGCAACCCATGCCGTCTCGAAAAAACGGCCGACAAAACATTTTGCTCGGCACGCTGAAATTCAGTTGTCGGCGTTCAAGCAAATGCCAGGCGGCCTTTGGGTTCTGGAACTGGCCAAGAGGCTTCGCTGGCAGTTTCAGATTGCGGCCTTTATGCGAGCAACTACTAGTTGTCTTCAGGCTGGCTAGCTCTCGCGCTCGCCGCGGATGAATTGTTCGACACAGCGATGCGCTTCGTCATCGGTCATTTGCACCGGGGGATGTTTGGAGAAGTAGGCGGAGGCGGAATGCAACACGCCACCAATCCCGCGATCAAGCGCGAGTTTGCAACAACGGATGGCGTCGATCGCAACTCCGGCTGAATTCGGCGAGTCCTCGACGGAAAGCTTGAGATCGATTTCCATGGGCACATCTCCGAAAAGCCGGCCCTCCACTCGAATAAACGCGATCTTATTGTCGAGTTGCCAGGGCACGTAATCGCTCGGGCCGATGTGGATATTTTCGTCTGCCAAGCGCTCGCCGATTACAGATTGCACCGCTTCGGTTTTCGAAGTTTTCTTCGACGCCAAACGTGTGCGATTGAGCATGTTCAAAAAATCGGTGTTGCCGCCGGTGTTCAATTGATAGGTGCGCACAAGTTTCACGCCGCGCTTGCGGAAAAGGTCCACCAGCGCTCGATGCAAGATAGTGGCGCCCATTTGCGCTTTAATATCGTCACCGATAAGGGGCAGATTTTTATCGGCAAAACGCCTGGACCAGGTCGGATCGCTGGCGATGAACACGGGGATGTTATTAACGAAACCAAGCTCGGCCTCCAGCGCACAACTGGCGTAGAAGCGGGTCGCCTCCTCGGAGCCCACCGGTAGATAATTGACCATCAGTTCCGCGGAAGAATTCTTCAATTCGGCGATGATCTGTTCGCGAGTAGATTCTTTCTCCAATGGAAGGAATGTGCGCAGGGGATTCCGGTCGCGCATGTGAGCAGGGTAACCATCGAAAACGCAGCCCATCTTCACAATTGCGCCAGTGAGCTTGATTTTCTCGCGAAAGACGTTCGTGCAATTCGGAGGCGAGAAGATGGCTTTGCTGACGTCGAGACCGACCTTGCGTCTGTCGATGTCAAAAGCGGCGACTATTTCGATATCGCCCGGTCGGTACGACCCGATCTGCCGATGCATCAACCCGACGCCGGTGCCGTTGATGGAAGAGCCGTCATAAAAATTGAGTCCCTGGACAAGGGAGCTGGCACAGTTTCCAACGCCGACAATAGCGATTCTTATTTTTCTCATTTCTAAATTGTTAAAGCTGAAAGGCTAGCTGAATTAGATTATTCGGAGCAAGACCACAATTTAGGCCGCTTCAATCCGATCGCTGCGCCTGCCTGAGCGGCTCCGAGTATTGCAAGCGCCGAATGTCTCCGAAGTCGCGCCAGCTTGCAAGAACTGACGTGAGGGGAAGAGTCACAGCCATTCCTGTGGCCAAGAAGGCCCTTTGGCAAGGAGATAGACGAAATGAGCTTGAGGTTCGCGGCTATCGGCATGCTGATCTGCCGGTTTGTCCGCTTCCCTGAAAGCATTCGGGGCGATCCTCACTTACACAATCGAACAACCAGTTGCTCTCGCGCAGGCCCAATCGCAGCTCTCCGCCAGAGAGATTACAACGCAACGCCACGGGTCGACAATCAACATTCGCACAACCAAGCCTCGACCGAAAAGTCGCTGACAGTTGGCACCACGCGGCTCCGCCGTTAATCTCGCGGGCAATGAAGAACATCCTGCCAATCATAATCGCGGATGCACCCGGGGCGTTGATCGAATTGTGCGGTGTCAACTTAATGGAACGTTTGCTCCGCATTTTGCAGCGACTCGGATTTCGCCACGTGATTGTTTTTTCGACAACGCCGGAAATCGTCGGGGCTGAATTAGCGACGCGTTCGTGGGCGCGCGAGAAAGTAATTGTCGATCTTGTCCCGCGCGCATCTGGATCTCTGACGCCGCAACTTCTTTTGGAACAAAGTGATTCGGAGCGCTTTTTGATAGTACCGGGAAATATTTATTGTGACGCACGTTTGCTTGGCGCTCTCTGCGCGAAAGATTCAGCCGCCGCACTTGTCGATTCCAATCCACCGGAATTCGCGCAACCTTTAATCCGAAATCCGTGTGGACCGGCATTACTCACGAAAGATTTTCTTTGTTCGCTTTCGCCCAACGCGGGGATTTTTGAGGAACTCAAAGAGAAGATCGACAACCGCAAGATCGACATTGTCGATGCGGAGGAGGAGGAGGATTACATCGTCAGCATGCGTCGGCGCGTGCGGCCGGTCTGTTTTCCCGCGCCGCCGGAGCAGAACCGCCGCTTGGCTGAGCGTATCATTCTCGATTCCGCCCAAAATGGAACGCTCGATTTGCCGGCTTATGTCCACGCACCGATTGAAACGCGAATCATCTCACTTCTTTGTAAAACGCGAATCACGCCCAACCAAATTACGATTGCAGGTCTCATCATCGGATGCAGCACGACCGCGGCATTCGCGCTTGGCCGTGTCGGGCTCGGACTCCTCGCTGCTCTCATATTCGGTATTGTCGACGGGCTGGACGGGAAGCAGTCGCGAGTCAAAATCGAAACGACCGCGCGCGGCAAGTGGGAACATCATCTCGATTATGTGATCGAGAATTCGTGGTGGGCGGCTATCGCTTTTCATTTGTCGCGAAGCGGCCAACTTTCCAACGCTTCCTATTTTTTCGCTTTGCTCTTCGGATCGAACTTATTGGAGAAATTCGCGAAACGCAGAGCAAAGATAGCGACGGGTCGCTTGCTCGATGACGTTGCGCCATTCGACCGGGCTTTCCGGCTAATCGCCGCTCGAAGAAACGTTTACGTATGGATGCTGGCGTGTGGTTTCCTTTTAGGCACCTTTCCGCAAAGTTACGCGATCATCTGCGGCTGGGCCGCCTTTAGTGCTGCTGTTCACCTCGTGCGTTCCATTTGGATTTGTGATAGCGCTGTGCGTCGCTTCGTCGGCATTGGAGTTAAGGAAGGATGAAACATGGATGGAACCCGCTTGGCGCGCGCGACAATTTCCTTGCCCAGAACGCGAACCGGCCTTTCCACGAGAAGCGAAGCGCCGACTGCGCAATAAACACCGCAGCCTTCCTGGCACGCCTTTTTGTGATAGTTCGCGTAGAGATCATCCAATGGGACGTCCATTATGTGCTTGTCCGTGTGCACCATGCTGCAGATCCAGAATTTTCCTTGAGCAGAAACGAAGAATAATTTGTAGCCCGCCATACGGATGCACTCGACGTGCCCGCGACCAGCGCACCGATCATATCGCCAAACTCCTTGAATGATTGCGCTGCGAATATGCCTCAGCGGAAATCATGGACAGATCGACCTTGGTTAGACTCGGCACACTTGGAATCTCGATCCAACCGGCTTCATCGAAGAACAACGAACGCCGATCGACTTTGATGAACAAATCGTGGATCGGCGAAAACAGATGCAATGGAAGCGTGAACTTGCCGGCAAATGGATGGCCGCAGTAATGGGCGATGCCAAGGCTGCGATTCGTCGCGCAATCCAACATTTCAAGATCGGCCGAGCAGCCGGACAGGCGGATGTGGCACGCGCGCTTCCGCCCAAGGGAGTCGCGACCCAAAATGAAAAACTTGCTCCTCTGCATCCGAAACGGATCGGCCGAAAAGCGAAGATGGACATTCAGGTTGTCCCGTGTTCGAGAAACGGAACGGACGGCGCCATCACAGCAGACAGCGCTCTCGGGTTCGACACGAAGAAACCGTTCTGGACGCGTGGCGTATTTAAGAAGACGTCGCCTCGACAGTTTGATCTGCGTTTGATGGCGGCGAATTGCGTCGCGTTTTGTGGCGGTCTCCCCTTCGGATGGCGATAATTCCGCGGCGCGCTCGAAAAACGCGCGGCTGCGGCCGTGCACCAAATAATTCCACTGCGAAACTCCCGGTGTCAAAAAGTCGGCGGAGATGAGTCGCATCATCACGGCAACGGCGTTGTGGTCTGGGTGAATGTCGAACATTGAAGGCGCAAGGATGTCTGTGGGCGACCAATCGTCGATCACTTGAATGAGTGGCGTGAGAGCGTTGTTGCAATCACGCAACAGAAGGTCGGTCAGGCCCTGGTCTGGCAGGGCAAGAAATTGAACGTTCCCAGGGTGGATATCGAAGAGACGCAGCGCGGCTAGAGCTTCCGTGCGCCGCAATTGTCCCCAGCGTTTTCGATCTGATGCGCTCAAGCGCCATCTTCTTTCGAGTGCTCGTTGTGGCCAGGGATTGTCATCCCCATCTGTGACGTAGACAATGCGAATGCTCGCTCCAGCGCGAACCGCTTGCTGCAGAATGACGCCACAAACCAACGCTTCATCGTCCGGGTGCGGCGCGATCAGCATTAACCTCGAGCGGATATCGAACGTTGGAGCAGTTAAAGTTAGAAATAACACCCTGGTTAAATAGAAGGGGAACCAAGACAGCTGGCAATCTAATTCAGCTGTCAGCGAGGTATTATCATTCGACGGGGCTGAAACGGAGATCGACGGCCTGCGCCCAAAAGACCACGAGGTTGAAGTTTGCACAAAGGTGTGAATGCCTGCCGAAAGAAAGCGCTCCTTTCCTTCGTACCTCTCGCCATCGAGCGCGCCATTACAGTGCCAGCATCGGGCGCGATGATTTTGTACGAGGCCGGAATAACGGTTTCAAAATCAAAGTGCTTCCCATCCGTGGATAAGTGCAATAGCACCCTCGCCACCCGCAATCACTCTGCGCTAATGAGAGCCGACCGGCGTTTTGGCTTAGCTGACGAGCTAATTCGGGCTGCCGGGCGAGCTACTACTGTCGATCGGTCTGAAATTGCGATCGACGGCCTGCGCCCAGAAGACAACGAGATTGGCTCCGGCGGAAGTTTGCACAAAGGTGTGAATGCCTGGTGAAAGAAAGCGCTCCTTTCCTTCGTACCGCTCTCCATCGAGCACACCCATTACAGCGCTAGCGTCGCGCGCGATGATTTTGTAGGAGGCCGGAATAACGATTTCAAAATCAAAGTGCTTCCCGTCGGTGGAGGAGTGCAACAGCACACCCGCCACCCGTAGTTTGTCTCCAATGGGCAAGTAATTCTGCTCGACCCAGCGAAACGTGGCTGCCGGCATTTTGGTCGGCAAGGTGGCGACGCAGGTATGGGTGTCGATGCAACGCTGGATTGCATTGTCTGCTATCAATCCACGCCGGAAACGTTCCTCAGTAAACGTTTCTACAACGGGATAAAAGCAACGCTGCCGGAAAACCGTCTCTCCTTTGCGATCAAAAACGAAGTCACCAGGGTCAGTAAGTTTGAGCGTGTCGCGCAAAAGATCACTCTCCAGTTTCGCCTCGTCTTTCCAAACACGGTTAACCAACAAGGCCACCACTAATTCACATACGCCGAACCAGGCGAGGATGGGCACAACACGCCAGATTTTCGCGATATAGAGATGCCGTGTCCAGCGGTCCCAGACCGTCAGAACTGCCCATGTGCCAATCACAAAAGCGAGCGGATAGAATGGGAGGTAGTCCTGCCCCGACAGGAAAGGCCAAAAAGAAAGGAGCGCGGTAATATAGAATCCGGCCGTGACCAAGACAAAACTTCGGCGCGCCGCCGCCTCGGCCCCGACAGTTACGCCAGCGATCCGATGCGCTCCGAGAATGACGAGCGGGAATCCGACAGCAAAGATGATCACCCACCATGCGGGATGGTTTCTCACACCTGGAACAATGTTGTTATCGAAAACCCAATAGCGGAACTGCGGCCAAATGCCGTAGAATGCAAACGCGGCCGCGATCGTAGCCGGAACACTCAGCGCGCTGGCGAAGAACGCTGCCAACGCGCCGCCGAGATTCCGCTCCCGACCGATACCCAGTGGCTCGCGGCCAACGAGAACCAGAGTCACTGAGCCTCCGATCAGGATTGACAGGGCGAGGAGCGATGTTTTCATGGAGACGCCAAAGCAAAGACCCAAGAGAAAACCCGCGATCGCCGCGCGCCGCGTTGTCAATGCGCCATTAAGCAACACCACCATGCACAACAACCAAAGTGGAGCCCAAAGGTTGTCCGTCCGAAATTCAACCGAACAAAAACCGTAATCGTAGGAAAGTCCCACTAGAATGGCTGCCCAGACGCCGACGCGTCGCGAAAAAAGCAGCGATCCGATCCTATAAGTGCACCAGAAGGCAACAATGTAGAGCGGTTGCAAGACGATCCGCATCCAGTAAAGAATCGTCCCGCGGTCGCCGATCAGCTTGTAAATCGGTGCGCATAGTATCTGAAACAACGGCATGTGGTTATCGGCCAGATCGCGATACTGAACAAAACCGCGAGCCCAGCCCCAAACGACGTGCAGATGCTGCGGCTCATCGCCACCAAACCGGTAGTGCATGATGATAAGCCCCCGTAGAAGGATCAACGCAATGAGAAGCAAGGCCGCAGAAGTGAATTCGTTCGGGTAGGACAAACCGAAATAATCGGCCAAACGTCGCGCTAACGCTCGCCCCCCGATGGATACCCAGGACCAACTTTTCAGCGGAATTTTGTTTTTCTTTGACGTCATCGGTGGAGACTCGCTCATGGTGAAAAGGGGTAATAATGTGCGCTGTATCGCATAGGAATACTATCAGCTGCGGAAAGTCTTTCAGCCGTTCACATGATACTGTGATTCGCGTTTACGATGAAGCGGGCAACGTGATCGGGACGCACGATCACACCAGCGATTTCAAAGAAGTGATGAACGGCTTCAACCGCCAGGCCGAAACCTTCATAAAAAGAAGGCTGAACCACCGCCCGGCGGCCTGATACGGCAACAAGGTCTGCTGCATCGATGTGCGAAATCCACGGAGTGTGCTTCTCCACGCCAAGGCGTCTTGCCATGTTCGCGAACGCATGCTTGCGCGGTTGCCGCTGTACGAGCAGAAGTCGCCATGGCCTTAGGACACCGCGGGCGAACGCTATTAGCTGCAACCGGGTATCGCTCGACGTATGTACCGATGCCGCTTGGTCGCTGACGGATGTACCGGCAATCAAGCGCAACCCGCATAACAGTACCTTTTTCAAGTGATGATGTGCGGCCGAAAACAAGTGGTCTGCAAGAAGAATCGTGCGACAGCTCGCCGTCGATTTCCCTCCTTGCTCCGCGCGACTCCTAACTTCCAGCCTTTTAGATCTCCGCTTCGCCTTTTGCGCCTTTCAAGCTCGCGTTGACCTCGGGCGGTCAAAATGCGAGGTAAACTCGCGTAGCCTCCTTGTAGTGGAAGCAGCTAACCAAACCTAGCGCACCTGATAAATCACACCTTCAGCAGTGTGCGCCACCGGCTGGTATTTTTCCACTAAAAGTTTGGCGAGAATTGGAAAGTCCTTTACCGGGTACTGCGCTTTACTTGGGTCTCGAACGTCGACGATATAGGCGGGCGGATGCCTGGCAAAATCTTGCACAAGTGTTGCCCAAGCGCCGGGCAAGATTCGGCTGCGAGTATCGAAACCGGGGACCGCTCCGCCGAAGATATGACCGGTGAGCGGAAACGTCTCGATGTAACGACAGGCAGGGCGTCGGTGAGCATCCAGATAGATTTTCGAAGTCTGACCCCAGACGAAAATTCTATCATCAGGGGCCGAATGCGTGGACAAATACAGCCCCGCTTCAGACGGGACGCGTCGGGGTGAGAGCCCCATCCAGTGTGCGATTGAAAGGGCAATAACGATGAGTGCCAGCCACGCGTAGGTTACCTTCGGTCGCAGTAGCCAGTGAGGCGGCTGGATCGTCCGGGACCAAAGTCGTGCGTAGTACGGCGCCGCGAGCAGTGCGAGCGGTGGGATCAATTGGACATAGTAGTGAGGGTAAAAGCGGGCGCCCGCTGCCGCGCCAATCGCCGAGGCAGCGAGCAGTCCAAAGAGCGCTATTCGCTCTGCCGGCCTTCCAGCCCAAATCTCATCCTTATCCCGACACGCCATTATCGCCCCAATTACTAAAGGCAAACAAGTGCCGAAGAAGGCCACCGTATTCACGATTCCCGTCTGCCAAAACACATGCGGAATGTCATGATCGGCAATTGTCCAATAGAACGCGTCACGGAGGATGCCTTGCTTCCAAAGCACAATCGCCACGGAACCCAAGGCTAGGAAAAATCCTGCCGTAAGCATGGTTGCCTGAATGATCGAATTCGTTCGCGTCAAACGGCGGCTAGTTTGATAGCTTGGGAGGAGTAGATAGACGCCAAGAGGAACTGCTGCTATTGCGGCGGGCTGCTTGAGCAGGAAGGCCGCGGCCAAGAGCGCGCCTGCTGCGAAGAGTTCGGGTCGCAGTCGCGATGAGCTGCGGCGGAATGCGATTGCCCACGCCCAGATGATTGGGAGATTCATTATCATCTCACCGTCGAAACTAAGGGTCTTCCATGTCCACCAGGGTTGGAAAACACTGTAGAAGAGCGCGGCAATCAAACCGGTATTGCAGTCTAACAACTCCCTGCCAATCACATAGAGGCCGCCCATCGCGCATAGCGTCCACACGAGCGCGACAAAATGAAGCGCCATCCAATTGAACTTGCCTGCTATTTTGAATACGGCGGCGTACGTCCAAAAGAGAAGCGGCGGCTTGCGCTCGACCGCGTCAATGTACGGTCGGCCTCCGTCGACGATCTCGTTCGCCACGACGGAATACACCCCTTCACTGTCGATCGGCTGAGGATGCAAAAGGGATGGGAGACGAATCGCGGCGGTGAGGAGGATAATCCCAAGCGCGGCTAACCGAAATTGCCGCAACCTATGAGTTGGCACACCCATCATTCTGCAACTTAATTTCCGGGTGTTCTCTCCCGAAGAGAATCGTAAATGCGCGTCACTTTTTCAAAGACATCGTCAACTGTGATTGCTTGCATACAAAGATTGTTGCGGCAGACCGTTTGCCGGTTGTTGTAGGCATTCACGCACGGACTGCACGCAATGTTGGCCCACAGTGCGGTCGCGTTTGGCGATCGCGCGGCAAATAGCGCCGGCGTCTCCGGCCCGAACAAGGTAACGACGCGAATTGGCGTCATGGAGGCAAAATGAGCCGGTCCACTGTCATTTGTCACCAAAATCTTACTGCGTGTGTAAAGCACGAGCACTTGCCGTAGAGTCGTTTTTCCGGCAAGGGGGATGACGCGGTCAGAACCGACCTCATTTGCAAGCTGGTTATTGGGAGCGGATTCGGCTGGCGCACCGGTAAACCCGATGAACAAGTTCGGGTAACGTTCGAGCAGCCGCCGCGCAAGCTCGACATAACGCAGCGGCGGCCAGCGCCTCAGCGGCAGTAAGTCGCTCGCGTTCGGGTTGAGGAGGATGAGTGGCGCAGAACCGATGCGAGGATTTTCGCGCTGGAGCAGGGCGTCAACTTCAGCAACTTCGGACAAGGAAGGCCGAAATCTTGGGAATGGCTGGTTTGCAGAAGGCGTAAAGTCGAACGTCGGGAGCACGGCCGGATCACGGGTCAATGCTTCAACCATGGCCTCAAACATCTGACTTGTGTGAAGATGAGGATTGTACAAGAGCCGGTGCGTCATTAAGTCGCCGCGGTACGGTCCGTCGCCAAAAAAAGTATGAAAACCTACACGCGATTTGGCGCCGGTCGCGAACGTTAGCATCGCGGAGAAGCGCGTCAGGAATTCCATGTCAATAACTGCGTCTATGCCGATTTTCCGGACCCGACGCACTGCCTGTAGCGCACTGCGCGCGAGTCCAAAAGGGCTCTTCGTCGTGATCGTTATTACGTTTTCCTCGGGAATGATTTCCATCACGTCGAGAATGAATCGATTATCATCGAAAACGACGAAGTGAACGTTTTCACGTCCAACCATTTCCGTCGCGCGACGAATCGCGGGATAGGCGAGAACGGTTGAGCCCTGCTCCGCGAACTTGACGAAGAGAATGCGTCGGACTTGGCGCGGCCCTAGCGGCTCCGCGGATTCAAAGATTTTTCTGAGAAGGGTCAAAATGGCGCAAAGCGGTACGCCAATCCAGCGGTCGGTGCGTTGCAAAGTTGAAATGCCTACAGGGAGATCCATTCTCCGGCCTTCCTAAGATGGGTTAATCCTTGCGAAACCTTTGACTGCTGAGTTGCCTGGCGGTTGTCATTTAAGGAGGTCGCCCACGGCGTAACGGCTATGCATGACAAAACACTTTGCGGAAAAATTTTGGCGCTCCGGCTAGTCCATTGTAGCGTCGGGACTATATGAGCGCGAATGCTAGTTTAAGCTCGCGTTATATCGAGCATATTTTGGCGAAAGACGAATCAAGACGCTGCTTGTCATGACATATAAATATGATTTAGAGATCGCCGGAGCCTGGATTCGCGAGGAAGACACCGGGTCAACGCATTCGCGTCGAACCAATTTACTGAAAAGAGTGGCAACAGCCCAAGTCGGTGAGCACGCTTGAGAGCACGCTACGCGTCGCGCCGACGCCCGAGGTAGCGCTACCCGTCGACGAGACCGGTTCGGAGCTGAAACGCGGCGCGGTTTTCAATACCATCGCGTTGTTGGCGTCGAACCTCCGCGGCGTCTTTACCTTCCTCGTCGCACGGCTACTCGGGCCGGCGGCCTTGGGAACGTTTTCGGTTGCCTGGGCAAACATCGACCTAATCAGCAAATTTGCTGTCGTCGGACTGGATAACTCCGTCACAACTCTGATTGCACGTTCGCAAGCGACCGGCGACCTGGCGCGGAGTCGCACGCTCTTTCGCGCAGCCGTTGTTCTAGTTCTCACGCAGTCGTGTCTCGTCGCTGCGATCGCCATTGCCGCCCTGCAAATATTTGGCGATCGATTGCAATTTCCGCGAGAGATGTTGTCCGCGCTTGCCTTTGTCCTCTGCGCGCTGCCGGGCATCTCCTTGTATCGCGTCTGCACTTCCGTCTCGCGCGGCATGAAGGTGATGAAGCACGACATTTTCTCGCGAGGCGTGACCGAGCCTGCCATGACGACGCTGGCGCTGTTGATCGCGCTCGGCTTTGGATTCACAAGGTTCGCGCCGGAGGTGGCCGCGGTCTCTGGAACTGCGGCTTCGGGAATTGTCGCATTCATATTTGCCTCAAAGCTCTTCCGTGGCGTGACCGTGCGCGACACGGTCTCCATTTGGGCCGAAGCAAAACCATTGCTTGCTTACGCCGCTCCCATCAGCGTTTACCAGATTTTTAATACGTTCATCCTACGACTGGACGTCATCATGCTGGGATGGTTCATCGGACGTGCTCCTGGGGTGACGCTTGCGACCGTCGGCGTTTATAGTGTCACGGTCGAGCTAGCGAGCGGGCTGCGCAAGGTTAACCAGGCTTTCAACCCAATCTTTACGCCGGTCGTCGCCGGCATGACGGCAACCGGCGATCAGCAACGCGCCGAGGCGACCTATGCTCGTCTAGCCGAGTGGATACTCTGGATTTTATTACCGCTCGTCGCCGTCATGACGCTCGCTGGATCGGTGATCTTACTGATTTACGGTCCAGCATTCAAGCAAGGCGGCGCGTGGCTCGCGATCGTGGGCATCGCGTGTGCCACAAACGCATTTGTGTCGTTGGGCGAAACCGTAATAATGGTGCAACGTCCGCACTTGAACCTTCTTAATTCTTCGGTCACCTGCGCGGTGGCGTTCGGCGCAAATCTCTGGCTGATTCCTCGATTCGGCGCAATGGGCGCAGCGTTTGGAATCCTGCTACCCTATGTGATCCAAGGCATCTTGCGTTACATGGTGTTGCGCCTGGTCTTTCGATGGCGCAATCCTTGGAGTAGCATCCGTCCGCCGATCTTTATGGCAATCATCGCTTTTCTGCCGGCGCTGAGCTGTCGTTTGCTTCTGCATGGGATCGCCGGGCAGGTCATAGCCGGCCTAGTCTTCCTCGCAATCTTCGGCGTTGGATGGTTGCACCACAGACGCTCGGTCAAGCTAGCGTCATGAAGCGAGTCTTTCTTACTGGCGCGAGCTCGGGCATTGGCCTCGCCAGTGCCAAATTACTGGTGGCGCAGGGTCCGAAGTCTGGGCACACCGCGCAATTTGGAACGATTCCCCAAGCTGCCGCGATTGCATGGGTCGTTCTCGACCTGTCCGATCCGACACGCCGGAAATGCTTGCCAGGCGGAAAAACATTTACGGGCCCGTGTCCTGCGGACTGGGCAGATCGTCAAGAACAGCTAACTACCATTCGCAACCGGCTGGCGGCGCCAGTTGTCGAATAAACTGGCCGATCGCGAGCAATTCAGCGTGCAGGTCTCGTTACAAGATTTGTAATTATAAAACTGCTCCCGCAGATCGTTCAACGTGTAATCCAGCAGAGGCTT
This sequence comes from uncultured Verrucomicrobiae bacterium, assembly GCA_963846775.1. Classification (GTDB taxonomy): domain Bacteria; phylum Verrucomicrobiota; class Verrucomicrobiia; order Chthoniobacterales; family UBA10450; genus CAVYXA01. Next base: position 148,020 of record CAWJXB010000005.1, on the reverse strand, counting down.
CGACCAGACACTTCGGGTCTGCGAGCACCAATTCACTTTTCCGTATTCATCCACATAAAGGTACCGGCTGCCGGCGCGACATTTGAACGGTGCGGGGCGCCCGCGCACGAGTTCTTTGCGATAGCCCGAGAATTCCGGCCATCTCCTTGGCAGCTTGTCTACGATGTTCTCAAATGCCTTCAAGTCTTCGCTGCTTAGCTTGAGTTGCCCCTGGCTGTCGTGCACGAGAAGCACGCGGGCGCCAAAACCGAGCTGACGCACAAAGGAAACGACCTCCTCAGCTTCTTGCGGAGGACAGGCACCGATCACCGCGCTAATAACCACTTCAAACCGCGCGTGATCTCGCAACAATTGCAGGCGCTTCTTCAGGTTGTTGAGAACCTTCTGCGTCGTTTCGTTCGCCTGAACCCCGTCAATGGAAAGTTGCATCCTCTGCAGGCCCGCTGTGTTGAGCGTCTCAATCAGCTCCGGCCGCAAAAAGAAGCCATTCGTTATCATGCTGGTGCGGTAGAAGCGAAGTCCGCGGGACGTGCGGATGAGGCGGGGAAGCTCCGGATGCATGGTAGGTTCGCCGCCCGTAAGAGAAATCCCAAACGTTCCAAGTGCCTTCAGTTTCCGCAGGCGTTCCTCCAGTATTTCTACCGGCACGGGATCACTGGTTTTGTCATACTCCGAGCAATATCCGCAGGACAAATTACAGCGCCGGATCACGACCATTTGGGCGAGAAACGGGCTGTAGCGGAGGCGAAAAAACATGCTTGGGGCTGTTCGAGATGACATCGGAGAGAAACTTTACGCAACCACAACACTTTCCCACTGAGTCCGGGCGGGAGCAAGATGTGTTGATGGGAAAACGGCGGGACTTGCGGAGCAGAAGTGGGGTGTCTACTAGCTACGAGGGCCATTGTTTTCAGTCACACCGTTCACTGTAGCCTCGCGCTCAGGATTCCGAACGCTACTTCTTGGACAATGTTGCCCGCAAGAAATTGTCTTGCATCTCATTGCGTCCCGATTTCGAGGCGCTCGCAAGATATGAGACGCAGTTGTAGCCGAAGGCGATGACCCAGGCTTGAATGAATCCGTTGCGAGAAGGCTTGTGTGGGCATCGCCGGCCCGCAAACGAAGCCACGAGGGAAGCTGTCAGCTTCCCCTACAATGCCTGATTGCAATTTTAGGCTTACGAGGACCGCTTTCGAATCGATTCCAGTAGGCCGGCGATCGCTTCGGCGCGCGGTTTGGCGCCGAGATTCCCTTTGCCGTGAACTCGGACACTAACGGCGTTGGCTTCCATGTCGCGCTTTCCGATTACGAGCATGGTGTGGACTTTCATTTGTTCGGCCCGCTGGATTTTGCCGTTGATTTGGTCGGTGCTTTTGTCGATCTCGGCGCGAACCTGATGGGCGCGCAGCTCGTTTAAGATCGACATCGCGTAATCGATTAGCTTCGCATCGTCGCCGATGGTTAAGATGCGGACCTGTTCCGGGGAAAGCCAGAGCGGGAAATTGCCGGCGTAATGCTCGATCAAAAATCCAATGAACCGTTCATGCGTTCCAAGCGGCGCGCGATGAATACAAATCGGGATCTTTTCGGTGTTATCGCGGTCTTTGTAGCGCAGATCGAAATTACGCGGCTGGGCGAAATCGACCTGGTTAGTGGCAATCGAAAATTCACGGCCGATTACGCTCCACGCCTGGACGTCGATCTTCGGCCCGTAAAACGCCGCTTCGTTCGGAACCTCGACATAGTTGATGCCGGAGTTTTTGAGAACGTTCCGCGTCATGTCCTCGGTCTGTTTCCAAAGCTCCGGTTCATCGACGAATTTTTGGCCGAGCTCGGCTGGATCGTGCGTCGAAAAACGCATCAAATATTTCTCGATCCCGAAGAGCTTGAAATAATTCAGATACATCTCGTTCACCGCATTGAACTCGGCCTCGAACTGGTCCGGCGTCATGTAAAGATGCGCATCGTTCATCTGCATCGAGCGCACCCGCATCAGTCCGAACAACTCGCCGCTCTGCTCGTAACGATGACAAAACCCATACTCCGCCAGTCGCAACGGCAGATCACGGTAACTCCGCGGCAGCGCCGCATACAATTTGTGATGATGCGGGCAGTTCATCGCTTTGAGGTAGTAATGGTCGCCAATAGAAGCTGCGAATTGCTTTAACTCTCGTAGCTTAGCTTCGTCCGCACGCTCCGCTGCCTCGAACTAACTCAAGTCCGGTAAACAAGTGTTCTCTTGTGGCAGGCTCGGAGAGATCTCCCGATTTCGCGTCCTCAAGAACTCGGTCCCAAGCTTCCCCGGCATAGTTTTCAAAATGAGCGATGATTGCATTGACTTTCTCAAGCTGCTTTTTGTCTTTGTCTTCGACCAAAGTCATTGGCGGGAACATCGACTCGGCGTAATACGGCAAGTGTCCGCTCGTTTCGTATAGTTTCGCCCGCGCGATGTTCACGGTTCGTACGCGCTGATAACCGGCAGCGAACTCCGTTTCTTTCGCGAGCTTCTCCAGTTCTTCAATGATCGCGGCGCCGCGCGGCAACCACATTGGCAAACCGGGACCGACATCTTCGTCGAACACGAAAAGCTCCAGCTCCTTGCCGAGCTTGCGATGGTCGCGCCTCTTCGCTTCCTCGAGCATCGCGAAATATTCATCGAGTTCTTTTTTTGTTTTGAACGCGGTGCCGTAAACGCGCTGGAGCTGCGGATTTTTCTCGTCGCCTTTGTAATAGGCGCTGGCGACATTCGTGAGCTTGAACCCGCCGATGTTTCCGGTCCGCATCACGTGCGGGCCGGCGCAGAGATCAATGAAATCGCCGTTGCGATAGAGCGAGATCTTTTCGTCCGGCGGAATGTTTTCGATGATGTCGAGCTTGAACTTGCTCGGCTCGGGGCGATCGCCCAAAGCTGCGAGCCGCCCCTTTTTTCCAAGGTCGAGGGCTTCATCGCGCGAAACTTCCATTCTCTCGAACGGATGATTCGCTTTGATTTCCTTTTTCATCTCTGCCTCGATCTTCTCGAAATCGTCCGGCGAAATCCGGTGCGGAAGATCGATATCGTAATAAAAGCCGTTCTCGACCGGTGGCCCGGCAGCGAATTGCGCTTCCGGCCAAATTCTCAAAATCGCCGTCGCCAGAACATGCGACGCCGAATGTCGGAGCCGTTCCAGATCCGTCATCTGCGCCCGTTCTTCTAGAGTTTTGCGCTCTTCGCTCATAAAAAGCCGGATGAAAGTAACCACGAAGGCCGCGAAGGACATCAAGAAATTTATGTCCGCCAATGGTCTCATCGCTACGCTCGTACTTGCTTGATCTTGAAGCAGCATTTTGGTTAAATGGGCGGGTGCTTGCTGACGACCGCGTGGGGCGACCGATAGACGCTGACCTGAGCACGGAAAACAGCCCGGTTGCCTTTGCTACCACCAATTGGAGCGTGGTGCTGGAAGCGCAAGGCCCCACCCCAGCAGCAGAAGCAGCTCTTGAAAAACTTTGCCGCACGTATTGGTGGCCGCTTTATGGCTTTGTAAGGCGGCAGGGTTACACTCCGGAGGAGGCGCAAGACCTGACCCAAGGTTTTTTCGCACTGCTGCTGGAGCGGCGCGATCTGGACGCTGTCCGCCGAGAAAAGGGGCGTTTGCGGTCTTATCTGCTCGTGTCGCTCAAAAATTTTCTGGCGAAGGCGAGGCGTCGTGAACTAGCAATGAAACGCGGTGAGGGCCGGGCGTTGGTTCCGCTGGACGAATTGCTCACCCGTGAACGTGCCGATCTGGAACCCGCTGACAGTTTGAGCGCCGATCGAATTTACGAGCGGCGGTGGGCGCTGACGCTGTTGGAGCAAGTGTTGACGCGCTTGGAGAGTGACTATCGCGCGACCGGTAATTCAAAACTCTTCGATGGCTTAAAGGAATTTCTTTCCGATGAACCGGGTCGACGGTCGCAAGCAGAGGTAGCAGCGGAGCTTCGCATGACTGAAAACGCGCTAAAACAGGCATTCCACCGACTGCGTCAGCGTTACCGGCAATTACTGCATGACGAGATCGCCCAAACGGTGGCCGTGCCCGGAGATGTGGAAGACGAGCTGCGCCACTTCATTTCCGTCCTTCAGGCGTAACCTCTGACAAAATTTGGATCAGTACAAAGCAGGGAGCGGCGCGATTGAATACCGAGGCTAAAGTTCAGCGTGTTTGTGCAAAATGCGGCGCGACAGTTTTTGCCGATTCACCACGTGGATTTTGCAGTGTTTGTCTGTTTAAGAATGGATTGGAATCCCTCGATGAGAACCACGATGGCGAGCATGAGCCAAATCGAATCCAGATGGAGTTTGGCGATTACGAGCTGCTTGAAGAGATTGGACGCGGTGGACAGGGGGTAGTGTATCGCGCACGGCAAAAGAGCCTGAATCGCACGGTCGCGCTGAAAGTCATTGGTCTCGGCCAATGGTCGAGCCCCCCGCATCTGAAGCGCTTTCGTCACGAAGCGGAGGCGGCGGCAAGGCTTGAACATCCACAAATCGTCCCCATTTACGAAATCGGAGAGCGCGACGGCTCATGCTACTTCAGCATGAAGTTCGTCGAGGGCGGTCAGTTGGACGCGGTCGTCAAGCGCGAGCCGATGTCGATCCGACACGCGGCCGAATTACTGGTGAAAATTGCGCGCACGGTGCAGTTCGCACACGAGCATGGCATTTTGCATCGCGATATCAAACCAGGAAATATTTTGTTGGATCGACATGGTGAACCGCACCTGACCGACTTCGGTCTGGCGCGGCTGATCGAACAGGAAAGCACAGTCACCAATTCGTTCGATGTGCTCGGGACGCCGAGTTACATGTCGCCGGAACAGGCTGCTGGTCGCACGAAAAAGCTTGCGCCGGCTGCTGATGTGTACTCGTTGGGCGCAGTTTTCTATCAGATGCTCACGGGCGAGCCCCCGTTCGCCGGAGGAACGACCTACGAGACGATTCGCCTCGTGTTGGAGACGGAGCCGCGCAATCCTCGCGCGCGGAATCCGAAGGTCGATGTCGATCTTGCCACGATTTGCTTGAAATGTCTGGAGAAAGACCCCACAAAACGATACGAGACAGCCGGAGCGTTGGCCAACGATGTCGAACGTTGGCTGCGACATGAACCGATCCGAGCGCGACGCACCGGCGTCTTCGTTCGCGGAAGAAAATGGCTGCAGCGCAACCCAGCCACTGCAATCTCAGCAGTGTCCCTCGCCGCTTTCGCCGCCACGGTCGGCGTGATCATTTGGAAAAGCGACGTCTTTCGCCCTCTGCCGACTACTGGCATTGCGGTGCTGCCGTTTGAAAATCTGAGTGAAGATAAAGAAAACGCGTTTTTGGCGGATGGCGTGCAGGACGACATTTTGACCAAGCTGGCGAAGATTGCAGGGCTCAAGGTGATTAGCCGGACGAGCGTCATGGAATATCGCGGCGCCCGGAACATTCGGCAGATCGGTACTGCGCTTCGAGTCTCTCACGTGCTGGAGGGAAGCGTGCGCAGGAAGGCGGGCAGGATTCATTTCAATGCCCAGTTAATCGATACGCGCACCGACACGCACGTCTGGGCGGAGCAATACGACCGCGAGTCAACGACATATTCGCAATCCAGAGCGAGGTCGCGCAAAAGGTCGCGGAGCAGCTTCACGCCAAAATCTCTCTCTGCCGAAAAATCGGCGATTGAGCGCGCCCCCACAGCCGACATTGCAGCCTTCGATCTCTACACTCGCGCCAGGAACATTTTCCTGGCGGCTACCAACAGCAATAGCGGAAAGGAGGATTTGCTCGAAGCCGCCTATTTATTGAACCAGGCGCTCGCGCGAGACCCTTCTTACTTCGAAGCATATTGCCAGCTTGGCGGAATTCACGATTTACTTTACCTCCTCGGCGACGACCACAGTCCTCGTCGTCTCGGTCTGGCTGAGGCTGCGGTCAACACAGCGCTTCGTCTCCGGCCCAATGCGGGTGAGGCACACCTCGCGACGCGCTACTAACCTTTACAGTGGGTATCTGAACTATGACGCAGCCCTGGCTGAGCTCGAAGTAGCGCGCAAGAGCTTGCCTAACGACTGCCGTGTATTCGAGCTCGTGGGTTTGATCCAAAATCGGCGGGGCAAATTTGAAGAAGCCTTGGCCGAATTGGAACACGCCATGGAGCTGGACCCGCGCAATGTTTACAGGCTGGAACAGATCGCGGCGTCCTACTGGTATTTGCGGCGTTATCCGGAAGCAAGAGAGGTTTACGACCGCGCGCTGGCCATTGAGCCAAATAATGTTCAGGTAAGAATATTTCGCGCAGAGCTTGATCTAGTCTGGAAGGCCGATACTCGCACCATGCATCAAGTGATCGAATCCCTTCGGGACAATAACCCGCGCGCTCTCCACGAGATTGCCGATAGCTGGGTTGATTATGCGCTGACTGATCGCGATCCGAAGGCGGCAAAAGCTGCGTTGATCGCGGCCGGAGAAAACATGCCATTCAACGACAACGCGGTGCATTTCAGTCACTCGTTCGTAGAAGGCTGGATCGCACGGCTGGAAAAGGATGAGCCGAAGGCGCATGTCGCGTTTGAATCAGCGCGATCAGAGCAGCAGAGAATTGTTGAAGCGCAACCAGACTACGCACCTCCGCTGTGCGTCCTGGGGGTGATCGATGCTACTCTGGGTAGAAAACAAGAGGCCCTAAGCGAATGTCGCCGCGCGGTCGAGCTTCTGCCGGTGGAGAAAGATGCATTCAATGGGCCGCTGATGATTCAATGGTTTGCGATCAGCGCGGCGTGGGTTGGCGAGAAGGATCTCGCCTGCGAACAGCTTGCCGCCGCTATTCGCTATCCGGGCAGCCTTGGGTATGGCCAGTTGAAACTGTTCCCGTTTTGGGATCCGCTGCGTGGTGATCCCCGCTTCGAAAAAATCGTTGCCTCCCTAGCGCCAAAATGAGCTAACCACGAGTTTACACGAATCGACACTAATGACGTTTATCAATTCGTGTTCGTTAGTGTCCATTAGTGGTTGCTCCCGTCTTTTGCTTCTGGTTCTGCCGTAGTCCGTGACATCTTCGCAACTTGTCACGCCCAAGCCTCTCGACCCGCCGTAGTCCCGCGACTGCGGAACGAAGGCTGATTGGTGGATTCGCGGTCTCTCCGCTTCAACGCTTCAACCATTTAACGATTTAACGCGGCGAAGCCATTTTCCGCGTAACCTCGCGCCAAATCTGGGACAGTACGGAGGTAAAGGTCAGTTTGTTTGTGACCCTATCGTCTAGAGGCTTAGGACATCGCCTTTTCGGGCGGCAACATGGGTTCAAATCCCGTTAGGGTCGCCCAGGCCGATGTTGGTCCCCAATCGGATAAAGCGCACCACGGAAGCCGCCTTGGGTAAACGGCACCGTTCGAGTCACCGATTCTTGATTTTTCCGCGTAACCTCACGCCGGATTTGGGACAGTACACTTGTGACTATGAAGTCTCTACCTAGGCAGAGCGTGCTTTCAACAATCCTTTTGAGATCGTTTCTGTTCGTTGCCGGCACGGGCACCTGCTGGGCCCAGCTGACTGATCGCACCATGGCGCCAAATACCGCGCAGGCGGGTATCGCCAAGTCGCTTCAGCAGGAAACTGGCACCGGACGCGGCGACGTGCTCACTCCGAACTCGTCAATCTTCATCATTCAACCGCGATCCCTTTCGTTCGATCCGTCGGGGACGTCAGGTCTTCCAGCGCAAATTTACTCACGCGCAGGGACAAGGCCCGAATGAAGGCGATGGCGTAGGCGACCTCAATACCGATGATGCGATTGGTGCCGGTCTGTCTGATAGTTGTGCACTGTGCCATGGACGTCCGCGCGGGTCGGCAGGCGTGGGCGGCAACGTGTCCACAAGACCTGACAGCCGCGATGCCCCACATCTTTTCGGGCTAGGATTGAAGGAGATGCTGGCCGATGAAATCACCAGCGATCTGCGAAGCATTCGTCAGCAGGCCATCACCATGGCGGAGCAGAGCGGCCATTCGGTGACTCGGCCGTTGCGCAGCAAGGGAATCGACTATGGCAGGATTACGGCCACGCCTTCGGGCACCGTGGATACTTCGGGGGTCCAAGGCGTTAACCCCGATCTTAGAGTGCGACCCTTCTTCGCCGAGGGCCGCGCGATTTCGATTCGGGAATTCGTAGTCGGCGCGCTCCACAAAGAGATGGGGATCGAGGTCAACGACCCGGATCTGGCTCAGGCCCACGCCGGACAAAGAGTTGTAACTCCTTCGGGCATGGTGCTGGATGGCTCCCAGGACGCGATCGATGCTCCACCACCGCCGGATCCGATAAGTGGCCAGTATGAGGTTGACCCTGCCATCGTGGATCACATGGAGTTCTATCTCCTGAATTATTTTAAGCCCGGACTAGGCCAGCAGAATCAGACTACAGCCCACGGACGACAAAAATTCAATCAGATCGGATGCAATTCCTGTCACATGGCCAACTTCCAGATTAACCGCGACCGCCGAGTAGCTGATGTGCAAACTGTTCACGATTCGGTGCACGGGATTTTCAACAACCTGTTTTCCACCGCAAGTACGCTGATCAATGTGATCGACGACGGTCACGGGTTCCCGCCTCTGAAAGAGCCGCAAGGCAATCCATTCCTGGTGGAAAACATTTTCACTGATTTCAAGCGGCACGATCTTGGATCGAACTTCTACGAACGAAATTACGACGGCACGCTGCAGACAAAGTTCCTCACTCGTCCGCTTTGGGGTGTGGGCGCGAAGAGCTCCTTCGGGCACGATGGCCGCAGCAATTCGCTCGACGAAGTAATCCTGCGGCATGGCGGCGAGGCGCAAGCCTCTCGCAATGCTTATGCGCACTTGGCGGAGCCGGAGTCCGCCGCGCTCCAGAGCTTTCTAAAGTCGCTGGCCCTGTTTCCCCCGGATGATACGGCGTCGAACCTCGACCCGGGGGATCGCAATGCTCCCAACTTTCCGCAGTTTGGGCACGGCAGCATCAAGCTGACGGTGCTGTTCAACGATCCGACAGACCCCGAGTAGCGAACAGATTCTTTTGGGGCACCCAGCCTCCGGAGAGGCGGGATTGCTCTTCGTGAAAACTACGCCCGCGACAATCGAAGGAGCTTGATGAGCAAAGCACGGCGAGCGAAATTGCCGCGTGAAAGCGGTCGCGCAATGGATCGTGATCGCGTTGCTCGCGGGTGATCCGCGCTTCCAGAAACGTAAACCCGCCTTCGCGAAAGGCTGCGGCGAGCCGAGGCTACGGCAGGTTTCCTCGGATTTTCGTAACGATTATTTCGTGAAGTACTCCAGGGATCGTTGAATTGTGATTTCCTTAGGGTCACAACAGGTGGCAGATATCTCTATTTCGTCCTTACCTCCCTTCCCTCCGCCCGTCCGTAGAGTAATCTTCGCATTTTCCAAATCTTTAGCGGTGAATCCATTTCTGAGGAGGACTTGTTTGGCCAACGTTACCTCGTTAATCTTGATGGCTCTCATTAGCTGGTCACGATCGTCCTTATTAGCGTGAATCCGGGCCTGGGCTTGAGTGGCTTTTTTCTGCAGAGCAGCGGCCTCAGCGCTTGCGGGCGTATCGGCGAAATGGTTTTCTCCATTAATAGTTTGTGCTCGTGCCACCCCTGGAACGACAAGCAGCGCGAGCGACGCGAGGAGTGAGACCATGATGCGGCAGAGCAAGTTCATGATGTCGACACATTAACGACCTATGCTTTCCGACTGCTGTCAATCGGCGAAGCGCGACACGGCCTGCGCAGGACCGACGAAAATAAGAATCAATTCACCGCCGGCCCGATCACAAAAGACGATTGAACCTGAAGGCTTGACGTCTCCGGGTAGAGATTCAGACACCCAAAGCGAATGTCCAACACCGCCTGATTGGTGGGCGCACTCGGGACGGTCCAATCAAAATATTGCACGTTCGGGTTACGCTGTTCTGTCAGAAGCATGTAGATCGTCTTGCCGCCATCGAGCGAAAGGAGAACTTCCGTCTCACACATCGATAGGTCCACCTTTGGAAAGTCCGCCGTCCATTGAACCCTGACAACCTGTCCAGGAGTCAAAACTTGTCCCGGTCTTGGCGAAATCAGCTTGGCACCATATGTCCCTTTGTGAGCCTGAGCGAAGGCGGTTCCAGGCAATTGCAGAGCCAAAGCAAATGTCAATGCAAGTAGCACTAAAATAAGTCGTTGGATTTTCATTTTTTCAGTTCATCAGAGTGAGCATCGATTGTCAATAGCAGTTTGCGCCGCACTCAAGAATATGCTCGACATTCGCCGGTAAATTGTTAGAGAATCGCGCCTCTTCTGGCATCTCTTAAATCCACTCTCTACCAACGCACCAATATGAATACACGCCTCCGCCTGACTGTCCTTGCCGCCTTTTTTACGTTTCTCACGCCTTTCAACTCCGTCTTGCAGGCGCAGTTTCCAAAATCAAACGCAAACACGAATATTCCCGACGGAACACGCAAATGCATAAAGCCCAAAGAACGCGCACTGGAAGTCACCGATCTCTTAAAGCCATCAGTGCCGACGACTTGCGTGGCGCCGGTAACGAACGTCAGTATCAGGTCGGGCAACGAGTCTGAGAGTTTCGTACTTGCCAACCCGACTAACCCGAACAACCTGGTGACTTTTTCGAACCTGGCCAGCGAAAACAGCATTTTCCGCGCGTACTCGACTAACGCTGGTGCGACTTGGACACGTGGCACGGTGGCCACGAATGTGGCGTGCTGCGATGGACAGGCGGCGTGGGACACATTCGGCAACCTGTTCCTGGTCTATATCAACAACAGCGTTAACCAGATCAATGTGATCTTAAGTACCGACGGCGGCGTCACGTTCAGCGCGCCGTTAACAGTAGGCACAGGCAGCGTCGACCAACCGTCGATCGCTGTGGGAAACGGCAGCGTGTGGGTCGATTGGAATTCGAGCGGAAATATGGTCGCGCGTGGGGCGCCAGTGACGGGGCTGGGTACTTACGGACCGTTCGGCGCGCAGCAGACCATCCCGTCAGCTAGTGGCAGCTTCGGCGGCATCGCTGTTGGACCCGGACCGAACGGCGGCAAGGTCATTGTGACCTATCAGAGCCCGACTGGTGGCCAAGGTCCGGCGACAATCTATGCCAATGTAGACGCTGACGGTTTGGGAGCGGGCGGCTTCGGCGCGCGCATCACCGTTTCCACGACCAATGTGGGCGGGTTTGATTTCATCCCGGCGCAGAACGGCCGCTCGATAGACGCCGAGGCCGGAATGGTATGGGACGCGACCGGCGGGCCATTCAACAACCGCATCTATCTGGTGTACACAGAGGAGACGGTGAACGAGAACAATGACACCGACATTATGGTGCGCACATCGACTGACGACGGCGCCACCTGGACCGCGCCGGTCCGCGTGAACGATGACCCACCGTCACCAATCCGCAGCCAGTTCTTGCCGTACATCGCGCTCGATCCGACAACCGGCACGGTTGCAGTCGGCTTTCACGATTGCCGCAATGACAACGGCGTGCCCGGTCCAGGTGGGACAAACAGCATTCCTAATGATGATGCCGAATACTTCGGCACCTACAGCACCGATGGCGGCGTGACATGGGCCCCGAACGTGCGTTTGAGCGGCGGGTTCTCGAACGCGGCGGCGGCGGCCAATGGCATCGATTTCGGTGACTATGTTGGTCTGACAGCGTACGCGGGCAAGCTTAACACACTGTGGGCGGACAACGCGAACTGCGATGGCACAAACGCGAATGGCACCTTGCACGCGTTTGATCTATACTCGGATCCACTGGTCCTGCCTGCGGGCGGCGGCTGTGCTATCACCGTGCCCGTTTGCAGCACGACAGTCTCCAGCCAGCCAAATGATTTTCCTGTCAACCTGGGTTCCCCTGTTAATCCTGGGACCGTCCAAGCGAGCGATTTCATGGTGAATGGAATTTCGGCGAACAGCTTTGTTATAAGTGGGGACCAGAGACAGATTATTTTCCACTTCAATAGCTCGCCCGTAACGACGCAAGGCGTGCAGACCATCCATATTGCCGCCGGCGCCTTTGACTGCGGCATGCCCAACGCTGAATTCAACTGCACGTTCTGTTATGCCATCACCGCGCTGCAGGTCACTTCGACCGTCCCAGCTGTGGGTGGCACGTTCTCACCGCCAGCGCCGGGTGATTATTCCTACGACGTGATCTTCAACCAGAATATTGATGCGGCGTCGGTTTCGACGAGCGATCTGACGATCACTGGCATCGCCGGTAGCGTGACGGCAGTCACAGTCAGCGGCAACACGGCCCACTTCACGCTGCATTTCAACTCCGGCGGGAGCGTAACGTTGAGCATTGCGGTTGGAACAGTCACTGCTAACACGTGTAACGGCAATGCGGCCTTCTCTGGAATGTACACAGTCCAGGGTTGTCCGCCTTCAGACCATTACACGATCAGTCAGATCGGCGGCAGTATCGTGCCAGGCACGACCGACATCGGCAACCATGGGGATGATACGGTAACGACTGTGGCACTTCCGTTCTCATACACGCTGTATGACCAGATATTTACTTCGGTGAACCTGTCTTCCAACGGCAACGCCCAGTTCGTGACCACCGATACGGCCTTCACTAACAGTTGCCTGCCGTGGACCACCCACGACTACACCATCTTCCCGTACTGGGACGACCTGTATTTGGTCAATAGCGGATTTGGCATCTTCACCTCGATTAGTGGCACTGCGCCCAACCGCATCTTCAACATCGAATTCCGGGCGCAGTACTTCCCGGGGAGCGGCACTGCCAACTTCGAGCTGAGATTGTACGAGGGGCAGACACGTTTCGATGTGATCTACGGCACGGTGACTAACGGCAACACCAGCGCAACGGGGGGAGTGCAGAAGAACGATACGGCCTTTGACCAGTACTTCTGCAACGGCTCAGGCAGTCCAGCTACCGGCGGTCAAAGCTATATCCTGGTGCCTTGCAACCAGGTAACGGTAACCGGCGCGGTCTCGCGCAAGACGCACGGTGCCGCGGGCACCTTTGACGTGGCCTTGCCGCTGACAGGCACAGACGGAGTGGAATGCCGCAGTACCGGTGGAACTAACGATTACACGATGGTGGTGACCTTCTCCGGCAATGTCACCGTCACGGGCAGTCCACAGGCGCAACTGACCATGGGCACGGGCTGCGTCGGCAGCGGCGGCGTATGCACTGGCAATGTCGCGGTCAGCGGCAATGTTGTCACCGTCCCGCTCACCAACGTAACCGATCAGCAGAACATTAACGTCCGGATCAACGGCGTGAATAGCGCGGATGCACCAGCGACCGACATCAACATTCCGATGGGGGTTTTGGTCGGCGACACGAATGCCAACCGCGCGGTGAACGCGTCTGACGTTTCGCAGACGAAGGGGCAATCGGGTCAACCGGTTACTGCCACCAACTTCCGTAGTGATGTGAACGCGAACGGCAGCATCAACGCGGGCGACATCAACATCGTCAAAGCAAACAGCGGGCACTCTATCCCGTAAGTTAACAGACCTTTAGCGTGTAGCCGCCTGCGCGTTGAGCGCAGGCGGCACGCCAAGGCGCGACTCACGTTACAATAATCAAACGGAACCTATCAGACCGACTTGATTTCGGCACCTGCTTGTCGATTCAACCCCATGGGAAGGGTAGTGCTTGTGAGTTGTCAGTTGGCTATTTTGGAAAAGTGGAGCAATCGGATTGGCCCTCACTGGCGCTTCGCGTCCGTCTCTCCCAACGGGAGAGACCAACGGCTCGGCCTCAGATCTCGCTCTCCGGTTCCTCTCTCCCGCCGGGAGAGACGCACGCGCAAAGCGCGGCAGTGAGGGCAAACTGACAATGAGCAAACACTACCCATGGGAAGGCAGAAATATCGCCCGCAACGGATTCGCCCAGGAATTGCCCTTGCGCCAAGACGGACTCACGGTTTTGCGCGAGCGCGTCGTGGAAGCGCTCCGTCTTGTGCCAAGGAGAAGAAGTGGTGAAGCGGAACAATGGAGTAGAAAAATGCGGACATTACTCCACCACTCCATAACTCCACTTTTTTCATTTGATCCCCGCCAGCTTCTTCAGATCAATCCGTTTCACCCATTCCTGCAATTGCTTCGGCTCCTGGTTTTGCAGTTCGATCTCGACGAAATAGCGGTTCGCGATCATGACCCAAAGCGACGCATGTTGCCGGTCTTTTTCGTAGGCCTCGAACCCAGGGTTACCATCGATCGTAACCGGCTTGCTGTAACCATCGGGCGTTTCCGCGGTTTTGTTCCAGCTCGCGCTCGTCGCGGTGACGTAATCCGGATTCGCCACTGAATCGAGAATACTGATGGCCGCGCTCGGCGCCGTGTTGCCTTCGCCTTTGTGGTAATCGCGATGAACGTTTGTGATTCTGAATCCGCCGGCCTCTTCGGTTGAGCCATCCGCCTTGTCTGCCGTCCAGTTCGTGGGCGCTTCCGGCAAAAGCGGGAGCAACTTTTCGTAATCAACCACATCGGGCGTGAGCCTCGGCTCGTCCTGTGCGTGCGTCACTTCGGTGATCACAAACACGAGAATCACAAGCTGGACAAACGTTCTCAAGATGTACTCGTTTGACTTTGCCGGGACGCTTTGTCAAATCGCCGTTCCATGAGCCCGGCTGCGCGCACGACAAAAATCGCGATCGCATTGTCGGTTCTCGCCATCGCCGCGCGCTTCATTTTGATCGACCAGCCATTCATCGATCGATGGAGTTGGCGGGAGAGCGATGTCGCCGCTATTGCGCGCAATTTTTTGCAGAACGGTTTTCATTTTGCCCGGCCGCAGATCGATTGGGCGGGCGATCAGCCGGGCTATGTCGGAACTGAATTTCCAATTTTGCCGTTTATGGCGGCGCTTTGTTACAAGATTTTCGGCGTTCATGAATGGGTCGGCCGCTCGCAAGCCGTCGTCTTCTTCGCGTTATCGCTTCCGTTTTTCTTTTTGATGGTGCGCCAAGTCTTCGGCCCGCTGGCAGCGGTTTGGGCGCTGTTTTTCTACAGCTTTGCGCCGCTAGCCATCATGACAAGCCGCTGCTTTATGCCGGATGTCCCATCGCTCAGCCTCGCGCTGATCGCTCTATATTTTTTCATGCGCTGGATCGAGCATCGCCAATGGACCGCATTTTTCCTATCCGCCGTCGCGCTGTCATTGTCGATCTTGATCAAGGCCACCAGCGGTGTTATCGCTGCGCCGCTTCTCTATTTGCTTGTAGCGGCGCTCTGTGAGCGCCGCAATCTTCGGGCGCAGAAAGACAGCGACAGTCACAGACCGCCGCTACAGATGCTGGCTCTCTTCGCCATCATCGCGGTTCTACCCTCGGCCGCGTGGTACTGGCACGCCTATCAAATCGCGCGGGCATCTTACCCGTTCCATTTTTTCGGCGAAGGCGGGATCACGATTGAGAATTTGGCGTGGTATTGGGAGATTGCGTGGCGCACCGTCAGTTCGAGTCTTACGCCGCTGTTGTCGATCCTCGCCTTGATCGGTTTGTTCATCGCGCCGCGCCCAAAATTCGCGCGGGTTTTTCACTGGTGGCTCATCGCCATGGTTCTCTTTATCCTCACCGCCGGTTACGGCAATCGGCATCCGTGGTATCAACTTTCGTTTGTCCCGATTTCGTGCGCCCTGGCCGGCACAGCATGTGCCGTTGTCGCAAGCAAGGTTGGGTCAGCAACAACCAAATTGGTATGGTCGATCTTCCTCGCTGCCACGTTTCTTTGTCTCGCAATCTTTTACACGGTGCCATTCTACGAACCAGTGGCCGCTTCCTTTCACAATGCCGGTTTGGAGTTGAAGAAAATCACGCCACGAGATGCCTTGATTGTCGCGGCTGATGACGGCAATCCGACACTGTTCTATTATGCTGAGCGCAAAGGCTGGCATTTCCCGGAGCAACATGGGATGTGGGAGGGCGGCCCACGCGACAGCGAGCAGGCGATTGTCGATCTGGAACAGTTGCGCACACGCGGGGCGAGCTACTTTGTTTTCCCGAGGGATACATTCTGGTGGTTGAATTATTACACCGGCTTCGTGCAGTATCTGAAGAGGAGCGCGGAGCTGATAAAAGCGACAGACAATTTCAAAATCTACCGGTTGCATAATACCCCGTGATGACGATTCGAAATGCCACGCGTGAAGATCTGCCGGTCGTCCTGCAATTAATCCATGATCTGGCGACATATGAACGCGCGCCGGATGAAGTCACCGCAACCGAAGAGCAGCTCAATGAGGTCCTGTTTGGCGATCGTCCGGCGGCGGAAGTCGTCCTCGCCTTGGAGGGCGACGCGCCGGTCGGGTTTGCTGTTTTCTTTCACAACTTTTCGACATGGTTAGGCCGGCCCGGACTTTATCTCGAAGACTTGTTCGTCAAGCCGGAGGAGCGTGGGAAAGGTTACGGGCGCGCGCTGCTCGTGCATCTGGCGCGGATCGCACGCGACCGCGGCTGCGGCCGGATGGAATGGGCGGTGCTCGATTGGAACGAGCCGGCAATCCAATTTTATCGCGCGCTCGGCGCGAGGCCCATGGATGAATGGACCGTTTTCCGCCTGAAGCGCGACGAGATTCTTAAGCTGGCAGAGCCGGCGTAGCGACGGTCGCCGGCAAATCGATCACGAACGTTGCCCCGTGACCGAGACCGCTGCTTTTCGCACCAATCCGGCCGTGGTGCATATCGATGATTGCTTTGCTGATGGCCAAACCAAGCCCAAGTCCTTCGCGGCGCGAATCCCCTTGTTCGAACGCGTCGAAAATTTTCACCAGGTTTTCCGGTGCGATCCCGGCCCCGCTGTCGCTGATCTCAATTCGAACCAGATTTGGTAGCGGGTTGTGTGAGCGCACGGAGACAGCGCCATTCTGCGGAGTAAATTTGCAGGCGTTCCGCAGCACATTCCAGAAAACCTGCTGCAAACGGGAAGGATCGACCTGCACCTGATGCGACGTCGCTTCCAACGTCACGGCCAGATTCAAATGCTTTTCGCGCACATTGTCGATGATAATCTCGATCGACTGCCTGACGACCTGATGAAGATCAACAGTTCGCAGTTGCAATTGGAGTTTGCCGCGCGAGAGCCGGGTCAGATCGAGCAGATCGTCGATCAAACGCGCTTCCAACTCGACATTGCGGCAAACCATTTTCAGACCTTCCTGCAATTCCGGACTTAAGCCTGGTTG
Source organism: uncultured Verrucomicrobiae bacterium (assembly GCA_963846775.1). Lineage (GTDB taxonomy): Bacteria > Verrucomicrobiota > Verrucomicrobiia > Chthoniobacterales > UBA10450 > CAVYXA01. Next base: position 130,811 of record CAWJXB010000005.1, on the reverse strand, counting down.
ATCGACCGTGCCGCCGGCCCAAATCAAGACCGGCGTCAGGGGTGTTCGCAGCTCATGGCTGAGCATGGCGAGAAACCGGTCCTTGGCCGCATTCGCTGCCTCGGCGGCTTCCTTTTGCCGTTGCAATTCCTCCTCGACTTTACGCCGGCGGATGAAAAGCCCGATCTGACTGCCTAACGCCTCGGCCAGTTTGAGCAAATCAGGATCCGGCTCGACCGGCCCAGGGCTGAATAGCTCGAGCACCCCTTCCATATCGCCCTCGGCGAAAAGCGGGAAACCAAACCCGCCGCAAAGCGCGGCTTCAGCCGCGGCGCTTTTCCGCGGAAAATTTGGATCGCGGGTCACATCCTTGATCCACGCGGCCTTCTTCGATGCGAAGACGCGCCCCGGCAAGCCGGTTGTGGTCAGAAGCGGCGTATTCGAAGTAACTTTCTCAAACGCCGCCAGCCACGGCGCTCCGGTATGCCAGCACGTCTTGCAATACAACGCTTTGTCTTGCTCGCGCCAGAGCCAGATCGAGCCGAAGACCCAATCCCCGCTCGCAGCCACGCTTTGGATAATCTGCGGCCCGGCTTTGCCTAGCGATTGGGACCCGGCCAGCAAACTCGCAACCGCATATTGCGCGCCCCGACGCTGCTCGGTCCGGACGCGCTCGCTCACGTCACGCGCGATTTCGAAAACGAGCGATCGCCCATCCTGTTGAAATGGCGTAAAGCGCGTTTCCACGTGAAGCCGTTGCTTGTCACGAGTCTTGTGAATCAGCCGGCCCTTCCATCCGCCCGCCGCCAACCGCACTTCCAAATCCGGCGGGAGGCCTTCCGTGGCGAGCAATTCATGAATGATCCGCCCGTGCGCCCCCGCCGCTTTCCAGCCGTACATTTCTTCTGCGCCACGGTTCCAAAACTGAATTCGACTCTGCATGTCCCAAACCATGATGGCATCGTGCGTTTGATCGAGCAGCTCCGCGTGATGGCGCAGGGTATCTTCGGTTTTGCGGCGCTCGGTGATATCACGCACATGGGCGGTGAAGAAGGTCGCATTCCTGACCTGGAATGGGGTTATGGCCAGCTCGACCAAGATCTCAGAGCCATCGCGCCGCAATGCTTCGATCTCGATCCGTTTGCCAAGGAGCGGTCCTTTGCCGGTTTTTAGATAACGTGCCAGCCCGCGCCGATATTGCTCCCGCATTCGGGGCGGAATAATCAAGTCGGCCAATTTCTTTCCGAGCACCTCTGCACGCTGAAACCCGAAGGTCTGTTCGGCCGCCTGATTGAATTCACGCACGGCTCCGGCGCTGTCGATCGTGATAATACAATCGAGCGCCGATTCCAGAATGGCGTTCCGGACCGCTTCCGACCAACGCGGCAGCGATTGCGCTTTGCGCGCGCGCTTTTCTTTTGTCCTCTTTGGCGGCATCAGGTCCGGCTGAGACTAACAGAACCTCGGTGAGGAAAGAACCTGATTCGCCTATCAGTCCTTTTCTTACGCGGATTTCGTGTTTCCGCGACCTCCGATCGGTTGCCCCCAACAAACTCCCAATTTACACCCCATCTTGACCGCCACCCCCCGCTCGCGCACTTTGTCCGCTTTGAGATTGGAACCTGCTTGTGTTCAGCACCGAAAATGAACCTGCGGCACGCGAAACTGTCAGATTGCGGGAAAGAGTCCCGGTTCGGCCGGGGCGGTCGTTGATCATGGGCCGTTTCTTTGCTGTAGCCTTCGCGTTCTTGTTGCCGGCAGTTTCCATCCAAGCCACCGAGGAATTGCTTCCACCCTTCGGCTTTCGCTGGAACGATTCCATGTTACGCGTCGAAACCGTTCTCAAAGGCGCCAAGGCAAAAGTCGTCTTACGCGAGAAAAAAGAGGGACGCGACATCTGGACCGTCGAGGGACTGGTCCATCCGGGATTGAAGCGGACCAGGTTCACGTTCAAGGACCGCGGACTTTACGGGGTGGAGTTGCTCTACGAATACGATTGGACAATCGAACGGTACAACGAGCGGATGGGGCAATTGAGAAAATACTTCGATGAAAAATACGGCACCGGAAAATTGGTCTCGCGCACGCGGGACACCGATACCGATGTGATCCAAACGCTGGTCGGCTACCAATGGATGGTGGGCGCGACGATGCTCGAGCTTTTCTATTTTTCCGCCGCGCAAGGCACCGATCACGTCTATCGGGCGATCTCAGTCGATTACAAAGCGCTCTAAACTTTTCATTGATCCTGCACTTTCTCTGGCGCGTGCTCGTGTAGGTGAAAGTGAACGTGTAAGAACGCACGGACCAGCTCAGAGCGTCGTTTCCGTCACGACCGCTTCCAAATCTCTTGCCCGCAACCGCTGGCCGCGCTTGGTTTGCTTTTGCAAACGTTTCAGCTTGCTCGACAGCGCCGCCTTCGCAGCCGAGCTCATCCGGTCGATGAACAGAATTCCATTCAGATGATCGACTTCGTGTTGAATTGCACGCGCCAACAAACCAGTCGCTTCGATCTCGATCTCGTTCCCGTCGAGGTCTTCGGCGCGCACGGTGGCCGAGATCGAACGTTCGATGTCGCCGGTGATTTCCGGAAAACTCAAACAACCTTCGAGACCGAGCTCGGCCTGGGCGCCTAACGTGATCTCCGGATTGATCAACACAATTGGCATCACGCTCTTGGGATCGACATTTTCACCGTTCAATTTCATCGTGCTCGGGCGATCTTCCACTTGTGACACATCCAGCACGGTGAGCTGAAGCGGTTCGCCAATTTGTTGTGCGGCCAGACCGATCCCGTGCGCCGCGTGCATCGTCTCGATCATGTCTTGCGCCAGCTCGCGGACCCGATCGTCGATCTTTCCTACGCGTGCGCCTTTCGCGCGTAAGACCGGCTCCCCATACTGCACAATCGACAACTTCATTTCTCCGTGGTGTTCGTAAACGCGGGTAGGTTTCTCACACCAGCCAGTTTCAATGCATCCATCACTTTTACGATCATCCCGAACGACGCTTTTTTGTCTGCCTGCAAAGCGAGACTCGATTTGCGCTGCGCCGGCAGCTGTCGCACCGCGCTCTCCAGTTCGTCAATTGAAATGCTGCGACCATCGAGTTTAAGGTCATCCTTTTGATCCACGCTTACAATCGCATGCTCCAGCTCCGCCGGTTTGCTCGTCGCCGTCTTCGATTCCGGCAAATTGATTTGAACTTCCGGCTGATCTTTTTTGAAGGTGGTCGAGACGACGAAAAAAATCAGCAGAATTGTCAGAACATCGACGAGTGAGACAATGATGATGGACGGTGCGCGCCGTTTGCGAACTGCGAATTTCACGAAGGTAGATGTTCGTTTATGCCATCGGCGCGATTTCGGGCGTCGCGGGATGGATGGGCGTGACCGGCTGCGCCGGGACCGGCGTTTTGCCTCGCGCTGGAGTGACTCGGCCGCGGTAACACTTCGAAAGCAAATCGGTCACGAGCGATTCCATTTCCACTGAGAGGACTTCCACTTTCTTCGAAAAGTAAACGAACCCGACCAGGCTTGGCACGGCAATCCCGAGACCGAACACAGTGCAGTTGAGCGCTTCCGAAATTCCGCGCGCGATCTGCTTCGGATCGGCTGAGCCGGCGCTCACACCCAGGCTGGCAAAGACGTGGACCAGGCCGGACACAGTGCCAATGAGACCGATCAGTGGCGCAATGCCGATGATCACTTCGAGCACGACCAGCCCGCGCTCCAACTGCATCATTTCGTGGCGCGCCCTTGTCTGCACCGTCTCAATGTTTTCCGCGCGCGGCGACCGGAGATTTTGTAACGCTACGCGCGTGATGCGCCCGAGCGCCGATGGATCATGATTCACCATCCGGCCCAGCCGGTCAGGAATCGCCCCCGGCACGAGCCGCTCGATTTCACCCTCGATTTCTCGCGGCAATACCATTTTTTTTCGCAAGGCAATCGTGCGCAGAATGATCGTCGTTAACGCGACGACGGAGCACACCAGTAGCGGCCACATGAACAAGCCGCCCTTGGTGAAAAAACCGGTCATCGTCTGCACCGTGTCGGACATCTTAGCGACCAATGCGATCATCGTAGAAGATTGTGAATGGAAAATCTGCCAGCAGTCCTTCGGGCGGCAAGGTCGCAGCCAGATCTTCCGGCATCGGCGGCAGTTTTGCTTCTCGAACAGACTGGATGCAGTAATTGGCAAACGCTTCGTTATTGGTGTTCTGGATCACCTTGAGGTCCCTGACCTGCCCGTCTCGATCGACCCAAAAGACAAGCCGGGCCGTGCCGAGGCTAAACAAGCCCTGCATCTTGTCCACCGCAGCGTACCACTTCGAGCCGATCGCATCACGAACCTGCTTTTGGTAATGGCCGAGAGGTGTGCCCAGCGCATTCACCGACGAGATCCCGCGGTTCGAGATATTCCCGCGGATGATGGTGCGCTCCTGTTGCTGACGGTAAAGGCTTTTTTGTCGCTCGGCACCCTCGCGATTGGTCTGAGGAAGTGGCGTTGGCTTTTGCGTTAACAGAGCCAGTTGGTCTGGCGCTGGCTCGACCCGCGGCGCTTGCGAAGGCTGCGCCGTCGCACTGGGCTGAGCTTGCGCGTCTTCGCTCGGCAATGAATAGCGATGCGTCTCCAAATTCATGAAGTCGCGTTCACGACCCTGCTGCGATGGGAGTGGCATGTCCCCGGTTGCGCCGATTTCGCTCGCGCCGATCGAGTTCGCATTGGATTCGAATGTCTTCTCCTGTGGCTTCGGCGCTTTTTTGGACTCATCGGTCTCGATGAAGTTGGCGTTCTTCGGCGCGATCGGCGCGGGAGTGGACTGATCGACAAATGTCAATTCAATCGGCTTTTCCTCGACCGGAGCTGCTGGCGTGAAAACGCCATTCCATGCCGCCAACGAATAGCCCACGACAAGATGAAGCAGGAGCGCCCCCAAAAATGCCAGCAATACCTTGCGCGCATTTTTTCGCTGCACCGCTTCATCCCCTCCATGGTCAATGGTGAATTCCGCCGTGGTCATCCGATTGAGAACCCAAACCTTATCTCACGCCCGCCTCCTTGTCATTTCGGGCGCGACTCTTCCTCTTCCTTTCACTCCTAGTCTTGCTCCCACCTGTTCGGGCGAGATGAAACAAATATTGCTGGGCATAACCGCCATGAACCCCAAAGTATCCCTCTGTGAACGCCCGGATCCGCCCCGCGTTCAATTTTCGCGCCCGCGGAAAATATCTCTCCCTCAGGACCCGCTCGATCCAGACGTCGATTGGAAAGGCCCGGAGCCGTTCGTAAGCAAAAAGCATCACACAATTAGCAACCTTTGCGCCCACGCCCGGCAACGCACACAACGCCTTGCGCAGATCGTCGTCCGGCAGCTCCCGCATCGCCTTCAGATCAACACCGCCATTCGACACCAGGCGCGCTGTGCCCAGCAAATTCTTCGCCCGATAACCGAGCGCGCACTTCCGCAATTCGTTCTCGGAACTCGCGGCTAATCGCTCGGCTGAAGGAAACGTGAACAGGGTCATTGCCCCGACCCGCCGTAGCCCTGGCGAAGGAGGGTCGATCTTTCGTGGCTCACCGAAACGCTCGCGCAGCGCGCGCGAGATCTGGCGGATATGCGCCACCTGTTTCATGGATGAGCAAATAAACGTGGCCAGACATTCCCATTTCGGCTGTCGAATAATTCGGAGGCCCCGGCAGAAATCGCGCGCCACATTCATCGTCGGATCATCCGGAAAGGAAGCGCAAATTGCCGCCAACGGATGGTCCAGCGCGAAATAATTTGTCACCAGCCGTTTAAAACTTGACCGGTTTAACCGGTCAAGTTTGCCGGCGCCGAATTTAGCTCGCAGGAGGTGTTCTTGTTGCTCAACGTAGACCGCACAATCGCCAATTGCTCCAACAAACCCGTTGTCCATCTTCTGCCAATGAAAAACCTGGCCGGAGTCGAGTGTTTTCGCGAGGTCGAAATCTGACGCGGGAATCTTAATCACGGTCCTGAAAATAATGACGAATGACGGATGTCTAATAACGAAGGAATGACGAAGCACGAAAAAACGATTTCGTCATTCGACATTCGAGCTTCCTTCGTCATTCGACATTCGTCATTCGTCATTTCATAAATAGGTATGGACGCCCGGCTCGCCATCGACAGCACGGTTCTTCTGCTTTATTTCGTCCTCATCATAGGAATCGGCCTGTTCATGGGTCGAAAAGAACGCGACCTGGCCGATTTCGCGCTGGGTCGGCCGCCAAATTCGCGTGGTGGGCCATTCTCGCTTCCCTTATCGCCGCCGAAACCAGCGCCGGAACATTTTTCGGCACGCCCGGCGAAGGATTCACGTTTCGAAACTACACCTATCTTCAGCTCGCCCTCGGCACGATCCTCGCCCGCATCCTGGTCAGCTACATTTTCATCAAGCCCTACTACGACTACAAAGTCTATTCGATCTACGAATATCTCACGGCGCGTTTTGGCGTCGGCGACCAAAAATGCCGCGTCGGCGGTTTTTCTTTTCACGCGGCTGCTTGCGTCAGGCGCGCGGCTGTATGTCGCGGCCATCGCGCTTGCCCTGGCTTATGAAATGATTCCGAGGGTTGACGCCCGATCAAATCGAAACGCTTTTCATCTACATTGGATCCACCATTGCCATCGTGATCCTGACCGCGATTTACACCACGCTCGGTGGAATCAAGGCGGTTATTTGGACCGACGTGATCCAGGCCTCGATCATGATCGGAAGCGCGGTGGTTGCGCTCGGTTTACTTTATTTTTCGATTCCCGGCGGCTGGAACGAGATCGTCCAACGCCAGGGCGGATTTCGATCATTTCCGATTTTATCACAACCGGGCTCGATCCGGCCAAATCCGGCTGGAACAAATCAAAGGCATGTTCGCGATCGAGTATACGATTTTCGCGGGACTCATCGGTTCGACTTTTATGACCATGTCCACGCACGGCACCGATCAGGACATGGTGCAACGAATGTTGACCGCACCCGACGTTCGCCGCAGCCGCCGCTCACTTATCATGTCCGGTCTCGCCGATATCCCGATCGCCTTCACCTTTCTGAGTATCGGCGTGTTGCTCTGGGTTTTTTATCAAACGCACAACGATCCCAATTTGCCAAAGACGCCAAACGAAATCTTCTGCCACTACATCCTGTACGAAATGCCGGTCGGCATTCGCGGCTTGCTTCTGGCCGGAATTTTCGCGACCGCCATGGGCTCGCTCAGCACCGCGATCAACGCGCTAGCCACCAGCTTCACCCGCGATTGGTACGAGCCCTACATCAACCCAGGATCGACCGCCGAACAAAGTCTGCGCGCCGTGCGTTGGGCCACGGTCTGGTTCTCAATTCTGATGATTGTTGTCGCATCGACAACGTCGTACCTCGTCATTGTCCATCCAAAGGTTCGTATCATTCCGATCGTTTTGGGAATTTACGGGTACACCTACGGCTCGGTGCTCGGAATCTTTCTCGCCGGCATGCTGACGAAATCCCGCGGAAATAATTGCGGCAACATCCTCGCCATGATCATCGGCTTTATCGTCGTCGCTATCTTGAGCGGATTGCCGAATAACATCGCAGGAATCTTTGGCGCGAAGTTATACGCTCAACCGAGCTGGCTCCCGGTGATGCAATTTCCCTGGTGGATATGCTTCGGCACGATCGTCACGTTTTTTGTGGCGATTTTGTTCCGGACCGGCCACGACCACCACCCGCCGCCGACTAATGCTACATTAGATGAAAGTAGGAATTGACCGACCCGGCGTCACTGGATTACTTGAAGGCTCAACGCGTCAATTTCACGTAACCCATAACCACCCAAATCCCATGCCTCACATCGTCACCGATAAATGTAACGGCTGCAAGTTCACCGACTGTGTGGAGGTGTGCCCGGTCGCCTGCTTCTACGAAATGGAGAATCAGCTGGTCATTCACCCGGAGGAATGCATTGATTGCATGGCCTGCGTGGACGTATGCCCCGTCCATGCGATCTATGCGGAGGCAGACCTTCCGGCAGAATTCACGAAGGACATCGAATTCAACGCGACCCAAGCCCATCAGATCAAGGACGCGGGCGGGGACGCGATCACCGCGAAGAAGGAGCCTCTACCCGGCGCGGAGGAGCGAAAAAAAGCCCTCGGTTATTGATCGCGAAAGCGCCGGCTCGCGAAACCCTTCGGAGTTCGGAGTTGATGCGGGCAACCTGCGAATCGACTTCTAATACGCCGTGCCTGGCGGGAAGAAGAATTGCGCGAACGTGCGCAAGATGATTCCGCATTCGAGAGACAAATTCCAGTTCTCCAAATATTCGAGATCGCACGCCACGCGGTTCTCGATGTCGGCGTTGTCGCGCGCTTCGCCTCGGAAACCGCGCACCTGGGCCAGGCCGGTGATGCCCGGCTTGACGAACGCGCGGACATGATAGTTCTGGAGGAGACGCGAGAACTGATTGTTGTGCTCGATCAAGTGTGGCCGCGGACCGACGATGCTCATGTCGCCGCGCAACACATTCCAAAACTGCGGCACTTCATCCAGGCTGAACCGGCGAAACCATTTGCCTAACGGGTAAACGCGTTCGTCATTGTCGCTCGCCTGGCGCGTCACATCGGCGTTGCCCGTGTACATGGTGCGAAACTTGTAAATAGTGAATTGTCGATTTTGCATGCCGGCCCGGACTTGCGCATGAAAAAGCGCCCCGGACGATTGCAGGCGTTGCGCGATCCAGACAACGAGCGCGAGCACGGGAAAAAGAAACAGCATGACTGGAATGGAAATGGCGAGGTCGATGGCGCGCTTGAAAAAGCGATTGAGCGGGTTCTCCAGCGGTTCTTCGCGCAAACCGATGAAGCGGAAACCGTCATCTTCGAAGTGAGTCACTGAGTGCCGCAGTTTTTCTTCGAGATCACTGACGATGAGCAGGCGCACCCCGAGCTGATCGCAGACCCGAATAATGTTCCAGTTAATTTCAGCGAAGAGCGGAAACTCCAGCAGTATCACTTGTGTGATGCCGCGCTCGCGAATGACGTTTTGCAGAGCGTTGGACGCGCCCAGCACCGGGATGCCATCTGCCGTTTTGTCGATCTTCTCGTCTGAGATCAAGCCAACCGTGCGCAGACCAATTTTCGATTTTCGGCTGAGCCACTCGCCGAGCTGCGCGGCCTTTTGCGCCGAGCCGATCAACAGGGTTTTATCTTCACGTCGAAAAATGCCGCGAGCTAGAACGGACGGGAGATAATAATGAGAAAAGAGCAGCGCCACATACAACCACGGCACGAAATTGAAGAAAAAAACGCGCGAAATAAAGGCGTCCTTCGTGGCGATCAGGTAAAGCACGAGCGTGCCGGCGCTGGCAATGGTTTGGCGCAGGCTGAGGCGATGCTGCCGGAGCAGTTCGTTTTGCAAAAAATAATGCTTCGATCCGTCGCGGCTGAGCGACTCCAACAACATGCCGAGAACGAGCATTCCGCAGTAAGTGCTGTAACGCTGCCAGGTCAGGCCGGCCGGGGGGGAGTAAAAGGTCGCCATCACCCAAATGCCGAACCAGAAGAGCAGGGCGACGATAATGATTTGGCAGAGCAGGAAAAGGCGGTAAAGACCTTCCGTCCGTTGCGTGACCATATGGCTATTGGCTCCGGAGCCGAAAGAGCGTACGCCATGGCTGCCTGGCTTCAACTAATGGTAAAGCTGTCGTGAACATGACGACTGCGCCGTGACAAAATCGCGCTAATCTGATGAGCTACTCCCATACCACACTGAACGCGGACGAGAGACCGCCGCTCCTTGAGATACCATCGGCCCATGAGCGATTCCGTTAACGACCCACAGGTTGAGCGCCCACGGACGATTTCCAGCGGGCAACGGGCAAGCAACCTGTTTATCGCGCTTCTGCCGGTCCTGGCTTGTTTCCTCGCAGGCGGGACACAAAAATGGGCTGAGGGAGTGGTCGTTGGTCTGCTCGGTTTTTATCTGCTGGTTCGGCCACCGCGTGTCTCTCTCGGTGTTGCGACGAACATTGTCTTGTTCGCGCTCGTCGCGCTGTCCGCTGTCGCCTTCCTGCCGGCAAATTGGTTTTTCCGGCCCGCTTGGCGACAAGCCATGGTTAACGATTTTGGAATCCAATTACCATCGACAATCAGCCCGCAACCGTGGATCACGGCGGGATGCTTGATCAGTTTCATCGCGGCCATCGCGTGGCTTTACGTCGTCGCAGCTCAGGAAATTGGGCTCCGCTCGACGCGAATGCAGCTTCGCGTCTTTGTCATCGGCATCGTTTTTCTCGCGGCCATTTGCATCGCGCTTTATCTCGCGCACGGGGCATTCCCATTCTGGAAAAACGAGCGCGGCTTTGGCCCATTTCCGAATCGGAACCACACGGCGGATTTGTTTGCCATCAGCTCGATTGTATTGCTGGCGTGCGGTCAGGATGCTCTCCGCCACGGACGAAAGACATGGCCTTTTTGGCTGATGGCGCTAGCCATTTTGATCGCCGCCGTCATTATCGCCTATTCACGCGCCGGCATTCTGATCCTCGTTGCCGGCAGCGCCATCTGGATAGTGACCGTCACTTTGCGACAGCGCTCGCCTGCGCTCATCGCAATCGGCGCTTCATTTCTGCTCTTGCTCCTGACTGTCCTCTTGCTCATGGGTGGTCAAACGCTCGAGCGGTTCCATCTTCGCGGGTTCCAGGGGACGGGTATCGCCACCGATTTTCGCTGGCGCATTTTCCATGACGCCTTCCGGATGATCGCAGCATCGCCTTGGTGCGGAATCGGATTCGGCAACTTTGAATCCGTCTTCGCCATTTTCCGGGCCGAATCGATCGGCAACACGCGCGCGCTCCATCCGGAGAGCGATTGGATTTGGCTCTGGAGTGAGGTCGGTTGGCCGGCGCTCGTGCTCCTCCTGATCGCTATGGCACTTGTGATCCGCCGCGTGTTTCCGCTGCGCGAAGGAACGAATCAACGTTTTCGTCTCGCGGCGCTCTTTGCGGCGTTGCTCTTCGGGCTTCATGGAATTGTCGATGTTCCGGGGCACAAGGTGGGGACCGCGTTGGCAGCGATTTTTCTGCTCGGCTCGTCATGGCATCGACCCTTGCAACTAAAACGGCGCGGGACCGTTTCTGTTCTGTTCCGATTGATTGGAGTTGGCCTGCTCGGAAGTGGCATCGCGTGGGTCGCTGCCACCCACAGTAAAATGCTTCTGCCCGGGTCGCTCGGCGCGGATAATGCGAAGCCGCTTTCCGAAATCGCCACCCGCGGCCGCGATTATTCCGAGGCGATTAACCTAACGACGAAAGCCCTGGAATCGGCGCCCCTCGATTGGCAGCTTTATTTCTCTCGCGCCGTTGCCGAAGTGTCAAAAAATCGGCGGGGACTTGCGCTCGATGATTTCCGGCGCGCCCGGTTTCTCGAACCGAATTCCTACGAAGTTCCGCTGGTGGAAGGGAACATTTGGATGTCATCAAACCCTGTGCTTGCCGTCACCGCGTGGCGCGAAGCGCTCCGCCGGGGAGGTGACGATCGACGCTACGTTTATTCGCGCATCCTGGACAATGCGCCGAAGAATAATCCTGCGATTGGCCAGTTACTGGAAGAAACCGGCCTGAGCCGCCCCGATCTTCTGCTTGCCTATCTCGGGCAAATTTCCGGCGCGCCTTTCGATCGGGCGCTCGCGCATTTTCTCCAGCGCGATCCGGATCTTCGCTCTCTCGGCGAACCAGAAATGCTCGCGCTCTTTACTTTATGGTCCGACCGCGGCGACCGCGAAAACTTGGTGCGCGCCGTGCAAACGCATCCTGGTTGGCTGCAATATGCCTGGCTCGGCATGGCGAAATATTACGCCGCGAAAAAGGATTTTCGCGCCGCCTATGAACTCACGCAGCGCTTCGGCGAGCCCGCCGCGTTACCGCGTCTTTCCGAGGACACGTCGCTGGAAGAATTAAACAGACGCTACCTCGCTGCGCCCGACAATGTTGCGTTCGGTTACGCGCTCTACCGAAAACAAATGCAGCACGGCCAGATCGACGATGCGCTCAACACCGCGCGCCATTTCACTGAACGTACGAATTCACCCGCCTATTTCCGTTATCTCGAAGCCGAATCCTGGGCCGCGAAGGGAAATTGGGAACGCGCCTGGGATGCCTGGCAAAGTTTCTGGAAAGCCAAAAATTTGTAGGCAACCGCCTCGGTTGCCGGCAGCGCACGTCTGAAAACGCCCAAAGCTCAACGCCCAACGCCGAATTCAGAAGAGCTGTAGGGGAAACTGACAGTTTCCCGTGTGGCTTCGTTCAACGAGCTTTCCTGCAGAAAATTCGATGCGCGAATTTCCCTTACGCAGCGATCACCCGATCGCTGCCTGCGCCGCTGCCAAACGCGCGATAGGAATGCGAAACGGGCTACAGCTTACGTAATTGAGTCCGAGCCGGTGGCAAAATTTCACGCTCGCGGGTTCGCCGCCATGTTCGCCGCAAATTCCCAATTTGATCTCTGGCCGCGTTTTGCGCCCCAGATCGCGCGTCATCTCCATCAAGCGCCCCACGCCTTTCTGATCGATCGAGGCAAACGGGTTGGCGTCGACAATATCGAGCTCCGCGTAATGGGGCAGAAAACTCCCCGAATCATCGCGGCTCATTCCGAGCGTTGTTTGTGTCAGATCGTTCGTCCCGAAACTGAAAAACTCCGCTTCGCGCGCTATTTCGTCGGCCAGCAGTGACGCTCGCGGAATCTCGATCATCGTTCCGGCAAGATAACTGAATTTGGTTTTCTTTTCCTTCGCCACTTCGTCCGCTACACGACGCACAATGTCGATCTGCAGCTTCAGTTCGCGCGGAAATCCAACTAGCGGAATCATGATTTCCGGCCGGACCTTTATTCCGTTGCTTTGCACCTCCGCTGCAGCCTCGAAAATCGCGCGAGCCTGCATCTCGGAAATTTCCGGAAACGAAATGCCGAGCCGGCAACCGCGATGACCGAGCATGGGATTGAACTCGTGGAGTTCGTGAACACGACGCGCGATTTGTTCGACCGGTATGCCGATTTTGTTAGCCAGCTCGCTCTGTTGCGCGTGGTCACTTGGCAGAAATTCATGCAGCGGCGGATCGAGAAAACGGATCGTGGCTGGCAATCCTTTTAGCTCGGTAAAGATGCCGATAAAATCCTTACGCTGATACGGTAGCAATTTCGACAGCGCCCGGGCTCGCTCCTCGCGTGTGCCGGCCAGAATCATTTCACGCATCGCGTCGATCCTGTCGCCCTCGAAAAACATGTGCTCGGTGCGGGTCAGTCCGATGCCTTCCGCGCCGAACGCGATTGCATTCGCGACTTGCTCGGGCGTGTCTGCATTGGCGCGAACGCCGAGCGTGCGAAATTCGTCGGTCCACTTCATCAATTTCGCATATTCGCGATAGACGAGGCTCCGCTTCGGATCGAGCGACCGATCGACCAGCACCTGCACAATTTCCGACGGCGCGGTGGTGACTTCGCCGGCAAAAACCTCGCCGGCCGTTCCGTCGATCGAAAGATAATCGCCTTGTTTCAAGGTCGTGCCGTTGGCGCTGAGCGTGCGTGTTTGGTAATCGATCTGGATTCCGCTCGCGCCGCACACGCATACTTTCCCCATTTGCCGGGCGACCAGCGCCGCGTGGGACGAGACGCCACCGCGTGTCGTTAGAATTCCCTCGGCCGCGATCATTCCCCGCAAGTCTTCGGGCGAGGTCTCGATCCGTGCGAGAACGACCTTTTGCCCTTTCTCCGATCGTAGCACCGCTTCCGCCGCGCTAAACACAACATGACCGCAAGCCGCGCCCGGCCCGGCGGCCAGACCGCCGCCGATCTTTTTTGCTTTGCGCGCTGATTGTCGATCAAAAATCGGGGCCAGCAAGTGCGCTAACGAATCCGCAGGGATACGGCGCACCGCATCTTTTTTGCTGATCAACTTTTCGTCCACCATATCGACGGCAATGCGCACGGCGGCGTGCCCAGTCCGTTTGCCGTTGCGCGTCTGCAAGATGTAAAGCCGGTTTTCTTCCACCGTGAACTCGAGGTCCTGCATGTCGTGGAAATGTTTTTCCAGGAGGGCGCGCACCTTCATCAGCTCCTTGTGGGCGGCGGGCATCTCTTTGGCCAGATCGGCAATCGGATGGGGGGTGCGCACGCCGGCCACCACATCTTCGCCTTGGGCGTTGATCAGATATTCACCGTAAAACACCTTCTCGCCGGTCGCAGGGTCGCGTGTAAACGCAACGCCGGTGGCGCTCGTTTCGCCCATATTGCCGAACACCATTGTCTGCACGTTGACCGCTGTGCCCCAATCGTGCGGGATGCCGTATTTCCGGCGATATACGATCGCGCGATCGTTCATCCACGACCCAAATACCGCGCCGATCGCGCCCCACAGCTGCTCGTTAGCCTCTTGTGGAAACGATTCTCCAGTGCGCTCCTTAATCAGATTCTTGAAACGCTGCACCAGTTCCTTTAGGTCGGCGACGGTCAAGCGCACATCGGGAAAATCATGTTTCCCGTAACGTTCATCCTTTAAACGCTCAATCGCACTTTCAAACGGGTCGTGATCTTCGTCGGCCCGTTTCTGCACGCCCATCACCACGTCGCCATACATCTGGAGGAATCGGCGATACGAATCCCAGGCAAAGCGCGGGTTGTTGGTTTTCTGCGCCACAATCTCGACCACGTCGTCATTCATCCCGAGATTCAGGATCGTGTCCATCATCCCCGGCATTGAATCGCGCGCTCCCGATCGGACCGAAACAAGCAATGGCCGTTCGCGGTCACCCAACTTTTTTCCAACCGATTTCTCGACCTTCGCCAGAGCCGTCGCGACCTGCGCTTTCAATTGTGGCGGATACGTACGCTTATGTTCGTAAAAATAAGTGCAGAGCTCGGTCGTGATCGTAAAACCTGGCGGCACCGGCAAACCGATTCGCGTCATCTCGGCCAGATTGGCACCTTTGCCACCGAGCAGTGGTTTCATGTCGCCTCGGCCATCGGCCTGTCCGTCGCCGAAATAATAAACATACCGCGGCGCTTTGTTTTTTTTAGCGGATGCCTGCCGCAGCGTGTGTCGCCGAGGCGACCGAAGGCGGCTCGATCTGCGTTTCGAGCGACTGGGCGAAATTCGAGTTCTGTTCTGTTTTGCCATGAACAAGCGAAACTAAATTGTGTGGCTTTGAGAAGCGCCAAAATAGTTCCGCGCATTTCTGTGTCAATTCATCCCATCCAATGCGACGAGTATGTCGCCACAGCGAGCTTTCGGCCTTGAACCGATTTACGATGTAACACTTTTAACGAATCCCGTTTGCTCTCTTTTTCGGCGCGAGGGAGGCAACGATCCGCTCAAAACGCGAGTCGCCGCGCAACCGATCCCAAAACGGCAGGAGTTTCAATTGACCGTAGCTGATGGAGCTCGGTTGACGGGTCACAATGGCCAGCTGTTCACAGGCGAGCTCTTTGTCGTCCACCCACGCGGCGATTATCGCCAAATACTTGACTATTTCTGCGCCACCAACCGCGTCCTTTTTCACGGGAAGAAGCTCAACGGCCCGCCAGCCTTCGCGAAGCGCTTCCTCTTTGCGGGCAAGACCGGCGTCTATCAAACCCAGCACGCAAAGTGCGGGGCCGTAATTTGGTTGAGCCTGGATGATCTTTTCCTGCGCCGCCCGTGCGGCAATGAACGCCGACCGCGTTTTGCCGTCGTCGCTGGTCATACGAACGATAGCGGCTTCGACAAAGGGACGACTGAAGACAACATTTTCGTTGGCCAACGTGATTGGATGCTCACCGCACGCGATCAAGGCGTCTTTTGCACCAGCGGCATCGCGCTCGGCCAACGCGCAAAAAAGCCAGTAATTGGCGAGGCTTTGTATGGCCCCCGGATTCGTCGCCCGGATTTCATCAATCAATTCACGGAGAGGGCGCACATCGGCTTTCCAATCCAACTCGACGAATGCACGCGCAGCTTTTATCTCGAGATTGTTCGGCTCGATGGTCAATATGTGATCCAACACAGACTCCGCTTCGACATAGCGCTGGAGAAGTTGGTGGCTCAGCGCAATCTGTTCCAACGTGAAAACATTGCGCGGATCGAGATCAGCTGCTCGCTCGAGATTTCGCATGGCCTCTTCCCATCGCCCTTGGCGCCGCTCGATGTAGCCCTCCAACTCGAAAATGCGGGGATCGTTCGGCACTGTCTGGGCAGCAAGTTCCACTTCGGCCAGAGCTCCATCGTAGTTGAGGTGCCCTCGATACAGATTTTCCGCGCGCGCGAGGTGCGTTTCTCCTGCATCTGGAAGGAGACGAGAGGCTGACTGGATAGCAGCTTCCGCCATCGCCAGGCGGGCCGGGGTGCGGTCGTGACCAAGAAAGTACAGGAGATCGTGAGCATATGCGAGCTGACAGTACGCTTGGAAAAATGACGGGTCGCGCGCAACAGCCTGATTCAATAGGCCAGCTGCCTGGACCAAATTAGCGTCCCCGGTGGCGCTAAAGATCGACGCCAGAAGAAGGCTCCTTGCCTGCGTATAGAGATCGAAGGCGGTGAGATCGGCAGTTGGCTTGCGCTCAATGGCCACTTTCTCAGCCGCTGAGATTTTGGCGTGCAGTTGTTCGGCGACTTTTTGCGCGATCTCGCTCTGGATCGCAAACGCTTCAGTGAGATCCCGTTCGTATCCGTCCGCCCACACTCCCGTGTCGGTCCGAGTATCCACTAGTTGCGCATTTACACGCACCTTGCCACCAGAGCGCCGCACCGTGCCTTCCAGCACATGCGAAACGCCAAGCGCGCGCCCGATCTGACGCAAATCCCTCTTGCCGCGATATTCCATAACGCTGGTCCGGCTGATCACTTTGAGATCGGCGATCTTCGCCAGCTTGGTCAGAATGTCATCCTGGACGCCGTCGGCAAAAAAAGCGTCCTCCTTGTTCTCGCTCAGATTTTCAAATGGAAGCACAGCGATTCCCGCAGGCATCATGCGGACTGGTTCCCGCTTCCAGATCGTCACGCCTAACCCGCCTGCGAGGGCAACCGACAGCATGATCAGCGCGGCGATCATCGGGTTCCGTCGCACCCATTTCCTGGCATGGGTGCAAACTCCGCTGCGTTTGGCGTGGATAGGTTTGTGGTTGAGCCAGCGTTCAAGGTCTTCGGCCAGGGCCAGAGCTGACGGGTAACGGCGCCCCGGATCTTTCTCGAGACACCTCAGGCAAACGGCAGAAAGATCGCGATCTATTTCCCGGTTCCACAGACGCGGTTGCCGCGGCTCGGTATCCAGCAACAGCCGGATCGTTTCGTAGGTTGTTCCTCCGCTGAAAGGCGGATGGCCAGTGAGCGCTTCATAGAGAACTGCACCAAGTCCATAAACATCTGTCGCACTGCTCAGGGCCGCTTTGTTACCCACGGCTTGTTCCGGCGCCATGTAACTGGGCGTCCCCATTACTTCCAGCGTGCCCGTGACCGTGATCCCGTGTTCGACCAGCCGGGCCAAGCCAAAGTCTGTGAGATGCGGTTCCCCGTTTTTGTCCAACAGAATGTTTCCAGGCTTGATGTCTCGGTGCAGAATCCCGTGCTCGTGCGCGTAGTGCGCAGTGCGCGCCACTTTCACAATAATTTCCACTGCCTGCCGGGCGGACATCGGCGTGCGCCTGATTACTTCGTCAAGCTGACCTCCTTCGACAAACTTCATGCTGAAGTAGCAGGAGCCATCACGTTCGCCCACCTCGTAGATGGGAACGATCAGCGGATGATCGAGACTGGCGGCGGCGGCTGCTTCCCGGCGAAGACGTTTCAAGTGCGCCTCGGTCGCCCACTGACCGATGCCAATGATCTTTAACGCGACTGTCCGATTAAGACTCTTTTGCCAGGCGCGAAATACGATGCCCTGACCGCCCCGTCCGATTTCCTCCAGCAATTCGTAATCGCCAAACTCCCTCGGCATCTCGGCTGCGGGCGCTCCTTTTTCGTTATGGGACTGAGCATTCGCATCCACGCTCCGATCAAAGTAAAAAGTAATCCCAAACTCAAGCTTGCCGATGGTTCACTAGGAGGGTCGGCCGAGGCAGCCGTCCATTTAGACATGAGAGCTCGGAAGCGCGTCGCTCGGTCGTTCCAAATCGAATACCCATCGCCTAACGAATCCATGTAACATGACCTGCGTCAAAGCAATTCAGTGCAAGCCGCCGATGAGAAATAGCAGGCCGGTTTTGTCATCCCAAGAGAATCGGGATCACGCCGGCGCGATTTCCACGCTCTCAAGCACTTCGTCGATGGCCGCGGTAAACTCATCCACGCCCGTGCTCGGCACGATGATGGTGTTGCGGCGGCCATGGGCTTCCTCAGTGATGCGCAAAAATTTCCCGCGATCATTCTCGCGGAACTCCACGTAGAAGTGTTTGCGCTCGATCTGCAGCTCTTTTGCCTCGATAATATTATCCATCTTCCTGACCAAACCGGTGGAGTGTAGTGTGGTAGGCCAGCAAAATGGAAGAACAATTTTGCGGTCCGGAAAAGCTTTTCTACTGCGGTTTGCGTGAAATATCGCGGCGCCCTTCCAACATCGACCGGATTTACCCTCTCCGTTTCGATTTCGTTTCGTCGGCTAGAGCGAAATCGATTTGACGTTTGAACGCGTCCACGCGCACGACGAAGACGCGGAGTTCGTCGCCGACGCTGAAGCGTTTCCGCGATCGCCGCCCGATCAGTCGCCGCTGCGTTGCATCGAAAGAATAAAAATCGTCGATGAGCGAAGAGACGTGAATCAGGCCCGTGATCAATGCGTCCGGCAATTCAACCATCAAACCGTAGTTGCGAACATCGACAATGCTGGCCCGAAAAATCTGCGGTTTGCGTTCGTCCAGTTGCCGCTGAAAGAACTCGAGCTTCTTCATCCGGACTGATTCGATCTCGGCCTCGGCCGCGTTTCGTTCCGTCCCGGAAATGTGCTCGGCAATGGAAGCGAGCTGGCCCATGTCGCTCTGCGATTTTTTTCCTGACTCTATTTGGGCCAGGCTCCGATGGACGACGAGATCGGCATAACGCCGGATCGGGCTGGTGAAATGAGCGTAATTCGCTTTGGCCAATCCATAATGACCGAGCGGTTGCGGCAAATACCGCGCCCGCTTCAAGCTCTTGAGCAGACCGACTTTCAGCGCTTGTTCCTCCGGCTTGCCCCGGAGCGAGTCGAGCAAGCGTTGTAATTCAGCGCGATGAGTAACATCGCCAACCTTGTAATTAAAACTGAGCACGAACTCGCGAAACTCAGCCAGCTTGTCTGGATCGGGATTTTCGTGGACGCGATAAATTGTCGGGATGGCACGGTTTTTCAAAGCGCGTGCGACCGCTTCGTTCGCCGCCAGCATGAACTCCTCGATCAACTGATGCGATTCATCATTGTCGATCCTCTCCAATTGAATCGGTTTCCCGGTTGGATCGAGGCGTACTTTCACTTCGGGAAAATCGAGATCGAGCGATCCGCGCTCGAATCGCTTCCGACGGAGCAAGGAAGCAAGCTCCCAGGCCAGACGCAGTTTCTCGCCTAACTGATCGCGCGACCGCGATTTCAGGATCGAGAACGCCTCTTTGTAAGTTAATCGATGCGCGCTGCGTATCACGGTCCGGGCGAACCGGGCGTTCCTGGGTCCCCCTCGCCTGTCAAGCTGAATGAAGACCGAATGCGTGAGTCGATCGACATTGGGCCGGAGACTGCATACGCCGTTGCTCAAACGCTCCGGCAACATGGGCAGGACGCGGTCCGGCAGATAAACGCTGTTGCCGCGAAAGCGCGCTTCGCGATCGAGAGCAGTGCCCGGTTGGACATAAGCTGAAACATCCGCGATATGCACGCCTAACAACCAACCGCCTTGCTCGATCCTCTCCACCTGGATGGCGTCGTCGAAGTCGCGCGCGTCATCTGGATCGATGGTGACGATGAATTTGTCGCGCAAATCCTCGCGGCCATTGAGCATCCGCGAGCTAATCCTTTCGGAAATCTCCTCCGCTTCCTCCAGCACTTTTGTCGGAAATTCCGTCGGCAAATGGTATTTCCGGATGATCGACAGCATATCGACTCCGGGGGCCGTGGCCGGGCCGAGCACCTCCACGATCTCGCCTTCGGGATTGACGTGGCGCGATTCCCACGGCTCCAACCGAACAACGACTTTATCGCCGATCCGGGCGGCCGGCGCTCGCACATAGACATCGTGGACTAATCGCGGATCGTCCGGCACGACGTAATAAAAATTCCGCGACTGCTGAAGCATGCCGACAATTGTGTCGTGCGCCCTCTCCAAAATCCGAATCACCCGTCCTTCGCGGCGCTGCCGATCATGCCGCGCCCGCGTGAACGGTTCATCACGCGTGATTCGGACAACGACGCGATCGCCATGCATCGCCGTGCCGGTATTTTCCGCTGCAACGAAAATGTCCGGTTCGCCCGGCTTATCTGTGACCAGGAAAGCGTAACCCGCCTGATGGATCGACAATTTTCCGGTAACCAGATCAGCCTGGGCCGGCAGGACGTAACGATTCTTGCGGATCCGTGCGATGTCGCCCGAGCGTTCCATCTCGCTCAGGATCTTGTTTAGACCCATGCGCACTCCGCTCTTGCGTCCCAGCTTGTTCGCGATCTCGTTCTTGTTGAGCGGCCGGTAATCCTTCTGCCCGAGCAAAGCGACTATTTCTGCTCGTATGTCACGTCCGTTTTTGGTCATCTGAGCGAAAGCATATTGGTCGGAGGATAGAGTTTAGTCGGTGTGCCCAGCGGGTTTATGACGAGCTGGATCAGCCCCGAATGCTTTCGGGGCTGGGCGCACAGGCTACAGGCTTATGTTCCGACATTACGACGGAAAACAAACATGAAAAAAACAATCATTGGCCTAACTATAACAGTGGTGGTCGCCGAATGTTTGTTTGCAGGAGGTAGCAAAATGAAAATTACGAGCTCAGCTTTTCCGGAAGGCGGGATCATCCCGGAAAAATTCAGTAAGAACGGACAGAACGTGAACCCGTCGCTGCGCGTTGCCGGCAGCCCGCCGGAGGCAAAGAGCCTCGCCCTGATTGTCGATGATCCGGACGCGCCGGTTGGTTTGTTTACGCATTGGCTGGTGTGGAACGTTGATCCGAAGACCACCGAGATCGCTGAGAACAGCGTGCCCTCGGGAGCGGTGCAGGGAACGAACGACTATCCCGGCCGCGGTTATGACGGGCCGCAACCGCCCTTCGGCACACATCGGTATTACTTTAAGATTTTCGCGTTGGACAAAACACTCGATCTCCCATCCGGCGCCAAACGCAAAGAGTTGGATAAAGCGATGAGCGGCCACGTCATTGCGCAAGGAGAATACATGGGCCGCTATTCACACAAATAGCGGTTGTAGCGGCGGTCTACAACGTTGCTGATTTTTCTACAGCTGCTCATCGAGCGCGGGTGTTTACGGCCAAAGATGCGACCCTCATAGGAAATCTAGGGCAGGACCCCAGGAATTCGAAACTCGACGGCGCTCCCCGGCGTTTCGAATAAACGAACGCGCGTGTTAGTCTCATCGCTTGATGCGAGAGACACTTTGGAAAATCGAGGGGCGAACTGTCGATCTTGCGCGGCATGGGTGGATCATGGGCGTCCTCAATGTGACGCTCGATTCGTTTTCCGATGGCGGCGAATATTTCACGCCGGAAAAAGCGGTCGCGCACGGGCTAGAACTGGTTGCGGAAGGCGCGGATGTCATCGACATCGGCGGGGAATCGACACGGCCGGGCGCGGAGCCGATTGGTGCTGAAGAAGAAATAGGGCGAGTGATTCCGGTGATCGAAAGATTGACCGGAGAGAGCAACGCCCAACCCCGCTTCGCAACGCCGGGGCCTGGCAAGCGCTCAACCCAGACCGTCATCTCGATCGATACGTCGAAGGCGGAAGTGGCGCGGGCTGCCATCGAAGCGGGAGCCTCAATTGTGAACGACGTGACCGGCGGACGCGGCGATGCGGCGACGATGCCGCTCATCGCGGAAAAAGGCGTGGCGTTCATCATCATGCATATGCAGGGCAACCCACAGACGATGCAGCTCGAGCCTCGTTATGTCGATGTTGTCGCGGAAGTGGCCGATTTTTTTCGACAACAATACGGGCGCGCCCTACAGTGCGGCATTGATCCCATGGCCATCGCGTTTGATCCGGGAATCGGTTTCGGAAAAACGCTCGCGCACAATCTCGAGCTGTTAGCCAATCTCGACCGCCTCCGCGTGCACGAGCGTCCGCTCGTGATCGGGGTTTCGCGCAAGTCATTCCTCGGAAAACTGATCGGCTCGAACGAAATGCGCGACCGGCTCGCCCCTGCGGTGGCGTTGACCGCGCTCCTGCGTGCGCGCGGCATGAATGTTTTTCGGGTTCATGATGTCAAAGAACATGCGAACGCCTTGCGCGTCGCGGAAGCAGTGCTGATGAAATGATCGATCAACTCCTCCAACTCTGGCTTCGAGGCTGGCGCAGCCTGGTGGAGATTTTGCTGCTCAGCGTAGTCATTTATTATGGTTACGTCTATTTTCGCGGCACGCGGGGCGCGAAAGTGTTGACTGGTCTGGCCATCGTCTTCCTCACGCTCACCTTAATCTCGCAATTGCTGAACCTGGTGGTGATCGGCTGGATCGTCCGCAGCTTCTCCGTCTTTCTCGCCATTGCCCTGGTGGTCATCTTTCAACCGGAGCTGCGCCGGGCCCTGGCCGAGCTCGGTGGACACCCGATCTTTTCCCTAACGAGCGAAAAACGCGAGACCGTTCACGACCTGGCCGAAGCCGTCACCCAATTGGCTAACAAACAGTTCGGCGCGCTCATCGCGATCGAGCGCGACACGTCGATCCGGGTTTACGAAGAAACCGGCGTTAACATCGACGCGGATTTTTCCGTTGAGCTTATCCTGACGATCTTCCATCCCAAGGCCGCGCTGCACGATGGCGGCGTTATCGTGCGCAATGGCCGGATCGCCGCCGCCGCCTGCATCTTCCCGGTCAGCCAGCGCGAAACTCTCGATCGCAGCCTCGGCCTCCGCCATCGCGCCGGGCTTGGCATCACCGAGGAATCGGACGCCATTGCGATTGTCGTATCCGAGGAGACGGGCGCGATTTCCATTTGCCATCGTCGCCGAATCGAGCGCAATTTTACTCCCGAGACGTTTCGCCAACGCATCGCCGAACTTTTGCTCCACCGCGATTATGAAGAAACTGATTCTAAAAAACTGGCGGGCGAAACTGATCTCCCTTCTCCTCGCGACGACGCTGTGGTACCTGATCAAAAAGAACGTCGCGACGACGCCCTTGCGGTATGAAGTAAGGCCGGTGCCGGCCCAAACGCGGTGAGGCTTTCCATCCTCCGGCCTCTGATTACATCAAAACTTGTTAGCGCAAGAACCGTGCGAGATTTTCTTCTTCCCATTTCCGGGCGCGGGCGTAACTGCGAAACTGTCGCTCGCGTCGATTGAATTCTTCGGTGTGCACCCGACGCCGGCCACGGCCGAGCGGCTCATCCGGCACAACCGAATGCAACATCTCGTGATAAAGAATGTAACGCAGAAACCAGAGCGGCACCCATGGTTGATCGAGCAACGGATTGATGCGGATCACACGATCTTCCTCCTGGATCGTCCCGAAAATAAAATATTCGCGCGGGCGTAGCCTGCGGCGGCGACCCCAAACCACCTGGTAACCACGCAGCCGATCGCGAAAATAGCGCCCGTTCAATTCATCGAAAATCCGGCGCAGATCGAATTGTTTTCCCTCGTGTTGCAGATTGAGCTGCCCCTGGATCGGCAGCTTTGAATAGGCAACTTTCCGTTTTGTTTTCTTGGCCATGTGTCAGTCCCATGAAATCGAATTGCAGTGACGAGTATCCATTTTAGTAATCCTTTGACAACCTGACAAGGAAAGCTGCTAATTTTCGATGAAATAGTTGCAAGTAACTGTACATCAGGATCTTGTCGATGACGATCTCCGCCGCCGGATTTCACCGTTAAATGGCCGACTGAGCAAGCGTTACAGAGAAAACTCGCCTGATTTTTGCCCCTGATCGCCTTTGCGAAAAACAAACTCTGCGTGTAACCTGCGGGTCGCGATAACGTCAAGAATCCAACCCCCGTTTCGATCGACATGACCCCGTTTCTTCGGAAGCTCCTCGGCCTGAACTGGGCCCTTTTGTTCACGATGCTGGCGTTGGCGACCTTTGGCGTGATCGCTATTTACAGCGCAACGTCGGCGCGACAGGATCCAGTCGCCGCCGATTTTTGGCGCAAACAAGCGAACTGGGTCGTCGTCGGTTTTTTCGCGTTCATGGTCGCCAGCCTGGTAGATTATCGCTGGGTCCGCTGGGGTGCGCTGCCGATGTATCTCGCCGGCCTTTTCTTTTTGCTTCTCACAAAAGTCATGGGCACCAAGGTTTACGGGGCGCGCAGTTGGCTCCATCTCGGTCCGGTCAACTTTCAGCCGGCACAATTGGCGGTCGTGGCCGGAATCATGGTTCTGGCGTTATTTCTCAGTCAGTTCCGCGACATGCATCCGATGTTACGTTTGTTGCTTTGTGGGGCGATCGCCGGAGCGCCGTGTCTTTTGATTTTTCTTCAGCCGGATTTGGGCGAAGTCATCATTTGGGTCCCGGTGTTGCTGGCCATGTTGTTCGTGGCCCGGTTGCCGCTGCGCTATCTGATTTGCATCATCCTGATTGGCCTTGCTTTCATCCCGATCGCGATCCACCTCGGATTAAAACCGTACCAGTATCAACGGATCACGGCGTTCATTAATCCCGACATTGACAAGCAAGGCTCGGCCTGGGCCATCAATCAATCGCTGATCGCCATCGGTTCTGGCGGCTGGTCGGGCAAGGGATTTAAAGCGCCTAACACGCAAATCGAACTCGGGTTTCTCCCGTCCACCGCTGTGCATAACGATTACATTTTCTCTGCTATCGGCGAGCAATGGGGGTTTGTCGGCGGGATGTTTCTGATCGGCGGGTTCGCCCTGCTCATCCTGACGTGTCTCTTCGTCGCGTTTTTCGCCGAAGACCAATTCGGCTTGCTGCTGGTCGTTGGCGTGACCGCCCTCATTTTTACGCACATCTTCCAAAACGTCGGGATGACAATTGCCATGCTGCCGATCACCGGCGTGCCGTTGCCACTGATCAGTTACAGCGGTTCGTTCGTCTTGATGGTTATGTTCGGCCTCGGCATCGTGAACAGCGTTTGGGTGCATCGCCACGCCGCGGTGTAGATTCCCTGCGCCCAAGAGATCGGCGCGGTGGTTGTTCGAGCGCGAGAATCGCAACGGAAGACGGTTCGCCGGTGCACGGCGGAAATTAGCGAGTGGTGCAAACCACCGGTAATGGAGTATAAGAAACACCCAGCCCCCGCCGGGGCGTGCCAAGCTTTCGCGCTACGCTAAACCATGGAAACCGATTACAAAGTCCGGCTCGAGATTTTCGAAGGCCCGCTCGATTTGCTCTTGTATCTCATCAAACGCGACGAAATCGACATTTACGAGATTTCGCTCGAGCGGCTCACCCGGCAATACCTCGAATATCTTCAGGCGTTCAAGGAACTGAACATCGACGTCGCCGGTGAATTCATCGTCATGGCGGCCAATCTCATTTACACGAAAAGCCGCAGCCTGCTCCCGGTCGATCAACGACCGCCCGATGAAGAGGCCGAGGAAGACGATCCGCGCTGGGATCTGATTCGGCAGCTCATCGAATACAAGAAGTTCAAGGAAGCGGCCGGACAATTGCAACTGCGCGCGCTCGAGCAGGAACGGATTTTCGGGCGCGAAGGAACGGAAGCGGCCGCGGTCGCCGGGCCGTTGCGTCTGGAAGAAGTCGGGATTTTTCAACTGATCAACGCGTTTCAAACCGTGCTAAAGCGATTGGAAGCGCGCCAGGACGTGCAGGAAATTTTCGGCGAACACTTTTCCGTTTCGGACAAAATCGAAGTCATTCTGCAGCGCGTTGCCGGCGAGACCAGCGTCCGATTTTCAGATTTGTTTGGCGAAATGGTCTCCCGTGTCGAGATCGTGGTAACTTTTCTCGCGTTGCTCGAGCTGATTCGCCTCAAGCAGGTTCGCGCGATTCAAGACAGTCCTTTCGACGAAATCGAGATTGCGCCTGCGACAGCGTAAAACCGAAAGATGTCGATCCCGTTCCGCACCGGGTTCTCCGCTGGCCTCGGGTTTGCGCCGGCTGCGCTCTTACAGAAAGGCGCCTCCTTTTTTGGGTCGAACACGGGAAACTGTCGGCTTCCCAATAGCAACAGCGGCGACACGGCGAGATTTCTGTTTGAACGGGCGTGATGTAATGCGGAACATCGCGCGTGACCTCGGCGCAGAGCTTGTTGGCAGTGTCTACGGTGTGGGCGGCGATCTATTTGCCGACGCTCGGATCGCTGGAGCTGAAAGGCGAAGAAGGCCGACGGATTTTGCCCGCAGTCGAAATGCTAGAGACCGGCGAGTATATTGTGCCGGAAGTCGGCGGTGAACCGTATTTGAGCAAACCGCCGCTGGTGAATTGGCTGGTGGCAGCTTCATTCACGTTGTTTCACTCTCGTAACGAATGGAGCGCGCGCTTACCATCGGCCATTTGTGTTTTGCTGGTTGGCATCGCTTTCGTGACTGTCGCGCGCTCCAGCCTTGGCGCGCGAGGATCGACCATCGCTGCGCTGATTTGGCTAACGAGTTTTGGTCTGATCGAGAAAGGGCGGTTGGTCGAGATCGAGGCTCTCTACGTGTCGCTTTTCGCGCTGGCCTTCATTTGCTGGCTGAGCTGGCACACACAGAATCGGTCACTCTGGTTGACCTGGATCGTGCCATGGATGTTTCTCGGGCTGGGTCTGCTGGCTAAAGGGCCGACTCACCTATTCTTCTTCTACACGCTTGTTATCGCTGTTCTTTGGAAAAACGGTGAACTGCCAACCCTCTGGAATCCGGCCCACGCCATCGGCATGGCGATCATGTTGTCGATCTTCGCCGCATGGGCGATTCCGTGCGCGCAACTCGCCGGCCAACACCAAGTCACCAGCAGTTGGCAAAGCCAGATTTGGCTCGCCCTCGCCGATTTCAAATTGCGCGGTTGGCTGCTAAACATTCCGCGCAGTCTCGCCTATTTTCTCCCGTGGCTGGTCTTTATCCCTCTCGTCTCGAAAGCCGCATTTCGCTCCGAACGGGAGCGAAAAACGGTCCATGGCCTGATCTGGGGAGCGGCACTGCCGCTCTTGATCGTCGATCTCATTCCAGGCTGGTTGCCCAGGTATGGAATGCCACTGCTCGCGCCCGCAGCATGGTTCGTTGCCGCAACACTTCTCGCCGAAACGGTCCACTGGCCGCAGTGGCTCGGCGGAAAAACATTCTCATGGCAACATCGACTACGCACCGTTGCCGCCATTGTCATTATCACCTGCGTTTGCATCTGGATTTACGCGGTCGCAATTGTTCCGTATTTGCAGCGCCGCGAAAAAGTCCGGCCCATCGCAGCGCAAATCGATTCGTTAGTCCCGCCGGCACAATCGCTTTACGCAGTCGATCCTGATTTTCAGCCTTACCTGTTTTATGTGCGCCGACGCATCATTTACCGCGATTCGATCCATGGTTTGCCGCGCGCCGCGCGCTACTTTCTCGTGCAAGCCGCCAATGAACCGGCGGCTAAATCGGCGACGCAATGGTCGCCGGCACGTCCGTCTCCCATTTTGCGGATAGAAGATTACCGGCACATCAAAACAGTCCTTTTCGCGGTCGAAGCCCCGGATCAAAATCCGCCCTGATGAAGGTGATCGCGATGGTATCGCTCGTTTGGGCCGCGGTTTATCTGCCCGGGCTCGGCTCGCTTGAAATCAAGGGCGAAGAGGGCCGCCGGATTTTGCCGGCCATCCAAATGATCGAGAGCAGCGACGCCGCTCACGGAGCTCGCGAAACCATTCGGAGCTACATCGTGCCGCGCATCGGCAGCGAAGCATATTTGCGCAAACCGCCGCTGATTAACTGGCTCGTCGCCGCGTCCTTCAAAATCTTTGGCCAACGCACCGAATGGACCGCGCGATTGCCCTCCGCGCTCTCGGTTTTGATCGTGGCCATTGTTTTTGTCATTGTGGCCCGACCGAGTCTCGGCGCGCCAGGATCGGCCATCGCCGCGCTGGTTTGGCTAACGAACGTCGGGATCGTTGAAAAAGGCCGGCTCATCGAAATCGAGGCGCTCTACGCTTCTCTGTTCGCGCTGGCCATCATTTGCTGGCTCGCTTTTTGGGAACAAGAACGATCAGCCTGGCTTACCTGGTTTGTGCCCTGGATTTTTCTCGGGCTGGGCTGGCTGGCGAAAGGCCCGCTGCATCTTTTCTTCTTCTATGCCATCGTGTTGGCGGTGCTGTGGCGCGCTGGCAAAATGCGGGCGCTTTGGAGCCTTCCGCATCTGATTGGAATCATTGTCATGCTCTCCATCTTCGCGGCTTGGGCGATTCCGTTTGTCCAGATGACCGGCCAAGAGCATACCGCCCACGTTTGGGCGAAACAATTTTCTGGCCGCCTAACGGAAAGCATTCATTGGAAAAGTTGGGCCCTGAACATTCCGAAAAGTCTCGTTTACTTCTTGCCGTGGCTTGGGCTGTTACCGTTCATTGCCAGCCGGGGTCATCCGCCTTCGCCCAGGCTACGGCGGACAGGACGCTTCCGGCCACAGACCGCGCTGATCTGGGGAATCGTGGTGCCGCTGGTGATTGTCGATCTTATTCCAGGGGCGTTGCCGCGGTACACGTTGCCTTTGGCCGCGCCGTTTGCGTGGTTGCTCGGCTCGATGATGAGAGAAGAAATAGGGAAATGGCAACGACTGGCCATATGCGGAATCGTTACGACAACGTGCGCGGCGATTTGGATTTACGCGTTAGTAATCATTCCGCGACTGCGCCCGCGGCTCAGACCGATTGCCGCAAAAATCGAGAAGGTCGTTCCCGAGTCCGAGCGACTCTACGCCATCGATCCCGATTACCAGCCGTTTCTTTTCTACGTCCATCGGCCGATTGTTTACGTGGGCAACGCCACCGATCTGCCGGGTGACACCAAGTTTTTCCTGGTGCAATCGGATGAGGAAGACGCCGCCTTAAGCGCCAGGAAGTGGCCGCGAACTCCCAGCCGCGTTCTGTCGATCCAGGATTACCGCGATTGGCGCGTCTCGCTTTTTGCAGTGCCATAGACTGGGTTTTGCTGCCGGTCGCTCCCGTTGGTGTAGTCCCTAGCCCGGCCCTACCCCACCATCGTTTGACCAAGAGGGCGATTTAAGGATAGTTAGCATACTAACGATTCCTTTATGTCGAAGCAGGACGAAGAGGCGTTCGGTCCGCTCTTGGGTGGAACGGCCCGGGCCTGGCGATTAAAATTGGACAAGCGACTCAAGCCCATGGGCTTGAGTCAGGCCAAGTGGCGCACGCTCCTACATCTTTCCCTTGCCGATCAACCGTTAACTCAGGCGGAAATGGCCGCGCGTCTCGGCATTGAAGAACCGTCGCTGGTGACGTTGCTCCATCGGCTGGAAAACGAACGCTGGGTGGAACGTCGCCCTTCACCGGGTGATCGTCGCTGCAAGACCGTGCACCTTTGCCCGCGGACCCAACGCATCATCGCGCGCATCAGCGAAACCGCTGCGGCACTCCGCCGCGAGCTTTTGGCCGATATCGCGCCGGCGAAACTACGCACCTGCATGCGCGTTTTGGCGCAGATTCAAACCCGGGCGGAACGAGAAGACATTGCACCGGCGCGAACCATGCTCAGGAACAGTCAAAATCAGAACGGGCATCGAATCAAGAAGAGAGGTCAGCGCCGCCGTTTCGCGGCGGCAAGGGCATGAAAACTTCGCGCCAAATTCAACGATCGATCCCGTGGTGGGGCTACCTTCTTTTTATCGTGCTCGCCGCATTCGTCGTGACGCGGATCATTCAACACCAGCTTACCGCGGCCAAAGCCGGTCAACCTCCGCCGCGACCGGTACTGGTCACGAAAGCGATCGCAAAAGATGCGCCCCTTTACTTGGATGAAATCGGGACGTGCGCGGCCTATGAAACCGTCCAGGTCCAGGCGCAGGTTAGTGGCCAGATTATCTCGCGCCATTTTCAAGACGGCTCTGACGTGAAGAAAGGCGATCTGCTTTTCACGATCGACCCGCGTCCGTATCAAGCCGTTGTCGATCAGGCGAAAGCGCAAGCCGCACTGGACCAGGTGAATCTAAAACGACAGGAGGATCTGCGGACAAGAAAGGTCGTATCACAGCAGGACTACGACACCGCTGTGGCGAACGCACAGAAGTCTCAGGCGGCGGCGGAGGCTGCGCAGGTGAACCTAGATTATTGCTATATCAAATCGCCCATTAACGGACGAGTAGGTCTGCGCAATGTCGACGTTGGGAACCTGGTTGGACCATCCAGCCCGTCTCTGGTCACAATTCAGGGGCTGGATCCGATTTACACCGATTTCACCGTGGCCGAGAACGATCTTCCGCTGGTGCGCCAGCATCTCGGCGGGCCTAACGTGAAAGTGCAAACCTATGTCCCTGATGGTTCCATCGCGCCGCGCCTCGGCGATTTGTATTTCATCGACACTGCGGTGCAGCCCGGTGCCGGAACGGTCAAGGCACGCGCCGTCACACCGAATCCGGACCGCGCGCTCTGGCCTTCCCAATTCGTTAGGGTGCGCTTTATTCTGGACGTCCTCAAGGACGCCGTGCTCGTTCCCTCGCAAGCAGTCCAGATCAGCCAGAGTGGTCCATTCGTGTTTGTCGTAAAACCGGATAACACCGTCGATCTTCGACCTGTGAAACCGGGCCAGCGTCAGGACGGGGATCTAACCGTTGTTGAGAATGGGTTACAGGCGAACGAAACCGTGGTCGTTACTGGCCAATTAGCGCTCGCGACTGGCACCAAGGTTGAGCCAAAACCATATACTACGCCGACTCCTGGCGGAGAAAAACAACTGGCTGCCGGCAGCCCCTGATTTCATATGGCCCGCAACGACGATCACGACGGAGCAAGAGACGACGGGCACAACGGCCAGCCGCCCCTTCCAGCGCCACATCGTCAGCCGCCGGCCAAGCCATTCACTGCCGGCGTTTCTCCTAACGATACGCCTGGCGGGAAACTAATTCAGGTCAAAGGTTCGGGACTCTCCGGCCCATTCATTCGCCGGCCGGTGATGACCGTGTTATTGACGCTCTCAATCATCGTCGCCGGCATCGCCACTTACAACAAATTGGCCGTAAACGATCTGCCGGCCGTCGATTATCCGATCATTCAGGTCACATGCGCTTATCCGGGTGCCGATCCGGTCACGATGGCGAACAACATCGCGACGCCGCTCGAGAAACAATTTCTCCAAATTCCCGGGCTCGACATCATCACCAGTCAAAGCACCCAAAGCAATACGTCGCTGACATTGCAATTTGTTTTGAGCAAAAGCATTACCGACGCGGCGACTGACGTGCAGGCAGCGATCCAGCGCGCGACCGGCAAACTGCCGATCGACTTGCCGAGCCCGCCAACTTTCACGAAAACGAACCCAAACGATCAGGCGGTTTATCTGGTTGGCTTCATGTCCGACTCGCTGACCGACGGCGATCTATATAAGTACGCGTCAACGGTGGTGGCGCAGCGGATGGCCATTCTTCCGGGTGTTTCGCAAGTGAACATCTACGGCGTGCAGGGCGCGATTCGGATCAAAGCCGATCCGGCGGCGCTGGCTTCGCGCGGATTAACCATGGATGACCTCGCCAACGCGATCAAGGCGGGAACAGTTTACTCCGGCGCCGGCCAATTCGATGGACCACACCGGACGTTTGTCCTTCAGCCAAATGGCCAGATCGATCAAGCAGAAGGTTATCGCAATCTCATCGTTGCCCGGAACAAAGATCGTTCGCCGGTTTACTTGCGTGACATCGCAGAAGTTAAGCAAAGCGTGCAGGACGAGCGCACTTCTCGTTTCTTTTGGGTGCGCGGGTTTAATTCGCCGGGTTCGATTGTGGTATTGGCGGTTTCGCGACAGGCCGGCGCGAACGCGGTCGAAGTTGCAAATTCCGTCAAAGCGCTTTTCCCCGAGTTTCGCGCCAGTCTGCCCGGCTCAATCCGATTCCTTCCGGTGTTCGATCGTTCCCAGACGATCGTCAATTCGGTCCATGACGTGCGAGCGACGTTGCTGATCGCGTTCGTCCTGGTGGTAATGGTGATTTACGTCTTCCTCGGCCGCGCGACTGACACGCTTATTCCAGCGGTGGCGCTGCCGCTTTCGTTGCTCCTCACTTTCGCGGTCATCTACATGCTCGGGTTCTCGATCAACAATCTGACTTTAATGGCGCTGACGCTCGCCATCGGATTTTTGGTCGACGACGCTATCGTCTTTTTGGAAAACGTCATCCGTCGCGCCGAGCACGGCGAGTCCATTCTCAAAGCGGCCTATAACACAGCCGGTGAAATTTCCTTCACTATTTTGTCGATGACGCTCTCGCTGGCTGCGGTCTTCATTCCGCTGGTGCTCTTGCCCGGATTGCTCGGCCGAATTTTCCAGGAATTTTCGATTACCATCATCGTGGCGATCCTCGCTTCGGGTCTCATTTCGTTGACTCTGACGCCACTGATGTGTGCGCGTATTCTGGGGGAGCGCCGGGCCGGCCATAAACGGACCCGAATGGAAAAATGGACCGGTAATTTCATCAAACGCGTGATTGACGCCTACGGCCGCGCCCTGGACAGATTTCTCGATCGCGCATGGCTGACGGCGCCGATTCTGCTCGTGTGCATTCTCGGCCTCTGGTTTTTCTTTACTCACTTGCCTTTCACACTGCTTCCGCCCGGCGACAGTGGTTTTGCCCGCGGCGTTTTTATTGCGCAAGAGGGTTCATCGCCAGCACAGATGCGCGCGTTTCAAAAGCAGGTAAATCAGAAGGTTGAGGCCGATCCGAGCGTCGCCCAATTTTTTACTAATGTGGGTTCCGGATCGCGCAGCGCCTCGTCACAGGGGATCGTCTTTTGCGTCTTCAAGCCGCGCGAGCAGCGCGATCCAATCGAGCAATGTATTTTGCGAATACAGAAGGCGATCAACACCATTCCTGGTCTGACGGCGGTGATATCGCCGAGTCCGGTTCTGCAAATCAATGTCGGTGCGACCAATCAGACGCAGGGACAGTACGCTTTTACCATCAGCGGAATTGTTCCCGATGAGGTTTACACATTGGCCGATCAGTTAATGGCAAAGTTGCGCGAGTTCAAAGGCTTTGCGTCGGTCCGCTCAGATTATTATCACAGCACACCCAATCTTACGGTCAACATCGACCGCGAGCGCGCCGCGACTTATGGTGTTTCCACGGCGGCGATCCAAAGCCTGTTGAAGAACGCTTATTCACAGAATTACGTTTATTTGATCAAGCAACCGGACGACCAGTATCAGGTCATTCTGGAAGTAAAGGACAACGAGCGCGCGCAACCGGGCGATCTCGATAATTTGTATGTCCGAAGCAACAGCGGCGGCACAATCGGACAGACTGGAACCGGAACCGGCGGCGGAACCACCACGACGACCGGAACTGCGGCGGATCTTGTTCCGTTGCGCGCGGTCACTTCCACGAAACAGGTCGTCGGCCCACAAGCAGTCAATCATTTCGATCAATTCACCAGTGTGACGATCAATTTTAATTTGCTTCCCGGTGTCGCGATCGGCGACGCGACGAAGTACATTGAAGATTCGTTCGACCAAATCCAGCGCCAGTATCCGAGTGTGCAATCGACGTTCCAGGGCGAGGCCCTCGTCTTTCGGCAACTTTTCCGTGCGCTGCCATTGCTTCTGATCGGCGCGATCTTTGTCATGTATGTGATCCTGGGAATTCTTTACGAAAGTTATGTCCACCCGATCACCGTTTTATTCCCGGCCATTGTGCCGGCAGTGGTTGGCGGGTTGTTCACACTTTGGATTTTTGGATCGACCTTGTCCCTCTACAGCGTGATCGGCTTGTTTCTTTTGTTAGGCATCGTCAAAAAGAACGGGATTCTCGTTGTCGATTTTGCTCTGAAGCGGATCGACGACGGCCTCGGTCTGCGCGAAGCGATCCACGAAGCGAGTTTGGAACGTTTTCGTCCGATCATGATGACCACGTTCGCCGCGCTCATGGGTGCGATTCCGATCGCATTGGGGTTTGGTCAGGACGCTTCCTCGCGTCGTCCGTTAGGGCTGGTCATTGTCGGCGGCTTGATCTTCTCGCAGTTGGTCACACTTTTTGTTACGCCGGTGATCTACCTCTGGCTCGAATGGTTCCAGGAGAACGTCCTCGACAAGGTTCCATTCCTGCGCAGCGCTCACACTCATCACGAGGGAGAAGGAGTGCCGAGTGATGCGCGCGCACACGAGCCCGTCCCGGCGGGTGCAGCCTAAAGCTTGGCCTGCTTGATCGCCTCGCTCTGTAACGGCGCTCTGTGAGCGTGGCCATCCTTTCCCAGCCAGATTGCGACCCCGAAAGCATTCGGGGCCGCTACAATCCGATCCAGATCACCTGTCAGCGCAGAATGTAAATCGCGACCAGCGTGAGCAAGAAATACGGAACGAGAACCGCGGCCCCCGGATACTCTTTCGCCATTCGTTGACCGAAGAACAGGGCGAGAATCGCAATCGCAGAAATGAGCGCGCCGTAAAACGCGACCGTGGGGTCGTGCCGGAAGATCAGCAGCACGCAGCCGATTGCGCTCAGAGCGCCCGCGGCGGTTTCCAAAATCGTGATAACGACAAGCAGCAAAGGCACCATTCCGGCCAGCGGACTTTTGGCAAAGTGTCCCATCAGCCAATCCAGATTGCCCTTTCGATCCAAGATTTTATCCAGTCCCGACTGCAAAAATAAAATCGCGAGAAAAGCAGACGCGAGGATCTGCATGGAGTAGGTCGCATTCATCAGTACCACCGAAGGACGAAATCCGAAACAAATCCCAATTACCAAACCTTCAAATACTCCCCGGCGGTGATTGAGATTTTCGACTTCGGAATTTGTTTTCGAGCTTCGGATTTCGGATTTTAAACTTCACATCTTGAATCGCTCACCCAGGTATAATTGCCGGCTCACCGGATCGTTAATCAGAAAATCTTTTGTTCCTTCGCTCTCGACGCGTCCTTCGTAAATCAGGTAGGCACGATCGACAATTGACAGGGTCTCTCGCACATTGTGATCGGTGATGAGGATCGCCAGTCCCAGTTTGCGCAGGTTGATAATGATCTGCTGCACATCATAAACCGCGATCGGATCGACGCCGCTGAACGGTTCGTCGAGCATCAGCAACTTGGGGTGGGTCACGAGCGAACGGGCGATCGTGAGCCGCCGTTTCTCGCCGCCGCTCAGCGTCAGCGCCACATTTTTGGCCACGCGCTCGATCCCGAACTGATGCAGCAATTGATCGCAACGGTTTCGCCGCTCGGCCCTGCTCAACGGCAGGGTTTCCAAGATCGCCATGATGTTTTGTTCCACCGTCATTTTGCGAAAAATCGATTCTTCCTGTGGCAGATAACCCATGCCACGGCGCGCGCGTTTGTACATCGGATATTTAGTCACGTCCGTCCCAGAGAAAATGACGCGGCCACTATTTGGTCTGACTAAACCAACGATCATGTAAAAACTGGTGGTCTTGCCCGCGCCGTTCGGACCGAGCAATCCCACAATCTCGCCTGCTTTGACCGTGAGATTCACTCCGTCCACTACCGAGCGCCCGCCGTAAATCTTCACCAGTTGATCGGTGACGAGCACATGGTCGATCTTCTTCGTCGCTGGGACCGTTGGCCCCGGCTGCGATTTCACGGCAGGCGAAGTCATCATGGAGTCGGCGACGGCGATTCCTTTGGTTTGGTTTCGCGGGGTTTGCCCGCCGTAGCCTCGGCGGGGGTGGGCGTTTCCTGCGGCTGCTGTCGGATTTCGGTCCGGCTCGGACCGTGCGTGGTTAACTGGCCGTTCTGATTAATGATCATCACCGTGTCCGGACTTGCCGCCACGTGCGTGTTCAATCCCTCCTGCACTCGTGGCTCGCCTTTCAATTCCACGTCCCCCGTCGCCGCGATGTAAGTCGCCGTATCCGCGCGACCGACTGCGCGCGATGGCGGTCCGCCGTTTGGGTCGGGTCGATCCCGCACGACCGCGACGTTTCCCTCGGCAACGGCCCTCTCCAAACCCTGGTTCTGACCTTTACTGACGAAAATGGTCAATTTCTCCGATTGCAGATTGAAACGCGGATCAATCACTTTCACGTGGCCAGTGAAGATGCCTTTGTTTTTGTTTGAATCAAAGAATGCTTCATCGGCGTAAATTTCGGTGGTGGTTGGTTCGTTTGACTGCGTGGATACCCCGGGCGCATTGGCTGCTGGCGATTTCTCCTGTTTCTTTGCCCTCTTATTCTTACTCGGCGTCGAATCCGTCGGCCGGCTTGCATTCTGAGCGAGCAACGGCATCGCCAAAAACGCGCTGATCACAATCAACGCACTCGCCCTAATCATTGTTCCCACCCTCCATGAGATGCGATTTGCTGCTGATCACCATCTTCACGTTTCCAATTAGCCGCCCGGTGTGGCTCACCGTATCGAACTCGACCGAATCGCCAACGATATCGAAATCGGCGCGCTTTACCGTTGTTCTTTGTTTCGAGCTCAGCACGCGCGTTTTCAGATCGAGCACCGACTTGTGCATATCGACCTCCAGATCGGTCTGTTTCTGGGGCGTGTAAGTGGTGATCTTCAAATCATCGAATCCCATGTGGTTCTCATCAATTCGCCGCGCCGTGCCGGCTTCGAGTTTGCCTCGCAAACGCCCTTGGCCATCAAAATCCGGCAACACCAAACCTTTTGCTTCATGCCCCACCGGTAAGGGAATGTTGCTCAAACTTTGTTCGCCCGGCGATTCGACTGGTGTAGCACTTGGATGCCTCCTCTTGCCCGCTTTGTCCTTTGCCAACAACGGCGCATTCAGCGCGAAGATCGACATTGAAAAGAGCACTGCGAGTGGAAGACGCGGATCCAGTTTTTGAAACAGCGTCGCCCTTCTTTCCCTATGAGACCGCCGCATGAATAGCTTTTAACATGCGCAGAATCTTCGGCAAATTCTTTACCGGGATCTGGTTCGACGCGTCGGATAACGCGCGCGCTGGATTTTCGTGCACCTCCATGAAAATGCCGTCGCAGCCGGTGGCCATGGCCGCTCGCGCCAGCAATGGCGCCAGAACGCCGTCGCCCGAAGTGAAATCGCCCGCGCCGCCTGGACGTTGCACCGAATGGGTCGCATCAAAAATAACGCGATATCCCGCTTCGCGCATCCAATAGAGGGAACGCATATCGGCCACGAGATTATTGTAACCGAACGTCGTGCCGCGCTCGGTAAAACAAAATTTGTCGTTTCCAAATGCGATCAATTTCTCGGCGATGTTCTTTACGTCCCACGGCGCAAGAAACTGACCTTTTTTCACGTTGATCGGTCGCCCGGTTTCGGCCGCCGCCCGTAACAAATCGGTTTGCCGGCAGAGAAATGCCGGGATTTGCAGCATATCGATCCTGTCCCCCGCGATTTTCGCTTCCTCCGGCGAGTGCACGTCGGTCGTAACCGGAATTTTCAATTCCCGTCCCATCGCCGCGAGGATCTCACAGCCTTCGTGCGCGCCGATGCCGCGAAACGACCGCACCGAAGTGCGATTTGCCTTGTCGTATGACGCCTTAAAAATAAGATCGACGTCTTCGTCGGCGCAGATCGCGGAAATCTTCCGCGCCATGCGCCAGACAAGTTTCTCCGACTCAATCACGCACGGCCCGAGGATGAACGTCGGTCGTCCTCCGCCGATCGTGACTTTGCCCACGTGCACTGGTTTCACACGGATGATTGTAGAGCAGGCGCTCCGCCTGCCAAGATTTTGCTGCGCTCAGCCAAGCGCTTGCCTACAACCGGCTTGCACCGGTGCAAAAGGAGCGCCTGATGGGCAACCAGGCGCGGTTGCCCTACGATTTCCCTCGCACGAAATCGACAACCCCGAACGGCGCATAGAGCACGCAGAAGAAAATCAACGCCAAGCCGTGCATTTGCAGAAGATACAGCGGGCGCCAATCGGAAAGAAAACTTAAGAGCGAAAACGCCTCGGGCTTGTGCAGAAGAAATCCGTAGTTCTCGCCCGTAAGCAGGTCGGTCGTAAATACGATGACGAAATAGAGCTCGGTCCAGGCAAACGTGCGTCCGATCGACATCGGGCGCGGACGGAAGCCATAGATCAGCATGAGAAAGATCACGCCGATGATGATACCGGAATGCGCGACGAAAAAGGTGATGAACCGGAGGTCAGGAAATCCGAAGCGCAAATTCGGCGTGATGATGGCCTGGAGCGTCCCGCCGATTCCCCAGAAATAGGCGACTTCGAGCCAGCGACGGTTTCCCGTCCAGAGCGCGCCGATGATGACGAACATGGCCCAGTCGCACAGTTGAAGCGGCAGCATGCGCGTCCAGGTCGTCGCGCCGAACTGCTGCGCCATAATGAGATAGCCCGTGTAGTTAATGAGGAGCAACGCCGAAATCGCAAAACGGATTGAGCGCTCCAGAACGCGCGACTTCGTGCGATGCACGATCAATGCCAGCACAAATGGGAGCACGATCGTCAGTAAAATGACTGCGACATGGGCGCGCCCAAACGGCGTGAACAGATGTCGCTCAGGCATGATCGACAATCAGCCGCATTCCTGGCGAATTGGCAATCAGATCGGTTTTGCTTAAACGGAAGCTACCCGGCTATTTTTACCGGATGGATTCTTTACAAGCGCGAATCGAACAGCGCGGCGAATAGATTTTCGATCTAGTCGATCGACATCCCGAGCAGCTCTTCAGCAAAACCGGTTTTTCCCAGCGAATGATGGGCTCTCGATGCGGGACGAGCAATTCACAAACCGCCAAACGCGGTCGGTTCGCCCTGACCAGGAAGCGCCTGTTGTTTTCCTGGAACCGACGTTCGGCGCAAAAAATTGCCGCTGGACTAGCCGGCGCGCCGGCGTGCAAATCCGATTAGGCCCAAAGCGCCCAATCCCAGGAGTGCGATCGTTGACG
The DNA here is from genome assembly GCA_963846775.1 of uncultured Verrucomicrobiae bacterium. GTDB lineage: Bacteria > Verrucomicrobiota > Verrucomicrobiia > Chthoniobacterales > UBA10450 > CAVYXA01. The sequence continues at coordinate 91,737 of CAWJXB010000005.1, read as the reverse complement.
GTTCTGGAACGACGTCATAATAAACCGTCCCATTCCATACGCGGGGCGAGAAGACCGGCGCAGTGAAGGGCACGTTCGTCGCGGAGCCGAGGGAAAGAGACAGGTCCGCGTTGGAATAGTTCTGATTCGATCCAGTGCCATTGGTGTAATTGTGCGTGATTGCGGGGTCATTTACCAATGCGATCCCGTAAAGAGTGCCCGCCGCCAGGACGAACGAGTTTGACAAGGTCACGTGGGTTGGCAGGTCGATACCAGCTCCGGTTCCGCTGCCGGTCGCCACTTCAGTCCACAATGCCTGATTGGTTTCGTGACCTACCGAGGTCATCCCGGCCAAGATCCAGACTTGAAAGTTAGTAAACGACGCCGTGGACGCGGTGTTGATATCAAATGACGTTATCGAAAGTGAAACTGCCCCAATGGTGGTGTCGAAATAAACAGCCCCACCGGCACTGCCCCCGTTATTCGAACCGAAGAGGGTTGTTATCGAATTTGCCCTGGCGGATGCCACCGCCAAAAGCGAGATAACTCCAAGGGCGACAATCTGAGTCAATCGTTTCATATTAATGTTCCTCCTATGCGGGTTATGGCACCGTTTTGAACAATTCTGAGCCAAAGGTCAAGACAAAAAACAGAATTTTTGGGGCCCGTGCACGAGACGAGTTGTTTCCAATCTGCTTTGCCTAGCGCTGCACGCCGCATTAACTTCGCAGCGTGAATTCGCTGCAAAAGGAGATCGAACAACGCGGCCAGTGCATTTTCGATCTGGTGGATCGACACCCCGAATCGCTCTTTAGCAAGGCCGGCTTTTACCAGCGAATGATGGCGTTCTCGATGCGCGACGAACAGTTCAAGGTACAATTGTTCCGGTTTGTTGATGTCCTCGCCTCGCTCCGGCGGTCGCACGAGATCGTTCAGCATCTCGAGGAATATTTTGCTGAGATGCGCAACGGTTTTGCGCCCATGCTGCACACCGGCGTGCGCCTGGCCAAAGTCGTGCCTTGGATCAGCGGTCAGCTCCTGCGCTGGAACGTCTCTGGGATGGCGCGGCAGTTTATCGCCGGGAAAAATCCAAAGGACGTGATGAAGACGTTGCGCAAACGACGCGCGCAAAAAATCGGGTTCACTGTCGATCTTCTCGGCGAAGCCGTGGTTAGTGAACAGGAAGCGGACGGATACGCCGCGCGCTGCCTCGATTTGCTCGAAACACTCGGACGCGAAACGCGCGGCTGGACCGATCCTCTCGGAAGTCAGGCTGCCAGCCTTTTTCCAGTCGTGAATCTTTCCGTAAAAATTTCTGCGCTCTACTCGCAGATGAACCCGGCCGATCCGGCTGACGCGATCGCGCATCTCGCGCCCAAACTGTGGCCGATTCTCTCCCGCGCCCGCGAGCTGGGCGCGTTTGTGAACTTCGACATGGAGAGTTACGCCCACAAGAACGCGACGATCGAGCTTTTCAAAACACTGTTCGGCGAAAAGCAGTTCCGGGATTGGCCGCACGCCGGCATCGTCGTTCAAGCCTATCTCCGGGATGCCGAGCACGACCTTCTCGATCTAATCAATTGGGGCCGCGCTCGCGGGACGCGGTTCACCGTGCGGCTGGTGAAGGGCGCCTATTGGGACTACGAGAAAATCAAATCGGAACAGGACGGCTGGAAGGTTCCGGTGTTTCTGCAAAAACCCGAGAGCGACGCGAATTTCGAGCGGCTCACGCGCATCTTGCTTGAAAACGAATCGATCGTCACGTCGGCCTTCGGTTCGCACAACGTCCGCAGCATCGCGCACGCCATGGCGTGCGCTGACCAGCTCGGTATTGATCGGAGCCGGTTCGAATTTCAGTTGCTCTACGGCATGGCCGGTCCGGTCAAGCGCGCGCTCGTGGAGATGGGCTATCGCGTCCGCGAATATAGCCCGGTCGGCGAGCTGCTTCCTGGCATGTCCTATCTCGTGCGCCGTTTGCTCGAAAATACTTCGAACGAAGGTTTCCTCCGCGCCAAATTCGCCGAGAATGTTTCCGAGCAGGAACTCCTGCGCGATCCAAATGAATTAATCAATGGGGAGCGCGAGCATGCTGCTCGCCTGCGCCAGGATCTTGCCGGCGCGACGGATGCCGGCAAGATGCCGGAAACAACGGGCTGGAAGCCCGCGCTCCCGCAACATCGCGCGCAATTATCAACCAAGCCCACTGCGACAATGACAACAACCCAGGATCGACATCGCGACGTTTTTCAAAATGCGCCGCTAACGAACTTCGCTCTGCCCGAAAACCAGGAGAAAATGCGCACCGCACTGCGCGACATGCGGGGCGCGCTCGGCCGAAAAGTTCCTCTCACCATCAACGGCGAGAAAGTCTGGACCGACAAAATCATTTCGTCGGTTAACCCGAGCCAGCCGGACCAAATTGTCGGCTACGCCGCCGAGGCTGGAATCCCCGAAGCAGAGCGCGCTGTCGTTGCCGCCCGCAAAGCGTTTGAAAAGTGGCGCAAAACTCCATTTGAAGAACGCTGCCAGTTGCTCGAACGCGTCGCTGAAATTCTGGAGCGGCGCCGGTTCGAGCTTTCCGCCCTCGAAGTTTTCGAGGTTGGCAAGCCGTGGGCGGAAGCCGACGGCGACATTCGCGAAGCGATCGATTTTTGCATTTACTACGCCGACCACATGCGTTTGATTGGCCGGCCGCGGCTCACGCAAAATGTTCCCGGCGAAGAAAGTTATCAGCATTACCTGCCGCGGGGCGTCGCGCTCGTGATCGCGCCGTGGAATTTTCCGATGGCGATCTTGTGCGGCATGGTCAGCGCCGCGTTGGTCACGGGCAATGCCGTGATCATGAAACCGTCCGAGCAATCGGTCATCATCGGCGCGATGCTGATGGAAATCTACGAAGAAGCCGGCGTGCCACCCGGCGTCTTGAATTTCGTTAACGGCAAAGGCTCGGTCGTCGGAGCGCATATGGTCGATCACAAAGATGTCGATCTGATCGCGTTCACCGGTTCGCGCGAGGTCGGCCTGCGAATTTATGAGAGCGCGGGCAAAACGCGCGACGGCCAGCGCGAGCTCAAGCACGTGATTTGCGAGATGGGCGGCAAGAACGCCATGATCGTCGATTCTGATGCCGACCTCGATCAGGCGATTGTCGATTCCATTTATTCCGCGTTTGGTTTTCAGGGTCAAAAATGTTCCGCTCTCTCGCGGCTCATCGTTCTTGCAGAAAACTACGACCGCGTGATGGAGCGTTTGCTCGGCGCTGCCGCCAGCCTGCGCATCGGCAACCCGGAAGAACCTGGCGTCACCGTTGGCCCGGTGATCGACGAAGCCGCCTACAAACGGATTCTCGAGTACATCGAGATCGGCAAAAAAGAAGCGACTCTTGCGTATCAAGCAAAAGAGTTACCGGCGCAGGGCTACTTCATTCCACCGACGATCTTTGCCGACGTGAATCCCAACACGCGCATCAGTTGCGAGGAAATTTTCGGCCCGGTCCTGAGCGTGATTAAAGTGCGCGATCTCGACGAAGCCATCGAAGTCGCTAACAACAGCGATTACGCGTTGACCGGCGGCTTTTTTTCACGCAGCCCGGCCAACATCGAGCGGATCAAAGCGCAACTCGAAGCTGGCAATGTTTACATCAACCGTTCCTGCACCGGCGCAGTCGTCGGCCGCCATCCCTTTGGCGGATTCAAGATGAGCGGTGGCGGCACCAAAGCCGGCGGCGTGGACTATTTATTGCACTTCCTCGTCCCGCGCGTCGTCTGCGAAAACATCATGCGCCACGGGTTCGCCCCGGAACAAACGCCGCAGTATCGCGACGAATTTCTCTGGCCACCACAGGCCTAACCGCGCGGATTACGCAGCGCGGCTCTGCCGCGACCTAACTTGAGGCAGCGTTCAGAGGTCGATCGCGCCGTTTAAGTTCGGGAGGAAGCTATTTGGATTGCCAGCTCGGCGCCGGATTGATTACAATCCGGCCTACCAAGTTAAGAACGGTTAGACATCGGTTGGGCTGCGAAACCGGACGAAGGAAATCATGAGCAATGATATGATATTTAAACCGAGAACGCGGCGCGGTGCTTTCGCGCTGATTCTTCTTACTGGCGCGGCGGTTGTCGGATTGTACGGTGCCACGTCATTGCCTACGCGGCAGGAAACCGGCTCGACGACGAGCAAGATTGCGCCGTGGGTGCTCGACCATACCGCGCGGGGCGCGCAAGCCGAGTATCTGGTGGTACTGGCCGAGCAAGCCGATCTGAGCAGCGCGGCAACGCTCCGGACAAAACAGGAGAAAGGCCGTTACGTACGCGACGTGCTCTGGAACCAGGCCCAAAAGAGTCAAAGACCTATTTTGAAAATGCTCCACAACCGGGGAGTCGAGCACCGCTCTTTCTACATCGTGAACATGATTTGGGTAAAAGGCGATTGGAGTTTGGCACTGGCGCTGGCGGCACGGGACGACGTTGCCCGCATTGAAGGAAATCCGGTCATTAGAAACATCCCTAATCCATTGCCGGTGGAGAGAATTAGTTCGCGACGAGAGGCGCCAGAGACGATCGAGCCGGGGATCAATTACACTCGCGCGCCGCTGGTTTGGGCGCAGGGATACACCGGCCAAGGGGTCGTGGTTGGTGGTGGGGACACCGGTTATCGCTGGACGCATGATGCGCTGAAGAATCATTACCGCGGCTGGAATGGTGTCGCCGCGAATCATGATTACAACTGGCACGACAGCATCCACACCGGTGGCGGTTCCTGCGGTCCGAATTCGCCTGCACCGTGCGACGACAATGGCCATGGCACTCACACGATCGGTATTGCCGTGGGCGATGACGGAGGTGTTAATCAGATTGGTATGGCTCCCGGCGCAAAATGGATTGGGTGTCGGAATATGGATCAGGGCAATGGCACACCGGCGACGTACATCGAATGCTCCGAATTTTTCCTTGCGCCTTATCCAGTTAACGGCACTCCCAATCAAGGTGATCCGACCCTGGCTCCGGACATAACGACTAACTCCTGGAGCTGCCCGGCGTCGGAAGGTTGTTCGGTCAATACTTTGCTGATGAGCATGGAAGCCCAACGCGCTGCCGGCATTCAAACGGTCGTGAACGTTGGAAGTATGGGGCCAGGCTGTTCGACAGTGTCGGATCCGCCGGCAATTTATGAGTGCTGCTACTCGGTGGGCGGGCTGGCGACCGGCACGGACAATATCGCTTCTTTTAGCAGCCGCGGGCCGGTGATTGTCGATGGCAGCAACCGTATTAAACCTGATATGACCGCGCCGGGCACCAACATCCGTTCTTCTTACCTAACGAGTGATTCCTCCTACGCTACTCTAAGCGGCACTTCCATGGCCACACCGCACGTGGCCGGGGCCGCCGCCCTCCTCTTATCGGCTCGGCCGGTTCTGCGGCACGACGTGACGATGACGCGCGCGGTCTTGAACAATTCGGCGTTTCATCTCAACTCCAGTTTGTGCAGCAGTAACGGATCATGGCCTAACAATATCTTTGGCTATGGCCGGCTCGATGCAAAAGCGGCTTACGATTACCTGTTGCTTATGAGTGCAATTTCGCGCAAAACACACGGAGCCGCTGGCACGTTCGATATCGATTTGCCGCTGAGTGGAGAGCCGGGCGTCGAATGCCGCAGCAGTGGTGGCAATCACATTCTCGTGCTTACCTTCGACAATAACGTTGTGACCGGCACTGCCACGGTTACCAGCGGCACCGGGACCGTGAGTGGGAGCCCGGTCTTTTCCGGCAACACGATGACGGTGAATCTGACTGGAGTGGCCGACGTGCAGAGGATCACAGTTACGTTGCAGGGCGTAACCGACACGCTTGGGCAGATGCTGGCCGACACGCCGGTGAACATGAATATGCTTATCGGCGATACCAACGGGAACCGAGTGGTCAATGCCTCCGACATTGTCCAGGTAAAGGGACGCGTGGGCTTGCCCGTCTCCAACGCGAACTTCCGCGACGACCTGAATGTCGATGGAGCAATCAGCAGCGCCGATGTTGCTCTGGTAAAGTCTCGCACGGGCAACAGCGTGCCCTAATCATCTCTCGGTCATTTCCAGCGGTTGTGGACAGCCGTGTTTCGAGAGAGTGATCAGGGCGTCGCCGGATGCGGATTTTCGCCAAGGTCTCGCGCATCGTAGACAAGATGGAAGCGGAACGTCCTGGCTGTCCATCAAGAATATTCCGCCTTCGACGTCGCCTGCTTTCAATCCAGCGGCCGGCCCTGCAGAAGCTTGATGACGATGACGAGCATGTAAATCACCGGCCACGCGGCGGCAAGGACAACCACGCCGAAGACCCACATTTCTTTGGCGCGTTCACGCGCGCACACGGTCAGGAATTCGTTGCTTAAGCGATAAAAATCCCGGTACTCGGAGCGGTCGCCGTCGTCATGCCACGACCAGGCCCGCCAATCCCCCATGCCGGAATGAAAACAATAATCCGTTAACGGGAACCGCCGTTCCCGGCCGGCGTATGGCGGTGTCGGTTTCATCGCCTGTTAGCCCACAGCTTGGATTATTCCAAGCATGCCACAGGAACGCGACTTTGAAACACAAATCGCCGCGGACGATTTCCGACCTCGCTCTGACCTCTGGAATTACCTCCAATGACCCGCAACCCAGACCCATCCGCCGGGGCGACGCAGCCAATGCCCTTCCACCCAGACAGCTGCCGGTCGCGGCCGGCTAATCCATCTGCCGGATACCCAGACGTAGCTGGTGCCGGTCCATTGCCAGTATCCATTAGTCCAAACGTATCCAGGCCCGGGCGCAACTGTTTGCGTCTCCACGCGGACGGCTGGGGGTGTCTGGGCGACGACAACATCCGCGGGCGCCGGGCCGGTAGTGGTGACTTCGCGCGTGACAGTCGTGGTTGTTGCCACGGGTTGTTCCGCCACGCATCCCAGCAATGCGAGCGGTGCGAGCGCCAAAATGTAAGTTCGTATACTCATAAATACCTCCGCTTGTTAATCGTTTGCCGTTGTCTGGTTGGCTCCCCCGGAGCAATTCTGGCGCGACAGCGATTCCTGCCTGATGATTCTCCCATGCTTTATGTCGTCGCGACGCCGATTGGGAACTTGGGCGATATCACCCAGCGCGCTCTTGATGTTTTGCGCGAGGTCGATCTTGTCGCAGCCGAGGACACGCGGCACTCCGGGATGTTGCTGAAACATTTCGAGATCAAGAAACCACTGCTCAGTTATCACGAACACAATGAAGCGATGCGCACGGCGCAATTGGTCGACCGTCTCGCTGCGGGCGACAACGTCGCCCTCATCACCGACGCCGGGATGCCCGGGCTTTCCGATCCAGGTGGGCGTCTCATTGGCGAATGCATTAAGCGCGAGTTGCCTTTCACGATTGTACCCGGGCCATCGGCGATCTTAACCGCGCTGATCGGCTCCGGATTTTCGATGGAGAAATTTTGTTTCCGGGGTTTTCTGCCGGTCAAGAGCGGGCGGCGTGAACGCGAATTGCAGGCGGCAGCTGAGCGCGAGGAGACGACGATTTTTTTTGAATCGCCGTATCGGCTCGTGAAAACACTTGGCGTCAGCATCGACCTTCTCCGGGACCGGTCACTTTGCGTCGCGCGCGAGCTGACCAAGAAGTTTGAAGAATTTCGCCGCGGAACTGCGGCCGAGTTGCTCGCGCACTACGAAGCCCATCCGCCGAAAGGCGAGATTGTATTGGTCATCGCAGAAAAAGCGCGGTCGTCCTGAGCCCCGAAGGTTTTCGGGGTCGAGGGATGCCATAGAGTTACCTTTGTGTTCCGCCACGGGATCCATCGGCTGCGCTCGGAGTGACCCCTGTGCATTTCTCGCTTGCGAACCGGCTGTATCCATGGAAATGTTCGCCTCTTTTTCTCCCCGGAAGCTGATTTATGGCTTACGCAATTATCAAAACTGGCGGGCGGCAATACCGCGTCGCGGAAGGCGACACGGTGGACGTCGATCTTCTTGATCTCGAGCCGGGTAAAACCGCCACGTTTGAAGCGCTGGTGCATGTCGATGGAAGCAACGTCACACTTGGTGGCGCGAAGGTGACCGCTGAAATCGTCGAGCAGCGGAAAGACAAAAAGGTGATCGCGTTCAAATACAAGCGGCGGAAAGGCTATCACCGCACCGTCGGGCACCGCCGCAAATTGACTCGCGTAAAAATCAAATCCATCGGCGCCAGTGCGAAGAAAAGTGGGGCGAAAAAAGAGGAATAAACGTTCAACGCTCTCAACTTTAAGAAATGGCTCACAAAAAAGGACAAGGCAGCGTTAAGAACGGGCGCGACAGCGTCAGCAAGCGGCTCGGCGTGAAAAAATTCGGAAGCGAGCTGGTGGTGGCGGGCAATATCATTGTGCGCCAGCGTGGGACGAAATTTTTGCCCGGGAAAAACGTCGGCCTCGGCCGCGATTATACGATTTTCGCGCTGGTCGATGGGAATGTGCGCTTCGATCGCAATGGGCGACGGGTGAATGTCGACCCTTCGGCAAGAGGGCGATAATCGTCATTTCAACCCCCGAATTCATTCGGGGTCGAGGAATCCCGCGGCGAAGCCTTCACGATCGCGGGATCCCTCGACTTCGCTCGGGATGACAGCGCTTGTAGAGTCGCTGGGTTTTGCGGTATAACCAAATATCGCCCATGAAATACAACACCTTTATCCTTTTCGGGGCACCGGGCAGCGGCAAGGGCACACAGGGCAAAACGCTCGGCACTATCCCGCGGTTTTATCATTGCGCTTGTGGCGACGTGTTTCGCTCCATCGACACGCGCAGCAAAGTCGGCCAAGCATTTCTCGATTACTCCAGCAAAGGGAAACTCGTGCCGGACGAGATCACGGTCGAGCTCTGGAAGGAAGCAATCGACGCTGCCGTCGAGGCGCACAAATTCAAACCAGACATCGACATTCTCGTGCTCGACGGCATCCCGCGAAACGTCGCCCAGGCCAAAATCATGGAGGAGATGATCGATGTGAAAAGAGTCTTCCATCTCTCCTGCCCGAATCGGGAGACGCTTTTTTATCGGTTGAAAAAACGCGCCCTCAAAGACAACCGGCTCGATGACGCGAACGAGGCGGTCATTCAGCGCCGGCTCCAGATTTATAACGAGGATTCCAAGCCAGTGCTCGATTATTACTCGAAGGACAGGGTTGTCGCCATTGACGCGACCCAGCCGCCCGCGAAAGTTCTGCTGGACATCCTGGACAGCATGGACGGCGCGTATGAACCAGCAGCAGTTTGAAAATTTCACCGCCTCGAGCCTTTACTGTGAAAAATGCAAAGCGGCCATGCCGGTGCGCGAGCGCTTGCTTTTAGTCCTGCCTGACAAGGAGATTTTCGATTATCTCTGCACCGGTTGTGGATCGTCGGTCGGCTCGCGGGAAGTCACTGCCGGCGAAAGAATGACGGCGCAAGCCGTGGCCATGCGCGCCCGTTCGCCACGGCGGGGCCCGTCCACGACGGGGGCGGGCCGGTCGCCAACGTCAATCCGCCTTCGTTAAAATATTGTGCGCGGCCGTGGCACGCCGCGCGGTATGGACGGCTCGGCCATCCGTCCCTACCATTGTGATCATGCGTATTATTTTCATCGGCACGGGAGAAATCGGCGTGCCGACGCTGCAAGCGCTGCAGAAATCTGAGCACGAAGTTATCGCCGTCGTGACCCAGCCCGATAAACCGGTCGGGCGTGAACAAAAGATCGAGCCGCCGCCGATTAAGAAGGCGATCCGGAGCGGCGGAAAGCCGCCGCTTCTGCAACCGACGCGAATCAAAGATCAACAATCGATTGAGGAGATCGGGGCGCTGCAACCGGATATCATCGTCGTGATGGCTTACGGGCAAATCTTGCCACGCGACGTGTTGCAGATCCCACGCATCGGGTGTTTGAACTTGCACGCGTCGCTCTTGCCCCGCTGGCGCGGTGCGGCGCCGATCCAGGCTTCAATCGCGGCGGGCGACCGCGAGACTGGTATCACGGTAATGTATATGGATGAGGGACTCGATACCGGTGACATTCTCTTGCAACGCAACATCGAAATCTTGCCGAACGATACCGGCGGCTCACTCCACGATCGGCTGGCGCAGGCTGCGCCAGTCGCACTGCTTGAATCATTGACATTGCTCGCAGGCGGCAGTGCACCCCGCACTCCGCAAAATAACGCGCTCGCCAGTTACGCGCCGAAATTGAATCGCGAACATGGGCGCATCGACTGGTCGGAGCCAGCCGTAGTGATCGAGAGAAAAATCCGCGCATTCAATCCGTGGCCGGGCGCCTTCACATCAGTTTGGGACGGCCTCCACGAACAGCCGCTCAAGTTGAAGATCTTCCTGGGTGCAGTAATTCCCGACGTCACGGCCGAGGCGGGCGCGATCGTGTATGCAGATGACAATGGCCTCGTCTTCGCGACCGGCAAAGGGGCGCTTGCACTGAGCGAGGTGCAACTTGAAGGCAAACGTCGCATGAGCGGTGGGGCATTTGTGCGCGGGCATCGCTGGATAGCACAGCCCGTGAAGTGATGGTTGACGAATTCACCATTTTTCTTTCCAAAGAGCGCACTCTCCTGTTTGATTGCGACTGCGAATGAAGACCGAGACGCCTGCCTACAAACGCGTTGTGCTGAAACTGAGCGGCGAAGCGCTTCAGGAACGGGGCGCGCGCGATAACATTTCGCCGGCTGTTGTGCGCGAGATTGCGGAGCGGATCAAGGAGGTCAACGAGTTGGGCGTGCAAATCGCAATTGTAATCGGTGGCGGAAACATCTGGCGCGGAGTCTCGGCCTCGCATCGCGGGATGGACCGGACAACGGCGGATTACATGGGAATGCTGGCGACGGTGATCAATGCGCTGGCGTTGCGAAGCACGCTGGCGAAAACGGGCGTCGAGACGCGCGTCCAGACCGCGATTGAGATGAAGAACGTGGCGGAGCCGTTCATTCTCGGCCGAGCCATTCGGCATCTCGAACTTGGACGGGTCGTAATTTTCGCGGGCGGCACCGGCAATCCTTATTTTTCCACCGACACAACGGCGGCATTGCGCGCCAGCGAAATTGGCGCAGATGTGATTTTCAAGGCGACGAAGGTCGACGGCGTTTACGATCGCGATCCGAGCAAAAACCCGGACGCGAAACGTTACGATCGGATCACATTCAATGAAGCCCTAACAAAACGATTGCAGATCATGGATTCGACGGCGTTCAGCCTTTGCATGGATAACAAGATTCCGATTGTCGTGTTCGACATGTATAAACCGGGCATTCTTCGCGAAGCCGTGCTCGGCCGGCAGGTCGGCACGCTCGTTTGCGACGAACCGTCTCCGCAGGAAAATATCACCACATGAGCAGAGATGACATTCTTCTCGAAGCCGAGATGGCGATGGAAAAAAGCGTCGATTATCTCACTCACGAATTCTCCTCCGTTCGCACCGGTAAGGCTTCGCCTGCGCTGGTGGAAAATCTCGACGTGCAGGCTTACGGATCGACCATGAAATTGAAACAGCTCGCCCTGATCACGACGCCGGAGCCGCGTCTGCTCGTGGTGCAACCGTTCGATGCCGGCACGGTGCAGGACATCGAGCGCGCCCTCAAAGAATCGAAGATCGGCATCATGCCCGCAGTGGATGGAAAAGTGATTCGGCTGCCAATTCCAGAGTTGTCGGAGGAACGGCGCAAAGAATTGGTAAAATCTCTGAGCAGAATGGCTGAGGAAGCGCGCGTCCGCGTGCGTGGGAATCGGCGGGCGGCACTGGACGAAACAAAGAAGTTGAAGGCCAGCGGCGACCTAACGGAAGACGGCTTGCGCGACGCCGAGGACGAAGTGCAAAAGCTGACCGATCGCTTCGTGAAATCGATCGACGACCATCTCAAGCACAAAGAAGCCGAGGTCATGAAAGTGTGAGGAAAATGACGAGTGACGAATGTCTAATCACGCACGAATGACTAAATCCGAATGACGAAGCGATTTCCCGCTTCCCCTTTCGCCAATAGATCATTCGTGCTTCGTCATTTGTGCGCAGCGCTCACAGGCGCACCAGATCGAGCAAAAACTGGGACCAGAGATAAAGCATCCCGCGCCAGGAGTATTTTACGTCGCCGGCGGCGGTTTGCTTGAGCACGCCCTTGGCGATGTTGTGTGCGATTTGGTCGCGCAAATCTTTTTCCATCTCGGCTTGAATGCGCTCCTCGTCGAGCGCGTCGATCCCGGCAACATCGACATCGTTGCGCCGGAGAAATTGGCGGTGGCTTTGGTATAGCTGCCAGAACGATTGATCGGGCCGCTGGCGATTGATCCGGAAGTGCGGCGTCAGTTTCAGGCCATACGAGAGCGGATAATTCCAAGTGGTCCAGATCGTGCCGCTCTTCGCCCGCGAGGAAATTCGCAAATAATAAAACGCCAGGTCGTGTTGCTCGTTCAAGCAGATGGTGGCCTGAGCCCGGTCTTCCTCTTTGTAGAAAAGCCGGAAAAACTGGCGGTAATCTTCCCAGTCCCATCCGGCGTCGCTCACGTGCACGAACCCTTCGTTCTCGATCTCGCGCGTGATCTCATCCAGCGTCGGGAAGGTGTCGTGCGACGGCGGACTTTTCGGTCGGAGTTGTTTTTCTTTCGGCAGGCGGAGAGCACGGATTCGGGTGAGAATTTCCAGCCAGGGCAAAAAGAGCCAGCTCAACCCGGCGATGATGCCAAGGGCGATGCTGCCGGTGATAAAATAAACCGCGAGATACGATGCGGTAAGAATACCCGCCGCGCCGGCTTTCTGTGAAAAAGAAGATTGAAAGCTGCGCAGGGCGACGCTGAGCGCCGCCACGCCGATCGTGAGGAAAAAGCCGAAGAGCATCAGGGCGTGATCGCGTGCTCCCGCAAAAATTTCTCGAGCTGATCGGTATCGAAATTGGCCAGCACCTTGTCACCCGCAACGAACGTTGGCACATAGGTTTGGGCGGAGAGTGTCTTCATTTCCTCGTAGGCCCGTCGATCCTGTCCAACGTCGATCTCGGTGAAACGGTAGCCGCGCTCGGCCAGAAAATCCTTTGCGTCGATGCACCATGAACACCATTCCCGGCTGTAAAGCTTCAGTTCCATCGGCGGCGGGTAACTAAACGGGAGCTGTTCCCCGCGTCAACCGCTCAATACGATTTCGCCCAGACCACGCGGCGAGCGCTTGGTTCGCCGGTGAAGATGCACTGCCCGGCCTCGGATTCCCCGAATGGAATAACACGAATCGTGACTTTGAGGTCGTTCTTGATCTGTTCTTCAACCGCGCGCGAGCCGTTCCAATGCGCGAGCGCGAAACCGCCGTGGATTTCCGGTTTGGCGGGGTTCTTTGGCGTAAAGAATTCATAGAATTCCTCCTTGCTGTCGATCTTGTGCGTGTGCCGGTCGCGGAATTCCGTCGCGCCCGCGAGCAGGTTCTGCTGGATCGACATCAGCGTCTCTGGAGCGGTAGCAACAAATTCCTGGATCGACATCGATTCCTTCGCTTTGATCGCCTGATCGCGTCGGCTCGCGACCAGGGAATTCTTCTCCAAATCGCGCGGCCCGACCTCAATGCGAATCGGCACGCCTTTCTTGATCCATTCCCAGTTCTTCACCCCGCCGCCCAGGTCACGCTTGTCCACTTCCACTTCGAGCGGAAGACCGGCAAACCGTTTACCGCGTAATTGGAGAGCGAGGCTGTCGCACGTCTCCAACACTTTTGCGCGGCTTTCTTCCTTCGGCGTCACGGGCAAAATTACGATCTGCGTCGGCGCGATTCGCGGTGGCAAGACCAAACCGTCATCATCACTGTGCATCATGATCACCGTGCCGACGAGTCGCGTGCTCATTCCCCAGCTCGTCGTCCAACCAAATTCTTGTTTGCCTTCGCGATTCTGGAATTGAATCCCGCTGGCTCGGGCAAAGTTTTGCCCAAGAAAATGCGACGTGCCGGCCTGGATCGCTTTCCGATCCTGCACCATCGCTTCGATCGAGAGCGTCTGCACCGCGCCGGGAAAACGCTCGCTCTCCGATTTCTCGCCGCTGAAGACCGGCACGGCGAGATGATCTCGCACAAACGTTTCGTAAACATCGAGCATCTGCTTCGTCTCCGCGCGCGCTTCGGCCTCAGTCTCGTGAACGGTGTGACCTTCCTGCCAGAGAAATTCTGTTGTGCGGAGAAATAAACGCGGCCGCATTTCCCAGCGAACAACGTTGGCCCATTGATTAATCAGTATCGGCAGATCGCGATAGGATTGCACCCACTTGGCGTAACTCGCACCGATGATGGTCTCCGATGTCGGCCTAACCACCAGCGGTTCCGTGAGTTCGCTCGCCGGTTTCAATTTACCATCGGCATCGGTTTCGAGCCGGCTATGAGTAACCACGGCGCACTCCTTGGCAAAGCCTTCCACGTGCTCCGCTTCCTTCGCGAAATAACTCAGCGGAATAAAGAGCGGAAAATAAGCGTTGCGATGCCCAGTGGCGCGAAACATGGCGTCGAGCTGACGCTGCATGTTCTCCCAAATGCCGTATCCCCAGGGCCGGATCACCATGCAGCCGCGTACGTCCGAAGACTCGGCCAGCTCCGCCGCCCGGATCACCTGCTGATACCACTCCGGAAAATCTTCGTCGCGCCGGGGGGTGATTGCGCTTTTAGCTGGGTTCGGGTTCGACATCGCGACAGAATTAAGCGCGCAACTTGAAAATGACCAGCAGGCATTTCGGCAACGTGCGCGCGTGCGTGATCCGCCCTCATACATTATAAGAACCAAATGAAACGTTGCCTTTCTGTTTCGCTCCTTCTTGTCTCCACTGCTTCGCTCTTCGCGCAACAGACGCCGCAATCGCTTGCCGATGCGGAATTGCCGTCGTTGCTCACGATTTACAAGGACCTGCACACGCATCCGGAATTGTCGATGCACGAGGAACGCTCGGCCGCCATCGTAGCCAGGGAATTAAGGGCCGCTGGCTGCGAAGTGACTGAGCGCGTCGGGAAATACGACAAGCCCGGTGCCACTTGCTTTGGCGTCGTCGGTGTTATGAAAAATGGCGCTGGACCGACTGTGCTCGTGCGGAGTGATCTGGACGCGCTGCCGGTGCATGAAGAAACCGGCTTGCCTTACGCGAGCACGGTCACGACGAAAAACGACGAAGGTAAAGAAGTCTCCGTGATGCACGCCTGCGGGCATGACATTCACATGTCCACGCTCATCGGCACGGCGCGCGCGCTCGGCAAGCTGAAGGATAAATGGCATGGCACGATTCTGTTTGTTGGGCAACCGGCCGAGGAGATGGTCGGTGGCGCGCGAGCGATGTTGAAGGACGGCCTGTACACACGCTGGCCGAAACCCGATTACGCGCTCGGGTTTCATGACAACGCACAGATTCAGACCGGCCACATCGGAGCGACGGAAGGCTACACTTACGCCAACGTCGATTCGGTTGACGTCACGGTCCACGGTGTCGGGGGACACGGCGCTTATCCCCACATGACGAAGGACCCGATCGTCCTCGCAGCGGAAATCATCAACGCGTGGCAGACGATTGCGTCACGCGAAAATAATCCGCTCGATCCAATCGTGATTACGGTCGGATCCATTCATGGCGGGACGAAGCACAATATCATTCCCGACGAAGTGAAGATGCAGTTGACCGTCCGTACCTACAAAAAGGAAGTGCGCGACAAAGTGCTGACAGCGATTGAGCGGATCGCGAAACAATGCGCCACGGCTGCCGGTCTTCCGCCGGAGAAGTTGCCGGACGTGGTTGTGCGCAAAGATGAATTCACACCGGCCACGTATAACAATCCTGACCTAACGAAGCGGCTCGTCATGGTGTGGAAAAAAACGCTCGGTAACGAGAATGTCGAGATGGTCGATCCCACGATGGGTGGGGAAGATTTTGCTGAATACAGTTTGCCCGATCATTCGATTCCCGCGGTTGATTTTCATGTCGGAGCAGTCGCGCCCGAAAAAATCGCTGCCTCAAAGAAGCCTGGCGGCGAGCCGCTGCCCAGTTTGCATTCAAGCAAATTCGCGCCCGTGCCTGAGCCGACGATTCGCGTCGGAATCATCGGCATGACCAGTGCCGTGCTCGAATTGATGAAAAAGTAGGTCTTTCGTCACGCTGGGCATGACGTGGAGCGGCGCTCTGTCAGCGTCGCCCTCTTTCGCGGGTTGCTGGCGACGGTCACAAACCGCCGCTATAGCGAACTGCGGCGGCTCACTTCACTCTAATATTTTTTCGCAAAAACGTTGGAATGTCGAGGTCCTGACCCTCCACAATAGTGGGCTCGCTTTTCTCGAAGCGCCCGCGCGTGGCCGGCTCAAATTGCAAGACTTCTTGTTTCGCCTGAACCTTTTTTTCTATCGGCTTTATCGCTTTTTGTTCCGGAAGCGGAATCGCCTTTTTCTTTGGCGTGATCAAAAGCGGCGCAGGGGTATGGACAGTTGGCGGTGGCGGCGCGATTTCTTCGAGCGGAGCCAGCGGCTCGAAGGGAATCAGATCAACTGGCGGCGCGGTCTCCATCGACCGTTCGGGTAGGATATCGATTTTCGGCGGCTCGGGCTGTGGCGCCTGAGTGATTGGCGGCGGCGCGGCTTCGACCACGGGCGGAGGGGAAGCTTCCACGTCTGTTTTTCTGAGCAATGTGGGAAGATTCACATCACCGCCTAACGAGCTTATGATCGTCACGCTCAGCCGATTCCCCAATCGCCCATCCACCGCGGTCCCGAACAGAATTTGCGTCTGATCGCTCACGTGGCGGCCGAGTTCTTTCATTAGAATCTCGACTTCAGACAGCGTCATGGCCGGACCGCCGGCGACTTGCACGAGCACGTGTGCGGCGCTACCCAGCATCCGGCCCTTGTCCATAAGCGGATTTTTTAGCGCCTGGGCGAGAGCGTCGTGGGCGCGATTATCGCTGTCGGATTCGCCGAACCCGAACAGACATCGCCCATTTTCGCTGCGCAATGCCACCAGTAAATCGTCGAATCCGATGCGGATTAATCCGGGCCGTTGAATGAGATTTACAATTGCACGCACACTTTGACTGATCGTGATGTCGGCGACGGCGAATGCCTGATGAATTCCCGCTCTGGGCGCGACCATATCGCCCAATCGATCGTTCTCGAAGCAAATGACCGCGTTGGCAATTTCGTTAAGCTGCATGAGCGCGTCACTCGCTTGGGTGGCGCGTCGTTTGCCTTCAAATGAAAACGGCATGGTCGCGAATGCGATCACGAGCGAACCGGCTTCGCGCGCAAGCTGTGCCACTACCGGCGCCGCGCCCGAGCCCGTCCCACCGCCAAGCCCGGCGCAAATAAAGATCATACGGCCGCCGGAAATCGCCTGCCGGATTTCATCGGCCGATTCAATCGCCGCTTGATAGCCAAGGTCGGGATCGCCACCGGCGCCGAGCCCGCGTGTCGTTGTCCGGCCCAGCTGCACCTTGTGCGCAGCAACAGAACTGGCCAGCGATTGCACATCGGTATTGATCGCAACCAGATCGACACTTTCCAAGCCATCGAGCAGGATGCGGTCGAGCGCGTTCGAGCCCGCGCCGCCCACGCCGGCCACTTTGATCGGAATTGGTTCTTCCCGGCGTTCGGGCAGACTGTAGTTCTTGCTGAGTTGAATCATATTTTCAAAATCCCAAAGTCCAAACCCCAAACTCCAAGGAAATTTCAATCGCCAAACTCCAACGCGTCACCGACAGGTTCTGCGCATTGGAATTTGATGCTTCCTTGGAATTTGGAGTTTCTTCTCTCATCTCATTCCGCTGAAAAGTCTTCCAAACAGGCGGCCGATTCCCCGCCGCGGCCGGTCTGCTTGCACCGCTTGGGCGTATTTGAGCAAGCCGATTGCCGTTGAAAATTGCGGGTTCTCGAAGGCGGATGTTAGTCCCGACATGGTTTGCGCGTGCGCCGCGGCCGCCGGCATCTCGAAAATCTCCTCGGCCAAATGATCGATGCCGTTGAGCAAACTGCATCCGCCAGTGATGAAGACGCCAGCGCCGGCGTAATTGATGTAAGATTCTTCGTCCAGCGTCCGTTTGAGCAACTCGAAAATTTCGCGCAGCCGCAGATGGATAACCGTGTTCAACGTTTCGCGCTCGATCTCTTTGCCCGCGAATCCCGAATCGTCCTTCAACAAAATCGTTTCGCCGGGCAGACAATTGCCGAGCACGACGCTCCCCTCGTCCATCTTCAATTTTTCGGCACGCGCCATCGGGATGCGCAGGCCCATCGAGATATCGTTGGTGATGTGATCGCCACCAACGGCGAGCGCGCCGCTCTGTTTCACCGCGCCGTCATTGTACAAAATATAATCGGTCGTACCGCCGCCCATGTCGATCACGAGGGCACCGAGATCTTTCTGGTGTTGCGTGAGCACCACCTGCGCGGACGCGAGCGCGCTGAACACCACATCCTCGACTTCGAGCGGCAACTCTTTCACACATCGGATCGTGTTCTGAATCCGGGTGCGCACACCGTGGACGATGTGAAAATCGGCTTCCAGTTTGTGCCCGAGCATCCCAACCGGGTTGAGCACGCCGTCCTGACCATCGACATGGTAATGCTGGATGATCGAGTGGAGGAACGCGTTTTGCGCGGGAATGCTTACCTCGCGCGCATTGATCTTCACGTCCTCGATGTCCTGCTCGTCGATCTCGTCGCGGTCCTCCGGCAAAATGACGCAGCCGCGATTGTTGAAACTCTGAAGATGCGCGCCGGCGACGCTGACGTAAACGCTGCGAATCATCACGTCGCTCTTTTGTTCCGCATCGACAACGGCTTCATGCACGCATTTCATCGCCGTCTCAAAATCGACAATCTCGCCCTTGCGCACGCCGCGCGACGGCGCCTGGCCGACACCGAGAAGTTTGGTCGTGCCATCGGTTCGGCTTTCGCCGACAACGACGCAAATCTTCGACGTGCCAATCTCCAGCCCGACCATCAAATCGCTACTGGCCATTGCGTTTCTCCCTCTTTTTGGGCTCCACCGGAATCGCGCGTCGGATCGGATAGTTTCTGGCCGCCGGCGTGGTTGCAGCCGGGAGCGCTGACCCCGGCGACCTCGGATGGCCCGTGCCCGGTTTGCTCGCGGAAGATGCTCCGGACCCGGGCGAACTGTGCGCCGGCATCGCTCTCAAAATGCGCGGCGCCGGCCCCGCCGTCGTGTCACGAAAGCGGGTCGCCGCAGGATCGACCGTGTCGTTGATCACATCGACCGGCGATTTCCCGAACGTGACGGGAATGTTTCGTTGCACGAGCAAATTCACCGTTGCCAGTTCCTGTTTTGTGTCGTCGGAGTAAACGAGAAATTTTTCGAGCCGCTGCAACTGCGTCTCGAGATCGTCAAACCCGAACGTGACCCGCGTCCGATTTTTATCTGTCACCACGAGGCAATAGCCTTTCGATACATCGATCTCACGAATCTGAAAACGCGTTTGCATAAAACTGCGTGTGCTCAACCGCAACAACTCCAGCGCCGCTTTCGCTTCTGGCGATTCGACGACTTTGCCCGCGTCGAGCGATTCGCTCGAGCAGCCGAGAATCAACGGCAATCCCAAATATTCCGGCAACAATTTCTTTTCTTTCATCAAAACGCCGCGCGCGTCCACCAAAAAAGCGCCATCGCTCGCAAAAGGATCGATAATTTCTTTTTCGCCGGTGATCCAAGCCACCGGTTTGCGCTCGACGATCTGAATGTCGATCTCGCCCGGCAGTTGGCGGACAACCTGCACATCATCGACTTGCGGCAGCTCCTGCAACCGATCGTGAGCGCGGCCGAGGTTGACCGCGAAAATGTTCTCGCCTTCACGCAGATTGGCAGTTTGCAGAATCTGCTCGCGCTGAAGGGTCCCATCCGTCTGCACTTCAATGTTCGTTAACCGATAATCGGGATTCTCGAAAAAGAACCGCCGCGCTCCTTCGCGAACCCCGAGAGAAACTCCGATGACGATGACAAGCGCGAGCCCGAGCTTCGACACGAACACAAGAATTCGGCGGTTTCGCTGCTGAGTCGCGCTGCGCGACCGCACTTTTACATCGAGCAAGTGTTGCCGCCGCCGTTGCCGCCAGTTCGAGACTCTTTGATTTCGTGCGCGTTTTCGTGTTCGTCTCATAACTGATCGCGAACGTGGTCGAAGCTTCGGCGCGCGGGGATGTGGCCGGCGGCTTTCGCCACTCGCGCGAAGACTTCGCTCATCACTGGCATTCTGCCTCGCGCCGCGCGCGAAGACTGTCCGGCAAAATGTCCGCCCAGAGACGGATTCGCCGGGGCGAACCGGAGAGAACGGGCCACACGTCCGCGCTGCCCCAAATTGGGTTTTGCGATGCGTTTTCTCATCCCATTTTCATTCGTGCCCGTGAGAGCTGGATGATCTGCCGGCAAAGATCGACATAACTGATTCCCGCGGCCGCCGCGGCTTCGGGCAGCAGGCTGGCTTCGGTCATTCCGGGAATGGTGTTTACTTCGAGCACGAACGGGTCGCCCTTATCCGACAGAATCACATCAACGCGCCCGTAAACTTTCAAACCAAGCGCCCGGAAAGCGCGCAGCGCGAGATCTTGAATCTGACCTCCGGCAGCCGCCGGATCGATCTTCGCCGGGCAAATGTGTTGCGCGCTCGCACCCGCCTTCGGATTTAAGAACGGATACTTCGTGTCGAAGTCGTAAAAGCCTCCTTTTGGAATGATCTCCAGAATCGGCAGCGCTTGATCGCCCAAAATGCCAACGGTCAGCTCCCGGCCAGGAATGAATTGTTCGATCAGCAAGTCCCGGTCGAACTTCGCCGCATCGACCAACGCCGCGTCGAGCTCGTCTGGCCTTTTCACGATATGAATGCCGACGGTCGATCCTTGCCGCGATGGCTTAACCACCAGGGGAACTTTCATGGCCGGACGCTCGCCGGGATGTATGATTTCTGATTCCGGCGTGCTCACGCCATGCTCGAGGAATTTTTCTTTCGAGCGGATCTTATCGAAAGCGAGTTCGCTCTCCTTCACTCCTTCGCCGGTGTATGGCAGGCCGCGGTCTTCAAGGATTTTCTGGACCTGACCGTCTTCGCCGAATGTGCCGTGCAACGCGATGAAAGCGAGATCGACATCGGGCGGCAGGGCAAAGTTTTCGTCGCGCACATCGACATCCACCACCTCCATGCCGAGCGAACGTAACGCCTTCGAGATTCCCGCACCCGTCGCAAGCGAGACTTCGCGCTCTGAGCTCGGCCCGCCCATCAGCACCGCAATTTTCTTCGGTAAATCTCCTTTCGTCATAAGTCCTGCCCCGACCAACGGAGGACAATCTCGCCGGGCCTCGTCATTAATCCTCCCCCACGATTTGAACTTCCGTTTCCAACTCAATCCCGCGTCTTGCGCGTGCCGTCGCTTTGATCTTCTCGATCAATTCCAGCACCTCCAACGCGGTCGCACCGCCATCATTCACGATAAAGTTGCCGTGCACGTCCGATACTCGCGCTTTCCCCACATGTGAATTTTTCAGCCCCAATTCATCCACTAATTTCCCGGCCGGACATGACTCCGGATTTTTGAAAATACAGCCGGCGCTTTTCGCCGCCGGCTGCGTCGTGCGCCGTTTCTCTTGCGACGCTTCCAATTTGCGAACAATTTCCTCCACCACCGCGGGTTGCCCGCGAAACACGGCCGACACGGCAAAATTATTTTCCAGCAACGGGAAATTGCGGTAGTGCACTTCGAGCTCCTCGCGCGGCTTCTCGTGCGCATTTCCGCCAGCGTCGAGATAGCGGACGCGCACGACTTTCTCAAAAAGCTGTGCGCCCATCGCGCCGGCATTCATTCGCAAACCGCCGCCGACTGCGCCGGGAATTCCCTCCATAAACTCGAGTCCTCCCAGACCCGCGTTCTTTGCCGCATAGGCGACTTCCTTCAATTTCGCACCGACACCCGCAATGATTTCGTTACCATCGATGTCGATCCTGTCGAAATCGCCGCCGCTGGGATGAACGACTACGCCGCGCATGCCGCCGTCGCGCACAAGCAAATTCGATCCGCGCCCGATCACGAACAGCGGCAGATTTTCGCGTCGGCAAAAGCGGATCAATTCCGCAAAGGCATTTTCATTGCGCGGCTCGACCCAAAATTGCGCCGGGCCGCCAACCCGCAGCGTGGTATGTTTCGCGAGCGGCTCGTAGAGACGCACATCACCTTCTTCGCCAACGATCGCTTTCAATTTCTCCGCGATGACAAGATCAGCCGCGAGGATCGACAATTGTTCGTGAATGTTTCCCGCGCCGAGGCTTAAGACGAGATCGCCGCTACCGAGCATGTTGCCGATGTCGCGATGCACCCATTGCAAACGCGGCTGATAATTGATGCCGCCATGACCGTGCGCTGCGACAGCATCGACAATCGTCTGGCCGCTGATTCCCGGTAGCGGTGCTTCGCTCGCCGCATAAACATCGGTCACAACGACGCGATCGGCGTCGTCGAACGCGCCGCCAAATTCTTTGGCCAACGCCTTCGTGCGCGAATAGCGATGCGGCTGAAACATCGTGAGCACGCGTTTGCGACCGACAGCGCGAGCAGTCTTTAAGGTGGCGCGAATCTCAGTCGGATGATGCGCGTAATCGTCCACCAGCAGAAAACGATCGCTGGCGTATTTGATTTCGAATCGGCGGCGGGCGTGCTCGAACTTGAGCAGCGACGCGGCAATTTTCTCGAATGGAATTGCCAGCTCGGTCGCCAATGCGATCACGCCAATGGCGTTTTGCACGTTGTGCCGCCCGGGGACATTCAGAACCGCTTCGCCCAGTTTTTCGCCTCGCCGATAAACGCGAAAAGTCGAGGCGAAATCGCGGAGATCGACATCGGCGCCACGGTAATCGGCCGTATCGGCGAATCCGTACGAGATCGCACCTTTCCGCGCCGTGCCGAGGCGAGAGGAGTTTACGTCATCAGCATTGTAAAAAACCATGCCGCTGGTTTGCCCGACCAGTTGGGCAAAAACTCTCTCGATTGCGGCGAGATCGGCATAGAAATCGAGATGCTCTTCTTCGATGTTCAAGATCAGTGCGTGCTCGGGATGGAAACAGGAGAGCGTTCCGTCGCTCTCGTCGCCTTCGGCCACGAAATATTCGCCGCGGGGATTCCAATGCGCGTTGCTGCCGAGGATTGGAATTTCCGCGCCGACGTAATGCGAGGGATGCAAACCGCCTTCGCGCAACACGTGTGCGGTCATCGCCGAGGTAGTGGTTTTACCATGCATGCCGGCGACAATGATGCCGCGCTTGCCTCGCATAATGGCGGCGAGCGCCTCGGCCCGGCGCACAATCGGTTTCCCACGGTCGCCCGCGCTAACAAGAATGGGATTGTCGATCTTAATCGCCGAGGAATAGATGATCACCTCGGCGTCTGGCGCGTCCTCGGCGCGATGTTGTTGAAAGAATTTCAGGCCGAGCCGCTGCAGCCGATCGGTTTCGAGCGTGGTGACTTTGTCCGAACCGCTCACGTCGTGGCCGAGCTCAAGCAACAGCGCAGCGATCCCGCTCATCCCGCTTCCAGCCACACCAATGAGATGAACCTTGTGACGCTCGCCCGTGAGGAACTTTGTTAGATCGAGATCAGAGACGCGCGTCATGGGTCGTATATTTCTCCATCGTCGCAACCACGAGTCCGGCCGCATTTTTTGGCGCGAGGCGAGCGGCGTTTTCCGAAATTCGCTTAAGTTGTTCCGGGCGGTCGATCCATTCCTTGATCTTGCTCGCGAGCATCTCCACCGATAATTCCGATTCCCTAAGTAGAATCGCCGCGCCCGCGCGAACAAAAATTTCGGCGTTGCGCGTTTGATGATCATCCGCCGCGTAGGGATAGGGAATGAGAATCGCGGGCAAGGCGAAGAATGCGATCTCGGCCAGACTGGCGGCCCCGGCTCGCGCGATGACAAAGTCGGCGGCGCTATAAGGAATTTCCATCTCGTGATGAAACGCGGCCACGCAGGCGGGAACTTTGTCGCGCTGATAATTATCGGCGACGAGCCGTTCATCCCGCGCGCCCGTGATATGAATGATCTGAAGCGATAATTCGCGCAGAAGCGGCAGCGACTTGATGATGGCCTGATTAATCCCACTCGCGCCCTGGCTTCCGCCCATCACCAGCAGCGTGGGCAGATCGTCGCGCAGGCCCAACTTTTGCCGGGCCAGATGTCGATCCAAACGTTTCAGCTCGGTGCGGATCGGCGTGCCGGTGATTTCGGTGCGGACCTTTGGAAAAAATGTCGCAGCTTCCTTGAACCCGAGCATCACCGCGCCAACGAACCGGGCCGTCCAGCGGTTTGCTTTTCCCGGGATAGCGTTCGACTCATGAAGAAATGTCGCCGCACCGCGCATCCGGCCGGCGAGCACCGGCGCCGTCGATGTAAAGCCGCCCATGCCAAGAACGACTTGCGGTTTAAATTTGCGATAGAGCGATCGGCAGATGGAAAGACTGCCGGCAAATCGCCGGAGAAAACCGAACACGGCGGGAGAATAAAACGACGGCAACCCGACGGTCGGCAGTTTCTCGAACCGAAGATCGGCATGACCCGCCAGCGCAAGCATGTCGACCTCCTTTTCCGAAACGAGTAACATCACCTGGTGCCCGCGATCGCGCAGCACTTCCGCCACGGCAATGCCGGGAAAGAGATGCCCGCCTGTTCCTCCACATGCGATCACTGCGTTCATAGTTGCCCGATTTGTCCCATTCGTCCGATTAAATCCTCGGCGTGATC
This sequence comes from uncultured Verrucomicrobiae bacterium, assembly GCA_963846775.1. Classification (GTDB taxonomy): domain Bacteria; phylum Verrucomicrobiota; class Verrucomicrobiia; order Chthoniobacterales; family UBA10450; genus CAVYXA01. Next base: position 67,012 of record CAWJXB010000005.1, on the reverse strand, counting down.
CGCACCGCCAGGGCTTGCCGCTTCTGGTTGCGCGGCTCGAACACCGCCTGGCGATAAATGCTCAGCAACAACCCGATCCCGAAAAGGCAGGCCACGAGGTTCGAGCCGCCATAGCTGATAAACGGGAGCGGCAATCCCTTGTTAGGCACAAGGGAAGTGGTGACGCCGATGTTCACCGCCGCTTGCAAACCGAGCAGCGAGATAATACCGCAACCAAGCAGCAGACCAAAACGATCTTTCGCGTGCAGCGCGATCATGATGCCGGAGACAATCACCACGACGAACAAGAACACGACGACCAAAGTCATCCGCAGACCCAGCTCTTCGCCAATGATCGGGAAAATGAAATCGGTGTGGGCGTAGGGCAGATACAACATTTTTTGTCGCCCATTGCCGAGACCGAGTCCGTCGATGCCGCCGCTGCCGAGCGCGATCAACGCCTGCATTTGTTGCAGCCCGGCATCTTCCTTAAACCGCTGAGGATCGAGAAAGGCCGCCAGCCGGGCCATTCGCTGCGAGATTTGCGTCGCCAAAACGAAAATGCCGCCCGCTCCCGCTAGCGCGGTGCCCGCGATCAAGATTGGGCTCGTGCCGGCAACAAACATCACGACGAGCGCGGTCGCTGCGAGCAAAGCCGTCGTCCCGAGATCGACCTCGACCAAAATCAGCGCCAGCAATGAACTGACGATGCCCAATGGTATGATGAATCCGTAAAGAGAATGGCCGGCCTTTTTTTCAAAATGCGAGAACCACCAGGCGAGAAACAATACCGCGGCGATCTTCGCAATCTCCGACGGTTGAAAAGCGAACTGGCCGAGACCGATCCAGCGTCTGGAGCCGTTGAGGCGCAGGCCGAAATGCGGAACGAAGCAGAGAGCGAGCGTTGTCAAAGCGATGGCAAACCAAATCCACCAGGTGCGTTGCCAGAGATGATAATCGACCACCGCGGCGAGTGTGCAGGCAACAAGGCCGATCCCGATCCAGAATCCCTGACGTTTGATGAAGAACCCAACGTCGCCATGCGCATCGCGGGCAAAGGCACTGGTGCTGAAAAGCATCACGATGCCGATGACGAGCAACGCCAGGACCGCCAAAAACAAAATATATGCGCTCTTCCGATGCATGATTGCGTCCTGGCACGGGCATCCTGCCCGTGCCATCTTTCAATCGTCTGTTTTCTTTCCTTTCACCGCTTTCGGGATCAGCAGTTTTTGCCCAATCTGCAGTTTGCGCGGATCGCTGATGTGATTGAGCTCAATTAAATTGTCGTAAGAAACTTTCAATTTCTTCGCGATCGTCACCGGATTATCTCCTTTCACGACCACGTAAATCTTTCCCGAATCCGCTGGTTTTGCCGCCTGCTCGATCGGCAACGAATGCGTCACCGGTCTTGCCTTCTCCAAGGTCGATGATGTTCTCTGGGGAGCCCCGGCATTTTCCCCGCTCGGTCCGGTTCGCTCCGGCGAATACGCCCCTTGGCGGACGTTTGGCCGAACAGCTTCCGCCGATGCCGCTTTCACAAACGAATCCTGCCGCGTCTTGATCGCATTGAACGCCACGATGCCGGAAACGGCCACAACATGCAGGATCAACACGATCAGCAGCGCGCGCGACAGCTTCATGTTCGGCTCGTCCATGTCGTCGTACGCTTCGGCCGAAGCGCGCAAAGACCGGCGAGCCGCCACGCTGGCGCGCAGTTTTTTCTTCGGGAACAGCTTTGAAATTTTCATTTTCATGAGGGGAGTGCCTGCACGAGCGCGCGAAATTGATCGCCGCGATCGGCATAGCTTTTGAACATGTCGAAGGAAGATGTGCCGGGTGAAAAGAGAACGACCTCTCCCGGTTTTGCGATAGCGTGCGCGCGTTCGACTGCGTTCGCGAGCGAATCGGCGATGTCGATCTTGACTGCGCCACTCCACGATTGCGCGATCCCCTGGGCCACTTCGCCTATCAAGATTGTCGATCGAACTTTTTCCTGCACCAGCTCACGCAAGGGATCGAACGTGAAACCTTTGTCTTTGCCGCCGGCGATCAGAACGACCGGCTTGGTTTGCGCTTGCAGCGCTTTCTCCACGGCATCGAGGTTCGTCGCCTTGGAATCGTTGATGTAACTGACGCCGCCGAGTTCGCGGACGAGTTCGCATCGATGTGGTTGCGGCTGGTAGGTGCAAACCGACTCGGCCATTTGCTTAAACGACAATCCGCGCGCCACGCCCGCGGCCAGCGTTGCCATCAGGTTCTCAATGTTGTGCGCGCCGCGCAGCTTCGTGTCGGCCACACGAAGCACCGGTTCGTTTTGATAAATGATCGCGCCTTGGGAAAGACGGAAATCGGCTTTGTGAATGTAGGCACTAAACGTGATTTTGCGCGGACGAATCTTCGGCAAGTTTTCCGTCGCGTTCACAATCGCGACGTCATCTTCGGTTTGATTTTCAAAAATGCGCAACTTGGCGGCGCGATACTCGGAAACGGACCGATAACGATCCAGATGGTCGGGCGCGAAATTGAGCCAGAGACTGATCGACGGCCGGAATGTGCCGATCGTTTCCAATTGAAACGAGCTCACTTCGACGGTGAGGACGTCGAATTGCTCCTTTTCGCGCGCGACTTCCGAGAGCGGTTTGCCGATGTTGCCGCAGGCGATCGTGCGCTGGCCGCACGCATTCAGCATCTGCGCCAGCAGTTCGGTCGTCGTCGTTTTCCCGTTCGTGCCAGTAACGGCGATGACCGGCGCGTCGCAGAATTGCCAGCCCAGTTCGAGCTCGCCGATGGTGTCGATCCGGCGCGAGGAAAAATTTTGCGCCAGGGCCGATGAAGGATCGATGCCCGGACTCAACACAGCCAGTTCGTAAGTTGATGAATCTCTGTCTGCATCCGGGCCGCAGACGATGCGGATGCCTTGCCCACCCAGATTGTCGATTGTCGATTTGAGCAGGTTCTTTTCTTCCGCGCTGTCGAGGACAGTGACGTTTGCGCCCTCGGATTGCAGCAAGAGCGCAGCCGCGCTCCCACTCAAGCCGGCGCCGAGCACGGCCACGTTTCGCTTCTGGTAGCGCGGGTTCTTCATCTCAAATTCCATGCGCGCGGTTCCTCGCTGGTATTCCATGGGTCGCTCATCGCAATTTCAAGGTGGCCAGGCCTAACAAAGCGAAAATTCCCGACAAGATCCAGAACCGCACGATCACCGTGTTCTCCCTCCAGCCGACGAGCTCAAAATGATGATGGATCGGCGACATGGCGAAGATGCGTTTGCCGGTGGTCTTGAAACTGATCACCTGCAAAATCACCGAGACCGCTTCGATGACGAAAACGCCCCCAACCACCACGAGCAACAGCTCCTGTTTACAACAAATCGCCACCACCCCGATTATGCCGCCAATGGCGAGCGAGCCGGTGTCGCCCATGAAAACTTTGGCGGGATGACAATTGAACCAGAGAAAGCCGAGGCCGGCGCCGATGAGCGCGGCGCAAACTACGGTGAGTTCGCCGGCGAACGGATAAAATGGGACCTGCAAATATTCCGCGATCCGAAAATTGCCGGCGGCATAGGCCAGCAGCGCATAGGCCCACGCGACCGTGACCGTGCATCCAATCGCCAGACCGTCGAGACCGTCCGTGAGATTCACCGCATTGGACGATCCGACAATGACAAGCGCGAAAAATAGAAAAGTGTACCAGCCCATGTTCGTGATGACCGGCGTCTTGACGAATGGCACGTAAAGCGAGCGGGCCTGCACCTCCAACACCGGATTCGTGAGGAACACCGCCGTGACGATCAAAGCGAGAACAATCTGGATGAGCACTTTGTAACGACCGCTAAAGCCGGCCGATTTTTTTTTGGTCACCTTCAGGTAATCGTCAGTGAAGCCGAGGGCGCCGAGCACGAGCATGGTGAACAGCGCGAGCCAGACGAATCGATTGTCCGGACGCGCCCATAACACGCACGAAACAAAAACCGCGCCGATCACGAGCACGCCACCCATAGTGGGCGTGCCTTGTTTGCTGCCGTGCAGTTCCGCGAGACGGTGGACTTCTGCCGCCAGTCGAATCGGTTGACCAACTTTTAGCGCCGTAAGTTTCGCGATGACCCAATTACCGAAGATGAGCGAAATCCCAAACGCGGTCACTGCGGCAGCGATGGCCCGAAATGTGATGTATGAGAAAACGTTGAGGGGCCCGAATTGCGAGCTGAGCTGATGCAAATAGTACATCATCGCGCCACCGCCTCTCTCTGTTTGGCGAATTGTTCGAGGACAAGCTCCGTTCGCGCGAGGCGGCTGCCTTTGATAAGGACGAGATCTCCGGGTGCAGCGATTTGGTCTAACAATTCTGCGGCCTCCGCTGTCGAGGCGACGGTCACGCTGTTTTTCAGCCCGGCGTGCCCGGCGGCGTGTGCGATTGCGGCCGTGACATTTCCGATCGCAATTAAGTGATCCACCTTTAGCGCCGCGGCGGTTTCACCAACTTCGCGATGCCCGCTTTCCGTTTCATTTCCCAGCTCGCGCATTTCGCCGAGCACCGCGATTCGTTTTCCATCAGCGTCGAGTTCCACCAGAGTCCGCAGCGCGGCCTTCATCGAATCGGGATTGGCGTTGTAACTGTCGTCGAGGAATTGGACGCCGCGAATTTCTCTGATCTGCAAGCGTGCTTTCGTCAAAGGAGTGCCGACGAGACCGGCCGCGCATTCCTCGAGTGAAAGACCAAACGCGCGCCCAGCCGCGACAGCCAGCATCGCGTTTTGCACCATGTGCAAGCCGGGCACCGGCAGTTGCGCCCGGCAACGATGGGCACCTTCGAAAATAGTGAACTCGGAGCCGTCGGCGCTCTGGGTGATTTCGCCAGCGCGAATCGAGCCGCCGGTTGTCCCGGCGAAGATGACTCTGGCGCGAGTCCGCGCGGCGATGCCATTGCTGGCCGAATCATCTGCATTCAAAATGACTGTGCCCTCCGGCCCGACCGCTTCGGCCAGCGCGCCTTTTTCTTTGGCGATCGCTTCACGCGATCCCATGAACTCGATATGCGCGACGCCGACATTGGTGATAATGGCTGCATCCGGCGCGGCGATCTTCGACAGCGCCGCAACCTCGCCCGGATGGTTCATGCCGATTTCCCAGACCCCGATTTCGTGGTCCGAAGTCGCTTCCAACATCGTGCGGGGCAGCCCGACGTGATTATTAAAGTTGCCTTCCGTTTTCGTGACGCGGAATTTTCGCGCCAGCACCGACGCGACAAAGTCTTTGGTGCTTGTCTTGCCGTTGCTGCCCGTAATCGCAAGCACTTTGAGCGAAAGCGATTTTCGATAACTCGCGGCGAGGTTTTGATAGGCCACCAGCGTGTCGAGGACGCGGATCAAGGCAAAACCGTTCGGGACTTTGCCATTCCAATGAAGATCAACAATTGCGCCAACCGCGCCAGCCTTGGCCACGGCTTCGACAAATTTGTGGCCATCGAAATTTTCCCCGCGCAACGCAACGAATAGTTCCCCCGGTTTCAAGGTGCGTGAGTCGGTGCTGACTTTGGACAGGCGAATCTTTCCGTTCTCCGGCAAGAGCGAGCCACCAGCGAACTGCGCGATCTGAGAAAGCGTGAGCGCGTTCATGGCTGGGGCGCGCGGGCGTGTTGCCGGCGACTTACGTCGCACGGCTCAACCAACCTTCGATCGCTGGTTGCGTAAAATCGTCCTGGGTGCTGTCCGGCAGAATGCCGGACGGGGCGGGCCACATGCCCGCGCTCCCCAAAACGCGAGCTGCCACCGTTTTTTAGGACATTCGTGAGCGCCATTTCAGAACTCCATGGGGTGATCTTCGATCGCACGGCGGGCGACCTGGATATCGTCGAACGGAATGGTGTGATCGGCGAATTGCTGATACGCTTCGTGGCCCTTGCCCGCGATCAGGACAATGTCGCGCGGCTGGGCCTGTTCTACCGCGCGGGCAATCGCCTTCGCGCGGTCGCTGATTTTCTCGTAACGATCGGAGCGAAAACCCTTCTCGATCTCGGCGATAATCGCGTCGGGATTTTCTTTGCGCGGGTTATCGGAGGTCGCGATCGCGTAATCGGCATTTTGATCCACTACTTCGGCCATGAGTGGCCGCTTCTGCCGGTCGCGGTCGCCGCCGCAACCGAACACGACAATCAATCGGCGCGGCCCGAGTTCGCGCAGGGTCTTGATGACGTTCAACAACGCGTCCGGCGTATGCGCATAATCGACATAGACTTGAAACTGCCGTTTGGCCGGCACTATTTCCAAACGGCCCGGCACCTGCGGAGATTTAGCCAGACTGAGAACCGCGTCCCGCAAATTGACGCCGAGCGCGTTGGCCGCGGCCAGCGCAGCCATCGAGTTGGCGACGTTGAACCGGCCGATCAATGGCACGCGAACGAGATAACTTTTCCCCCGCGCATCGAGTTGATACGACGTGCCGCCGAATTCCATCCGGTAATTGGACGCCCGAAAATCGGCCTGGGCGCCCATGCCGAAAGTGACAGCGGAGACGCTCCGGTCAATCCGGTCGAGAAGTTGTTTGCCATAGCGGTCGTCGATGTTCACGATCGCGATGGGTTTGCGCTTTTTTTGCTGCTGCGCCAGTTGGGTGAACAGTTTCGCCTTCGCCTCGAAATAGTTTTCCATTGTGCGATGAAAATCGAGATGGTCCTGGGTCAGGTTGGTGAACACCGCGACGTCCCATTCGATCTCGCCGGTGCGATTTTGAGCCAGCGCGTGCGAAGAAACTTCCATCGCAGCGGCGCGACAACCGGCATTGGCGGTTTGCGCGAGCAGTTCCTGAAGGTCTAACGATTCCGGAGTTGTCCGCGTCGCAGGCAGAACCCGTTCGCCGATTTCGTACCGCACCGTGCCGATCAATCCGCAGCGCAGACCGGCTTTTTCGCAAATGTGTTTAATCAGAAACGTCGTCGTCGTTTTGCCGTTCGTGCCGGTCACGCCCGCGATTTTCAGGCGTTCCGCTGGCCGGCGATAAAATGTCGCGGCCAGACCGCTCAGGGCAGATCGTGTATCCTCGACGACCAGAAATGTCGCGCGCGAATCTTTTTCTTCGCGCTCGGCCACGATCACGCTCGCGCCTTTTTCGATGGCTTGGCCGATGAAATTGTGGCCGTCGGTTTTCTCTCCTCGCAGCGCCACGAACATGCCATTCCTCTGCACTCGCCGCGAGTCATACGCGATGCTTTCCACTTTGCGATCAAGCGGGCCGACGATCTGGCGAATTGAAATTGCATCGGCAAGAATCTTGAGCTGCATAAGATTGGAACATCGCGCGAGGCGTTCAATGATGCGAGGTGTTGGTTAAAGCGACGCGCTCGACCGGAAGGGCGCGGCGAATCTCTTCCTGCGGTTGAAGATCGAGATAACGGGCCGCCTTTTCGGCGACCCGGGCAAAGATCGGACCGGCCACCAGCCCGCCATAGTTTAATTCCGGCGTGGCAGTGTGCGCGTCGTCCAGCACGACCAGCCCAACAACCTCGGGATGATCGGCCGGCAGATAACCGGCAAACGACACGACGTACTTCCCATGTTCGTAGCCGCCCTTGGGATCGACTTTTTGCGCCGTCCCGGTTTTGCCGGCGATGACGAAGCCCGGCACGGCGGCGGCGGCGGCGGTGCCGCGATCGCTCACGACACCGCGCAGCGCATCGCCGATCTGCCTGGCGGTCTGGGGAGAAATTACCTGGCGCACGACGATCGGCGAGAGCGAACTGATCACGCGGCCCTCATCGCTCACGATCGATTTCACGATGCGCGGCATAACCAGTTTTCCGCCGTTGGCGATTGCGGCCATCGCCACCGTCATCTGCAATGGTGTAACGCCGATTTCGTGGCCCATCGGAATGCGCGTGATTGAGATCCTGCTCCACGATCGTGGCGCGCGCACGAGACCGCCGATCTCGCCCGGCAACTCGATGCCGGTCCGCTCTCCGAAACCGAATCGCCGGATGTATTCGTAAAACTTTTCCTCGCCCACGCTGAGCGCGAGCTTGGCTGCGCCGATGTTGCTCGATTTGACGAGAATGTCTTTTACACACAGATCGCCAAAGGCCCGGTGATCGTGCAACGGCGTCCCGCCGTAATTCCAAATACCGTTCTCGCAAAAGATAAACGAGTCGGGACGAAACTTACGTTCGTTGAGCGCGGCGGCCGCGGCCACGATCTTGAAGGTCGAGCCCGGCTCCATCATGTCGATGATGGCGCGGTTTTTCATCTGCTCCGGCTTGGCTTGCGCGCGCAAGTTGAGGTCAAAGTTCGGCCGGTTCGCCATCGCCAGAATCTCGCCCGTCTCCGGCCGCATGAGAATGATCGTAGCCTTGTTAGGCGAATACTCGCGCATGGCCTCGTCGATCTCGTTCTCGACGATGTTCTGCAAATTAAGATCGACCGTCAGATGGACGTCGTAACCGTTTCGGGGCGCGCGTTCCTGGCCGCGATACAGCACAATCTCCTGCCCGGCCCGGTTCCGTTCGGTAAACCGAAAGCCGTCCTGGCCATGCAAATACTGCTCCATCGACGCTTCGATCCCTTGAATTCCACGATGCTCGAAATCGGTAAACCCGAGCACGTGACAGAGCATCGAACCGTTGGGATAAACGCGCGCGGTATCGTGCTCGAAATCGATCCCGCGCAGGTTTTGCGCACGCAGTTTTTCGTGGAGCGCTTTCGCCTGCGCGTCCGGCACCTGACGCTGAACGACGATGTAGCGCCGGTCGCCCTGGATTTTTTCCGTCAACTCACGGCGCGGAATGTTCAGCTCGGCACTGAGAAGATCGACCGTCGGCCCGAGAGAGTTCACGCGTGTGCCATCGGCCACGATCGTCTGCATCGGCACGTTGTGCGCGAGCACCTCGCTATTGGCGTCGTAGATCGCGCCGCGCTCGGCGTAAATAATTTGTTTGTGAACGTGTTTCTCAGCCGCCAGGCCCGCATACTCGTCGTGCTTGATCATCTGGATATAGACGAGCCGGACGGAGAACAGGCTGAAAAGGGTAGCAAACCCGACGCAAATCAATACGCACCGGAAACGAATATTCCATTTCATCTTTCGACCTGTTGGTTAACGACCGGCTGGAGCGCGTCCTCATCGCGGCGCGCCGGAATCGTCAGGCGCACGATGTTGCTCTCGGAGATCGGGATCATTTTCAAATAGCCTTCCTTCAATCGCCGTTGCAGTGCCGCGCGCGATGTCAGAGCCGCGATCTGAGCGCTGGCCACTTCGTTCCCGGCATGCAAGTTCGACAATTCCTTCTCCAACGCCTTGGTGCGATCGCCCAGGTGATAAAGCTGAAGCTTCAAATAGACGTAGCTTAAACCCGTTAGGGCAAAAAAGGCCGTGATCACGATCCAGCGCACCAGCGATGGCGCGTTTAGTAGGTTCGATTTTTTTTGACGGGAACGGTTCATGCAAGTTTCTCCGCCACGCGCAACTTCGCGCTGCGCGACCGCGGATTCTGGTGTTGTTCTCCCGCACCCGGCTCGACCGGTTTCGGCGTAATCACGCTTAAATCACGGTCTGGGTTGCGACGCGGCTCCGGCCATTCCGGTTTATCGATCCATTCCCGGCTGCGGTCCCGGAAGAAATTCTTTACCATCCGATCTTCGAGGGAATGAAATGCGATCACCGCGATGCGTGCGCCGGGTTCCAGTCGCGCGGTCAATAGGCGGAGTCCCTCTTCCAGCGCACCGAGTTCATCGTTCACTTCCATCCGGAGCGCTTGAAAGACTTGCGTTGCCGGATGACGCCGTCCATGCCGGCCCACCACTTTCTCAATCGCGCGCGCCAGCGAGAGCGTCTCGCGAAACGGCTCGGTCTTGCGCATCTTCACGACCAACGCGGCGATGCGCCGCGCCGCCGGTTCCTCGCCCAGATCGCGGAACAACTGCGTCAGTTGTTCTTCGCTATAATGGTTAACGATGTCGGCCGCCGTGGTGGTCTGATGCCACGGATCCATCCGCATATCGAGCGGGCCGTTCCGCATCACGCTGAAACCACGTGCGGCGTTTTCAAGCTGCCGCGAGGAAACGCCCAGATCGACCAGCGCGCCGCCAATTGTCGAGATATCGAGCTGGTCGAGAATTTTATCCGCGTCCCGAAAATTTGCCTGACGCACCGTGACGCGACCGCCGAAGCGCGCCAGATTTTCCGTAGCCTGCAGGATCGCGTCCGGGTCCTGATCGAGCGCTAGAACATCGGCGCCGGCCTGCAAAATCGCCTCGCTGTGACCGCCGCCGCCGCAGGTAGCATCGAGCACCAGCGAGCCAGGTCGTGCTGCGAGCAGATCGACAACTTCTTTCACAAGCACCGGCTGATGGTAAGTAGCGTCTTCCATTTCCTGCGCCTCCTCCTCGATGATGAGCGGACCGGTCGCGAACCAGATGGGCCGTTCAAACAATAATGCGTTCATTCCCTTCCTCCGGGACGAATGAACTGGGTTTTCTGTAGGGGGAACTGGCAGCTCCCACCGGGAACGTAGTTGTCCGCTTCCCCGACGGCCTCGTAGCGGACACACGCAGAGATGCCACACAAGAAAGTGGCCTCTGCATTTGCGAAGGGCTTCTTATAAACCGATGACATTTGCCACATGCTGGTAAGTCGCCGTCTCCTCCTGGTGCACTTTTTTCCAGCGTTGCAGATTCCAAATCTCAAAAAGCCCGCGCCCGCCGACGAGCGCGACCTCGCCTTTCAGGCCTAACGTTTTACAGAGTTCCTCCGGAAGAACGAGCCGGCCCTGGCGATCGGCACTGCCGTGCTGGGCGCGGGAGTGGAGATGCCGCAGAAAAACGCGCCGGTCGCGAGCGGACACGTTAGGCGAATTATCGGCGGCGGCGCTCATACGAGAAAATTCCTCAGGCGACATGACCAGAAGAAATTGATGAGTCGCTTCCGGAAGAAGGATGAATTCATCGGCGCCACGGTGACGCCAGCGCGCGGGAATGGTGATGCGATTTTTTTCATCGATGGAGTGGCGGAACTCGCCTGCGTAAAGCGGGTTCGAGAGAGAAGGAGGTGCAGGCGAAGTTTCCATGGTCGGGTGGAGAATTGATCCATTCTAACCCACTTTTCACCACTTTAAACCACCCTTCGCCCCGCGCTGTCAATAAGAATTTTTGCCTTTTCTTTGCCCTGTTCCCCGAGCAATGCGCGTCGCCAACGTTCAAAGCGCCGACGTCACATTTTTCGACGCCCTAGCGGCGCGACACGGCTTCGTCCCCGCGCCCGATCACAGAGCAGCGTCACGCCCATCAATTAGAACGACCGGATCGGCAGTCGCGTTTATTCGCGCTGGCCGCGCCCTTCCAGAGCAAAGGCGTTCTGATTCGCGGACAAGAAGAATTTTAATGCGCTGAGTGTCGCGCGATTCTCGCCTGGGGACAAAAATGGATCACTGTCTTGCAAAAAAATTTTGCGCGAAACGCAATCTCGAATTGTTTTTTGCGTCAAGACTTTTTTGGTGCGCGACGCGAAATAAATTTCGAATTTTTTTCTTGTCGAAGTTTAATTGGATTTCTAGTCTCAAGCCCGCTGCGCAGGGAGGAACGGAAGCAGATGTGAATAAGATGTGAACAGATTATGATAATTATCTCGCAGCCCCAATGAGCCAAGTCTTGACCCCGAAAGCCGAAAATCACAGCGCCGATTTCGATCTTGCTTCAGCGAGAGGATTTCCGAAGGGATGCGCAGGCTGTTTTTCCCTCGTATTTAGGAACTTTTTGCTTTTGGATACGAGGCTGCTGTGCCGCGCGCAATGCGCGGAAGCGATGGCGTCTTGGGCTGCTCTCGAAAGCCAATTTCCCGCTGTCACAGCAATTATGGCAATTGTGTAACGCTGTTAACAACTCCCCATGAAAGAGAAATATTCCGAGCTCTGGCTGAAATTAGTCGCCGCGCTTCGCCCGCAAGTGAGTGCAGACACATTCAAGCGTTGGTTCTCGGCGGTTGAGCTCAGCGAGGTGAACGAGAAGTCGCTGGTCTTCCGCGTGCCTAACAATATCTATCAGTTTTGGATCGAGAGTAATCACATGGCCGCGTTGGAAGCGGCCATCTGCACCGCGCTCGGCAGCCCGCGCGAAGTAAAATTTTCCTTGCCGGCCGGAACGTCAACCGAAACGCCGGACCAGGATTTTTCCGCACTGAAGGAAGCGGAGGAAGCGCCTCGACAGATGAAAACGAGCGCGATTGGGCTCGCGCTAAATCCGCGGAACACGTTCGACTCCTTCGTCGTCGGGCCGAACAATGAATATGCGCATTCGGCCGCGCTGGCCGTCGCGCAATCCCCGGCGCGGACCTACAATCCGCTTTTTGTTTATGGTGGTGTGGGTTTGGGGAAGACTCACCTGATGCAGGCAATCGGACAGCACGTCTGGGGGAAGAAGAAAAACACGAAAGTCATTTACATATCGAGCGAACTATTCATTAACGAGTTTATCGACGCGATCCAGCACAGCACCCTGGTGAAATTCCGGAAACGGTATCGCCTGGCTGATGTGCTTTTGATCGACGACATCCAATTCCTGGCCGGCAAAGAGCGCTCGCAGGAAGAATTTTTTCACACGTTCAACACCCTCTTCGATGGGCACAAACAGATTGTTCTCTCGAGCGATCGGCCTGCATCGGAGATCGCGAATCTCGAGCACCGATTGGTTTCGCGATTTGAATGGGGCTTGACCGCCGAGCTCCAGCCGCCGGACATCGAGACGCGCATGGCCATCCTGCGCAAAAAAGCGCTCATCCTTCAAATCAAGCTGGATGATTCGGTCTTCGAATTTCTCGCAGACCGGATTCGAACCAACGTGCGCCGGTTGGAAGGCGCACTGATGCGGGTGGCGTCGTTCGCGTCTTTAAGCGGCAAAGCGCTCACGCAAGAAGTGATCGAGCATTTATTGAAAGATATTTTGCAAGAGGAAGGCCGGCAATCGATTACGATCGAGCAGATTCAAAAGAAAGTGGCGGAGCATTTCGACGTGCGTTTGGCCGATATGACCAGTAAACGACGCCCGGCCAATATCGCCTTTCCCCGACAAGTGGCCATGTATCTCTCGCGCGCGCTGACGAAAGCGTCGCTCAATGAAATCGGCGAAGCGTTTGGCGGACGGGATCACGGCACGGTTTTGCACGCGTGTAAGCTCGTGCAAAGGCGAATGAAGGAGCAGGACAAAATTCGCCAGACGATTTCCTTCATTGATAGCGCGTTGCATCGTTGATGGCGTGTGGCTCGAGATCGTAGTCGAGCCACGATTTGATGCGGTAACGAATCGCGATTCACGCACGTATGAAAATTTCCCGCGCCCTTATTTCTGTTTCCGATAAGACCGGCATCGCGGCGTTTGCGCGTGCGCTTGAACGCCAGGGGGTGGACATCATTTCCACCGGCGGCACCGCCGAGTTGTTGCGCAAAGAAAAAATTCCCGTGCGCGAGATTTCGAGTTTTACCGCATTTCCCGAGGTGCTGGAAGGCCGGGTGAAAACATTGCATCCGCGCGTGCATGGCGGTCTGCTCTACAAGCGCGGAAATCCGAAGCACGAAGCGGAAGCGCGTGAATGCGGGTTTGAGCCGATCGATCTGGTGGTGGTGAATCTTTATCCTTTCGAGCAAACGATCCGAAAGCCGAACGTTACTTTGGCGGAGGCAATCGAGAACATCGACATCGGCGGTCCTTCGATGATTCGGAGCGCGGCGAAGAATTACGAATCGGTGACGGTGGTGGTCGATCCGGCGGATTACGACACCGTGCTGGAAACGATGCGCGACAACAAGGGCGAGACGCCGCTGAAGTTGCGCGAACGGCTCGCGATCAAGGCGTTCATCAAAACGTCGGATTACGATCGGGCGATTGCGACATTCCTCGACAACGCACAAGCCACCGAAGCATCGTTTTCAATCACGCTGCCGTTGGCCATGCGCTTGCGTTACGGCGAAAACCCGCATCAGACGGCGGCGCTCTACGGCGATTTCGATCAGCACTTTGAAAAGCTGCACGGCAAAGAATTATCGTTTAACAATATTCTCGACATCAGTGCGGCTACGAATTTGATAGGCGAATTCGAAGCGCCGACGGTCGCGATTCTCAAGCACACCAATCCGTGCGGTGTTGGGAGCGATGTGGATTTGCGCGCGGCCTGGGAGAAAGCGTTCGCGACCGATAAACAGGCGCCGTTCGGCGGGATTATCATTTGCAATCGCCCCCTGAATGAACCGCTCGCAAAAGCGATTAGCGAGATTTTCAGCGAAGTGATCATCGCTCCGGAGTTCGATTCCGAAGGGCGCGCGATTTTGCAGAAGAAAAAAAATCTGCGACTGATCCGGTTGCTTTCGTCCGGGGTAGCGGCACGGCCGAAGACAGATATCCGATCAGTTTACGGCGGCGTGCTGGTGCAGGATGCGGATGGCCCGGTGGAAATCGCGCAAAATGTGGTGACGAAACGCGCGCCGACCAAGGCCGAGCTCGACGCGATGTTGTTCGCCTGGCGGGTGGTCAAACATGTGAAATCGAACGCGATCGTTTATGCCGGACCGGATCGGACACTCGGAATCGGCGCGGGACAAATGTCACGGATTGATTCGTCACGGATCGCCATTTGGAAAGCGGAGGAAGCCGGGCTTTCGCTCAAAGGCAGCGCGGTGGCGAGCGACGCTTTCTTCCCGTTTCCTGATGGCCTCATCGCCGCCGCCGACGCGGGCGCCACCTGCGCGATTCAGCCAGGCGGCTCCGTCCGCGACGACGAAGTGATCGCCGCGGCCAACAAGCACAACATCGCGATGATTTTCACCGGTGTGCGCCATTTCCGGCATTAAGGCGGGGAAGCTGAGAGTTTCCTGCGGAAACGGAGGATCGCGACGATTTTGCCGGCGCAAGACACGCACATCAGTTCCGATCGCGACATCGAAACTGGACTTTGGCTTTCCCAAGAATGCCGCCAACAAAGACATCAACCGCGCAACGTGCCGTCGGATGTTTCGGCGAGAAAGCTGGCGTAGGTTTTCTCGATCCCTTCGCGCAACTCCATCTTTGCACGCCAGCCGAGGCCAGCGAGGCGGGAAACGTCGAGGAGCTTGCGTGGGGTGCCATCGGGTTTTGAGGTGTCCCACACGATGCGACCGCGGTAGCCCACGACAGACGCAACGAGGTCGGTCAACTCGCGGATGGTCACGTCAGTGCCGCTGCCGACGTTGACGAGGTCGGGCGGATTTTCGAGTCGCAGCAGAAACGCGCACGCGTCGGCGAGATCGTCCACGTAGAGAAATTCGCGACGCGGCGCACCCGTGCCCCACGCTACGACTTCGGGTGCGCCGCTCTTCTTCGCTTCGTAGATGCGGCGGATGAGCGCGGGAACGACATGCGAGTTCTGCGAGTGGTAGTTGTCACCAGGGCCATAGAGGTTGGTCGGCATCGCGGAATGGAAGCAAACGCCGTATTGCTTCCGGTAGAATTGCGCGAGCTTCAAGCCGGCGATTTTCGCAATGGCGTAGGCTTCGTTAGTCGGCTCGAGCGGGCCGGTGAGCAGGCAGTCCTCGGTCATCGGTTGCGGTGCGTGTTTCGGGTAGATGCATGAGCTGCCGAGGAAGAGCAGGCGCTTGACGCCAGCGTGGTAGGCTGCGTGGATCGAGTTGGTCGCGATGGCGAGGTTGTCGAAGAGAAACTCCGCCGGGTAGGTCGAATTGGCGTGGATGCCGCCGACCTTTGCCGCAGCGATGATCGCGACGTCGGGCTTTTCTCTGGCAAAAAAACTTTCCACTGCGGCCTGATTTGCGAGATCGAGTTCGCGGCGCGGGCGCGTGACCAGCGTTAGGCCCGGCTCGCGCGCGAAACGGCGCACAAGCGCCGCGCCGACCATACCCTGATGCCCGGCGAGGAAGAGTCTCATGCCAAGAAAAAGCATGGGAAACAGCAGAAAGCAGAAACCGGCGTCCGCATGTTCCTTATTCTTGTGTCTGTGCGTTTCTCATTGAGGTAGTGCTGCGATCTGTGCCTCGCGCTTGGCCAGTTCGAGATCGTGCTCGACCATGAGCTTCACCAGGTCCTTGAAGCGCACCTTCGGCGACCAGCCGAGTTGCTTCTTCGCTTTCGCCGCGTCGCCGATCAGCAGGTCGACTTCGGCCGGACGTTCGTAGCGCGTATCGTGTTTCACGTATTTCTGCCAATCGAGCGCGAGCAGGCCAAAGGTCTCCTCGCAAAACTCCTTTACGCTATGTGTCTCGTTGGTCGCGACCACGTAGTCGTCCGGGTGGTCTTGCTGGAGCATGAGCCACATCATCTCAACGTATTCCTTGGCGTAGCCCCAGTCGCGGTGGGCGTCGAGGTTGCCGAGGTAGAGCGAATCTTGCAGGCCGAGTTTGATGCGCGTGGCAGCGCGCGTGATCTTGCGCGTAACGAAGGTCTCGCCGCGGCGCGGGCTCTCGTGGTTGAACAGAATCCCATTGCTTGCGTGCAGGGCATAGCTCTCGCGATAGTTCACGGTGAGCCAGTAGGCGTAAACTTTCGCGCAGCCATAAGGCGACCGTGGCCAGAATGGTGTCTTTTCCGTCTGCGGCACCTCTTGTGCCTTGCCGAACATCTCCGACGACGACGCTTGATAATAGCGGCATTTTTTCCCGAGGCCGGCTTCGCGGATGGCTTCGAGAATGCGTTGTGCGCCGAGGCCGTCGACGTCGCCGGTATATTCGGGAATATCGAAGCTGACACGGACGTGCGACTGCGCACCGAGATTGTAGATTTCGTCGGGCTGGAGTTGGTAGAGCAGCTTCACCATCTGCACGGAATCGGCGAGATCGCCGTAGTGGAGAAAGAGACGGACGCCGTTGATGTGTGGATCGCGGTAAAGGTGGTCGATGCGGCTCGTGTTGAACGTCGAGGCGCGGCGAATGACGCCATGTACCTCGTAGTCTTTATCCAGCAGCAACTCGGCGAGATACGAGCCGTCCTGGCCCGTGATACCGGTGACGAGTGCTTTTTTCATGGCGGGCATTGGTAAAAAGCCCAAGCTACGCCGCTCGCGCGCCAGGGCGCAAGCTCACGCGCTGGAAAAAATCTGCCGGGTGGAGATTCTCGACCGGCGGCCCTAATCCGAGCAGCGTGGCCGTGGGGCAGAAGTTGGAGGCAAGTGATCTTGATTTTACCAAGCTGAACTCATCCAGCGCAGGAGGTGCAGCGAGTTGCCTCGGTTCGCTTTTCGCGTAATCCTCAAGTTTTTCCATGCCAGATAGCGTTTATCTCCATTCGATCGATCCTGACCTTGCACCCGGCGCGCGGAACGCTATTCGGGTCTGTCTCCGGCTCAAACCGCAAGAGCGCGTCACCATTATTACCGATGAAGCCACGGCCGAGATCGCCGTGGCGTTGCGTGCTGAAGTCGAAGCAATCGGTTCCGAGTGCAGCTTGTTTACGCTGGAACACCACGGACAACGGCCTTTGCAGTTCATGCCCGAAATGATCTTGGAAGATCTCTCCATGTCGCAGGTCTCGATCTTCGCCGCACAAAGCCAACCCGGCGAGCTGGCGGCGCGCCGAGAGATGACCGCGGTGGTCGATCGTCACAAAATTCGACACGCTCACATGGTCAACATCAATCGGCAGATCATGCTCGAAGGGATGCGGGCTGATTTTCACGAAGTCGATGCCTTAAGCCAACGATTAGTGGAACGTGCGCGGCGGGCAAAGCGGATCACCTGCAAAACGCCATTCGGGACCGATTTCGAAGCCGAGCTTTCGCCGAAACTGAAATGGCTGAAGACCAGCGGAATCATTAGCCGAGAGAAGTGGGGCAACCTCCCCGGCGGCGAGATTTTCACCGCACCGTTGAACACGAATGGGACCTTTGTCGTGGACGGAGTGGTGGGCGACTACCTTTGTGAGCGATATGGCGATCTCAAGGAAACTCCCTTAACGATCGAAGTGGAGAACAACCGGATTGTCGATCTTCGCTCGGAAAATCAGGAATTGCGCGAAGATTTCCGCCGCTACACCAGCACGGATGAAAACAGCAATCGAGTCGGCGAATTCGCCATCGGCACCAACACCGCCTGCGCCCACGTGATCGGTCACATTTTACAGGATGAAAAAATTCCGGGCGTTCATATCGCCTTCGGCCATCCTTATGCCGAGCATACCGGCGCAAATTGGGCTTCAAAGACGCACATTGACTGCGTCGGCCGCGACTTCGACATCTGGTTCGACGACGAGAAGGTCATGGAGCGCGGGAAGTTTTTGGTATAAGATTCATTCATGATTGCGCATGTTCGAAGGCGTCTGGAACGTGTGCCTCAGCCGAACGAAGAGTAACGGGCGACGGATCTAAAATTCATGGATCCGCAACTCCGTGCGAAATTCAACGCTGATTTTACGCCGGAAAAATACGCGGCCCTGCTCCGCTGCATTAACGAAAGCGAAAAATGGCCGGCCGATTTCCGGATTGCCGAGACGCCGATTTTCTTGACCCGGGAGTTTGCGGACGAAGTCGCCCGCGGCGCCAAGGCGATTGTCGATCTTACGCGCACTCCCGAATTCGCGCGCTACGCCGCCTCGGCTATTCCTGAGGGATTGGACGTGCCTAACGAACCGGCGCATCCTAATTTCCTCGTGGTCGATTTTGGGATTTGCGCGGAGCGCGACCGACTGGTGCCGCGCTTGATCGAGTTGCAAGCTTTCCCAAGCCTGTTCGGATTTCAGTTGCTCGAGCTGCATTGCATCCGAAAGACGTTCCCGGTGATCCCGCGTAACTGGACTTCATCGTTCGGCGGAATCAAAGACGACACCTATGTCGATCTTTTGCGACGCACTATTCTCGCCGGCGCCCAACCTGAAAACGTGATCTTGCTCGAGATCGAACCGGAAAAACAAAAGACCCGCATTGATTTTGCCGCCACGGAGAAGTTGCTCGGTATTCGCCCGGTTTGCCTGACGAAAATAAAAAAACGCGGCCGGAAATTGTTTTATGATCGCGATGGCCGGGAAGTGCGGATCGAGCGGATTTACAATCGCGTCATTTTCGACGAGCTCATTCGGCGGCCCGATCTCGATTTGCCGTTTCGGTTCCAAGAAGATCTCGATGTGGCCTGGGCCGGACATCCGAACTGGTATTTCCGGATCAGTAAACATTCGCTCCCGTTCCTGAAAACGGAGCACACATCACCCGCGTTCTTTGCCGATGAATTTCCCGCCATCGCCAACCAGCCTTTGGATAAGCCTATGGCGGATCGAAAGGCGACGGCGGGCAGGCGGATCGAAAATTACGTTTTGAAACCGCTCTACTCCTTCGCCGGGCTCGGCGTGGACATGGAACCGACCTACGAAAAAATCGCCGCGCTGGAGAAACCGCACGACTGGATTTTGCAAAAGAAAGTCGAATACGCGCCGTTTGTGCAGACCGTGGATGGGAACCGATCCAAGGCGGAAATTCGGATGATGTTTCTTTGGCCGGACAAAGATAGAGATCCGACGCTGGTGAATAATCTGGTCCGGATGAGTCAGGGAAAAATGATGGGGGTCGATTTCAATAAGGAAAAAACGTGGGTCGGCTCCACCATTGCGCTGCACGAAGACTGACCCACGGGTTTCGCAGATTTAGAGCATTTTAAGAAACGCTGTAGCCAATGGCATGGGCAAATAGGCCAAGTTTTCTGTAGGGGAAGCCGACGGCTTCCCGTGTGGCTTCGTTCGGATCCAAGCGCACCCGGCTTCCGCAGGACGCAGCCATGAGGGAAACTGTCAGTTTCCCCTACAACTCAATCGCCAGATCCAGAGAACTCAAAGGTTTCCGCCATTTGCGGCTACGGTTTTTCCTAAAACGCTCTAGGCAGATTTCTTCTGCATCAGCTCGCGCACGTCCGCCGAAGTGCGAACCGGAACGATTTCGAAATCCATTAGATCTTTCCAATGGTCGATCCAGCGCTCCAGGAGCACGAAGTCTTCCGTCTCCATCACTTGCCAGCAGGTCTTGAGACCGTGATCGATCCAGCTCGAGATGTAATTCAATCCTTCCGGCATCATTCGGCCTTTTTGCGCGAGGCGTTGGTAAATCCCGGGCGCGTCTTTGAATTGCTCAATCACCATGTAAAGCATGGGCCAGAAGGGTTAAAAAAGTTAAAAGGGTTACAATGTTGAAACGGGGAGAGAATTGAAAGGTTATAAAGTTTACATTGTTGCAACAGGAGGTTCCCAGCGTTTTAACGTTGTAACATTTTTAACCCTTTAACTTTCTTTCAGCTCTTCGTTAACCTGAGCGAAGGCGTTGACCGCAAATTCCAGGTCCTCGCGCGAATGCGCGGCGCTCACCTGTGTCCGAACGCGCGCCGTCCCGTGCGGCACGACCGGATAAAAGAAGCCGATCACATAAACGCCTTTCTCCAGCATGCGCGCAGCGAATCTTTGCGATTTGGCGGCATCCCCGATCATGATCGGCACGATCGGATGGGTGCCGGATTTGATCGTTAGTCCGCGGTCGGTCAGGGCGGCGCGGAAATATTTCGTGTTCGCTTCCAGCTGGTCGCGCAATTCAGTTGAAGCGCTCAGCAACTCGAGCGCTTTCAAGCTCGCGGCCACGATGTGCGGCGCGATGCTGTTCGAGAACAAATAGGGACGCGACCGTTGCCGGAGAAGATCGACAATTTCTTTGCGGCCACTGGAAAATCCACCGCTGGCTCCCCCCAACGCTTTGCCGAGCGTGCCTGTGATGATGTCGATCTTGCCCATCACGCCGTGATACTCATGCGTGCCGCGTCCTTTCGGACCGAGAAAACCGGTGGCGTGCGCGTCGTCGATCATGGTGAGTGCCTCGTATTTTTGCGCAAGATCGACCAGCGCCGCGAGGTTGGCGATTGTGCCATCCATCGAGAAACAGCCGTCGGTCGCGATCAATCGGAAGCGCACATCTTTCGCGGCTTGCAATTGTGCTTCGAGATCGGCCAGGTCGTTATGCTTGTAGCGAAACCGTTGCGCTTTACAGAGCCGGACGCCGTCGATGATTGAGGCGTGATTCAATTCGTCACTAATAATCGCGTCTTTCTCGCCCAGCAGCGTCTCGAACAAACCGCCGTTGGCGTCGAAACACGAGGGGTAAAGAATCGTGTCCTCCGTGCCGAGGAATTTCGTCAGCGCGGCTTCGAGCTGTTTGTGGATGTCCTGCGTCCCGCAGATGAAACGGACGCTGGCCATGCCGAAGCCATGCGAATCGAGCGCTTCCTTGGCGGCGGCGATCAGCGCAGGATGATCGGCCAGGCCGAGGTAATTGTTAGCGCACATGTTCAGCACGCGTTTGCCACCAGTAATCGAAATGTGTGCCTTTTGCGGGCTAGTGATGACCCGTTCGGTCTTAAACAGGCCTTGCGATTGGATTTCCTCGAGCGTCTGCGAAATCTGTTTCTGAAATTTGGCGTGCATAGATCAAATCGAGATTACTCAAATCGCGCGCGACTGGCGAAAAAATTTCCGAAAAAAAGCACTTGCTCCGGGTTGGGAACAATTGTTAATAACTTCCCGATCAGTCGTGCCTACCCCCCGGAACTTAGCCTTAGCGGGCCTTGCCATCGCGGCACTTTTTCTCTGTGCCTGCGGGACGACCCAGCACGCTTTGCCGCCGTACGAACCGCCGCTGACCAGGAACGATTTTCAACACGTTCGCACAACCGCATACACTCACACCGAGGCGGACCATCGCGAGTTTAGCAATCATAACGCGCTCGGCGGCGAGCTGCATGCGGCTGGGCCGGCGATTCATCGCGCTGAATATGTGCCACGTGCCATCAGCGTAGCCGAGGTTAACGAGGTCCAGCGCATCTCCAATTCGGGAACTGAACTGCAACCATTCTCGATGGACGAGCCGAGAACGACGAGGACGAGGACGGTGACAACAACGACTCGCGCCTCTCGAACGGGTCAGGGGGCCAAACGCGCAAGCGCGGTCAGCAGATCCCCTCGAATCGGAAGCGCCGCAGCGGACTGGTCGCGCTGGCCGATGGGAACAACCTTCCGATTACTTTCGACCGGCCAAATCTATCGCGTCGAGGACTACGGGTGGGCTTTGAGCGGTCGGAACACGATCGATCTCTACATGGCCAACCAGCGCGACATGAACGCCTGGGGCGCGCGCCCCGAACCGATCCAGATTCTGCAATGGGGCGATTCGGAGGAAAGTTTGCGACTACTGCGCTCGCACACCGATTACAGACACATCAAACGCATGGTTCTCGAGCTCGAAGGCCGCGACCGGCAAGCCGCCGAGTTGCGGTAGTTGCACGTTGCTTGTTTGGCGCAATTCGAAGACGCAATTCCAGGCCACCTTGAGATTAGTGATGTTCTCGCGCGAAAAATCTGTCGCAACGAGCGCTGCCCCCGACCTAACTCCCAAGTTTAGCGTTCGCTCCAATCGAGAACGATTTTGCCGGAATTGCCCGACTTCATCAGCTCGATCGCTTCTTTGAATTGGGTGTAGGGGAAGCGGTGGGTGATAACCGGTGAGATGTCGAGGCCGCTTTGGATGAGGGCAGTCATTTTGTACCACGTTTCGTACATTTCGCGGCCATAAATTCCTTTGATGGTGAGCTGATCGAAGACGACCTGGTTCCAATCGATCGCGGCGGTGCCTGGCATAATGCCGAGCAACGCGATTTTCCCGCCGTGAAACATGTTCGGCAGAATGTCGGCGAATGCTTTCGGGTTCCCGGACATCTCCAGTGCGACATCGAATCCTTCTTTCATGCCGAGCTCATGCATCGCGTCGGCGACTTTCGCGGTGCGCACATCTAAAGCGACGGTCGCGCCCATTTTCCGGGCGAGCTCCAGCCGGTACGGGTTTACGTCGGTGATCACGACATGGCGCGCGCCGGCTTGGTGGCAGATCGGGATGGCCATGCAACCGATCGGCCCGGCGCCGGTGATGAGAACATCTTCGCCGACGAGATCGAACGAGAGGGCGGTGTGGACGGCGTTGCCTAACGGATCAAAACAGGAGAGCACATCGAGCGGGATCGACGGATCGGCGTGCCAGCAATTGTCCTGCGGGATCGCGACAAACTCGGCAAACGCGCCGGGGCGATTCACCCCCACCCCCTGTGTGTTGGGGCAGAGATGGCGCCGGCCGGCCAGGCAATTCCGGCAATGGCCGCACGTGATGTGACCTTCGCCGACCACCAGGTCGCCCGGCGCGAACCCTTTTACCTGATCGCCCACCGCATCGACAATTCCGACAAACTCGTGGCCGATCGTCATCGGCACGGGTATCGTTTTCTGAGCCCACGCGTCCCAATTGTAAATGTGGACGTCGGTGCCGCAGATCGACGTTTTCACAACGCGAATCCGAACATCATCGCCACGCACTTCCGGCACCGGGACGTCCTCCAGCCAAAGCCCAGGCCCAGACTTCGCTTTTACCACCGCTTTCATCGTCTTCTGCACCAGGGGAAACTAGGCCAATCAGGAAACCAGGAAAGAGGGAAAAATGCAGGTTCACTCACGGCCCGGAACCGTCGCGTTCCTTGAGTTCCTCAGGCGCACTTTACGGCAGCCCGGTGCCGAGGTTCGACTTGATGACCGACACGTCGCTATCATTAATGGCGCCGTTGGCATTTACGTCCGAGCGGAAGTTAGTTGCGTCAATTGCCATACCGGATCGGGCCTTGGTCTGAGCAACGTCGCCAGAGTTGACCGCCCCGTTGGCGCTGGTATCGCCGACTAACACGCCCATCTGCGCAGTCAGGTTAGCGGCGCCGGTACCCCCGTCGCTCACACCGTATAAGGTGACCGTGATTCTTTGCGCGTTGATTACTCCAGTCAGATTGACGGTAATATTCGGTGTCCCGCTGCCGCTACTACTGCTCACCGATCCGGTCCCAGCCGTGACGGCTGCGCCGGTGAAAGTGACCGAGACCGGGAAGGTAAAAATCAATCTGGTAATCGTTGCTCGCTCCGCCGCTGCGACATTCGTCGGCCAGCGCGAGATTAATATCGAAAGTGCCGGCGCTGCCATGGGTCTTTCTCGAGACAACCATCGGGTCGCCATTGGGAATTGCGTTAGGGCGGAACAGGTCGCTTAGGTCAAGTGCGGTAGCGGCGTCTCCTAGAAAGGGAGCTACTCCGAATATCTTCTGAAAAGTGCGCAAGGTGGAACTATGAGTGTAGCGCAGGCTATTGTGGTAGCCGCCACCTTTGGCCAGCGGCGAGAGCACGATCATCCCGATCGGTCCATCGCCGGGGGATCCTTCATCCCAGGTGATGATAAGGAGGCCATTGTTCTGGTACGCCGCCGAGTTCAGGATCATGGGCACGTTTTGCGCCAGCCAATTGTCACCCTGCCTCACCGGATTATTCGTCGGCGCGCAGGAATCGTGCATATCATCGCAAATGTTCGGCGTGATAAAGTTGTAGTGGGCAACCGTTCCGTTAGTAAGATCAGTGGCCAGTTCGGAAAAAGGCCTCATCACCATCGTGCAGTTGTTAGCCACAACATCGTCGAAGTAAGCAAATGGGTTATGCTTCACGTAGTAAGGATAGCTGTCCGTCGTCGGACAGGTCGCGCCGCTAATATTTTCCTGATAGGTCTTCCACGAGATGCCGGCATTCCTCAGCTGGGTCACGAAATGATTGGTGGTGGATTGGTGATTAACGGAAGGCGGAGAATCGTTAAAGATGCCGAAGTTAGTCCCGGCTTCGAGCCAGAGATAATTCGGCAGGCTTGGGTGAATGTTGGCGGGGTTGTAATACTGATCGCAATAGGAAGCCATCGGCAGCAGCGTGTTATTAATGTAAGGGGCGTTGCTACTGCCATTGATGCTCGACCAATTGTGGTTCTCCATTAGAATAATGAAGACCACGCTGTTGGCGTCGACCCCCGTCGCCGACAGCTTGGATGTGGCGGCCAGAATGAAAAACAAAGCAAAAGCGGAAAGCAGACGAATTTTCATTCCCCTCCTACCGTATGTATAGACGCTGGCGTGGCGAGACAAAAGCGAAACGATCGACGTGAGAAATGCGCCGACTCGCGGCGCCATCATCGCCAGATACGCCATCATCGGTGAAGGTTTGAGGAAGCTGCGCCGTGCTTCCATGGGTTCGGCGCATTCTAGCCTCGAACGCATTCTTCTGGAAAATTTTGCGCGTTTGTCGAATACTGGAGATGTGAAACCGCAATTCTCCTATTTCCTCGTCACGCCACTACTCCTCGTCGGGAGCATTTTTTCTACGCAAGCGTCGGTAAACGTCACGCAGGAACACAACAATCTTTCGCGTGACGGTGTTTATGTGGATTCCGCCTTCACGCCTTCGGCAGCGGCCAGCTTGGCCCGGGATCTCAACTTTAACGGCACCATCTCGGGCAACGTTTTAGCCCAGCCGTTGTTCATCGAGGGCGGACCGAACGGGCCCATGGTGATCGCCGCGACGGAGTCGAACAATGTTTATGCACTGAACGCGATCACCGGCAACGTCATCTGGCAGCGGAACCTGGGCAATCCGGCTAGCAGCGGTCTTCCGTGCGGAAATATCAATCCCCTCGGGATCAGCGATACGCCGGCTGTCGATCTGGCATCGCGCGCGCTCTTTCTCGACGCGATGGTCGATACCGGCACAGCCAAGAAGCATTTCATTTTTTCACTCAATGTGGACACAGGCGCGACCAATTCCGGTTGGCCGGTGGATGTGAGTGCCGCCTTCCCGGCGTTTGATTCTCCCCATCACAACAACCGGGGAGCGCTTGCTGTGGTGAACAATATTGTCTATGTCCCCTACTCGGGGCATTTCGGAGATTGCACCCCTTACCGCGGCTGGGTGGTTGGCGTGCAGATCAACAATCCTTCAGCTGTCCTGGGTTGGTCGACGAGCGCAAATGGCGGCGGAATCTGGGGGCACTCAGGTGTAGCCAGCGATGGCACGAATATGTTTGTCATCACCGGCAACACGATCGGAACCGGGGGCGTTTATAGCCAGGGCGAATCGATCATTCGCTTGCAAGCAGGGCCGGTTTTCAGCGGCAACACTACTGATTACTGGGCTCCGACCAATTGGTTCAGCCTCGACAACGGAGATACCGATCTTGGCGGTTGCAGCGCAATGTTGCTCGATGTGCCCGGGGCGACGCCTTCCCAGCTCGTGCTGGCATTGGGCAAGGATCGCAATGCTTATTTGCTCAACCGAAATAATCTGGGCGGGATCACTTCGCCAGTGGCTTCGATGAACGTATCCAGTTCCACGCTCCTGGGACAATCATCTTGCACCTATCAGACGAGCATGGGCACTTATTTCACTTTTCGCGCGGGCTCAAGTAACACGCTAGTGGCGTACCGGGTCAATCCCGGCAACCCTCCCACCATGAGTAGCGCATGGTTGGTCACGCAGAGTGGACAAGGTTCGCCGTTCGTCACTTCTATGGATGGCACAAACAACTTCATCGTTTGGGCATGTGGCGCTGGTGGCTCCCAACGATTGAACGGTTACAATGCTGATACCGGCGCGCTTGTTTTCGCCGGAGGCGGCGCGAACGAGTTGATGACCGGCACGGTGAAGTGGAATACCGGCATCGCTGCGCGTGGCCGCATTTATTATCCAGCTAATAACAGAATCTACGCGTTCAAAGTTCCGGTGCCCGCACTTCAGATTTCCACCGCTGTTTCGCGAAAGACGCACGACACGGCTGGCGATTTCGATGTGTCGTTGCCTCTTTCTGGCGCGCCGGGAATTGAATGCCGGAGCGGCGGTGCGACGAACGATTACGAACTCGTCTTTACCTTCAGCAACAATGTCGAGAGCGGCACCGCAACCATCGACAGCGGCGTCGGCACCGTCTCGGGTCCGCCGGTTTTTGCCGGAAACACCATGACGGTCAATCTCACCGGCGTGGCCAATGTGCAGGTCCTTACAATCAGATTAAGCGGCGTTACGGATCAGTATCTGCAAACGCTGCCCGATTCACTTGTGAGCATGGGCGTCCTCATCGGCGACACGAATGCTAATGCCACGGTCAACGCCGCCGATGTCGCCCAAACCAAGGCTCAGCTCGGCCAACCAGTGACCGCCGCGAACTTCCGCACTGACGTCAACGCCAACGGCGTGATTAACAGCGCCGACGGCGCCCTGGTGAAATTGCATTCCGGCGATAGCTTGCCCCCGGCCGGACGGTTGCCCCTGGCTGGATCACTGAAATAGGGATACGGGCATTTTTGGCCGAAGCGCCGGAGCCGCGATAGATATTAGCCCCGGGCGTGAGCCCGGGGGAAAAGGCGTCTCCAAACCAATTAGCCCCGGCAGGGGCGACAGAATACGCCAAAGCGCGTCGTTACTCCTTCCGCCCCTTCCGGGGCTAGTTCGAATGAATCGAAAAACCCCGGGCTTGCGCCCGGGGCTACATTCTTCCGCGCCCACGGCGCTTTCTGCGGCTACGGCATTATTTAACCACCCTAACTCGACTTGGTCTTGTCCGGGAAGGGCGGGATCGGTGGAAGATCGTACCGCTTCGTCTTCAGTTCCTCCTGAATTTCCTGGATGGCGCGATCGAGTTGTTGATCTTCACCGCGAAATTCTTTGGCCGGGTCGTTATCCACGTAAATGTCAGGATCGACCCCGTGTCCCTCGATAATCCAGCCTTTGCCCTCCTTGGAATAGGGCGCGAACTCCGGCTTGAAAAACTGGCCGCCATCCATCAGAGGCAATGGGTTGCGAATTCCAACCACCCCGCCCCAAGTGCGTTTGCCAATTAATTTGCCCAGCCCCATCGTCTTAAATCGATATGGGAAAATGTCGCCATCGGAGGCGGAGAATTCATCCATCAACGTCACCATCGGGCCGGTGAAAGTTTGCGGCGGATTCGTGTCCGGAACTCCGTTGCGGAACATTTCGATCATGACCAGCGCGCGCCGGAGCCGTTCAATCACCAGCGGCGAAACAAAACCGCCCCCATTGCCGCGAACATCGATGATCAGCGCTTTCTTCTTAATCTGCGGAAAGTAAAGTTTGGTAAATTGGTTCAGCCCATCCTGGCCCATGTCGGGAATATGCAGATAACCTACTTCGCCGCCGGTTTTCTTCGTCACTTCGTCGATGTTCTTGCGCACCCAGGCCAAATAATAGAGCGGCGCTTCATCCGCGATCGGCACGACGGTCACGTCCCGGGCGCCGGTATCGCTCGGTTTGGAATTCACCCGCAGGATGACTTGCTTATCGGCCGTGCCGATCAATGCGTCATAAAGGTTTGGCAGCGTCGAAACCGGCGTGCCGTTAATGGCGAGAAGGTAATCGCCTTCCTTCACGTTGACGCCAATGTCGCGCAAGGGTGAGCGGGTGTGTTTGTCCCAGTTCTCGCCGGGCAAAATCCGGTCGATCCGATAGGCGTGCGTTGCTGGGTCGCGCGAGAATTCCGCGCCTAACAATCCAAGCTTGATCCGGGGCGTATCCGGCCGTTCGCCGCCAGTCACATAAGTGTGGCCGCTATTCAATTCGCCGATCAGTTCCCCGACCAGATAGGTGAGATCGTTTCGATGATTCACAAACGGAAGCAACGCCGCATATTTATCGCGCATGGCTTTCCAATCCACTCCGTTCATGTTTGGCGCATAAAAGAAATCGCGCATCTGCCGCCAGCATTCGAAGTAGATCTGGCTCCATTCCGCGTGCCGGTCGAGCCGCAGATCGAACCCCTCGAACTTCAGCTTGTAATCTTTCCCGCTCTTCTCGTCTTTCAGCTCGAGCTTGTCTTTTGGCAAATCGATCATCGCGTAATCCTTATCGATTTTGACCAGCATCTTTTTGCCGTCGCGCGTGATTTCATAATCGTTAACGTCGCCATGCACCGTCTCTTTGCGGTCTTCCAGGCTGTAGGAACAGAGATGACTCTTTTCGCCACCGTCCCCTTCGCCCTCGTCGGCACCCTTATCGTCCGCGACCGTCCGCCGGAGGTAGAAAATCCGATCGTCAACCAGCCGCAGATTTCTGTAATCACCCGGCTGAATATCGAGCGCGGCCAATCGATCGCCGATGCCGTCGAGGTCGATCTTAACCGGCGGGGGCGGCTTCGGCTTCGCTTCTTTTGCGCTCTCTTTCTTTTCGTCGGATTTCTTGTCGTCCTTCTCTTTTTTCTTTTCCGATTTACCAACTTCATCGCTGCGCGGTGCCAGCGGCGACTCCGTCTCCTTTGCCAGCGTGACCAGATAGACGCGGTCCAAGTCGCGATAGACGTTACTGAAATCGGTTTGACCAAAGATCGGCTTGAAATCACGGCTCGAGGTCAGCAGCAAGTATTTTCCATCGTCGCTGAAGGTCGGATTTCCCGCCGAGTACCAATCGTCCGTTACCGCGACCGGTTTCTTGTCGCCCAGGGAAAAGAGTGAGACTTTTTCGCCGCCATTCTCCTCGGGGCGCGACCAGGCAATCCAATTGCTGTCCGGTGACCAATCATAACTGCGAATCTCGCCGAATTTATCCTGATCGACTTGTGTCACCGCCTTGCTCGCGACATCGACATAACGCAGCCGCTGCATCCGGTCTGACCACAGCAGCTTCTTACTGTCCGGCGACCAAATCACTTGATAAAAGTAGGTGTCGGCACCCTTGGTGATCTGCTGCGGCTCGCCTTTGCCATCCTGCGCCCGGACGTAAAGCTCGTTTTCACCGGTCGCGTCGGAGTTGTAGGCAACCAATTTGCCGTCAGGCGACCAAACCGCGTCGCGCTCGTGGGCGTTTGATGTCCGCGTCAGGTTACGCGGCGTCCCGTCCTTCCCCGGCACGGAGAAAATATCGCCGCGCGCGACGACCATCACGCGCTGGCCATCCGGCGCCGGACTAACGGATTCGACGTGTTTCGACGCGTCCACCAGCGCAGATCGTCCGATGGCAAAGTCCTCTTTGATCTCGATTGGCACCGGCGCGGCTTCGCCTTTAGCCAAGTCGTAGCGCCAGATATAACCGGCTTGCTCGAACACGACCGCGTCCTTTCCGATCGTCGGAAATTTGATGTCGTAATCCGTGAAATGGGTGAGCTGTTTCGTCTCTTTGCCGGTAAGATCGATCGAAAAAAGGTTCATCCGGCCATCGCGATCGGATAGGAAATAGATGCGATCATCCGGGCCCCACATCGGGATGATGTCCTGCGCCGGATTGTTCGTAAGGTTCTTCGTTTCGCCGGTCTTGAAGTCGTGCAGCCAAACGTCGTCGGCCATTCCGCCGCGATAATGTTTCCAAGTGCGAAACTCCCGGAAGACGCGGTTGTAAACCATCTTGGAATCGTCCGGGGAAAAGGAGAGGAACCCGCCGCGCGGCACCGGCATTTGCTGAGGCAGTTCGCCATCGAGCCCGACTGTGTAAAGCTGGCCGATGAACGAATCGAACGATTTTTTCCGGGTGCGAAACGCGATCATCGGTTTGGTATTCTGCCAGGCCAATATGATATTGTTAGGCCCCATCCGGTCGGAAATATCGTCGCGCCCGAGGGTCGCGGTAATCGTAAGCCGCTTCGGCTCCCCGCCTTCCGCCGGCATGACATAAACTTCTGTGTTCCCATCGTACTGGGAAGTGAAAGCGATCTTCGATCCATCAGATGAGAAGTGCGGAAATGAGCTGTAACCGGGCCCAGTAGTGAGCCGCCGCGCGATTCCGCCCTCTCTGGCAACCGTGTAAAGCTCGCCCGCATAACAGAACACGATCTGTTTCCCGTCCGTCGTGGGAAAACGCAGAAGTCGAGTGGTATTGGGTAAAGTCTGGCCGAAAGCAGAACCAGTAATGAGAACCAAAAGCGAAAGTTTCAGGAGAGTGCGCATAAGGAGATTGAGATGAAACGAGCAAGCTGCCAACGAACAGACCAGATGCAACTCCGATCTATGAAAGACGTCGCCGATTGTCGATCTTGTCTAAAAGGCGTCTCATAAATGTTGTAGCCGCCTCGCTGTGTCGAGGCGCTACAGAGTCGTGCTTACGGCAACACGGCGACATAGCGCCGTGGCTACAGCATCCACATTCAACCGCCTCTCAAAAAGAAAACTTGGACCGCGGTCGTCCGGGCTTTCGATTGAATTCAGTGCTACGAAAAAATCACGCTTTGATCTGTTTCTGCGACGCGGCCGACCGGGCTAGCGGATCAGGTTTTTTCGCAGCCACAACGCCGCTACTGCGGGCGCGTTTCCGAAGCATATGAAAACCTGTCTCGTTTTCGTATCCTTCCGGCGCTTTGCGCACGCCGCTCCAAATCCAAAACAAAGAAGCGACCAAGATTGACGGAATTGCAATCAGCCAAATCATGCCTGGGGGGTGCGGCAGAACCTGTGTCCCACTATTTCGTCGCTAACCCAGCGAGGCAAGCACAAAATTCGTGTGAAGAAATCCGGTCTTGGAGATGTTTGGCTCTGTTGAAAACGTAATGGCTTGATTTCTGCAGAGGCAGGCGTGTCGCCTGCAAACACGAAGCAACCGACACGGTTGCCACCACAGAAATCGTCACGCCGCCAGGCTTTTCAATAGCGCCGAGATGTTTCTAAAAAAGCAGCGCGCCTATTCGCAATTGAATGTCCTTTCAGGATTGGCAGATTTAGTTCGTTTCGAATTTCGAATTCGCTCGCGCCCCGGCATCGGAAAGGCACCGCTCCAAAATAAAAACCCGGACGCGTTCTTGGTCCGGGCTTCGAATCAAAACCAGCTTTTGTCAGGCCTTGATTTCTTTTAGCGCAGGAAGCGGTTCCTGGTGACGACCGCGTTTCTTCTTCGCGAAAACATGGGCGCCGCGGGCGCGTTTGCGAATGATGTGGAATCCGGTCTCATCCTCGAACCCCTCTGGGGCTTCGCGAAGGCTGTTCCACATCCACAAGGCGGATCCTGAAAGCGCCGACATCGTGATACCAATCCAGAGCATACCTGAAACACAGCAAAATCTATGCCCCAAACTGACAGCGCAATGGCAACCGAAGTCTATGTCGCTCAGGTGGATCCGCTGTCTTATTTCTAAACAGATGTGTCAAAAATGGTCAATCTCCGAAGACACGCTTAGAAATCCGATAAGGTGTGGCGGCATGTCAGCGCTGGAGGCGCGGGAGGAATTTAGCCCCGGGCGTTAGCCGGGGTTTTCATGGTTTTTGAACCAGCCCCGAAGGGGCGTAGGAATTATTGTGCTAGACTGCGCATTCTGTCGCCCCTCCCGGGGCTGGTATCATTGGGAACGCAAATCCCCGGGCTCAAGCCCGGGGCTAATGTCTGTCGCGCCTCCGGCGCTTCGGGCGGCTACTTCGGTATTCGAATTTCGGATTTTTTACAGGGTAGATTCAGATCGGTTCAGAGACGTAACAGCAACGCAGTATTTCAACAACCCAGATCGGCTTCTAGAATCGGCCTTGCATTACCGGAAGCACTTTCGGGCTCGCCACTTCGGTCTCCACGGAGCGGCCAAGAAACTCCAGCAGACACCCGGACCCGTTCTTTGGCTGGCATGATGCGGGTCACGACCGCTTCCAGGCCGCAGAAAGGCCCTTCGGCAATTCGTACTACCTGACCGGTCTCGAGTGCGGGTTCGATTGTGACCGTCTCTTCCTCGCCCGCCTTTTCACGCAAGGCATCAATAGTGTCAGGACCGACCGTGGCAATTTGATCGCCAAAGTGAACGATCCCCTGAATACCGGAAGCGTGTTCAACGCGCCGATGCAGCAGCGGGTAAATAAACTCCGCGAAGATGTAGCCGGGAAACATCGCTTCGACGAACCAAACTGCGCCACGCCGGGTCGCTTTCTTAAATCGAAGCCTTGGGGAGAAGCAAGGCAGTTCTACTTGCCTGCGCAACGTCATCGCCGCGATGTGCTCATGCTTGGGCTGTGTTCGCAGGCAAAACCAGTGCGCGGTCTCCGATCGGGCGAGTTCGTCGCGTGAGTGGGTCATGAAGAGCGGGGGAAAGCCCGCAGACCTTAGCGGGCTTTCATCGCTTTTCAAGGTATAAAAGTCGCTAATCATGATTTACCGATTCGTTAGGATCGAGATCGTTTCGCAACATCGCAGCAGAGCCGTTGCCGAGTTTCTGACCGGTTTAGGTTGGATAAACTCATTGCCAAATTCGACTGCGCCTGACTAAGCATATAGAATGCAAAGCAATTTCGATCAATTTATAACAACTTGTTTATCATACACTTATACTCACAAAATTTCTTCATACCCATAAACTCCTCCGATAAAACGTAAGGGTTTCCGACAAAAATCTGCCGCGGCTCAAGGCAAAAGCGTTACTGCGCGGAGATGGAAGCGCACGGTGTTGCAATACCCGGCGCAGAGCCGAGGCACACCAAGAGGCCCTAGCGACTCAAAGGGACTGGAGGCGCGTTGTTTTAAGGGAGACCGACTCGCCACGCTGGAGCGGTTTAAATAATGGCGTAGCCGCAGAAAGCGCCGTAGGCGCGGAAGAATGTAGCCCCGGGCGTGAGCCCGGGGTTTCTCGATTCATTCGAACTAGCCCCGGAAGGGGCGGAAGGAGTGACGACGCGCTTCGGCGTATTCTGTCGCCCCTGCCGGGGCTGATTGGTTTGGAGACGCCTTTTCCCCGGGCTTGCGCCCGGGGCTAATAATCTATCGCGCCTACGGCGCTTCGAGCGGCTACAGGTTTCCTTAAACCCTCGCCGCGCTTGAGACCACGGAGGGCACGCAGAAAAGTCAATAGCTCCCAGGCCGGAAAGATCGCGTGACAGTGAGGTAGGATACGATAAGGATCAACCCACAACCCTTTGGTCTTGAGTCTCTCACTTATATTCAACTTCAGAATCAGCGTTCATGTCGCGTAGGAGTTCAATCCGGCCAGACCTTCTCCTGTTCGCCCTCACCCTGCTGCTGAGCGCCACGCTGCTTTTCACCGTGCAGCCGATGTTTGGGAAGATGATCCTTCCCATGTTTGGCGGCTCGCCGTCGGTGTGGCTGACGGCGCTGGTGTTCTTCCAACTGATGTTGCTGGTGGGCTACCTTTATGTGTATGCAACGACGACCTGGCTTGGAATCAGAAAACAGGCGGCGTTGCATTTGTTGATTCTGGGGTTGCCACTGGTGGTGCTGCCTGTGCGGGTGCTCACAGGATGGATAGCCATTTCTCCAACGCATCCGCTGGCCTCAGTCTCCTGGACCCTGATATTTTCGATTGGGCTACCGTTCTTTGCGCTGTCGGCCAGCGCGCCGTTGCTGCAGCGCTGGTTTGCCACCTCGAGCGATCCGGCAGCGGGCGATCCATACTTTCTGTACGGGGCGAGCAATCTGGGCAGCCTGGGCGGCCTGCTCGCATACCCTCTGCTCATCGAACCTCTGTTGCGACTGCGTACGCAAAGCCGCATCTGGACCATCGGCTATGTGGTGCTGGTTGCTCTGATAGTTGTGTGCGCCAGCCGAGTCTGGCGTCCGCAAGCGGTGTCCAAGCAAGCCAACCCCAAGCCAGATAAAGCGTCCTCGGTGTCGTGGCCGACGCGACTTCGCTGGCTTGCGCTGGCGGCTGTGCCAGCGAGCCTGCTTGTGAGCGTGACTTCCTATGTTACGACCGATTTCGCGGTACCGCTTTTTTGGATTGCGCCGCTTGCGACCTATCTCGCCACGTTCGTGCTGGTGTTCGCTCGCCGGCCCATCCTCTCACATCGTTTGATGTCGGCGTTGCTGCCCTTTGCGATGGTGGTTCCGCTGGTACTCGCGGCCGGCCAGGTCCGCGAATCGCTCTATCTGCTGGTGTTTCCTCTGATTGCGCTATTTGTGGCGGGAATGGTGTGTCACGGGGAACTTGCCGCGAGCCGTCCCCAGGTACTACATCTGACGGAGTTTTATGTCTGGCTGTCGCTTGGAGGGGCGATTGGCGGCCTCTTCAACATGCTGGTGGCCCCGTTGATCTTCAAGAGTACGGCCGAGTATCCGCTTGGTCTGTTGCTGGCTTGCCTCGTCCCAGCAACCGCGCCGGCGCGCCAGGTTAAGCGGAAACGCATTAGGGCGGCGCGCTCGGGGTGGGGCTCACGCGAGCATTGGCTGACGCTTGGCATCGCGGCCGCTTTGGGTTTGCTGGTCCTGGGACTGGCGTTCCCCGCGGCGAGGCTGAGACTGCCAGCTGGGTCGTTGCGATTTGTGGGAGTGGTGCTTGCGCTGCCAGCTATCATCGCCCTTTGTTTTCGACGAGAGCGCGTTCGGTTCGCGGCGGGACTCGGAGCAATCGTGCTCGCCGCTGCTTTTTACTCGCATTTGAACCGGTCGGTGATCGGAAGGGCGCGGAGCTTCTACGGCGTATACCTCATCGCGAATCACGGCGCGTATCGGACTCTGTTCCATGGCACCACGAGTCACGGCGCTCAATCGCTGGTGCCGCAGATGAAATGCATGCCGCTCACCTACTACTTTCCGACTGGGCCGCTCGGACACCTCTTCAACAGCTTTCAGGGAGAACACGCTAAATCTGACATCGCCGTCATCGGCCTGGGCGCGGGATCGACCGCAGGCTATGCGCGACCGGAACAACGTTGGACGTTCTACGAGATCGATCCGACCGTCGAGCGCATCGCTCGCGACCCGCGGTACTTCACGCTCTTGCGCGACTGCGCCCCTCAAGCGCGGGTGATCCTTGGCGACGCGCGCATTTCCCTCGCAAGGGAGCCTGACGGCACCCATGACCTTATCATTCTGGACGCGTTCAGCTCGGACGCGATCCCGGTTCACTTGCTTACTCGCGAAG
Source organism: uncultured Verrucomicrobiae bacterium (assembly GCA_963846775.1). Classification (GTDB taxonomy): domain Bacteria; phylum Verrucomicrobiota; class Verrucomicrobiia; order Chthoniobacterales; family UBA10450; genus CAVYXA01. The sequence goes on along the minus strand of CAWJXB010000005.1, from coordinate 31,379 downwards.
CGCTCGATTTATATTTCCAAAAGCTGTCGCCGCATGGCGTGCTGGCCTTTCACATTTCGAATCGGTATTTCGATCTGGGCCCCGTGCTTTCGCGTCTGGCGCGGGATGCACACGTGGTGGCTTACCTTCAATCAGATTACGACGTGACTCCCGTTGAAGAGCGCGCCGGCAAAGCAGGATCGTCCTGGGTGGTCATGGCGCGCCGGCCTGAGGATTTGGGCGGACTGCTGCACGAAACGCAGTGGAGGGCATCGTTCCCGAATGTCACCGGGGCAGCCTGGACCGATGATTATTCCAACGTGCTCGGCGCGCTCGTGTATACCAATGACCTGTCGTTTTGAAAAAGCTTAAAGTTTTCGGGAGTGCCCGCGTGGTCGGCGTTTTTGTACTGGCTGGCTTTGTTATCATCCACCGACTTTACCCGATTCAGAAAAATGAGCTGATGCAGATAGATATTTGAAAATTTGAAAATAGTTCAACAATTCAACATTAACCATCCAAGCATTCACATAACTCCCTGTCTTGTATGACAGAAAAAACACCCAACAAAACCCCTAAAGGCAGTACGAGCGGACAATTGCCTTTCCGGAGGAACTTATTACTTCTCGTGGCCTTTATCGAAGGAGGCGCGGTCATGGCGATCGAGCTGGCAGGCGCTAAAATGGTCGCCCCCTTTTACGGGACTTCCCTCTATGTCTGGGCTTCCGTGCTGGCTGTTACTCTCGGCGGCTTGACCACGGGCTATTTCTTGGGCGGATGGGCCACTTACCGCTATCCCGCGATGAAAATACTGATCGGGGTTCTGCTGGCCGGAACAGTGCTGATCTGCCTCATGCCGCTGCTTGCCTTAAAGATCATGCCTGCAACCAACGGCTTGGGATTACGCATGGGATCGCTGGTTTCCTGCACCCTGTTCATGTTCCTGCCTCTGGTCTGCATGGGAATGGTTTCTCCTGCGATCATCCATCTCAGCAATCGGGAGCTGAAAGGCACCGGCAGGACCGCCGGCACTATCTACGCTATTTCAACCGTCGGGGGAATCGTCATGACACTCCTGATGGGATTCTTCCTTCTGCCCGACTGGGGGATCCGCAATTCGGTCTATCTGACCGCGACGCTGCTGGGGGGCATGGCAGTCATGCTGGTCGTACTATCCCGGAAATTCAGGCTCTGGGCCACTGCGGCTGCCTTTGTCATCGTATTTACCTTGCTGGCAGCAGGCCAAGCCTTTACCGATCCTGAAGTCAGCGGGAAATATATTTACCGCAGCGAAGGGATACTCGGGCAGATCACCGTCTTTCAATACACGGAATCCAGTGCTGGGGATATTGTGCGGTTGCTGATGATAAACCACATCACCCAGACCTACGTCGCAATGACAGATCCGCCGGTCTCGCGCCTGAATTATACCCACCGTATCGCAACCCTTGCCGCCCTCAAGGCCGCAGGCGCGAAAGCCCTGCTCATCGGCATGGGAGGCGGAAGCATAGCCACGGAATTGAAGAAAATGGGATTCCAGCTCGACATCGTGGAAATCGACCCGCGGATGTTCAGGATAGCTAAAGAATATTTTGCATTCGATCCGGACGGTGTCCGGGAGTTTGTCGATGATGGCAGGCATTTTGTCCGATCCGTCTCGAATACGTACGACCTGGTGGTGATAGATGTATTGAACGGAGAGGTCCAGCCGAACCATATGTTCACCAAAGAATCCTGCCGCGAGTTAAAAAATATCCTCTCGCCCGACGGGCTCATCCTGATCAATTTCCAGGGATATTTGTACGGAAAGTATGGCAGGGCAGCCCGCTCGCTCATCAGAACACTGGCTGATAGCGGGTTTGTTTGCCGGTTCTTTTTTGAAGGCGACCAGGAGCATTCCGGCGATATTCATATTGCCGCTTCCCCGGTGGAGATGGATTACAGGTCCCTGGATGCCGGAAGGCTCAATGAATGCTGCAAAAGCTTTCCGCCTTTCTACAAGGAATTGAAGACCGATAAGGATGTTGATTTAACCGACGCACTGGTGCTTTCGGATGACAAGCCTGTTTTCGACAAGCTCAACAACAAGTGGAATGAAGAATGGCGGCAGCTTGCCATTGACAACGCATTGGCGGAAGTAGTGAAGTACAAAATTCCGTTTTTCAGATGAGGGTCGTTTTTAGAGTGTTTTAAGGAAACCTGTAGCCGCTCGAAGCGCCAGCCAGCCCGCCATAGCCTCGGCGACGGCGGGAGGCGCGATAGATATTAGCCCCGGGCGTTAGCCCGGGGAAAAAGGCGTCTCCAAACCAATCAGCCCCGGCAGGGCGACAGAATACGCCGAAGCGCGTCGTCACTCCTTCCGCCCCTTCCGGGCTAGTTCGAATGAATCGAGAAACCCCGGGCTTGCGCCCGGGGCTACATTCTTCCGCGCCTAACGGCGCTTTCTGCGGCTAGGCCACTATTTAAACCGCTCTAGCTATTATTTTGTAACGTGAAGCACGGATTGTCGCGGATTCCCACTGTTTAGCATACGCAGAAGGCTGTAAACGATCGCGACGTCCGTGACGCCGGCTGGTTAGCGCCAAAGGCGCAGCATTCATCCTCAGCCTTGGGCAGCGCCCAAGGGAAACCATCGGTGCAGGATATCAGCGCTGAAGGCGCGATTCATTAGAGAGTTGAGTCGCGCTTTCAGCGCCCGTTTGCCAGGCAACCTGACCTCCTGGGGCTTTGCCCCAGGCTAATGTGAGGAGAGCGCCGTTGGCGCCAAGCACGGCGCAATCGAGGTCGAGCTTGACCGCAATGAGCCAAAAAAAGGGCCGGCTTTCGCCGGCCCTTCGTTGTTGAAGCGTGCGGTGCTCTTTAGGGCAGGATCGTAACGTTCCCAAACGGGTTGAACGTGGCCGAACCAGTGTAGTGGCTGGCGTTCGTGTCAACGTTGTTCTGGAAGTTAAATATCAAGTTTTGGTGTGCAGCCGCGGCGATCGTCCGCTGGGCCGCCGTCCCGAGCAGCGAACTCGTGGTAAGCGTTCCACCGCCGGTTGACGTGTTATAGATCGTGGTCCCGCCCAGTTTGATGTTGAGCAGGTTGCCATTAGTAGCCTGCGGCCAGGTGATGGCCAGCCCGGTGATCACTTGGCCCGTCGTCGTATTGTTCTGCAAGGTGATCTGGACCGCCTTCTTGCTGAGCGTCTTGGTGCCGACGACTACCGTCTCCGGAATCGGGCAGGCCTTAGGCGGCGAGTTGTGCAGGGCTGTCGGGTTCGGCGCAACGCACCATTTGCTAGGCGGACACGTGAACGTGTTCGTCGCCGCGTCGTAAGTCGCGATCGCGTAGTTGGTGAAGTCGAAGCCAATTGCGGTCAGGTACGTCTGCTTGAACGTCACAAAGAAACTATCGTGGAAGTTCCAGCCGTCGACATGCCTCGCGATGGCGTTCTCGAAGGATGAGCTACCGATCGGGACGACGGCGTACTCGGCGTTGTTGTACGAGGCGTTCCACGGGTTCGTGGGGCCCGCCAATGGATACTGACTCCCCCTCGGCGTGCCGTAAGTGGTGAGGCAGGTCGAGGGATCACTGGCAAGGCTACAATCGACGGGCGGCGAGTTGGTCGTCAGGAGGGCGCTGTTAGGGCCCGACGTTCCGATTGTCTGGGTGCCGCCCATGAAGTACGTCGGAGTCGGCCAGGTGGGAGTGGCGCCCCACACCGCAGGTCCATTAAGGTTCCTTGCCAGCGAGGTATCCCACGTGATCTGGGTTCCATTGTTCACCAGCGCCGGCGTGCTGTTGCTGACGATGCTGCCGTCGCCACCGAAGGGACCGAGCGACCGGTAGCCGGAGGGCGGCAAGTTCAGTGTTGATGCCGTGATGTAGTCGACGTTAAAGCTCACCGCCACCGTGCCGTTCGGCCTCAGGATCTGGAAGCCGGCCTTGTCACTGCCGGTCAAATCCTTGAACTGGTGGCCCTTGTTCCCCCAGCCGATGGAGTTGGTGCCGTAGCTGTTATCGTTGGGGGCCGGGAACTGATCGAATGCGATCAAGATGTCGCCCGGACTACTTCCCCCGGTCGTCTTACCCCCGAGGAACAACCCAGCCGGGCACGGCAAGGGCAACGGCGGGCTGACGTAACCACAATCAATCGTCTGATCCGACCCGTTGATGGGCAAATCCACGCAGACATCGCAATCAGCAGTGCCTGTGCAGTTGCAATTGCTGTCATTTGGATTATGCGGGTCCCCGGGTGTTCCGCCGCACCCCTGATTCGGTATCGTATGGGTGAATCCGCTTGGGGTTTGGAAGTGAACAGTATAACTCCCGGCACAAAGATCGGTGAATTCATAGTGGCCGCCGCTATCTGTGGTGGTGCTCGCGATTTGAGTTCCGGCCGGACAGCCCTGGGATAGAATAACAGTCACACCTGGGATACCTGGTTCGCCCGGATCCTGGCAGCCATTTCCATTCAAATCGTTCCAGACAAAGTCGCCGATGCTACCCGTGCACGGGCCGATGTAACCGCAATCAATTGTCAGATCGTTCCGGTGACCGCTTGACAAAGTCACGGGGCAAACATTGCAATCAGCAGTGCCTGTGCAGTCGCAATCGCTATCGGTCTCATCCGACGGCTGGCCGCCGACATTGCAGGCCTGGTTTGCCAGCGTATGGGTGAATCCATTCGGAGTATGGAAGCGCACACTGTAGGTCCCGTCGCAAAGACCTTCGAAGAGGTAATTGCCGTTCGCATCCGTGGTCACGCTCGTGATATAAGAGCCTGTACACCCTGCGTAGAGATCAACTGTTACCCCGGGAATACCCGGTTCGCCGGGGTCCTGGCAACCGTCGCCGTTGAGATCATTCCAGACGCGGTCGCCGATCGTGCCCGTGCATTGGATATAGCCAAAGTCGATCGTCTGATCCGATGAATTGTCTGTCGGCAAAACGACCGTCGAAGGATTTGGGTTGCTGTCATTTGCTGTCGTGCTTCCGGGCGCGTTGACCGTTGTCGGCAAAAACCCAGCCCCAGCTAGGGCGGGCTGCGAGTTGTCGATTGAAACCTGATAGGTGTTGGCGCAAAGCCCGGTGAATTGATAGTAGCCCATCATCCCGTTGTGCGTCATCGTGACGACCGTCTGCAACACCATGGTTCCAGTGCTGTCCTTAAGTACGACGGTAACCCCGTTGATGCCCGGTTCGCCCGCGTCTTGTATGCCGTTGCCGTTAAGATCATTCCACACGAAATCGCCGATCGTGCCCGTGCAGGGCTGGGCGATAAAGGAGGCCGAGAAGGTCCATACTCCCCCTGCGGGTGGATCTTGCAGGGTAAAACTCGCAATGCATGGCGTCGGGTCAAAGCCGTTCCCGCTAACGACTCCATTCATGCTAACCGTAACCGAAACACCTGTCTGGTTGGTGATCGTAGAGGAGCTTAAATCGAACACAAATCCGCCGACACTCCAAAATGACGGCACTGGCCCGGAATTAAAGCTCATTGCAGGCCAGTGAGCGTGGTGAGCGCCGTTGTCCAATCCCGCAAAGTCCTGAGAGGCGAGCGCTACTATCGGATCGCCCGTGGTTGCGAACCAGTGCCAGGCCGTAGCTGCACTCGCAGTACCTGCCGAGCCTGTGTTAAGACTAACTGTCCCGGTGAATCCGATCGTTCCGTTGACCTGCGCAGCCTGGATTGCCTCACTACTTATGAAAGTTGCGAGGGCAATCGCTAGCAAGATTTTGCCTAGTTTTTTCATGATTTTATTGCCTTGGGTGTAGAATGCGATTTTGTTGCCGAGTTGCGGCTTCCGGTTTGAGGCCGAGGTGTCGCTTTTACACCTTTCTCAGTTTCCGGCGAAGACCTTCTATTCCGGCCAGGGTTAGTCCGAGCAGCGCAACCGTCGATCCACCGTCAGGGGTGGCCTGACCAGCGGCCGAGAAGCTGAATACTGGTTGCTGACCTCCAGAACTCGGATCTTGTGTGGTAAAATTCCAAGTGCCAAAGGTATTATCAAACCCGGCATGAGAGACGATGCCGGTTCCACTGACGGTGACATAACCCATCCCGTGGACGTCGAAGCCTTGCGTGACTATCGCCGACGTAAGTAGATCGAACGTAAACCCGCCTACGGTCCAAAGAGGGCTGAGCCCTGATGTAAAAGTCCACGGGGCGGTGAATGTGGCAAACGTGCCGAGTGTACCCAAAAAGTCACCGTCGGCAGCATTGACGAGTGGACTGCCGGTAGTCCCGGTATAATGCCAGGCAGTAACTTGCGTGGCAGTACCAGCCGATGCTGTGTTTAGTTCCACCGTCCCGGTGAATCCGATCGCGCCGTTGATAAGCGTCGCGTGGGTTTGCTGAGCAAAAAGCCCAAAACTGATTAGGGCCAAGAGTGCGAGAAACGATTTCATTATTGTGTTCATAGAGTTATTAATGAGTTATTAATACCAGCCAAAGTGATAGCAGTAATAATGCCAACCAAGCGTTTATATCCATAAATACTTAAATACGAGATGCTTACAAAACAACATGAAAACTCGCCTATTGCAACAATTGTAAGGATATCCGACGATTTGATCGCCACGGTGGGCCTTGGAGCGAATCAGGGGATTGGCAGCCCCGACAGATGATGCCGTAGGCGCCGGGCCGATTCCGCAAGATAATGTCCGACGATTCGGAGTGCCGGTCGCATCCAGACGCGCACATAATTTGTTTCTTTTCTTGGTGCGATTGGCGCGAAACAATTCGGTTCGGAAAATTTCTTTTTTGCTTGACTTTGTGATGCGCCCCAACTCAGAATCCCCCCAAATTCAAATCAGCATCTAGTTCCTGGCCCCGATCCATACCCTATGAAGGCGGCAAGATATTTGTTCGTAGTTACGCTCTTGTTTCTCATCGCAGGTGCGAGATTGAACGCGGCACCGATCAGTGGGACGATCGGATTCGGCGGCACAGTCAGCCTCGATACTTCTTCAGCCGGTAATGCTACGCAGGTCGTGGGGTGGCATTTTGTCGGGAATACCGGCAGCCCAATCGTCTCCTTCGCAAGCGGGGATTTTGCCTCGACCGTTGGAATGTCGGCTGCTTTCGCCGCGCCGTGGACTTTCAACATGCCGAGCGGCCCGACAATTCCTTCATTCTGGAGCGTGGGCAGTTTCACATTCGATCTGATGACGTCAGTGATCGTTTCACAGGGTTACACCAATGGGAATGGATATGTGTCCGTTACGGGGACGGGGGTTTTTCACGGTGCTGGCTTCGATGATACACCCGGGCTATGGTCCTTTACGACGCAAGATCCGCCCGCCGGAGGGGTGTTTTCATTCTCCGCTTCCGATGCAGTTCCCGAGCCATCAACTACGGCGCTCATCACGGCTGGGGCGATGCTCGTTGGGGTTGCCCTTCGCATCAGGTCACGTAAAGGCCGGCTTGCCCAATAAGGCTATCGCGCGGCAGTCGCTTGCTACTGGGTAACGTTTCCACCTGAGCAGACCTCTGCTCGCAGTCACATCGTATTTTTCCCGACGAACCCTCCGTAAGCCGGGTGTGCCACTCATGCGGGAACGACACAGCCATCTGGCGGTGGACCGCGCAGAGTAATCTCGCACACTAAGATCTCTCTTCCCGAATTCGCGCTTGCAACCAGCTAGCTATTTCGGTTGCTCTTCAGCAAGGCGTTCTTTGCCTCCTCGGCACGTCAGGGTTCATTATTTCGGCCTGCTTCGCGAGACCGATAAACAAGAACGCCGGCGGGAGCTAACTCACCAACATTGTGTGCGCCGAAATTCTCCCCGGCATATCCCCTGTTTTTTGTTGGTAAAAAAAACGGCGCAGCCTAAGCTGCGCCCGCACAATCCAAGACCCGTCTCGCCCGTTTTTCGCTTCTATGCGCTTCGACGAGCGAGAAGTCGCCGTACGCCTTCCACCCCTACTAACGTTGCCCCGAGCAGCGCCACTGTTGAGCCACCGTCAGGAACAGAACCGGCCGCGGCCGAGAAGGAGAACACTCCGCCAGCCTTCGGATCCTGCGTCGTAAACGACCAAGTACCTGCCGTTTCGTCGAAGCCGTTTCCGTGCACAATGCCGCTTCCGCTAACAACCACATACCCATTCCCGTTAAGATAGAAGCCTTGAATCACGATACTGGAGATCGTCAAATCGAATGAGAAGCCACCGACGCTCCAGAAGTTCGTAATGGTAGCAACAGTATTAAACGACCAGGGCGCGGAGAATGTTGCGGAACTGCCCTCCGTCGAAGCGAAATCTCCGTCAGCCGAAGCCACGTGTGGCGTGCCGACATTGCCCACAAAATGCCAGGCAGTGACGGCGGTAGCAGTACCTGCGGACGAAGTATCGAGAGTAACCGTGCCGGCAAATGTGATGTGTCCGTTAATGGGCACCGCTTGCGCCTGCGGCGTGAACAAGACACCAATTACGCCTCCGCCCAACATCGCCAGAAAAGTCCTGCAAAGGCGTTTCATGAAGGGCCTCTTCTCGCTTTGGCCTAACAGTCTCATCTTATGCTTGTCTCTTTGTCAACTTTCCGCGGCACGCTTCCACCCGGCGAAGGCGACGGTTGGCGTGTGGCATAGCATGTGAGATGCCAAGCTTAGAGAATCATTACATAACTGACTAATTATAAGTCACTTATGAATGTAGCCAAATAATGGCCTGATGAGATATTTGTAAGAGATTCCGACGAAATAGGCAGTTGCCGATAAATCGGAGACTCTTGGGCATTGGACAAAAACCCTAGGAGCGGCGGTTCCACGGCGGATAAACTGAGCAGGCGGTCACTCACCTTTGCTCGCTTTGTTAGGTCACCGCTAAGAAGTTTTCGGCCAGCGGCCGAAAACCACACGCCGGCGGCGTGTGCTCCCCAGCGGGTCCGTTCCTCAGTTATTTTTGGGGCTGTGCCGCCAAACGCTTCTTTGCTTGATCGGCCATCGGGTTTGGAAGGCCAGCCGACAACGCGCGCTGGAGCGTTTCACGACCGCTGGCTTCTTGCCTGGTCTGAAGCTGCGCCATCCCGAGATAGTAAAGATCTTTCGCAGGCAAGGGCTGCTTGGCCGCGCTCTGCTGAAAAAGCTGAATGGCGTACGGAAATTCGTTTCGATTGAAGCTTATCTCAGCCAGGGTTAGCGCTAGTTCTGGGTCGTCCGGAAGGGTCTTTCGCGCCTTCATCGCCAGATCGTAAGCCTTGGCCTGATTGTCCGGATTACCCGCGTAGATTGTCGCCAGACGCTTTTGCGCGGGGGCGAAATCCGGGTACTTTTGCAGGACCTTCGAGTAGGTGTTGATTGCGGCGTTTGTGTCCCCCTGATGTAATTGAAGCGCGGCCTGCACCATCAATGCCGGCACGTATTCGGGCTCTTTCTTAAGGATTCGCTGGACTTCGGATTGCGCCGCAACGACGCCAGCTGCGTTTCCATCCAAGGCAGTCATAGCCAGAAACTGTTTCATCTCTTCAGTCTGCGCCCCATTGGGCTGTACGTTCATGGCACGTTCCATGGCCTGGCGAGCTTCCGGCACTTTCCCCAAAGCATAAGTGGCCAAAGCAAGATCGCGCAGCACAGCGGCGTCCTTACCATTCTGTCGTACACTTTCCTGCAAAAGGCTGTAAGCCCAGCTATGGTTGCCGGCTTCAAATGCGACGCGGCCAAGCACGGCAGCAGCTTGGGCGTCGTTCGGGGGCGCCAACTCCCTCGCCTTTCTGGCAAATGCGATCGCTTATCGGGTTTGTGGAGAGGCCCGGCATAAAGCTGAGCCAGCTTAAGAGCGACATCAGGAAGCTTCGGGTTGAGCTTTAGCGCCTGTTCGTAGGAGGCGGCCGCTTCCGGAAGTTCGCCTTTCTGTTCGTGGGCCTTTGCCAGGTGGATTAAAGCGAGCACGTTATTCGGTTGCTGCTGCTGTAGCCTCGCCAAATCACCTGCGAGTTTCCCGGTACCTCGACCAGAAACCTGCAACGACGCAAGGCGCCGCTCGGCTTCGTCTTTGCCGGGAAAAGCGGCCGTGGCGTGGGCGGCCTTTTCCAGAGCTGCGCGAGCGACCTCGGTCTGACCCATCATTGAGGCAGTCATGCCGAGATGGAACTGCACTTCAGGGTTATCTGGTAGTTTCCCGGAACTCTCTTGAAGCAAGGACAGGGCCTGCTGATAATTACCGCGCTTATACAGAATCCAACCAAGGGAATCTGCGATCGAACCGTCCTCCGGTTGAAGATTGCGGGCCTTTTGCGCTAACTCGTAGGCTCGATCAAGCTGGTTAAACCGCTCCCCGTAAATATAGGCGAGATTGTTCAAGGCGACGACTGCGTTGGGATTTGCAACAAGAGCTTTCTCATAAGCATCGCGGGCTTTCGTGTAATCCTTCATCTGGTCATAAATAAGACCCATCGTAAGGAGAACACGTGCATCGCCGGGCCGCTGTTTCAGCGCGCTCTCCAACTCGGCAATAGCCTGCGGCAGTTTGTTCTGAGTCATATAAACCGATACCAGCCCATTGTAGGCGACACCAAAATTCGGATCCAGATCAACCGCCTTTTTCAACTCTGATTCTGCCTGCGCCCAGTCTTGTTGCGCCGAGTAAATCTTCCCCAGCATGTAATGACCGGGGGCTTCGTTCGGTTTCCTTGCTACATACGCCTCCACCCGCGGCGTGGCGTCAGCGAAATTCTTCTCACCGATATCCATCTCTACGATATGATCTATAGCTAACCAATTGTCCGGCATCAGTTCCGAGGTTTTCTCGAACTCGCCCCGCGCCTCGGTATTCTTGTTCTGTTGACGCAAGATCACACCCAAAACAAAGTGAGCATCGGGAGACTCGGGCGTCTTTTGGACCTGCTCGCGAAAGAGAGAAGCAGCGTCGTCAAGACGTCCCGAAGCCTGATAGGCGCTGGCGAGCAGGACCTTGGCTTGGGCCAGATCGGGACGGACCTTAAGCAAATCCTCCATCGCGGTGACGACCGTCTGAGCTTTGCCGGCGCGCAGATTCAGTTCAGCTAACAAAAGTATCGCTTCTGCAAAATCTGGCTTTGCCGCGATCACTTGTTCCAGAGCAGCCGCGGCCTGGGTCAAACTCTTGCTCAAGACATAAGCGCGAGCCAGCTGGTACTTAATAACAGGGTTATTGGGGTAGGTATGGTTGAGCCTATCGAGAGTCGCAATTCCTTTTGCGGGATCACCTTTTGCCATCCAAACCTGTGCCTGAAGAAGACCCGCGTCCGGATTGTCCGGGTCTCGACTAAAGATGTTTTCGAGAAATGACAGGGCTTCATCGTACTTCTTTTCTACGAAAGCTAGCTGGGCCAGACTGCGCCAGGCGGGGAGATAGTCAGGCGCCTTTTTTGTTACCTGTTGCAACAGAGCCCTGGCCGCATCGGCTGCGCCGTTGGCCGCCTGAAATTCTGCGTACTTAATCTGTTCCTCCGATCGCACCGGGGCGAGCTCGGCCGCAGCCTTAAACTCCGGATCGGCATGACTTGGGTTCTTGCGCAGCAGATAGAGGTAAGCCATCACCAGGTGTGCTCGAGATGATTTTGGGTCGGCCGCGATCGCCTGTTGGACTTCATCAGATGCGGCTCCAAGGTCGTTCTTCTTAATGGCCAGGCTCGCGTTCGCCAGATGAAACGCAGCGGTGTTTTTCTGCGGAAATTTCGCCAGTTCCTGCTCGGCGCTGGCGATCTCCTCCTTGCCCCGACTACTATCGGCCAGCACCAAAATGGCATCGGAGTTCGCCGGGTCCTGCTTGAGGATCGAGATCGCTTCCTTCCTCGCCTCAGCGGCCTGACCGATTGCCATGAAGCCGAGCGCCAATTTGGAGCGGGCCGCGTTATTCTGCGGAGCCAGTTCTCGCACCTTGAGAAGAAACGGAATCGGCACGGAGTGGGACGCCCTCTTCGGACCAAATGAAGCCTAACTGCTGAAACGCGGTCACGTTCTGGTGATCCAGACGCAGCACATTCATATATTCGATCCTGGCCTTGTCATAATCGCCCGCTTTGAAGTAGCGATCAGCCCGCTCGAGGACGCGAGCCTTTTTCGCAGACGGGGAGCAGCCGCAGACGAAGGTCGTTATGACAAGGAGCGTCACTATTTTTGGAGAGAAAATTGAATTCATTGTAAATGGTTACCGGGTGAGATGCGTTACATCGTTAAAGCGTTGAAGCGGCCGGCGTTGATCATCGAGCTGGAACATCTTAGTGCGCTTCTCTTTTCATTGAGCGTTGAGGCGCTTTCTGCTCGCGACAGCCTTCGGCGTTGAAGCTCTCCTCGCGTTTCTTCTCTTTCAGTCCTCCGTCCTGTTGTCCCGTTGTCCTGTTGTCTCGTTGTCCTCCCTCCGGTCTCCCATCATTCGCATCTTCGAACTTCCATCTTCTCTCCCCACCGCTTTCGCCCCAATGCCAAGCTTCTCCATCAACTCGTAGAGGGTCGGGCGGCTGATCCCGAGTTCGGCCGCAGCCGAACTGATTCTTCCGGAGTTTCGTTTGAGGGCCTTCTCCACAAACTCACGCTCGACACTTTCGCGGGCTTCTTTCAATGTCGTCGGCGCAGTGAATTCGCTGGCGTCGCCAAGTTCAAGGTCGGCCGCTGTTATTCTTTTTCCGTCCGCCATAATGACGGCCCGCTTCACCCGGTTCTGGAGCTCGCGGACATTGCCAGGCCACGCATGTCGCCGAATGGCGCGCACGGCGTCAGGAGCAAAATTCAACACTTTCTTCTCGCATTGAACGGCAGATTGCTGGAGAAAAATCCGCGCCAGAAGATCGAGATCGTCGCCTCGGTCGCGCAGAGCCGGCAGCTTCAGAACAACCACCGCCAGGCGGAAATACAAATCCTCACGAAACTTTCCATTGGCCACCGCTTGTTTGAGATCAACGTTGGTCGCTGCGATCACCCGGGTGTCGATCTGGATCTCCTGCCGCCCGCCCACACGCTGGAACCGTTGCTCCTGGAGAAAGCGTAACAATTTTACCTGGATCGACATGGGCAGCTCTCCGATCTCATCCAGAAAAAGCGTTCCGCCAGCGGCATTCTCCATCAGACCCTTACGCTGGGTGTGGGCGCCGGTGAACGATCCTTTCTCGTGACCGAATAACTCGCTTTCGAGCAGGTTTTCCGGGATGGCGTTGCAATTGATCGCGATAAAGGGCCCTTCCTTGCGCAGGCTGCGCCGATGAATCGCGAGCGCGGCCATCTCCTTGCCTGTGCCACTTTCGCCTAACAAAAGAACGGGCGCGGTTGTGGCCGCAACCTTGCGGATAAAGGCGAACACGCCCTGCATCTGCGGGCTCGTTCCGAGCATGTTCTCGAACACGTCAGCCGGCGCTTTGCGCTGCATCTCGCGAAACTCCGCCTCCAGCTTCGCCACATAAACACATCGGCCCAGGATGAATTTCAATTCCTCGACGTCGATGGGTTTGCACAGAAAATCGTAAGCGCCCGCGCCGACCGCTTCGAGGGCATTTTGCTTCTTTCCCTGACCGGAAATGACAATGATCTTGGCGTGAAGGTCGATGTTAAGCAGCTCCGTCAAAGTGGCCATGCCCTCCGTCGTATCGTTAGGCTGGGGGGGCAGACCCAGATCGAGCAACACCCCAATCGGACGCGACTTCTTGTAGGCACTCACCGCGCTGCTCCGGTCCTCAGCCGAAATAACCTCATATTCGTTCCCGAGCGCCCATTTCATCTGGGTCCGAATCTCGGCATCATCATCAACGATAAGGAGCGTCGGTTTCATCAAAAGAAAACGCTGAAAAACTGAAAAACTGAAACGCTAAAATTCATGCTGCGTTGCGCTTTGTTCGCTCGCTCATTGTAGCAAAGATCGCCATTAACTCATCGGTTTCTGCCAGCAACTCTAACAGGTTTGCCGCATTGATTGCGCAATCATCTCGTAGCAGTTCTAACCAAAGGTGCGATTCATCCGCCTCTTGCAAAGCCGAATCATTCTTGGAACAGAACCGGCATCGGATCGAGCACGCGATGCTTCGCGGACATGCGCAGCCACTGATGTCCCGGATCGCAGCAATTGATGGCCAATTACTTCCACTTCCTTTCGCTTCTTTGGTAGTTCCACGTAAAGACGAACTATTGCTGACGCATATCGCTTTGCACGTTCGCGAAATTCTTCACCAAGTCGCATTATTCAATTTCAGTGTTTCAGTTTTCAGCTTTCAGCTTTTCTTGCTCAATGGGAACAAAACCCGAAACGTCGTTCCCTCTCCCGGCGTGCTTTTCACTTGGATCGCGCCCTGGTGCGCTTCGACAATCAGTTTCGCCTGGAACATGCCAATGCCAATTCCTTTCTTCTTCGTGGTGCGGAATGGGCGGAAGAGCGAATTCTTGAGAAATTCATGGCTCATCCCGCACCCATTGTCGGAGACTGAGACGCTGACCCAATCATCGTGCTGGCCTGTTTCAACGGCGATGCGGCCGTTCTGACCTGCACCGATCGCTTCTGTGGCGTTTAAGACCAGGTTCGTGAAGAGGCTCTGCAACTGGTTTCGATCGCCGATGATCGGCGGGACTGGCTCCAATGTCGTCACCAATTCGGCGCCAGCGGTCCCATTCAACCCAGCCAGCGCCTCCTCGATCACAGAATTGATGTCGATCTCAGCCTGATCCAGCCGGACCCCCTGACGAAAAGCATTCATCCGGGCAACTAACTCGTTGATCCGGCCGGCTGCGCTCTCGATTCCGCGAAGCGCATCCTGCCTGAAATCTGGATCGTCAAAGTGAACCGGAAGGTTTTGCAACGTAAGACCGAGCGTAGAAGCCGCGTTCTTGAGATCATGCACAAAGAATGCCGAGATGGCCTGAAACGCCTCCAACTCCTTGCGTTCCATCAGCTCTTGAGTTAACCGCAGGTTTAGCAAGTTGGCCGCGACCTGGTCTCCGATACACTTCAACAAGTCCATTTCCTCGGCGGTGTAACGCAGGCCGCCAACGCGATCGGCCAGCACAATCACCCCAAGCCATCGCTCGCCGGCAATCAATGGAACCACTAGCGGGTCACCGCCGGTGCGAAACCGGCCGCCGCCGATTTCGCTCAGACATTTCGCCCATGTCTCCTTTGTTTTCCGTGGATTGAAAGGATGCGAAAGTTTCCCCAGCTCCACCGACGCCAGTGGGCCTGCTGGCATCGAATCGCGCGCATCGGCGCCCGGATCCGGCGTTGCCTGCGCGGTCGAGGCGAGCCGAATCAGATGTTCGCGATTCTCGTCGAAAAGCCAGATCGAGACGGAGAGAGCGCTGAAGGTTTCCGAGATCAGTCGCGACGCAGCGGCGATCAAAGGCGTTTCCTCCAGGATCGTGGAAAGCGCTTTGGTGAACCGGGCCCAGATTTGGCGAAAATCATGCTGTGGTCTCTTGAAATGACGACTAACAAATAGCTGAAGGCTTTGCCGGAGACGTTCCGAGAGCAGGAGCACGGCCAGGCCAGCCAGGCCGAGTAACACAAGAAAAGTCGCGATGGGGAAACTGGCGGCCCCCCCGAAATGGACAACGATCTGGGCCAGAACGCCGACGACAAACAGGTAGATCCCGGTGAGCAGGACCGTGACCGATGTGTGCAGGACCGCTCTCGACGGATACAAATCGATCTCACCAAAACCGCGTCGGAAGTATCCTATGGAGATCAGTGCACCTCCGATCAAAAGCGAAACACTTCTAATGTTCAGTTCGGCCAGACCATAGCCGGAAAAGAGGAGCGATTCCGTTGCGGCGTAAATTCTTGCACCGAAAATGACCGCAAGGCCGATGATCAAAAATTTGATGCGCCAACGCATCGTCCCGACGGCAGAACGAAATGTTTGCTCCAAATTGGTCAGGATCAACACCATCGCAATCAAGACCGCAGCGTTCAGAAGTTTGGCCGCCGGTTGAAATAGCACCACCCAGCCTTCGAGTGGCTCCTGGAAGGACGCGATATTGAACAAGTAACCACGCAGAGCCGGTAACCAGCAGAGGGGAATCAAAAGAGCCGTGATGAGAAGCAGACGCGACCGGACTAGAAAGTCGCGGTAGTTCGCCCTCGAATAGGTCAGGCTGAAGCAAAGCCAGACCCCTGGGAGAAACGATTCCACCAGAAGAGCATATTTCTGCCAGGCAGCGACTTGCTCGGGCGAAGCCGCGGCGAAACTCGCACATGCCAGAACGCTCTCCATGCCGAACAGGAGCATGCCCACCGAGAAACAACGACGAGCCACGGAGCCGTGGCTCCGGAACGCCACTGCAAGCCCAAGAATGGCGCACAAAACCGCCGCGGCGCCAGCTACAATTGAATTCAGATTCATGGACTTATCGCCGAAATTCGAAATCCGAATCTCGAAATTCTAAACAAAGCACAAATGACCTAACCACGAAATTCAAAACGCCCGCTCAGGGCCGTTGCGGGACAGGCGCACCGCAAGTGCACGGTCTGCCTCGACAATAATTCAGATTTCCCCGGATCCACCAGACTCAAAGTTCGGTGGCGAGACAGGTTGCAGGTGGCTGTTGAAAAGCACAGCCGCGGAATCACGGGCATCTTGGCCGTGGCGCCGGTGGGCGGGCTCGCTGTGGGACGCGTCGAGGATGAGTTTCAACCAGGCGAGACGCCCGGCTGTCCAGACACCCGAATTCTCGCGGGCGAACTAGGGCAAAAACGTGCTTAAGGGCGGCTAACCCGGGCACAATTGCTGCTATAATTTCCATAGTTTTGGGAATTTCAATGATCCGCCTTCGCCCGCTCGCCGCCGCCTTGTCCCTGTCGATCCTGGCCATCGGCACACCACTCTTTGCCGACCAGGTTGGCCTCGCCTGGGATCCGAGCCCCGACCCTACCGTAGCCGGTTATCGGCTCCATGTGGGAACCACCAGCGGCGTTTACACGCAGACCTTCGAAGCCGGAATTAACACCTCGATGACCGTCCCGAACCTGGTCCCTGGGACAACCTATTTCTTCGCGGCGACCGCCTACAACAGCGCCCAAGTTGAGAGTGCCGTATCCAACGAAGTCTCTTACACCGTCCCTGGGGGGCAACCCAGCCCAACACCATCGCCATCGCCTACACCCACACCGCCGCCAGAGGGAACTTTTGTAAAGGGCATTAATGTAAACGGAAATGCTGCCACCGTTAACGGACACCCTTGGTTGTCTTATGCCACCGCGCTGGCCAATGGATTCTCGAGCAGCAACAATACTTTTGCCAACTCGGTGACGTATTCTCCGGCTGTGGATGGCGACACGAATACGATGCTGCAAAGGGGGATTTGGTGCCCGGCGCTGTGATGTCACTTTCAGTCAAACCCTCCCAAACGGAAGCTATTACATTTACCTTTGGATGATTGAGGACCACCAATCCAATTTCCGGGCCTCAAACGTCTTTGTTCAGGGTGTTCAGGTGGCGGGCGCAGTGGGCCGGATGCCAATAAACAGTTGGCAACGATTAGGTCCCTATCCAGCTTTAGTAACGAACGGCGTCTTGAGCGCAAGACTGGCCCGAGTAGCGGGAGATCCTGTCTGCCAGGGGATTGAAATCTGGTCGGCCGGGACGCCAACACCGACACCTACGCCTACCCCAACTCCTCCTCCGACGCCTACGCCCCCGGGGGGACCAGGGAGCGATTTCAATCACGACGGCAAACCCGATTATGTCTTGTCTAAGTCGAACACGCGCCAAACTGCGATCTGGTATCTGAACAACAATGCCTATGTCAGCGGCGCTCATGGCCCGACATTGCCTGCCGGCTGGATCGTAGTGGGAATAGCCGACTTCCATCGCGATGGTAACGCCGACTACGCCCTATTCAATCCTACGACGCATCGAACAGCCATTTGGTATTTATCTGGCCCGACTTTCGTTAGCGGCCGCTTTGGCCCTACGCTACCAAGCGGCTGGGAACTGAGTGCAGTCGGCGATTTCAACCAGGACGGCAATCCCGATTTCGTCCTGTTCAATGCCGGCACGCGACGAACCGCGTTTTGGTACATGAATAACAACGTTTTTTCCGGCGGAGTGTTCGGACCGACTCTTCCCGCCGGCTGGAGCATAGTGCGTGTGGCGGACTTCAACAGCGATGGAAACTCCGACCTCTTACTCTTCAATGCGAATACGAGGCAGTCTGCGATCTGGTATTTCTCAGAGGCAACGTTCACTGGCGGCGTTTTCGGCCCGACCATTGCCAGCGGATATCGATTAATGGGAGTGGCCGATTTCAACCGGGATAGTAAACCGGATTACCTGCTCTACAATTTCGTGACGCAGAGAACGGCGATCTGGTATCTGAACGGCCGCACTTTCATCAGCGGCGCCTACGGTCCCACTGTTGCCGCGGGCTGGACACTCATCGCGCCGTGAACAAGAGCGAAGATCGAAGTTAGCAGATCGGAGATTGGTCTCGGATTGTCTTGTTGTCCTGTCGTCTCGTTGTCATCTGTCCTCTGACTTCTGATCTCTGACCTCTCTCCGAACCGTAGGCTCTACGAAGCCGGAGGCTGTCCTCCATCCACCTCTCACTTCTCACTAATCACTGATCACTTCCCCCTTCCCACGCCGTCCTTCGACCTTGTCATCCGTCATTCGCCCTCCGTCATTCGTCATTCGTCATTCGCCTTCCGTCCTCCTTGGCCCGCCGCAGGCGCTCGCAAACGCTCCCTGCTCGCGAAGACTTTCGAAGTTCGGAGTAGCCTTGCGCGAAGCGGCTGTCATTGCGTTCGGCGTTGGATGTTGGGAGTTCGGTGTTTGCTTCGACCTTGTCATCCGTCATCCGTCATCCGTCATTCGTCATTCGCCTTCTGTCCTCCGTCATCTGACATCTCTCCGAGCCGGAGGCTCTACGAAGCCGGAGGCTATCCACCTCTCACTCATCACTTCTCACCGATCACTTTCGCGGTCGCGGCCCCCGCGCCCCCTCCCCCCTCCTCAGCCAGAAGAGGAATAAAAACAACGGAACCAACGAGAGCACAAAAAAGAGCGGACCACCTTTGCGATGGATCGCACTGTGGATCATCTGCGGCCCAAAATGGATGCAAAGCGTCCCGATGACCCAAATCCGAAAACCGTTGCGAATGATGCCGAGAGGGATGACGAATGCGACCAGCGCAAGACGGCGCCAGGAGGTCTTCAAGAATAAATTCGCGGCCACGATACTGGTCATGAAAAGCACCCAGCTCGACCGAATACCGCTGCATTCCTGGGCAACTTCAATCGTGATGTTCGGGAGTTGGAAAACAACACCGTTCCGGATAAAAGGAGTGCCGGTCAGATAGAAAAAAAGATTGGCCGCCTCGGCTGAAGCATATTTCGAGGCCGTTTCGAGTGCGTCCACCATTGCGTCGGGCATCGGCACCATAAAAATGAGGTAGGCCAGGGGAAAAGCAGCTGCTCGCATCCACGGTCGCCCGAGAAAGAGAAAACCTCCACCGGCAAGCCAGCAAAGGAATGAGAGGGTTAACAGCACGATGCGACCATTACCGGCTGGCGCTTGTCCGGCGAGATCGAGCCAGTAAGTGACCGCCAAAATGGACAGACCACTTACCAGGAAGGTGATCGCAATCGGAAGATCGACCCCGTGCTTTTTCGGCAATTGATCGCGCCGGAGATAGAGCAGGTATGCAGAAACAAAAGGAACCAGAAAAATGTATGAGAACAGCTCGCTCCCGGCTGCGTAATTCACCAGTTCCAGGAGGGGCAAGGCGAAAACCGCCAGCAGCGCTATCGCAAAAAATGCGCCGCCCCAAAACCGCCATGTCTTCCTCGGATTAGACGGACTGGATGGGGAGACGTTTCCCGTTTGCGTTGGAACAACGGTCTCGCGAGCAGCAGCTTCGTTTGGTGGAGACGTTCTCATTAACAGAAGTCAGTAGTCCGTGGTCGAGTGGTCAGTTGTCTGTATCCAGTGGTCGGTCGTCCGTGGTCGATGGTCCAGTAGTTCAGCGAGCGCCGTAGGCGCGGCGTGTATATAGCTAAAGAATCACAAATACACCAAAAGCTCCCCTGGGAGCGACATGTGATCCCCAGATTCCCAACACCTACACGCAAATCTATCTGCACATTACCTCAAACATGCCGCTCCTAACGGAGCTTTTCGGACCTTAAACGAACCGATAGCTATAAACCTGTCGCTCCTACGGAGCTGAACGCTCATCGAGCCTCAGCGAAGATGGAAGGTCCGTAGTCCTGTTGTCCACGTAGTCTGTAGTCAGTAGTCCCGTAGTCCTCGTAGTCCTAGTTGTCCTGTTGTCCGTCGTCCGTAGTCCTGGCGGCGGCCAGCTTCCAGCGGCTAATATCTAAAGCTCACTCCGCCAGAATAACGATTCCGGGAATAGCCTGGCTGCGATCCCATCGAACCAACCGAGGAGTGGCTATAGTCAATGTGCAAGGTCAAAATGCCGATTGATCGTATAACGAAGGCCGAGCGAAAAATCGATTGCCTCCTCCGAGCCGATTGAGCCGGCTCCTGATGAGATCGGGACCTCATTCTGCGTATCACTGTAATAGACACCGGCCGTTGAGCTAAGCCGGGGAGATAGATTGTATGTAGCGTTCAGGCCGGTTCGAAACGTGGTGCTGAGTGACACACCGGGTGTGTTGGGCGCTTCCACCGCATAGCTTGACGTCCATCCGAGCGAATAGCTGCCGCTGGTGTAATTAATCGAGCCTTCGAAGTGTGGGTCAGCCGTATCCATGCCGGTGTCAAAAGAGCGAAATGTTTCACCTCCCAGCAGATGAAGCTTGAAGTGTTCTGTCAAATTATGATCGATACCAGCCAGGAGATAGTGCGTAGTAGAATTGAGCGGAGCCGTATCGTAGTCTGACATTTCAAAACGATATTCCCCGATCAGATTGGTGCGGCTCGTGAGACTAAATTGCAATGTCTCGCTAAAGGTATTTTCCGTCCGGTCCTCAAACGCTCCAATCGATGGGTCATCGTATTTAACGCGGTTGTATGTGTAACTCGTAATTGTGGCAAGCCGCAGGACCCAGTGATAAGTCATCGAGAAAATATCCTCGGTGTTGAAATGATCGTTGCGCACATTTAAAGGGCCAACGTTGTTTTGGAAATTCGGCTCCGTCTGGTAGGCAGCATAAACGCTGGCGTAAAAGAAAAGCCGGGACGAAACGTAATGGGTCACTCCCAGGGTAAGGTTCAGATCCACACTCTGGTTAGGCCCGTTTCCCGAATCGGAATAAGGCGTGTAACCTGCGACGCCAATCAAATCAATTTGCGTCCGCCCAATGGGACGATTGTAGGTAACAACAATGTTGCCGTTTGCGAACGGTGAGCCGCCGCCGCTCGCACCCGTGTTAACGTTATCGTCATAGCCCGCGTCCGCTTCGGCTGTGACCTGAACCTCTTGACTGATTGCCTGGCCCACTGGGACCAGTAGGATAAGCCGCGCACACGAGCGCGAAAGCCCACTTTGTTGTCATGTCGAGCGAAGGCGAGACATCTCTGACTATTTGTTTGCGCTCGGACAAGCAGTTTGAGATTCCTCGTTCCGCTCGGAATGACACAGGTTGTCAACAGAGCCAGGCCCGCTGGAACCCATCTCATAAATAGGAAATGAGTGCGCTAAACTCTGACGGGCGGCTGGCAAGACGCGACGAGGGAGCATAGCCGAAGCGCTCTGTGACTGAGGAGCAACGCTGCTAGGCGCCCGCCAGAGGTTAGCCCGAAGGGTTGCCAATCTTTGCCACTGCGGCGGCGTTGCTTGTCGGTCAAAGATCCATGAAGGATATTCTTCCTCCTCGCGCCTTGCCGCAGCACCAAATCTCTGGCAACGCACTCGTTCCCTATTTATGAGATGGGTTCTAATCAAAACAGGCTGCGCCCGATGTAGATCACGTCCCCGTCCTGGACATATTTTGGTTTGATCGGCTCGCCGCGAATGCTCGGCTTGAGGCTAAATGTCTCAGTGAGCTGTTCACCGTTGATGACGCGGGTCAGATGAATATTGCGCATGCTCCCATAGTCGCTCACTCCGCCCGCTTGCATGATCACCTGGTAAACAGTCATTGGGCGATCAAACGCGATCGGACCCGGTCGATTGGCGAATCCGGCGACCGTTACCGTTGCCACACCGTTCTCCAATGTGACCAGCACCTCGGGGTTTTCCAGATGGTCCTTAAAACGGCTGATAATCTGCCTTTGAAAATCGGTAATCCTCTTCCCCGCAGCCGTCACCTCGCCGATAAGCGGCAGACTCACCTTGCCGTCTCTGCGAATTTTCTGCGTTTGATCCAGATCGGTCTCTTCCGCAAAAGAAAGCTTGATCGCATCTCCCGGAGACAGCCGGACGGCGGTGTGAGGACCGGGAGGATTCGGGAGGGCAGGCAGCTCCGTCTGGCACCCACCGCACGCAAGCGCGGCCATAAACCAGAAAAGCAAAAAAGCAAGAAGACATGCTCTTAGCGCCGGGGAGCGTAAAAGTCTGCCTGCGAAGCCGGACGACCCCGAAGGAGTTCGGGGCGCCATCACCCGCCGGCAATCTTCGATCGTTCCACATCTGTCTCATATTCTGCGTCATGCCATGTTGTTTATTCCAGAAAACCGTTAGCAAGCAAGAGCGATTTATGGGAAATCTGAAAAGTCTGCCCGCCGCGAGCGGGACGACCCCGAAGGAGTTCGGGAGCTGAAAAGCTGACATACTGAAATTGCACCGCGGCTGCCGTTGCGGCCGTCCCTCATCATTGGGCGTTCGGCGTTGGACTGCCTGCTCGCGAACGCATTCGGAGTTGGGCGTTCAGCGTTGAACCTTCTGTCGTCTTGTCGTCCCGTCCTCCCGTGGTCCCGTTGTCCCGTAGTCCGTGGTCCGTTGTCCTTCCTTTTGTCGGAATTACTTACACTTTCCACAAATCTGCACTATGGAGCTGTAAAGGAACTTCTTCAAATAATCACACTGATAACGAGTAGCTTACGTTTCAACGCTGGGCATCGAGAATTCGCAGGGCACGATTAGTGCTACATGAACATCCCATCCATGAATACTCGGTCAACGGTCTTGCTCTGCATCACGGTTCTCTTTGCCTCTCTCGCGGCCCTGGCGCCAACCGCGTCCGCCAATAGTCTAATTCTGGATCTTGGGCCATATCATTCCGGGGTCGGTGGAGAATTTAACGCTTACTCGACCAGTTTGAATCCAACTTGCGATGGGTTATTCGTCGGCGACGATGCGAGATGTCGGGCATGGAATGGGATTTGAAACCTTCTGTCTCGAGTACACCGAACACTTTACTCCGGGCGGCACTTACAACTATACAATCAGCCAAGCTGCCATTCACGGAGGTATCTCGAATGGGTCGGATCCCCTTTCGTTGGGAACGGCATGGCTTTATCTGAACTTTGCGGAAGGCAATCTGGCAGGTTATAACTTTACCAACGGGGCTAACCGGACAACCAATGCCGGACAATTGCAGGATACCATCTGGTGGCTGGAAGGCGAAAGACCCGACCCCGGCGCGACCAACCCATTCGAACAGCTCGTTATTAGTCAATTTGGTAGTGCGACGAACGCGATGGCGGATAACAATGGCACCTACGGAGTAGCCGTCCTCAACCTCTATGATCTGAACGGAGGCCTTGCCCAGGATCAACTGGTTCTCGTTCCGGATAGTGGAACAACTGCCGTATTGCTCGGGGTCGGATTGCTCGGGCTCTTTCTGTTTCATCGGAAAATCACGCGGCATCGGCACGCAGCTGCGGCGCTGAAAACGCTGAGAGACTGAAAAGTCTGCCTGCGGAGCGGGACGACCCCGGAGGAGTGCGGGGCTGACCTGCCGCCAGCGGACGCCCCCGAATGCTTTCGGGGCTGATCTCTGACATCTGTCTTCTGTCTTCTATCTTCTGCCATTGGGCGTTCGGCGTTGGACGTTGGGCGTTCGGCGTTTGCTTTCCATCCGTCTTCCGTCCTCCGTCCTCTGTCCTCCGTCTTCTGTCTTCCGCGCCTCCGGCGCTACGCTTTCCAAACTTTCCCCTTCGCCACTTCAATCCCGGCCATGGCATTGCGGGTATCGACAATGCATCGCGCCCATTCGCCAAGTTCCTGATAATTCACGCAGCCGTGATTCGTCGCGATCAGCACGAGATCGAAGCTCTCTATCGTGCTGCGCCCCCCATTCGATCGATTTTTTCCCAGCGAGCTGCGAATGCTCGCCTGTCGTTATAATCTACTATGACACGCTTAAACGATAGCGGACCTCAGAATAGTGCATACACGAATGGAGTCACGCTTTCGCCGCCGTTGTGCACGATTGAAAGAACCAAGACGAACATCAAAGGAATTAAGGAGACAACTGTCACGAATTGTCCCGTAAGGCCGAACTCGGCCAGCCGCTTACTGGCCGCGGGGGTCATTGCTTCTTTTAGGCGTGCTAGGGTGGGGGCGAGAATGGTCTTGTGCGCGATATAGGCGATGAAGACAGCGCTGACGAGGAAGAAATAAGAGGCAGGCAACACCGGATGCAGATAACTGCCCGGGGATAGGGTTGAACCAAGCATGTTCATTGCCTGTTTGAGATCCCGCGACCGAAAGAAAATCCATCCCAACGACACAGCCAGGAACGTCACCAGCCAGGACAACGCTCCATCCAGCGGAACCGGCAAATTAACAGATCGATTCCGACGAAATTGCTGGACCATCCGGTGTATCACGAGCAGCGCGCCCTCATAGACGCCCCACAAGATAAATGTCGCTTGTGCTCCGTGCCACAGTCCGAACAGCGTCATTGAGAACAACAACGCTGCGTATCGCCACCACACGTCCCTGCGGACAGTTGCCATAGGAACAAAAACATAGTCGCGAATCCACGACGTGAGCGTCATGTGCCAGCGTGTCCAGAACTCGGAGGGCGTCGATGCGAGGAAGGGTGAATTGAAATTCTCGGCAAGCTCAAATCCGAATAAACGCGCGGCGCCGATCACAATGTGGGAGTATCCGGCAAAATCAAAGAAAAGGTAAAGCCCATACCCAATGGCAAGGAACCAGACGTCGAGCCCACCATAGGGAACGGACTGCTGATCAAAGCCTGCTGAAACCCCTGTTCCCGCAACCAGTCCGACCGCAAGGATTTGTGAAATTCCCAGTTTCATCACGAGGCCCATCAGAATGCGCTTGGAGCCAATCAACACGTTCTCTGCGGAAACAACCCGCACTTCTCTAAATTGCGGCAGCATGTTGCCGAGGCGGCAAATGGGCCCCATGACAACCGTGGGCCAAAAGGCCATGTATAAACAGCAATACGTCTCCTTGTTATGTAACCTACTTGGTTCGGTTGGTCTTGCTGCTTGGGAGCGTTGACTCTGCTTCGAAGAGGTGAACCGCGCTGGCGGGCGCATGCTTCTGCAACTGTGGCATGAAGGTGCGATGCGAAAGGAGGGCGGCGACGGCTACTATTCCCAATTCCCCACCTTGAGCCCGTCCGCACTGGTTCACGCGGGCAAGCCCAACGGACGGTCCGCCACGCCCGAGGATCTGGATGCGATCCGCGATGCGTTTGTGCGGGGCGCCCTTGCGGCGAAAGAGATTGGTGCCGCCGGCGTGGAGGTGCACGCCTGTCACGGCTACCTGCTCGACCAGTTTCTGTCGGCCGGCACGAACCGGCGCACAGACGGTTACGGCGGGGACGACATTCGCGCGCGCGTGCGGTTCCCGGCGGAAATTGTGGCTGCCATACGCCAGGCTATGGGCGAAGAGTTTCCCATTTCGTTTCGCTTCTAGCAGTGGAAGGAGGTCGACTACAAAGCTCGCATCGCGCCAACACCCGAAGATCTGCGAACGATGCTGACCATCTGCGAGCCGCAGGAGTGGATGTCTTCCATGCTTCGGCCCGTTCTTTGGGTTCCCGAATGGCCGGATTCAGATTTGGGGATGGCCAGTTCGACCAAATCCATGACCGATGCACCCGTCATCGCGGTTGGAAGCGTCGGCCTTGACACAGATGTGATGGACAATTTCTTCGGCAAGGAGGCGAAGTCGACGGGCGAAGAAGGCTTGCGGGAGCTATTACGCCGCTTCAACAATCGTGAGTTCGACTTGATTTCTGTCGGGCGCAGCTTAATCGGCGATCCGGAATGGGTGAACAAGGTGCGGGACGGTAGATTCTCTGAACTCCGCATGTTCAGGTTCGCCGACCAATCAGGAGTTAGACCTTCAGGCTTGGGCTTCGGCGACGAAACCTTCCACTTCCAGATCACCGATCACGCCTTTCTTCGTGGGAGAGTAAGTCCGGAGCGATTGCCACTGCTGGATGAAACTGCTAGGCTGCTGCACTCAAGGAGACAGGGTGAAATCGCAAAGGATATTACCGAGCTGATCGGCAAAACACCGCTAGTAATTTGAACAAGGTTTCAGTCGGCTGCAAGGCGACCGTGTTGGCAAACTTGGAAAGCTTCAATCCGAATGCCAGCGTGAAGGACCGCATCGGCGTGAGCTTGATCGCGGAGCCGAAGGCGGGGAAAATCATCCCGGCAAGACCGTGCTGATCGAGCCGACAAGCGGCAATACGGGCATTGCGCTGGCGTTCGTTGCGCGGTGAAGGGCTACAAGCTCATCTTGACGATGCCGGAGACGATGAGCCTGGAACGCCGCGTGCTGCTGAAGGCATTCGGCGCCGAGATCGTGCTGACGCCGGGGCCGAAAGGCATGAATGGCGCAATCACCAAGGCCAACGAAATCCTGGCGAGCTACACCGAACGGCTACATTCTTCAGCAGTTCGATAATCCGGCGAATCCCAAGATCCACTTCGAAACTACCGGCCCGGAAATCTGGAACGACACTGACGGCAAAGCCGACATTCTGATTTCTGGCGTTGGAACAGGCGGCACGCTGACAGGGGTCTGCGATACATCAAGCCGAAAAAACCTTCCTTTAAGGCCATTGCCGTCGAGCCAACCGAAAGCCCGGTGCTCTCGGGCGGCCAGCCGTCGCCGCACAAGATTCAGGGTATCGGAGCGGGATTCGTACCGAGATTCTACGAACGGACTACATCGACGAGATCTTCAGGGTTCGAGCCAGGACTCCATCGACATGGCGCGCCGGTTAGCGCGCGAAGAGGGCTGCTGGTGGGATTTCTTCGGGCGCGGCGGTAGTTGCC
The DNA here is from genome assembly GCA_963846775.1 of uncultured Verrucomicrobiae bacterium. Lineage (GTDB taxonomy): Bacteria > Verrucomicrobiota > Verrucomicrobiia > Chthoniobacterales > UBA10450 > CAVYXA01. The sequence continues at coordinate 4,336 of CAWJXB010000005.1, read as the reverse complement.
GCGCTGCAGGTGGCGCAGCGCCAAGCGAACGCCGGGAAACTCATCGTCGTTGTGCTGCCGGATTTTGGCGAACGATATCTGACCAGCGTTCTGTTCGAAAACTTGAAAAACGAAGCGCGGCAAATGACCGCCGCGCAGGTGTGAGCGGGGGGAGCATTCGTTCGGTTCGATCCGAGAGGATATCGCTTCAGTTTTAGATCGCGACCCGGCGGCCAAATCGCGTCCTCGAAATCCTATTATGCTACTCGGGGTTACACGCTATTTGGTTGTACCGCCTTAATCACTGGCTGTGGAACCATCATCCGCCTACTTGCCCGATGGCTTTCCCAGGTCGCCCGCCTGACCGGGATCGAGATTCATCCGGCAGCGCAAATTGGGAGTCGCCTGTTTATCGATCACGGTATGAGCGTTGTCATCGGGGAAACCACGATCTGCGACGATGTGACGTTGTATCAAGGCGTAACGCTCGGCGGAACGGGTAAGGAAAAAGTCAAACGGCATCCCACCATTGGGAATGGAGTTGTGATCGGAGCGGGCGCGAAAATCCTAGGAAACATCGAGTCGGAGACGACTCCCGAATGGGCGCCGGCTCCGTTGTGCTGAGGGACGTTCCAGACGGTTCGACGTCGTTGGCGTACCTGGACATGTCATCTTGCGGGCCGGCCAGCGCGTCGTCATCACCGACCCGAAGCAGATCCAGGATCCCCTGTCTGAGGCTCTCGCGGCCGTGGCAACCCAGGTGAAAGACCTGAAGGAACGTCTTCAGGAGTTGGAAGGAAGTAAGCCCACCGATTCACGCGCCGCCGACGAACTCCAAGCCATCATCGACTACCAGATTTAGTCATCCGCCTGACCTCAGATCACAACGTTGTCATCCCGAACCCTGCGGGTTCTTGGCGGACGTGTGTGAGGGCTGTACTTCGCGAACGTGAAAATAGGTAAAATCCGCCAACAGACGGCGCTGCGAATGCTCTACGAAATTGTATTGGGGAACCGCGAGTCCGGTTACGTTTTCTAGCAAGATTTTCTACTTCAGCAGCGTGTTCGAATCAGGGAAGTTGCATAGTCATCCGCTGACTCCTGATTAGTCGGATAATCGGACAAGTTCCGTACCGCAACCCACTTTACCGGTAAGCGCGTTGATCAGAAACTGAGAATTCTTTGCCGAGTTGGAATATCCGATATCTCGGAGTCTCTCCGAAATGTCGTGCGACGTGTCAAGCTTCACTCCAACGAGGTCACTTTGACCGGCTCGATCTTATACAGGACGCGAACCTCTCCCGGCTGGCGGTAGGGTACACAGCCTGGCCAGATATTTCTGAGACAGGCTGTTAATGTGCTCGTCGGCGCCTTTTTGCGTGATTTCCACAACGCGCCCTCGAATCGCCAGGTAACGGTAGGGATTATCTGGATCGAGGATCGAGAGCGATACACGCGGATCACGGCGCACGTTCCTGTCTTTCACTCGGCCCTTCGCAGAATTGAACCGCACGTATTTGCCGTCGTAGTCCACCCAAACGGGTGTTGGTTCCGGGCTTCCATCGCTCATGATCGTCCCCAGACTCGCGAACGCGCGCTTCTGAAATAGGTCGAGAAATTTTTCGGGGATCACCTCCGCCATTGTCAGCCTCCTGCAAAATAGATTCGATCCTAAGGATAGCCGAGGTGTGCATTGTCTGTCTGGCGTTTTTCCACAAGTTGCAAGCCTATCGCCCGCACTTCGCAAACTCCCGATAAGTCGGATAACCGGACATCTACCTCTGTCATGCAAGGGCCTCCATTGAGGTCCTCGATCAATGCCTGTACGGTACGAGCAGCGGCGCTCCGCGATCTGAATGCCGCGAACCGGGTCTGCGAACGCGTGCACGGCCACAACCGGTCTGGCGAACTTAGGGATGCAATCGCCAGCGGCACAGCCCTGGTTGCGGAGCGGCAGGGCCGAATTACGGGTTACGCCTCCTCGCTGGCCTATTTCGGACACGCGGTAGGGGAATCTAATATGGACTTGCAAGCTCTTATCGCGGCTGGGGACGGATTTGGCGGGCCTGGTATCATCGTTTCGACTCGAAACTCAGAGCTTTTTCGCTGGTGCCTGGAGAACGGGCTTCGAGTGGTTCAGCCGATGACGTTGATGACGATTGGACTCTACAATGAGCCGGTCGGAGCGTATTTGCCTTCGGTCCTGTGGCTTATTCAGGCTGGGTTGCAAAGGCGGGGGCATCCGTTTCGAGCCGCCGGCTCAAAGATTCTGATCACTCGCGTCGTGGCTGGTTGACGGTGCACTCGGAAGTTGTCCTGCCTATTGCGTACGCTCGGTTTTTGATTGCTAGGTCTGCGAAAGGCTCCAGAAGTCCGCTTCTGGGAAGTTCCAGCGCGTCCAACTCCTGATTAGTCGGATTACCGGACAAGTTCGTACTGGAACCCACTTTACCGGTTAGCGCGTTAATCAGGACTTGTTCCAGTAGTGGCTCCAAATAATCCCCAGCATTAGCAGAAAGTACGAGCGCGATCCCTAGCCCGATGCCCCATGCAAGGACCACCCAGATACGCAGACCTTGTCGAGCCAATTCGGAATCGACATTCAACAAAACAAGAATGTAATGGTCACCCTTACGAAGGGTCTGAAGGGCTTCGTTCCAATTGCGAAGTTTCTCGGGGTCCTCCTGCTTTAAGCGCTGGTGAGTATTGTGGAACAGCCGCGAAATCTTGAGTTCGTATTCCCCCGTGTCGTACTGCTCCTCAAAGTCGGCATCCAGATCAAGGGGGTTCTCGCAGGAAGCAGGATCAGTTTCTGTAAAGTACATCATTAGCTTCTCTACGATCAGAGAGGGGGACGTTTTCTAGGGCGGCTTGCTCAGCCGCCTGCAGGACCAGAAAGTCTTTCGCCTGCTTTGTATTCATCATCTGCGGCAGTATTTACGGCGTCTCCAGGGGTTAGGGCGGTCAGCGAACTTCTGCGGGGATGGTATCACCTCAGGCATTTCATATCGTCAACTCTGATAAGTCGGATTACCGGACAAGTTCGTACTGGGACCAATTTGTCCGGTAAACGCTGCCAGCTCAACCGGTCGATGCAACACCATCTAATCAGTTGATCCGACAATACTTCCCATAGGGAACCGACCTGTTTGGCTATACTCAATCAAAACCTAGCCAGGGTTGTGTTCCGGCTGTTCTAACCTTAGCGAGCGATTTTAGCCTTTGTTCGCAATGCAAGTCGAGTTCGAGCTGAGTGTTGCGTCGACCCATTGAGACCACCGCGTTAATCGGGCGTGTGCCCGAATCATGCCACACGGATTAGCCGATCAATACAAGTAGTACAGCGTCAGTTGCAGGGGTTTCATTGGCCAATTATGGGGTGGAGTGTACTTCACCAGTCAACCGAAAAGTCGAAATAGAAGTCCCAGATCAATCGAATGGCGAACTACTGAGGGAGCCTTACAATGGATGGACCCGCGCGTCATCATGCATTTCAAGTTGCAATCGCGAATGGTTGACTTCGTGCGCGGAACCGAGATCTTCCTTGGGCGATCTTTCTAGTTGCATTGTTTTCGCCCTCTGGCAGTGCAACAACGACGAGTGCTCAGCTAAACGACATACATTAGGTGCGAGAAAGGCATAGAATGAGAGATGCCAAGCCCGAAAGAAAATCATCCCAGAGCCCGACGCAGGCGAATACCGCTGTGTTTCAAACTCCGGAAGTCGAGCGGTGGCCTTCTTGGATTTCCGTGCCAGACTTACCCGCACTCCAGCGATTCCAACTAAGGGCCTTGACTCCTATTCAAGTTCATTCTAATTCATCAAGACGAGGGAACATCGTAGCCACGGCGAGCGTCGTAACTCCTGATAAGTCGGATTACCGGACAAATGCTGAACTGACCATCGACTACCCAAGCTTGTGACGCGGGTGTGACCAGAGAGCAGACAGAATGAGGGACGAAGAGAGCAATACCCAGCAACGCAATCCTTCAGAACCCACGTCGGAAGCACTCAAACGCAATTCATGGATATGCAGGGGAATTCATTTTATCGGCTCATAATCCGTTGGTCCTAGGTTCGAATCCTAGCGGGCCCACCAAAAATTCGAAGTACGCTTGAATCGCTTTCGTTAAGTGGGCAAATCGTCCAGAACCGCGGACGCGGTTTCAGGCGCATTTGGACCGTCCAAGACAGTAATGCTTCGGTTCGGCAAGGCGGTGCGCAAAAGGCGGAATGACCCAAGGATCCCCTGTCCCGAGCAGATGCCTCTCAGCCTCGGCGAATTGATCGGCATATCCCACGCTCCTCTTAAAAGAGTCCGCGCTCTCCGGAAGCGCTTTCGATTTAGATGTGGTGC
>CAWJXB010000004.1:0-239229 GCA_963846775.1 uncultured Verrucomicrobiae bacterium | reverse complement strand
GCGATGAGCGTGATTCTTATCGTTAGTGGAAGCAACATTTCCGATGAGAAATGCGAGAGAATGGAACAGGCCCAGGGCGGAATGATGAAATAATTGCGGCCCATTGCGAGTGGATGAGCCTCTGAAAAATTAGGAGCATTGGTTCCGGCGCGTCTTCGACTCCAGCTCGGCAACCCGATACGCTTCTGCTGCGATGGTTCGCTTGGGGGCATTCTGTGTCCTCATAGACTTAACCTCATTCCATCGCGCTTCGTTTTCGGCGCGGCGATTGCTTATCCGACGTTAGTTCCCAACGACCATATGAGGATCAGCGTATGTGAGGCCGGTGTATTGTGGGTTTTTCGTGTCGGTATTTGGCTGGTTCTGCTTTTCCCGACGGTGCCGCTGCATGGCCAGGGCAGGCTGATATCACTGCCGACGCGCCGCGACATGGTCTTCGATCACGCTGGACGATACCTTTACATAACAACAACAGATGGTTTCGTTCGGCCTTATAATCTTGCGACCGGACAACTAGAGACCGGCTACAATCTCGGTGGCTCCTTAAATGGACTCGACATTGCACCGGACGACTCCTGCTTGCTGATCGCGCAAAGTAATGCCAGCGGATCACAGGGTACATTTCACAGACTCGATCTTAGCACCGGGACGGTCACAAATATAAATTATGTCCGCGCCAGCGGTGAGGGCGGCGCCTGGGACGTCGCGATTGGTTCAGGCGGGATTGCGCTCGTAACCACGCAGAATAGCCAGTACGGATGGACACCATTGCGCCAGATCGATCTTAGTCGAACGCAATTACAACACGCACGGACGCTCCCGGTTCTGGGCCATCCGGGACCGTAGAACGGGAAACACAGATTCAGGGAGCGCGGATGGCAGCCGCTGTATCTGTTGGAACCCCATTCATCTTTCGGTGCAGTTTTCACTTATAGCGCGATGAGCGACAGTTTCGGGCCAGTTACTGGCACGGTGCACGATAATGGTTCCGTCAGCGCTGCGGTTAATCGCGACAGCACCCTTTTGGGCACACGTCTCGAGACGGCTACGCTCGACACCGCACCCGATTTTCGATTTGTCAACGTTTTCAACGGTCTCGACAGCGGCGTAGCCTTCGATGCGACCGGGGACATTTTCTACGGCGTCAACAGTTCAACCGACCAGATAATTGCTTACGATACCAACACGTCGGCTGAGTTATTCCGGATCGACATCGGTGAGGACGTGAGCCCCTTCTCAACTCAGTTCGGACGGGGAACGCTGATCGCCAGCCAGGACGGAAACTATCTGGCACTCATGACTGCGACTGCGATTCGCGTTTTCGCGGTTTCGGAAGGCGTACCATTCCCAACTCCAACCCCGACCTTTGGAACCCCGGAGGATATGGTTTTCGACCATAGGGGGCAACACTTGTACATTACGACAAGAGAAGGACTCCTGTGGCCGTACAATCTTGCGACGAGCTCTCTCGAGACTCCATACAATCTCGGCGGCTGGCTTCTCGGCCTGGACATCGCCTCGGATGATTCATTCATCCTGGTCGCCCAGCATGCGATGGGACTTACGCAAGGGCGTTTTCAAAGAGTTGACCTGAACACTGGTGCTGTAACCAACATTAATTATACGAAGGCGCTCAACAACGCGGAGGGCGGCGCCTGGGACGTGGCGATTGCTTCCAACGGCCTGGCCTTGGCGAGCACCACCTATAACGGATCGGGCTGGACTCCTTTGCGCCAAATTGACCTGGCGACAAACGCGATCACTGTGCGGGCCGATGCTCCGGGGTCCGATGCTCGTGGCAATGTGTTCCTAGCGACATTGCGCCGGAGCGCGGATCGAACGCGAATCCACGTTTTCGAACTACTTTCGAATAATCCCGTTTTTGCCTACGATGCGACCACAAATACTTTTGGACCAGCAGGGCAGGCAACGAATCTCGGTTTTGTGTACCAGGCAGCGAACCGCAATGGTTCGTTGGTGGCATTGACCGTATACGCTAACGGGGCTCGCGTGCTCAACGGATCCAATTACAATCTTGTTCACTCGTTTAGCGGTCTCGACAGCGGAATGGCGTTCGATTCGGTAAGGGATGCGCTTTATGGCGTCATCAGCTCAACAGACCAAATCATCGCTTACGATACGAATGACTTCTCGGAGCTATTCCGTCTCAGCATCGGAGAAGATGTGGGATACTCCCGGGGCCCCTTCGGCACGGGGCTTCTTGTAGCCAGTCAGGACGGAGATTTTCTGGCCCTTCGCACCTCGACCGCTGTTCGCATTTATCCGGTCACCGGAATCCAATTGATAAGTGCTATGTCTCGAATGAATCACGGTTCGGCCGGCACATTCGATCTAAATCTGCCTTTAACTGGAAGTCCGGCTGTTGAATGCCGGAGCGGGGGAGCCGCCGGCAATTTTACGATGGTCTTTACTTTTTCAGACAGTTTGCGCGTTATTGGATCGACGAGCGCTGCGACGGCAAACGTGACAAGCGGAACCGGATGGGTCGCAGGCAGCGGAATCGATCCGAGCAATCCGCGGAATTACATTGTTAACCTGACGGGCGTGGCCAATGCACAGTCAATTACAGTGACCCTGAGCAATGTCCAAGGCGAACTCAGTAATTCTGTTTCTGCGCGAATGGGGATTTTATTGGGCGATACAACAGGCGACGGAAGGGTGAACGGTTCAGACATCAGTCAAACCGAATGGCAATCCGGTTCGCCGGTGACCATTTCCAATTTTCGCCAGGATGTGAATGCCGACGGGGCAATCAACTGCGCCGATATTTCCGCGGTGAAATCCAAATCCGGCACCGGGCTCTGATGATTGAATCGTCTGACGTCCCCGGATGTCGACTGTGCAACGGACTTAGACTGACAGCGTGCTAACTGTCGAATTCGTGCCCTAACGGATCCTACAGACAAGTTTTTTGTAATACAAAAACCCCGGAGCCTACAGGGCTCGAACCTCCGCCTCCCCCGCGCTCGACTTATTCCAGCGACGGCCACTTTATATCTGTAAACCCTTCGCGTGGAAATGGATGCGTTGCCATTTTGTCGAGCAACACTACATGGGGTTCGTTGCCGAATCGGGCCATACTTTACCATCGTAAAGGGCTATCCGGCAAAGCCAAGATCAATCGGCGAAGCCATCCGCAAACGCCGGCTCGACCTAGGCCTTCGACAGGTTGATGTCGCAGAAATCATCCGCTGCAACGAAACAACCGTCGTTAATTGGGAAAAAGGATACACAGAACCCCAAACCGCTTACTTACCGCGCGTCCGCAAATTCTTGAAGATTCAAAGCCGATAACTCCGTCGCTGACGAAAACTCCGACCCAGATGAGCCGGAGCTCGCATTGAGAGACGAATCTCTGGAGCGAGGAACGCCATCTAACCCCCCTCGCACACCGCCGACTGTTTTGACTGAGCGAGGACGTTCGGGCGGCCCTAGCCCGCGAGCCTCATACATCCTACTAAGTTTGCGAGCCACAGGAGAGTCATGTGGCCAGCCTAGATATAAACCTTGCTTTTCTGCGCTTTCTCTTTCTCCGTTTCACTTGCCGTTCGATGTCATTATGACGTGATGGCACTTCTTCAGAAAAATTCCTGAACCAACCCTACGCGGTCCGGTGACTTTTTTGTCATTTACGGCTTTTCTTTAGTCGGAACGGAAAACGTCCGAAGCGAGTTTCTCCTGGGTCGAGCCCCTGAACCCCCCCCATTTGGAACCTTTTTGACACTGCGCCAAATTGACCGCTGATCGCTGACTTCCGACCTCTGGATTACGGGGTTCCAGCCCTTCATTTGATACCTTTTTGACACTAATACTAGGTTTGCCCATTTGATTGCGTTCGATGATATTTAGAACTTTCTCTGGAGAAGCGGTTTGAAGAATGTTGCACAATCGCGGCGTGCATTTCTGAAGGCAACGGGCCTGACGGCGGGAGCGCTGTTGCTTTCGCGCAAAGGCGTGTTTGCTCAGACCGGACAGTCGACTCAGCCTAGTGAACCAGTTGCTTCGCCTAACGAGTCCGCTGCCACAGATTACACATTACATATCAAAACGTCTCCTGTTGAGATCGCGCCAAAGCGAATCATTTCCATCACCACGTACAACGGACAGTTTCCCGGCCCATTGCTTCGGTTTAAGGAAGGTCAGCAAGTCACGGTGGACGTGTTCAACGACACCGATACACCGGAGCAGTTGCACTGGCACGGCCAGAAGATCCCGACGGACGTAGACGGAGCCGCCGAGGAGGGAACGCCGTTTATTCCTGCGCACGGCAAGAGGCGCATTGTGTTTACGCCGAGGCCGCCTGGCCTGCGCTTCTATCACACCCACAACCGCGCCGGCGCAGACCTCGCGGCCGGCCAATACAGCGGCCAAGTGGGACCAGTATATATAGAGCCAAGACAGGAACCGGGCAGATACGATCGCGAAGTCTTTCTTGTCCTGAAGGAATTCGAGCCCGCTTTCAGTCGCGGCGGCGACATGGCGATGGATTTCCTGTCTTCGTCAACTCGCGACAAGTTGCTTGAACAAACGGGGGAGTCGGCAATGAAGGCCTCGCTCGCGAAGGGCATGCGGCACGGATATGAAGTGGGTTACGGGTCATTCACAATCAACGGACGCATGCTCGGTCACGGCGAACCGGTTCGCGTGAAGCAGGGCGAACGTGTTCTATTTCACATCTTAAACGGAAGCGCGACCGAGATTCGCAGCCTTGCATTGCCGGGCCACTCATTTGAAGTCGTCGCTCTCGATGGTAATCCCGTTCCCAATCCAGCACACGTGCCGGTTCTCTGGCTGGGCACGGCTGAACGAATCTCTGCAATCGTGGAAATGAATCACCCAGGTGTTTGGATCATGGGCGATCTCGCCGATGACGATCGTCAGCACGGCATGGGCACGGTCGTCGAATACGCAGGTCGCGCGGGCAAACCGAAATGGATCGCACCATCGCCTTTTCGTTGGGACTACACTCGTTTCGCGAAGGCCGGTGTAACTGCCTCTTCGCCCGACGAGACGATCGACATGACTTTCGCAAAAGACAACGCTGCCGAGGAAGGCTTTAACCGGTGGACAATCAATGGCGTGGCCTTCCCCATGAGCGACGCGATAGTGCCCGCTTCATATCACCTGAAGCAGGGCCGGCGCTATCGACTCCGAATGCGCAATGCCAGTGATGATATTCATCCGATCCATCTTCATCGTCATAGTTTTGAGCTGACGAGCTTGGCCGGAAAGCCGACGGCTGGAATCTTGAAAGATGTTGTGATGTTGGGCGGATATCAGGAAGCCGAGGTGGATTTTGCCGCTGATAATCCAGGGCTCACGCTTTTCCACTGCCACCAACAGCTGCACATGGACTACGGTTTCATGACGCTTTTCGATTACGCGTGAAGCGAATATGCAATTAGAATGAAAACCGGCATTTTTAGTCGATTGGCTACCACCCGCGCGCCATCGGCCACGATTCTGATTCGAATCATCGTGGGCGGCGTATTCCTGGCGGAAGGTATCCAGAAATTTCTTTATCCGGCCGACCTCGGCGCCGGCCGCTTTGCCAAGATCGGCCTTCCGGCGCCGGAAGAACCTGGTCGTTGGACGCGAAGCTCGCCACGGCATCGAGCGATTCGATATCGGCGCGATAACTGGTACAGTCCCTGTGCTTTTATGACATCCCGCCTGGCTCTTGGTCTTTTCCTGTTGGCGGGCGTTGTCGCCGGGCAGGACACAGGTTTGCGACCGCCGGGTGACTCCTCGCTGAGCCCTGGACCGATTGCCACTCCAGCAACTCCAGCTGCGGCCAAAGTCACTTACAGCTTTGTTCATGTCGACGGTCCTTATATCGCGATGACATTCGATGATGGTCCTCATCAAACGCTCACGCCAAAACTGCTCGATCTGGCAGCGCAGAAAAAAATCAAGCTCACCTTCTTCGTTCTCGGAGACAACGTGCAACGACACCCGGAAATTTTGAAGCGCGAGGTTGCCGAAGGACATGAGATCGGCAATCACACATGGTCGCATCCGAATTTAGCGAAATCATCTCAAGAAAAAGTTCGCATCGAGCTGCAAAGGACTGACGACTTGATCCGCCAAACGGTTGGATTTCGACCGAAAATTATGCGCCCACCTTACGGATCGCTTACCTCCAAACAGCGCGAATGGGTGCACGAGAACTTTGGCTATAATGTGATCCTCTGGGATGTAGATCCACTCGACTGGAAAGAGCCAGGCCCCGCCGTAGTTGCTCAACGAATAATTAGCAAGGCAAGGCCGGGCTCCATCATCCTATCGCACGACATTCATGCGCAAACGATTGATGCAATGCCGGCGGTCTTTGATGGCCTTTTGGCCAAAGGATTTAAGTTCGTCACCGTATCCGAACTGCTGGCGATGGCCAAACCTGCTACGCCGCCACCGGCTTCGGCCTCGACGGGGAAACCCACAACGCCTTAAATCCTTAACGACGGGAGCAGGTGAATCTCGAACCTCCGCCTCACCCCGCGTTCGACTTTCCAGCGACAGCCACTTCATATCTGTAAACCCTTCGCGTGGACATGGATGCGTTGCCATTTTGTCGAGCAACACTCCGTGGGGTTCGTTGTCCCATTGGTCCATACTTTACGAAGGTAAAAGGCTATCCCGCCAAGCCAAGAACAATCGGCCAAGCCATTCGCAAAAGACGGCTCGATTTGGGACTCCGACAGATTGACGTCGCCAGGATCATCGGCTGCAATCAAATGAGCCTCCTCAATTGGGAAAAAGGGCACACCCAGCCTCGGATCAGCAAAATGGCTGGGGTCGAGAGATTCTTGAAAGGTGGCCGTGTCCTAATTGCAGGGTTCGAGCCCTTCATTTGAATACTTTTTGACACCCGCCTCACAGAGCATCCGCTTCAGCTTCCCGCGGCCCCTAAATCAAGCCAATGCTAGACCTCATTGTGGCGGCGAGGGGGAAGTTGCCTCCGTCTGGATGCGCTTTCGGACTGCACGGAGTGCCCTCTCATTATCCTCACTCGGAAACACCGCGTAGGCGCGGGAATAATGACTCTCGGCCTCCTTGAGCCTCCCGGTCGCAAGGGCAACATTGCCAAGATATACGAAGCCATAGTAGTCATTTGGGTATTGCAGGACGATTCGTTGCAGTATCTGCGTGGCTTTGTCGTAGTCCAAACAATCCATAGCCGAGCGAACGGTAGCGTATGAGTCTGCCGGCGTTTGTTGCGTGAGCTGGCGTGAACGGGAGGTGGTGAGCGAACGGTAGCGAATGGGCAAATAGAGAGCGAAGCCAATCACTAACACGACGCAGACGACAAGCGCGATATTGGTGGCGCGGCGCAACTGTCGAAGTTGCGCGTTGAGTTCACGAAGCGCGTCAATCAAGTGCGGGTCGCGGTCGGTGCTCATGGCGGCAACGAGGTTCCTGAGGTTTGCTTCACGATGGCGGTATCGCCTGCGTTGATGCTGCCGTTCGCAGTTACGTCGGAACGGAAGTTCGTCCCATCGACATCTTGACCCACGTGACCGTTTGTCTGCGCAACATCGGCCGCGTTCACTGTGCGGTTGCCGTTGGTGTCACCGATCAAAATGCTCATCGGGATGTCGAAGTCCGTGGCCGGTACATTCGCTGCGCTGCTTACGCCGTTGAGGCGAATATTGATCGTTTGTGCGTTGGCCATATTGGTCAGCGAGACCGTCACGATGTTGCCACTGACGCTTACATTACCGGTGCATGTGCCTGCGCTTCCGACGCAACCGGTTCCCATCGTCAGTTGAGCCTGCGGGTTGCCGGTCACTGTCACGTTATCAGCAAACGTAACAACGATCGTATAATCGTTAGTGTCTCCGGTGGTGCGGCACTCGACTCCTGTGGTACCAGTTAGCGGCAAAGGAATGTCGAACACGCCAGTGACATCATGAATTTTCCGCGAGACGGCGCTTTGTACGATCAGCGCTTGCGACTGCGCGCAATATCTCCCGCCTGCATTCGAATCGCCACTGGTATCAGTGCCGCCCCAGACGATCATTTCACTGCCCGTCCATACTGCCGTGTGGCCATATCGGCCAGAAGGCGCGTTAGTCGTGCTAGTGGCTGTCCAGCTATCCACACCAAAATTGTATCTCCCGCCGGTGTTCTCCCGGTTGCTGCCGTTGTACCCGCCCCAGACGATCATTTCACTGCCCGTCAAAACGGACGTTTGCAGGTATCGGCCGGAGGGAGTGTTCGTCGTGCTGGTAGCTATCCAACTGTCCGTATCGCGATTGTATCTTCCGCCGGTGTTTAAGTAATGGTCGCTGCCATCATAAAAATACCCGCCCCAGATAATCATTTCATTACCGGTCCAGACTGATGTGGCAAATTGTCGGCCAGCTGGCGCGTTAGTCGTGCTGGTGCCTGTCCAAGTGTTCGTACCGGCTTTGTATCTCCCGCCAGTATTCAAATAGCTGCCGTTGTAGCCACCCCAAACGATCATTTCACTGCCAGTCCAGACGGCCGTGTGAAGTTCTCGGCCAGAAGGCACGTTGGTCATAGTGGTGTTTGCCCACATATCAGTGCTAGGATTGTATTTCCCGCCGGTGTTCAAGTAGTGGTAGCTACCATCATAAAAATAGCCACCCCAGACGATCATTTCACCGCCAGTCCACACTGCCGTGTGAGCGTGTCGGCCAGAGGGCGCGTTGGTGGTGCTGGTAGCGGCCCAGCTATCGATGGTGGGATTGTATCTCCCCCCGGTGCTGAAGCTGCCGCTCCCAGCCTGTCCACCCCAGACGATCATTTCACTACCAGTCCAGACGGCGGTGTGATTATATCGGCCAAAAGGAGTATTGGTTGTGCTAATGGCCGTCCAGCTATCTGTGGTGGGATTGTATTTGCCGCCCGTGTTCAAAAGGTTGCCGTGGCTATCGGTGCCACCCCAGACGATCATTTCACTGCCAGTCCAGACGGCGGTGTGAGAGTTTCGTGGGGCCGGTGCGACAGCGGTGGCATTCCAACTATCCGTGTCGGGATTGTATCTGCCTCCGGTATTCAGAGAATTCGAACCATCAGTTCCCCCCCACACGATCATTTCACTGCCAGTCCACACTGCCGTGTGAGCAAATCGGGCGGTGGGCGTGTCGGTGGTGCTGGTAGCCGTCCAACTGTCCATCCCTGGATTGTATCTCCCACCGGTATTCAAATAGTGATAGCCACTATCGAAGAACTCGCCGCCCCAAACGATTATTTCACTACCGGTCCACACTGCGGTGTGGCCATATCGGCCAGAAGGCGCGTTGGTGATGCTAGTCGCCGTCCAACTATCTGTCCTCGGATTGTATCTTCCACCGGTTTCAGAAAAACTGCCATCAAACCCGCCCCAGATGATCATTTCACTGCCAAGCCACACTGCCGTGTGACCGTATCGGCCGGAAGGCGCGTTGACAGCATTGGTGGCTGTCCAACTGTCGGTGCTTGGATTGTAGCTGCCGCCCGTGTCAAACAGGTTGCCACTGCCATTAATGCCACCCCATACGATCATTTCACTATCCGTCCAGACTGCAGTTTGCTGCTGTCGGGCAGAAGGTGCGTTCGTCGTGCTTGTGGCTGTCCAACTATCGGTGCCCGGATTGTATCTGCCTCCCGTGTTGAACAGGGCAGAATTACCATGACCACCCCAGACGATCATTTCGCTCCCCGTCCAGACTGCTGTGTGAATGTATCGGGCGGTGGGCGCGTTCGTGGTGCTCGTGGCGATCCAGCTATCGGTACCGGGATCATATCTGCCACCTGTACTCAAAGAGGAATTGATAAAGCCGTTACGTCCACCCCAGATGATCATTTCACTGCCAGTCCAAATTGCCGTGTGATATTCCCTGGCAGCGGGTGCGTTGGTCGTGCTAATGGCCGTCCAAGTGTCGGTGCTGGGACTGTATCTCCCGCCGGTGTTCGCAAAGATGCTAGAGAAGATGTCATATCCGCCCCAGACGATCGTTTCAGTGCCAGTCCATAATGCCGTGTGACCAAGTCGGCTAGAAGGTGGGTTGTTAGTTGCTCTCCAAGAGTCATCTGTGCAACCGCTCGCACCATCCGTTATTTTGGGAAGCGCATAGTTGGCCCTCGTCGCCGCCATTGCCTCAGGCAGCGGGTTTTCCACTGTGGCTCGCCAGGACTCCAACGGCTCTTTACGCCATTCAACCGTGGCAAGCTTTAAGCGATCTTTCGTTTTCTTAACTACTGCTGTAGCATAGTAACGACCTTCATCTTCCTGCATAGGACTCAATATGCCAATCTTGATCTGCGTCGTCGGCGCGCCTTTTGCAGGCGACCTGCCTTCGCCAAGCTTCGGCGTGGCAGGCACGCCTACCACTACAGGGTCGCCGTCGTCAAATCTGCCATCGAACGGATTCGACTTGGCAAATATAGCTGCAAGTTTTTGCAGGTCTTCGTCCCACTCGCGACTATTCAACTTTAAGCCCGGATCAGCGCCGCGGTTCTCTTCTTCTTGTGCACTCTCGCTTTTAATCAATTCGAGTTCGCTGTACTTTCCGCTGAGCTGTTTCACCTCCTTGATCGTGTGATGCGCCCGCAGCTCAGCTCCCGCCCGTTGCTTCAGTTCACCGTGAATTCTTTGGTCGTGTGCATAAATGTTTGTTACCAAACGCTCTGAGAGCGCCGGCCTGGCCAGACACTCAGCGACCACAAATGGATCATTCCCGAGCGCGGCGAAGAGTTCGCGCAACACCTCTGGTTGCTTCGTGTGATTGGCCATCCGCTCCATCTCAGCTTGTAGTTGGCTAGGAGTAATCGCCCGTTGCCACTGTTCTTCGAGCAGCTGAGAATCGCGCAGGTAATCTTTCACCTTGTTCTCGATCTGCGCCGCCGGCATTACCGCATCGAGCGACGGCTTCGTGTCAGCACGCTCCGCTGGCCAAATACGGTGACGCCAATAGACTTCCTCAATCGCGTATTGATACGCAACGCGATCGGCGAATGTCAGCACTCTGTCTTGCTGGGCGCCATGCGGCAGCGCAGCTTTTGCATAAGAGTGCGGTTCAGGGGCGATCAATCCGAAGATCGATCCGCCTAGGCAAAAAGCTACGGCAAGGCATGCAATCGCCACGATCACGCCCTTGTGAGAAAACTTTTCCATCCCGAAACCTCCGGCGCGAAAGCCAGCAGGTTGAACGCCACCGATCGAGAAAAGAAATCATATCGCTGAACGCAACCATCGCCTTCAAAAAATTGATATCCTAGACCTAGCGCACGCGATGCAAGCGCCGCTACCAAGACGCGAGTGCAAGCCGAGAAATTCTTTTTGGCTAGCGGCGTGCCGCCTGCTGTTTCAAGCGGCGTCACGAGCATCATGAAACTTCTCTTAACATCGACAATTTTTACAATTTTCATGTCTGCGATCGCCGGTGCGAAAGTGCTGTCACCGATCCTGGGAAATTATCCAGACGCATCGCTCCCGTTAAGCACCGACACAGTGGTTACCCCTGATGCCGCGCCGATGAACACAACGAGGATCAATGTTTCGACATCCACGAATTTCAAGGGAAGCCTCGAAGGCTATCCCGCGACGGGCGTGGTGCGCGTGACAGACGCGCATCCGGCCGGGACTTACACTGTGACGGTTAGAGGGTTCGATAATGATGGAGGTAGCGTGACGCGGACCTTTACGTTAACGGTAACAACCTCGCCAACATGCAATCCGATGAGCTTTGCACCAACACACAATTTTGCCGCTGGCAACGGAGCCTATGCAGTGGCGATCGGCGACTTTAATGGTGACGGCCGCCAAGATCTTGCCGTACTCAATTTTTACTCGGCCGACATATCGATCTTCCTTGGCGATGGCACAGGCAATTTTAGTTCTCCGAGGAATTTTCCGGTTGGCGACCGTTTTCCCGATGCCATCGCAGTAGGCGATTTCAATGGCGACGGGAATCAAGACCTCGTTGTAACGAATTACGATACCTACGCCAACAGCATTTCGATCTTGTTAGGCGATGGCACGGGCAACTTCGACCCTCCCGCGATTTTCGACGGTGGGCCTTTTCCCACCTCAGTTGTCGTCGGTGATTTCAATGAAGATGGATACCAAGATATCGCCGTGAACAACATTTCCCCTAGCGGGACAGTCTCTATCTTGTTAGGGGACGGCACCGGAAACTTTGGTGCTCGCATTGTATCCAGCGTTGGTGAATATCCGTGGTCAATTGCCCTCGGCGATTTCAATGCCGACGGCCACGAAGATCTCGCGGTGACAATGGCCAATCAGAACACAAACTCGAACAGTGTTTCGGTCCTGTTAGGTGATGGGTTTGGACATTTCGGGACTCCTAGAAATTTCGCCACTGGCACCGGAGGGAACCGGAACTCGGTCGCGGTGGGGGATTTCAATGGCGACGGAAATCAAGATCTCGCTGTAACGAACGAGACCTTCAATACCTCTACAGTGTCGATTCTCCTGGGCGATGGGACTGGCAATTTCAGCCCTGCCACAATTGTCTGGGTTCCCCAGCCAGCTTTTTCCTTGCAGGTAGGTGACTTCGATGGGGACGGAAATCAAGACCTCGTCGTCGCCGGTCAATACCAGGTGTCGATTCTTCTGAATGATGGCGCCGCTCATTTCAGTTCCCCGATAGAGTATCCGGCCGGTTATACTCCGGACTCAGTTGCAGTGGGGGACTTCAATGGCGACGGACGGCAAGACCTCGCCGTCAGCAACATCGACTCCGATAACGTATCGATTTTGCTGCGAGACTGCACCCTCGCTTTGACCCGTGTTGTTTCGCGGCATTCGCATGGTGATGCGGGAAGTTTCGATATCGATCTGCCGCTGATGGGTAGCCCCGGCATCGAGTGTCGCACAACAGGTGGAACGAACGATCACACAATCGTCGTCATCTTGCCCACGGATGTCACCACGTACGGGCAGCCGGGAGCGGTGGTGGCCGAGGGCACCGCCACGATCGGAAGCGGCGGAGTCGGCAATGACGGACACGTAATGATCAGCGGAAACACGGTGACGATTCCGCTAACCAATGTCGCTAATGCGCAGCTTGTTAATGTGGTGCTTTGGGGTGTAAACAGTATCGGTAATTTACTCATCCCAATGGCGGTGCTTGCCGGGGACGCGAATGGAAATGGAACCGTAAATGCGAGCGACGTGGCGTTTGCCAAAGCACACATTGGGCAACCGCTCGATGCGACAAACTTCCGCGCGGATATGAATGCCAACGGCGCGATCAATGTCGCAGATGTATCGCTCGTAAAGTCGTATCTCGGCACCGGTTTGCCATAAGTGGCTGCCTGCACTGGTCCAACATGGCCTAACGCATTTACGAGTCAGGCACTTATTGTAATACAAAAACCTCGGAGCCTACAGGGCTCGAACCTCCGCCTCACCCGCGTTCGATTAATTCCAGTGACGGCCATTTCATATCTGTAAACCCTTCGCGTGGACAGGGGTTCATTGCTGTAACGAGTATGAACTCGCGCACGAAAGAATCACGCCGGCGACGCACGAGCCTACAAAGCTCAAATCCCTTTGGCCGCAATACCAACGCAGTTACTCCAGCCCTGAGCTGATCGATTGGGCGCGCGCAGCCTTTCGCTCGATCGCTGCCGCGCGCTTCTTCTCAATTCGAGTTAATTCGAGATGTTCATGAAAGTACTCAACTATTCCGTGAAGGGACAACAAAATCGCTTCTGAAAACGTGCGCCCGGCGGGGGTCGAACCCACAACCTTTGGCTCCGGAGGCCAACGCTCTATCCAGTTGAGCTACGGGCGCAAACGGCAGAAGAATAGCGTAATCTTGCCAACCAATCCACGTTTGCAATTTTCCGCCCGATGTTGCAGAGTCTCCGCCCCCGCAGCCCACTTTCGCCAACGCTGCTCCGAGAGTATTCGCGAGCAGGCCGGCGCAGCAAGGAAGGAGATCATCATGAACCGAATCATCGACATCATCGAAAAGGAACAGCTGAAGAACGAGACTAAATTCTCCGTCGGCGACAGCGTCAACGTGCACACGCGGGTGGTGGAAGGCGATAAGGAGCGGATTCAGATTTTTACCGGGATCGTGATTGGCCGTAAGGGGCGCGGGCTAAACGAAACGTTCACGGTCCGCCGAATTTCTTATGGCGAAGGGGTTGAACGCGTTTTTCCGGTGCACTCGACGCGGATCGCGAAAATCGAAGTGGAGAAGGAAGGCCGCGCCCGCCGGGCGAAGCTAAATTATCTCCGGACGCGGAAGGGCAAGGAAGCCACCGCGGTGAGGGAATAAGCTTCGTGATCCGTGATTAGTGATCGGTGATCGGTAAACGCTACGCGTTGGAACGCGCAGTCTGATCACTGATCACAGTTCACCGATCACATTCTCTGCTCGAGGAAAGCGCTCCGGCGGCGGCAGGTCGCGGCGCAAGATTGGGTTAAAAAAACGCAATCCACCGCCAGCAATCGGGTCGCATGTATGATAGGCTGAAACTTAAATGAAGCCTGTTCTGCGCGTTGGCATCATCATGGCCGGGCTTTTTGTCGCCGGAATGCTGATTTGGCAAGGCGCGACCGCGCACGGTGCTCCCGATCCGATGCGCCCCAATACGAGTCCGACTGTCGCGTTCCTCGACATCGGCATTCTCGTTTTCAGGGAAGGACTCGAATGCATTCTCGTGTTGGCGGCGATTACTGCGAGCATGACCGGAGCGAAGCGGACACACCGGCGGCCGATTGCTCTCGGCGCGGCACTGGCTTTTGCCGCCAGCATTGTCACCTGGTTCATAGCGGTGCGAATTGTCGGTGCTCTCGGCGAAAACATGCGGGCGCTGGATCTCCAAGCTGCGACCGGGTTGCTGGCGGTAATCGTCCTGCTCGTGATCATGAACTGGTTCTTCCACAAGATTTACTGGGGCGGCTGGATCCGGGCACACAACCGTCGTCGCAAGGCCCTGGTCGAGAGCGCCCACTCCGTTGAAACCTCGCAGCGCCATCTCTGGTGGGGATTGATCCTGCTCGGCTTTACCTCTCTCTATCGCGAAGGATTCGAGGTCGTCCTCTTTCTGCAAAGCTACAACCTCCGGCTCGGTGGCAGCGTCGTGCTCAAAGGCGCGTTGCTCGGAATCGTGCTTTCGGGGCTAGTCGCCGTGCTGACGTTCGTCCTGCAGCAGCGGTTGCCCTATCGCAAGATGCTGATTACCACCGGTATTCTGCTCGGCGGTGTATTGCTTGTCATGGTGGGCGAACAAGCTCAGGAGATGCAACTTGCCCACTGGATTTCCACAACGCCGATCCCATCTTTGGAGAACGTCATTCGCCCGTGGATGGGAATGTGGTTCGCATTGTTTCCGACGGTCGAGACGATTGTCGCGCAAATCATCGCGGCCGTGTTGGTCATCGGTTCCTACTACGCCGCGCGGCAGTTTGGCCGCGCCCGGCCCGAAGCGGCGGAGCCGGTGCAAGAAGCGCGCGTCGAAGCTACTGCCGCCATTGCCGAACAATTGGAGGCGGTCCGGTAATCTGGCAAATCCGGCTTTCTCGAAAAGCCGCTTTCTTGCCGTCCCGAACGATACATCAATCGCTTCGAATTTTGTTTCGGATTTTGGCTTTCTCAAAATCAGAGATGCCTCGACGAAGCTTGTCCTGAGCGAAGCCGAAGGGCTCGGAATGACCGAGGTTTACCGCTTTGGTTCGAACGCGCCGTTGCCTTCGTCGAGATAGATGGTCGATCCCGCGCGGGAGATCTTTAGCGTTTGGCGCCATTTTCCAGCGGGAAACTCGCGCGTGGCTTCAACCGTTTTCGTCTCAGTCCGTGGCGCGGCATTGTCGATGTTCGCCATCGCTTCCGAGAGAACTCTGCCGTCCAAAGGCTGCGGCGACGTCATTCCCAAAATGCGGTAAATCGTCGGGGCAAGATCGACATTCCCGCTGGGCAAATCATCCGTTAGACCGCGCCGGAAATCCGGACCGGCCACGATCAACAAATTGTGCATGTCGAACTGGCCGAGTGTGGCGTGCGTCCCCTGCCCGGCTTTCCGGTTCCAATCCGCATCAATCATTCCGGTAACGCCAAATTGGTTCTTTCCACTGTTCCAACGAAAAGCCATCTCCACATCCGGCGTGTGCGGCGAATCGATTCCGGCCTGATCGAACCCGAACGTTCCTTCCACCGGCGCTCGGGTAAAAATCGGGCCGGCAAAATTGGATTGCTGCAAGAATTCCACCAGTCTGCGGATCACGGCCGCATCGTGCCCAATCACGTAAAACAGAACGCTGCCGCCTTGTCCAACCAACATGATCTGGCCGGGCTTGGGCTCACTCGTAAACTGCGTGGCCACATCGAAGCCGGCATCTCTTCAAAATTTTCCGAAGATCAACCGAGCGCTGGATTGTGGAAAATCCGTGATCGGAAACGACAAAAATGTCCGTGCTCTCACGCGCGTGATCGCGATCGAGCGCTGCGAGAATACGGCCAAGATTCTCATCACTGGACTTGATGGCGGCGAGCGCCTCTTTCGAACCGGGCGCAAATTTGTGCTCGGTGTCATCCGGTTCGCTCAACCAAAGCAGCGAAAAGTTCGGCTGTTTTTGCCGAGAAAGTGAATCCGTTAGGGCAACAACCGCTTGCCGATCCCGTTCCGCGGCGGGAGCTTTATCGGAAGTGGCAAATCCGCCCAAAGGACCAAGGACCCAGGCCGCCTCCCCCAGCGAAATCAACTCACGTCGATCTTGCAAGAGACCAACCGGTTTCGCGGCCGAGACGAACGAGGTTAGACCGGCTGCGCGGACGTTTTCGGCAATCGTTGGCAGCGCAATATATTTGCCGTCGGACAGCTCATCGCCCTTCCGCACCGCTATCCGATCTTCCGAATGATACATTTTGGTGTTGTCGATCTCCCGCCGGAATTCGTAATTCGCGATAATGCCGTTGCGATTGGGATAAGCCCCGGTGGCAAGAGCAGCGCCATTCACTTCGGTCGCAGACGGATAGACCGCGTGATGATGGCGAAACGTCGCACCCGCTCGCGCCAGGTTCCAAAGAACAGGTGTGTTCTGTTCGTTCACAAAATCCGGGCGCATCCCATCCCAGACGACGAGCACGACATGCCGCGATGCATTCGGCGCCGCCGAGACAGACAGGCCACCACCGAGGAGAATCGCCGTAATAATCTTTGCCCAAACGCGAGAAATCATTTTTCTTGAATCCGAAACGGTGCTCCGGCGCATCCTACCTACAAACGACACAATTCCCATGAAGAAACTCACTTTCTCGATGTTCGCGCTGGCTTTACTTCTCACCGGGTGCGGGCTCGGCGGCATCCGCGGCAACGGTCATATCGTAACCGATCAACGATCAATCAGTGATTTCAACGAGCTCGAAGCCAGCGGGATGTTCGAGATCGACTGGCTCAACGGTCCTCCGGCGCTCAGCATCACAACCGACCAAAACCTTCTCGAATACATCGACAGTCAGGTCACCGACAATCGCCTTCGTTTACGCACGCATGGACATTTCTGGCCAACTCACGGCGTGAAAGTGATGATTTCAACTCCAGCGCGCAACGGTGCAAAGCTGAGCGGCGCAGTCGATCTCACCGCCAAGCAACTCACCGGCGCCAAATTCTATTTTCAGTCCACCGGCGCGGCCAAAGTGCAGCTCGATGGCGCAGTCGATGAATTGCTGGCCGACATGACTGGCGCGAGTGAGTTGGACGCGAACGATCTCCACACAAAAAGAGCAGAAATCTCCACCACCGGCGCAGCCGATGCCGACGTCAACGTGAGCGATTCGCTGAAAGCATCGATTACCGGCGCAGGCAAGGTGAGCTACAGCGGCAATCCGCCAGCCATCGAAAAACACATCACCGGGGCGGGCTCAATCCGACACCGCGACTAACAAGAAGAGGGCCTCTCCGGTTTTCTATAGGGGAACCTGACCCGCCTCCGCTTTGCTACGGCGCGGCGAGCAGGTTCCCGTATGGCTGCTGTCCCAGAAAACTGTGTGCGTTGAGCACGTCCAAAACGAAGCCACACGGAAAACGGCCATCTTCGCTACAACGATCGCGCTGCGCCATTCCCGCTAGCAGGCGATTTGTGTCAATAGTGAGGACCGACCACTACTTCTGAGCCCGACTCTCTCGTCACCGGGCCGGGCAATCGTCTTGACCTGCGGCATGAACCAGAACTCGCCGGTTTACGTCTGGGGCTGAATGACTAAAACCGCGCCGCGTTTAGGCGGACGTCTTTACAAAACGGATTCCGGCGAACGCATCTGACTTTTCGTCGTGACCACCGATCCCCGCAGCGCGTTAATCGCGTCAGCTACAACCCCGGTGTGGGATGCGGTATCGAGAAAAGTTTTAACCAGGTCGGCACAGACAAGTATTAAAAAGCTTACCAGCGCTGCGGCCAGCAAGCCGATCAGAATTCTGGATACGGCCGATAACCAGATTCCTTTTTGGGCGAAAGTTGCCACTCGGCATTTGTTGCCCTCGATCGACCGAACATCGGATGCCTGCTCAAACGCATCGTCAAGCGTCCACGAGGTAAGGAAAATCTCTGTTACGTCCCCACGGATCTGTTCCAACTTCTCCGCCACGCGCTCCGATGGAAAAACCTTACGCGCCTGCTCCGCCTGCGGATCACTCGAGGCGGACGATGATTGTGCAGACGCAGATGTCTCCACCTTTTCCGGCAACAGCCTGCTCAACGCGTTGAGCTGGTCGGCAGCTTCATTCAAACTCAGACGGTTCTCTGGATTCTCGGCTTTGGTGGCAAGCACTTTGAGAAATTCCTTTCGGAGAGCGATATCTGCCCTCCGTTTTTCTACCTCGCCTGCTCCGAGTTTGGACGAAAACAACGATCGCTCCGGTTGGGCCGAGGAGGGAAAAGACTTCGCTGTTGGTGCGGGATTGGCCAACGCCACCGGTGTCGGCGACGGCTGGGACTCCCGGTTCGCGGCATAGGCCCGAAGCTTTGCTTCAATACTCTTAGCCGGGGCCTCAAATCGGCTCACCACCGATTGCTTCAACAGCTGCCGAGCCTGGTCGATTCTCGACAATGTATCGTTGACGTGCGCAAAATCGGCGTTTGACTCAATTATTGTGGGAAAGCGCGGCGGCTGGACCTTGGGCGTTGCGATCTGATTATCTGCATTAAACGCACCGACAATCTGCTCGGTAGCCGAAAAGGCGTCTTTCAGATTGCCTAGCGCTCGTTGCAAAGAAGTGGATGGCTGATACGCCACCGCACTGACCGCAGTGTTGGCCTGAGAATATTGCAACACACAAAAACCAATTCCAATCAGCGTGACAAGAAGTGCAAGTCCCTTGGCCGATCTGACGAAAAGGTAACCAAAAAAGTATTGTTGCTTCACAATCCCAGACTGTTGTCCTGCAGTTGACGGATCTTTTCAGCGGTCGCCGGATTGGGGAAGACCCGGTAAGCCTCTTGATATTCCCGGATTGCCTCACTCGGTCTGCTGGCAGCGGCCAGCGATTGTGCTCGTTGCACGTGGACATTGGCTTCCTGCTCCAACCTGCTACACAACTGCCGCATTGAAGTGAGATAATGCCACAGGGCTTTCTGATCATCCCCAGTAGGTTCGGGATTCTTCATCAGAAAATCCGCCAGTCTGTCGTTCGCCTCGGAAGCGTCGTTGCTGGCTATGCTGCGAGTGACTTGATCGACCGCCGCGAGAGCATCGACCGTTTCAGTCTCAGCTCGGCATTCGCGAAGAGCGGTTTCGTACCCCAGCTGGGAGCGAAAGGAACGCGCCCGGTCGACCAGGGAGCCAACGCTTTCCGACACCGGCGCAGGCAACTTTTTTACTGCATCGAGCCGGTCGGTCCCACGAAAATTGCCTGTTGCTTCACCGACTCGCGACCATACGCTGCGAGTTTCATCTTTGAAGTCGGCAATGAGGCGATCTCTCACAGCAGAGTCCATCGCTTCGGGACTTGACGTAGGCGACGCGGGTACCGAGCCAGGAGACACTTGAATCGAAGGTCCGGCCAGCATCGCTAATTGCGGTTCCGGTGTAGGCGTCGCAGCTGCCTGCAGAGGAGAACCCTCGATTCGGGCTTCCACCACCGCCTTCTGTTTTCGAGGCGGTTGATCGGAATCAGGGTTCGGCCCCTCGGCTGGCACGTCCGGGTTCACGGTTTTGCGAGGCTTGTCTCCGGCTCTGACGCCATTGACAAAGGTAAGGTGAAACGTCTTTCCATCGGCATCTACATTGATGACCGGGCCATTGAATTTCCCTCGAATCATTTTGCCCGAATAACCAGCGACGAAGACGTGCTTTTGGGAGGGCAGGAGAGAGCCGGTTTGGAAGACCCGGCCGACACGGTACCAGGTCAGCGTACCGTCCCCGATGGCGTATCCATTGGCATCTCGTTTACCCGACCAGCTGGCCTGATCTTCCGGGTTGGGATAATCATTCCAAACCAGCGTTTGTCCGTCCTTTGTGCGCTGATAGACGCCCCCATACAGCCCGTGCGCGAATAACAGCAGACCACTGCAAACAAAAAGGCATCGCGCGGTCACGACTCAGTTTTAGATGACTTTTAAATAACTGAATAAGCATCGAACGCCCGCGGAAAAGTTGCAAGACTAATCCAGATCGCTAACGCATTTTTTTTGCGGCAATAATTGGTGCGCGTGCAGTTTTATTCTGCGAAAGCTTATTGGACGCCGCCGTAACGCCGCTGGCGCCGGCCATATTCCTCGACTGCAACAAGAAGGTCCTTTTTCGTGAAATCGGGCCAGAGCTTTGGTGTGACGTACATCTCGGTGTAGGAAGTCTGCCAAAGGAGGAAGTTCGACAATCGCATTTCGCCGGAAGTGCGGATGAGTAGATCGGGATCCGGATAATACCGGGTATAAAGATGTTTGCTGAACATCTCGACGTCGATCATCCCTTTGTCGATATGACCGAGTTCGATCGCGCGGAGCAGGCTTTTAATACCGTCGATAATTTCCAGCCGCCCGCCGTAACTCAGCGCCAGAATTAGAGTCAGCCCGTTATTCCCGGCTGTTTGTTCGATCGTCTTGTGCAATTGCTCCTGACACCGCTCGGGCAAATCGGTTAGGCGTCCGATCGCCTGCAGGCGGACATTTTTCTCGATCAGTTCCGGCGTTTTTTCTTTGAGAAACTTTTCCAAAAGCCGCATCAGCGAGAAAACTTCGGTCTTTGGCCGTTGCCAGTTTTCGGCAGAGAACGCATAAAGCGTGAGGAATTCGACTTTCAATTCGCCGCAGCCCTCGACACATTCGCGAACGGCTTGAGCCCCTTGTTCGTGGCCTTTGATCCTGGGCAAGCCACGCGCTTTGGCCCAGCGACCGTTGCCATCCATGATGATGGCGATGTGGCGCGGGACGGATTTCAGCGATGGCATGCTTAGAAAAAAATCGTCTGGCCACGAGCCGGGCCGACGCTAAGGATCGACAATCGCGCGCCGGTCAATTCCGCGATGTCCTTCACATAGCTACGCGCCGCCGGTGGAAGATCCGACATTTTTCGGGCCAAATGGGTGGACTGTTTCCAGCCGCGGACATTCTTGTAAATCGGTTCGCAGTTCGCCATCTGGGTCGCGTCGCATGGAGGCACCTCGAGCCGTTTCCCGTTCAACCGATAACCCACACACACGCGAATGGGGTCGACCGTGTCGAGGCCATCGAGGTTTGTGATCGCCAATTCGTCGATGCCGTTAATCATGGCGGCATAACGAGTCGCCACCGCGTCAAACCAGCCACAGCGCCGGGCGCGGCCCGTGGTTGCGCCAAACTCGCGTCCCAGATCGTGCAACATGTCGGCCAGCTCTTGATCTTCGCTCGGGAGCGGCCCTTCGCCGACTCGCGTCGTGTACGCTTTCATCACGCCGACAACACGATCCATTCGATGCGGCGGCACCCCCGTGCCCGTGCACGCACCGCCGGCAGTCGTGTTCGACGAAGTGACAAACGGATACGTCCCGTGGTCGATGTCGAGAAATGTGCCCTGCGCGCCTTCGAAAAGAATTTCGCGGCCACGCTGAATCGCCCGATGCAGATAAACCACCGTATTCGCCACAAACGGACGCAATCGTTCGCCGGCCGTGAGATAAGCCGCGTTCACCTCGCGAAAGTTAACCGGCTTCGCTCCGAGTGTGTGAAGGATGCTGTTGTTTTCACCCACTTTCGCCTGGAGCTTTTTCGAGAACAGAATCGGCTGCATCAAATCGGAGACACGCAGTCCGGTGCGCGCAGCCTTGTCTCCGTAGGCTGGACCGATCCCGCGTTTCGTGGTCCCGATCCTCGTGCGCCCTTTGCGCAATTCGCGTTGTTCGTCTAACAAACGGTGATACGGCAATACCAAATGGGCGCAGTCACTCAGGAGCAAATTCTTGTCGATCCTAACGCCGAGTTTCCGCAGGCCCTCAATCTCAGCCACGAGCGCAATCGGATCGACCACCACGCCATTACCGATCACGCACGTTTTACCGGGGCGCAGGATGCCCGACGGAATCAGATGCAACACGTATTTGTTACCGCGATGAATGACGGTGTGACCGGCATTGTTCCCGCCCTGGCTGCGTACGACCACGTCCGCTTTGGCGGTGAGCACGTCGATGATTTTCCCTTTCCCCTCATCCCCCCACTGCGCGCCGATCAGAATTGTGTTCGCCATACTTTAGACAGGGCAAAAAATTTCCCGACGCATCCGGCAAGACGCAGTCGGGACTTGCCGACGAACGATAAGAAGCGAACAGGCCGCCGCAAGCGCTTTCGGAAACACGTATTGAACCTCAACAGTCGACCTCATGGCCAGGCAAACTTGGCATAAAAGACATCCAGACCGAAGCGCAGCCGCGTAAAGAGCGTTATGCGATTACTTTTGTTCATCATCCTGATTCTGTTGCTGATCGGACTTCTTCCCACGTGGCCGTACAGCACCGGCTGGGGATATTATCCGAGCGGCGGACTTGGATTAGTCCTGTTGATTGTTATTATCCTCGCCTTGTTAGGTCGAATCTGAAACGCCGGATCCGCAGAGGAAGCCAACAATTTCCCGCCATTCAATGCGTGGCTGCCCGCCGCGATACCGACGCCTTTTTTCGCGTAACGGCAGAGTCGCTGCCACGGTGGTCGGAAAACGTCAGACTTTGTCCCAGCGGATTCTTCAGTTGTGTCTGAATGACGTCCCGCTCAGCGCTGACTAAGCGTCGCGGCAACGGCGATGCCGGGGAGGGCCGGTTCAGCCTGGTTACAGTGTTGGACCATACGCGCCGCTGATGAAGGCGTTATTATTCAGATACCAGATCGCGGTTTGCCGCGTGCCGGCGTTGGACAACACGTAATCGGGCTTCCCATCGCGGTTGAAATCGCCCACGGCGGCCAGACTCCAGCCCGCTGGCAAGGTGGGACCATATGCGCCGCTGACAAAGGCGTTATTATTCAAATACCAGATCGCGGTTTGGCGCGTGCCGCCATTGGACAACACGTAATCGAGTTTGCCATCGCCATTGAAATCGCCCACGGCAACCAGACTCCAGCCCGCTGGCGGCGTGGGACCATACGAGCCGCTGATGAAAGCGTTATTGTTCAGATACCAGATCGCGGTTTGGCGCGTGCTGGCGTTGGACAACACGAAATCGGGTTTGCCATCGCCATTGAAATCGCCCACAGCGACCAGACTCCAGCCCGCTGGCGGTGTGGGACCATACGCGCCGCCGATGAAAGCGTTATTGTTCAGATACCAGATCGCGGTTTGGCGCGTGCTGGCGTTGGACAACGCGTAATCGGGTTTGCCATCGCCATTGAAATCGCCCACGGCGACCAGAGTCCAGCCCGAAGGCAGGGTGCGACCATTTGCGGCGCTGACATAGACGTTATTGTTCAGATACCAGATCGCGGTTTGAAATGTGTGGCTGTCATAAAGAGCGTAATCTGGTTTGCCATCGCGATTGAAATCGCCCAACGCCCGCACCGCCCAGGCGGATGTGGTTGTCAGATCATAGCCGATCACATCAAGGTTCACGCCTTCAGGAGAAGTGGCCGCGATATCCGAACTCTGGCCCGGGCAACCGAAGGCGTTTTGCACGTAAGGATGAGCCTGCGGGCAGTCCGCACTGAACCAGTCGCCTAAATCTCCGGAGGTATCCTGATTGAACGAGACAATGTTTGTGGTCCCGCCATTGATTGAAAAGTAGCGGCTGCCAGACGTACTAAAGCTTCTCACGCCGGCCGATGACCAACTGAACAGATCCTGAGGCATGCGATTGCTACTGAAGTTAATATCGGAACCCAACCCGATGACTTCATCGATTTCGTGTTCTGTTGCCTGCTGAGCATCGTAGTTGTTCGCACTGATCGGGCGTGTGAATTGAAATGGTTCAGTAGAATTCAGAGTAACCGTCCCGTCGTACATGCCTCCGTGGTAATCAAGCGTCCCCGGGGTGAAAAGGCCGACCGACCGGCCGTTCGCGCTGCTGACGGTGACGTTCGCAGAGAGCGCGAACGAGGGGAGACTAGCATTTGCCGTGTTGTCATTGCTCGTCTGTGCGTCTGCTCTCAGTGCGTTGATATATGTGTTCCACGTCTCGTCATAGATCGCGGTGCAGCTTTGGGCCAGCCCGCCTATGGGTCCGCAGGGATCTGCCGTGGTCGTCCAGCGGAACGCAATCTGCACAGTGATAGGATCATTAAACAAAGATTCGTAAAGGCCGATGGCCCGATTGATCATCGCTTCGATCGCGGCCGCATTTGGATCGTTCAGAATCGAACTGTCGAAGGTGGCGATTATGGTCAAACCGGTGCTCGGCTCTGTCGCAATGGTTGTTGCTGCCGAACTGGCGCTCGAACCGGAATCATTGTAAGCGCGTACCCGATAATAATACGTTGTTCCCCTTTTTAATCCCGTCACCACACGGCCAGTCGCCTTGCCAATGTCCACATCCTGATAACCCTGAACAAAAGTGTCGAAAGTTGGGCTGGTCGAAACATCCAACCGATAACCTGACGCTCCTGGCACGCTTTCCCACCGGGCCATGAAACTGCTGCGGGTCGCCGGCGCTGGGACAGCTGCCTGCTCGCTTTCGCTCAAAATCTCTGGCGCACGGTGAACGAACGGCTCAGCTCCATGCGTGACGTGCACCCGAACCCTCGATCCTCCGAACGCGCCCTCGGTGCTGCGGTTCTGGCCTTGTCCAAACGCAGCCAAAGCTACAAAAACGCCTAGGCTGCAGACACCGAAGGCAAACAAGATGCGAAGATGAATTAACCGGGGGACCGGAAGAGATTTTGTTTTCATCCATTTTGCATAAGAATCAGAAAGAAACAAAAAAAGGCAAGCGGCAATTGTAGAGCATACGCTGCGCCTGGCTCGCCAACCGGAGCGGTTGGCCTACAACAAAAAAAGACGAGCGACCGTGGCCCAACGGCGGTCGGACCCGCAGGGACGCTGACAGCTTCCCCAGTTCATTGCGTACCCGCGCTCTGCGATGCCAGCGCTTTCTTCAGTGCAACGGACGATTCGCTGCCGCTGCCGCCACGGTGGCCGGAGTAACGCCGGACCTTGTCCCAGCGGATTTTCTCGTCGTGTTTGAATGTATCCATCGCCACGCGAAAACTGCCGTAACTCTTCGGCAGAACGCGATGCGAGGCGATGAATTGGCTCGGATCGCAGTAATTGTTGAAATCGCGCGCAAACGCGGCCCGGCTCATTCCGATCTCGATGTTCTTGCGAATCTCCAGATGCAAATGCGCATCATAAAGACCGTTGGCGTTCCCGAGCGTGGCGACTTGCTGACCACGTTTCACGGCCTGCCCACGATGGACCAGGATCTTTTGCAGATGTCCGTAAAGCGAATCGACATTCCTAATGGTGCCGCTGTCGCGGAACACATGACGCACGATAATCACGTTCCCCCAGCCCATCTTGCAATCGCGCGCAAAAACCACAACCCCATCGCCGACGCTATAAATCGGATCACCCAGATCGGTGTCGCCCCCGCCGAGGCCGTCCCAGTCTTCACCGAGATGGCCGCGTGAACGAAATCCACGCGCTTTGTAGTAACCCTTCCCGTCCGGTTTCCCTACCGGAAAATCAAAACCGTCCGCCAATTTTACGAACGCTGTCGCGCCTCGATCCTCTTGAACGCGTTCCTCCGATTTGCCCGCGGTAGCCTCACCGAAGGCGGGCCTGTCCGCCGTAGCCTTGGCAGAGGCGGATGCTCGATCTTCCCTGGGCTTGTTCGCGATTTTCGCCGACGCATCACCTTTCGGTACAGGCTTGGCCACTACTGACGTCAATTGGATCACTTCGCTCTTAGCCAGCTCCGGCTTTTTCGGTGCCGCCGGTTTCTTCTCGCGGACAATCTCAATATCCTGTGCCGAAGCCGCACCGATCAGGAAAAAAGCAAGAGCCGCGATCCTAACAACTTGCCAATGCATGAACGCGTCCCTTTTAGCCGAGGGTGGAAAAGTTGGCAAGCGGTTAATCGCAAGAATGTCAGCTTCTTACGATTTTCGCGGAAATCAGGCTTGCGCGCAATCTGATCGATGGATTGGAGGGCAAGCGTTCCTCCGGCCGCGTGTTTGTGATCCACGGCGGGCAAGCGGTGCGCTTGCCCTACAAATCAATTTTCTGCAATTCGTGCTTGGTTTGAGATTCGCATTTCGGATTTTCGCGGCAGTATCGATAATCTGGCCGGTCACTTGCTCCACCGAAGTTTCGTGATTACATCCTGCTCTATTCCCCGGGGCTTCCGAACATGCCGACTTTTCAGATTTACAATGTGACACCGATCCTGCCAGCGGGCCTCGAACCGCTGCGGGAGATGAGCTTCAACCTTTGGTGGACCTGGGAGCCGGACGCGCGCAGACTTTTTCGCCATCTCGATCCGGAGTTGTGGGACCGAACAAATCACAACCCCGTTCGGATGCTTCAGCTCTCGCGTCAATCACGGCTCGAAGAAGTTTCCCAGGACAAAACGTTCCTGCGCGAGCTGAAAGATGTTTACGATGCGTTCAAGAAATATCTCGATCGCAAAGATACTTACGGCAAGACCGGCGCCGCCGGCGCGATCAAGAGACCGATCGCCTATTTCTCGGCCGAGTTTGGCTTTCACGAATCGATTCCGAATTATTCCGGCGGTCTTGGGATTCTGGCGGGCGATCATTGCAAGTCGGCCAGCGATCTCGACCTTAACTTCGTCGCGATCGGTCTGCTCTATCGGCACGGCTATTTTAAACAGCAGATCGACAAAGACGGTCGCCAGGAAGCGATCAGTCTCAACCAGAATTTTCATCATCTGCCGATCCGCGAGATCCGGCGTGGCGATGAAACGCTGCTGATCTCAGTGCCGATTCTCGATCGCGAGGTGAAGGCAAAAATCTGGCAGCTTCAAGTTGGCCGGGTCAGTCTCTATCTGCTCGATACCGATATTCCGGAAAACAATGCTGAGGATCGCCTGATCACGGCCGAGCTTTACGGCGGCGATCTGGAAATGCGGATGCGCCAGGAAATCGTGCTCGGCATTGGCGGCGTGAAAGCGCTCAGCGCACTCGGAATCGAGCCCGAGGTGTTTCACATGAACGAGGGGCACTCGGCGTTTCTCGCGCTCGAGCGCATCCGGTTGAACGTGGTCGCAAGAAATCTCGATTTTTATTCCGCGCTCCAAGTCGTTGCAGCCGCCAACGTTTTCACGACCCACACTCCGGTGCCGGCGGGCAACGACTCGTTCCCGCGCGACATGATGAAGCGGTACTTCGGCGGGTTCGCCAAAGAATTGGCGATCACGTTTGACGAGCTTTTCCGATTCGGCCAATCAAGTGTCGATCCTGCCGACGCGTTCAGCATGACCATCCTTGCCTTGCGGATGAGCCGGCACGCCAACGGCGTCAGCAAATTGCATGGTCAAGTCAGCCGCGGTCTCTGGAAAGATGTCTGGGCGGGCGTGCCGATGCAGGAAGTGCCGGTCACCAGCATAACGAATGGGATCCATACCAAAACCTGGATGGCGCCGGAGTTCGCTGTCCTCTACGGGAAGTACCTTGGCCATTGGGAGGATCACCTCACCGAACCCGATTTTTGGCGCGGCGTGATCGACATTCCCGACGGACAACTTTGGGAGGCACACCAGAAATTGAAGCTGCGTCTGGTCGAATTTGTGCGTGAGCGCGTGCGCACTCGGCGCGAACGCCTCGGCGAATCGCCGGATGCGATCCGCAAGGTGAACCGGATCCTCGATCCGGAAATCCTAACAATCGGGTTCGCTCGCCGGTTTGTCACTTACAAACGCGCCGCGCTTTTGTTTAGCGACAAGGAGCGCCTCCAGCGTTTGCTCAACGACACAACGCGCCCGGTCCAATTCATTTTCGCCGGCAAAGCGCATCCGCGCGACGAAGGCGGCAAAGGTCTGATCCAGGAAGTGTACAAGTTCAGCCGCGAAGCCGGATTCGAAAACCGCATTGTGTTTATGGAAGATTACGACAGCTACATCGCGCGCCGGCTCGTTCAAGGCGTCGATCTCTGGCTGAATCATCCGTTGCGTCCATTGGAAGCGAGTGGCACGAGCGGAATGAAATGCGCGCCTAACGGAGGGATCAATCTGAGTGTGCTCGATGGCTGGTGGTTGGAGGGTTACAACGGCAACAACGGTTGGGCCATCGGCGCCGAGATCGACAATGGGACGGTTGAATTTCAAAACGAGGTCGATGCCGGCAGTCTTTTTCAGTTGCTCGAAAATCAGATTGTGCCGCTCTATTACGCCAAGCCCGACGGCAAGTTGCCGCTGGCATGGTTGCAATTAATGCGCGAATCGATCCGCAGCATCACCCCAGTCTTCAACACCCATCGGATGGTGAAAGAATACACCGAGCGGCTTTACCTTCCGGCGGCGAAATCGCACGAAGATTTCGAGCGCGACAACTGCGCGGCCGCGACAGAGCTGAGCCAGTGGAAAACCAAAATGCGCAAGGACTGGGGCCAGGTCCGGATTTCCGATGTGCAGGTGGGCAATCAAGATCGACAAGACATCCCGGTCGGTGACTCGTTGCAGTTGAGCGCGCGGATTTATCTCGGGGCAGTCGATCCGAAACATGTGCGCGTGGAAGCGTATCACGGCGAGGCCGAGAACGGCGGGATCAAGAATCCGAGTGTGGCGGTTCTCAACGAAAGCCAGCTTGACGGCGATGGCAGCTATATTTATCGCGGCACCGTCCCTGCCACTGAAAGCGGCGCCTACGGATTCAGTGTCCGCGTCGTCCCTACGCATCCGCATTTGATGCAGACACACGAGATGCGTCTCATCACGTGGTCGTAGCATCGCGGTGTTCTGGGTAGCGCGCGCCTCTGGCGTGCTGGCGAATCCGTCTCGGCTTCGCGAACTTCCTTGAAATCCGCTCCCGACTCCGCGATACCGTCCGGAGGAAGATTGTTTTGGCGTGACGCCAAGACCAATACGCCAGACGCGTGCGCTACCCAGACTTATGAACGCCGAGCAACAACGCCTCGCCGAGAATAAACAAAAGGGCACGCTCTGGGACCTCTGGGGGCCGTATCTGAGCGAGCGGGCCTGGGGCACGGTACGCGAGGATTACAGCGTGAACGGGGACGCGTGGAATTATTTCCCGCACGACCACGCTCGTTCCCGCGCTTATCGCTGGAGCGAGGACGGCATCGCCGGCATCTCCGATTTCAAACAGCATCTCTGTTTCGCCTTCGCGTTCTGGAACGAACGAGATCCGATTTTAAAGGAACGTTTGTTTGGCCTGACGAACCCGCAGGGGAATCACGGTGAAGACGTCAAAGAACTCTATTGGTACATCGACAATACGCCGTCGCACAGTTTTATGCGGATGATTTATCGCTATCCGCAGGCCGCTTTCCCATATGACGAGTTGATCGCGCGCAATGGCACGCGCTCACGGATGGAACCCGAATTTGAGCTGGCAGACACCGGCATTTTCAATGCCGGTTTTTTCGACATCGAAATCGCGTACGCGAAAGCGAGTCACGACGACATCCTGATCCGCGTCCAAGCAACCAATCGCGGCGCATCGGCGGCGACGTTGCGCGTGCTGCCGACAATTTGGTTTCGCAACACATGGAGTTGGGGCCGTGATCCACGGAAGCCGGGCTTGCAGGAACGAACGCCAACCGAATCCGGGATCGACATCATCGAAGCGACGCATCACGCGCTCGGCACATATGCGCTCTATTGCAAAGGCGCGGAGAGACTGCTCTTTACCGAAAACGAATCTAACGCCGAGCGACTTTGGGGGGTGCCGAATTCCTTGCCATATGTGAAGGATTCGATCAACGCTTGCATCATCCAGGAGAAGATCGACTTCGTTAATCCGAACAAAGTCGGCACGAAGGCCGCGGCTCATTATCGATTCACAATTCCGCCCAACGAGTCGCGCACGATTCGATTACGACTGCTTAAGATCAACAGGCAGAAGCGAATCGATCCCTTCGCGGAGTTCGACGACGTTTTCGCCCAGCGCCAAGCGGAGGCCGATGAGTTTTATTCCGACCTTGCGCCGGATTCGTTAGGCGAAGAGCACAGGTCGATTCAGCGTCAGGCGTTGGCGGGCATGCTTTGGAACAAGCAGTTTTATCATTACATCGTCGAGCAATGGCTCGAAGGCGATCCGGGCCAGCCGCCGCCCCCGCCGGAGCGGCAGGAGGGACGCAACGCCGACTGGCGCCACCTTTACAACGAGCGCGTCATGTCGATGCCCGATAAATGGGAGTATCCCTGGTACGCGTCATGGGACCTCGCTTTTCATTGTATCCCGCTTGCGCTGGTCGATCCTGCATTTGCGAAATGCCAGCTCGATCTCGTCGTGCGCGAATGGTACTTGCATCCGAACGGAAAAATTCCCGCCTACGAGTGGAATTTCGACGACCTGAATCCGCCGGTGCTGGCCTGGGCAGCCTGGCGAGTTTATCAGATCGAACGTAAACAGACCGGCCAAGGCGATCGCGCATTTTTGGAAACCATCTTCCACAAAATGTTGCTCGCGTTCACCTGGTGGGTGAACCGCAAAGACTCTGAGGGAAACAATATTTTCCAAGGCGGTTTCCTCGGGCTCGATAACATCGGCGTGTTCGATCGCAGCATGACTTTCACTGACGGAACGCGTCTCGAACAGAGCGACGCCACCAGCTGGATGGGAATGTTTTGTTTGAACCTGATGCGAATCTCCATCGAGCTCGCGTTGGAGAACCACGTTTATGAAAACATCGCCACCAAGTTCTTCGAACATTTCCTCAGCATCGCCGCCGCCATGAACAATCTTTGCGGAAGCGGCATCGGACTTTGGAACGAAGAAGACGAGTTCTATTACGATGTGCTCCACACGCCGGGCGGACGTTATTTACCGCTGAAAGTGCGGTCGATTGTCGGATTACTCCCGCTATTCGCCGTCGAAACCATTCAGTGGCAACTCATCGAAGCGTTGCCCGGATTTAAATCGCGGCTCGAATGGTATCTGAAATATCGGCCGGACCTCGCCAGTTTGGTTTCGCGCTGGCAGGAGCCCGGCATGAAAGAACGCCGGCTAGTCGCAATCACACGCGGGCATCGCATGAAATGTTTGCTCCGCCGCATGCTCGATCCAAATGAGTTCCTGAGTGATTACGGCGTGCGATCAATCAGCAAGTATCACAAGGAAAATCCTTACGTGTTACACGCGCGCGGCGAAACGAGAATCGTGAATTATGAGCCGGCCGAATCGGAAACAGGAATTTTCGGCGGCAACTCGAATTGGCGCGGCCCGGTTTGGTTTCCGATCAATTACTTGCTCATCGAATCGCTCCAGCAGTTTCATCATTATTACGGCGACGATTTCCGGGTGGAATGCCCGACCGGTTCCGGCCACTTCATGCACTTAAAGGAAGTCGCAAATGAATTATCGAACCGGCTTATTAAACTCTGGGTTCGTGATTCAAACGGCAACCGTCCCTTCGAGCGGAACAGCAAAACACAAATGGCGGACGCTTCCAGCGCAGATCCGCATCGCTACCTATTTCACGAGTATTTTCACGGCGACACCGGAGCCGGCCTCGGCGCATCACATCAAACCGGTTGGACCGGATTAGTCGCAAAGCTCATTCAGCAGCAAGGCGAGTTCGGCACCATCACTACGCGATAAATCCCGAGCAAGTGGACTTCTCACCGCCGCATGATGTGAATTGCCAGGATCCGGCTCTGATGACGCGCCAGCAGGTAATCGATGAAATCCCCGATGATCGAGTTTGGTTTGTTCCCAAGCTTCGTCACGACGCGACAGATCAATGTGTAACTGCGGGCGTGCCACTCGAGATTGATCGCGCCGTGAAGATCGCGAGCACTATGGATCTTCGCCCAACCATGCGGACGCCCTGGTTGTTTCGACCACACTTTGATGAAGCCAAACTTTTTCTCTAATTGCGGATCGGTCATGATTTTGTTGCGCAACGAGCCCCGCCCGGTCGCGATCACTTGAATCACTGTTTGCATCGGTTAGCGAATCCTGCTCGATCCATCAGCAAAGAGCCAGCTAAAGATCAGGCTTGCGATTCGCTGGCTGCTTCAACGAATGGACCTCCGACCTTGGGACAGTTGGCCAGCAAAAAAATCCTCCAAAAAATAGTTGACTAATTAGTCTAGTGCTCGCATTGTCTCGACATGCCAAGAGTGAGTGACATGAAAGAGCGGCTGACCGATGCCGCGATGGATCTCCTTTGGGAAAACAGTTACGGAACGACTTCGGTTGACGCGATCTGCGAGAAGGCCGGAGCAAAAAAGGGGAGCTTCTACTATTTCTTTAAGTCGAAATCGGAGCTCGCGGCTGCGGCGTTGGAGGCGGATTGGAAGAAGAAAAAGCGAGAAATGGATGCAATTTTTTCGCCGACGGTCCCGCCTCTGGAACGTTTCGATCGCTATTTTGAGTTTGTGCATAGAAACCTGGCCGAACGCCAGAAG
Source organism: uncultured Verrucomicrobiae bacterium (assembly GCA_963846775.1). Classification (GTDB taxonomy): domain Bacteria; phylum Verrucomicrobiota; class Verrucomicrobiia; order Chthoniobacterales; family UBA10450; genus CAVYXA01. The sequence continues at coordinate 206,280 of CAWJXB010000004.1, read as the reverse complement.
CAATGCGGTTCCATCCTCGGTTGCCCTCTATTGAGCATTGGCAGCGAAGTGAGCACACAAGACCAGATCGTGCGCGAGACGGTTGATCGAATCATGGATACGAAGGTCAACTACTTCATCTCAGCGGTGCGCGACGCCGCAGCGCAGGGCTTGATCGAAGCGCCCGATCCCGAAGCGAAAGCGAGAGCGCTGTTTGCGTGTTATCAAGGCACGCTCGCCCAAGCTCGGATCCAAAATGACCTCGAGTTGCTGCGAGAATTCAAATACTGCGCGCTGCAAGTCTTAGGGGTAAGACGCGCAGAGGCAGTTTCCCTCTAACCTATGTCTTTTTGCCAATTTGATAGACGACCGGTCAAATACAACCACGCTCAATCCTATGAAAACTAATCATCAGCCAGAACCCACCACCGCAGTTTTCCTCCAGAACGTTTCACTCGCCCTAACGCAACTGAAACAGCAGTTACGCCGCGATTACGAGCAGGCCTATCCAGACTTGCGCGAAATCATTCACCTGGTCTTGGATGAGGAAGAAACAAACGCCCGGCGTTTATCGGCGTTTCCGCATTTGCTTCTTCCCGATTTGGTCGAAGCGCACATCGAGAAGCTCAGTCTGCAACCGGCAGCGCACGATCATCTCCTCCCTTCGCACGACTTCACCAACCTCGACCCATCTTCGCTGGTCTACGGCGTGCCCAGCAATTATCAACCGGCTCTGGCTTTATGTGGGTCATAGGAACCATTACCAAAACTCACGAACGTGACCTTTACGAGCATCAGAGCCGCCACCGCGATCTGGGCCTGCAAAACCCCAAAATCGGGCGAAGCACGGATGTCAGTTGGATAAATGAAGAAAGTGAACCGAGGAATCCATAAATATGAAAATGAAAGCAGCGCAGATCAGCAAAGCCGGCGCGGAGTTTGAATTAGTTGAACGCGGGATCCCGGAGCCGGGTCCGCGACAGGTTCGCGTGAAGGTCGAAGCGTGCGGCATTTGCCATAGCGACGTTCTGGTTAAAGAAGGCCTCTGGCCCGGCCTTCAGTACCCACGAGTGCCAGGTCACGAGGTCGCTGGACGCGTCGATGCCGTGGGCGATCACGTCGCGAACTGGAAAAAAGGCGATCGCGTCGGGGTCGGATGGCATGGCGGACATGATTTTGTTTGCGATCACTGCCGACGCGGCGATTTCGCGATGTGCATCAATCGCAAAGTGACCGGCATCGATTTCGATGGCGGCTACGCCGAATACATGATCGCGCCGGCGGAAGCGTTGGCGTTGATTCCCGATAAATTGCCGGCCGAGGAAGCTGGACCGTTCATGTGCGCGGGTGTGACGGTTTACAACGCGTTGCGAAATTCAGGCGCGCGACCTGGCAACGTCGTCGCGGTGCAGGGAATTGGCGGGCTTGGACATCTTGGTGTGCAATACGCGCGGAAAATGGGATTCCAAACCATCGCGCTCGGTCGCGGCAAAGATAAGGAACCGCTGGCCAAAAAACTCGGCGCGCATCACTACATCGATTCGGACCTGGTCGATCCGGTTAAGGAATTACAGAAACTTGGCGGCGCGCGCGTGATTCTCGCAACCGCGCCGAGCGCAAAAGCGATTTCGTCAGTCGTCGACGGATTGGGCGTGAACGGCAATTTGTTGATTCCGGCCGCGCCAAACGATCCGCTAACGATCAGCGTGATGCCGCTGATCATGGGACGGCGGCAAATCTCAGGTTGGTATTCAGGGACCGCGCGCGATTCGCAGGACACATTGGAATTCAGCGCGCTCAGTGGCGTCCATCCGATGATCGAAAAATTTCCGCTCAACCGCGTTGGCGAAGCTTATGAACAGATGCACACCGGCAAGGTGCGCTTTCGCGTCGTCCTCACCATGAGCGAAGACTGAACGAATGAAAGGAACAAAAATGCAAAACGGAAAACTAAACAGAAAAGTCGCGGTGGTGACCGGTGCGTCGAAAGGAATCGGCGCTGGCATCGCCAAGCAGTTCGCAGCGGAAGGTGCGTCAGTGATCGTTAACTACGCGTCGTCAAAATCGGATGCCGACAAAGTCGTCGATGAAATCTCGAAACGAGGCGGAAAAGCGGTCGCGGTCCAGGGGAACGTGGCGAAGAAGTCGGAAGTGGAAGCGCTATTCGCCGCGGCCGAGAAAGCTTTTGGCAAGATCGACATCCTAGTGAACAACGCTGGCGTATACGAATTCGGACCCTTGGAAGAGGTAACCGAAAAACAGTTCCACTGGCATTTCGACACCAACGTGCTCGGAATGCTTCTGGCAACCCAGGAAGCGTTGAAACATTTCAATTCTGACGGTGGAAGCATCGTCAACGTCAGTTCGCTTGCCAGTTCCCTGACACCGCCGACCGCGGTTGTTTACAACGCGACCAAAGGCGCAGTCGATGCAATCACACGCACGTTGGCAAAGGAGCTTGGGCCGCGAAAGATTCGGGTCAACTCGGTCAATCCCGGCATGGTGATAACCGACGGAGTCGTAGCAGCGGGATTCGATCAAAGCGATTTCAGGAAAGCTTTGGAGTCGCAGACGCCGCTGGGTCGAATCGGTCAGACCGACGACATCGCACCGGCCGCGGTTTTTTTCGCGTCAGACGATTCGAAATGGATCACCGGAGAAACGCTGCTCATCGCGGGAGGTCTTCGTTAGCTCGTTACCAAACCAAGGAAAGGATTACTCACATGTTAGTTCGAAAAGCAGAAGCGCGGTGGAAAGGAAATCTGGTAGAAGGAAGCGGCCGACTCACCGTTGGCAGTGGCGCGATCGACGTCCCCTATTCGCTCAAGTCGCGTTTGGAGGATGGAGAGTCAGCCACGAACCCGGAGGAGCTGCTCGGCGCGGCGCATGCCGGTTGTTTCACAATGGCGCTAGCTGCGCGATTATCGGGCGCTGGATTTAAGCCCGTCGGTATTCGCACTGTCGCCAAAGTGGCGTTCGAAAAGATCGCTGACGGCTTCCAGATCACGCGAATCGAACTCGAAACATTAGCGGACGTTCCGAGCATCGATGACGCAGCGTTTCAAAAGTTTGTCGCGGACGCGAAAAAGAACTGTCCCGTATCGAAGGCGCTCGCCGCGATCGAAATCCGGGTCAAGGCAACGCTGCGACAGGCTGAAAAAGCGGAAGCCGCAACGTCGATGGCGGCAGTAAACCAATGAAAACAGTCAAGAGGTACAATCATTTTAAACAACATTCGGAGTGGATCACCGGGGAAATGCTGGTCATCGCGGGAGGTTTTTGGTAAAATTCAAAAAGATAGGTCTGTCAGTAGAACCCGAAAGGAAATGCAAGTATGAAAACGAAATTATGTTGGGCCGCGATCATTGCCAGCGCGGCCATGATCGCACAGGCAAATGCAGGCGGCCATCATGGAAATGGAGGCAGTGGCGGCTCTTTCGCTGCGCCAGCGTCGCCCTCGCATGGGTCGGCTCGTTCAGCTGCGCGAGGCGGCAGTCAAAGCTTTGGCGGGGCCCGAATGTACGGACAACGTTTTTCACCGGGCAGCACACGCTGGATGTCGCCGAGGGGAATGCCTCAGCGGCATATTACGGCCAGCGGTAGGCGTCAGTTTGCATCCGTTTACGGCACGAATCGTCTGGCCCATAATCGAAACAGTGACGCTCACACGTTGACGAATGCACGGCGCGACTTTGGGACACGTCAGGCTCGACCGGGAAATAATTTGCCTGGCAATTGGCGAACTCATGTCACGTCGCGGCATTCAGCAGACTGGCACCGCAATTGGGACCACAACCGCGATCATGTCTGGCATGGCCACCATTGCCGTTTCATCAACGGCTCCTGGGTCATCTTTGACTTCGGATTTTATCCTTGGTGGGGCTATGACTACGGATATCCGTACGACTACTCCTATCCGTATGGTTACTACAACCAAGGCTATTACGATCCCTACGGTTACGGCGACGACCAGTATTACGACCAGAACGATTACTCGTCAGACCAATCGGCCGGCTCGACTGTTGCTGCCGCCCAGGAGCAACTTGCCCGGGAAGGTTATTATCGGGGAGAAATCGACGGCGTCGCTGGCCCGAAGACCCAGCGCGCCATTGCACGCTATCAAAGCAACCACGGCTTGCACGTAACCGGTTATCTAACAACTGAGACGCTCCAGGCTTTGGGACTGCGGCAAGTCGCGAGTTATTAACGCGGAGACTTCAGACCACTCAACAGTTAGGAGAACGCCACGAAAGCGGAAAGCGCTGGCCGTATCAGTTAGTTCGTTATTCGTTATCCCATTTCGGGCAATTCATCGTTGCTAGTGACGCCGAACTGAGTGGGGCATGGATCTAGCTCCCTCTGAAACAGACGGCTATTTCCCACCGCGCTGCTGATCGAGCAAAACCAATGTCTGTAAACGTGCGTAAAAATCTCTTGCTAGCAGTGGCGTTTGTCTCAGGAGTGCTGGCGGTCGGGTACCTTATTGGAGCATGGCCTACGGCAAGGTGAAGCTTCCTGTCGCGCTGGTCGGGCCAGGTCTGCTGGTGCCGGTCGGGGCGGCTCTGCTGTTGTGCGCTAGTCGGGTGGCTTCGCTACCCAAGGTGCTGTTGGTAATGGGCGCGACCGTCCCGGCTGCCGTTTGTCTGCGCGTCGCGCGGGATGTCGCCGCCGATCCCACCTCGCATAATCTATGGCCGTTCGAGGTAGTAATCGCGTCCTTCGTGGGCTTCCCTTGCGCGCTGGCGGGAGCAGTCGTGGGCAGCATGATCGCCTGGCTGATAGCGCGCTGCGCGCGAAAAACCCAGATTGATGTTTAAGCTGCTCGGATTGGTCCTGCTGCTTTACACGCTCTACGCGACGACCACGGGCTGCGTGCTGGCAAGATCGGGACCAGGCATGAAAATGATCTACCGATCTGAATGCCCACGATATTTCTGGGTCGTGATCGGCGTCTACCTGGCGCTCGGCGCGGCGTTGCTCACTGCCTTCGAACGTCTGTAGCCGCCTCCGTTCTCATCCGACAGAATGATCGCGCGAACGCCGCGGCAGTCGGTAAAATCGATAGAGTGATTTTTTGAGCCGCGCGCGCTGCGTGGTTCTGACAATAGCCCAGCGTTTTAACGCTGGGACTTCATAACGCAAGAAGGCCAAGTGCCGCCAGGGACGGAAGAAATCCTCTCTGCGGGCGCACAATTCGTTATACGCGATTCACATAAGCATGGATTCGCTCGCAAATAATCTGCCACAAAGGCGGATTTTTGAAGAACCCCGAATGCTTTCGGGTACTCCCCGGAAATCGGTCTGTCGTTAAAGCCATCTCAAATTTCGAGCCCAAGCAGCGCGTAAATCTCGGTCGGCTTTTTCTTTCCTTTAACCGCAACTTCGCCGAGCCGGCGAGTGCGATAATTTTTTTTCGCTTTTTCCAGTGTCGAACTCGAAACGATGATCCGCGTCTGGTATTCGGGCGTTTTGGTTAGCTCTTCCAAACGCGAGGCCAGATTCACGCCATCGCCAATCACGGTGTAATTAAGGCGAGTCTGCGATCCCATGTTGCCGGCGACGACGACATCGGTATTGATGCCTATTCCAACATCAAGAGCGTTGCGTCCCTGTTCCTGCCATTGCCGGTTCAACTCATCCAGCGCGTCCGACATCTCCAGCGCGGTTTCCAAGGCGTGATCGGCATCGTCCGGCCCAGCCAGCGGCGCGCCGAACAACGCCATCATGGCATCGCCCACATACTTATCGACTACGCCGCCATGCGCTTCGACGATCGCGCTCATCCGAGTAAAATAGTGATTGAGAATTCCCACCATCTCCTGCGGAGAACGTGCCTCGGACATGCTGGTGAACCTTCGCAGATCGGAAAAAAGGATGGTGACCTCGCGTTCTTCGCCTCCGAGCATCACATCCTTGCGCAACAGTTCCGTGGCCACTGCTGGTGAAACGACTTTGCCGAGCAAATCGCGAACCTGATCGCGCTCGGCCAGGCCTTCGCTCATATGATTGAATGCGCTGGCGAGCAGACCGATTTCATCATCCGTTCGCACTCTGATGCGATGGGAATAATCTCCCTCGCCGATCTTGCGCGTGCCTTCAGCCAGTTGCAAAACCGGTCGGGAAACGCTGCGGGCGATCCAGATTCCGACGCCGACGGAAACGAGCAGCCCGGCGAGCGCGAGAAAAAGGTAAGTCCGCTCGAGACGAAGATAAGGAGCCAGTTCCTTGTCGAGCGATCTCTGCAGAAGAGCGATGGCCGTTGCGTTCTCGGCCGTGAGCGGAAGCGAGTAACTGATAAAATGTTCTCCGCCGAATTTAAGATCGACAATTTGTTTGAGACGCGGCAGTCGTCTCTGCAAGATCGCCAGGAGCGAATGGCGATTGTCCGCCTCGAAGGTCGAGGCAAGCAGCCTTATGTCGTCGGCTGGATTAAGAAACGTGATTTCCAAATCGGAGTAGGTTTTAATTTCATGCGCGAATTGGTCGTCGATATGAAATGCGGGACACAGCCACGCGATTGGATCGGGGGCGAGCAGCGGCGTCGCGGCCATGGCGTAAAGTTCCTTATCTAAAATGACAAACGCGTAGGCCGACCCGTCTGTTTCCGCTTTGTTGAGCAACTTTGGAAAAGGAAAGGCGGCTGACTCGAGATCGGGTCGCCGGGTGTCGAAGAGCAGTTGGTTTTTGAGCGAGGCGATCAGAATAAGGTCCGCGTTGATCCGACCCCGCAGACTTTCCAATGCGGACAAAGTGGTGGCGCGATCCTGGTCCGCACCCGCAAAAGCCTCGAGAAAGGCGTGGTCGCGCGAGAGAATCGCAGCTGCGCTAGTGATTTGCTGATTGCGCTGGTCGATCAACTTTTTGAAAACCTGGGTCCCCGCCCGCAAGCTCGATTCAATTTGGGCAAGCGCGTGCTGGCGGTTGGCGCGCCTGACGACCAGATAAGTCACGCTTTGCAGAAGCGTCAGAAGCACGATGAAGAAAAAGAGAAGCCGGCCCCTGAAACTGCGAAATCGAAGCTTCAGTGATAACCTCCGTTCGATAGCGCGGGCGACCCTCTTTGCGCGAAAATCCGGTTTCAAATCCAGAGTGAACAAGAGTTCCTTTCCGTCGCCGCGAGTAAGATCGACATGTTGGGCCAATTTCTCGGGCGACCCCTTGAGCAGCGGATGCCAGGCCAAAATCGTGTATTGCCCCGGCGGTAAGCTTTTCAGTGCGACGCGACCATCCTGGCTGGTGATTTGAAAATACGGAGTCGGGACGACAGCGACGTAGGCAATCATCCAATCGTGAATGTTGCATCCGAGGGTAACGAATCCCTCCTTGTCGAAAACGACCGGCTCCGCTGGCACCCCGGTATAGAGCGGCAGCTCAAAACGTTTCGCGGGCGAGAGCGAATAGACGTGATGACGAATGTTGTCTTTGTTCGGAAACATGATCGCCGTGCCGACCTGCACCGCTGTCACATAAGGAACAAATTGCTTGTTCACCTGATCGATCACGGCGCGTTTTGTGCCGTGCACGTCGGTTGAGCCCGACTTTGCATAGACAACCGCATCGGAAACAAGCGCGCCTTTCCCATCCTTCACTGTAACGCCTAACGAAGCGGCATCCGATCCGCTGAATGCGATACAGCTGGCCAGCAGAATGATTGTTCGCGCATTCACGTTTCAATAAGCAAAAGCAATTTTCGCTTCCACCAAATGATTTTCGTATTCGAGCGGGCCATGCGAAGTGTTGCGATACTGATAGGCCACCTGGAGGGATATGTATCTGTTTAGCGTGTAGCCGGCCGACACAAAAACTGCGTTCGTCGTTCCGCGTAATCGGTAGGCGTTGTAGGGCGGGCTGCCGAAGCTATTCACCAACTCCACGTCCGAAGCGAGCGCGAAGATTTCGGGGCGGGGCGGACGCGCGTAGGAGATTACTTCACCATCGCGGTAACTATATCCCAGTGCCAACTGAAGCGATGAAGTCGCGTCAAACGTGAGCTGAATCGAACCGCTGTGCCCGCTCAGATTCCAGAAATTGTCCTCCGCCTCGAAGTCGTCAAATGTATAAGCGGCTTCCACTGCAATCCGCTCGGTGATCCCAAATCCGCCTCTCACTCGGAATCTGTTATCGAAACCGCTTCGATCGTCCTCGTGAAAGAACGCGTAAGCCAGACTATCCTCGACGCCTATCCATGGCGCCAGACGTCCGAGCCCGAACCGATAACGCAAACTGATGTCCCCTCCCGGGGCCACATTATTGAACGCATCGAATCGAGCCCACACCTGTTCGCGCAGCTCAGCCGCAAGATTCAAGCGAAGATCGCGCGCCATTTGAAAACCACTTCCGGCCCGAAGGTCGCTCTGCCAGGCCCAATCATCTTTCATATCCGCGCCGCGATCCGAATTGGAAAGATTGCTGTCATAGACAGCGCCGGTTTCGGCGTCGAAGCGCCAATCCGCGCGCGCGAAACTGAGCGACACCGCGAGCAACAAAGCCAGCCCGGTTGTTCGCAGCACTTTCATCATCTGATCTTGCACATCCTTTGTCTCGCGAGCCTAAATGTAAACTGCCTTGGAAATGTCGATCCAGCATCTAAAAAACAAAAGAGTGTTCACCGCTTTTGGCGTTTCAGCCAAAAGACTATCGGACAATCGCGCGCGAGCGATGATTCTGATGCACCGGTCGAATGATCGGTTGTCTGTCGCTTGGTAGTCTCGAAAAGAGCGCCAATGAGGGCATACACGATCAGCTACGATCAATCCGCAGATTTCTCATTTGCCTGCGCTGCTATTTTCGCCTAGCAATGGGGCGAACCCACACCAAAGGAAACTCCATGGGCGCAGCTTTGCTTTTTCTCATCATCGTCGTTCTGGTTGGCATCGCGCTGATCATGTTCGTCATCGGCGCGTACAACGCGCTGGTCACGTTGCGCAACCGTTACAAGAACGCGTATGCGCAAATCGACGTGCAACTCAAACGACGATACGATCTGATTCCGAATCTCGTCGAGACCGCGAAAGGTTATCTCCAACATGAGCGCGGCACGCTCGAAGCCGTGATCACGGCACGCAACGCCGCCGCGAACGCGAACGCCCGTGCCGCTCAGAATCCGGGCGACGCTTCTGCCATGAAAGAAATCTCGTCCGCCGAGAGTGCGCTCTCCGGTGTAATGACCCGGTTGTTTGCTCTGGCCGAAGCATATCCAAATCTCAAAGCCAACACGACGATGATGAGTTTAATGGAAGAACTGACCTCAACCGAAAATCGGGTCTCGTTCGCGCGCCAGGCCTACAACGATGCCGTGATGGCTTACAACACGCGCCGGGAAGTTTTTCCAACCAACTTGATTGCAGGCACATTCAATTTCGGGCCGGCAGAACTTTTCGTGATCGAGAAACCGGAAGAAAAAGAGGCGCCAAAGGTTTCGTTCCAAACGTAGCACAGCCACGTTGGCTGTGATCGACATCGGGTGGACTTTTTCGAGCGCCAGGATAAAGCCCGACGAAATACCAAGCTGCTGGTATTTTATTTTGCTCTGGCTGTTCTTTCGCTGATCGTGGCCGTCGATGTCGCGGTCGCCCTGATTTTCGGCGCCGTTTCCGCTCACGAGTCGGTCGGCGAAGCCTCGCCCATCCTCGCACAGTTTGATCTCATGGCCGCGGCCACCATCGGCACGCTGGCCATCGTTTCGATCGGGAGCATTTCCAGGACGCTCCAACTGGCCAGCGGCGGGAGCGCGGTGGCGGAGTTGCTCGATGGCCGGCCGATTCAGTCCCAGACACGCGACGCGGACGAACGCAAGCTGCTCAACATCGTGGAAGAAATGTCGATCGCGGCGGGCGTGCCCGTGCCGCGGGTCTATGTGATGGATAACGAAAATGGAATCAACGCCTTCGCCGCCGGCCATTCCACGAGCGATGCCGCCATCAGCGTGACGCGCGGCGCGCTGCGGCTGCTGACGCGGGACGAACTGCAAGGCGTGATCGGACACGAGTTCAGCCACGTTCTCAACGGCGACATGCGTCTCAACATTCGGCTGATGGGTTTGATCTTTGGAATTCTTTGCCTAACAGTTATCGGCCGTGTCCTGGTCCGCACGCGCGGTCGCAAAAATCCCCTGCCCCTGCTCGGTCTCGCCCTCATCATTATCGGGTGGGCCGGCGTTTTTTTCGGACGCTTGATCCAGGCAGCCGTGAGTCGGCAGCGCGAAGGCCTGGCCGATGCGTCCTCGGTGCAGTTCACGCGCAACCCCGCCGGGCTGGCCGGCGCGCTGAAAAAAATCGGCGCGCTTGAGCAAGGTTCAAGACTCGAATCGCCGCATGCCGAAGAAGCAAGCCACTTGTTTTTCGCAAACGGAATGAGCGAATCGTTCTTTGCCTTGCTGGCGACTCATCCACCGTTAATCGAACGGATTCGCGCTTTGGATCCGAGTTTTGATGGAAAATTCCCGGATCAGGTCTTGCCGGTCGCCCCGGAGGCGCCACGTCCGCTGTCACCGCCTTCGCCCGCAGGGACCGGCCTGGGGCCGATTGGCCTCGCGCCACAGGCGATCGTCGCAAGCATCGGTGAACCAACATCGGAACATCTGCGTTACGCCACGGATTTTCACCAGGCGCTTTCACCCGCGGTCGCCGCCGCGGCGCGCGATCCAGTCAGAGCCAGCGCGCTCATCTACGCGTTCCTGCTCGCGAACGAATCGGAGACGCGGCAAAAGCAGCTCGACGATCTCGCCCGCGTCGAATCCGAGGCCATCCGGGACGAGACGCTGCAAATCTGGCCGGAGATTCAGAACCTGCCGGCGCAGACCAGAATTCCGCTGGTTGATCTCGCCGTGTCGGCCCTGCGGAATTTCTCGCTTCCGCAGTTCGAACGGTTCCGCATGGTGGTTCAGACACTGATGGCGCACCGAGACGATTTGTTCGCCTATATGTTGCAAAAAATTGTGACGCGGCATTTGGAAACACATTTTTCTCCGGACCGCAGAACGATCGTCCAGTTCTACGATTTGCATCCGTTAGTGGGCGATTGCGGTGTGTTGTTGTCGGCCACGGCGTATGCCGGTCAGGACGACGCCACCGAAGCATATAAGGCATTTACTCAAGGAGCCCAGTGGTTAGGCCGGGTCGCTCGCGCGGACATTCCGTGGCTGCCGCCGGAACAATGCACTCTTGCCCAGCTCGACCCCGCGTTGGAGCGACTCAACCAGGCCGTGCCGCAGATCAAGAAGAATGTCCTCAACGCCTGCGCCCAGACGGTCGCCGCCGACAACATCGTCCAGGAACGCGAAGCGGAGCTGTTGCGTGCCATTGCCGACGCGCTCGATTGCCCAATTCCGCCGTTTGTCTCGATGCAGCCAGACGCCACCGCCGCGTGAATGGTTAGGCGGGATTGGTGTCATCACGTGATGTGGATCGAGCAATCCCCCCGCAATCACGGAGTGACGGCTTCCAAGCCGTCATTCCTTGAGCAAATCGCGCCGCGACTAAATTTTGGCGTTGGCTTGGAGTATTGGAGTTTTGGAACCGATGGCGTAATGGAGTTATGATCTCTGCCACCCGTTACTCCAATACTCCCCTACTCCATCACTCCACTGGCACCTGATGCGCGCGCTCCTTCTCGTTCTCGATTCGGCCGGCATTGGTCATGCGCCGGACGCGGCGAAATACGGCGATGAAGGCGCGAACACCCTCGGCCACATCTTTGCCCGGGTGCCAAATTTGAAATTGCCCAATCTTTGCGCACTCGGATTGCCGAAAATTTTGGACGCGAACTATTCTTGGGCGCATAAGCAATCGCCTCTGCCGATCTTCGCCAGTTTCGGCAAAATGCGGAAACGCTCCACCGGCAAAGACACCACCACCGGGCACTGGGAAATCGCGGGGGTTATTGTCGATCAACCGTTCACCGTGTTTGAGAAATTTCCGTATGAATTGGTGCATCCGATCGAAAAAGAGGCCGGATTAAATTTTATCGGCAATTGTGCCAGCAGCAGCACGACGATCCTGGAACAGTTCGGCCCCGAGCACATCTATACCGGCCGCCCGATTCTTTACGCCTCGGCCGATTCCATCCTGCAAATCGCCGCGCACGAGGAAATCATTCCGCTAAAAAAGCTCTACGTCATCTGCCAGATCGCCCGAAAATACGCCAACGGCTTTCGGATTGGGCGTGTCATCGCGCGACCGTTTGTCGGGAAAGAGAAATTCACGTGCACAGCGAATCGTCGTGATTTCTCGATGCCACCGCCGCGCACGGTATTGAACGCGATCACCGAGGCGAACATTCCGGTGATCAGCGTAGGAAAAATCGACGACATTTTCGCCGGCGAAGGCATCACCAAATCGCATTCGACGAAATCGAATCGCGACGGCATGGCGGAGATCGACAATCTCTGGCCAAAAATCAGGCGCGCGCTGATCTTCGCGAACCTGGTCGATTTTGATTCTGTTTACGGACATCGCCGCGACCCTGGCGGGTACGCCAATGCGCTCGAGGAGTTCGACCATTGGCTCGGAAATTTTATCGACAAAATCACACCGCACGATCTCGTGATTATTACAGCCGATCATGGAAACGATCCGACCTTTCGCGGCACCGAGCACACGCGCGAGCAAGTCCCGTTGTTCGTTCTGCACAATCGCGAGTCGCGCGATCTCGGGACAAGATCGACATATGCGGACATCGCGGCGGCGTTGGCCGAATTTTTCGCTTTGTCCGAACGTTGGCCGGTCGGAACCTCTTTTCAGAATCACCACTGAATTCGATCCTAAGGCCTTCGCGTTGTAGGGCAGGCGCCCCGCCTGCCGAGGGCAAGGGATGCGGTACTCTACAAATTTCCAAGACCCGCCGGGCGTCGCCCACAACTACAGGACAGCCCGCGTCCTAATCGGTGACCCTATGGCAGATTTTCGTCTTTCGCCGCACGCCGCTGATCCTCGTCCGCCTCGTCCACGCCTTCCTCGACCAACTCCAAACCGACATCCACGTCTTCATCGGGCGGGCGCGTATCAACCGCGTGGCCAGTGGCGTCGGGACTTTCGTTCCAATTAGTCAGATCCTCATCACCGGGTGGAACTTCCGGAGCCGGATCCTCGCTCACGCCGGACAGTTCCGCACGCGCCTTCTTGAAGTCGGCATCCGTCGGATCGGTTCGCCCATCCTCTTGCGCAAGATCTCTCGCGCGCTGCACCAGAAGATGCTCCGACACCGCTCCAACTCCTTTTCCCTGTACTTCAATCCTGCCGCGTGGTTTCTTTTTCATAGCAATCTCCCAGGCCGATGTTGCCAAATAAGATCGGGTAATGTGAGTTTCAAGGCGAATTAAATCATCGTTTGACCGGTAGCAGAAGAAAGTTCTTAACGGCGCGAAAGCAGGATTCCAGTCGGATGAAAGTGCAACACGGGCCCCGCGCATCTGCGCGGCAAACCAAATTAGCGGATTAAGCGTCGCCTTCAGTTTCGGCTACGTGTTCTTAGAGTGTCGATAGTTCATCTGACCCTAATTCAGACCTCAAACTCAATCCAAGCTCTGAACAACCCGATCCAAATCAACTGACCAATTAACTCACCGCACTTGACTCCCCTCATAGGGGTTAGTTCCTTCCAGCGATGAAGATTTCACTTAATGGCGAAAAGGTGGATACTCGCGAGGCGAGAACGATCGCCGAGCTGGTTGAGCGTTACCAACTATCGCCGCAATCCATTTTGGTCGAGTACAACAGCGTAGCGCTGCATCGCCGCGAGTGGCCCCAAACCGCGCTCATCGAAGGTGACCGGATCGAGTTCATCCGCGTCGTCGCCGGCGGATAATTTTCCCGCGTGAACGGCCGGTGATTGCCAGCTACAGCACGCTGCAGTCGCATCTTCGCCCGAGCTTTGCACTGCAACCTCGATCTCGGTGACAATCTGGCGACAAGAAAGTTTGTTGTTGACATCGCTCGGGTGCTTTTGGATAAACGTTCCCTAACGTGAGCGCGAACCGTCCGCCTGGCAGCCGCTCCGCACCTGCGAAGCATCACAGGGAATTCTGCGTCGGAGCGTCCAGTTTTGCATCAGGCCCATGCCTGAAAGCAAGCTTTTTCACAATATCGCAAGCGCGCTGCTTGCGAGCCTGCCGGCCAAAAAGCGTTAGCTGAAAGGAGAAATCTGATATGAAGAAACTATGCATCTTGTCTGTGCTCGCAGCTGCGAGCGTCAACCTGTTGTTTTTCACGACCGCGACTGGGCAAAGCCCATCGCCGAGTCCGACTCCTGAGCCATCGCCGCCGCCGGTGATTAATGGCGAGCCGAGCGCGGCCGTATCTGCGCCCGGTATCCCGGAAGGCGAGGCGAACAGAATACACAGCAAAAGGCATGTTTTTCCTTCTGTGACCATGGAGGGGAACGTCATGACTGCAAGCTTGCGTTTTCCAGTCGAATTGGCAGGCAGCACTCTGATTGTGCAGGCGTTGGATGGCGGAGCGGTTTCGCAAGATGAACTCACGGTGGGCGAAGACGGGACTGCTTGCGTGCAATTCGAGCCGCCGAGCGCTCCGGGACTTTACCGGGTGATGGTGAATGCCGGCGGGGCAGTCACACTGCTTCAGTTCGAGGTGCCGCAATCATGAAAGCACGCCTTCTTTCATATTCGGTTTGGATGGCAGGGATGTTTCTTATCGTCGTTCAGCCGCTGCGAGCGCAGGTTGGTGGCAGCAATCCAAATGGAGCGGCGGGCGCTTTCAATCCAAGAATCACGACCGGCTGTGAGATCGACCCCTTCACCGCGAACGCTACCCGAAGGATAACCGATATTAGCATTGCCGGTTCCGTGGGGACAATTCCGTTGGCCCTGACCCGGATTTACAATTCGCGCGGGTATTCCGATCATCGTTTCGGGGTCGCCGGCAACTGGTCGCACAACTACGCGTGGTCGATATCCGATTCGGATGAAAGCACTTCCTCCACCAATTTGCCTTCCTCCTACAGCGTTAACTTCCCCGATGGCGGTTCCGAAACATTCAGCCATTCCGCGTCGGATATTTATTATCGGACATCATTGGGGTTACGCGAGCGTTTCATTCCTTTGACAGGCAATCCGCTCCTTGGTTATCTTGTCCTAGCCGATGGTAGCAAGGTCGAATTTAGAGCGACCCAACACAGCTATTTCGATATCGACTTTCAGGTCTGGTATTATTATTATACCTATACGGCCCAGGCGTTGATCGATCCCCACGGCCTGCGCACGACATTCACGTACAACGGTGACGGCACGCTTCAGAAGATGACCGAGCCTGCGGGACGCTATTTGCAGTTCTATTACACGACCATCGCCAGCCAGAAAGTCATCGATCATGTCACTGGGAGCGATGGACGCACCGTGCAGTATTATTACATTCAATCGGCGTTTTCACCCGGAACGACCAGTTACGTTTGTCTTGATCATGTGATCTATTTTGGCGATTCACAATGGACGGCCACTTACAGATACCAGGCACCAAATGGGGCCAACCCGAATGGGATTCCGCTGCTGTGGAAGGCCGACGATCCGATGTATGAAGGCCCGATGAGGCGGATCGCTTACACTTATCGGACAACAGCCAACCCCGACGGCAGCGCAGTAGTTGTTGGCGAGATCCAGAGCGAAAATTATTATGACGGCACGAACGTCGGCGTGGCAGTTTCGACGCTGACCGTCGGCGCACCTGGAAATTCCAACATCCGTACCGAGACGCGAGGCGATGGCAGGACTCGAACGTTCACCTACACCGGGTACAATCTGACCAGCAGCACCGATTTTTATGCAGTGAGCGCCTCACAAACGTATGACTCATACGGATTCGTCAATTCGATTACCGACCGCAATGGACACACCACAAATTTTACGAACAATTGGGTTAACGGCGCACTCTCGACGACCACGTTCCCAGCGACGGCGGACGTGACTCCATTGCCCGCGCCGCGCGGGGTAGTGTCACAGACTTATGGAAACGCCGGTTGCGCGGATGCCAACAATCACGACAACTGGAACCCCTACTACGTCTGCACCTCGACCGATGAAGCTGGACATGTGACTCAGTACTCGCGAGACACGAATAAGCGCGTCACCCGGATTGATTATGCGGATGGTGGTTACGAAACCTTTACCTACAATAGCTTTGGCGAAGTGCTGAGTCACCGGCTCAAGACCGGCGGTACGGAGACTTTTTCCTATGACGGGGCTGGTTCGAAGATGACGTATCGCGATCCGTATCACGCCAGTGGAAACCCGAGCGCGTGGTACAATTACGACCCCATGAATCGGGTTTCGACTGTCGAAGACACGCTCGGGACGGGTTCGGGTGACCCGAATCACACCACCGGCTACGCCTATAATTCTCGGAGCCAGTTGACCGTAACCACACTGCCGAAGGACCCGACTGATCAGGCACGACACACGATTACCAATGCCTACAACGCCGATGGCACATTGCAGAGCAAAACCGACCAGCTCGGGCACGTCTGGAGTTACATCTACGATGATTATCGGCGGCTCAAGAGCGCGACCACAGCGCAGCGGGCGACGGGCGATAATACGGCACGGACAACCTATTTCTATTATGACGCCACCGGGACCGGCGACGATTATCGTTATACTGACTCCGGTGTCACATACGTGAGCCTGCCCAGCACGAAGAAAATCAAAACTGTTTACGACTATAACCGGCGCAAGAGCACGGTAACAGCGGGTTATGGGACAACCGAAGCTGCCACGACTAGCTACGGGTATGACAGCGTTGGAAATGTAACCTCCGTGAAGACTCCGAAGGAGCAACCCGGCCAGCCCTATGCCGGGCAGAGTACGGTCACGGCCTACGATGAGCGAAACCGGGTGATGTCCGTAGCCGATGCGCTCGGCCACGCGACCACAATCGTTTACGACACGGGCGGACACCAGAAGAAGATCACCCGTCCCAACAATCAAACGATCACATACGATACGTTCGACCTCGGGAACCGGGTGACGCAGCAAACCGTGACGCAAACACCGGAGCCAAATGCGATTACACAATACACCTACTACACTACAGCCGACGGCGCGAGCGCCCCGGTCGGTTTGCTTAAAAGCATGCGGGACCCGAAGTTGATTGCAGCGGGCTGTCTCGATTCCTATGGTTACAGCTACGATTTGATGGGGCGTAAAAGTGGCATGACCTATCCGGCTGCGACTTGTGGAGGCACCGGAACCAACGAGGCGTGGCATTACGATACCGCCGGACGGAACAACACGTTCACCAACCGGCAAAGCAAGGTCCAGACGCTCACATACGACGCGCTCAATCGGCTCACCCAATCGAGCTGGAACGACAGCGGGCTCACACCTACGGTCACTTACGGATACGATGTGGCCTCGCGTCTCACCGCGATTAACAACGCCAACGCGGCAATCAGCCGTGTTTACTTTAACGATAACCTGCTAAAATCCGAGACCCAGACGGTCACCGGCAGCGTGGCCAAGGCGGTCGGTTACACGTACGATGCCGATGGCAACCGAAAGAGCATCGGTAATCCGGGTAGTTACACTTTCAATTATACCTACACCGAGCGGAACCAATTGAAAACGTTTGGGATCAATCCCCATGTGACGTACAGCTACGATCTGAATGGGAACTTAAGCAGCGCCACGCTCCTCAATGGCACCAGCACGTCCTACACTGTCGATGAGTTGGATCGCGTCACAAACATCACCCATTCTCTGGTTGGCACGACGCGCACTCTCGATTACGGTTACGATAACGTGAGCAACCGGACCTGGACCAAGCGCGACGGCGGCACGGGCGATGTGTTCGGATATGATTTGAATGATCAGGCCGATGCCGTGAGGCTGGATATCGCTAATCCCGACACGACTTCGGTCGGACCGCAGACCATCGTCTATGACGCCAATGGGAACCGGACAACTTTTTCCGCCTATGGCCCGACGGACACATATGTGACCAACAATCTGAACCAGTACAGCTCCCGCAATGCCAACAACGCGAGTTACGATATGAAGGGCAGTATGCTGACCAGTCCCGACCCGGCCGCGAGCAAATTGACCGCCACCTACGATTCGCAGAACCGGGTCCTCACGGCGACCAAAACCGGCGGAGGCGCCATGACGTTCAAGTACGACGGGTTAAACCGGCAGGTCATCCGGATTGCCAGCGGTGTGACGACCTACAATGTCTATGACGGCTGGAACTTGATCGAAGAATGTGACGCGGCGGGAAATATCCAAGCCTTGTACGCCTACGGCGCGGCGGGTCTGCTCTTCGGCGGCATGAGCGGCCGGTCACCATACTGGGTGTATTATTATCAGAACGGCGAAGGGAGCACGTCACACCTGGCCGATACCAACGGGAGCTTAAAGGAGTGGTATCGATACGATCTGCACGGCACTCCCTTCGTTAACGGCAACTCGCAAGTAACAGCCTCTGCTTTCGGAATCCGCCATCTCTTCACCGGCCAGCAATGGTACAGCGAGATGGGCCTCTATGATCTTCGTAACCGCTTCTACTCGCCCGATATCGGCCGTTTCATCCAGCCCGATCCGATCGGGTTCGACGGTGACGCCACGAATCAATGTCGTTATTGCGGCAACAACCCAGAAAATCGAAGCGATCCTTCTGGGCTAATCGACGATATTCCATGGCGATACGTGGAATATAGTTCGACAGGTGGCTGGGCGGACGCTCAAGGTGTTCATGTTACTGCTAGTTATCTTCCTCTAACGGCTGAAGAATGGGGAGGTTGGGAGCCGGCGGGTCCCGGAGATATTACCTCCGGTGGGCGCGGTGGTGGCAGTGGTGGGGGCGAAGTACTGTGGGACAGCATAACTCCAACAATCAAAACAAGAGAGATATTAAGAAAAAACCGTGCGGCAAGAAGGGATTTGGCGCTGGAATAGGAATCGCTGCGGGCGGCAACGGCGACGTCGGTCTACTAGCCACAGGTGCCACTGCAAGTGGCTCATTGGGATACGGGGTGTTTTACGATAAGCAAACGGGCTTTTCACAAGGAGGCCTAGGAACCGGCACTGCGGTCGCCTATTTTTTAGGCCAGATAGCAGCTGCTCCAAGCCAAGGTGGCCAACCTGGCGTCTTAGGCGCGGATGTGGGGGGAGGAGGCAGCATTTTCTTCACGAACGCAAGATCTGTGAATCAGCTTTCAGGACCGTTTACGACGTGGACGCTAAATTTCGGGGTGGGCCCAGCGAGGTTTTCGGTGCAATATTCGTACTCCGGTTCTACGGGTGTCCTTTCTATTGGCCCACCTGGAGCTGGCGACACGGTGGGTTTATCCATTACCAAAACCACGACGAACACGAAAACGACCGGGAACGGCTGCGAGTAGAAGAAGATGAACGAACAATTTGTGATTACAGATAAACCTGGACTCGCGTTTATGTCTTTCGCATTTGTCGTAACCGTTTGGGCCGTATTTGACACAGAACGCGTTTTGCGTCTGCTGAGTTACAATCGGAAGAAGATTTTTACGCGTTTCCAGGTGCTGGTAATTAAAGTGCCCGGTACGGTTGCGATGTTAGGCGCTCTTTTCGTGCTAGTGAACACCCTGATACACTATTTAACGAGTCCGAGATAAGGGTCAGAGTAGGGTTGCATTGAATTGACTGACACTGGGCGAAGGGTCAAAAACCGATGAGGAGCCCACATGAAGACACAGTTAAGGAAGCCGGCTCGCCACCCGACGAGATATACCGAAGAGTACAAACAGGAGGCGCTAAAGTTGTGGCGGGCTAGTGGCCGCAGCGCCGCTAGGCGGCGGCCCGAGCTGGGGATTCGGCTGCCGCTACTCTACCGATGGGCGCACTCGGAGCGGCAACCCAACCTTTCCAAAAGCGAATTCCAAATCTGGACGCAGAGTCGAACAACCCGAAGCGGAGATTCGCCGTTGAAGTCATCGAAAGGTAGACAGAAAGGGGTCTGGTAGACAGAAAGGGGTCTGAGCTTACTATCGACACTATCTCGTTAGGCCAGAACAGATCATGACGATTTAAATTCAAACTCGCTGAGCTAACACGCCCTGAAGATCAGACCCCGAAGAGCCCCACGCAGTTGCTGCTACACTGCGCTCGCTTTCACCACCACGCGCATGCCGTCGGTCTGGATAATGGTGACCGGCGTTTGCGGCGGGATGAACTCGCCTTCAGTGACAACATCGACAATATGATCGGCGAAACGAGCTTTGCCGCTGGGACGCAGCACGGTGATGGCGGTGCCTTGCATTCCTGTCGTTAGCGCGAGCGAAGTTTCGAACTGTCGGAGGGAACCGCCGAACGATGGACCGCGCGGGTTTGAATCGATCAAGGCAAACCGTCGATAGAAGCTGGTGCGCGGGAGGTAGCGAGCGAGCAAGGCGATGACAACCATCGAGCCGATGATGGCAATGGAGAGGTTCCGCATCGGAATGACTAGCATCTTCGTCGTCGGAAGGAAATTCTGGCCCGGGTAATGATCGGTCATGGCCCAAAGGAGCGAGGCGATGATCAGGAACGCGCCAAGAACGCCGAAAACGATGGTCGAGTGCGCGAAAAAGAGGACCTCGATCAAGACCAGCACCAATCCGAGAAAGAAGAGCGCAACGACTTCCCAGCCGGCCAGTCCGGCGAGATAGTGACCCAGAAAGAAAAGCGCGAAACAAATCGCCGAGATGACGCCAGGCCAGGTCACGCCCGGGATTTTGAATTCAAGATACGCGCCGATGATTCCGGCGAGAAGCAACAGCGGCGAGAGCGTAGTGATCCAAAAGGCGAGCTGTTCGAAACCTGTCGGCTCGAACGAAACGATGTTGCCGGTAAGCCGAGCCTTTTCCTTTAGATCGACAATCGAATCGGCGAGGCCGTCGGCCAATACGGGTTTGTCGTTGACCCGCTCGGTCGCTTCCTGCGCGTTGAGCGTAAGCAACGTACCTTTCGCGTGCACGACGCGATCGCCGATTTTTACTTCTTTGTCCTTATTCATGAACGCTTCGCCGACGTCGGGATTGTGCCCGTTGCGCGCGGCGGAATTGCGAATCAGCGCGGTCCAGTACCGAGATGGTTTTTTCCTTGAGCGTGGCAGGAAGATCTTCCCCCGTGGACAGAACCGGCGCAGCGGCGCCAATCGCGCTGACCGGTGCCATATAGATATGTTTTGTGGCGAGCGCGATGATCGAGCCAGCGGACCCGGCGTTCGTGTTGATGAATGTGTAAGTCGGGATCGTGGTGTGGTTGAGCGCGTCTACGATCGCAGACGCGGCGTCGAGCTGGCCGCCGTACGTGTTCATCTCGAAAATAATCGCCGATGCGCCGTGATTCTCAGCGGTTTTGATCGCGCGTCGCAGGAACATGAAAAGCGACTGCGAAACTTCGCCGCGCAACGGGACAACGACGATATCGCCTTTTTGGATCACGTCACTGGCGTGAGCCGTTGCGGAAACAAGCAGATTTAGGACTGCGGAAAGCACAATTGCCATCGCAAATCTGTTTTTGCCCGCGATGCAGTGACGAAATAGCGAATTCATCCCATTACTCCAGCACTCCAATACTCCATTGGAAACGACAGCACACTGCGTAAATTTGACATCGCTTCCAGGATCAAACGAGCGAAAAATTAGTAGTCATGGGATCAATTCCATCAGAAACCATCGAGCAGATCGCGGCCGCCAACGACATTGCCGATGTGATCGGCTCTTATTTCCCGCTGAGACGCGCGGGGGCAAATTTCAAGGCGCTTTGCCCGTTCCATCAGGAGAAAACGCCATCATTCATGGTGAGTCCTAGTCGGCAGACGTTTCATTGTTTCGGCTGCGGCGCGGGCGGGAGCGTTTTTCGCTTCGTTATGGACTACGAGCATGTCGATTTTCCCGACGCCGTGCGCAAACTCGGCGCGCGCGTCGGAGTTACGGTGGTGGAGACGCGCGGTGCGGGTGAACAAGATCGACAACACGAAGCGCGCCGCACCTTGCTGAAGCTGCACGCGGAAGCGGCGCATTGGTTTCATGACAATTTAATCAAGCGCGAATTCGGCGAGACCGCGCGGAAGTATCTGAAGAAACGCGGGATCACCGCCGAGATGGCCAAGAGTTGGCAGATCGGTTATGCGCCGGATGAATGGGACGCGTTTGGAAGCTGGGCGAAGGCGGGAGGTTACACCCAGCAAATTCTGCTTCAAAGCGGATTGGTGACACAGAAGGAAGAAAACATCGAACACCGAACGGCGAACCCCGTAAAAAAAGAAACGGGGCAGGCTGTCGAACGTCGGAGTTACGATCGGTTTCGCGGGCGGATCATCTTTCCGATCTGCAACGACCTGGGCGAAGTGATCGCGTTCAGCGGGCGCCTTTTGAAGGATGAGGAAGGCGCGGCGAAATATTTGAATTCGCCGGAGACGCCGCTGTTCCGAAAAGGAAATGTGCTGTTTGGGCTGCACAAATCGAAGCGGGCGCTGATCGACGCGAACAGTGCCATCGTGTGTGAAGGCCAGCTTGATCTGATTAGTTTGTTCGAAGCGGGGATCAAGAACGTCGTGGCGCCGCAGGGAACGGCGTTTACGGAAACTCAGGCCCGCACCCTGAAGCGTTTTGTCGATGAAGTCGTGCTGTGCTTCGATGCCGATGCGGCCGGACAGAAGGCGGCGGAACGTTCCCTCGAGGCCTTGCTTCAGAACGATTTGATTGTGCGCGTGGCGGAAATGCCGACGGGCGAAGATCCCGATTCGCTGGTGCGGCGCGAGGGACGCGAGGCGTTTGAAAACCGAATCGCAGACGCGCGTGAGTTTTTCGATTACTGGATCGAACGCTCCGTGGCGAGTGTCGATCTTGGCTCGTTAGGGGCGAAGATGCAGTTGGCGCGCCAGCTCGCAGATACAGTCTCGCGCGTACGCAACCCGTTGATGCGAGGCGAAGTCGTCAACAAAGCGAGCGCCCGCCTGGGCGTTTCGGCCCACGATTTCCAGGCGCTGCTGCCGAAGCAACGGCGGGAATCGTTCAAGGAGGATGATTCTCGCGCCAGTGATGTCGCCGCTACGCCGCGGCACGATGTAGCCATGCTTTGTCTGTTGGCGTTGCGCGATGAAGAGGCTCGCCACTTTCTGCAAAACGAAAATTGGCACGAGACACTGGCGCAAGTTCCAGACGTGGAAATTCTTGTTCGCATTTTGGAAAGCGACCTTCGCCCGGACAATCCGGCATCGTTGAATGCGTTTATGGCCAGTTTGGCCCCGCCGGAGGAACGGCTGGTTTCGGCCTGGCTGGTGCAACGCATGCCGCCTAAGGCCGGCGAAATGGTGAAACAATGGTGGCTCGGCATTCGCCAGGGGATTTTGCGGCGCCAACTCGAGATGGCAGAGAGCCGGATCCGGCTGCCGGAGCACAGCAGCGGCGACGTCCTCAATTTGCAAAAACAAATCCTTGACCTGAAGGAACAGCTCCGCGAACTTTCCGAGTTTTCGCCCGCCCGCGTTGCCCGGAGCTAAATGCGGTCGCGACGAAGCATCCTTAACCGCGCAACCTTGGCCAGGCATTCGAAAAGAAAGGGAGAAACTCGGCGGTCGCAGGCGAAGCGAGCCAAGGTGGCTGGCCGTCCTGCGAAAGAAAGTGCCTCGCGGGCAAAACTAAAACGCTCGGCCAGAATTTCGCCGGTCAAATCGGCGCGCGCCCTCTCCATGGCGCCAGCGGCTGGCAAAAATGGGGGACACGCGATCGAAGAAGAACCGGGGGACTTGCGTTCCCTGGCGGATGTGGAGACGCGTATCCGCGATCTGATCAAGCTGGCCAAGGAGCAAGGCTATCTCACGTTCGACGACCTGAACGACGCGTTGCCCGATGGGATCTCCGACGCGGACGAGCTCGACGTGATTTTGACGCGGCTCCGCCGGATGGAAATCGACATCATCGAGGCATCGGAGGTCGATCGTTACAAAGACGTCAAGAAAGAGGCCGACGAAGAGGAGGCGGAAGAGAAGCCGGAGGTCAAGCTCGACATTCTGGATGATCCGGTCCGGATGTATCTCAAGCAGATGGGGCAGGTGCCGCTGCTCACCCGCGAACAAGAGGTGGAGATTTCCAAGCGGATCGAAGAAGCCGAGAACATGGTGCAAAAAAACATTAACCGATTTGGCTTCATCGCGCGCGCGCACCTCGATCTGGCCGAAAAACTGTTGCAAGGCGGGGAACGATTTGATCGGGTGATCCTGGACAAGAAAATCGAGAGCCGGGAACGCTATTTGAAAAAACTGCCGCGGCTGTGCCAGCAAACGGAGCGGCTGAGCGAGTCGATCGCGAAGCAGTATTGCAAACTCGCCAGTGGCGCATCGAAGAAAGCGGGCGCAAAATCAAAGGTTTTCCAGAGGGCGCTGGCTGCGCTGCAAAAATGTTACCCGCAATTCTACTTTAAGCAGAAAGTCACGGAAGAGTTCGTTCATCTGGCTGACGAGGCGCATCTCCATTGCACTTATCTGCGGGAGGAACTGGCTAAACCGACCCGGGATCGGAAAAAGACGCTCGCACTCCACGGCAAAATGCGGGAGCTGGAGAAAAACATGTGGTGTTCGGTGAAGGAATTTGCCGAGCGTTATCAGCAGCTCAAACAGTGGATGCGTCAAGCGTTGCGAGCCAAGACGGAAATGGTGGAAGCGAACCTGCGCCTCGTCATTTCCATCGCCAAGAAATACACTAATCGCGGCCTCTCTTTTCTCGATCTGATTCAGGAAGGAAACATGGGTCTGATGAAGGCGGTGGAGAAATTCGAATACCGCCGCGGCTATAAATTTTCCACCTATGCCACCTGGTGGATCCGGCAGGCGATCACGCGTTCGATTGCCGATCAGGCCCGGACGATTCGCATCCCGGTGCACATGATTGAGACGATCAACAAGTTGATGCGGGTGCAGAAACAGCTGGTGCAGGAATTCGGCCGGGAACCGACCCCGGAAGAAGTGGCGGAGGAAATTTTGCTGCCAGTCGATCGGGTTCGCGCGGTCCTGAAAATGGCGCAGCAGCCGATCTCATTGCAATCGCCTGTCGGCGAGAGCGAGGAAACAAACTTCGGCGATTTCATCGAGGACAAAGGCGCGGAAAATCCGAGCGACATGACCGCGATCGTCTTGCTAAAGGAAAAAATCAAGGATGTGCTAGAGACGCTGACTGAGCGCGAACGACAGGTGCTCGAACAGCGCTTTGGGTTAGTGGATGGATACAGCCGGACGCTGGAAGAGGTGGGCAAACAATTTCAGGTGACGCGCGAGCGGATCCGGCAGATCGAGGCCAAGGCGTTGCGAAAGATGCGGCATCCGACTCGGATCCGGCAGCTCGCAGGTTTTCTCGAAGCGCCCGCAACAGTGGCTTAGAGAACGATGTGATTAAAGGTGTGGCCGCACGAGGAACACGGATTTGGCGTCTGTGCCCCGAGAGCCTTCGGGGGGCTTTCAGTTTGGCCGATCGAAATTTGCTGTCCAGGCTCGCTACCCTTCCCGTGGCGGACAGGAATGCCTATGTTCCTCCAGCTGCGGCGGCTACGCTCTAGCGCAAAACAGCGTTTGCCAGCGCAACTTTGGCATCGCAAATCAGTTTAATTGGGCAAGCATGCACCGCGACGAAGATCGACAATTGTGGGACCTTCTCGGCCAGGCCAACGCGCCAAGAATTTCGCCATTCCTCGCGCGAAACGTGGCTCGGCTAGTCCGTGCGGAATCGGAATCCGCCCAGCCACGGGCGAGCTCGTTGCTGTGGCGAATTCTGGTTCCGGCGACCGCCGTGGCGCTGCTTGCGCTGGGTGCGACAATTTTTATACGCAATTCGCCATTCCCGCACGCGCAACCGTCCACGCCGATCGCGGTAACGCAGAATTCAGTTCCGGTAGCGTCTGTCTTGCCGGGAGAAGGTGAAACCTCGGCCGCAGCTTCGGAGCAGCCCGCGACGGCTGAGCCCGACCCAAGCGAGGCCATCCTCGCGCAAATCGACCAACAGGATTATGAGGTGGTGCAGAACTTGGATGACCTGATGGTGATGGACGAAACAAGTTTGTGGGACGAAAATTCAAGGCTCTGATCTTTGCTCCGATCCTGGCTCTGCTGGTGACCGGTGTGGTCTGCGCCCAGCCTCCAGCGGGCCGACAAGGCGGGAGACCACTCGGCCCCGCTCCTGGGCGGCCAACGCCAGTTCGCTCAATGCTAACACCTTCCACGCCGGCGAAAACCTTGTCCCCAGAAGATCGGCAGCGACTTGCCCGGAATGCGGAACGTTGGATGCAGATGAATGCCGAGGAGCGCAAAATCATGCGCGAGCACGAGAAACTTCGCCGCCAGCGCCTTGAGCAGGAAGCGGAAACGGCGTTCCGCGAATCGGGTCTGCGCTTGGATCCGGAAAAGCGCGCGGCCTTCGAAGCGCGCTATCTGCAGGAGCGGGGCAAACTTGAGCACAACATGCATCAGGAGCTCGAAGCCAAACGGCAAAAAGAAACATCGGCATTAGTCGATCGGTTGAAGAAGGAATTCGAATCCGACGAACCAAAAGCCACCGCATCGACAACCGTTTCGCCAAAGCCCGGCCACTAACCTTACCGCAAAATCCGAAATCCAAATGCTGGTAAAGGCGACCGCTCCGGTTGCTGAGGAAGACGGTGCATGGTGGAGCGCCTGCCCCACCGGCGACTCTGAACTTAGGCCTTGGTCATTTTGCTTGTTTGAATTTGGAGTTCGAGTTTCAGTGGGGACCGCAAAAGCATGAGCCCTGGGAGAAAACGCGCGGCAAATGCTTGACGAAGTTGACGCGAGTTGGGAGCTTGAATCGTTATGGAATACACCGACGCGCCGACCCAGGCTGCACCAGTTTCGCCGCCGGGCACGATGCCTTGCCCGTACTGTGGCGTGATCTTGCCGGAAAACGCCAGGGCTTGCACGAATTGCGATTGGACCCGCGAAGCGACCAACCCGGCCGAGCCGCGGGCGAGTGATGCGATGGCGATCCTGCTCAGCATCATCCCGGGTCTCGGCCATATTTACAAGGGACATCGCGCCATCGGTGCGCTGCTGTTATTCTTAATCACGCCCCTGGCGATCGCGTTTGGACTTCTCGCCGCATTCGCCTCAGCCGGATTCGGGATTGGTATCCTCGTCTTCTACTGGCTCGGCGTGATGATTCACGCTTGGGCAGTGGAGGACCGAATCCAGCCGACAGCGGATGAAGGGGAACAGTATTGAGCGATTACAGAGAATCGTTACACCGCACGATCCACGAATTACGATTCATGCTTGCCGCACTGCGGCGTGAATCTCCTCCAGAATGTCGCGCATGCCGTAGTGGAATTTCCAGTTCGGATAATGCGATTGAAATTTACGGACGTCACTGATCCACCAGATGTGGTCCCCGATCCGGTTCGTTTCTTCGTAGCTCCAGTTTAATCTTTTCTCGCTGATTGCCTGGCACATCTCGATCGCTTCCAGCATCGAACAATTGCTGTGACGGCTGCCGCCGATGTTATAAACTTCGCCGGCGCGCGGCGCCCGGACGAATTCGGCGAAGGCCTCGACCAGATCGAAGCTGTGAATGTTGTCGCGGACCTGCTTGCCTTTGTAACCGAACACGCGATACGGCCGGCCCGTCACCGTGCAGATCATCAGGTAAGAAAGAAATCCATGCAGTTCGGTGCCGGCATGCGCCGGACCTGTTAGGCAACCGCCCCGGAACGAAACGGTCGGCATTCCGAAGTAGCGACCGTATTCCTGGACTAGGACATCGGCTGCGACTTTCGATGCTCCGAAGAGCGAATGTTTCGTGTAATCGATGCTCATCGTTTCGGAAATGCCCGGCTCATATTCGTGGCCAGGCTCAATTTCCCAGCGCATCTCGAGTTCGCGGAGCGGAAGGCGATTCGGCGTGTCGCCATAGACTTTGTTGGTCGATGTAAACACGAACGGCGCTTCCGCGCAGAAATTCCGGGCTGCTTCCAGCAGATTGAGCGTGCCGTTGGCGTTGACCGTGAAATCGGTCTGCGGGTCGCGCGCCGCCCAATCATGCGACGGCTGCGACGCCGTGTGCACGATGGCGTCGATCTGCCCGCGATGCTGCTTGAACAGATCCGACACCGCCGCGGCATCGCGGATGTCGATGTCACGATGCTCATAGCCGCGCACGTTTTTGATAAGCTGATCACGAGTTTTTTTGGTCGAAGCTTCCGCCCCAAAAAATTGCGCCCGCATATCATTGTCGATCCCGACAACGCGCGCGCCATCTTTCGCAAAGTGCTTGACTGTTTCCGAGCCAATCAACCCTGCTGAACCGGTCACAACAATGGTGCGCATGATTTACTCCCCGATGATCCAGGTCAGATCGCCCACGGTCGGTTGAACTCGCGCCGCGGGAAATTGTCGATCTCCGGACAGCACTCGCTCAATCAAATCCGCCTGCTTGGCCGCATTCACCAAAAAACAAACGTGCCGCGCGTGATTGATCAACGGGAAGGTGAAAGTCAATCGCCACGCATTGAGCTTCGGCACGAAATTCGCAACGACACGTCGCGTTGTTTCAGCCAGCGCTGCCGTTTCAGGAAAAAGCGACGCGGTGTGCCCGTCTTCGCCCAGGCCGAGCAAAATGAGATCGTGACGATAAATCGGTTCGCCCTGCTGGGTGCCGAGCAGATCGAGATGGTCTTCATAATCTTCCGCCGCGACTTGCGGATCGAGCTCGCCCCGCATCCGGATGATCGATTTCTCCGGAACATCCGCCGGGAGAAAAAACGTTTCGTGAGCCATCCGATAATTGCTTTGTTCGTGATCAGGCGGAACGCATCGTTCGTCCCCGAACGTGATCACGGCACGCTCCCACGGAACGTCGCGCGCCAGTCGCGCAATCTCGGCATAGACCGGTCGAGGTGTGTTTCCGCCGGAAAGCGCGATCCGGAATTCGTCCCGCTCATCCAGCGCATGGTGCGCTCGATCCAGAATGAACTTGGCCGCGTCGGCGACGAAATTCTTCGTCCGAAAAATCTCGCGGCTCATTCTTCCTAAACCGCGCAATGCGCCCGGCCATGTTTCTCGAGGTAGCGTTGATGATATTCCTCTGCACGCCAGAATTTTGGGGCCGGTTCGATTTGCGTCACGATTGGGCGTTTGAATTTGCCGTTTTGGTCCAGCTTTGCTTTCGACGCCTCCGCCGCGGCTTTTTGCTCGGGCGAATGATAAAAAATGACCGAGCGATATTGCGTGCCGGCATCCGGGCCCTGTCGATTCAGCGTCGTTGGATTGTGATTCGACCAGAAAACGTCGAGCAATTCATCATAGCTCACCTGCGCCGGGTCGAATTCCACTTGCACGACTTCCGCGTGTCCCGTTCTATCCGTGCAAACGTCCTCGTAAGTCGGGTTCTCCTTCGTTCCACCGGCGTAACCGACCGTCGCGTTCGTGACACCTTTAAGTTGCCGAAATGTCGCCTCCACTCCCCAAAAACAGCCCGCACCGAATGTCGCTTTTTCTGTCATGGCGAGAGCATCAGGCGGAAATGTTTTCCGCGCAACAAAACCATAATTCTGTAGCGGCGCTCTGTCAGCGTCGTCATCTTTTCCTCGACAAAATTGCAACCCCGAAATCATTTGGAGCCGCTACAGCGGGGGCTCAGCGCTTGGGAATCGGAACAGAGGCGTTTCGCCTGCGTGCCCAGCAGGTCTGTGACCCGCTGCTCTGTAGGGGGAAACTAACCGTTTTCCAAGTTTCCACAGATGGGAAGCCGTCACCTTGTCCTACAGTCAACGGCGCTGTCACCGGACAACGAGTGGCTGTGAATTTCGCCCCGCTTCCACATTTAAGATCGACATTTCTTTCACCCACATCAGTTCGCACGCGCCATTCCCGGTGTCGGTCCGGCTGAGCGAGCTTCTCCAGGAATGGATTCCAGGCCCGCTTGCTTCCACGAGATCGCCGCTTAAATGAACAAGGGCACCGGTACGCAACGATTTACATCGCGCGGCAATAGCGGACGTCGAAGGGATGATGTGGACATTCGTGCTGTGAGAAACGATTTCTTCCGGACGAATCAGTGGTTGTTGCGCCCAGTGATACCAATAGAACCGCATGCTCTGCGTAACGGTTAGCCGATCCAGGACGCTTTGGTCCGACATCGGTCCCCAGCCCAGTGCCAGATCGACCGGAACCAGCGCGGATTGTTTGTCGTATCGATAGACTTTCCGATGCAGGACCCGCGCGTCGATCGAAAACTGAGCGAGCGGCTTCAAATGGAAGCCTCGATATTCGATTGGCGGCGTTTCTCCGCTCATGTCGACCTGTTGTGGCTCGGACGAAACCAAAACGCCCGGCGGGTAAACGATCGGCCGATGGAAATACCAGTAGGTGAAACCGAAGAAAGTTAGAGCGAGTAATGCAACAAACGATTTCACGAAGACGCGTTAGGATTTAGGCGCAGCAGATTCAATGCTGGAGGGATGACAAAAAAACTGCCATGTTGCCCGCGACCTAAGCTCTGCCGAATGAATCTTGAGGTTTGCCGCACGATCGGCGCCGATCATCCCAGCTTGCCCGGACATTTTCCTGGAACGCCGATTGTCCCGGGCGTGGTTATTCTCGACGAGATTCTCGCCGTGCTAAATGAATGTTGCGCGGGCGCGCGTCTCACCGGGATTCCCGCGGTAAAATTTCTCGCACCGCTCAAGCCGGATCAGAAGTTCACGATCCGGCTTTCGGCGACCGAACAGGCCGGTGACGAGATCGCGTTCTCCTGTACCAGTGCTGGCCGCGTCATTACCGAAGGCCGGCTGCAAATCGCCAGCCTGTAAATCCAATGTCAACTGTTCCGGCCGCTTTCGATCTTGAATCGCGCAATCCCCAATTGGCTGAATGGCTGAGGGGCTATCCAGACTCGGTTTTCAACGATTCGTTGTACCAAAGCATTGAATTGATGGAGCGCTATAGTATCGCTTGGGCGATCGAGATTCTCGATCTGTTAGGCGCTTTCGCGAACCTCGCGGAATGGCGATCGCCCGATGAGCTTTGCCACGTTCTCTTGTCCCAACCGCGATTTGGCTTCGCTCTGCAATGGCTGCTCTCGCGCGTCGTTGAAACCGGTTGCATCGAAAGCCGAACGGAAGATCAAAGAACGAGCTATCGATTACGCCCGGAAAATATTACTGCCTTAAACAGCCATGTTTCAGATCGCAAGGCTCTGCGGGCGCTGGCGTTGCAGATCGACCACGCCAATGTCGCCACGCTCGACTTGCTCGATCATGCTGCCAGCATTTATCCATCGGTCGCGCGTGGCGAGCAAGGCGGCGACCAAGCGCTGTTCGACCC
The DNA here is from genome assembly GCA_963846775.1 of uncultured Verrucomicrobiae bacterium. Classification (GTDB taxonomy): domain Bacteria; phylum Verrucomicrobiota; class Verrucomicrobiia; order Chthoniobacterales; family UBA10450; genus CAVYXA01. The sequence continues at coordinate 175,015 of CAWJXB010000004.1, read as the reverse complement.
CGGCGGAGTGACGCTTTGGCTTAACTATTTCAACAATGCCAATCCTACCTATGCCGTGAACAATTCCCTTGGCTCAATCGTCGCCGCCGGCCGTGTTTCGGCCAAGACGAAGGTGCGCATTCTCGAACTCGGCGCCGGCGCGGGAAGTGCGACCGAGAAATTGCTGGATCGATTGAATGAATGCGATCTTCTTTCCAAGATCGACAAATACATCGTCACGGAACCAAATGCGTTCTTCCGACGCCGCGCCCAGCGCGAACTGGGACCGCGTTACCCAAATCTTGCGCTGGAATGGGGCGCGCTGGATTTGAATCAGACCTGGGAATCTCAATTGGGCCGCGAAAAATTCGATCTTATTTACGCAGTGAATGTCCTCCACGTTGCTAAAGATTTGTTGTTCACCTTGAACGAGGCGCGCTCTGTTTTGGCACCCGACGGCTGGCTGACCATCGGAGAATGCGTTCGTCCGTTTCCGAACCAGCCCATGTATCCGGAGCTCATGTTCCAGATCCTGGAGAGCTTCACTGATATCAAGAGCGATTCTGAATTTCGACCGAATCCAGGCTTCCTCACAGCGGAGCAATGGCGAGCGGCGTTCGCACGGGCTGGGTTTGGCCGCGTCGAAGTCGCACCGGAAATCGATCGCATCCGCGAAATCTATCCGCACTTTTTTACCGGCGCGATTTGCGGCCAAAATACAAATTCAGGATGAACTCGGCCAAGGCTCTCGAGACACAACGCTGGGCTGCTTTGCCGGAACGCGGCACGCCGGGGGCGTTGCGATTGATTCTCTGGTTCGCCGCGCGGGCCGGGCGGACAGCCATGCGATTATTGCTCTATCCAATCGCAGCTTATTTCGTTGCGACGGCGCATCCCGCGCGGCTGGCCTCTTTTGATTACCTGCGGCGAATCCGAGGGCGCGCACCGCACTGGTGGAATGTCTTTGGGCATTTCTATTGTTTCGCCACGACCATCCTCGATCGGGTCTATTTGTTGCGGGGCGATTTTTCTCGATTCTCCATTACCATTCACGGCCGGGACCTTTTGTATCGCCAACTCAAGACCGGCAAGGGCTGTGTTTTGTTAGGCTCGCATCTCGGCAGTTTCGAAGTGCTGCGCGCGCTCGGGGTCAGTCAGCAACATTTTCCGATCAAAGTCTTGATGGATATCGATCACAACCAGAACCTGACGCGCTTTCTTGATGCACTGAATCCGGAGGTCGCTCGCACCGTGATTGCGCCCGATCAGCCGGATACGCTGTTGCGGGTGAAAGAAAGTCTCGATGCCGGCTTCGTGGTTGGGATGCTGGGCGATCGAGCCACGGCTAACGAAAAGACAACGCAGTGCCAGTTTCTCGGGGCTCCGGCGACATTTCCGGCCGGCCCAATTCTTCTACCGGCGATGACCCATTGCCCTGTGATTTTGTTTTTTGGTCTTTATCGCGGCGGCAACCGCTACGAAATCTTTTTCGAACATTTCGCGGAGGAAATTGTGCTCGATCGAGATCGACGGAGCGCGGAGATCCAGAAATGGATGCAGCTTTATGCTGATCGCCTGGAACATTATACGCGCTCCGCGCCACACAACTGGTTCAACTTTTATCCGTTCTGGAGTTAGAGAATCTTAAGAAAATGTGTAGACACAAACGGAGACTTTGAACTCGCTGCGCGCAACGTTCAGGGCGATCGGGACTGTAGGGGAAACTGACTGTTTCCCGCGTGGCTGCGTTCGGGGGAAGCTGCCAGCTTCCCCTGCAGAATTCGCTGCATTTCTCTGCCCAACCGGCTTTACTTGAACTGTCCTCGAAGATTGATCGACCAATCCGAAATCCGCAGGCTGATCCCGCACGCCGGATCGATGTGTTTGCTAGACGAAGTCGTGAGGTGGGATGATGAATCGATTGTTTGCGCAAGCAAGACGCACCGCGACCGGATGAACCCATTGCGGCGCGGCGAAAGATTGAGCGCGGTGCATGCCTTCGAATACGGCGCCCAAGCCGCGGCCGTCCATGGAGGATTGCGCGCGCGCGCGGCGGGCAAAACTGCACCGCCCGGCTTTCTTGCCGCCCTGCGCGACGCGCGCTTGCTTGTCGCGTCCCTGGACGATCTCATTTCACCGCTCGAAATCCACGCGCGCCGATTGTTTGGCGATTCCGCTAACACCGTTTACGAATGCCGTCTCTCAGCCGGCGATGTTTTACTGGCCGAAGGGCGGCTCACCATCATCCAGCGCGGGTAAATTTCGCGGGCGCGCAAAGTTCAGCCCGCGAATTACGCGAATGAACGCGAATACAACAGCGCAAGGAACGACGGTTTCACAACCGCCGAGCGTTTGGAAAATTTGCGCCACACCCACTTCTTTAATTCGCGCCAATTCGTATGATTCGCCGGCCTAAAAATCTTTCTGGACCCCGCACACACCCGGATCACATGACGATACCGCCATCCACGCAAAGAACCTGGCCGGTGATGTAACCGGCTTCGGGTGAGGCCAGGAACGCGACCGCAGCCGCGACATCTTCGGGAGTCCCGGTCCTCGTCAGCGGAATCTTCGACTGAATCGCGTTTTTCTGCTCATCCGTTAGGCCAGCGGTCATATCGGTCGTGATGAAACCGGGCGCAATCGCGTTCACCGTGATATTGCGGCTGGCCAGCTCCTTCGCCAGCGCTTTAGTAAAACCGATCAACCCGGCCTTGCTCGCCGCGTAATTGGCCTGACCGGCATTGCCCATCAGTCCGATTACCGACGTGATGTTGATGATCCGGCCGCTCCGTTGTTTCGCCATCCCACGAATTAGCGTCTGCGCGAAACTGAACGCGCCACGTAAATTTGTGTTCATCACCGAGTCCCAATCTTCGAGCGACATTCGCATGGCCAGCGCGTCCCGGGTCGTTCCGGCGTTGTTGACCAAAATGTCGATCTTGAGGAATTCCGCTAAAATTTGCGCGCCGGCTTTCTGCACCGCTGCGTGATCGGCCACGTCGACCGCGTACGCTCTGGCCGCGTCCGCACGGATCATGTTGATCTCGTCCGCCGTCCGTTTCGCATTCGCTTGCGTCCGGCTCACACAGGCGACGCGCGCGCCCTCGCTGGCCAGACGCACGGCAATCGCATGCCCGATACCCCGCCCCGCTCCGGTCACGATCACGTTCTGCCCCTCAAATCTCATCACCTTGTTCACAACTGCGCAGATTAACCAGATTCGAACAGTTCCCGCAATCCATGAAATCTCCCCAAGCCTGTCTCAAAGCATCACCAGTCTCCACGGTCTTGCCTAACGCATCGCCATCAAGCAACGGAACGGTTTTCATTCGCCGATCTGAACACGAGCAGAAGGAGCGCGGCGAAAATGGCAAGATCGACCGCCATGTGCGCGGGAAAACTCCAGTGCTGGCTGGCGTGACCGAAGCAGCCGCAAGTGATGTCGAGTCCGCGAGCTTTGGCGGCAATCGTCGCTACGATGAAAATGGCGATGAGTGCGAGCAGGATTGACGCCGCGCCGCTGTAGAATCGACGGACAATCAGCGCGACACCGGCGAGCAATTCCACCCACGGCAAATAAAACGCCAGGCCAACTCCAATCGTCCATGGCAAAATTTTGTAATTGTCAATGTCGTAGGCGAACTGGACAGGATCCATAATCTTGATCGCGCCAGCGTAGATGAATACGCCACCGACCAGAACATCGATAGTGCGCCAAAGCAAACGCCGAACGCCCAACGCCGAACGCCCAACGCCCAATGGCGGAGCTTGCCCAGAAAATTCGACGTTCGATGTTCGATGTTCGGCGTTCGGCGTCTGCTTCATTTCCTCTCCTTCAGCCATGCTTCCCAGCCGCCTTCGAGCACAAAAACGTTTTGTAATTGCGCTTCTTTCCGCAAACGGCGCGCGACTTCGCGACTGGCGTTGCAGCTCAAGCTGCTGCAATAAACGACCACCTTTTTCTCCGGTGACCACGCCGCGAGAAATTGCGGGAGCGACGAATTCCAGTGATCTTCGTTCAGCGAGATCGCGCCGGGCACGTGATCTCGCGCAAATTCCTCATCCGGCCGGGCATCGACCCAGATCGCGGTGTCGCCCCAGGCACGCGCCTGGGCGAGCGTGACCATTTCTGAAGCGGGAATGGCCGAGCGCCAGGAGATTTTCTGACGGAAAAAGATCGATTCGCCGAACGCCGGCAAAAACGCCAACAGCAAAAGAGCGACGGCCTGGCCGAGCCAGCGATTTCTCACACGGTGTTAGGTCTTTAATGGTTCGACGACGGACTCGATGAAGGCGCAGGCGCGGGCGCCGAGTTTGTTGCCGGATTCGTCACCGGAGTCGGCGGTGCCAAAACGCTTCCCGGGCCGGGCTGGACCGTGGCCGGAACTGTCGAATTCGACAGTGGCACCTTAGGGCCCATGACGCGCATGTTAACGTATGAGAGCTTCGGTGTGTTATCCGGTTGAATGGTCAACGTCCCGGCCAACATGCGCGACGTATCTTTCGGTTTGACTTCGATTTTGAACTCGTCCTTACCTGCCTTGGAGACGGTAGCCTGAAAATCCTGGCTCGACGGCGTGACCTTCAGGTCTTTGACCGTGAAGTCCTTGGCCACTTTCACGGTAACCGTCTTCGGTTTCGGCTCCTCCTTGTCCTGCCACATCAGGAACGCTGGGTTCACTTCGAGCGGCTGTGGAATAACGGCGGTGAGCTTGAGCTGCGTCGTGGCTTTGACCAGGTCGGGATCGTCGGTCTGCACCGTAATCGTTTTGACCTGCGTGCCGGTGCGATCGCCAATGTTAAACGTCGCCGTGATCTCGCCTTTTTCGCCGGGCGGCACCACGTCCTTCTGCGTCTGCGCCGTGGTGCAACCGCAAGAAGCATGGACTTGTTTAAAATGCAACGGCGCTTTGCCGGTGTTTTGATATTTGAAATGGCCGATGGCCTGTTTGTCGTTGATCGATGGATGCAACTCGACTGCGGTCTGCTCCCATTGTAACGAGGCTTGCGCGCCAGCGGCAAATAAGATCGACAATGTGACGGTGAAAATGCGGTAATGAGTTTTCATGGTTTGCAATAGGAGCGCTTAATATAATCAGCAACTGCCTCTCGCCAAGCGCGAGGTGAAGTGCCCGTCAGCGTGGCATATTTGGCCGGGGAGAGGACCGAATAGACCGGGCGGCGCGCGACAAAGTTTTTCATGTCGGCCAACTTAAGCGGAGCCACGTGACCCCCTTTCAATGCGACGCCGGATTCGCGGCAACAATCGAGCGCCCATTGGCCGTATTCCTGCCAACTGCATTCGCCGCTGTTCGAGAAATGGAGAATGCCGCTGGCATCGACCTTCATCAGTCGGAGCAATGCCTCGGCGATGTCGTGCGTATAGCTCGGCGCGGAAATCTTGTCCGCGATCGCATCGACCTGCTCGTTCTCGCGCGCGCGTTTGATGATGCCGTCGATGAAGCTCGGCCGGTCCGGTCCAAAGACCCAGGAAACCCGCACGACGAGATGCCGGTTCGCCGCAGGCTCGGCGAAGGCGGATCGATCGTGCGCGGCAAGCACATTTTGTTCGCCGGCGCGTTTCGATTCGCCATAGATGCTGATCGGCCGCGCTTCATCTTCTTCGCGATACGGCTCACGCTTGTCGCCCGCGAAAACGTAATCGGTGCTGATGTGAATCAGTTTTGCCTTTTTCTCACCGCAAATTTCTGCCAACACCCGCGGCGCTTCCGCGTTGACCCGAAACGCTTCTTCACGATGCGATTCGCAGTAATCGACGTTCGTCAGAGCGGCGCAGTTGATGACAACATCGACATCCAGCGCGCCGATCTCTTGGCGCAATTGATTGGCGCTCGCTAGATCCAGTGCGCGCCGGTCAAATCCGACGAGATCGAACTTCTTCCCATAATCGCGCACAAGTGCAGCCCCCAGTCTTCCGCCCGCACCGATGACGGCTATTTTCATCCCCGCCCCTGTAGCGGCAGTCTGCGACCCTCGCAAATCGATTCAAGGCATCATCGCTCCTAATTGCATTGAGTATTCAAATGCGCCAATGTCCGGCGATCCTATTCGCGGATAGTGACGCTGATCGCGCTTCGGCGCGTTCGGATCGCCGGCATCGATCGCCGGGCTGCCCCGCGACAGCGAGATTGTCGCAGTCGGCCCGCCATTGTTTTGAGGCCCGGCCGGATCGAGCATTGCGTCGGCGTTGATTTGATCGCCCGTTGCGTTCAAGACTCCGGATCCGTCGTCGTTCGTCAGATTGTATCCAAGGGACACAATCGTACCAGGATCTCCGACAAGATTGTCGCGGTTAGTCCACGTCTGAAAGATGCTACTGCGGAGTTGGACCTGAAGGTTCGGATCACCGGGCGCATACAGCCCATTAGCGATCGAGATACCGGAAACAGCGAAGTTGTTGTTAAAAGTGCAGCTGTTGACGTCGCAATTGGTCGTGCCGGTGCTTTCGGCTGCGTTCATTATCGCGCCTCCGATCTGGTTAGCGGAATTCGTATCAAACGTCGTGGTCGTCACCGTCAAAGCCGCGCTGCCATAATCAAAACAGTCGTTGTAAACGGCGCCAGCAAAGTTAGCAGCGTTGTGAATGAAGCTGCAATTCTCAATCTCGACCCTGGCAGCGCCATGATCGCCTCCGTTCCAAATCGCGCCGCCCCAGTACGGATTGTAATTGTTAGTAAAAGTCGAGTCTCGAATGATTGCTGTTGCAGTCCCACTGTTTCCATGGTTCGCGATTGCGCAGTTCGAGTTCCCGTCGATGAAGCACGTGTTCAAAACCAGACTCGCAGGGGTGGCGCCATTGTTATAAACGACCCCACCTTCGGACGCATAGTTTTGCAGGAAGCTACTGTTCGTGATCGTAATGTTGCCGCCCCGATTGCAGATTACTCCGCCGCTCATCGAAAAGGCGGAGTTATCAGTGAATGTTGAACGAGTGATTGTGATGTTCGTACTGGCGCCATACGTATCGATCATAATGGCCCCACCGCCTCGTCCAACACTAAACGAGCCAATCGCGGCGTTCTGCATGAACATGCATTGATCAATGGTGATCACAATCGACGGCCCGGGCGAGTAATTACTAATCGCGCCGCCGAGAATGGCGGAGTTGTTTTCGACAACGCAGTTGGTCAATTGCAGCGTAATGGCATCATATTCCCCGTCGTTATAGATCGCGCCGCCAATATTGGCCCTGTTGCCACGAAACGCGCTGTTTACCACGATGAGAACTCCTCCGTGGTTATAAGCCGCTGCGCCGCACACCGTGGAAGTATTGCCCGGTGCGTTCCTCACATCTCCGCCCAACATTGTTAGTGCATCGACAATGAGTGTCGCACCGGGATCCAGCGAGAAGAAGCGCAGCGGGGGAGTTGCATAATCCGTGTTCCGCTGAAGCGTCGCGCCGTTGCCATGGATCGTAAGTGAATGGCCGCCATCGCTGGAAATCGCGGGCAGAGCGTTGACGTAGAAATTGTCCACTGTGCTGACTGTGTAAATACCATTCGTCGCCAGCTCAATCGTGTCATCGTCCCCGTTCGCATTGGCGATGTTGATCGCGCTCTTGAGCGCATCGATATCGCCATCGGGAATGTCGAATATGGCTGCTTCCGAGGGGGAAGCATTAACCAAATTCAACATGAGCGCGAAGAAGAATATCAATAATCGACCCGTATGCACCGCGTTCAGATTCTAGCAAGCTTCACACCAGAACCGGTTTGACCCGCTGCATCAGAAATGAGAGCAGTTCTCGCGTTGAACGCCACGAATCAAAGACGACGCTGGAACCTGTCGATCTGGGCTGGATTCGTCTTCGTTGTTGCCGGGTTTCTTAGTTATCCATTCTTCATTCAATTTCCAGCGACGCGTGATGTTCCGTGGGTCAATTTTGCCCTGATTGGTGCGGGGTTCGTGTTGCTCGTAATGGGATTGACGCGCGCGTTCGGCCAGCCGGAGATTTATCGCGGCAAGATCTTCGGACCGATTTTGGCCGTGCTCAGTCTTCTCGTCGCCGGTCTATTTGGCTACGTCGTCTTCTTCGAGCTCCGAGACCTGCCGGCCTCTTCCGGCGCACCACGCGTCGGTCAAAAGGCGCCAGAGTTCACTTTGACCGACCAGGACGATCGACACGTTTCGCTCAGCGATCTTTTATCTTCGCCGGCAGCCGATGCTTCCACGGCAAAGCCGAATGCCGTCTTGCTCATTTTTTATCGAGGATTTTGGTGACCCCTCTGCAACTCCGAGTTGCGGAGTTTCCAGCAAAAGCTTTCTGAGTTCCGGGCCCGAGGGATTCGCCTCGTCGCGATCAGCGTTGACCCACCGGAAATCAATCGCCGCCATCGACAGAAGATGGGTTATGACTACACGTTTCTCTCGGATCCAAAAACGGAAGCGATTCGGCGCTACGATCTTCTTCATGCCGGCGCGGGGCCGAAGGGTACCGACATCGCTCGCCCGGCTGAATTCCTGGTCGATTCGGCTGGAATAGTCCGCTGGGTCAACCTGACCGAAAACATTGGAGTACGCGCCCGGCCGGAGCAGGTATTGCAGGCGTTCGACCGAATGCCGAACACGCGACGCAGAATAGCCACGCCAGACGATGCGCGCGATGATTGACGCGCCTCGGCGGAGTCCAATACGTTCACCGGGCGTGCATCCCGAACTGGAACAACTGCTCGTTCTTCAAGATCGACAACAAAAGATCAGTCAGATTGAGACCGAGATCGGCACCCTGCCGGCGCAACGGAAAGGTCTCGAAACCCAGCTGGCGGAAAGCGCGGCGGGAGTCGAAGCACTCCGGCAGAAAGCGCGACAGATCGAGATCGATCGCAAACGGATGGAGCTCGATGTCGGCACACGCACGGAATCGATCGCGCGCCTGAGAACACAGCAATATCAGACGCGCAAGAACGACGAATTCCAGGCGCTCGGCCACGAAATCACGCGCTACGAAAACGAGATCGGGAAAATCGAGGACGAAGAACTCGAATTGATGGTCGCCGCCGACAAAGTGAAAGCCGATCTGGCGGCGGAAGAAAAGAAAGCCGCAAGCATCAAGGAATCCATCGCGCGGCAGACAACAGATTTGGAAGAAAAATCGAAGGCGTTGCAATCGCGTTTGGAGGAGTTAACGAAGGAACGCGCCGAACTCGCAGGCAAGATCGACGAAGATTTGCTCGCCGGTTTCGAGCGCCTGTTCAAAAGCAAAGGCGACGCCGTCGTTGTCGCATTGGAACACGAAGTTTGCACCGGCTGTCACATGAAAGTGACCACGCAAACCGCGCACCGCGTCAAAGCGAACAAGGAAATCGTGAGCTGCGAAAACTGCGGCCGGATTTTGTATGAGGCCGGTTAGCCTCAGATTGCCTCTGACACAGACGCCCTACAAATCGTAAGTCGTGATCTCGAGTTCGTGTCCGTCGGGATCCCGAAAATAGATCGAGTGCGAAATCTTGTGGTCCTGGAATTCGAAATCGATCCCGCGTTTCTTCAACTCTTGTTGCGCCGCCAGAAAATTTTCCCGATCAGCGCGAAAGGCCAGGTGCAGCATTCGGATTTCGCTCGCGCCGGAACTCGATCCCGAGCGCGGCGGGAACAAGGCAATTCCCGTTGTTCCCCGACAGACAAAAGTGGGAATTTCGCCCCAGACATCGGCATAACGCCGCTCGAATCCAAGAACGTCGATGTACCATTGGGCCGAGCGCTGGACATTCCGCACGCTGAGCGCGACGTGATCTAACCCCTCGAGTTGCATAAAAGACGTTAGAAGAGTTGTACCTGAACAACCGCGCCGCGTTTAATTTCTTCCTCCGGCGCCAAGCGGAGAAGCGCGTTCGCCTGACTCAAACCAAACAGCGCGTGCGATTCCTGCCGCCCGACCGGCTGAAACTTTCCGTCCTCGAAATTTCCACGCACGTAATGTGCGCGATCACCATCGTTCTGAAGTTCGACAGTCAATTCCGCCGAAATCAACTGCGGCTCCAGCTCATGCTCGCCGGCGCCCATCATTCTCAAGATCGCGGGCTGCACAAACCGCAGAAAAGTGACAAAGGCCGAGACCGGGTTTCCCGGAAGACCAAAGACGAAACACTCGCCGAGGCGACCAAACAAGAACGGCTTGCCGGGTTTGATCGCCACGCGCCAGATATCGATCTTCGCGCCCAACGTTTGCAAAGCCGTTCTCACCAGATCGTGCTCGCCGACCGACACGCCGCCGGTAATAATAAGAACGTGATGATTTCGCGCACCATGCTGGATGGCGCCGATCAGAGCATCGCGATCATCGCGACAATGTTCCACCAAGTTCACTCTTGCTCCGGAACGTTGAGCTAATGCGCGCAGCAAAGTCGAATTGCTCTCGTAGATTTGGCCCGGCAGTAACTTCTCACCCGGTTTGGCAAGTTCGTCACCGGTGGAAAGAATCGCCGCGCTCACTTCACCGCCGACGGCGATTTCGCTCAGCCCTTGCGAAGCGAGCAACGCCAGATTGGCCGGCCGCAGCCGCTCGCCTTTGCTCAGGATCTTTTGTCCTTCGCTCACATCGCAGCCGCGTTTGCGAATGAATTCGCCAGAATCGACATCAACGTTCACAATGATCTCGTTCCCATTCGCCGTCACGTCCTCCTGCATTACGACCGCGTCTGTAGCCGCGGGAATCGGTGCACCCGTAAATATGCGAATCGCTTCACCGGATGAAATCCGGAGTTGTCGATCTTGTCCCGCTGGTTGCTCGCCCACGACGCGCAACCGTTCTCCGCGACGCGCATCTGCTGCCTTCACCGCGTAACCATCCATGGCCGAGTTGTCGAACACCGGCAATGGTATCTCTGCGAAATAATCCTGCGCGGCGAAATCGACCGAGTGAGTCCGCGATTGGAACGGCACGCCCGGGTAACGACGAGACCTCCGCGAGAATTCTTGTGCGCGCTTCTTCCTCGCTAATCATCGCATACGACTTCAATGCGCCACAGGATTGTGCAACTGAGATTGGGTAGCACCCGCGTACTGCGTGGTGGTCTCGGCATTTTGCCGAGTGTGTGTGTTTAGCGTCTTGGGTTGCTTTTATCCTGTCATGTTGATCCCGCAGTCGCGGGAGAAACATCTCCGACCATTGGTTTTGCTATCACGGAATTCTCAAATGATTGGAGATTCTTCGCTACGCTCAGAATGACAAAGGGCGAAGTGTAACCCTAAACACGCACCTTGCCGAAGAGAACTCTCCTCTAGATCGGTTTAAATAATCGCGTGGCCGCAGAAAGCGCCGTAGGCGCGGAAGAATGTAGCCCCGGGCGCAAGCCCGGGGTTTCTCGATTCATTCGAACTAGCCCCGGAAGGGGCGGAAGGAGTGACGACGCGCTTCGGCGTATTCTGTCGCCCCTGCTGGGGCTAATTGGTTTGGAGACGCCTTTTCCCCCGGGCTCACGCCCGGCGCTAATATCTATCGCGCCTACGGCGCTTTGAGCGGCTACAGGCTTCCTTAAATCGCTCTAAAGTCGGTAGCGTCACAATGCGCCGAAGCACAAGAAAAGTTCGCGAACGCCAGAGGCCTTCGCCAGCACGCCGGAGGCATGCGCTACCCAGAGCTCGCTTTTTCAATCCGCGGGAACAGACGGTACCGGTTTACCGACCACATGTCCATCGGGCAATTTCCCCCACTCTGCATCGGCGAGTGAAAATCGCTCCTCTTTCCCGCTCAACTCCATTCTTCCAATTCAGTTGATCGAAAATTCCATGCGCCGCACGCGGTAATACCGGTGAAATCAAGATCGCGATAATGCGCAGCGATTCTGTCCAGTGATATAAGACAGATTTGAGCTTCAGCGTTCGAGCCTTATCGATCCTTTTGCAAGCTTCCAAGGAGAAGCGATTCTCAACAAGCTATTGTTTAGCTTAACCAATGATTCGTCATTCCCGATGACATTTCCAATGGCACCATCTCCCGACGTATAATCCGGAACAATTCAACAACAATCTTTGCAGCCAGCGACCGGAAATCGTCGGCGCTGAGCGCGCATGTGCGGATATCGTGGGCTTTGACCTTCGTAACAATGGTCGCTTCGAGGATTCGATCGAACCCTCATCCGGCTTTTGCAATCAAGGATCCTTCTGGAAGCTGCTATCGCAGTTGGCTTCCGTATTTCCGTGACCATTGCTTAACGTGCGATTGGCAAGATTTCCCAACGAGTTAGCGAGATCTGTATTGTAACGTTCGACAAGACGTTCCTCGGAAAAATCCGCGTCCTGCCCGGTGACGATGTCGCTCATCAAATAATAACGCAGCGCTTCGGCGCCGTATTTCTCAATCGAGGGCGAACGGATCGATAATGTTGCCGACGCTCTTGCTCATTTTCGCGCCACCGAGGTTCCACCAGCCGTGAACTAACAATTGCGGCATGGCTTCGTCGGGAAAACCGATCGCGTGCAGCATGATGAGCCAGTAGACGCCATGCGCGGGAACCAGAATGTCTTTGCCGATGATTTGTAGCGCCGGCCATTTCTCGCGGAAAGTTGATGGTTGAGAGTTGAAAATTGAAAGAGACGGATCGTAGCCGGCAAAGCTGATGTAATTGGTGAGCGCGTCGAACCAGACGTAGGTGACGTAATCTTTGTCGAACGGAAGCTCGATTCCCCAATCGAGTCGCGCTTTGGGACGCGAAATGCAAAGGTCGCCGCTCAATTTTTCCACGGCGTTGCGCAATTCCGTTTGTCGAAAATCGGGAATGACCGCGCCTTTACGATTGTCGATGTATGAAAGCAGCCACTCCTTGTGCCGGCTGAGTTTGAAGTAGTAATTCTCTTCCTCGCGAAACTCGACCTGTCCCCACTCGGGACCGAACTCCCCATCGGGACCGCGCTCCTTGTCCGTCAGGAATTGTTCCTGGCGAACGGAGTAATAACCGGCTTGTTTGTCCTTGTAGATTTCGCCTTCGTTGTAAAGCCGCTGCAAAATTCCTTGGACGCACTTTTTGTGGAGCGGATCCGTCGTGGCCGCCCACGCGTCGTATTTCACGTCGAGCTTTTTCCAAAGATCGATGAATTTTTGCGTGAGTCCTTCGACAAACTGCGCCGGCGGGACACCGGCTTTGGCCGCGGACTGTTGAACTTTCTGTCCGTGCTGATCGACGCCGGTCAGGAAAAAGACGCTTTCACCTTTGAGCCTTTGATAGCGCGCAATCACGTCGGCCAGCACTTTCTCGTAGGCGTGGCCGATATGCGGCGCCGAGTTGGTGTAATCAATCGCGGTCGTGATGTAGAAGGTCTTCGGCATGAGCGTTGCAAAGTGCTAGACGCGGAGCAAAGGCGCAACTTTGGGCATTTCCGCAGCGAGCAAAGGTGGATCGAGCAGTCCCTTGCTCGATGCCAAACCAAATCGCGAAGCGATCAACTCGCGAAAGCTTTCGGAGTCAGATTTTTGGCCTTCGGCTTTATTTTAGCTTCGCCCGCGGAGCGATCGATCCACCCTAACCCGGTGGCCAGGCCAACGCGCGCCTGCCGAGCAAATGCACATGCAAGTGCGGCACGCTCTCACCAGCATCGGGACCGCTATTGATCACAACGCGATAGCCGCTTTTGGCGATGTCGAGCTTGCCCGCCAGTTCGGTGGCGATGAGCAGAAGTTTGCCTAACAAGGCACGGTCCGCCTCGGTCGCTTCCCCCAGGCGCGAGATGTTTTTCTTCGGCACGATCAGCACATGAACCGGTGCCTGAGGATTCACGTCGTGGAAAGCAATCGCGTCTTCGTCTTCCCAAATGATTTTCGCCGGAATCTCGCGTCGGATGATTTTTTGAAAAATGGTCATGGCAGTTGTAGCGGCGGCTAAGTCAGCGGCATGGGAGTTGGCTTTTCATCACCTGAACTTTGCGGCTGGTGGCGCTCAGCGCAACGAGCAATCAAGCCGTCGGGCGTGAGTTGTCGATGCTAGTTTCTCGCGGACGAAGCACACGATTTCTTCGCGGAGCTGGTCGCACGCGCGCGTCCACGTTTTCACACCACGCAAATGTTTCACGCAGGCGTAGAGCGCAACGAGCCGCAAATTATCCACGCCGGTCTCGATCAACGCATTAAGCCGTTTCTCCAGCAGATCGAAAAACGCCAGCTCGTATCCCGTACCGGCCCCGTGCGCGAGATCAATCAGAGAGATGGAAATCGGCGGCGGCGCCGGAGTAAAGTGCGGAACAATTTCCTTATAGCCGATCACTTTCAGAACGTATTGCACGGTCTCGGCCAACTGGCTAAACGCGACCACGCTCTCATCGTTCCGCAGCCGCAAATAAAACGCGATACTCTCGGTTATGTGGTCCGTTAACCACCAACTCGGGTAACCGGCTTTATCGGCCGCGCGCGTGATGGCGGCGTGCAACCAGTTGCGATCAAACTCGAACAACTGGCCCGAGTCGCAGCGCAGATACGGAAATTCTTCCTTAAACGCGACCATGGTTCTTGTTCGCAGTTGCGGCCTTGGTCGGATGCGGCCCGGTTTCCGCTGTCTCCGACGGGAAAAGTTCGCGTTGGGCGGCGTTGGTTTTGATCCGGCGCCCGAGTTTTTGAATCGCATCGACAAACTCGTCCACGTCCTCGAACCGGCGATGCACCGAGGCGTATCGCAAGTAGGCCACTTCATCGATATCACGCAATTTCTCCAGCACTTTCGCACCGATCTGGGTCGAATCGACTTCGCGCCCGCTCGTTTCCAATTCGTGCACGATTTCATCCACCATTTGCTCCAGCGTGAGCAGACTGGTGGAACGTTTCTCAAAAGCTTTCGCGATGCTGGCCGCGAGTTTCCGCCGTTCGAACGGCTCGTGGGTGCGGCGATCGCGCTTGATCACGCGCAAGTCAGAGCGCTCGACCTCTTCGTAAGTGGTAAAGCGGAAACCGCACTTCAGGCATTCGCGGCGGCGACGGATACTGGAGCTATCCCGCGACTGACGGGAATCGATGACCTTATCATCACGAGACCCGCACTTGGGGCAACGCATAGTATGAAACGAGCAAATAGCACACTACACATTGTGGTGTCAATCCTTTTTCACGCCTGTCTGAGGCCACGCTGCCGAGCCTGACTCGGCGAGCAGGTTGCCAGTCTGCCCGGTCCCGTGCTCGCTCGCGGCCGCCGGCAAATTGAATTCGAATTAGACCGCGACTGCTGCGGACAATTGGGCAATCCGTTGCTTCACTTTCTGGCAAACTTTCCTTTCGCGAACCGCATCTGTTTCCGATAAATGCTGCGCTTGGTAGGGCGGGCAAGCCGGCTGTAAGCAGGTTTCGACCACGTCATTCGCCGCGGCCAAGCTCGCGATCGCCTCGCTCGTGGGCGATTTTTCCGCATCGGCGAGAAGGATATTCCGAATCGCGATGTAAGCGCTGATCTCGTCATGCGCGTGTGGCGAAGCGGTTGGTTCCGCTTGATCGTGCTTCGGAATCAATTCTTGCTCGAATTGATTTGGGTGCGTCGGCCGCCGCCGGAGTGGGGTAGTGGTTTGCACACTTCCCTCGCAGCAACTCATATGCCGTGGTTTTGTTCATCCGTGCAAGCGTGACAGCGGTTAGAGACGATGTAACCATTCAACCGTTTCACAATTTACCTGCACCGGCCTTTATGTTCGTCGATCGGATCAAAGTTTTTGCCCAAGCTGGCAGCGGCGGACGCGGCTCGGTCAGTTTCCGCCGGGAGAAATTTGTCCCAAAAGGCGGCCCCGATGGGGGCGACGGCGGCCGTGGCGGCGATGTGATCCTGCGCGCGGACGGACACGTCGATAATCTCTCGAGCCTTTTTTACGAACCGATCATCAAAGCAAAAAACGGAGGGCACGGAATGGGCAAGAAAATGGCCGGGCGCTCCGGTGCGGACAAGATCGTGAAAGTGCCCGTGGGAACAATGGTTTGGTCAGCGGAAGAAGGAAAACGCCGAACGTCGAACATCGAACATCCAACGCCGAATGAGGAACCAGAAAATATCGACAATCGGCAATCGAAAATTGAAAATCTAGCCGATCGTCGATCTTATTCGCGAGGGGCAGGAGTTTGTTCTTTGTGGCGGCGCTGGAGGCAAGGGCAACGTGCATTTCAAAAGCTCGCGCAATCGCGCGCCACGCCAATACACCGAAGGCGAGGAAGGCGAGCAGGGACACTTCCTGCTCGAGTTGCGCACGATCGCTGATGCGGCGCTCGTTGGTTATCCCAACGCCGGCAAATCGACTTTGCTTCGCAAGATTTCCGCCGCGCGCCCAAAGGTCGCGCCGTATCCATTCACGACACTGCACCCGATCATCGGTGTGGTCGATTTTTCCGAATATCGCCGCGCAACGATCGCCGATATTCCCGGTCTGATTGAGGGCGCGCATCGCGGGCTCGGACTTGGCCACGAGTTTTTGCGACACATCACGCGGTGTCGCGCCCTGCTCTTCGTGCTCGACATTGCCGGAAGCGAAGGCCGCAATCCTCTGGAAGATTTGCAACAACTTCGACGCGAGATTGATCTTTACGACCCGTTACTTTCGAAACGGCCCTGGTTCGTCATCGCCAACAAAATGGATTTGCCGAATGCCGATGAAAATCTGAAAACGCTCCGCAAACGCTTCTCGAAAATCGACATCGTCGCCGTCTCGGCCGCAAAAAACGAAGGCATCGACGCCCTGAAGCAGAAACTGGAGACCTGGCTGAAGGTGTAACTGTCGCTTGCGTCAGCGCGTTAAGGTCGATCGACCGCCTGCTCCGCGAAAGTCTTTAGAGCTCCGTCGGGCGATGGCAAAAGTCAGCCGCCGAAGGCGCAATTACCAATTGAGCGTTCGCCGCAGCGAATCTTCGATTGGACGTTGGACGTTGGACGTTGGACGATTGCTTCAGCTCATGCCGCAATCCGCAATCTCTGCTCCCCTCACCTTCGAACCGATTTTCATGGAGCGAATCTGGGGCGGGCGCCGCCTCGAAACGGAATTCGGCAAAAAGCTTCCGCCAAGCTGTCCGAATCGGTGAATCGTGGGAGATTGTGGATCGCCCCGAAGCGCAAAGCGTCGTCGCTCGCGGCCCGCTCAAAGGCAAAACGCTGCACGAACTCTGGACTCAACATCGACACGAAATTTTCGGCGATGCGCCCGATCGTCCGCGTTTTCCGCTGCTCGTAAAACTGCTCGATGCAGACGAAAAACTTTCGCTCCAAGTTCATCCGCCGGAAAAGATCGCGGCCAAACTCGGCGGCGAACCGAAAACGGAATTCTGGTACGTGGCCGCGGCCGAGCCGGGCGCGAAGCTTTTTGTCGGGTTGAAAGACGCAATGACGCGCGCTCGTTTCGAAGAAGCCTTGCGGGGCGGATCGATCGCCGACCATGTCCATGCGATCGAGAGCAAACGCGGCGACGCCATGTTTCTTCCGGCCGGACGTTTTCACGCCGTCGGCGCCGGAAACGTCCTGGTCGAGATTCAACAAAACAGCGACACCACCTATCGGGTGTTTGATTGGAACCGGCTCGATGACACCGGCAAGCCGCGCCAATTGCATGTCGAACAAGCGCTTGAGTCCATCGATTTCGATGATGTCGCGCCGCACTTGGTGCGAGCGAAAGGCGAAGAACTTGTCCGGCATGAGTTGTTCGAAGTCGAGAAGTGGAATCTCGATGCGCCGCGCGAAGTCGCGCCGCTTGGGCAATTCGCCATCGTCTGTTGCCTAACGGGCAAGCTGCGCTGTGTCGATGTCGATCTTGCGCCCGGAGAATTTTTCCTCGTTCCGGCTCAGCTAAGAGATCGACAATTGAAATCGCTGGAAAGGCACACCAGCCTGCTGCGCGTAATCATCCCAACTCTGTAGCGGCGCTCTGTGAGCGTCGCCGTTTTGGGAGGAAGATCAGCGACGGCCGCAGGCCGTGGCTACAATCCAAACCCGCCGAATGATCTCGTGATTCTTCACCGGCGTCGCTTTGATCTTTTGCGGCTCGTGTTTTTCCGGCGCTTTTGAGACCATCATCGCTCCGGTCCCACACAAGGAAATGCAAACCAAAACGAGGGCGATCTTGGCCGTCAGCTTCATGATCCGGTCTCGAGCTAATCGTGTGCCGTTGAAGCCTGCCCTAGGAGACCGTTGAAATACTGAGATGGCCTGCGCGGAAGCAAGTTGGGGCGGATGGCAAGCCCCGAAAGCGTTCGGGGATATCCCTCGTGGATCTGTAACGAGCGAGCAACGCAGCCAGACGTCCCAAATTGTTTCCGCCCGAAGGGTTGCCCCGAAAGCTTTCGGGGTTGCTCCTCAGTCACAGACCCGCGAAGGGTATGCTCCTTCGTAACGCCTTGCTCAGGCCAAAAATCGTCAGCAACGCGGGCCATCTCGGTATTTCAACTGTCTCCTAAACGCCGCAGATAAGTAAAGCTGTAAATTCCGGTGTTATGTCCGTCGGCCCAGCGCGGTTGAACCGCGTAACCGCCGACGAGCTGGAATCCGGCCAGCTGAAAACTCTTTTCATTGTAGCTGATGTGCGGGCGCAAGATGTTGCCAAGAACGTCCGGCTCGCCACCGCATGCCGCGCACGGACAGGCACGGCGCAGCATTTCCAATTTGAAATAGGATTCTGCGCCATCGTTCCAAACAATGGCGAGCTCGTCGCCGATTTGCTGAACGTTGGTTGGTTCGAGACGCATCGGGGTTCAAATTTACCACGCCTCGTGATTGGTTGTAGAGGCGTTTGTGTCAAACGCCTGCGTATTGGACCGGTGCTTGATACAAGCACCGCTACAGTGACGTGGATTCTATTCGCGTTTCGTCTTCGTTCGTTCGCCGAAAATCGCCGTGCCGACCCGCACCAGCGTCGCGCCTTCCTCGACTGCGATTGGAAAATCGTTCGTCATCCCCATTGATAACTGCGGCAGCTTGAGATCGAATTCCTTTTCCAGTGAGTCACGCAGCTCGCGCAACTGCACAAAAAAAGTTCGGGAGGCTTCTGCTTCTTCCGCCAGCGGCGCGATCGTCATCAAACCTTCGATCGACAATCGCGGGAGGGCGAGGAGCGCTTCCATCTCCGCGCGCAACGTTTCCGGTTTGAATCCGAATTTGCTCCCTTCGCCTGACACGTTCACTTCCAGAAGTACTCGCGGATGCATTCCATCTTCTTCTGAAACCCGGTTGATCTGTTCAGCCAACGCGAGCGAATCGACGCTGTGAAATAATTCAAACAACGGCAGCGCATGCCGGATTTTGTTCTTCTGCAAATGTCCAACAAAATGCCAGCGCAGATTCGATGGCAGCTCGGGAATTTTTACACGCGCCTCCTGGACCCGGCTCTCGCCAAAAAGTTGTTGCCCCGCGTCCATCGCTTCACGGACGCGCACGGCGTCATGCGTTTTCGAAATTGCGACCAGCTCGATGTCATCTGGCGTCCGCCCGCTTTTTTCTGCGGCGGCGGCGATCTGTGCGCGCACGCGCTCCAGATTTTCGGCAATTGTGATCACACCAAATTGTAGGGCAGGCGCTCCGCCTGCAATTTGATTGTTTGGCCAAGTTCCGAGCCGGACCGGCATCATGCGTTTGCCCCGCAACCATTCAACGCGTTAGGTGGATCGGTGGAAAGCCCAGCCGTCGGAAGGCGAGCAGCGCTTTCAAATTGCGATCTCGCAAGCGGGTCGGTAAATCTTTTGCATGCAGGGCGGAATTTTCCCCATCATAGCGGCGGGTTTGTCGATCGTGCTCGCAAGCTGCGCGTCTCATTCGGCCGCGAAAGCGGAGCGTCGCACAAACGAAACTGAAGCACGCGAGGCCGCACAAAAATGGCTGACGCTCGTCGATCACGGCTATTACGCTGAAGCATTTGAGTGGGAGGCAAAGGATTTCCGGATTTACCGGACACAGCGGCAGTTTGTCCGTTACATGCAAGCCCGGCGAGCGCCGTTTGGGCGCACGCTTTCACGATCGGTCGTCGGTGCGGCGAACATCCACCAGTTTGCCGGTGTCCCGGAAGGTAATTACGAGAGCATTATTTTTAAGACCGCGTTTGAACACAAATCGTCCACCGTCGAGCGCGTAATTTTGGTGAAGCACGAAGTCGGTTGGCGAGTCATCGATTATCGCATTTACTGATTGCCAATAGAATCCTCCCGGCAATTCATCGGCGCTCTCGGCGATTCCTTACAGCACCCCCACGGCGCGCGAGATGAGAAGAATCACGATACTCAGCGAGATGGAAATTTGGATCATCGCCAAGATTTTGGCCCAGCGCGCGAGCAACGGTGCGTCGGTCGGGCCAAAGGTGGAGCTTTGGGTGAAGGCCACAAAAAGGTAATCGACGAAGCGAGGTCGCCAACGAGCGCAGGCGAATTGGGAACGTTCGTCATGGGGGACCTGCATTTGCGGAAAAAGAAAACTGGTACTGCCGAACTTCTTTTCCTCGTGACGCCGTGTTGGGCCGCCCCCATCCAACCGCCAATACCAAAGCGTGAATACAATCACGTTGGTCAACCAGAGCAGTCCACCCGAACGCAGAAGTTCAAGCGGCGATTCCTTATGTGATGGAAGAGCCCGAACCAAAAGCATCACGGATCCGATCAGCGCCAACGTGGTGATTCCGTTGATGAGAATCCCGAGCGCACGATTGAGCGATTGCCGGCCAGTGCGATGACTAACGACCGTAGGAACAAGCAACCCAACAATCAACGTCGGCAATAACCAGATTGGACCAACAATGAGATTTGCCGGAAGCGCCAGATAAATTGCGCCCACGGCGAGAAACGCGAGCGCTGCCTGCCAGCGCGGCTCCGGCTTATCGATGTGATCATGTTGGCTCGGCACCATCTGGCTATAACAAGAATCTGCCCCCGCGCGAACCATGGTATGCCGCAAAACCGCTAACCGATTGAACTTCGTGCTCTCGTTTTTGTTTGATTTTGCCGATCATCGCGGTGATGGCACATTGCCGCGGTCGTTGAAATCGACTTGAATCCAAAGCGCGCGATCTGCGCACCTCACTTACCGCGAAAGCAACAGCTCTATGTTTAAACGAATCTTGAAGTGGCTGGGAGGAATCATCCTCATCGCCATTGTTCTCATCGCCGTCTTCCTGATCAATCTCATCTGGTTCCGGCCATGGAGCCTCAATCTCTTTTACGAGAAAGTCTTCGCCGAAACCATTTTCAGCGAACCGGAGCTACTCTCGCAGCTTGGGCTGGTCGAACAATTCGGAATCACCAGTCACAACGGGAAGTTGAGCGACGAATCGCCGGCGCATCAGCAAATGCTAATCGATCGGTGGAAGAAAGATCTGAAGCAGCTCCACCAATATCCATTAGATCGACAGACGCCCTCGCAAAGACTTTCCACGCACGTGCTCGACTGGTTTTTGCAGGACCAGGTCGATGGCGAAAAGTGGCAGTTTCACAATTATCCGGTCAATCAGCTCTTCGGCGTGCAGAACCAGTATCCCTCCTTCATGGCGAACACGCACCGGCTGCTCAGCGCGAAAGACTGCGAGTATTACATCATGCGGCTCGACGCATTGCCCAAGAAGTTCGAGCAAACGCTGGAAGGACTGAGGCTGCGCGAGCAAAAGCAAATCATCCCGCCCCGATTCGTGGTTGAAGAAGTACTCAAGGAGATGAGCGATTTCATCGCCAAGCCGCCCGCCGAAAATATCCTCGCGACTTCGTTCAAGGAACGCGCGGCCAAAATCGAGAAGTTGAACGATCAACAGCTCGCCGATTATCAAAAGCGCGTGGAAACGGAGATTACAAGTCAGGTTTATCCGGCTTATCAAAAACTGATCGCTTATTTTCAGGAGCTTCTGCCGAAAACGACCACCGATGACGGCGTCTGGAAGTTGCCGGATGGGGACGCGTTTTATGCGTATGCGCTTCGTTCCAACACGACAACGAACATGCCGCCGAATGAAGTGCACGAGCTTGGCTTGCGCGAAGTCACGCGGATCGAAGGCGAGATGCGCGCGTTGCTCGACGCTAACGGCTTTGCCGGTCAACCAATTGGCGCGGCGATGGACCATCTCGGCAAGGACCCGCGTTTTCTCTATTCCAACGACGACCAAGGCCGTGCCGAGGCGCTTGCGGAATACAAACGTTTAATCGACAACGCGGTTGTTCAGTCAAAGGCGCACTTATTTTCCACGGCGCCAAAAGCGAAGATCGACGTCCGCCGTGTCGAACCGTTCAAAGAAGCGACCGCGCCCGGCGCGTATTATCAAGGCGGCGCCATGGACGGGTCACGTCCGGGAATTTTCTACGCGAACCTGCGCGACATGAACGAGGTGCCGAAATGGGACATGCCGACGCTGGCGTATCACGAAGGTGTGCCCGGACATCACTGGCAAATTTCGATCGCGCAGGAGCTGAAAGGCGTTCCGCAATTTCGCAAAGTGATTCCCTTTACCGCCTACGCTGAAGGCTGGGCGCTGTATTGTGAATGGCTCGCGAAACAGGCCGGCTGGTACGACAAGGATCCGTTCGGCGACCTCGGCCGTTTGCGCGCCGAACTTTTCCGCGCGGTGCGATTGGTTGTCGATACCGGCATTCACGCCAAACATTGGACCCGCGAGCAAGCGATCGGCTACATGCGCGACAAGACGGGCATGGGCGAGAAAGAAGTGAAATCCGAGATCGAGCGTTACATCGTCAATCCCGGCCAGGCCTGCGCCTATAAAGTTGGGATGTTGAAAATCCAGGAGCTCCGGTCGCGCGCGAAGGAGGAACTCGGTGACAAGTTCGATCAGCGCGAGTTTCACGAAGCAGTCCTGAAGAATGGGTCGCTGCCCCTCGAAATTCTCGAAGAGCAGGTTAACGATTACATTCAGAAAAAGAAAACGTAGCTTTAGAACGATTTAAGGAAACCTGTAGCCGCTCGAAGCGCCGTAGGCGCGATAGATATTAGCCCCGGGCGTGAGCCCGGGGGTAAAGGCGTCTCCAAACCAATCAGCCCCGGCAGGGGCGACAGAATACGCCGAAGGGCGTCGTCACTCCTTCCGCCCCTTCCGGGGCTAGTTCGAATGAATCGAGCAACCCCGGGCTTGCGCCCGGGGCTACATTCTTCCGCGCCTACGGCGCTTTCTGCGGCTACGCCATTATTTAAACCGATCTAGCCCTGGCGCTGTGTCGCCGCGTAATCTGAAGAACGCCTCGACAAAGCGAGGCGGCTACAGCAAAAATCGCAACATGAAGAAAACCGGAATGATTTTGCTCGCGCTTTATCTGATTATCGATGGCTTGCTCGGGTTCGGAGTGAACTTCGGACCGCTTGTCATGTTGCTTTACGTCATCGCGATCGTGGCCGGCGTTCTCATTTTGTTTGGAGCACTGAAAAGCTCCGGCTGAGTTCGCGGATCCGCGGAACATCGACAATCCGCACATCCGTTGGCGGATTTTCGATTGCCCAAAGTAGGCTGTTGAGCATTCGTGCGATGGTGATCAGGCCGAGCCGTTGCGCCGATTCTCTCGTGTTTGGCAGCCGCTCGAGAATCCAGTAGATCGGCAGAATCGCGCACGGCCACCAATGACCAGGGCCGAGCACATACCATGGACGAACAAACGTCGCCGGAATTCCGCTCTCGCGAATCATCGCTTCACCCGCACTTCGGACATCAATGAATGCTTTCATCACCGGCGCGGGCTGCGCGACGCTGAGATAAACAAAGTGTCGAATGCCGGCATCGCGTGCGGTTTTGATCGCGACCTGAATTGAAACGAGATCGACCTCGCGAAATTGTTTCGCTTTCGCCGGGCTGGGATGCGGCACGCCTATCAAGTGAACGAATGTGTCGCAACCGCGCACGTCACTGGTGTACGAGTCCATTTGCAAGGCGTCGCCGATCACGCCAAGCACGCCATCCGGCAATTTCTTCGCCGAACTCTTTCGCATCAGCGCTTTCACGCAATGACCGCGTTGGAGCAGGAGCGGAATCAATCGGCTGCCGATATAACCCGTGCTGCCGGTGACGAAAACGTTCACTGAGGCAACAGAAACCGAAAACGCCCAACGCTCAACGTCCAACGCCCAACGTCGAATTCAGAGATCTGCATTCAATGTTCTGCGTTCGGTATTGGGCGTTCGGCGTTTGCTGCGCTAGGCCAACAATTCGCTCATTTGCTTCGCCAGCTTCGGGCCGATGCCGGCTTCTTCATGCTTGAAATACACGAAAGCGTCTTTCCAATTCGATTTCTGCTCGCGCACAAACGACGCCCACCGCTCGATGTCGATCTTTGTGTAATCTTCGCGGCGAAGTCGCAGATAGCCGTAATCCGCGGTCGAAATTTTCGGCGCGGCGAAATCAGCGGTTTCGTTGAGGCAAAGAGCGACATTGCGCGATTTGAAAATTTCCCATACGTCATCGGCGAACCACGATTCGTGACGAAACTCGAACGCGACGCGTAGGTCGTTAGGCAGGCCATTGACGAAATCGGCGAGCACAAATGTGTCTTTTTTAAAATTGGGCGGGAGTTGAAAAAGGACCGGGCCAAGTTTTTCGCCAAGGGCCGAAACGGTGTCGCAAAAAAAGCGCAGAGTATCGGCGCAATCACGCAGTTTCATCCAGTGCGTAATTTTCTGTGGCGCCTTGAGCGCAAACCGAAATTTTGCCGGAGTGAGTTTGTTCCAATTGTCGATCGTCTTCGCGGACGGAATCCGGTGGAACGTGTAATTGATTTCGCTCGTGTTCAGCCGCTCGGAGTAAAACGGCAGCATCTTCGCCGCCGGCAAATCTTCCGGATAAAAGTTTCCTTTCCATTCCGCGTACTGAAAACCGGAAGTGCCGATCCACGTGTTCATCGCCAGAGCACGTTTCACCGCGGGCGGCTTGGCCGCAATCGAAGTTCTTGACCCGCCTTCGTTGGAATGGCGCGGCAGACACGAATCCACGCGAATACAGCCAGATTTTTAAACGCCAAGCGTTCAACGTCCAACGCTCAACGTCCGATTCAGATAATTGAGCGTTCGGCGTTGGACGTTGGGCGTTGGATGTTTCTTACGAAGGTGAATCCAAAAGCCCGCCGGGCAGCGCGAAAAGCGGGTGATTCGCGGGCAGAAAAGTGTTCGTAAGAAGATGTGAAGTCGCCGAGTTGCGCAACGTCGGTGTTGGCCGCAGATAGACGCGATGCCGTCAGGCCAACCGCAACTCATCGCGAGCGATCTCCATCAATCCTTCCGAATGGGGTCGCGTCGGATCGAAGTTTTGCGCGGCATTTCTCTTGCCATCGCGCACGGCGAAGTCGTTTTCATTTGTGGAGCGTCGGGCGCGGGAAAGACGACATTGCTCTATACGTTAGCAGGATTGGAACGGCCGGAATCGGGCACCGTCCAGTTTGAAGGACGGAAACTTTACAACGGCAGCTCGGCCTCGCAGGCAAAACTGCGCAACGAGAAAATGGGGTTCGTGTTTCAAGGCTATTTTCTACTACCGGAATTAACTGCGCTCGAGAACGTGACCTTGCCAGGCTTGATCGGACGAAGATCGACCCGCCTTCGCCACGGCTACGGCGGGCAGGCGACCGCGAAAGCGGAAGAGAATCTGCGCGCAGTAGGTTTGGGCGACCGGCTCCATCATTTGCCGGCGGAACTCTCCGGCGGCGAACAACAGCGCGTGGCCATTGCACGCGCGCTGGTAAACGACCCTGACATCATTTTTGCCGATGAACCAACTGGCAATCTCGATTCCAAGACGGGTGATGCCATTGTCGATCTTTTGTTAACCCTGGCGCGGGAACGAAACAAAACGCTGTTGGTTGTCACGCACGATCTCAATCTGGCGAAGCGCGGCGAGCGGACATTGCAGATGGTCGATGGCATGATTGACGTGGGCGGCCGAAAGGGTTGAAACGTTAAAGCGTTTTCTTCGATATTCCGCTTAACGGTTCAACGCTTGAACGCTGCAACGTTCCCCTTGAATTGCCGCGAAAACCGCCGGAAGTTTTCGCACGCCTATGAAAACCACTGATGCTGATGTGATGGTGCTGGACGAACCGATCGAAACCGAATCAACAGTGAAACGCGCGCGGGAAACTCGCGCCCGCAAGACGACGGCTCCGAAAGAGCTAAAAATCTTTATCAACGGAAAATTTTGTTCGGAATCGAACGCGAAAGTCTCGGTCTTCGATCATGGGTTGCTCTATGGCGACGGAGTTTTCGAGGGCATTCGCTTTTACAATGGGCGCGTGTTTCGACTGGAGGAACATCTGGAGCGGCTGTGGGATTCGGCGCGGTCGATCACGCTGGAAATCCCGTTGTCGATCCGGCAGATGACAGAGGCGCTGCTGGAAACGATTCGCCAAAACGATCTGCGCGAAGGTTACATCCGATTGATCGTGACGCGCGGCGTCGGCAACCTTGGTTTGAATCCGGTGCAGTGTGAGCGACCGACTGTGATCATCATTGCGGCGACGATCACTCTTTATCCGGCGGAGTTTTATCAAAAAGGACTAACGATCGCCACGGTGGCGACGCGGCGGATCAGTCCGGGAGCGCTCAGTCCCGCGATCAAATCGTTGAATTACCTGAACAACATCATGGCACGAATTGAGGCGAACCTGGCAGACGCGGATGAAGCGTTGATGTTGAACGACGCCGGTTACATCGCGGAATGCACGGCCGATAATCTTTTCGTGATCAAGCATGGTCAGATCGCAACACCGCCGATCAGCGCCGGCGCGCTCGGGGGGATTACGCGCTCGGTCGTGTTCGAGATCGCAGCGGAACTCGGGATCAAGTGCACCGAGAAAAACATCACGCGGCACGATGTTTTCACGGCGGACGAATGTTTCCTCACGGGCACGGCGGCGGAAATCGTGCCGGTGGTGAAAGCGGACGCGCGCAAGATCGGCAGCGGCAAGCCCGGCGCAATGACGCAACGCATGATGGAGCGGTACCACAAGCTCACGCGCGAGACCGGGACGCCGATCTACTCCTGAACGAGATCAATCCGCCTTCGGCAAGTCTACGGCGTGACAAGCGATCGGAAAAACAGACATGGGCGTGGAAGGTGCTTGTGAAGCAGAGTTGAATTTCCGGTGCAAACAGTGGTCTAATTAATGACGAAAATGTTGTGCGACGTTTGCAAAACCAATGATGCGACCGTGTTCCTGACCCAAATTCAGGACGGTAAAATGCAGAAGGTGAATCTTTGCGATGCCTGCTCGAAGGCGAAAGGGGTTGAGGACCCGACCGGTTTTGCGCTGGCCGATTTGCTCCTCGGCATCGGGGCGGCCGAAGAAATCGAGAAGGGCGCGCCGTCGCAAAAATGCCCGGTGTGCGGTTACACGCAGGCAGACTTCAAGAAGACCGGGCGACTCGGTTGCAGCGCATGCTACATCACGTTCAGCGAGGGCTTGAGCTCGTTGCTCAAGGCAATGCATAAAGGGACGAAACACATCGGAAAAGTGCCGCCTCGATTGCATCGGGAAATAGAAATCACCGATCGGATGCGGACGCTGACGGAAGGTTTGGAAAAAGCGGTCGCGGAAGAGAATTACGAGACGGCGGCCACATTACGGGACCAGATCAAGCAGCTCGAGAGCGAGTTGACCAGTTAAGCCATGAAACTTTCCACTGTTCTCTCCACGCCGGGCGAATGGCTCCGCGGTGATGGTCCGCATCATCAGATCGTGATCAGCAGCCGGGTCCGGCTGGCCCGCAATTTGCGGAACCGCGCGTTCCCCGGCTGGGCCAAGAAAGCCGAGCGATTGTCGATCCTGGAACAGATCAAACCGGCGGTGGAAGAGTTGCCGGAGATGCAGGACGCGTTCTCCGAATCGCTCCAGGATTTGTCCGAGCTGGATAAGCGTGTGTTAGTGGAACGCCATCTCATCAGCCGCGAACAAGCCGCCAAGAGTTCGGGCAGCGCGGTCGTGATTAACAAACGCCAAACGCTCAGCATCATGCTGAATGAGGAAGACCATTTCAGGATGCAATCGATCCGGTCCGGTTTGCAATTGAAGCAGGCGTTCAAGCTCGTGGACAAGATCGACAGCGCGCTCGAAAACAAACTGGAGTTCGCATACGATCAGCGGCTCGGCTATCTCACCGCCTGCCCAACGAACGTCGGCACAGGGATGCGGGCCTCGGCCATGTTACATCTGCCCGGACTGGTCCTGAGCGAGTTGATCAATCAAGTCGTGCAAGCCGTGAGCAAGATCGGCCTGGCTGTGCGCGGCCTTTACGGCGAAGGCACGGAAGCGATGGGCAACCTCTTCCAGATCTCCAACCAGACGACGTTAGGCGAAAAGGAGGAAGAAATCGTCGCGCGCCTGACCAAAGTGATCGAGACCATCATTTCCAAGGAGCACGACGCCCGCCAGGTGTTGATCCAGAAAAGATCGAATACCCTCTGGGACCAGATCGGCCGGGCCTACGGTGTGCTTACCTATGCTCATGCCATGAGCTCGAAGGAAGCGCTCAACCTGCTATCGATCATCAAACTCGGCGTCGATCTTGGCGCTTTTCCGGAGGATCGACGTATGCCGATCGATCAACTCTTCATTGACACGCAGCCGGCGCACCTGCAAAAGAGCTCGCAACAGAAGCTCAGCGCGGAAGAACGCGATCACTTGCGGGCGCAAATTATTCGTGAGCGTTTGAAAGTGTTCCCCAAACCTGATATTAGTAAAATGGCGCGGGAGTCGGGGAATGGCTCGACGGCCGGGCCGTAAAACATGAACAATTTCACACCGCGCGCACAACAGGTCCTGGCTCTTGCTCGGAAGGAAGCCGACCGGTTCAATCACAATTACGTCGGGACGGAGCACCTTCTGCTCGGCCTGATCAAGCTAGGACAGGGCGTGGCCGTGAATGTCTTGCAAAAGGTCGGGCTCGATCTCGAGACCGTCCGGATGGAAGTCGAGAAACAGGTCGGTTCCGGCCCGGAAACGAAGATGGTCGGCAACATTCCCTATACCCCGCGGGTGAAAAAAGTCCTCGCCCTGGCCGGCAAGGAGGCCAAGGCACTCAACCATTCCTACGTCGGCACGGAACATATTTTGCTTGGTTTGTTGCGCGAAGGCGAAGGCGTAGCCGCACGAGTGCTCAAAAGCCTCGAAGTGGATATCAATCGTACCCGCGAAGAAATTCAAAAAGAACTCGATCCGAATTTTATGCCCGCAGATGCAGAAGAAGGCGAGGCGCCGACGCGGAAGGATGTCAAGACTCCGGCGCTGCGCGCGTTTGGGCGCGATTTGACCGAGCTGGCCAAGAAAGGCGAGCTCGACCCAGTGATTGGCCGGCGCAACGAAATCGAGCGCGTGATCCAGGTGCTTTGCCGCCGGACAAAGAACAATCCGGTGTTGATCGGTGAAGCTGGCGTGGGTAAAACCGCGATCGCGGAAGGGCTGGCGCAGGAAATCGCGACCGGCAACGTGCCCGAGCTGTTGCGCGACAAGCGCGTCATCACGCTCGATCTGGCGTTGATGGTCGCCGGCACCAAATACCGCGGCCAATTCGAGGAACGAATCAAGGCCGTGATGGATGAGATTCGCCGCTCCAAGAACGTCATCCTTTTCATCGACGAGCTGCATACCATCGTCGGCGCCGGATCGGCCGAGGGCGCGATGGACGCGTCGAACATCATCAAGCCTGCGCTCAGCCGCGGCGAACTGCAATGCGTGGGCGCGACCACGATGAACGAGTATCGCAAATACATCGAGAAAGACGCCGCGCTGGAGCGCCGTTTCCAGACAGTGAAGGTCGATGCTCCGACCGTGGATGAAGCGATCCAGATTTTGAAAGGCTTGCGTCCGAAGTACGAAGCCCACCACAAAGCCAAGCTCACAGACGAAGCCCTCGAGACTGCGGTCAGATTTTCCGATCGCTATATTACCGGGCGTTTTCTGCCCGATAAGGCGATCGACGTTATGGATGAAGCCGGCGCGCGCGCGCGTATTAATGCCATGACGCGCCCGCCCGATGTAAAAGACATTGAGAAAGAAATCGAAGCGATTCGAGTTGAGAAAGAAGGCGCAATCAAGGCACAGGATTTCGAGAAAGCCGCCTCGCTCCGCGACAACGAGAAACAAGCCAAGGAACGGCTCGACGCGATTTTGGCCAGGTGGCGCGAGGAGCGCGAAGAAAAAGAAGTCATCGTCACGGCCGACGACATGATGCACATCATTTCCAAGGTGACCGGTGTGCCGCTCCAACGAATGGAGCAGGAAGAAACGCAAAAACTTTTGCGAATGGAATCGGATATGAAACAGCGCGTCATCGGCCAGGACGAAGCCGTCACCGCGATCAGCAAGGCATTGCGCCGGTCCCGCGCAGACTTGAAAGATCCGCGCCGTCCGATTGGTTCGTTCGTTTTCCTCGGCCCGACTGGTGTGGGCAAAACTTTCCTGGCCCGCACGCTGGCCGAATTCATGTTCGGCGACGGCGACGCGTTGATCCAGATCGACATGTCGGAGTACATGGAAAAATTTACCGCCTCGCGATTGATTGGCTCCCCGCCAGGATACGTCGGATACGAGGAAGGCGGCCAGCTTTCCGAAGCGGTGCGGCGCCGGCCGTATTCGGTGGTGTTGTTCGACGAGATCGAAAAAGCGCATCCCGACGTGATGCATCTGCTTTTGCAGATTTTGGAGGAAGGCAAGATCACCGACTCGCTAGGCCGAAAGATCGATTTCCGGAACACAATCATCATCATGACCTCGAATGTCGGGGCCGAGCTGCTCAAGAAACAAAACATCATGGGCTTCGGTGCACCCCGGGACACGCACGATTACGATTCGATGCGAGAGAAAATTCTCGAAGAAACCAAGCGCGTGTTTAAGCCGGAGTTCCTGAATCGGCTCGACGAGATCATCGTGTTCCACTCGCTCGGGAAACCGGAGCTGCTCCAGATTGTCGATCTTGAGACGGAGAAAGTGCTGGCTCGAATCAAAGCCAAGGAAGTCCACATCGATCTGAAGGAAAGCGCGAAAGAATTCCTCATTGAAAAGGGTTACGATCCACAGTACGGCGCACGACCGATGCGCCGCGCGGTCGAGCGCTATCTCGAAGACCCACTCGCGGAAGAACTTCTCCGCGGGAACGTCAAAGCCGGCGACACAGTCGAAGTTACAGCCGCTGGCGGGAAACTGGTATTCCACGTCGCCGACTCTAAGGCACAAAGCAGCGCTACCGAGGCAGCGAGCGCAAGCTAATCTCTCGGCTTGCGAATTTAGAGCGATGCGCGTTGCCGTCCTGGGTGCGGGAATTCAGGGGGCCTGCACCGCACTGGAGCTGGCCCTGAACAGCGTAGAAGTGGATCTGTACGAGAAAAGCGATTGCTCCCTCGCCCGGACTTCATCTCATAACGAAGGCAAAATTCATCTCGGCTATGTCTACGCCAACGATCGCAGTTTGCGCACGGCACGGACGATGGCCCGAGGCGCCGTGGTTTTCCAACGCCTTATGCGGCGCTGGCTGGGCCATGCAATAGACGCCATCCCAGTTTCAGCGCCGTTCTACTACGTCGTGCATCGGGACAGCCTGCTCAGCGGTGCAGAAATCGACGCGCATCTGCGCGCGGCTCAGGCGATCGTGATTGAAGAAAGTGGCGATGGTCCGGTAGATTATTTTGGAAGCGATTATCAAGAGATGCCAGCGCGTCTCTCCGGAGCAGAATGCCGGGCTGCATTTAGCCAGCATTGGGTGACAGCAGCTTATCGCACAGCCGAGATTGGAATCGATTCGGAGGCGCTCGCAGCGCTTATCCGTGCGAGGCTGGCCCAGGAATCCAGGATTTGCTGCCACTTTGGAACCAGCGTGTCGGCCGTGAACCTGGTAAATGGCCAGGCGACGGTCGAGTTTGAAGCAGAGGGAGAGAAAAGGCGCGCCGGCTACGATCACGTTGTAAATACGCTTTGGGAAGGGCGACTCGCTATTGATGAGAGCGTCGGCATTAAGCCGCCGCGGCCGTGGCTCTATCGCATAAGGCATTATCTGCGGCTGCGCTGCCTGAATGATCCATGCTTGCTCCCAACCACGACCATCGTGATTGGACCATTTGGGGACATTGTCACCTACGATAACGGCGAGGCTTTTCTCTCTTGGTACCCCGCGGGAATGAAAGGTCTCTCTTCCGATTTGAGCCCGCCGCCGTGGTCATTGACGCTCGAGCCAGCGGCATCACTCGGGCTTCGCGATCAAATTCTAAAAGGCCTGGCAACGGTCGTTCCAGCGGTAGCACAATTGTCAGCCGAAACCGTCGAATCCTCTCAGACAAAGGCGGGAATCATTTTTGCGTGGGGTAGCACTGATATCCCCGATATCACGAGTGGTCTTCACGAAAGATACGCGATCGGTCCTCAGTCATACGGTCGGTATCACAGCATTGATACCGGTAAGCTGACGATGGCGCCTTACTTTGCAAAGATGCTTGCCGATCACATTCTCGAAAACGGATGAGCGCGCCGGCTGGCCGGGTCACTATTGGGGTGCCGATCTATCGCGGCGAAGAGTTTCTCGAGGAAACACTGCGATGCATCCAGGCGCAAACGCACCGGGAGTTCGATGTCCTGATGTCAATGGATGGTGCTGACCCGGTTTGCGAAAAGATCTGTGCGCAATTCCTGAAGGATCCGCGCTTCAAACTCGTCATCCAGCCACAGCGCCTGGGCTGGGTGGGAAACCTGAACTGGCTGCTGGAGCAGGTAGCGACGGAATTTTGGTACTTCCATCAACAGGACGATCTGACCGCGCCGGAATATCTCGAAGTGCTCGTCGAGCACGCGCGCCAGAATCCGGACGCGGCCCTTCTTTACTCTGATCTCCTTCCGATGGGCCGAATCGAGGGATCATTCGTGCAGCCCTCCTCGGTTCGCGGCGCGACCGCTTACATTCGGATGATGAGCGCACTGCACGAGCAATTTCCTGCCTTCGCTTGCCGCGGCCTTACCCGACTTGGCGCCGTACATGAAGCCGGTCCGATTCCCACAAACGAAGTTGATAATTTCGGAGTCGATACGTGCTGGCTCACCGGTGTGGCGCGGGCCGGGGAGTTGCTTCATGTTCCGCGACCACTTTACCGCAAGCGTTATCACACCCGTAACACGGAATCGAAATGGTGGGCGTGGCCGCAGGAAACACGTCTCCGCGCATGGGCTGGACATTGCGTCAATATGCTCGAGCAAGTGCTGCGCATTAAAGGCAGCCCTCAAGAACTGCGCATGCTCTGGTTGGGTGCAACCGAGCGCCTGACATCTTCCCAAGTCGCGAGTCACTTTCTACGACTCGATCAACTTACAAAGAGCAATCGCCAAATCCTGTTCGATTCCTTTCTGGAGGGCATCCGAAAGCACAACCAATTGGATCTCCCCCGTCTGCTCCAGGCGGAATGGGGCGATATTCATGATTGGGCGCGAGCGTTCTACTGGCTTCCTATCAATGAGCCATTCCGGGTCACCGACTTCGGTCCAAGACGAGTCACTGCGGGCAAGCCTTTCAATGTTCAGGTGGATGGAAGATCGGCTATTTGGGTTCTGAGCTCGCGCTGGGCTGAACCCGGCTTGCGAATCCGAATCGGTGATGTTGTGCTGGAAACTGTTCTCGAAGGCAACGTCTTGACTGCAGCAGTGCCTCTTTCCGTAACCAGCGACGTTGGTAAAAAACCGCTTGTGATTGTCGGCCCTGACGGCGCCGTGCGATCTGATCCGGTCTTTCTCGAAGCAGTCGCATGTCAAGAGCAAGCCCCCCCTGCCGAGGCTGCAAAAACCAGCGCCGCAGAACTCGAGTCTTTTCCGGACAAATAACGCTTTCGTGGAGAATGTGCCACTGTCTGACACTCGAATAATTAATCACGCGCGCGGATGCGCATCGGCGTAGGCTTTCTTCAGGCGCTCGACGGTGACGTGGGTGTAGATTTGCGTGGTGGAAAGACTGGCGTGGCCCAACAAAGCTTGGACGCTGCGCAGGTCGGCGCCACGGTCGAGCAGGTGGGTGGCGAAACTGTGCCGGAGTTTGTGGGGGCTGATCGAGATCGGGATCGAGGTATGGCGCAGATACCGTTTCAGCACGAGCCAGATCGAGCGCGGCGAAATTCGTTTCCGCGATTTGTTGATGAAGAGCGGTCCGGTATGGACATTGGCCCCGGCGCGATAGCGCTGGATCGCGTCCAGCGCCGGCAATCCGACCGGGCATTCCCGCTCTTTCCGGCCTTTGCCGAAAACGCGCACCGATTCGGTGTAAAGATCGACATCGGCGACGTTGAGCGCGGCCAACTCGCTCAAGCGCAGACCACTGGAATAAAAAAGTTCCATGATCGCGGCATCGCGCTGCGGCATCCACTCGGGCGCGGCGTTTTGTTTGTCGATCTTGAGCGGCGCGGCCAGCAGTTCCTCGATCTGGCCGCGGGTGAGGACGAGCGGGAGTTTCTTGTCGATCTTCGGCAGTCGCAGCTCGCGCACCGGATCACGCGCGAGCTTTTTTCGTTCAGCCAGGAACCGGTAAAAAGTCCGAAGCGCAGAAAATTGCAGCCGGACATACGAGCGGGCCTGCTCGCGTTTCATGAGCGAAAAGAGATAAGTGCGGAAATCGTCGGCCGTGCATTTCTTCCACGGCGTTTTCTGTTCGCCGCGGAAAGCGTCCAGAGCTTTTCGGTAGGCCTTCAACGTGCGGGGAGAAGCGTTGCGCTCCACCGTGAGATAACGCAGGAATTCCTCCGCAAGGAGATCGCGAGCCATCACGGCACGAATGACGAATGACGAATGACGGATTAATGACGAAGCACGAATGACAAATCGGCCGCTTAACAGGCGCCTCGTCATTCGTCATTCGGATTTCCTTCGTCATTCTGTCATTCGTCATTCGTCATTTATTCTGGTTTTTCGATCGTGTAACGCGTCATGGCGGCTCGTGCGCGCTCGTCCATTTGGCTCTTGAAGATCGGCGGCGGATTGGTGGAGATTACTTCGTATCCCTTCAAGACAAACTCGGGGTAAATCGTGTTACTGGGCGGTTCGTAAACGCGTTCGCCGCTGAAATAGCCAAAAAGCTTGTACTCGTAATTGTTATCGAACCCGAACTTTCGCTGCTCTCGATCGGGGGCGAGTTTTTCCTTTTCGTTCAGCATCACCATTTGCGATGCGCTCCAAGGTTGGCCCGGCCGACGGACGTAACCCCAGAACTTAAAGTCCGGTTTATAATAGCGTCGGCCAATGAAGTAATCGCCGGGCGCTTCCGCCGCGATCTGTCGGGCCGTTTCCAGTTTTGCGGCCTGAATGCCTTGCGGAACGGTGTCGCAGCTTGCCAGAACGAAAGCGCCAATCAGTCCCAGAAAGAAAAATCGCGCGGCTCGTTTCATCGCAAGATCGACACTCCTTTACGCAGCTTTGTTCGCGGCGCAAACGGCGACTCGTCATGGAAAAGGGCGTTGTGCCGCAGCAACCCTCACCTGGCGTTTCGCGTCCGCCTCTCCCTCCCGGGAGAGGATTAAGGTGAGGGTCTTCGCTCAGACTAACAAGCCGTCCCCTCTACCCAAACGGCGGTCCGGCATGGAAAGGGCGTTGCATCGGTTGCGGCGCACCTTAGATTGATGGGGAGTGAAAAGTGAGACGTGAGAGGTTGATCACGGCTTTGTATTCCCTTCTCACTTCTCACCTCTCACGTCTCACGCCTTTCCAAGACGATGCTTACTCGCTTATTTAACGCGCTTGGAAGACCAGTCCTCGCCTCCTGCCAATATCTGGGCGAGCTGGTGATGCTCGCGGTGGAGACGGCCCGGTCGATCTTCTCGCGCAAGCTGCGCTGGAAATTATTTCTAAATCAGATCGTCGAGATCGGGTTGCTTTCGCAGCTTGTCGTGGTGATCACGGGCGGATTTACCGGAGCGGTCTTTGCCGCTCAGGCTTTTTTTCAATTTAACAAACTCGGGATGCAATCGGCCGTCGGCGCGCTCGTGTCGGTGTCGCTCTGCCGCGAGCTCGCGCCGGTCTTGACCGGATTAATGGTAAGCGGCCGCGTCGGTGCAGCCATGTCGGCCGAGATCGGTACGATGAAAGTGACCGAGCAGATCGATGCGTTACGTGCGCTGGCGGTGCATCCAATCGATTATCTGGTTGTCCCGCGCACGCTGGCGATCATGATTTCGATGCCGCTGCTGGTAGCCGAGTGCATCGCCTTTGGCATCGCGACCGGTTATTTCGTGTCCATCCATCTGCTCGGAATCAAGGGCACTTACTACGTGGCAAACATGGTGCGCTGGACGCACTCCCGCGACATTACCATGGGCCTAACGAAAGCTTTTTGCTTTGCTCTTCTCATTGTCTTTATCAGTTGTCACAAGGGTCTGACCGCGCGCGAGGGCGCCGTGGGCGTCGGGCGGGCGACGACCGAAGCGGTCGTGAATGCGTCGCTCGCCGTGCTGGTGTCGAATTTCTTTCTCACGATGGGCCTCAATATTATTTTCCCGGCGGGGTATCAGTGACGGAGTATTGGAGTGACGAAGTATGGCTGGCCATAGTCTTCAGCGGATGATCAATGTGCGGTCGCTAACGAAAAAGATCGGCGCGCAGGAGATTTTGCGTGGAGTGGATCTGGATGTGGAGAAAAGCGAAACTCTCGTCATCATCGGTCGCAGCGGCGGAGGAAAAAGCGTACTCCTGAAACATCTTATCGGCCTGATGAGGCCCGACGCGGGCGAAATCTGGGTCGACAATCAGAACATCGTTGGGATGAATGAGCGCGATCTGGCAGCGATTCGGGAAAAGGTTGGAATTCTTTTTCAAGGCGGCGCGTTGTTCGATTCGATGACGGTAGAGGAAAACATCGCGTTTCCGTTGCGCGAAGCCGGCGTCCGAGACCCGAAAGTTTTGCGCGCGAAAGTGGATGAGATGCTCGAGGTGATGGAGATGGAGGGCGAGCACGACAAGATGCCGGTGAATCTTAGTGGCGGAATGAAAAAGCGCGTTGGTCTGGCCCGCGCGATTATTCGGCGGCCGTCCTGCGTCCTCTACGATGAGCCCACGTCCGGGCTCGATCCAGTCGTGGCGGACAGCATTAATCGTTTGATCCGGCGGCTTCAGCAACGCTTCGGCATCACGAGCATTGTCGTGAGCCACGACATGCAAAGCGCCTTTCACGTCGGCGACCGGATCGCGTATTTGCATGAGGGCAGAATTTATTTTCAGGGAACACCAGCCGAGCTGAAGGAATCGCCGGATACGGTGATTCAGGATTTTCTCCATGGGCGTTCCAACGGGAATGCTCATGCACACAATGGTTGACGGCGAAACGTTTTGCGGTGGACAGTGACACCAATGAATCGACATGAGCGCGGTTTGGAATTTAAGGTGGGCGCGTTCGTCTTTGTTGGGCTGTTGATGCTGGCGGCGTTGGTGGTGGAGTTCGGCCGGCTCGGCGAAGGCTTCAAAAGTTATTACCCGATCACTGTCCGATTCACCGATGCCAGCGGCCTCTTAAAAGGCTCCGATGTTTTGCTGGCCGGGGCGCGGATCGGGCATGTCTCGGGCGGACCGAGGCTCGTCCGCGAAGGTCATGGCGTAGCAGTGCCGTTGCGGATTTACGATTACGTGAAGATCCCGAAGGCGAGTAAGTTTGAAGTCGGCAGCTCGGGGCTGCTCGGCGATCGATTCGTTAGCGTGACGTTGCCCCCGGGCCAGCCGACCGAATTTCTCCCCAAAGGCGCGGAGGTGGAGGGCGCGCGTCAGACCGGCATGGACGATCTCACTCGCGAAGGCGGTGCGTTGGCAATCGACATGCGCAAAGCGGTGCAAAACATCGATGAGACTGTGGTCCGGTTGAATCACCAGGCGTTGTCCGACGCGAACCTGGAAAATCTGAAGGCAAGCGTCGAACATTTGAACGCCGCGACCGGCACGCTGGCGGAATCTTCCAAGAAACTCGACGGCGTTTTGGCCAAGGCCGATTCCACCATGAGTTCGGCAAACAAAGCCGCCGATGATCTGCAACGGGTGATGACCGATGCGCGGAAAACGGTGCAAGTGGCGACGCAGGTTTTTCGCGAAGCGACCGAGGGCAAGGGTTTGTTAGGCGCGCTCCTCGGCGACAAGGCGCTGGCTGATAATCTGCGCGCTCTCGTTTACAATTTGCGCAAGCACGGCGTGCTTTTTTATCGTGACAGCGCAGCGAAGATCGACACGACCGGCGGCGAGCAAACGAAGCCGGCCCGGCGCGGCGGAGAGCGCCCATGACGCCGCTCTTCACGGTCAATCTGCTGCGAGTTCTTTTTATAACCTTTTGCGCCCTGATCGGCGCGATGACCTCATCGGAGCTTCAGCAAACCACCTGGCCGGGGGCCGCTCTGGGCGCCGTCTTCGGCTTTGTCATGGTGTTGGTCGATCGCCTGCTCAAAGGCTTTTCGCTCCGTGCATTTTCATCGGCAACATTTGGCCTTCTGGTCGGATTGCTGTTCGCGAAGCTACTCATTGCCTCCGAGGTGCTCCGTTATCAGAGCGACGTGATTCAATGGACCGTTGGCCTAATCGTTTATACCGCATTCGCTTATCTCGGCATGATGCTGGCGATGCGGAGCAATCGCGACGAATTCTCGCTCGTCATTCCCTACGTCCGTTTCGCTCGCCAAACGACGCAGCACGAGCCGCTCTTGGTCGACACCAACGTCATCATCGATGGGCGGATCGCGGATCTGTGTGCGACCGGATTTCTGAGTCGTTCGCTGGTGGTGCCGCGATTTGTGTTGGATGAATTGCAAACGCTGGCCGATTCGCCCGATTCGATCAAACGCGAGCGCGGCCGGCGCGGCTTGGACATTTTGAATCAACTGCAAAACTCACACGACACGGAGCTGACCATCCATGAAAGCGGCAGCGATAGTGATACACCCATTGATACCCGGCTCGTCCGTGCTGCTAAAGTTTTACAAGCGCGTTTGCTAACGAACGACGCTGCCCTTGGCCAGGTGGCGCGCCTTCAGGAAGTTTCCGTGCTCAACCTGAACGATCTGACCCGGGCGCTTAGGCCAGTTGTCCTCGCCGGCGACGAAATCGAGCTCCACCTTGTTAAAGAAGGACGCGAACCGCATCAGGCGATCGGTTATCTGCCCGACGGGACAATGATTGTCGTGAACCACGCACGGGCCCGCCTTGGCCATACCGTAAAAGCGACCGTCTCGAGCGCGCTGCAAACGAGCGCCGGGCGATTGATTTTTGCCGAGCTCAAGGAAAGTTGAGCGACTAATCTGACAAGATGAATACACCATCAAACGTTGCTCTTCGCTGCGTCGTCAGCGGTCCGACTGTCCGGACGTGGCTGACGGCGGCCGTTTCATTGGCATTAACGCTAACAGGTTTAGCGCAGGACCTGGCGCCACAAAGTCAGTCGAAGATGACGAAGATCGTTTGCCGCTATTTCGGGCCGAGGATTGCCCCCAATTCGCCGGACGCCCAGGTCAACACGATTTATCGCGCAGGCGACAAGTACGAACGACTCGAGCAGTCATCAGATCCGGCCCAAAAGAACCGTATGTTGCAGATCACGAGCGAGCCGGATGCGTGGTTTGTTAACCTCGTCGATCACACCGCCATTCACACGCTCGATAAGGGACCAGACTTTAGCGTGCACCGCTACATTATCTGGTCGCAACCATCTCACCTGCCTGATGCCGCCTTTCTGGACTTGGAATTTGGAAAGGAGGCGATCTTCGCGCGGCAGGCGCAGGTGAAAGAGATCGGCATGCGCAAGATCGGCAATAAAGAGGCAAAAGCATTTCTCGCCAAAGGTGGCGATCGCGACGTGACATTGTTTTTTGACCCGTTAACCGACAAGCCGCTTCGGATCGAGGTAACCAAAAATGGTAGGCCGGACATGGCGGTGGCTTATTTAGAATACGAAACCGGGTTGCCTTTCGATCCGGCGCTATTCGAATTGCCGAAGGACATCAAAATTACCGCGGAGAAATAATTCTCCACCATTCGCGGATCGATGGTGATCAGCGCCTGCGGACGTAGGTGTTTGGCGCCAAAGGCGCGGCTTCATGTTCCAGTCCGCCACAGGACGGATTCGCCGGAAGCCGTCACTCCTTGATCGCCCCGGCAAATTGACTTGGGCAAGTTCAACCCTAGGTTGGAAAGTCATCCCCGCGCCTCGGAACTACCGTGAAAAGCGTCCTCTTTATTTGCACAGGTAACATTTGTCGAAGCCCGATCGCGGAAGGGCTTTTCCAGCGCCTCATCGGCAATCGCAAGGACATTGAAGTGGCCTCTGCCGGCGTGCACGCCGTGAACGGGCAACCGCCCAGTCTTTACGCGGTTCAGGTTTGCCAGGAGGAGGCCGTGGACATCAGCGGCTTTCGCAGTCAGCCTCTCACGAATGAGCTAGTCGAACGGGCCACGCACATTTTCGCGATGACCGGGGCGCATCTCGAGACCATTCATTTGCTCTTTCCGCACGGAGTCGAAAAAACGTATTTGCTGCGCGAATTTGAGGAACCGGGAACGACCGTCTGGCGCGATGTCCCGGACCCGATCGGGCTCGGCCGCGAGGTTTATGAAGAATGCGCGCGCACCATCAAAAACGCTTTACCGAGTGTGCTGGCATTCGTAGAACAAGGCGAACTCGCGCCGACATCGCGCGGTTCCCACGCTGGTTCTTATCTTATGAGTGATCTCCCCCAGCCCACCGACTCTGGAATGGTCGGAACGGCTTCGTCATCGTCAAGTGCGCTTCGCCGTGTCGATCCCGAAATTTACGATGCCATCCAGGCGGAGGAAAAACGGCAACGCGAGAACATCGAGCTTATCGCCTCCGAGAATTTCACCAGTCGCGCGGTAATGGAGGCTCAGGGCAGCTGCTTGACGAACAAATATGCCGAGGGCCTACCGCGCAAACGCTGGTATGGCGGGTGCGAGAATGTCGATGTTGCGGAGCAACTCGCGATCGATCGCGCCAAGCGATTGTTTGGCTGCGATCACGTGAATGTGCAACCGCACAGCGGTGCCCAAGCGAACATGGCAGTCTATTTTTCGATGCTAAAACCGGGCGACAAGATTCTCGCCATGAATCTCGCCCATGGCGGCCATCTCACGCACGGGCATCCGGCGAATTTCTCGGGAAAGTTTTACACCGTTTCGCAGTACGGCGTGAGCGAGAAGACCGAGCAGCTCGATTACGACGCGCTGCAAAAACAGGCCGAGGAAGTGAAGCCGGCGATGATCACTGCCGGCGCGTCAGCTTATCCGAGAATAATCGATTTTCCCCGGCTGCGCCAAATCGCTGATTCGGTCGGCTCGCTCTTGTTCATCGACATGGCCCACATTGCCGGGCTCGTGGCCGGTGGTCAGCATCCCAGTCCGATTCCCCACGCGCAGTTTGTCACGACCACGACACACAAAAGTTTGCGCGGCCCACGTGGCGGCATCGTGATGTGTCAGGAGCAATTTGCCAAACAGATTGATGCGACCGTGTTTCCTGGCGTGCAAGGCGGACCGCTCATGCACGTAATCGCAGCGAAAGCCGTTTGTTTCCACGAAGCGCTCCAGCCCTCATTTCGCGACTACCAACGACAAGTCGTCGTGAACGCAAAAGCGCTCGCCGCCGGTTTAGCCAAGCACGGTTATCGGATCGTCTCTGGCGGCACCGACAACCACCTCATGCTGGTCGATCTTCGCCCGAAAGAAATCAACGGCAAAGAGGCCCAGGAAGTTCTCGATCGGGCCGGCATCACCGTAAACAAAAACGGCATCCCGTTCGACACTTACCCGATCTTCAAACCCGGCGGCATCCGCGTTGGGACGCCCGCCGTCACGACCCGCGGGATGAAAGAAGAAGAAATGCTCGAGATCGCCGATTTGTTGGCGGAAGCATTGGAAAAACGCACTGACGCCGACGCCCTCAACTCCGTCCGCGAAAAAGTCCGCGAACTGACGCGACGCTTCCCGCTGCCAAGTTAATCGTGCGACAGCTCGGCGTTCATTTCGCTCCTTGCCCCGCGGCTTCTAACTTCGAGCTTCTCAGATTTCCGCCTCGCCATTTTGTGCTTTTCAACCTCGCTGCTCGTCGTTTAGGTTTCAGCTCATGCGCACCAAACTTCTCGCCTTCTTATTAGCGATTGGCCTTGCAGCTACTTGCATCGTAAACGCTCAATCGCCTTCACCCACGGCATCGCCGTCGCCGGCAAAACATCGTTCTCATAAGAAAACTGATGCAACCAGCACGGCCTCATCTGCTGCCACAAGCAGTGCCTCACCGGCTGCGGCAACTGAGGCGTCACCCTCACCCGCGGAGAAGCACACTCGCAAAACGAAAAAGACGACCGCTGCGACTACACCCTCGCCGGTTGCAACAACTGAGGCATCACCTTCGCCTGCGGAGAAACACGGTCACAGAGGAAAGGCGGCAGCTGCCGTTTCACCGACGGCGACTCCGTCGTCATCCCCGACGAAGAAGACCATTGCTGACTTTTTTAAACCGAAGAGTTCAGCCAACCCCTCGCCTTCCGCAGCGCCTGCCACGACCACTGGTTCCGCGAAAACAAAGACCGCAGCCGCGAGTACTGCTACTCCAGCACCGGGCGGCGGACATGGGCTGGTATGGGTCAATACCGAGACACACGTTTATCATAAGGAAGGGTCTCGTTTTTACGGCGCGACTAAGAAGGGGAAGTACGTGAGCGAAGCGGATGCGATCAAAGAGGGAGATAGGGCGTCCAAGGGACAGTAACGGCGATTCGTCCGAGACACGACTTTTGAAACGTGATCTCCACTCCCGATACCTAACTAACAAACTAATTAGAACAACAAAAACTTATGGGATTACTCGATTCGATACTCGGTGCCGGAAAAGGTGATTCTTCCAACGGAGCAAATCCGCTCATCGGGATTCTTAGCGGCCTCTTCGCCCAGAGCGGGGGATTGCAAGGTCTTGCGAACAAATTCTCACAAAGCGGCCAGGGCGGTGCGTTTTCCTCCTGGGTCGGCATGGGAGAAAACGAGCCGATTTCCACCGACCAAGTTCAAAAAGTGCTTGGTTCTGGCCAAGTCACTGCGCTCGCGGCAAAGCTGGGCGTCGATCCAGCGCAAGCCTCGCACTTTTTGGCCGAATACCTGCCAAAGGTCGTCGACAAACTAACGCCAAAGGGAAAGGTCGACCCTACTGCGGATCACCAGCAGGGCCTCGCCGACCTGCTGCCGTCGATCTTGCAAAGCCTCGGCGGCAAACCTCCCGGTTAAATGCCCCAAATATCAATCTTGGCAGGTTGACCCCGCTTGTCGTGCGGAACAACAACCGCAGAGCTACGGCTTCTTCGCGGACGGTTTCGCCGCTTTCACTTCCACTTCCGTGGCGGTCATTGTGTAAGTGATCGTTACCTTTGCGCCGACTTTAAGATCGCCAGTCACTTTCGTGCTGGAATCGCGCGCGATTTCCCAGCGGTCTTTTCCCTTCTGAACCGCAACCATGTTGTCGTTCATTTCCAGAACCGGCCCGGTCACTTGATAGGTCTTAGTTCCGGCCGCCAGAGCCATGCTGTTAAACGCAAGAGTTCCAGCCGCCACTACGCTGAATAAGATTTTCAATTTCATTGTGAAACCGATTGAACATAGATGACAACCCCTCTGCAAACCTTTTGTTGGGGAAATTGTGATGTCGTCCGTCCGGAGGAGAGAATAGAGGTCAGTATCAATCTTGACAGGCGCGAGATCTAAAGCTGTCCGCCCGGCACAGGATTGGTAATTGTCGCACCCAACTCTAAGTTGACGCACGTTGGTTCTTTAATCATTGGACGATTCAGAACCAAACGTCATCCAATCAGCCGATAGCAGGGCAGATAGAGTCAGTCATCAATTATTTACAGCAATCGATTAACGACTGAGCGCGTCGAGCGGTTTCGGAATGAGCGGACGCGGGGATTTCACACCGTTGCAGCAGCGGGACCGGCGGGCGTCGGCACTTCGGCGGCAGGCGCCTCGGCCTTGTCGGTGATCAGTTTGCGCAAGAACGGAATTAGCACGACGAGCACGATGCCAACCATGAGGCTGCCGGCGCCGAGCTCGGCGAAAAGCTTCGCATACCCGGCATTGGTCGCGGCCGCCGTGGTGCCGGTCGGCTCGGGGATCATTCCCGAGAAGTCGCCGGCAAAGAGCGACGCAAGGCCGGTCACGAGCATCCAGCTGCCCATCATCACGCCTTGGTATTGCTTCGGTGCGAGCTTGCCGATCATCGCGTATCCGATCGGCATAATAAGCAGCTCACCGATGCTCTGCAGCACGTAGCTCAGGAACAGCCACACGAACGCGCTCTTGCCGTCGGCGCCGGCCAGCTTGATTCCGAGCGGCAGAATGAGAAAAGCGAGCGCCATTAACAGCAGCGACGCCGCGAACTGCTTCGGGATGTCGATTCTCCACCCACGCGCGCGCATCCGGATAAAGAGCGACGCCAGCGCCGGCCCGCCGAGCACGATGCAGACGGTGTTGATGTTCTGAATCCACTGCGGCTGAATCCTCACGCGCCCGACCATCAGGTCCACATTGTTGACCGCGAACAGCATCAGGCCGCTCGGCGCCATCTGATAGAGCGACCAGAACATCAGCGAGCCGAGCGTTAGAATCAGGTAGGCGGTCATGTTGCGCTGCTCACGGCGATCGGAATGGCGGACAGTGAGATAGATCAGGGTGAGCGCGACCGCGCCGCAGATCGCCTTGATCACCGTTTCGGTCATGCTCGGCCGCTGGAGCATGAGCCACACAACGGGGACGGTTCCGAGGAGAATGGCGATGCCGGATAGCTGGCGCAAACGGAACTGCTTCGGCGTTGCCTCGAGCAATATGGTGTTACGGTCGGCCAGCGTCTTCCACGTGAGGAACG
Organism: uncultured Verrucomicrobiae bacterium; assembly: GCA_963846775.1. GTDB lineage: Bacteria > Verrucomicrobiota > Verrucomicrobiia > Chthoniobacterales > UBA10450 > CAVYXA01. The sequence goes on along the minus strand of CAWJXB010000004.1, from coordinate 130,286 downwards.
CGAGGACGATGGCGCCGAAGTTGCCGAGCGTGGCGAAGATGAAGAGGCTCGAGTAACTCTGGGTCGCCTGGAAATAACCGGCGGCGCTGAACCCGACGAAGAAGCCGACATTCATGCCGGCGTAATTCCAGAGGAAGGCTCCCTCGCGGCGCGGGTCCTCCGGGGTGAAGCGCTGGGTCAGCATCATGTTGATGCAGGTGACATTGAGGCCGCTGCCAGTGAGGAAGAGAGCCAGGCCGACGTAGAAGAGCGCGAGCGTGCCGGTGGCGATGCAGGCGCAGCCGATCACCTGGAGCGCCATACCGCCGATAAACAGGTTGCGGTTCGAAAGAAAACGGCCGCCCAGGTAGCCGCCGAAAAGGTGCAGACCGTAGTTGAAGGCGCCGAACACGCCCATCAACGTAGTGGCCGCTTTCACGGAGAGCTGGAGATGCTTTGTGGCGTAGAGGACCAGGGTCGAGTAGAGAACGGCGAACCCAAGGGTCGCGAAAATTTGAATGAAGAAGAGTGCGGCCGCTCCCTCCGGAGCCCCGGCAAAACGACGTTTGAGAAATTTCATCCGGACGCTCCTTTGTCGCTTGTTGCGCCGGGCAATGTCAAGGCCCACGTAGGATGAAAGCGCATCGCAATGACGAATTCCGAATGTCGAATGAGGAAGGAACTCCTCAGCGCATCTGGGAAGCAACATCAATTTCGCCTAACGGACTAATCCTCGGCATTAACGCGCCGCACGAGCGGCGGGATTTCGGAGACGTTGGCGAGCACGTAATCCGCTTCTTTCTCGTAATCGCGCGGATCGACGAAGTCCGAGCCGGACGGGCGTCTGTCGGGAATGGCGGCGACACGCATCTTTGCAGCCTTGGCGGCGGCGATGCCGGATAGCGCATCCTCGATCACGAGGCACCGCTCGGCGGGGATGCCGAGCTTTTCCGCCGCGCGAAGGTAGATGTCGGGGTGCGGTTTACCGCGCTCGATTTCGTCGCCGGTAACAACTAGGTCAAAGAACGGCGTCAGTTGATGTCGATCCAAGAACGGCCGCGCGGACGCGCTCAGAGAACTTGTCGCGACGGCGAGATGCAGTTTCATTTGTCGCAATTCTTCGAGGACGCGCTTCACCGACGGAAAAAGGCCGATACGGTTGGCGAAGAAGTCGGCCGCGATTTCTCCGCGTCGTCGCATCATTTCCGCAGCAGGCACGGAGAGGCCAAAAGCTTTTTTGTAAAACTCGACTGCGAGCCGGTAGCTGACGCCGAGCACATTCCGATGATATTCGCCGCGATAGGTGATTCCGTACTTGGCCAGCAGTTGCGCGTCGATTTTGTTCCACCCCGGCTCGGAATCGGCGAGGACGCCATCGAGATCGAAAATCACGGCGCGGAATGATTGCGGCATGTTGCGCTGTAGCGGCGGTCTATGACCGTCGCAAACTTTAGCCTCAATCAGCGACGGTCGCAGACTACCGCGACAGAGGAAATGGATTCGACTTTCGCTTACCAATGCATCTGTGTAATCTGCGAATGCCATGAACCGAGCGGCCGAGCAAGCAGAGACCAATCCGTTGCGCGAAGGTCTTTCCGCGCGCGCGGTGCCGCAGCCGTGCACGGTCGTTATTTTCGGCGCGACCGGCGACCTCACCCATCGCAAACTGATCCCGGCGCTCTACAATCTCGCCGCCGATGGCGAATTGCCGCCGGCTGTTACCGTCGTCGGCTTTGCCCGTCGCGAAAAAAGCGATGACGAATTCCGGCGTGAAATGGAGGAAGCAACCCGGAAGTTCTCGCGTCAAAATGTGCGTGACGAAATCTGGCAAACGTTCAGCCAATCGATTTTTTATCATCAGAGCGAGTTCGCCGATGAAGAGGGCTACACACGCCTCGCGCAACGTCTGGATAAGATCGACCAGGAACGCGGGACCCGTGGGAACCGGCTGTTTTATTTCGCAGCTGCGCCCGACCAGTTCGAGGTCATTCTCAAACATCTCAAAGCGGCCGGATTAAACCAGGCGCGGGAAGGAAGTTGGGCCCGGGTAATTGTCGAGAAACCGTTCGGAACCGATCTCGCTTCGGCGCGCGAGCTCAATCGAATTGTGCGCAATGCGTTTGCCGAGGAACAGACCTACCGGATCGATCATTTCCTGGGCAAAGAGACCGCCCAGAACATTCTCGTTTTGCGATTTGCCAACGCGATTTTCGGTCCGCTCTGGAATCGACATTACGTCGACCACATCCAGATCACGGCGGGGGAAACGCTCGGTGTCGAAGGGCGCGCCGGTTACTACGAGGGCGCGGGCGCGTTACGGGACATGGTGCAGAATCATTTGCTGCAACTGCTCTGCCTCGTCACGATGGAAACTCCGAGTGATTTGAGCGCTGATAGCATTCGTAATGAAAAAGTGAAGGTGGTGCGATGCCTGCGACGTTTTGCGCCAGCTGAGGTTGGCGCGAACGTCGTGCGCGGCCAATACGCCGAGGGCGCGATCAACGGTAAACCGGTCCCGGCCTATCGGGCGGAACCCAATGTCGATCCTGCATCAATGATCGACACGTTCGTCGCGCTCCGCCTGAACATCGACGATTGGCGTTGGTGGAACGTGCCGATCTACATGCGGGTTGGGAAACGGCTGCCCAAATCGGGCACGGAGATTTCCGTCCATTTTAAAAAAGCGCCGGCCGTCCTGTTTAACAGAGAATTAGGCGACCAAAACGTGCTCGTCATTCGCATCCAGCCCGATGAAGGAATGTCGCTGCGAATGCACGCGAAAGTGCCGGGGACAAGTTTTCGGATCGAGCCAGTAAAGATGGATTTTCACTACGGCACTTCGTTCGGTAAAGCGAGCCCGGAAGCGTATGAGCGATTGTTGCTCGATGCGATGAGCGGCGATGCCACGCTCTTTGCGCGGCGCGACGAAGTCGAAGAAGCCTGGGCATTCATCGATCCGATCGAGAATGCGTGGTCGGCCAGGGAAAAAAGGCCAGGGCTCTTTTTTTATCCCGCCGGCTCGTGGGGCCCGGAAGAAGCAGATGATCTGCTGGCGCGCGATGGGCGCGCGTGGAGGAGGCTGTGAGCAATGGAGTGATGGAGTGATGGCAATGGCAGAACAGAAATCCACTGCTCCAATACTCCAGCGCTCCAGCGTTGCCTTGGGCATGCCGGTCGAACTCGGGAGGATCGACACGGAGTTGAAGAAACTGTGGCAGGAAAATGAAGGAGCGACGCGGGCTTGTCTGATCAATCTTGCCGTTTACAGCGAAGCGGCCGATTCGCTGGAAAAGAACACGCAACTGGTCGCGCAGATCGCCGAGAACCATGCTTGTCGCGCCATTGTGATTGCGGCCGATTGCCAGGCGAAAGAGAGCCGGGTGGAGGCGTGGATCAGCGCGCATTGCCACGTGCCGCGCGCGGGCAGCAAACAAGTCTGCTCGGAACAACTTTCGTTTCGGCTCGAAGGTCTGTGTACGACGCTGCTGCCCAGCATCGTGTTTTCTCATCTCGATTCCGACCTGCCGTTTTATCTCTGGTGGCAGGACAACCTCCCCGAAAAAATGGATCCACAGCTTTGGGCCTGGGTCGATCGGTTGATCTACGACAGCCAAACGTGGAAAGATTTTTCGGGACAATTTCGGCGCGTGGAAACCGCCGAGGAGGAATCGAAACAGCGGCTCGTCCTTTGCGATTTGAATTGGACCCGGCTCGATAAGATTCGCTATGCGGTCGCGCAATTTTTCGATCATCCCACGTCGCATCATCACTTCGCCGAGATGGAAAAAGTGACTGTGGACTTTGCGCCTGGCTTCAAATCGACTGCCATCCTTCTAATGGGCTGGCTGGCGGCGCAGTTGAGATGGAAAACCGATCAACAGAAAATGAATGGAAGCTGTCGGTTCCTGGATGCAAACAAACGCAAGATCGACATTGAATTGCGCGAGACCAGCAGTCTGGCACCGATTCGTCGAATCGCGATCCAATCTGGCGAAACCGAATTTGTCGTTGGGCGCGCCGACTGCGGCGATTTGCTCGAAGTGTGGCGAGGCGGCCGGAACGAAAAACCGATCCCGCAAATGATGCCGGCGCAACATCATGATCTTGTTAGTCTGATGAGTGAAGAGCTGATGCGATCGGGAATGCACCGAGTCTACTTGGGGGCCCTCAACTGCGTTCGCGATTTGCTCTAATCCCCGCCTCGTTGTTCTTCTCCGTGGCGCGATCAGCCAGATGTGTCAGCCAATTTGGAACGCGGCGCCGGATCTGGCCGCCCGCTTGAGCTTCATCGCCCTCGGCGGTTGTCGATCCTGGCAAAAATCGGTTCACCAGTTTCATCACGCGTCCGGTGAGATTTGGAAAGAGCGCATTCCCCAGGATGAGACCACGCGCGGCGAAGGTTAGTGTGAGTGAGGGTTGTCCGCGCCGACACGCGGCGAGAATTTTTCGGGCGGCGCGTTCGGCGTTCATCGAAATCAACGGCATTCCGGCCGAAACGGAGAACCATGCGAACTCGGCTTCGCGTTGGCCTTTGAACTTCGCGTTGAGATGCGAACCAGTGCGCATCATGCCGGGCGCTACCGTCGTTACATGGATATTGTCGCGGGCGAGCTCGGTGCGAAGAGCATCGGAAAAACCGGTGAGCGCGAACTTGCTCACGGTGTATGGCGCCATGTGTGGCACGGCGATTTTGCCACCGATGGATGAAATGTTCACGATGCGTCCCCCACCCTGACGCCGCATTCGCGGAATGATTCGTGTGATCATTTCGAATGGCGCCCAGAAATGGAGCGCGAGGTTCTTTTCGAAATCTTCGCGCTTCATATGATCGAGCGGGCCGGCTTCCATGATACCAGCGTTGTTGATCAAAATGTCGATTCTGCCGAAACGCTCGATAGTCTTTTCGACGGCGGATTCGATTTGGGCACGATCGAGCAAGTCGCACTGGATGTTGAATACTTCACCGCCTCGAGGATCGAGACCGGCTTTCGCGCGGGCGAGTTCGTTAGGATCGCGCGCGAGCAGCGCAACCCTCCCGCCACGTTCGCAGATCTGTCGCGCAATGACCAAACCGAGCCCGCGCGAACCGCCGGTGATAAGGGCGACTTTGCCTCGATACGAGAAACGGGCCACAGCAAACGCTCAACGCTCAACCTTCAACGTTCAACTTCGAAAGAATTCGCGACCAGGCGCTCACTCCGCCGTAGCGAAGTGAAGGAAGAACGTCCAACGCCGAATGCAGATGGCACGCTAGCCGTGTTTGCGGTTGAAGCGGGCGACTTCGCGCGCGGTCTCACGATCGACCGCGCGTTTTTTCAAATCAGCGCGCTTGTCGTGCGCCACTTTGCCCTGACCGACGCCGAGCTCGGCTTTTAGTTTCCCGTTCTTCCAGTAAAGCTTGAGCACCACCAGTGCGCGGCCTTTGACTTGCGTTTCGCCGTAAAGTTTGTCGATCTCCTGTCGATGCAGCAGAAGCTTGCGAACGCGCTTTGCCGGCACGATCTCGTGACTCGATTTTTCATACGGCTGGATATCAGCGTTGTAGAGGAATGCTTCGCCGTTCTCGATCCTGGCAAACGCGTCACCAATGTTGGCTTTGCCGGCCCGAATGGATTTGACTTCGCTTCCCTTCAACTCGATGCCCGCTTCGTAGCGATCGAGAATGTGATAATCGCGGAGCGCTTTGCGATTGACGATCGACTCAGCGGGCATGCCATCACCGTGGCGAACGGCACATTAAGGTCAATCGCCTTGCCTGATCCAATTACTCGCTGTCCGGCGAACCGCTGAGCGATTCGTAAGTCAGTTTGCCGGCGATGATTTCCTTGAGCGCGATATCGGTAAGCGACATTCGCGGCGTCGCCTCCACCATAGGGCGATGTCCCAAGCCGAGCTGGCGCACGCGCTTAGATACAACGTTGATCAGGAGTTGCTGGTTCGGGATGACTTGGGCGGCTTCCTGAAGGAGTTGGGTCGTCATATGTCGCAAGGAACGAACGGCGCTAAACGCTCCGGTCGGGAATTGAAGAACATTCGCCACGCCGTCGGCGAGGGCGGGTGAAGTGAGTTGCGGGGCTAACATAGCAAAAAGGAGTATTGACAATGCTGGCGGTGCGCCAACTTGTCAACCGATTTTCTGCGGAACAAACATGAAAGTTCGACCCATCTATACCGCATGCGGTGTGGGATTTACGCTGCAATTTTGTTGACGAGACAATCGCTGCGGCCACGACAAAGGCTTGAAGTAGATCGTTACGCCCGATTTGCAGCCGACAGGCGAGCTCTTCGCCCCGCTTGTAGAATTTAGGACAAACGGATCGAGCACGAACAAGAGCAAGACGAAGAATGAGGAATCGGGCTGGTGGGATTTGAACCCACGGCCTCCTGGTCCCGAACCAGGCGCTCTACCAAGCTGAGCCACAGCCCGTGCAATTAACAAGCGGGCGTAACCTTTCGCCTCATTTGAGCGCCATGGCAAGCGCTCAGAATTGCGTATCAATGAGCAGGCCAAGCGTTAGGATCAAGCTCCTTGAACACGGAGACCTTGGCCGACGCCGTTAGCCCGATCCGCTTGCAATGTTGCGCATTGCCGATCCGCCGGCAAAAAACGGAGTTGCGCCAGCACGGTTTCAATGGTTGGATCGACAATTCATTCGGGGTTTGGATTTCGAGCTTCGAATTTTAGTTTGTTATGGGGTCCCTGAAAAAACGACGAAAAGCGAAAATCTCGAAGCACAAACGCCGCAAGCGCATGCGAGCCAATCGGCATAAGAAGCGCTTGCGCTACAAAACGTAATGACGCGGCTTCTGAATCGTTAGGCCGATTTCCTTGGCCTGGCCCCAGGCCGTTTGCGAATACTCTGGCCGAAAGGTAAGTTCGGGAATGCTTCCTCCAGCGAGTCCTTCGTTGGCCATTGTCCTGGCCAGCGCGCTCTCGCTAATTGCTACCGCTCCGGCGACGCCACTCCGAACCCGCCAGGACGATTCGTTTAGTGCCAAGCCGCCGAAGGACCTCGCTCTACAGGCCCAAGGGGCGCGTAAGGCCGAAGCGCTGGCGCATTTCGTCGAGGCGAGCGCGCTGGAAGAGAGCGGTGAGATCGAGAAAGCGCTTCAAGCCTATCGAAAAGTGCTCGATGTCGATCCTGGCCAGTCCGATCTCGCTGCGCACGTCGCCATCTTGCTCATCCGCCAGGAACATTATCCGGAGGCAATCGATGTCCTCAAAGACGCGATGAAGGCGAACCCCAAAGACGCGCGCCCCTACAGCCAACTGGCGGTGATTTATGCGCGCTATCTTAAGAAAATCGACCAGGCGATCGACTACGCCAACCAGGCTATTCGGATCGATCCCAAAAACATCGATGCTTACCAGCGGCTTTGCGAAATCGAAGCAGCGGCCGGCCAGGAACAGAAGGCGATTCAGGCGCTCGATCGCGCTCTGCCAGTGCAGAACAATGATCCGGCGTTCTGGGCTCAGTTAGGCAAACTCTATGCCTCGCTCGTTTTCAAAACCGATTCGGAGCCGAAACCGGCCGACATCAAGCGAGTGAACGCCATTTTCAAAAAAGCGGCGGACAACGCGAACGATGATCCTGCGGTGTTGAAAGACGTGGCCGATTATTACGCCGCGACGCAACAGATCAAAGAAGCGATCCCGCTTTACCTTCGCATCCTGGAGCTGCAGCCGGATGATATAAATGCGCGGGAGAAACTCGCCACCGGATTTGTCCTGACGAATCATCGTGCCAAAGCAATCGAGACCCTGGAGCAAATCATCCAGGAACACCCGGCGAAATACCAAACCTATGAGCTGCTGGCCCAGGTGCTGGATGATGAAGGCCGTGCGTTGGAGCGAAATAATCAGATCGAGGAGGCCAAGACCCAGTTTTCCAAAGCGGCGGCCAACTACGAGCAAAGCCTGCTTATCAATCCGACGCGGATCACGACGTATATGCGCCTGGCAGAGTTGCTTCTTGGTCCGGTCAAGGAACCGGAACGGGCGGTAAAAGTGCTGTCAGAAGCGCGCCGGCGTTTTCCAAACGTCCCCGAGATTTCCTATTATCTCGCGCTGGCCCAGCGTGAAGCGAAACAGCCACAGCAGGCGTTGGGTACTTTTGCCGAAGCGTTGCACGAGGCAGATCTGGAACAAAGCGATATCCTGAACGCGAAATTTTACTTTCATTACGGCGCGACGGCGGAGCAGGCTGGGTTATATGACAAGGCGGCCGAGCTGTTCCAAAAATCGATCGCGCTCGATCCCGAGAACTCAGCCGATGCCTGCAATTATCTCGGTTATATGTGGGCGGAACAGAATATGCATCTGGACGAGGCCGAACAGATGATCAGACGGGCATTGAAAAAAGAACCGAACAACGGGGCATATCTCGACAGCCTCGGCTGGGTCGAGTTCCGGGCCGGAAAATTCGAGCCGGCGCTAACGGATTTGCAGCGCGCAGCCCAAAACATGACACGCGATGATCCGGTAGTTTTCGAGCATTTAGGCGACACTTATCTCAAGTTGAACCGCGTCGCCAAAGCAGTGGAATCATGGCAAAAGGCGCTCGCGCTCGATCCGCAAAATCGCAAGATCGTGGCGAAGATTGATAATGCTAAGACCAAGCTGAGCAAGGGCGCCATGCCGCCCTCAAATTCTTTCCAATGATTTCGGCGTCTTGAGTCCTGACGTCCCATGCCATGAACGATTATCCCACCCCCTGGCAACGAAAGACGATGTGGGCCGCGCTGAGCGCGTTTTTTGTTGTCTTCCTCGCGGTCATTGTCGGCGCAATCATCTGGGCCGGCGCCAACGCCATGGGATTTCTCCAGCCGATTTTGATCCCGGTCGCCATTGCCGCGATCCTAGCCTACTTGCTCGATCCGCTCGTTACGCGGCTCAGTTATGCACTGCGAGGCCGTCTCCAGGCAATCGCGCTCATTTTTTTGATCGCTTTTGTCGCGCTGGGCGGTCTGTTAGGATGGCTTGTTCCGACGATCTCCGTGCAAAGCGCGAATTTCGCCAAGGAACTGCCCGCCTACACGCAGAAGGCACGCGATTACGTTGTCGATCTTGTTTTGCGTTACAACCGCACGTTCGGCCCGGCGGAAACAGCGCACGAGAAGCACCCGTCATCCACCGCGAATTTCATCAGCTGGTTGTTAGGGGCAACGCCGCGGCCGGCCCCGAGTGCAACCCCTACCGCCGCGCCGACAGACGTGCCGCCTTCGGGTGAGGTGATCGCGCCCTGCGTCACCGAAAATTTCTTCGGCTGATCGTCAACGCGTTCAGGCTTGGGTCGAGAAACAGATACCGAGCATCGAACGGTACTTTCCCGCACTGACCGAGAAATTCTGGAACATTCTCCAAAAAAGCATTGGCGGTTTCCTCGGAATCACCGGTTTCCTCCTCAGCTTGATTTTGGTGCCGGTCTATCTCTTTTTCTTTTTGAAGGAAAGCCCGCGGATTGCGCGCAGTTGGAAGGAATATTTACCGCTCCGGGCGTCGCCCTTGAAAGATGAAGTGGCCGACGTTTTGTCGCAGATCAACCATTACATCATCGCCTACTTTCGCGGGCAACTCCTGGTCTGCCTGGTCGATGGTGTTCTCATTGGCAGCGCTCTCACCTTGATCGGTCTGAACTTTGCGCCGCTCATCGGTGTGATGGTAGTGGTGTTGACCATGATTCCCTATATTGGGATCATCATCTGCTGGGTGCCGGCTGTTTTGATCGCAGCCTTTCAGTTCGGCGATTGGACGCATCCGCTCATCGTCACGGCCACATTTATTTTAATTCAAAATCTGGAAGGAATCTTCTACGCGCCGCGAATTGTTGGCAATTACGTGGGCTTGCACCCGATGACGGTCATTGTGTCGATCTTCGTCTGGGGTCTGCTTATCGGCGGTTTGTTAGGCCCGATTCTGGCCGTTCCCTTAACGGCAACGCTCAAGGTGCTGCTGGCGCGTTATGTGTGGGGGCGTCAGATTCGACAGGAAACGATTGCTTCGGTCGAGAGCGTACCGGTCGTGGAAGAAGCGGAGCCGGCGGAAACCTAGCAGACCGTCAAAATATGGAGTGGGCTGCGCGGTCGTCGCAGCGATTATCGCAGGCCCGATTGCACCAACCTGCTCCTGACGTAAAACAAACATCAACATGCCAGAGAGAATCGTTCGCGTCCGCCGCCGGCGAAGGCGACACTCGCTTTCCGCGCTGGAATCGCTTGATATTTTGCGGCGCGATTTGTCGCCGAAACGAGCGGCGATTCTCATCGTTGCGATCGTCATTCTCTTCGCAGCCGGCACAATTTGCTACCATTATGGTTCCAGCTTTTATCGCGGCTGGCGCGAAAGAAATCTGCTGAGACAGGCCAGTTCGCTTTTGAAGGAAGAGCGGCTCGGCGAAGCAGCGCAACGCGCGCGCGACGTGTTACAGGAACACCCTGATTCGCTGGCCGCGTTCCATATTTTGGCTGAAACGGCAGAGAAACGGAATCTGGAAGAGGCGGTTTCGTGGCGAGCCCAAATCGCCCGATTGCTCCCGCATGATCTCGACAGCGAACTGAATCTCGCTTCGGCTGCTCTGCGATTTGGCCAGCTCGATACCGCACGAAAAGCGCTGGACGAGGTCGCGCCTAACGATCGGAGCCGGGCGCGGTTCCATGTCGTGGCCGGCTGGCTGGCTCAGGCAGAGGGCAACATCGCCGAACAGGAACGCCAATTCGCCGCCGCGGTAAAAAAAGAACCGGAAAACGATGTTTACCAGTTCAACTTCGCCGTCTTCCAAGTTCGCTCGCCCGACTCGGAAAAGCGCGGGAAAGCAAGAGCGACGCTGGAGCGGCTCAGTCAGATTCAATCGTTCCGCACCGGTGCGTTGCGGGCGCTGCTGAGTGATGCAATCGAGCGCGGCGATCTCACTACCGCCGACGATCTGGCCGGCCAGTTGCAATTATCGCAGCAGGTCACGCTCGCCGATTATCTCCTCTGCCTCAATCTCTACCGCAAGCTCGACCAAAAGAAATTCGATGCGCTGCTGGCGAAGCTGAAACCAGTCGCCGCGCGAAGTCCGGCGGACCTCGCGCTGCTGATGGATTGGATGAACGACAATGGATTGGCCGCTGAAGTGATCAAGTGGATTGACAAGTTGCCGCCGGGCCTGACGAGTTCTGGCGCCGTCGCAACGGCGGTGGCTGAGGCGTTTTCACAGTTGAGGAACTGGTCGCGGCTCAGGCGCTGGGCCCGGAATGAGAACTGGGGGACCGAGGATTACCTGCGTCTGGCTTATCAATCACACGCCACTCGCCAGCTGCGGCAGACGGTAGCTGACGCCGAGGCCGATCGGCTTTGGCATTCGGCCGAGCAAGCCGCCAGCGGCAAGCCCGATGCAGAATTGAAACTCGCCAGACTGGCCACGCAATGGAACCTGAACATCGAAGCCGCCCAGCTTTGGTTGAAGCTTTCCAACAATCCGCCTACACGCCGGGAAGCGCTCGATGCGCTGTACAAACTTTACCGGACAAACAACGAGCTGAGAAAGCTTTACGATGTCCTCCAACGGTTGCACGAAGCTTCACCTAACGAGGCAACAATCACGGCCGACTTGGCCCGGCTCGGACTCAACATCGACCAGAACACGAGCCAGGCGCAAACCCTCGCGAAAGAGGCCTACGACCGCGCACCGGGTGACATAAACTGCGCGGTGACCTACGCGTTCTCGCTTTATGGCATGGGACGAACCCGAGAGGGGCTTGCCGTGATTCAGCAACTGCCGCCAGAAAAACTCCACGAGCCGCACGCGGCCGTTTATGTCGCCACGCTCTTGCTCGATGAAAATCAGGCCGATGCCGCCCGAGAATATATCGAGGCCGCCCAAGGCGGGCCGCTTTTTTCCGAAGAAAAAAAACTGCTGGAAGAAGCAAAAGCCAAGCTTGCGTCGGTAACGGCGACGCCAACGCCAACTCCGCCGAGCTAGGCCATCAAAGCGCTGGAGGCGCGGTAGATGTTAGCCAGCTGAAGGTCTGGAGGCATTTTGTACCGCGGAAAATCCGAACTGTAGGCGGAGTTGACGATGCCGGGTTCCCTGACTCCTAAATTGTATACTGAAGGGATGCTTTCGGTGTTCCGTTCGCTACAGACCGGGGACGGGTGATCCGTCAGGCTGACGATTGTGAGATAGAATAATATTAGTGCCCACAACCCAGTTACCAAATGCAAAGCTCGGCAAGCTTATTACATTGTTGGAAATTAAGGCAGTGTTGACGGACTGAACAGCGATTCCCCAGAACTGCGGCGTTCCCGACACTGACTCACACGTGATTGTGTTATCACGGATTGCAAGATCGGTCGTCGCTTGTTCTGGCGACACAAAAATTCCTACCCCTAAGCCAGCGCGGGGCCGAATGCCGATCGTATTTCCACTGATTTCAATTTTACGCTTCGGCGATGCCCAATTACGAAGACCCACCCCATCCAACCTCGAACTACAGTGTTGTTCGTTATGCTAACGCCTTCGCACGATCCAACATCGATATAGGCTGCTCCGAGGCAATCAATGAATGTGTTTCCATCGATTCGGCAGTTTTTTGCGTTGCCAAAACCAACGCCACTTGTAAAGCCGATTGGCAGATCGCTGGTTACGCCAATCGCAGTACAAACCAACGACACGTGAGTTCCTCAAAAAGTGATTGTCGGGCGGTGAATCAATCGAGCCTGCCAATGAAAACGGGGTGGCATAATTCCCTTGGGGTTGCTCGGCCCGGCAAGACTGGATCACGTCATTGGTGCCGTCACCAGAGCCGGGACGCGCGAGATAAAACAGAAATTGCTCCTGCAGGTTTGCCAATGATCCGTAGCCATTGATACCACGGACATGATCGACAAGATTGTTGCTTCCCCATAATGCAACCGCACCTGTCTTAATGTTGTATTCACCGCCGTGCCGGGTCCGCCGTCAGAGACAGCTCCGCCCAATTACAATCGATGGTCATGTCTTTGATCGTCACGTTGTCCGTTACCCTACTGGGATCGGACGCGAAGCAGCTGATGCCATGGTGAATCCCGGCAACGTTCCCGACCATTTTGACGGTGGTCGTGTCCATGCCATCGCCGGAGATGATCCAACCAGACCTAACAAACCAGGAATGGGTCGCATACGTCAGGAAGGGGCCGGTGCCGGTCAAGTGAATTCCGAGATCCTGGGTCGTGGCGAAGCCCTGCATGAGTGCGTCGAACTTTTCCGGCGTGCTGCCATCGTAGGGATCAGCCTGAGTGCCGGTGCCGGGTTGCCCGTCGGTGCGAACCGCGATCCAAACATCTTGCGTTGTGGCCCAGGTGGTGTCGGAAAAGAACGCGGCGGCGAGGAACAGCAAGAGAACCGGTACCAGCTTGGAAATAATAGAGGAATGGCGAGCGCGTGCCATAAATACCATAGAAACCATATAGCAATCGGCATGCCCTTTTTGCGGGCGATCCGACTAAAGCTCACATTACGAGCAACCGCAAGGGCGCTGAAATTCGAAATCCGAATCTCGAAGTTCCAAACAGGCACGAATCAACCAGGCACCAAATTCAAAACCACGGCCTCAGCATAGAACACTTCGAGCTTTGATTCTGTTTCGGATTTCCCTGGCACGCCCACCCGCTCGCGAACGCTTTCGGAGTAGCATCGCGAAGGCGGCGGAATTCGAATTTCGAATTTCCCACGCCAGATGGGATTTCAGTTGCAGGGAAGTGTGGGGCCGTAGGCCCCCCCGATTCGCCTGTTGTTGTTCAAGTACCAGACTGCGGTCTGTCGTGTGGCGGGTTTATGCAGCACATAATCAGGTTTGTTGTCGCCATTGAAATCACTCACTGCAACAATTTGCCAGCCCGCCGGCAAGATCGGCCCGTAAGTGCCCCAGAGCAAGGCGTTGTTACTCAAATACCAGATCGCGGATTGAAGCGTTGTCGGATTGAAAAGCAAATACTCAGGTTTGCCGTCCAGGTTAAAATCCGCCACACCGGCTAGCTTCCAGCCAGCTGGCAGCGTGGGGCCGTACGCGCCCCTGACGTATGCGTTGTTGTTCATGTACCAGATTGCGGTCTGCCTTGTGCTCGCTTTGTAGAGCACGTAATCCGGTTTGCCATCGCTATTGAAATCACCAATAGCCACCAATTCCCACCCGGTTGGAAGCGTGGGGCCGTAGCCGCCCCTGACGTATGCGTTGTCGTTCATGTACCAGATTGCGGTCTGCCTTGTGCTCGCTTTGTAGAGCACATAATCAAGTTTGCCGTCGCGGTTGAAGTCTCCCACTCCTGCTATTTCCCAGCCGGAGACCATCGTTGGGCCGTACGCGCCCCTGACATATGCGTTATTGTTCATGTACCAAATTGCGGTGAGCTGATTTACAGAATTGTAGAGGATGTAATCCGGCTTGCTGGCCTGATTAAAGTCACCCACCGCCGCTATCCGCCATGCCGCACAGCCAGTTGGGCAGAGTGATGGCAAAATCGTGATGCTGTCGATCCTCCACCCGAGCCGTCCAACGTGGCGGTCGGAGCCCATGCGCCAACGTAACTGCACCGGCAAACCGGCTCCCGACGCCGGCAATTGAATAACCGTAGTGATAAATCCGCCGGAGTTTCCGCTCCAGTTAGGCCGGCTCGGCAACAATGGATTGCCAAAACTGGTCTCGATGCCGATGTGATTGTAACCGCCGGCTTCAAAGCTGCCGCCCGCCTGAACGATGTCGGTCCAACCAGTGTTATTGATGTTGATCTCGAGCACGCCGCAATCGAACGCGATGGTCTCGCTGCTTTCTTCCAGATCGAAATTCTGCCGGAAACTCAACCGTGCGCAGGCGGTGTAAGTAAAGCTTGGAGAATAAAGCCTGTTGTCGAGAACATCGTTCGCGTCAGGGGTAAAAGCCGAATTTAGACCGCTGTCGGCAAGTGGAGCCAAAATGCCGGTGTCGGACGTCTGCCACTGCGCAAAACCGCCGGCGTTCGTCCCTTGATCGGCCGCCCAATCCGTTGGCAAATCCGGCGGTGTGACCCCGTCAAAAGTTTCGCTAAGGCTCGTGGCAGTTGCGGCAGTGCACAGAAAAAGAGAAAATGCGCCCACGAACAACGACACGCTGCCCGCATGCATACTGATTCTCATACCTCGACTTCCCTTCAAAGATTGCTGGCCCCCGGCGAATGTGGTTTCCCTGATAAAAATCCCCGGTAAATACAGCAATTCTCAAACCAGCCGGGCGCGAAAGTGCCGGGTATCGGTTGGTGCGCGACGGAAGATAGGCGACACCTCGTTCGACGCCGGTCGTGAACGAGATGTCGTTAAACGCACCTGTCGTTCAGACCTCCTTAGGTTAGAGTTAGGTCTCGTGCAGTCTGCCCAATTTACAGTAGGAAGAGCAACGCAAAGTGCCGTCGCGTTGGGTTTATTCGCAATGGCGTTTTGCCCTGCAAATAGCGCACTACTTTACCCCTATAGTCCAAAACTGAATTGGCGATGAAGCGATCTCTCCAATGGCTGCAGGCACAGCGCAGCTCGACCCGGTTAAGTTTTCTTTTGCAGATTCTATGTCGCGTTGGCTCCGCTTTGCTCGGTCTCCTTTGGGCGCGACTGCTGTTGATCAGCATGGGCAAGAGTTTGAACGGGCTCTTTCTGAATTTTCAAAGCATCACGACTCTTGGCACTCTTGGCGATTTGGGAATGGGCGGTCTGGTCAATATTCGCGTGAGCCGGCTCTTGGGCCAGCAAGACGAAGCGGCATTGAAGAATTTTTTGGCTGGTGCACGCGGCATTTTTCTGGCGGTGGCGGCTCTCGCGCTTGCTGCTTTTTGGATGATATCGCCGTGGCTGTTCAAGACATTGCAGTTCGATCAAAATCCGCAAACCGGTTTCCTGCCAATGCTGTCGTTAGTGGGCGGTGCCGCAATCGCCTTGGTCGTTCTAAACAGCTACATCAACAACCTTAACTATGGGGCTGCCAACCTGGTCTGGCCGGTCGTGCCGAGTTTATTGATTCTGCAACTGGGGATTCTCGGCCATTGGCTACTCGCCCGTCAGCACGTGGTCTTATGGGTGCAATATGTGCCATACGTATTGGCATCGATTTTGATTCAGGTCACAGGCTGGTGGTACCTGAAATGTTCGCATCCATCGCTCGCGACGGTTATGCCGTTGCGGTTCAACTGGAAACAATTCGTCGACCTGAGCGAAAATAGCGTTTGGATCTATCTGGACAATGTCGGAGCGGGCATCTGGGTGGCGACAGATGCTTTTTTGATCACAGCGCGGTTTGGCCCGGAAATCATTCCAGCCTATAAATACAATTTTAAGCTATGCGAATTAGCCTTGTTTGTGTTGAACAGCGCTTGTCTGGCTGCATTGCCAAAGATCGCGCTATGGCTGGCGTCGCCCGACCCAGCAAAACGGGAGCATGGCATCGCGGAAATCCTGCGGCTTAACAAGTTTCAGACGTTTCTGGGCTGCTCTGCCGCGTTGGCTTATTTGATAATCAATGATGGTTTCATGCACCTCTGGATGCGAGGACAGCATCTGCAGGTGCCGCTGCTCTGGCAGACCGCATTTGCGGGCGTTCTGGCAATCACGGGCGCGGGATTGATGCCCAATTACGTGGCGTTGCGGTGCGGCGATCGGGGTATCCGCGTGACAGGAATCGTGGCGTTGTTCTGTGCTCTATTGAATTTTGGGCTTTCATTTCTTGCCATGGAATTGAGTCCGGTTCTGGGGATGAAATTTTCTATTTTTGGAATCGCGCTCGCCACAGTCATTGCCGCGTCCGTGAAATTTCTCTATCTCGGCCGATTCTGCGCGCGGGAATTGGAGATTTCGTGGTGGAAGTTGATTATGAAGAACTGGCTTCTGGCGTTGGGGATCACTTGCTTTGCTGTCTTGGTTCGATGGGCCCTGCCGCAAACGGGAGCAATCAACATTGCGTTGCTGGTCCTGATTCAACTGTCGGCCTTTCTGGTTATTGCCCGGATGGCCGGAGTGGGCTTGAAAGATTTGCGAGAGGAGAAAAGAATTTTTCAGGCGATATTCCAAACGGAACGAGCGGACCGGTGAGGTTCTTGCGGTCTGATCGGTTTGCGCCCAGAATGGATCGCTTCCTGACTTCGAATACACTAGCAGCCCGAAAATCGCATCTAAAATGCAGATCGTGTCCGCGTGCAAGACATTTGCGATAACCGCTGTTAGGAGGTTCTCCCGGTCCATTTCGCAGCGGAGCGGGCGGAGTTTCCTTTCAAACCTCGACCGTGCTCGCCTGCAGGAAATCGTTAGCCGCAACCGGTGTGCATTGCAGAAAATCGACAATTGGCTTCCTCCAGGAATTATCGAAAAATCCGTGTTTCGCTACGGAATTACTCCGCAGGTAGAAACTGCGCTGAATCTGCCGCTGGATAATCGATGTAATCACGCGGATTTGCTGGCCTATCTTGCCTGTTTTGGTTCCTTACGCGCTGAGTCTTGCAAGTATCTCGAACTTGGCGTCTCTGTTGGCAAAACAATCTGGCAAATTTTGAATACTTGCGCACCGTGCGCATGCTGGGGCCTCGACATCGAGGAAATCAACCCGGCGTTAAGGCGGCAATTGGACGAGCAATCGCGAGAGGAGTGGCCCACTCCGGCTGATTCAATAAAAAGCACCCCCTCATCTATCAGCCGATTCATTCATCGACCATCTGGCGGCAAGGTCACCTACATCTGCGCGGATATCTATGATGAACGCGCATGGCAACTGCTTTCCGGACAGCAGTTTAACCTCGTGTTCTCGGATGCGTTGCATTCGACTGAGGCTTTGGATTTTGAATGGCGTCACATGGTTTCGGACGAGATTTTGGCTCCTGGGTGCTTGGCCATCATGTGGGATGATCTGGACGGTCCGATGCGCAAATGGTTTAACGGGAAACGGGACGCCATCGCCGCACAATTGGCCGTTGATCGTAAGCAAGTGATCACCTTGTACTGCAATGGATGGCTTCGTCGAGAGAGTGGCCTCATCGTCTTGGATTGGCCTTTAGATAGAAGGTCGCATATTCCATTGGATGAAAATTGCGCTTTTGAGTTTCGACGACCGCGAACTGCGCAAAACCTATCAGCTCAGGCATCCGATTGTACCGACACCGCAACGGGCGCTCTTAGAAGGCTGGGCAAATGAATCGGGCATCGAAGTACATTTTGTCTCCTGTTTGAGAAAACCAGTCTACGCGCCGGAGAAATTGGCGCCCAACGTCTGGTATCATGCGTTACAGGTTCCAAAAATCGGCTGGATCCGGACGCTTCACCAAGGCTGCGTCCGCGCGATACGGAGAAAACTAAAGGAAATTCAACCCGACATCGTCCACGGCCAAGGGACGGAAGATTATGCCGCCATCAGTGCTGTATTTTCGGGCTTTCCGAACATTGTCACCGTACACGGCAATATGAACGCACTGTCCAAATTGCACGGGGCGCGGATCGGCAGCTACTTGTGGCTGGCGGCGCGACTGGAAAATTTCACGCTAAGCCGCACGCGCGGTATCATTTGTATTTCCGATTACGTGAAGAATCTTGTCCGCAAATACGGTATTCCGACATGGATCGTTCCCAATGCCGTTCAAAAAATGTTTTTTGATTTTCCAAAAGAAAAAACTTCTGCGCCAGAAAGACCGCTGCTCATCAATGTGGGAGTCATCAGTGAACGAAAACGACAGCAGCAAATATTGACGGTTCTGGAATCACTGCGCGGCAAAGGCTTGGATTTCGATGTCCTGTTTGTGGGCCGTTTCAGCAAGAGTTCGCCTTATGCGAAACGATTCGACGAGATGCTCGCAGCCGCTCAGAAGAAGCACGGGGGCTTTGAGCACATTCAAAATCTGGACGACGCCTCGTTTTGCCAGTTGTTCGATCGCGCGTCCGCGATGATTCATTTTTCCAGCGAAGAATCCTTCGGGCTGACGTTTGCAGAGGCGATCGCTCGGGGGCTGTACCCTTTTGCGTCGGATGTGGGCGCCATCCGCGATATCGCGGCGGGCGTCGAACATTCGCGAATCTTCGGCGCCGACGATTGGGACGGCATGCGGCGCGCTCTTCGCGAATGGCTCGTCTCCGGCAAATGGGAGCAACCCCGGCCCGAAAGGCCGCCGGCAGAATTTACCAGAAAATATCATCCGGTTTCGGTCGCGGGGCGCCACGTCGAAATTTACCAGGAAGTCCTCCAGAAATGACATTCGCGTTTTGCCTTTCGCAAAGCGTGGTTGTCCTTTTACCCGGTCATTCCCGACTTACGATGTGGCCATGGCTTGCATGAGCGAATTGTCCGATTACCCGACAATTCCGCGGCGAGGCGCTCTGCGGAATTTGCGCTGAAGGGCGTTGACTTGGCCTTGCTTTCGCGCGGTCTCAAAGTGCCGCCCTATTTTAGCATCCGCGAACGCTACGAGGTGCTGCGCTGTCCGCCTGAGCCGGATGTGCGCAACTTTTGCCGACGGTTCTTGCGCGAGGGGATGACTACCGTGGATGTGGGCTCGAACGTCGGGTTTCTCACGCGCCACTTCAGCCGGATGGTCGGACCAAGTGGAAAAGTCTTCGCGTTTGAGCCCGACCCGTTGAATTTTCGGTTTCTCGAATTCAACACGCGCGCGTGCACGAATCTTGAACGTGCGCAGATTGCTGTTTCAGACAATGCGGAGCCAGCGTTGTTACACCTGAATTTTGGAAGCGGCGCTGGCAACAGTCTTGTTAGCCAAACTTATTCTGTCGAATCCGTCTCGGTCTCCTGTGTCAGCCTCGATGATTTCTTCAAGAGCCGCGATAATCCGCAAGTTGACCTCATTAAAATTGACGTGGAAGGCGCCGAAATAAAAGTGTTGCAAGGGATGAAGCAAACCGTCAGCCGGCTGCCGGACTTGAAGATCATTATCGAACACTGTCCCAAAAACCTCCAAAATGCCGGGATCAAATCCAACGCGGTGTATGACGCGCTCAAAACGCTGGATTTGGACGTCGCCGCCATCCGGAAAAATGGGAGGCTTTGCAGTATCGCCGCTTTTGAAGATTTGGAACCGCTTCTGAATCGCCAGGGATATGTCAACCTTTTGTGTTCCAGAGCGAAACTGAACCAAGATTAGCGCGTAGTTAGCACGCGCAAATAAAGGCTCTTGAGTTGTTCCGCCACTTCGTTCCACGACCGGGGTTTAGGTGGCGCCGTTAAACCGGGCGCGGCGTCGTAAAAGGAACGCAATGCAGCGGCGGTTTTCTCAGTTGATGTCGTGACCGGACAATACCGCACCGCATCGCGAAAGGTTGTGCGCGCCCAGGGCAAGTCGCTCAAGAGCAAAGGGCATTCGCACGCTGCGGCTTCCAAGGCCGACAGGCTCAGGCTTTCTTTCGTGCTGAGTAGGACAAAGCCGCGCGCCTCTCGATAGATTTGCGCTAATTGCCAGCGGTCTTCAATTGCACCCTCGTAGCGAATCATTGCCGGGTGTTCCTTAGCCAGGACAAAAAATTGCTGCGCGTCCGGATCGGCTTCGGAATACGGCTTGCCAAGGACTCGGAGAGGGATTCCAGCCCGGACCGCTGCTTCAGCCGTTTCCAAGATTCGTTTGCGTTCCGTAATCGTTGCGGCACAGACGAGCAATTTGCCACGCGGAGTGGCTGGCCCTGGGCGACTCAAGAATTCATTGGTGACTCCGTTGGGAATGACCGTGACCCGATCGCCCGGAGCACGGAAAACGTCACGCATCAACTGCGCTTCCCAATCTGTTAGGGCAATGATCGCATCGGCCCTGGCATAGGCGTCCCATGCCATCCTCACCCAGAATTCGGAAGGTGCACATTTTTTCGTCAATCCAATAATCATTCTTTGCAACGCGATGGCAGCGCGGGATCGACTGGCGAGACCGGTCAGCAATTCTGACATGACGACGCGAATATTCTTGCGGTGGGCCAAATCAATGTTGGTGGCCCAGGGGCGGCCGAAAAAATGAATGATATCGCCCGCCTGTTTTGCATCCCACCAGCGGAGGAACTCAATTTCAACGCCAATCTGTTCGAGCGCACGCTTGGTTTCCTCGATTTGGATCTGGAGTCCGCCGTGCGCCAGCAGGAATGGTTGCGAATGATCGAAAAGGACTTTCATGGCCGCGGATGAATTCGGCCCGGAATAAGCTGGCATCCAAGATTCGGAGACGAAGGAAATCGCGGACTAATGATAGCCATGGACGGCGCAAACGTATTGAATCATTTTCCTGTCTCAAGGAACAGCCTTGAATTGCAAACTAGGAAGTTTTTTACACGAAACGCTTGTTTAAGCCCCTTTTATCGGCAAAACTCCGCCATTCATGCTTAATCCTGCACTGACGGACCGGCTAAAAATTTTTGTTGTCGCCGGGATCGGCTTACTTCTTGCCGTTATTCTCGGCTGCCAGGTCGGGACCGGAGACTATATTCTGTTGGCTCTTGAATGCGGCACGATTCTCATTGCCATAGTCGCCGCGTTTTCGGGCGGTTTTTTTTGGATCCTGGCAATCGCCTCTACTTTTCTGAGCGGGTCGTTTCCGATTCTCCAGGGCCAGTTTACGCCATTCCATATTTTTGTGGCTATCGGCGTGGTCAAATTTCTGGTTGCCGACGTCGTTTTAAGGCGAACGAAGCTGACCCTGGGAAGCCGGTTCGACGCGCTCATGGTCGTAGCGTTCATGTCGATCCTCATTTTGCACGGGATTCATGATCGCTTCGGCATGCGCTTTTTTGGCTCAGATATCTGGGGAGGGAAGTATTATGTGAATGTGATGGTCGGTTTGGCGGCATTTTGTGTCATTCAAAGCGCCCCGATAAAGCAGAAAGTCTGGTCAGCTCTTCCTTGGGCCGTCTTATCGGTCGTCTCATTTGATCTAGGCATCGCCATCGTGACGACGATTTTCCCCAGATTGATATATGTCATCTACCCGTTCTATTCCGGTGTGTCACTACTCGGCGTCGAGGATATCCTTGGCATTAGAAATTTGGATGTTTCTGAACGTATCCTCGCGTTCAGCAATTTCGGCTTTATTCTGACGATTCTCATCCTGGCTTCGTGCTCCATTCGCCAGCTTTTTACGCCATGGTGTGTTTCGGCTGCTGGGAGGGGCGGCCGGTTTCGGCCGCCCTCTATTCAGGCTTTCGCACCTCCGTCGTCTATGTGATTCTGGCCTGGGTTGCGGCCGGCATTCGTGACCTGAGATGGATGGTGTTGCCATTGTTGCCGGTCCTTGCCGCCGGACTATTCGCTCTTGCCTTTATCAATTCGGAAATCGTCCGGCTTCCCAAACAGATGCAGCGAAGTCTGGCATTTCTCCCAGGAAAATGGGACGCGGAAATGGTCGAGATGTGGCCGCCTCAAACGATTTTCGGATCAATATCTGGACTTGTGGCAACAAGAGTATTTTTCCAAGCATCCGTGGTTCGGACGCGGATTCGGGTTTAGGAGTCGAATACGCTAAGCCTTCGGCCTATCTTTCGGAAGTGGAGATTATCGGATGAATGTTGAGGTCGGAAATCTTCATAATGGCCTGTTCGCAATTCTCGACGCCTTCGGAATTATCGGGGCCGTGTTTTTTGTGATTGGAATATTGGGTTGTTTGTCCACATCTTTCGTCGAACCGAGCCAGTCAAAATTCAACCGCCCTTCGCTTCGTTGGGTTGTGCCTGGCTGTTTACATCGTCTCGTTCTGGGGTGGCGCGCTTAATTTGGGGACATTTTTGCCTCAGGAATTTGCCCTGGCAGCCGTCTTCCTTCGTTTTCAACGTGAAAGCGCAGCCAAGCCCGTTCCTGTTGGTTCCCGCGAATCGTTGGCACCATCCGCAGTAAGAGAGCGCTTCGCGCACGCGTAACAAAACGGCCATAGCCACGAACTCAGGTCCATGCTTTCGCCTCTGAAGATCTCAATCGTCACCCCGACATTTAACGGGATCGCAACGCTGCGCGAGACGATCGAGAGCGTCCTCGCCCAGGACTACAAAAACTGGGAACAGATCGTGATCGATGGCGGATCGACCGATTGCACGGTCGATCTGCTCCGGACCTTTCCCCATTTGAAATGGGTCTCCGAGAAAGATCAAGGCCATTATCACGCAATGAACAAAGGAATCGAGCGCGCATCGGGCGATGTTGTCGCCATTCTCAATGCCGATGATTGCTATCGGGCCGGGGCGTTGCGCAAAGTCGCCGTTGCTTTTTCTGAACATCCGGATTGGGACGCTCTGTTCGGCGATGTTGTCTATGTCGATGGACAAAGCCGGGAGATTTTCCGGCGCGAAGAGGCTTGTTATGATTACGATGTGTTGCGCTTCGGCAGCGTGTGTTACGTCATTCATCCGACGCTTTTCGTTAAAAAGACTATTTACGAGCGGATCGGAGTGTATCGGTATGAGAAATTTCTCAACTGCTGCGATGTCGATCTAATCCTGCGTCTTGGAAAGGAGCGCTGTCGCGTCGGCCATATTCCTTTTCTCATCGCAAATTATCGTCTGCACGAGCACGGTCAATCCGCCGATCGACGCGTCGCGCGCAATATGCAGCGTGATATCCCTCGAAATCCGCAAGGAACACGGCTTCCCCGGAGGCGTCGCAGGCAAATTTCTCGAGTTCTTCGCCCGAGCGAAACGACAGGTCCAAAAACTTGTTTACCGCGGCAGGCTCGACATTATTCCAGGGAAATGGCTCCTGAAAGAGCACATGCACGATAAGACAGCCTTTTCCTCAAACATCGGCGTGGATAAACTGTAGAGCTGCTGCCGGTCCGTTTTGCTAGCGGCACGCGTGAGCAAGAATTTTGGAGAATTTCTCCTGCCATTCCGCCTCAGTCACGTTCTGTTCCAGCCATGCTCGGCCTTGTCGGCCCATTTGTATGCGGGTGCGAGTGTTAGCTTCGAATTGCCTCACGTGCTGCGCAATTTCTTCAGCGTTTCCCGGCTGATGGAACAGGCCGGTCTCACCATCGATCACAATTTCCGGCAGACCACCGGAACGCGCGGCCAAAACTGGGCGACAGTAATCGTAAGCTTCATACACGACCAGACCTAGTGGTTCCCACCAAACTGACGGAACAATCATGGCGCGGGCTTTGGTAATAGCTTCATCTTTCGCTTCACCATGCAATTCGCCGGCATAACGAACTGTTCTCATTCGTTCGGCCCGACGGATAACCTCATCGCGTAGTGGCCCACTGCCGGCGATCACGAGCGGCGGCGCAGAACCTTTGTCGTTCGAGAATCTTCCAGGCATCGAGCAATGGGAATAACCCCTTCGCTTCGATCAATCATCCCCAGGAACAGATATTGAGTTTGCTCCGACTGCCGCGAGAGTGAGCTCGCGGCCGCCAAAAATAATGGAGCGTGAACAAATCCTGCGCCGACACGCCAGCCTCGAGTAACTTTTCGCGCACGAAATGCGAAATCGCCACCCATGCTTTGATGCTGCTAAGCCAGTTCAATTTCTGCATCAGCGACAAAATCATTGCCATCCATGCGCTCTTCAGACGCGAGTTTTGCCACGCGCCGTGCCAAATCTCCGGCCAATAATTCCCTCTCAATCCGCCCGGCTGGATTCGGTTGTCTGCCCACAACGACGCGTTTACCGAGAAGGGCCGGAAATTGTGCAAGTATTGGATGATCGGGACGTGGAGCAGCTCGCCTCCCGATAAATCGCAGAGCCGACGGGGAATACATTGTGAACCAGCCAGGCATCAGGCTGAAACGATTCATGAATGTCGTCGAGTTTTGCCAGGCTGTTTGGATTTCGCAGCATCCATATCGCTTGCTTCCAGATTGCAGGCGCGTTTGGGCCGACCCAATCCGAGCTGAAGAATTCGCACGTTCCAACCTCCGACATCGTGGACAGCGAATCGCAAATTGCCCCGACGGCGCTGGCTTCACCGCCCCTTTCCTGATAATGATTGAAAATGTTCAGCACCTTCATAGGGGCGCACCGCAAGTCAATTCTACAGAAATTATCAAGGCGCGACCGAACTGAGGACTTTTCGCGCCGTGATGCAATGAAAAAAACCGAATCGATTTCCGGTAAAAGCTATTCTTCGATTCGATTCTCGCGAGTAGCGGGCGGCACGGCCCGTTCTCCTTGCCTTGAGACATAATCGGTCACGTCCCAGTCATGAGCGCCTGCTGCGCAACGCAGAAGCAGCCGGTAAGCTCGGTTGAGCGGAAGCAACGCTGAAGCGGAAAGATAATCGGCTGAAGTTAGCTCCGTATGAACGGAAATTTGATCTAACGACAGTGCAGAAAAAATCCGGCGGAGTTCGCACCGCGTGTATCCTTTAGTTCCAGTGCTCTCGATGTCATTCCACATGATCGACCGAAGAGATTGAAACGGTTTGCAGCGTAGCAATCCACATTTCACCCACTGATTGAAAACGTAAACGCTGTGCCGGTTATAAAGCATCATCTTGATCTCCCCACCCGGCCGCACCACACGCACGAGTTCAGCAATCGCTTTGCACGTATCGGGAGAATGATGGAGCACGCCAAACGAATAGCCGAATTAAACGAATTGGATTCAAATGGCAAGTTTTCAGCATCAGCCTCGGTCAGTTGTTCCGGTGCTGGCAAGCCATAAACCTGGATTCGGCGACTGACGTTTTCGAGCGCCTCGGGTGTCAGATCGATTCCGGTGGCCTGAGCGCCAGCCCGAAGCCATTGAATGAAATCCGTACCGGCCCCTACGCCCACTTCCAGGATCCGTTTGCCTCGAAACCGAGTAAACTCGAGCAAAAGTGAATGAATGGTTGATCTCGATAGCGAAAAGCCTCGATCTGCTCGAAATAATCGCGAGAAAATTTTGGAGCGGATGCGACTTGAGTATCGCAGCTCAGTTCGTTCCAGAAATCTCGAACCTGACTCTTTAGATGGTGATTCGTAACTGCTGGCATGGTCGAGCAGGTTGCCCCCGAGGTAGTTTATCCGGCACTACGAAGAATACAATCTGTCCGCGATTGATGAACCGTCCCATCTGAGGTAGGTGAAGAACTCACTGCGGACGAATAAAATGTCGAGCTCTGTCCTAAACATTGTTTTGTCTCACCAATCTCCCGTGCTCGTTTCGAAAATGCTCGATTATTGGAGCGATCGTGTTCCGCGAAGCAACGTCCTCATCGCCTACGGCGGATCAAAGACCGAGTTTCATAGGATTGAACATGCGCAGAAATTCTTTGTCGATGATCCGCGATTGCGAACGCGTGATCATCAACGCGAACTGCAAAGTTATACGCGCCTGCTCAAATCGGCCGCCGCATTCTTAAAGCGCGCAGCGATCAA
The DNA here is from genome assembly GCA_963846775.1 of uncultured Verrucomicrobiae bacterium. Classification (GTDB taxonomy): domain Bacteria; phylum Verrucomicrobiota; class Verrucomicrobiia; order Chthoniobacterales; family UBA10450; genus CAVYXA01. Next base: position 104,016 of record CAWJXB010000004.1, on the reverse strand, counting down.
TTTCAATTCGTTCATTTCGCCGAGTACGATCATTTGCCGCTGGTCCCGGATTTGAATGAGCGACAGGTCGAACGATTAACTTCTGAAGGCGCCGATCTGCTTGGGTTTCATGTCCATCGCGTTGACGGCACCAATAACCCTCATTTTCTTTATCACGCGGCCGACGAGCAAGTTCATGTCGCTATTGGGCCACGATCACTCATCGTTCGGAGCCGGAAGTTGTTCTGTCGATGTTCGGCAGCGGAAGTTTTTGGACTCGCGAAGCATTTTGCGCTGTCTGCGCCGTCGAAGAACCTTTTCCGATTTATATGGAGCTTTACCTGCCGACCCTGGCACACCATCTCGGGTTTCGGGTCCGTGACTTCGGCGAGCAGGACCGTTTTGTTGGCGTTTTTGAAAATCAGATCGCTGCGTCGATCAAGCCAGGCGAGAGGGCGCGTGGACTTTGCACCCGGTGAAGCGATTGTGGAACGACTGACTCTGCTAAGGCGAGAAACTACGGAAAATGACCGACCCAGAAATCCGAAACGGAGAAAATCCGAATTGACCGAAAAAACGGTTCTTCCGCGATTCCTTTCAGAGCAGCTGCTTTAAGAATGATTATTGTTATTCGTGTCACTTGTTTCCGAGCTTCGACTATTCGGACTACTCGCCGAATGATTTCTGTTAACTTCCATTATGACGTTCAAGGGTCTTATTCGCAGCCTCGTCCTGAAGATCGCTCACACCATCGGGACACCGATTAAGGATTTTCGCACGGGCAGGTCGTTCGGTCGGGCTTTCATTATTCCCTGGCGCGGGAAAATTCATGTCATCGGGCTCAAAGTGGCTGTCCGTCCGATGTTTCAGCCGCAAAAACGGCTGACCTACTGGAAGCAGGAAATCGTTTTCACGGAGCATCCAGCGCCGGATTTTGCGCGAGAAATGACAGGCTGGCGAAACCGAAATTTCCAAACCCCAATTCCCAAATCCCAAGGCGGCTGCTGCAGAAATCCCAAATCCCAGGCTCCAAATCCCAGGTAAAGGGCCAAAGGAGGAGGCTGCAAGTTTCAAAGCCCAAGGCCCAAATCCCAAAGGAACCTGTCGGCGCCGATAAACCGCTCTGGAGTGATCGGTGCAAAATCCAAGTCAATTCTCACGCCAAGGTTATCAAATCCCATTCAGGACGACAATAATCGACGCGTTCTGGAGGACCGAACGTTCGAGTTCGCACAATAGTGCGGACGTTTGTGAAGCTATTGGCGCGAACAGTAAGCAATACTGAAGATTTCCGATGCTCAAGTGCGAGCATCGGGCTCAGTCGCAGCTTATTGGATCGAAGCCGATGAAGCCCGAGCAAGAAGGATTTTCTAATGCGCGTGAAAATCTGCCGAGGAAGCGAAAGAGAGTCGTCTGTTCTTGCGATTAGTCGATACGACGTTAGAGAAAAGCATTCTTGCCGCACGTGAAACCTTAGCGGCCGAGGCGGGAGTTGACCTGATTTTTTCGTCGACTGCTTGAAAGCTGTCGCTTTGGGATTTGATTTTTGGGACCCTTGGGATTTGGGCATGGCCGCCTTGGGATTTGGAACTTCTGTTGCTTAAAGCAGCGGGCTTCCGTCGGGCCGAGTGAGCTTGGGGACGAGGTTCTGAATGAATCGCTCGACGATTTTCGCGGTTGTTCTTCGTTCCGCCTCAGGCGAGTCAACCCTCGGCACGTTTGTCGCGATCGTGACATAAGCCCATCGTTGAGCTTCCCCGTGCAAGATGCGATCGCGCAAGTCGATCGGTGCGAACCAGATGTGAGGAAGTCATCTGCCTGGCGCCGACAAACCAGTAATAATCGAGATTGTGCAACAGCACGCGCGACTTATCCGGCAGATCGATCGGGTGAATGTTTCGCAACCGGGTCATCTCCAGCGATTTTCCGTCGTCCAGTCGCACCACCCGTTTCTCCGAGCCTTGCACGCTCCAGCCCTGGGCCACGAGACAACGCTCCGGACGATGAATGCTGCTGGTCATGTCGTCCCCGGACATGATGATCGAGACAAAGATTTTCTCGCCGGTCGGGCCGGTGTAGGTCTTGCGGGCGAATTGCGTGTCCTTGGCCAGAACCTCGCGTTCGCGCGGGGTGATTTCAGCGTCCTCCCCGATCCACGCGCCGACAATATCCGGAAGCGCAGTCGCGATTCCAGCCGGGGTGCTCCTGGTCGAATGCGGCAGCAGGAAAATTGATACAAACCCGACGAGCAGGACAATCTGAACGCTGAAAAGTCTCCTAGTAATCATAAGAAATCTTCTCCTTTTCGACCGCGATCTGTTTCAACCGCGCCGGTTTCAGGTTGAGCAATCTCCCGAACAAGAGCATTGCTGCGATCGCAAACGGAAAGGACAGGTAGCCTGAAATCAGATGATAAGGTCCGCCGGCCAGGTCCTGGCCAAAGAAACGGGCGACCGCAAAAATCGACACCAATCGCCCGGCATTACCGATAATCGCGAACAAGATCGACGCGGCAAAGAGCAACAACTTTTTCCAGAGACGATCCTGGGTGAAATGCCCGTAAATGGCGGAGAGCATGGCAATCGCCATGAGCGAACGGATGCCGCTGCAACCCTCATCGACTTCGAAATGAAATGCATTGCCAGCTCCCTGCACGATCGTACCAACGGCATTGACATGGATGCCGATGAAATTGCAGATCATGCTGGCCGCGCCGGTCTCGATGAGTTGCAACTTCGCCGTGGCCTGGGTCAGAAAATTCAGCGGCACCATGAACAGGAGAAATGCGATGGGAAAAAGCAGGATGCGCGCGACCGATTTTCCCCAGACATAATAGACGATCCCGAAAAGCAGAAATGGGAGAGCGGTCAGGGCAAGACGTGCCTGGAGAGTGCGCGCGCCGGCAAAGAACAAGAACAAACCAAAACCGATGAACAACCAGCCCCACGGCGATGAACTCACGGGCGCGCGCTTGAGTTTATCGCGGTCGTACCAGACCAGAAAGACGACGATCAGCGGAATGAGCCTGGCATGTTCGTAGTTGGTTTCCGGGGTCCACGCCTGCCATGCCCAAACCAGAGTCGATACGCCGCCATTCACAAAAAGACGGACGAACCCGAGGAAATAAACGAGCGTGGCCGCAATGGTGAGCAGCAATGCAGCCGCGAACGGGTTGCGCTTCGCCCAATCGCACATTGCCGGAAACCAGTTCGCCGGCGCGTTTGAATTACTCACCGGCTTAGCGTCCGCGGCCATTTCAACAACCTATCACAAGACGCGCGCTAAAAGCTAGCGCCGGGCCGGCTCGGGCACGCGAGATCGAACCGTCGAGGGCGACGCGATCTGGTCGTGAATCCAGCGATAGGTTTGCTCGAGACCGTCACGCAAACGCGTGGAAGGTTCCCAGCCAAAAACTTTCTGGATCAAAGTGTTGTCGCTGTTGCGGCCGTTCACGCCCTTGGGCGCGGCAAGATTGTAACGCCGTTTTAGTTTTACCCCGGCGATTTCTTCCACGATATCGACCAGCTGATTGATCGAGACCAGCTCGCTGCTCCCAAGATTGATCGGATCGACAAAGTCGCCGGCCAGAATCATTTGCGTGCCCTTCACGCAATCGTCGATCCACATGAAGCTGCGGGTCTGTTTGCCGTCGCCCCAGACCTCGATTTCGTGATTCCCGGAAAGCTTCGCCTCAATCACTTTGCGACAAATCGCGGCCGGCGCTTTCTCGCGGCCGCCATCGTAGGTTCCGTGGGGGCCGTAAACGTTGTGATAACGGGCAATCCGCGTCTTGATTGCCGAAATCTTCGCGAAAATGCCGGCACATCCGTTCGCTGAATAACTTTTCCCACCCATAACCGTCCTCGGGCATGGCCGGATAGGCGTCTTCCTCTTTCAGCGCGGTCACGTTCGGATCGGTCTGTTTGTCCGCAGCGTAAACGCAGGCCGATGACGCATAGAAGTAACGCTCCACGCCGGCGTCTTTGCCGCCATCAAAAGATGCGTGTTGATCAGCACGCTCAACATGCAAAGCGCCTTGTTGTTTTCGATGAAACCCATTCCGCCCATGTCGGCCGCGAGATTGTAAACAATCGCCGCATCGCGCACCGCCTGTTCGCACGCGCCTTTTTCGCGCAGATCGAGCTGTTGATTGTCCGCATCGGCGAAAACCTGAAACCATTCGTCCAGTGGTTTTACATCGACAGCGCGAACGCTCTTACCCTGACGAAGCAAATCGGCCACCAGATGTCCGCCGATAAAGCCGCCCCCGCCGCAAACTACGATTGTCCCTGAAGTCATCCTGTGAGTGAGAGCGGATAACGTGCCGAGGTTCAGGTCACTCGCAACTAATTTCGCAGAGGAGACCCGTTGGCCTGCATTGCTTTGCCGCGATGCCGAAGTATCGTGCGCGAGGGTCCGTGCGAAAATCGTGTCGCAAAGCGCAGCATTGGACCGAGTCAGTGCGTTTTGGGGACACCGCAGCGTGTGGAATGAGAATTTTCTCCGCGAAGGCTGGCCGTACTTACGGGCGCGAAACTTTGTTCATCATTGCACCGACGGTCCGGAATGTCCGGCTGCGTATGCGTTTAGTCGCAAAGAAGCCGGACAACTATTCGCGAAGTTTGCCGATGTGCGAATGACCGTGGCACATTTTCCACTTCGCCGCTACCGAATTGGCCAGTTGATTCCATTTGGGCTTGAGAAATGGCTCGCTTTCAACATTGGCTGGTACCTGTTCATCGACGCAGCTAAGCCGGTACCGACCTAAGGTTTACAATTTCGCTTGCGCAGGATTTCTCTCACGAAATAGAAAAGAAAAAGCGCGTTGTAGGTGAGATAACGTCCCCCAAGTCGCGTCGGCTCGGCCATCAGCCGGAAGAGCCAGTTGAGCCCGAGGCGTTGCATCCAAGCAGGGGCAAACTTGCGGCGACCGGTTAACAGGGAAAACGCATCTCCCACCGCCAGAAATACGCCACGTTGATAGCGCGCCTGATTGTCGATGATCCATCGTTCCATTCTCACGCCCGGCAACGCGACCCAAACGAAATCGGGCGACGCTTGATTGATCGTTTCGGCGAATGACATCTCATCAGCTTCAGTGAAAGACCGGAACGGCGGGCTCATTGCGCCGGCGATGTCGACCTCAGGTTGCAATTGTCGAGCAACCTCCTGCAATTCAGCGACGCATTCCGGGCTGTCGCCAAAGAAGAAATGACGCCATGGCCGAGGGGTATGTTGGAGGGTGTGCCGCAGTAAAGTACGGGCCGTAAACGCGGTCTTTCAATTTGCCGCCAAACCAATTCATGGCCCAGACCACCGGCATTCCATCCGGCATGATAAGGTCGAAGTGGCGCATTATCTCGGCAAATTGCGGATCGCGCTGTGCTTCCGCCAGACTGTGCGTGTTCGCCGGACAAACGGCTGTAGGTTTCGGTTGACTGGCGAGGCGTTTGACTTCATCGAGCGCGGAGTCATAAGTCAGGCAACTCACCCAAACGCCGGGAAGCTGGATTGTTTTGACGCTCATCAGAAGTTGACACTTTTCGGTTTCAAGTTGCCATAGTTCAAGCGCTATTCCATGAGTCCCGTGGAGTTGTGCAGCCGTGAGCGTTCAATTTTCAAGTTTTGCTCCAGCGCCGAAATTTATAGACTCGAACCTGAGAACGTCATCACCACTACCTTCTTCAGAGCGAACGATGAAAGTTTTGATTACTGCCGCCTGGGCGCTTCACGCGGCGCATCCGAAGAATACTTTGGGTGGTCAGCGGTGCAATGTTTGGCCAAAGATCACGAGCTTTGGGTTTTGACGAGCGGCAGGAACAAACTGGACCTTGAGCAAGCAGAACGTGACGGTCTGGTGCCGGAGAATGTGCGGTTTGCTTTTCTCGGTGGACCGTTCAAGCCAACACATCAAAACCGTCTAATTGCTCGTCTTCAACACTGGAAAGAGTATTGCAGCTTTTCGGCGAATAGTTTGGCTGTCGCGAGGAAACTTCATCGAGAAGTCGGGTTCGACCTTGCCCACCACGTAACCGTGGCCACGTGGCGAGTTGCTTCGCCGCTTTGGAAGCTCGGAATTCCATTCGTTTTTGGACCGATCGGCGGAGGCGAAAGATTTCCTCTTCGATATTTTCCAATCCTCAGCAGTCAAGCCCGGGCATTTGAAACGTTGCGGAACTTGTCGACTTCGGTTTCCACGATCTCGCCGGCAGTTCGGGCAAGCATCCGAAATGCGTCACATGTGTTCGCCGCCAACCCCGAAACGTTCGATCTCGTCAAAAGAATGCGCGGCTCGAATCATGGAAGTTCGCAATTGCTTCCGGGCTTATATTCAAGAAAGCGCGCTGACGAGTTCTCGCAATACGCGAAAATTAAAACGCTCGATGGTCCACTCCGCGCGTTTGCAGGAGGCTATTTGGAAGGTCGAAAAGGCATGGCGCTGGCGTTGTACGCTCTGGCGCGTGCGAAAAAGAACGGACTGGAATTTCGCTACCGAATAGGAGGAATCGGGCCCGAAAAGGCATACCTTCAACAATTAAGCGCGAAGCTCGCACTAGAGCACGAAGTCACGTTTAGCGACTCGCTTCCCGGTGACACCTATCGAAAGGAACTGGGTGCGACTCACATTTTTCTGCTGCCAAGTTTGCGCGAAAGCGCTGGCTTAACGATGATGGAGGCGATGCTCGCGCGCTGCGTTCCCATTGTAGCCGACTGCGGTGGCCCAGCGCATGTCGTGACGAATGAGTGCGGCTATAAAATACCCGTGGCGGATCCTGAGAAATCTATCGAGAACCTTGCCGAGACGATTCTAGTGATTGATCGAGACCGGCAGATCATCCTGAAAAAGGGCCTGGCTGCTTCCGACAGAATAGCTTCACAGTTTACCGAAGAAAATTATCGACGCGCGGTCAACGCGGTTTACGCACGCGTGACAGCTGCCGTTTGTAAATGAAGGATTGCCATGCCGCGAAACAGTCAAAACCTCGTTGAAGCCAATCGTTCCCAAACCATCAGCGAAACCGATTCGTTCACGCCCGAACGACACGCACAATTTCATTCTCATTTACCGGGGGGCGACGTCGGTGCTCGACGTGGGCTGCAACACTGGTCGCGGCGGCAGATGCTCAAGCAACTTGATAGCTCTTTGGAGTTGACTGGATTTGATTGTGTTCCGGAGCGTCTAGCCGCTCTCGACAGACAAGTTTACACGCGCTCTCTTTGCAGATTGTCAACGGCAATTCCAATTGAGGATGAAAGTTTCGACGTCATTCTCGGCGGCGAGTTCATCGAACACGTCCCGCCAGCCTTTTATGGAAGCTACTTGGTTCGCGGCGATAAATGGTAGCGTGCACAAACGCCTTATATGCTTGACCAGCCAACGAGTTACTGCGCCGGATCACGGCAAATGACAAACCGCGGGTAGTCGGGGATGTGGATCGATTTGACAGGCTGCGACTTCTGAAAATCTTTCGGTTTCAACTTTTCAGGTCCGCGCTCTATTCCGGGGAACGTTTTACGCTCTGGATCCGAATCCTCCATTTTTAGATAATGAAACCGATTCAAACAGCTTCCGTTTGCGGGCTGGGCAAGCTCGGCGCGTGCATCGCCGCCACTCTTGCCGCCCGCGGGTTTCACGTGTCGGGCATGATATTGACCCCGAAAAAGTGCGCGAGTCAACGCGGGCCAGCCGCCGGTCGAAGAACCGCTGCTGGCCGAAACCATCGCCGCGGCCCCGCCCGGCTGCGCGCCACGGCGGAACCCGGAAGCGGTCCGAGACAGATGTCACCTTCTTCATCCCGCCCTCGCCGAGCCTGCCGGACGGGAGTTTCTCCAATGAGTTCCTCTTGCGCGCCATGCAGCCCGTCGCCGCGGCGGTGCGCGAAAAGGGCAAGAAAGGCCACCTCTTCGTGTGCAGCTCCACCACGACGCCCGGCGCCGTGGACACCGTTCTGATCCCGATGCTGGAACGGGAGACTGGGCTGGCGGTGCGGACGCGACTTCGGCATGTGTTACAACCCTGAATTCATCGCGCTCGGCAACGTCGTGAACGGCCTTGCTCGAACCGGACATGGTGCTTGATCGGCGAATCGCGATCCGGCAAGCGGCGCGGCGCTGGAGGAGGCTGTATAAGAGATACAACCGCAATTACGCCGCGCATCGCCCGCATGTCCATCATCAGCGCCGAGCTGACCAAGATTTCGGTGAACAGCTACATCACCATGAAGATCAGCTTCACCAACCAGTTGCGGATGATCGCCGAGCAGTTTCCCGAAGGCCAACATCCACACGATCCTCGAGCCATCGGCAGCGACAGCCGTATCGGCCAGAAATATCTGCGCGCCGGGCTTGAGCTACGGCGGGCCCTGTTTCCCGCGCGACAACCGCCTGCTGGCCTACACCGCAAAACAAGCGGGCCTTCAGGCGCCGTTGGCTGAAGCGACGGACGCGGTCAACGAATTGACCAAGGATGATTTGTTTGCTCAAATCACGGCTAAGACGAAGCCTAACGATCTCGTTCTTATCCTCGGCATGGCTTATAAGCCCGATACATACATCGTCGAAGAATCAGCCGGCCTTTTTCTCGCCCAGAACCTGAAACGACGCGGTTATCGCGTGCTGGTCCATGACTTTGCGGCCACACCAAAGAACAGCCCGAGCCTGTTTGAGTTTGAGGTGTTGAAAGATATCGCCGAACTGAGCCGGCGCTCCGACATCGCGGTTGCCGTAATTTGTTGCCCCTGGCCGCAATATCGCGAGGTCGAGTTCGCGCCAAGAACGGCGGTCCTGACGCCCTGGCAGTTTTGAGTCAGAGCGCATAGCGTCACGCGGCGAACGCCGTGGCCTTTTCCTTTGGTCGAATGGCTGCTAAGATCGACAGTGGCATGCGCACCTTGATTCGGCTCAGCGCGATGATCATTTTGCTGCCGGCAGCGCTCCACGCCGGGGCGAGCGTGGATGGTCGTGTGGCGCTGCCGAAATCGCATGCGGCCCCGGTGATGGCACAACGGTATGGAGTCGTTACGCGCGGTGGATTCCTCGGACGGAACCGCCGCTCGCAGTTGTTTATCTCGATGATTCTTTCCCCCAATCAGCTTCACCACCGACCAAACAAGTCGCCCAAATCCAAGAAATAAACAAAGGTGCCTACAATCGTAAGTAGCAACACCGCCGCTACGGGATTGCGCTTAATCCAACCGAAAACTGATTGCATCCGAGTCTCGCGCGGACCGACAGATTCTCTTGCAGAGGCTTTCGAGTCCGCAGTCATTTTGTCGATTACGATGTCGCTGAAGCAAGTCGGCCCTTCTTCTTCGGTTCGGTTGGCGTCATTTGGTCGTAGATCCAGTGATAGGTTTTCTCCAAACCATCGCGCAGACGGGTCGACGGCTCCCAAGCAAAAACTTTTTCGATCAGCGTGTTGTCGCTGTTTCGGCCATTTACGCCTTTCGGGGCCTTCAAGTTGTAGCGGCGTTTCAGTTTCACGCCAGCAATCTCCTCCACAATATCGACAAGCTGGTTGATCGAGACGAGCTCGCTGCTGCCGAGGTTGATCGGCCCGACAAAATCGCCGGCCATGATCATCTGAATCCCTTTCACACAATCATCGATCCACATGAAGCTGCGTGTTTGTTTCCCATCACCCCAAACTTCGATTTCACCGCCCCCGGACAGCTTCGCTTCGATTACTTTGCGGCAAATCGCCGCCGGCGCTTTCTCGCGCTCGCCATAGTAAGTTCCATGAGGGCCGTAGACACTGTGAAAACGTGCCACGCGCGTCGCAATACCGAAATCTTCACGGAAATGCCGGCACATCCGTTCGCTGAACAACTTTTCCCAACCATAACCGTCTTCCGGCATCGCCGGATACGCGTCTTCCTCTTTCAGCGCGGTGACGTTTGGATCGGTCTGTTTGTCGGCCGCATAAGCGCAGGCCGATGACGCATAAAAGTAACGCTCCACGCCAGCATCTTTCGCCGCCATCAACAGATGGGTGTTGATCAGGACACTCAACATGCAAAGCGCCTTGTTGTTCTCGATGAATGCCATTCCGCCCATGTCCGCCGCGAGATTGTAAATAAGCGCCGCATCGCGCGTCGCCTGTTGGCACGCGCCTTTTTCGCGCAAATCGAGTTGTCGATTCTCCGCGTCGGCGAAGACCTGAAACCATTCGTCGAGGGGTTTGACATCGACCGCCCGCACTTTCTTGCCCTGTCGGAGCAAATCAGCCACCAGATGTCCGCCGATAAAACCGCCTCCGCCGCAAACTACAATTTTCCCTGAAGTCATCCTGTGAGTGAGAGCGCATAACGTGCCGAGGTTCAGGCCACTCGCAACTAATTTCGCAAACCGCAGTGCCGATATCGGCAGCGATCTCGGTCAATCCCGCACGAGGCGGGAGGGCCAACGGCAAAATCGACGCAACCCTCCAGGGCGCGAGGCAGAAGGGCGAATGGCGGCGTTGCTCGCTCGTTCCAGCCCGCTGGAGGGATGCGCCTCACGCGCTTCTTGCCGTCCGCCCTTCTGGCTGCACGCTTGAGCCGCTCCAGTATTTCAACTGTCTCCCAGGAAGAATGGCTGCTAAGATCGACAGTGGCATGCGCACCTTGATTCGGCTCAGCGCGATGATCATTTTGCTGCCGCCAGCGCTCCACGCCGGGGCAAGTGTGGATGGTCGTGTGGCGCTGCCGAAATCGCATGGCGCCCCGGTGATGGCACAGCGGTATGGAGTCGTTACGCGCGGTGGAGTCCTCGCGACGGAACCGCCGCTCGCAGTTGTTTATCTCGATGATTCTTTCCCCAAATCAGCTTCGCCGCCGACCAAACAAGTCGCCCAAAAAGATTTGACCTTCATTCCGACGCTTCTGCCGTTGCAGGTCGGCACGAAAGTTGAGTTCCCAAACTTTGACGACACTTATCACAGCATCTTTTCGTATTCGCCCGCGAAACGGTTTGATCTCGGGCGTTACCGGCCCGAGGAGCGGCCGATTCCCTCAGTCGTGTTCGACACAGCAGGGCTCGTCACGTTGCGTTGCGATATTCACCAGCACATGCGCGGCTTGATTCTCGTGCTGAACACTCCCTATTTCGTCGTCACCAGCGCCGACGGGCGATTTCACCTCACTGGTCTGCCGGCCGGGGATTACACCCTCAAAGCCTGGATCGACAGCAAAACGACAATGGCAAAGCCGGTGCACCTGAAAAATGGCGAGACGTTGCATGTCGATTTCCCATGAAGTGGAACCATCCACGAACGAAGAGTGCCTCCGTTTTTCGCACCAAACTTGCCGCGGCCATGATGCTGATCGTCGTGACGCTGACCGCTCTCGGTCTTTATCTCGCGCAGCGCAAAGTCGCGGCCGACGCCGAGCAAGATTTGCAGCAAAATTTTCAAGCGGAGCTTTCGTCCCTGCACAGAATCGAAGAACTGCGTCACACCGCGCTGGCCGATCGCTGCGCGACACTGGCCTCGCGACCCCGCATTCATGCCGCGCTCGAAGATAACGCGCTGGATCTGCTTTATCCCACCGCCAAAGATGAGTTACGCGACCTGATGGAAGGCGAAGAACCTCCGCCGGAACAAGCTGCCCAATCGTTGCACGCCAGGTTCTATCGTTTTCTGAATAGCGATGGCGCCGTTCTGCCGCCGCTCAATCCTAACGACGCAGGCGAGATGAACGCCGATATCGAATGGCAATTGAGTCTGCCCAAACTACCGGTGGAACAGCAAATCGGGTATGTCCACGAAAACGGCCACGGCGCGGCCGAAATTGTCGATGAAGTGATCGCCGTGCCCATTTTTTCCACGGAAAACGGCGAGGTCATTTCGGCACTCGTCATCGGATTCAAACCGCTGGAGATCGCTCCAAAACAATCGAAAACCGGGATGAAAAGCGGTATTTGGCTACGGAGCGTGTTGCAGATGCCATCGATCTCCCCTTCCGCCAGGAAATTTGTCGGCGGCGAGATTGCGCAGGCCATCGCGCAGACCGACCGCGGACGGAATAATTTTCGGGTCACGGTCGATGGTGCGCCCCAACTTTTGTTCTACAAGCGGCTCAATCCCGATTCGCTCTTTCCGCCAGCCTATGAAGTTTGCATTTATCCGTTAACCGGTTTCATGGCGCAGCTTCACCACCTGCGCTGGCAAATCGGGGGCGCAGGCGCGATCCTTTTGCTCGGCGGTTTCTTCGCCAGTCATTTCATTGCCAGCCGCCTGGCTGTGCCCGTCGAAAGACTGGCGCTTGATTCGGAGGAAAATCGCGCTCGGCGAAAACGCGCTGAGGCCACGCTCGCCACTACGACCGAGGAACTGGAGAGATCGACCCGTTATTCCGCCGACGCGTCGCATCAGCTGAAGAGCCCAGTCACAGTCCTCCGCACCGGGATTGAGACGCTGCTCGGGCGAGAAGATTTCAAGCCGGAAGTTTACGAGGAACTATCCGCGTTGCTTCACCAAACGCATCGTCTTACCGACGTGATCGACGATTTGCTCTTGCTCTCCAGGATGGACGCCGGTCATCTCCAGCTCGCGCTCGACCCGGTGAACTTGAGTCAGCTGATTGATGAATGGCTGGATGATTTGAGCGCGTTGCCGGACGCCCCCGAGGTCCAGATCGACACCGATTTCCCGGATGATTTGTTTATCGCCGGCGAAAAACGCTACACTTCTTTAATCGTGCAGAACCTTCTCGAGAACGCGCGCAAGTACAATCGCGCCGGCGGCCGGATGCGCGTGAGCGCGCAGCGAAATGGAAAGGACGTGGTGCTGACCATCGGGAACAACGGCCCAACCATCACAGATCGCGCGAAGATTTTTGAGCGCTTCCATCGCGATTCAAACCGCTCGTCGATTTCCGGCCACGGCATCGGATTGAATCTCGCGTGCGAGCTTGCCCGCCTGCACGGAGGCCATTTGCGCCTTATTCGTTCCGGAAACGACTGGACCGAATTCGAAGTCCGGTTTTGCATCGCCAATGAAGCTGAGCCCAAGGAGTAACGGCTTCCCCCAGGCTCGCCGCCCGCTCGCGAACACTTTCGGAGTAGGCTCGGCGAAGGCGGCAGCCGTCATGTTCAAATCGACGGCTGCCCAAGCCGTCGTTCCGTGAGCGCTGCTCGGTGCCAAGTCAAAATCAGCCAGACAAAAGGAAGATTGAGCGGAAGAAAAAAGGAATCTTCTACCGGGCTTTCGGTAAGTACGGCGCCAAGTCTTTCGGCCGCCCGTGCACTGCGGCCATGAAACAGACGCCGTCTTTCTCACGCACGACACCGGCCCAACCTTCCTGCTCGACGTTGCGCCATCCGGAAAACTCGCGCACCGCGCCTGTTTTCGGATCGCGCTCCGCCCGAAACAGAAAGAACTGTATCTTTTTTTCCACCACCCAGATCTGGGCGACGCGATGGCCGTCCTCGTCATCGAAGACACGGGCGCCGATCGTGCGAAAATCGGCAAACTCCGGCGGCACATCGTAATGCTCTAGTTGATGCTTCATGAAAAAAAGATCGCCTAACGTCCCGGCATCGACCGACATCGGATCGAGCAAGACCGATTTCGTCGAGCCAGCGACGGCCAGCAATCTCTTGGCGGTCGCGGCGCCGGGAAATTCGTGAAGACGCTCGACGACTTGCAACGCGAAGACGGCTGCGATGACAACCAGCGACGCGACAATGGCAATCACCGCTGGATTTCGCCAGATTTTCTTCCAGCTCCATTTTTTGACCGGTGCGAGTTCTTTCGCAGAAAACCATTCCGAAACCTCGGACGGAACCGGAATGGTATGGACGAGCCCGGCCAGAGCCTGGTCGAAAGCCTGTTGCCGAACGAACTCGTCGCTCCCTCGCGCCCGAAACACCGCACTCCGCATTGCGCGATCGTCGATCTTCTCCTCTCGAATCGGCGCGCAGTTCATCAACACACGTTGATGCCGCGATAGCTCGGCCGGTTTCATATTGGCGGTGTCTGCTCCGGGATGGTGGCATTTAGCCAGGCTTGAAATTGCCGGCGGGCCTGTGCCAGCAAACGCGATAGATCAGACAGCCTGATCCCGGCCAGCTCGCAAATTTCGCGGTAATCGAATTGATCCAGATAAAACAACGCCAGCGCGGTCCGTTGCGGATCGGACGCGGCGGAAATCCATATGGCAAGCTGGGTTGGGTCGACTTTTTTGAGCTGGTCTGGCGCAGCCGGCGAGAGCTCTTCCTCCGGAAGATCGACATCTTCGGGCTGCAAACCGTGTTCGCTCAGTTCCAGACAACGCGCGCGCGCGTCGCGATAAAACCAGAGCGAGTCGGTGGGTGCCTGCCCGTTCGAGGCGCTACTCGCCGCCGCGCGCAACGTTCCGTGAAACGCCTCCTGCGCTTTGCGCGCCTCGCCTGTCATGAGAAAACAAAAACGATAAAGCTGAGGCAGATTCTGTTTTCGATCGGGCACTCCCGCAAACCTTCCTTTGGCAAAAACTCAGCGCACTCTACCCGCGAGCGTAGGATCGACAAGCATTTGTCGGCATTTCGCAAGGTCAAGCGCCGGTCACGGATGCTGTACACGAGATCACCGAAACCGCTCGAACCGTCGCGCGACTTCTTCGGCGTTGGCGCGACTGTTGAAGGCGGAGATGCGAAAATAACCCTCGCCTTGCGCGCCGAAACCGCTGCCCGGCGTAACCACAACATTCAACTCGCGCAACATTTGATCGAACAACTGCCAGCTAGTTAGTCCATTCGGCGTCCTGACCCAGAGGTAAGGTGCGTTCACTCCGCCAAAAACGTCCAGCCCAGCATCGGACGCAGCATCACGTAAAAGCTTGGCGTTGCCCATGTAGTGGTCGATCAACGCTCGCACTTGCTGACGGCCATCCGGCGAATACAACGCTTCGGCACCGCGCTGCACTGGATAACTTACGCTGTTCGCTTTCGTGCTCCAGCGCCGATGCCAGAGCGCGTGCAACGGCAGAAGCCGGCCATTCTCCGTCCGCGCGAGCAACGATTTCGGCATTACGGTGAAACCGCAGCGCACGCCAGTGAACCCGCCGTTCTTGGAGAAACTGCGAAACTCGACTGCGCATTCGCGCGCGCCGGGAATTTCGAAGATCGAGTGCGGAATCTGCGGATTGAAGATGTAAGCTTCATACGCAGCGTCGAAGAGCAAAATCGTGTCGTGCGCTCTCGCGTATTCGACCCAGTGCATGAGCTGCTCGCGCGTCGCGACCGCGCCGGTCGGATTGTTTGGGAAACAAAGATAAACCAGATCGACATGTTCGCTGGGCGGTTCGGGCACGAAATTGTTTTCCGCCGTGCACGGCAGATAAACGATCCCTTGGTAGCTGCCATTTTTGCGCGCGGATCCGGTGTGCCCGGCCATCACGTTGGTATCGACATAAACCGGGTAGACCGGGTCGGTAATCGCGATTTTGTTTTGGTCGCCGAGAATATCGAGAATGAAACCGCAATCACATTTCGAACCATCGGAGACAAAAATCTCGTCGTCGGCGACGTCGATGTTGCGGTCGCGATAATCGTGCTGCGCGATGGTCGATCTTAAAAATTCGTAGCCGGTTTCCGGGCCGTAACCGCGAAACGTCTCGCGACGACCCAGCTCATCGACCGCACGTTTCATCGCGTCGATTGCCGCTTGCGGCAACGGCTCCGTCACATCGCCAATCCCGCAGCGGATCAATCGTTTCGCCCCGCCCGGATTCGATTCGCAAAACTCGCGCACGCGTCGCGCGATTTCGGGAAACAAATAGCCGGCCTGGAGCTTGAGATAGTTTTCGTTTAGATACGCCATCTTCTGTAGCGGCGGTCTGCGACCGCCGAGACTAATTAAGAACGGCGGTCATAGACCGCCGCTACAGCGAACAGGCCTAATAATTCTTCGCCACAGCATCCCAATTCACCACGTTCCACCAGGCCTTGAGATAATCGGCCCGGCGATTCTGGTATTTGAGATAGTAAGCGTGCTCCCAAACATCGACCCCGAGGACGGGAGTGTTGCCCTCCATGAGCGGGCTGTCCTGGTTAGGCGTGGAGGCAATTTCGAGCTTGCCGCTCTTGCCTTTGATCAGCCATGCCCAGCCGCTGCCAAACCGGCCCACGCCTGCGGCGGCGAGTTTTTCCTTGAAATTATCGAAGCTGCCGAAAGCGGATTTGATGTCGTCGGCGAGCTTTCCTTTCGGTTCGCCGCCGGCGTTCGGAGCCATGATTTTCCAAAAGAACGAATGATTGGCGTGACCGCCACCGTTGTTGCGCACGACCATGCGAATGTCTTCCGGCACGGCGTTGAGATTACGGATCAAATCTTCGACCGATTTATTTTCCAGATCGGCCTTGCCTTTGATCGCCTTGTTGACGTTGTCGACGTAAGCCTGGTGATGCTTAGTATAATGGATTTCCATCGTGCGCGCATCGATGTGCGGCTCCAACGCATCATAGGCGTAGGGTAATTTTGGTAATTCGTAAGCCATAATATTTACTGTTAGATCGGTTTACGCCGATGAACAGGATTTATTTTTTGAAGTCAGCCCGCGTGGCAACTCGGCGTTGATGCTGGAGTCCCGCCAGGGACGGAAGACAATAGCCCCGTGTTTCAACACTGGACGGGCTTGTGATATACAAGCTGCAAGTCCCGTTAGGGACGAAAGAAAATAGCCCAGCGTTTCAACGCTGGGAGGACCGTGATATACAAGCTGCGAGTCCCGGCAGGGACGAAAGAACCATGCACACGTTGACCAGCGTCCTTATCCATTGCGTTTGGACGACGAAAAACCGCGAACCGTCCCTGACTTCCGATTTGCGCGACCGGCTTTGGCCGTATCTCGGCGGCATTGCACGCGAGAACAAAATGAAAGCGCTAGCCATTGGCGGCGTTTCCGATCATGTCCACATGTTGCTTTCCATTCCAGCAACTCTCTCCCTTGCAAAGGCCGTTCAGCTTCTCAAAGGCAATTCGTCAAAATGGATCCACGAAACATTTCCAAAACTCCGCACGTTTGAATGGCAGGAAGGTTATGGCGCGTTTAGCATCGGCATCTCGGCCATCGATGCGACGATCGCGTATATTCGAAACCAAACCGAACATCATCGCACCCGCACCTTCCGTGAAGAATTTATGTCGATGTTGCGACGGCATGGGTTCGAATATGATGAGCGCATGTTCGAATGATTCTTTCGTCCCTGCCGGGACTCGGCGCATGAATTCTACCGTGTCCCAGCGTTGAAACGCTGGGCTATTGCCTTTCGTCCCTGGCGGAACTTTGGAGCGCGCGGCGATATCTCACAGAACTACGCGCAACGGTAGAAACCGAGCTGAGTGTCGAGACCGTTGCGGTAGTTTAAGTACGTCGCGAAGGCGAGGAGCGGAAAATTTTGCCGATACATGTCGTACTTGAGATAAAACACTCTCGGGAAACCGGTGCCGGTAATCTGTGGTTCCTCCCACGAACCGTCCGATTTTTGTCGATCAAGCAAAAATCGAAGGCCGCGCTGGACGCTGTGGCGGTCGAGATCACCGCACGCGCAGATGCCCATCACAGCCCAGGCCGTTTGGGATGCGGTGCTTTCTCCAATGCCTTTCATCTGAGGATTGTCGTACGACGCGCACGTCTCACCCCATCCGCCGTCTTCGTTCTGGCAGGTCTCGAGCCAATCGCGCCCGCGCAAAATCCAATCCTGCGTCATGTCCTGGCCGATGGCGCGTAACCCGCGCAGAACCTGCCATGTGCCGTAAATATAATTCACGCCCCAGCGGCCATACCACGAGCCGTCGTCTTCCTGCGTTTCGATGAGGAAGCGCAGCGCGCGTCTGACCGCTGGAGCTTTTCGGTCGAACCCGATGTAACCGAAAAGCTCCAACGTGCGCGCGGTCAGATCGCTGCAGGTCGGATCGAGAATCGCGTTATGATCGGCAAACGGCATGTCTTCGAGCCACGGCGTCGTGACATCTTTGTCGAACGCCGCCCAACCGCCGTCGCGACATTGGAAACTCAATTGCCACGGCAATGCTCGCCCGAATACGGCGGCGAGCGATTGCGCGTCGCGCCGTAGCTCACCGGAGGCGGATCGATCTTGCGGTTGGATCAGTCGCAGCGCCATCAGCACCATCGCGGTATCGTCCGTATCGGGATAGTAAACATTATTGTATTCGAATGCCCAGCCGCTCGCTTCGGGATGACGATTGTTTTGGGCCCAGTCACCGCGGATCCGGACCTCTTGGTGGCGCAACCAGTTGCCAGCTTTCTGCAACGCCTCGTGTTCCGGCGAAAGGCCGGACTCGGCCAGCGCGATGATGTTGATGGCGGTATCCCATACCGGCGACAAACACGGCTGAATCCGAAAATCCTCCGGATCATCGACAAACAGTCCGGCAAAATCCTTTCTCGCCTTTTCAAAGAGCGCGTGGTTCTTCGAATAGCCGAGCGCGCGCAACGCGATCATCGAGTTCAACATCGCGGGATAAACTGCGGCGAGCCCATCACTCCCCTCGCCGATCCGTTCGATCATCCAGCGTTCCGCTTCCTCCAATGCAACTTTGCGCAGCGGCTGGGGAAAGGCGAGACCATCAATAAACTTCAGCACTTTGTCCGCCCGGAGGAAAAAGTTTCGCCAGGTGAAGAAGCGCGGATCGCGCTGGAGGGTGAAATCCTCGTGCTCAGTGCCTAACGGATAAAGCTCGTGCAGATGTTTTAGCCCCGGCAATTGCCGCGTCGGTTTGAAATGATTGATAATCGCGAGCGGAATCAGCATCGCCCGGCTCCAGGATGACAGTCTGTAGATGTTGAGCGGCGCCCACGGCGGCAAGAGCACCATTTCGACCGGGATCGTCGGGAGATATTTCCACGGGAATTGCCCGAGCAGCGCCAGATAAAGTTTGCTGAAAGTGTTTAAACGCGGAATGCCGCCGAGCCGCAGGATGTTGGCGCGCGCTTCCTGCATGAAGGGCAGATCGGCCGAGTAGCCGGCGAGTTTTAGCGCAAAATACGCTTTGACCGACGCGTTGATCTCGCTCGGCCCGCCGTAATAAATGTTCCAGCCGCCATCGGGAAGCTGGCGCTTCAAAATGTGGCGAATGCAACGCTGCTGCACTTGCTCGTCCAGTTCGCCGCCCCAATGCATGTAAAAAACGAAATCGGAGCAGAGCGTGCTATCGACGATGAGCTCGCCGCACCAGTGACCGTCAGGACGCTGCTGGCGCAAAAGATTTTCCTGCGCGAGCGAAATGGCGCGCGAGATCTCTTCCATTGCGGCCGGCTCTTGCTCCGCGCTGCGTAGAGCAATTAGATTACTGGTCTGCATCTTCGCGATGTCGATCTTATCTGCGCCGCGCTCATTTTGTCATTCTGAACGAAGCGAAGAATCTCCGATCATTTCGTCTAGCGTCGCCGAAACCGAGCAGCGTGAGATGTTTCGCTTCGCTCAACATGACAAAGTGGAACTACGCGTGCGCAACTTGCTCCGCTGCGTTAGCGCGTTTGCCAGTGATATGACCATCGCCACTTGTCACGCCGTTGAAGGCGATCGTTTCGCTGCCGCGGCCGCTCGGTTTCGGTCTGGGGCCGAAATTGAATTTCACCGTTTTCCACGTATCGCCGGGCTGCGCTTGCAGCCCAAGACTCGCCGTCGGCTCGTAACCGCAATGCACCATGCAATTCTCGCAACGGCTATCGCGCGCGACACCGTTGACGACGCCGTAATTGTCCCATTCGGTTTTCTCGAGCAACTCGGCGTAACTGGAATAATGCGCATCGGTCATCAGGTAGCACGGACCTTTCCAGCCGCGAATGTTGCGAGTCGGGATCGCCCACGCTGAGCACGTTAGGTCGCGTTTTCCGGCGAGAAATTCGAAGTAAATCGGCGTGCCGAGGAACGTGTAACGATTCATCCACTCCTCGATCTTGTGGAATTTCTCGAGCGTCATTTTGCGGGTGAGAAAGAAATCTTCCGGGCGCAAATTCAGGCGCTTGATCATGTCCTTCTTCGCGGCGTCGTACTCGTAACCGGGCGAGATGGTGTGGCCATCCACCCCGAGATCGGAGAGATAATCGAACATCTGCTCGACCTCCTGCATGTCGGTTTCCTTGTAAATGGTCGTGTTCGTCGCGACCTGATAGCCGAGAATCTTCGCCATCTTGATCGCCAGAATGCATTCCTTAAAAACGCCTTCGCGCTCGACAATGAGATCGTGAATCCGCTCGAGCCCGTCGAGGTGGACATTCCAATACATCCATTTGCTCGGCGCGATTGTCGGCTTCGCCGAATCTTTCGGGCCTTTGCGAATTTCACCCGCATCTTTTTCGCTGAGCAAACCGGCCTTGGTCAGTTTATCGATTTTTTCATCGACAAATTGCGGGCGGCTCGCCAGCTGCGATGCCAGCCAGTCGCGCATTTTCTTGCGCATGAACATCGCGTTGGTGCAGATATAAACGATCCGGCCTTGCTCGAGCAGCCCGTTCACCAGCGCTTCGATGTGCGGGTAGATCAGCGGTTCGCCGCCGCAGATCGAGACCATCGGAGCGTTGCACTCCTGCGCCGCGCCGAGACAATCCTCCAGGCTCATCATGTCCTTGAGCGAGGTGGAATACTCGCGAATCCGGCCGCAGCCCGTGCAGGTAAGGTTGCAGGTATGGAGCGGCTCGAGCTGGAGCACCGTGGCGAACTTCTTCGTGCCGCGCAGTTTATGCCCGATCATGTACGAGGCGATCTTGGCCGTGAGCGGGAGGGGAAATCTCATAGGGCGAGGATAGTAACGAGGGCCGCCAAGCTGTCAATACGTCTGGAGCCGACTATGTGCCATTACCAGCTGAATCGCAACGAACTGCCGAAATGGATTTACTGCAAGAATAATTGGGAGATCCGAATCCGAAACAAATTCGAAGCTTGGACATGGCACTAGAGGGGCATCACCACAGCCGGAGTTCAATCCGGGAATCACGCGAATCAACGCGAATGGAAGAGCAGAAGGAACGGCCATTTCAACAACTGCCAAGACTTTGGCGAATTTGGAGACAGGTTTCTTGATTCGCGTCAATTCGTGTGATTCGTAAGCTGAAACTTAACTGATGAGCCGGCCGATTCGTAAAAGATTGTAGGCGACGTCGATCAGTGCGAGGCAGATGAGACTGGCGGCCACCAAATCTGTAAAACTCAAACGGCGGCGCATGATCGTAAACGAACGGCCTTCTTCGAGACCCAGCGCAAATTTCGATGCGACAAATAGGAACGGCAGAAAAAGCGATAGGACAAATCTGCTGTCGGTCACAACCGCGTCGTACCAGGCGTACAAAAGCAGATAGCAAAAGAAAAAGAGAAAACAAAAAGTCGCCGCGGAAAATTCTCTCCCGATTAATCGCTGGGCCAGCGCCCATTTGCGCACCGACAGCACTACTCCGCTAAGCACAAAGAACAGCACGAACTTGTAATAACCAGCCAGTTTTGCGCTCCGTGTGGCAAATGTTTTCAATCCATGCAGAAATCGTCCCGCCATCTGTGCCGCAGAATGTTCTCGCCAGTATTTCGCAGGCGAAGGCAGCTGGTCGGGAGGAAGATCAGGATTATCGCGATATGCCTTTGTCAAGGCCACAGCCTCCGGCCAGGAATCGCACCACATGTAATAAGCCGAGTTCACATTGAAGAAATAATGCCCGTAAAGCCGTTTACTCGTCCGCTCATAGGGAAAAATCATCACGCCAAATGTCCCGAGCACGAGCAGAAAATGTCCGATCCGGCGGCCGATCTCGCGCCGGCGCATACGTGCGCGACATTCCCATAGGGCTTGGGCCGCGAATACGACTGACCAAATCGCGATGGTTGGCAGCATCGATGCCTTCGTCAGATACGCCAGGGCCATTACTGCACCGGCCAATATTGCCAGCCACCATTGCGGCGCAATTAGCATTCGGACCAGGAGAACAAACGCGCAGAAACTGAGGAAATAGTAGAGTGGCTCCACTTCCACCGTTCCGGCGCGATAGACAAACACGCCGAACGCCGCGACGACGAGCAGCGCCGCCGAGTAGAAGCTGGCGAAAAATCTGCGCAGCACCAAAAAGAGCAACCCCAGCAGCAAGATCGACAAATTAATGTTAAACGACTGGGCGCGGGCGAGGAACTCTGCATTGCTCAGCCCGGGCCGGTAAACCAACGAAAGCAAAAACGGAAACACCGGCATTCGATTTCGATCGCCGGCAACAGTGTAATGAGTGTCATGCATCTGCCGCGCGTAAGCGAGATAAGCAGCCTGATCGCCCCGGCTCAGAGGCGTCGGGTCCACCTCGTGCCGGGCGTACGCCACCCAGCCGTAAAACGCGAGTATGATGAAGACCGCAAATCCGAATGACGAAGCACGAAGGAATGACGAAGGCTTCTCCCTGGCTTCTTCGTCATTCGGGCTTCGTGCTTCCTTCGTCATTCGGCATTCGTCATTATCATCTCGTTTGCCAACCGCGCCGGATCAGGCTGATCGCAATCGCGGCGAGCAGGAGCGCGATGATCTTCGATACGCCACGCAAACCCTGGCGGCCCATCCAGCGCGTGATGCGATCGGCGCTGCACAGGGTAATCGCCAGCAGGACCATGTTGACCAACAACGAGACCAGCGTGTAGCCGAGTCCGACGGTGTCGACGAGAATCAGCAGCGCGGTTAACAAAGCTGGCCCAGCAATGAGCGGCATCCCGAGCGGGACGATCCCGAATTCATCGCTGTCGCTGCCCATTTGCGGGCCGATTCCGACCAGCTCGCGCACGGCTAACAACATCAAGATCAAGCCGCCGGCAACCTGGAAATCAGCCACCGTGATACCGAGCGCTTTAAAAATGATTCGTCCAAGAAAAATGAACCCGATGGCAATACAGAGCCCGGTAAAAATACCGACAAACGCCTGCCGTTTCCGATGTTCTCCCGACGCGCTTGTGCCCAGACCGATAAAAATCGCCACGACCCCGATCGGATCGATCGCGACAAACAGCGGAATAAACGCCAGGAAAAATTTCTCGATCACAATGAGAGATGTCTCCTCCGACTTACATAACAGCAAGACATTTTCTTACTCTTAAGCGCAGCGGTGGCGCGTACAGTTCCCCAGAAATTTCCTGTCATCGGGGCGAATGGATTCGACTTGCTCACCACGGCGTCTGTGCAAGTCTGTGGCCACCTATTTTCAGCCCTATGAAATCCGTATTCGTTCTTTTTCCAGTTGTCCTTGCCGTGTCCGTTTTGTCGATCTCCGCAGCCGAATTGAAAACCGTCGATGACTTTCGTGAGGCAGCGGCAAAGGCGAACGCGGTCTTGACCATTCCCGATTGGGAACAAACGCCGGAAGCGGTCGACACGCTGATGAAGTCGGCCATGGCGAAGGCGAACAAGGCGCTGGATGAAATCGGTGCGCAAGATCTGAAGAAAGTCACGTTTAAGAGCACGGTCGTGGCGCTGGATGATCTTGTTTACGAAGCGAACATCGCTGCGAACAAGGCGACGATGATCAAGGAAACCAACACCGATGAGAAAATGCGCGCCGCGGGCGAGAACGCGGTGAAAGTTTTCCAGGATTGGGCGGTCGGGATCGATTATCGCGAAGATGTGTATCGCGCGATCAAGGCGTTTGCCGATACGCATCCGAAGCTTGCCGGCGAAGACGAAAAGCTCCTAAAAGAAACGCTGCGCGATTATCGCCGGGCCGGACTGAGCTTGTATCCGGAATCGCGCAAAGCGGTGGAAGATTTGCGGAAACAACTGGCCAAGCTCGGAACCGATTTCGATACCAACATCGTCAATGCCAAAGGGCCGGTGGTCTTTACCAAAGCCGAGCTGGACGGCGTGCCCGACAGTTTCCTCGCCTCGCCTGGAATCAAGACCGGCGATGACGCCTACACGGTGATGGCAAACGTGACCTGGCAATACCGCACCGTGATGGAAAACGCCAAGAACGAAGCCACCCGCAAAAAACTTTACATCGCGCGCTCCACCCTGGCGAAAGACACGAACGTCACCGTGCTGAATCAAATGCTCGCGCTCCGCAACAAGATCGCGCTCCGCCTCGGTTACAAATCGTGGGACGATTTCCAGACCGAGGTCAAAATGGCCAAGTCCGGCGCCGGCGCGAAAAAATACATCAACGATCTCATCGCAGGGATTCAGCCGAAGTTCGCCGCGGAAGTAGCGGAACTGCAAAAGATGAAGGCTGCCGACACGCACGATCCGAAGACTAAGATCGATCACTGGGACTGGCGTTATTACGATAATCAGTTGATCAAGCAGAAGTTCGCCGTCGATAAGGAAGCACTCCGCAACTACTTCCCCTTTCAGCGCGTGCTTCAGGGGATGTTCGATATTTATCAAGGGATCTTCGGCTTGAAGTTCTATCAAATCACGCCCCCGCAAAAATGGATCGAGGACTTGCAACTTTACGTCGTGACCGATTCCGCCACGGGCGAACCGCTCGGCCTCTTTTACCTCGACATGTTTCCACGCGAAGGAAAATTCAATCACTTTGCTGAGTTCGAGATTCTCGGCGGGAAATTGTCAGCCGATGGGAAATATCAGCGCCCGACCGTGGCATTGCTCTGCAATTTCCCGCCGCCGAGCGCGGACCAGCCGTCGTTAATGACGCACACCGACGTAGAAACGCTGTTCCACGAATTCGGGCACGCACTTCATTCCATTGTCACCAAGGCGAAGTATGGCCGATTCGCCGGGACGCATGTGCCGGGCGATTTTGTCGAAGCGCCGTCGCAGATGTTGCAGAACTGGGTCTGGGACAAGCAAGTGCTCGACACGTTCGCCGCCGATTATCGCGATCCGTCGAAGAAAATCCCAGCCGAGACGATCCAGAAGATGAACGATGCGAAACTGGCGACAGCGGGCGTGTTTTACCGGCGGCAGTTCGCTTTCGCATCGATTGATCTCACCTTGCACGATGTGCACCCCGAAGGGAAAGCCTACGATTGCGTCGCGATGTCGAACCCGGTCTTGCAGCGAGTTTTTCTGCCGATCGATTCGAGCACGACGTTCGTGACCTACTTCGGGCACCTCAATGGCTATGACGCCGGCTATTATGGATACGCCTGGGCCGACGCCATCGCAGCGGACATGGCGACCGTGTTCGAAAAAGCGAAGAACAAATATCTCGATCGCGAAGCCGGTCTTCGATTGCGTCACGAAATCTACGAGCAAGGCGATTCGCGTGAAGTTTCATTGTCGATTGAAAAATTCCTTGGACGCAAGCAATCCATCCAGCCGTTCCTGAAGAATCTCGGCATCGGCGAGCAGAAGAAAAAACCTGCCGGGCATCCGCAGGAAACGCGATGAATTTTTGCGGGGAAAGCAATTTTTCAAAGGCGCAGAGAACGATTTCCAGCCTATTAGAGGATTTCGCGTAATGCGATGATCCTAGCGCCAACGGCGCTTCGTCAGCATAGCCTGGGGCGACGCCCCAGATATTAATCCCTAGCGCTGAAAGCGCGATTTTGCATTCTCTTTGGTCCATTATCAGGCCATGGCGCAGTCGCTCACGTTACGTGTGGGATTGATCCCCGCTTTTCCTTGAGGCGCGCTTTCAGCGCTCGCCGAATTGGGTTAATTTTCCTGGGGCGCTGCCCCAGGCTTTAATATGATGCCGCGCCTTTGGCGCTAGACGCCCACGTTAGCCCGGGCTGACACGAAACCGCGCCGTGGGGCTAACGGAGAAATAGCTCGCTCTGAGCGAGCGCCGTAATCCGCGGCGTGAATCTTGCGACTGAGGCACGCTGACATTACACTTCGAACAAGATGTGCGGGATTGTCGGATACGTCGGGCGGGCTGAGGCGGCGCCGATTTTGCTGGACGGTTTGCGACGGCTTGAATACCGGGGCTACGACTCCGCCGGCGTTGCCATTGTCGATGCTGGTCACGACATCGGGATCCGTAAATGCGCGGGGCGTATTGCTTCGCTGGGCAAGCTGATCACGGAGAACCCACCATCGGGTTCCTTCGGAATTAGCCACACGCGCTGGGCGACGCATGGCAAAGTGACCGACGAAAATGCGCACCCGCATCTCGATGCGAGCGGTCGACTCGCGCTCGTTCACAATGGCGTGATTGAAAATTATCAGGCGCTCAAAGAACAATTGGTCCAGGATGGCGACACCAATTTTCGTTCGACCACAGACACCGAAGTCCTGGCGCACTTGATCGGGAAACTTTACGTCGATTCGTGCGCAACGACTGTCGATGTTGAGCAAAAAAAAGCGCGACTCGTTAACGCAGTGCGAACGGCGCTGAAGCAAGTCATTGGCACATACGGGATCGCGCTCGTTCACGCGGACATTCCCGATTTCATGATCGGCGCGCGCCGTGGCAGCCCGCTCGTGCTCGGCGTCGGCAAGGATGAGAATTTCCTCGCCAGCGATGTCAGCGCGATCGTGGCTTACACGCGGGACGCCGTTTATTTGAACGATTTCGATGTCGTCGCCGTCGAGCGGAGCAAATTCGAGATCAGCTCGCTCGCCGGCGAGACCGGCGATCATCGGGTCAGCAAAGTCGAATTCACCGCTGAGGACATTAAGAAAGGCGATTACCCGCATTACATGCTTAAGGAGATTTTTGAGCAGCCGAGCTCAGTTCAAGATGCGATGCGCGGCCGGCTCAGCCTGGAGGAATGCACAGCCAAATTGGGCGGGTTGAACATGACGGCGCAGCAATTGCGCGATGTCGGGCGGATCGTGCTCACCGGCTGCGGCACGGCGCTGCACGCCGCGATGGTAGGCGAATATCTGATCGAACAGCTCGCGAACATTCCGACCGAAGTTGAATACGCGAGCGAATTTCGGCATCGCAACACGCCGATGACGAACGACACCCTCGTGTTCGCCATCAGTCAAAGCGGTGAAACGGCGGACACGTTAGGCGCGCTGCGTGAGAGCCGTCGGAAGGGCCATCGCACGCTCGGCATTTGCAACAACGTTGCCAGCACGATCGCGCGCGAGAGCGACGGCGGTGTGTACATGCATGCCGGGCCGGAGATCGGCGTGGCCGCGACGAAATCGTTCACGTCCCAGATCGTGGTCCTCACCCTGATCGGTCTGCTGCTCGGGCGGATGCGTTTTCTCTCCACCGCCGATGCGAGCCGGATCATTGGCGCCCTGGAGGCGTTACCAGCGCAGATCCAAGAAGTTTTGAAGTTAAGTGATGAGGTTAAAGCGATCGCAAAAAAACATGCCGATGTCGGTGGGATGTTGTTCTTCGGGCGGCAATTCAATTTCCCGATCGCGCTCGAAGGCGCGCTCAAGATGAAAGAGATCACTTATCTTTTTGCGGAAGGTCATCCCAGCGCGGAGCTCAAGCACGGCATCATCGCGCTGGTCCGGCCAGATCTGCCCTCGATCTTCATCGCGCCGGGCGACCCCGTGTTTTCGAAAAATCTCAACAACATGGAGCAGGTCAAAGCGCGCAAAGGCCCGATCATCGCCATAACCAGCGGCACCGGCGCGAAACAGCTCAAGGGAATAGCTGGAGAGATCATAACCTTGCCGGACGCACCGGAATGTCTGATGCCGATTCTGACGGTGATTCCATTGCAATTGTTGGCGTATCATCTCGCCGTCGAGCTCGGCCGCGACGTCGATAAACCGCGCAATCTGGCCAAGAGTGTCACTGTCGAGTGACCCGCCGAGTGGCGCGAAAAGAAACCAACGTTAAGGCAAAAAGGAATAGCGTTGTGACGGTTGATGAATTTCGCGCATTAGCGCTCGAGATACCGGGATCGGTCGAGTCCGCGCACATGGCTCATCCCGATTTTCGCATCGCTGGTAAGGTCTTCGCTACGCTCGGTTACCCAGACGGCGGGCATGGAATGGTGAAGCTGACACGAGAGCAGCAGCGGACGTTTCTGAAGAAGGCGCCAGGCGTTTTCTCGCCCAGCGCCGGTGCTTGGGGCAAGCAAGGCTCGACGAACATTTATCTTCGCCTTGCCGAGATAGATTTAATACGCACGGGACTCGATCTTGCGGCAAAGAACGTCATTCGAAAGACAAAGGCCTAACGCTGTCAGCCGTCGAAGTGTCCTGCGCTTTTAAAGCGCGGACATGTCCGCGCACTCCGAAACGCCACCCCACTCCAAGAACGACGTATCGCGCGACCTTTCTCGCTTTTTTCCGTTAACCCGCCGGCGGCGCTGGCTGCCCAAGGCCGGCATCGCGCTGCCGGTCGCGCAGCCATTCGTAAAATACGATCTGTTGTTTGCCGTCGAGATAACGTTCCTCAAACGCCGCCTTGTTCTCACGATATTTCACTGCGTCCGGCGGCTCACGTTTTTCCAGCGCGACAAGCACTCCCCCATCGCCGAAGGGGACAAAATCGCTCACCTCGCCCGGCTGGAGGCGCGCGGCCGCATTTTTGATTAACGTCATGTCGGGCGGCTCGGCTGGTTTCTTTTCATCCACTTTCGATTTCGCCTCATCCGCCAACATGAACGGCGGAATCTTCTCCGCTTTTACGCCGGCTTTTTCCGCGGCGGCTTCAATCGGTTGATTCGATTTGATCGCGTCACGCAACTGGCGCGCGATCTCAGCACCTTTCGTGGCGAGCAGTTCCTGGCTGCGCGACTTCTTAATCGCATCGACCACTTTCGGCTTTGCTTCCTCCAACGTGAGCTTCCGCGAGTCAGCCACGCTCGCCAGGTGCAAGATGTAAAAACCATCGCCGACTTGGATCGGATCACTGATCGGTTCCTGTTTCGTCAACTTGAACGCGGCGGAGTCGAGCTGGGAACCGGCCGTCTTAAATTGTGGATCGGGTGCGGCTGCTGTGAACTCCGCAGTTGTATGCACCGGGAGTTGAAATTTTGCGGCCACTTTGCCGAAATCTGCGCTTTTCTCCAGCAACGCCTGGGAAACATCGTTCGCGCGATCGGCCAGCTTTTGCAGCGCGTCAATTCGCTCTTTTCCCTTTAGTTTTTTCTGCTCCTCAGTCAACGCCAGTTCGACGAAATCGACCTTCCGTTGTTCCTCCGTTTTGAATTCATCCTTGTGGGCATCGAAGTATTTTTTGATGTCCTCATCGCTGATCTTGATTTCTTTGGCGACCTCCGCCGACGGCAAGCGCACCACGACCGTGTAGAGCTTACCGTAGGCTTCGTCGAAGTTGGCCTTGCTCACTTCCGGCGACAGGGAAACACCAGTATTGAGGAGTTGTTTAATGCGTTTCAGCGCCAGATCATCGCGCACCAGCTCTTCCATCTGGCCTTCGTCCAATCCGTTAGGGGCAAGTGCGTTCTGGACAAAATCGTCGTATTTCTTGAGGTCGAATCCGCTGGCATCGCGAAACGGTTGCAGACTGTGAACCATGTCGATCACCTCCGACTCCGTCGGGCGAATTCCCATCCGGTCCGCTTCGTGCCGCAGGATGAGCAAATTCAAAATGAACTCAACGGCAGTCTCGTTCTCGTCCTTCGCTCCAGCGGTCAGGCTCTGTTGCAAATCGGAAAGCCCGAGCGCTTGGGCGAGGCGGAACAAACGAGCGAGTCTCTGCGCCTCGACCATCGAAACCTTGCGGTTGTAGACCTGCGCAAACTGATCCGACCGCATTCCGCCCGAGAGGTCAGTTTTGACGAAGTAAAAAATGAACGGGATCGAGAGAATAGTGATCACGGACATAAGCCAGCCGCGATGTTTGCGAAGAAACGTCATCATAAATCGGGAGCCAATTGTAGAGGCGGCGCGCCTCGCCCGCAAGCCGCCTTCGCCAAGGCCACGGCGGGCAGGGCCGCCTCAGCGCAATATGATCAGTTTGTGACCTGCGCCGGTCCTGCCGGGAAGCGACCCGAAGCCGAGCATAGCCGCCGTAGCCTTGGCGAAGGCGGCTTGTGAGGCGCGATTCCTGCGGTAAATTGGGGCCGGGATGTTTTGGATTATCGGGTGCGCGAAGTGGGCGATCGTCGGTTTCATCGTGGCATTTGCGCTGATGAAACTCTACGAAGCGAGCCACATTTACGACGACATCCCGAAGCCACTTTTCAAAGTGCGCCAGTCCAAGCGCGCCGCGCTCATCCTTTCCACCTTCGCCGCCATGCTCTCCGCTCTCGTCTGGCTGCTTGTCCAAAAGTGGGACTAGCGCTGAAATTTCGAAATCCGAATCTCGAAATTCTAAACGAGCCCACGTCAACCAAGCACGAAATTCAAACAGCCAGCTCAGTTTTGGAACATTCGAGTCTTCGAATTTTGGACTGCCCAGCTAGAGCGGTTCAAATAATGGCGTAGCCGCAGAAAGCGCCGTAGGCGCGGAAGAATGTAGCCCCGGGCGCAAGCCCGGGGTTTCTCGATTCATTCGAACTAGCCCCGGAAGGGGCGGAAGGAGTGACGACGCGCTTCGGCGTATTCTGTCGCCCCTGCCGGGGCTGATTGGTTTGGAGACGCCTTTTCCCCCGGGCTCACGCCCGGGGCTAATATCTATCGCGCCTACGGCGCTTCGAGCAGCTACAGGTTTCCCTAAATCGCGCTGGCTGCGTTCAGACCGACTCGTCCTTGAAATGGCGTTTGCCCTTAAGTGCCTTGGCGTATTCGTCCTTGCTCAGAATGTTTTCATCGAGCTGCATGTCGGTGCGGAGAAAATTGCGAAACCACGTTAGGATCTTCTGTTGGTCGCGCAATACTTCTTCGGTGATGTAATTGGCATCGATGTTGAGGCAGATGGCACCGACGATTCCAAACTCTTTCCGTTTAATCGGAATCGTCGTGCACTTAAATTTCCGCGCGCCAATGTTCAGCTCGTAATTGAGTTTCTCTTCATTCAGGAGCTGCCGGCGCTTGAGATCGATCAATAGATTGGTCGTGCCATCGCGGAGATGGCGCCCGGTAACGTTGTTCTCAAGCGTAATGAGCGAATGCGCCGGATCGGCCAGATTGTGCAGGAGAATTTCGACACCGGTGCTCGGAAATGATTTACCAATCAGGTGCACGATCCGGACGTAGTTCTCCAGGAACTCCGCCGTATCATCAGCGACTTTGCGGCCGTCATATTTGTCGAACAGCTGGGCGTAAACTTGCTGTTCCGCGGGCTCGAGTTTTTCCCGCACATTGTTCTGTTCGCCGATAAAAATGAGCTGGTGCGCCGCGGTGTAATCCTCGTTCTTGAGGAAATAATGCATGCCAAGCCGGAAATCCTTCAGACTGAACTCGCCAAAATTTTCTCGCGTAACGGTAAACGGATAAAAATCATATTCGTCAAGGTTCCGGCCGAATTTTCGGCGTCGTTCCTTGTATTTGCCCCAGAAAAAACCAGCCACCAAAAACAGGAGCGAGACGACAACGGACGCGATGATGTTGATGCTCAGCTCGCTCTGAAAGGCTTTCATCATGGGCTCACGCGTGCAATGACGGCGCGATCTCCCACTCCACCTTCGGGGCGTCACCCCAAAGATCTTCCAGACTATAGAACGCGCGTTTGTCGCGATGAAAGATGTGCACAACCACCTGGAGATAATCGAGCACGATCCATTGACTCGCGGGAAACCCGTCCATCGCAACTGCGCGCACGCCGTGATCTTCCTTCAGACGCGTTTGGATCTCGTTCGCGATCGCTTTCAGTTGCGGCTCGGACGTGGCCGAACAAATCACGAAAAAATCTGTGAAGGTCGAGATCCCGCGCACATCGAGCACAACGATTTCCTCCGCCTTTTTGTTCGAGGCGAGCTCGGCGCAAGTTTTGGCTAATTCTTCGGCGGTGATTCGATTACTCCCGGTAAAGTTTTT
This sequence comes from uncultured Verrucomicrobiae bacterium, assembly GCA_963846775.1. Taxonomy (GTDB): domain Bacteria; phylum Verrucomicrobiota; class Verrucomicrobiia; order Chthoniobacterales; family UBA10450; genus CAVYXA01. The sequence goes on along the minus strand of CAWJXB010000004.1, from coordinate 72,329 downwards.
CGCGGCGAATGATTTCCTCGACCGTTTGTGGAACCAAGTAACGAATCGATTGGTCCGAAGCAACTCGCTTTCTGATCTCGGTGGCGGAGATGTCGATCCTGCGCTGAATGAGCGGATACGAATGGTTCACCTGTTTTCCCGTGCGACCGAGCACGGCAAACCGGACCAACTTTTCCAGTTCAGCGAAGCGATGCCATTTGTGCAGATCGCGCACGTTATCATCGCCGATGAGACAAAAAATCTCCGCGGCAGGTTCGCGCCGGCGAATATCTGAAATAGTGTCGACCGTGTAAGAAGGCGGCTGGCGGCGGAGCTCGCAATCGTCCACGGTAAATCCCATCTCTCCTTCAATCGCAGTCCGCAACATCGCCAGCCGCATTTCTGCGGAGCCAATGGGCGGTTTTTTCAAAGGCGAAACGGCGGCGGGAATAAAGATCAGCTTTTCCAAACCGAGCTGCTCCATTGCATCTCGCGCGAGAACGAGATGGCCGTGATGAATCGGATCGAACGAGCCGCCGTAAATTCCTATTTTCAACGCTCAACGCTCAACGCTCAACCCGTCTTCGGCAAGCCTGCGGTGCAGGCTTGCCGAAGACGGGTTGAGCGTTGATTCTTCAGCCGATGAACAGCAATTCCCTTGGTCAACTGATCATGACCGGTGTGCCAGGCAAGGAACTAGAGCCGGAAACGGTAGGCTTGTTCGAACGGATTCAGCCCGGTGCTTTCATTTTGTTTGCGCGCAATATCGAGAGTCCGTCGCAATTGCGGAAACTGATCGACGATCTGCGCGACCTGAGCAAGATCGAACCGGTCATCACCATCGACCAGGAAGGCGGACGCGTTTCGCGGCTGCGCCTGATCGGGAACGAGCCGCCTAACGCGCAGCAGCTGCGCGACAAGAGTGACGTCGATCTGATCCGGCGTCATGGCGATATTACCGGGCGATTGCTCCGGTTGTTTGGGTTCAATCTCGATCTTTGCCCGGTGCTCGACATTTCATTCGATGACGACGCGGACAATTCGCTGCGCGGCCGGTGCTACGGAAAAACGGTCGAGCAAGTGGTGCGTAACGCGTCCGCGTTCAACGACGCGATGCGCGCTCAAGGCATCGCGAGCTGCGGCAAACATTTTCCGGGTTACTCGGCGGCAACGCGTGACGCCCATCACGAATTGCCGAAAATTTTCCGGACACGCGAAGAGCTGGATCGCGACGAACTGGCCGTATTCCGCCAGTTTACTGGCAACTCCGAAAGGTTTCGCGAGTCAAAGATCGACAGCATGATGACCTGCCACGGTTGGTATCGCTGCTTCGAGCCGACGAAAACACCGGCGACATTGTCGCGCCGGATCGTGACCGAACTCTTACGGAATGAAATGCGGTTTGATGGTTTGATCATGACGGACGATCTCGATATGGGCGCGATCCTGAACGAGTACGGTTTGGAGGAGACAATCCGGCTCGCCATCGCGGCCGGGAATGATTTGGCCATGATCTGTCACCGGATTCCGGAGATCGAAACCGTGCATCGGATTCTCGGCACACTGCCGCGCGATCAGATCGATCGCGCTTTGGAAAGCGTCGTGCGATTCAAGAAAAACCTGACGCCGCCCGACAAGTTCTCCGAGGCAGCCTTCCGCAAAATCGACAGTGAAATTTGGGATCTGCGCGTCGCGGTTCTGGGCGAAGAGCGCGCGAAACAACGCAGCCCGGAAAACGGCAAGCGCTCGCCAGTCGAAATGTTTTGAGATTTCTTCCGGCAATATTAACAAATATTGTTGGAACCCGTGACTTTGTCGAAAAGTCGTCTTTCGTCAGGTCGAGCGAAGTCGCATGCCGAGCCGTAGCTTTATGCGAAGGTTGGAGACATCTCTTACTGTTTGTCTGGCGCTCGGACCGCAACTAGAGATTCCTCGACTCCGCAGGGAATGACATGGATTTTCATCGCTCGATGACATCGAAAACATTTAGAACCAAGATTGTTAGGGAAGGTTTAATGTGCTTTATCCCATTGCCCTTCGATCCGAAGCCACTGTTTGGCAAAATTCGCGCTCCGGTGAAGGTCACATTGAACGGATACACCTACCGGAGTACAATTGCCGCGATGGGCGGGCCACCGTGCATTCCGCTGCGCAAATCCCATCGCGAAATCGCAGGCCTTGAGGGGCACGAAACGGTTGAGGTGCGCGTCGATCTTGATATCGAGAAGCGCATGGTCGTCCCGCCTGCCGACTTTGTTCGGGCACTGAAAGCGAATGGTGATTCCTGGATGCGATGGCAGAAACTTAGTTCCACTCATCAGCGAGAACATGTGGAAGCGATCGAGGGGGCCAAGAAAGCCAAGACCCGTGCGCGGAGGATTCGGGCCGCGATTCAGATGCTGGCAGCCAGCGCTAAATAGCAAGGCCAAGCCCGGTGCTACGTGATTTACGCGCCAAATCTAACGATCTGGGAACAGAAAAGGCTTGTCGGGACAGCCTCTTGAGCCGATCAGATCTCGTTAGGAGATCAAGGTTGCGAAATATCGCGCCGGATTGTCAACGCAATTCTGGGCGAGGCGTTGATAAAACCGCCTAACCGGCGTTTCTTTACTGCTGAGACGCCACTTTCATCGTTGATCCACTCGCTTGGAGTTGCGCGCTCACTTTTTGGATTTGAGCGGCCTGCTCCTTGAGCTGGGCTGTGAAAGTCTCTGCCTGTTCTTTGATCTGGGCTGTGAGAGTCTCTATTTGTTTCTGTTGCTGCGCGACCGTTGCTTCCAACTTCTCAACTTTGCCAACTTTGCCATTGAGCATGGCGGGGCGCTGGGTAGGCGCGCCGGGCGCACGACGACGTAGAGGTGCGCTACGAGGCGCAGCAGGTGCGCTACCACCCTGGTTCGGGCCAACATCCCACCCAAGTTTGTCGTTCGAAAGGTCTAGAGTAACTTCAACAACGCTGCCGCCAACAGGCTGGAAATTATTGAAGATACCCCCGATGAAGCAGGCCAAGGACCCAGCCCCGTTCCCGTTCGAGAGGTCGCCGATGCGGATCGTGTTGCTTTCGTCGGCGGCGGTGGTACCAACGAAGTCGCCGACGTAAGTGTTATTGACGCCAGCGACCACGTTTGGTCCTGCCCCTGCACCCACGGCCGTGTTCTCACTGCCATCAACGTTATTCTCCATCGCCTCACCGCCAACTGCCGTGTTGTTGTTGGCAAGACCGTTTCCGCTTGAATCATTAAACGCCAGCGCGACATCACCAATGGCGGTGTTTTCAGCGGCCGCCTGATTAGAGAAAAGCGCGGACTCGCCAAAGGCGTTGTTGCCGAATCCGTCGACATTGCCATTCAGCGCAGAATCACCGACGGCATTGTTCAAACTGCCGGTAGTGTTGTGAAAAAGCGCAAAATTACCCATGGCTGCATTTCGCGGGCCGGTAGTGTTGCTATAGAGTGCTTTAATACCGACCGCTATATTATTAGGACCGGTCGTGTTTTGAAAGAGCGCCTGAGCGCCTAGCGCTGTGTTAAAATTGGCCGTGGTATTGTGAAACAAGGCATTCGTTCCAACCGCGGTATTGGAGCTGCCGGTGCTATTGGTATAGAGCGTGTTCCCACCGTTGGCCGTGTTGCCGCCTCCGGTGGTGTTGTGCAAGAGCGCATTGACGCCTTCAGCCGTATTGCTGCTACCGGTGGTATTGCTGGTTAGAGCGGCTGCCCCGTTCGCGGTGTTCTGGAAGCCAATGGTATTGCTAAAAAGCGCGCGAAACCCTTCCGCAGTATTAAACCTACCGGTCGTATTGTGAAAGAGCGCCTGAAAACCGAGACCAGTATTGTCGATTCCGGTGGTCAGGCTGAACAGCGCCGAGGTCCCTTCGGCCGTGTTGTTGTTGGTGTAACCGCCATCCGGCGCCGGACTGACCGCGATCACACGTGGCCCGCTCAAAGCCGCTGCTGTCGCCACAAAAAGCAATATCGCGCCTGAGCGAAGTCGATTTAACGATGTTTTTTTTATGGGAGTATTTGCTGGATTCATGGAATGGCTTTCTTTCTTTGCCTCTATTGTTGATTTAATTGGCCGCCGTAAATCCCGCGAGCAGACGAAAAGAATATCGAGGCTAAGTTGCATTTCGCCCGATTCATGGCCTTCTGTTGAAGCCAGTTTGCAAAGCGCTGCAGATATTCGTCAAGACAAATCGTAGACTAACGCACACGTTTCGCGCAGCGAAATGGCTACAGCCCGGGGATCGTGAGCTTGACGGATTTCACAAATCCACTCTATCCTTCGCTCTCATTGATCCGCCTCAGGCGGGTCGCAACACACCGTCATGGAACCAAGCAATGGACCGAGCCAGGCCGTCAGCGCGCCGCAGCACCGAAGGGCGAATGGACGCGCCGAACTGACCGTTCGCGGGCTGATCATCGGGATCATCATCACGCTCGTGTTCACTGCGGCCAATGTGTACTTTGGCCTGAAAGCAGGTCTTACTTTTTCGACCTCGATTCCCGCAGCGGTAATTTCGATGGCGCTGCTGCGCGGCTTTCGCGATGCGACGATCCAGGAAAACAACATTGTCCAGACTGTTGCCTCCGCCGCAGGCACGCTGTCGTCGATCATTTTCGTGCTGCCGGGACTAATCATGATCGGTTATTGGACGGAATTTCCATTCTGGACCTCGTTTTGGATCTGCGCGCTTGGCGGAATTCTGGGCGTGATGTATTCGATTCCACTGCGGCGCGCGTTGGTAACGCAATCGGATTTGCCGTATCCGGAAGGTGTCGCCTGCGCGGAAGTACTCAAGGTCGGCAGCACTAGCGACTCTAAACACGCTTCCGACATTGAACATGGTCGCGCCGGTCTCCTCGCGGTGTTGTGGGGATCGATCGTTTCCGCGGTGTTTGCGATTATCGTTCAGACGCAACTGTTTGCCGCTGATGTGGCTCAAACCTTTCGCATTGGCAGGCGCGGAGCAGTGAGCGGTTACGATTTCTTTTTGTCGTTCGCTCTTCTCGGCATTGGACACTTGGTCGGGTTGTCCGTCGGCATCGCGATGCTGATTGGAGCGATTATTGGCTGGGGCTGGGGCGTACCGCATTACTCATCGCTCGCTGGCGATATCACGACTGCAGCCGCGCAACTCGCGCAAAGCACCTGGAGTCATAAGGTGCGCTTCATCGGGGCGGGCGCAATCGGTGTGTCGGCGATTTGGACGTTGTTGAAATTGGTTAAACCGGTCGCGAGTGGCCTGGCCGGCGCGATGGCTGCCTCGCGTGCGCGCAAGGCCGGCAAAGCCGACACGCTGCCAATCACCGAGCGCGACATGCCGATCGGCATCGTCGCGCTCGTCACATTGGTTTGCATGTTGCCGATCGGGTGGCTCCTCGGCTATTTCGGAAATGCGAGCGGCCTGGGCGCGCACGTGACAACGCTCGTTATTGGTGGCGTCGTGTACGTCGTGTTGATGAGTTTCTTCGTTTCGGCGGTGTGCGGTTACATGGCGGGTCTGATCGGTTCGTCCAACAGTCCGCTGTCCGGCATTGGGATTCTCGTCGTCATTGGTGCCGCATTGCTCCTCGTCCTGGGCGTAAAACCGTACGTGGGCCCGGAGGCAGGCAAAGCACTGATGGCGTTCGCGCTGTTTACCACGGCGGTGGTTTTCAACGTTGCTGCAATCGCGAATAATAACCTGCAGGACCTCAAGACCGGTCAATTGGTTGATGCGACGCCCTGGAAGCAACAGGTAGCGCTGATTTTCGGTGTCATTGCCGGCGCGTTTGTAATTCCACCGGTGCTGGATCTGGTGAATCATGCCTACGGATTCGTCGGTGCACCGGGCGCCGAGTTGCGTCCACATCCTCTTCCTGCGCCTCAAGCGGGCCTGATCTCCTCGTTGGCGCAAGGCGTCATCACCGGCGACATCGACTGGAGCCTGATCCAAACCGGCGCCCTCATCGGTGTTGGCATTATTTTCCTGAACGAAATTCTCTCGCGCACGACGCGGCATATGAGCGTTCCCCCGCTCGCGGTGGGATTAGGAATTTATCTGCCGACACAGAGCACGTTGATGATTGTGGTCGGCGCAATCGTCGGCTGGCTTTTTGAACAACGCGCCAATCGCACGCCAAAACCCGAAGCGACGAAGCAGCTTGGGGTGCTGCTCGCGTCGGGCTTGATCGTCGGCGAAGGAATTATGGGCGTCGTGATTTCGGCGATTATCGTCTTCTCCGGCAAGGACGCGCCGCTGGCATTAGTTGGCCCGAATTTTGAAATCGCCGGGAAATTCATCGGCGGCCTTGCCTTCGCTTTCATCGCTTTTGCGCTGTATCGCTGGATTTTGGGGATGGCCCGGGCGAATACTCAAACTGGATAGAAGACCTTTACGTTCGTTAGGCCATCGCGACGATCTTGCGAAACTCTGCGGCGCTCAACGGCATGACGGAGAGGCGCGGCTGGCGGACAAGAGGAATCTGTTTAAGACCCGAATTGCACTTAATCTCACGCAGCGTGACCGAACGGGCCAGAGCTTTGACTGGCGAAAGATCGACAGCGCTCCAATCGCCCTCTTTCGCGGTCGCGGTCGGATCGGAATAAGGCGCGCGCACGACTTTGGCAATACCGACCACGGCTTTCTCATCGCCGCTGTGGTAGAAGAGGACTTCATCGCCGGGCTGCATCTTGCGCAGATTATTGCGCGCGGTGTAATTGCGAACTCCGGTCCACGCCGTCCGGCCTTCGGCTACGAAGTCAGACCAAGAGTAGGTTGAAGGCTCTTGCTTCACGAGCCAGGAGTTTTTCATCGACAGAAGCTAGTTCGATTCTCCTACGCGGCAACCAGAGCGCGGCATTCGCCGAGTGGCAAACGCCAAACGTTGAACATCGAATATCCCACAGGATCTCTCGCATTCGGCGTTGGACGTTCGGTGTTCGGAGTTCGACGTTTCCTTTCAAATGCGACCGATAGCGCACAATTTTCGAATTGTCGATGAAACCGACGAATACATCGTGGTCGATAAGCCGCCGTTCCTGCTGGTGCATCCGACAAAGCCCGACGGAGCGCGAACGCTCTGGAAAGAATTGCGCGAGTTATTGGCGTTTGAGATCGCAAGCGGCGGACAGGTTTCAATCGTCAATCGACTCGATCGCGAGACGAGCGGACTAGTCCTCGTCGCGAAAACAGCGGCTGCGGCCCGCCGGTTTGGATTGTTGATGCAGCACCGGCAACTGAACAAAGAATATCTCGCCATCGTTTGGGGCTGGCCCGAATGGCAGGACCGAGTCGTTGATGCCCCCCTGGATCGAAAAGGTAAACACGAGCGCTCGGCGATTTGGCTGAAACAAATGATCCATCCCGAGGGCGCACCGGCCCAGACGGAATTTCAGGTCGAGCGCAGATTTGTTAGGCCGGTCCTGAGCGGAGTCGAAGAATCAACATCGTCCGGTCAGGAGTTCAGCATCATTCGCGCAATTCCATATACGGGCCGGACCCATCAGATTCGCGTCCACTTGAGCTCCCTGGGTCATCCCATTGTGGGCGACAAGATTTATGGCCCAAACGAGCAGCTTTACCTTCGCTTCATCGAAACCGGCTGGACGCTCGAACTGGAGAAGGAGTTGCTTTTGCCGCGGCAGGCGCTGCATTCCGCGAAACTGTCGCTGTCGGACGCGCAGGGGTGGACCAGCCCGTTGCCGGTCGATCTGGCAGCGTTTTGCGCTAGCGCCAATTGTTTCGTGTAAAAGAAGGTGTTTCTCGAGTGGTTGAAGTATTAAAGTGAATTGCCATGCGCGCTTCGGCATTTTTGTCTTTGGCGCTGCTGCTGATTGTCCAGTCCGCGCGGGCTGATGCCAAACAGGAGCGAGTGATTGTCGATCTACATACTCCGCCCGTCGAGATCCGCCAGATATTGTTAAGGCATACACCGGTTGGTTCGACCGTCGATTACGTCGTCCGGTTTATCTCAAAACAATTGATGGTTCCCGGAAGCGGCTCGACGGAAACGGTGCAGCCTGGCGCTGACCCTTCACGACCCCGGGCGGCAAAGGCAATCCGCGTTTACCTGGGGCACTACTACGAACATCTCGGGACAATTTTTTTGACCGCGCCAATGGTAGTCCGCGAAAGAGTGAGCGCGCAGTGGTGGTTTGATCGGCACGGTCGCCTGATCGATATCGCCGTTGACAAGCAGGCCGGCGTTTATTGAGCCGCGTGCGCAAGGCCGGTGGTGGTGGCGGATCGGGCTGTGCTCCCGGCAAGTGCGAGGATCACATCCGTTTTGGCGATGGAGCCAATCAGTTGGCGATCGCGAGATACGACGGGCAGACGCTCTCCGTGGTGATGACTGAAACGCTCCAGCGCTTCGGTAAGTGTAGCATCCGGACGGGCGACCGGGAAGGAATCGCGCAAAAGGTCCCCCGCGATAACGACCTTCGCGAGTTCAGGCGTATTAAGATAGCTTTTGATATCGTGCAAAGAGACAGCGCCGAGAAACCTGCCCTGATCGGTCACATAGAGATAGTTGAACCGCGTGGCGATAAATTTTTCGCCGATCTCAGAGAAACCGGTGGTAAGGGAAATCGTTAGTGGGTTCGGCTTCATCAGGTCGCGAACGTGAAGTTCGGCGAGCTGTCTGGTGTAATCACCCACGCCTTTGCGCGTCAGCGCTTCCGCATAAATGGAGCGTTTCTCGATCTTGACAGAGGTGTAATAGGCGACAACGCAGGCGAGCATGAGCGGCAGAATGATTTGGTAATCCAGTGTTAGTTCGAAAATCATGATGATAGCCATGATTGGTGCGTGCGTCGCGGCCGCTAAAAACGCGCCCATGCCAACCAGCGCGAACGCACTGGGGTTCACCGCCAACGAGCCAGTCAGATGCTGGGTGCCGGTCCCGAAAAGAAATCCGAGGTTCGCGCCGATGAAAAGTGTGGGCGTAAACACTCCGCCGACTGCGCCGGAGCCAAACGTGGCCGTAGTCGCGAGCACTTTAAAGATCAGGATGAGAACGAGCGTTTGCCAAAGCCACTGGCCGCGCAAAATCTCGTTTATCACGCTGTAGCCGTTGCCGCACACTTGCGGATAGAAGACCGCAAGCGCTCCAACGACCAAGCCGCCGGCACACATCTTTAAGTAAACAGGCGCCGAAATGTGTCCGGCCCATTTTTCACTCGCTCGCAGCAGTCGGATGAACCACGGCGCGACCAGACCCGAGCCGAGACCAAGCAAGACGTATGGCCCGATCTCCCAGTTTCCATTCAGCCGGAATAATGGGATTTCGTAGAGTGGCCCCGGACCGAGGAAGCCGCGTACGGTGAGCGTCGCGATAACCGACGCGAAGACGAGCGGACCGAAAATCTCCATCGCCATGGAACCGAGGACGATCTCGGCGACAAACATCGCGCCAGCAATCGGCGCATTGTAAGCTGACGCAATTCCAGCGGCGGCGCCGCAGCCGACCAGCAATCGCAGGCGCGGCGTGGTCCAACGTTGCAAACGCCCCGCCAGCGAGGCGGCCATTGCTGAAAGTTGAACCAAGGGACCTTCGCGCCCGATTGATCCGCCGGAGGCGTTCGTGAAAAGCGCGGACAGAGATTTCACCAGGCTCCGGCGACTGGAAATCTTGCCGTCGCCAAGAACGACCGCTTCCATGTAATCGGTCGTGGTAACTTGACCGTGAAAGCGCGCGCCGAACTGAATGATCGCACCAGCGATCAGTCCGCCAATTGCCGGAACCAAGAGGCGCCCCAACAAAGGCAATTGAGTAAAGCTCTCGACCAGACCGGGCGCCGTATTGCCGGTAAAGATTTTGTGAATGAAGCTGGTTGCGAGACGATATGCGATCGAACAAGCGGCACCACAAAACCCGATGATGCCAGCCCAGATCAACGTGACCTGAAGTTCAGTGGGGCGGGTCAGTTCCTGAAACCACACCCAGAATTTCAGACGACGCAGCGTCTGTAGATTCAGACCCGGCGGCGGCTGCGCAACATTCTTAACGTCCACTAATATTCAGTCCGCCTACAGCATCAGACGTCAAGAGAAGATCATTCGCGCGACCGGCGCGGCGATGTCGTCAAGGGGTCCGTTGCCCCGCTCTCGTCTTCGCCAGACGCCAGGAGGTGACCGAAAAGGCGCCCAGCGACAAGGAAGATGATTCCAGCGGTAAGGGCGAACGCAGCGTGAAGCAGCCAGAATTGTGTGGCGGGGATTTTTTCCAAAATGCCGCCGATCCAGCCGACGAGATTGTTTGCGGCAAAGAGATGCAGATAGAAAATGCCGATGATCGTTGCCGATAACGCCGGCGGCGCGACGCGGGCGTAGAGCGCGAGCGAAACGGGGAAAACATTGGCGAAGCCGATGCTGTTGAGAACGTGAAACGAAATCAGCCAGCCGAGCGAAACTTTTCCGCCGGATGCCGCTGCCATGGCCGCGCCGGCAGCGAGCGCAAGCATTCCGGTCACGGCGCAGAGACTGCCGATTCCCATTTTTGTGATCTCGGCCGGTTCGGGAAATTTTTTCGACCAGAGCCGCCAGAAAACGACTGCGCCAGCCAGAAAACTGATAGAGACAACAGAGTCTAGCGTAATCAGCCAGGTCGTGGGCATTTTGCGGCCGAAGAAGATCAGGTTGGCGCTACGCTCGGCCCAGACGAGATAGGCGTTGAAGATTTGCTGATTTGGAATGACGGCGATAGTGAGCACGGGCAAGAGAGCAAGCAAAGCGACGATGGCGAGGCGTTCACGGCGCGTCAGGCGCGGTTTCGGTGCGCGCTCGGCGCGAGTCGCACTGGCATATTTTTCGACAACGGGTGAATCAGGCGGAAGCCATTTGCGGCCGGAGATGTAGATCGTTAGGCCAATCAACATGCCGACGCCGGCCGCGCCGAAGCCCCAGTGCCAGCCATAAATTTCGCCCAGTGTGCCGGCAATCAGCGGTGCGGCAATCACGCCTCCATTGATAAACAGATAATAAATCTGGAACGCGTCGGCCCGGCGGTTGTCGCCTGCTTCATACAGCGCACCGACCTGGCTGGCGAGGTTTCCTTTGAAACATCCTACACCGATCAGGAGGCAAAACAGCGCCAGGAGAAACGTGAGGTCGAACGCCATGAGGAAATGCCCGGCGGCCATGAGCAACGCGCCTAACGTGATCGTGAGGGTGCGGCCGAGGACGCGGTCGGCGATCAAGCCACCGCCAATGGGGGTGAGATAAACCAGACCGGTGTAAAGACCGAAAATGGCCGAGGCCAGCGCCTGGATCGAGAGCGGTCCGCGATACGCAGCTTCAAGCAGGTGACGGAAGGCGGGGAACCCGGCGATGTGCTCGATATGGCCGGGGTGCAAAAGGCGATTGACCATGTAGAGCACGAGAAGCGATTGCATCCCGTAATAGGAAAAACGTTCCCACGCCTCAGTGAACGCGATGTAGGCAAGGCCGCGTGGATGCCCGATGAAGCTGCGATCCTGAGGATTGTGCATCGCGGCAGAGTGTTGGTTCCGGGCGAAAATGGCAAGTCACACTTCAGGTTGACGCGAACGTTGTTGCAAACTTGACCGGTTAAACCGGTCAAGTTTTGGCAGGAGCGTAGAAGGCCCTCCTAGCAACGTGCCGGCTGGCGTTGAAATCGGATTCGTTACCGGGGGCAATCTAATCCCCCGATCTAGCTTAAAATATACTCACCCTGCGGGATCGAACTGTCATCCGCTCGATGCTACGTAATTACACCTCCGTCGTTTGGTGGGGTGACGCGAGGAGGGCCGTCACCGGTTCCAGCACAGAGAAAGGCGATCGCCAACAAAGGCGTATCCCCCCGGCGTTTCCTAGCATCTCACCAAGCCAATCAACTTCGATCGGCTGAAGAAAACGCTTCGGAATAGGTTCGGGAAAAGCTGATATGCCGAAATCCGGACACCCTGAAATTCTCAGCTTTTCAGTTTTCAGCGTTTCCGCATCTGGACCGTCACCGGTGGTCTTTCAAATCGTCGCCAGCAGGCTAGGAGACCGACCATGCTACAGCTCAGCAGCAGAAGTGTTGAACCTGTATCTGGAACTGAACCATTGCCAGTCGCAGTGTTCGTCACGAACGACAATTGAAAGGCGAAATTCTCGCCTGTGCCGTTCATGCTAAAAGTCGCGGGCGTTGGATCGTATCCTGTCGCGAAAAGTGTGCCGGTGCCGGTAAAGGACATCATATCGGCCTGAACGTGGCCATTGGTCAGGGCCGAGAGTTCGAAGCTGTAGGTATTGCCTCCCGAAGTGAAGCTCCAGAAGTTGATAACTGGAGCCGAGAGAACGACGCCAATGCCATCGCCTGTAAAGCTAAACGAGGGCGTGAAGGTCGCGGCAGTTTGCAGAATGCCGGAATATGTCCCGGTACCGTTCAGGAAGCTCCAGTTCGGGCTAAAGGACATTGTGGTTAATCCGCCACCGCTCGGTCCCGAGGCCGTGGTACTGCCAGCAAACGCGGCCGAGCCGGTAATCATCGTGTTTGGAACTGCGCGAAGTTGGCCTGTGGAAACGACGGCCAAAAGCAAGCAGCCGAACAGTGACACGAATTTAGTTATTTTAGTTATGGGTCTCATAGTATATAATCTTTCATGATTTTGGTTGTGTTTATGATAATAGCGTGATCTTACGGTTTTTATTTTTCCAAATTTAACGAAAAAATACAAGCTTTTCCGCTACAAAATTTCGCAAGCCGGCCCACCCCTGGTTGCCTCAAATTGCGTAAAATCCCGCCGACGGCAGAAACAGGTCGCCAGGCGCCCCTGACAGGGGGCGAGACCGAAACATTGCGGGTTCCCGGTCCGGAAAAAGCAGCAATGGTGAGAAGCGCGGCGGCGGCGCGGCACACTTCGCCAGGCGCACCCGGCCAGTGCGGCTAGAACTCGGTTGTGAGACAGCCGAGTCTAACCAGAAGGCGACATTGCCGAGAGGGGCCGTCGCCGGTTCCGAACGCACACGGCCGTCAACAAAGCTTGCACTGTCGGTTTTTTCCGAGCATCACCAACCGGATCAGCTTCAATCGCTGAAGAGAGCGACTCGGAACATTTTAGGGGAAAGCTGATGCTGAAATTTTCAGCTTTTCAGTTTTTCCGCGTTTGGGCCGTCAGCGTTTGTCTCTCGAATCGACGCCGGCAGGCGAAGAGACCGGTCAGGCCGACGATCATTAGCAGGATCGTCGAACCGGTATCCGGAGTACTATTCGCAGTGTTCGTCACGAACTGAAACGTGAAATTCGTGCCTGTGCCGTCCATGCTAAAGGTTGCAGGCGTTGCATCGAGATTAGTCCCGAAAAGTGTGCCGGTGCCGCGAAAGGTCATGGCAGCGCCCTCAACGTGGCCATTAGTCAGGGCCGCGAGATCGAAACGGTACGTGCCTCCCATAGTAGTGAAGCTCCAGAAATTGGTGACCGGGGCCGAGAGCAGCACAACACTGTTGCCATCGCCAGTAAACATAAACGAGGACGTGAAGCTAGCCGCTTGCGACCCAATACCCGCATATGTTCCGGTGCCGCTAAGAAAGCTCCAATCGTTGTTGAAAGATACCGTCGTTGTTCCAACGCCGCTCGCTCCCGACGCCGTGGTACCGCCCATAAACGACGCCGAACCGGTAATCATCGTGTTTGGAACTGCGCGGAGTTCACCTATCGAAACAACGGTCAAGAACAAGCAACCAAACAATGACGCAAACTTAGTTGCTTTCATTGTTGTTTTCAGACGCGCTAAGTCCGCCGACGTCGGAAATAGGTCACTGCGCCGCAGAGCGCGAAACCGAAACCGGCCAGTGCGATCGAACTCGGTTCGGGGACAGCCGTGTTGGTCACGAACGACAATTCGTAAGAGAAATTGGTGCCCGTCCCGCTCATGCTAAAGCTCGCCGGGGTTGCATCAAAACCGGTGGCAAAAAGTGTTCCCATACCGGTAAAGGCCATGGCACCGCTCTCAGTATGTCCATTGGTGAGACCTTGGAGATTGAAAGAGTAATTGTTCCCGAGGTATGAGAAAGACCAGAGCGGCATGGCCGGGGCAGTCAAGACCGCGCCCGTGCCATCGCCAGTGAAGCTGAAATTGTTGAATGCGACTGGCGTTCCAGGCGGAATTCCAGCGTAGAGACCAAGGCCCGTAACAAAACTCCAATTCGAGCCGAAAGTGATCGATGTCAAACCTCCTCCGCTCGCACCCGATGCGGTCACGCTGCCGAAAAACGATGCGGAACCCGTGATCGCGCTGGTCGGAGCCTCGGCACGGAGCTGAGAAAAAGCAGGGATGATGAGGAACGCGGAAATGACCAAAACCAAGTTGGTGCGGTTCATATTATATGGGGTTTATGTTGGGTTTCACTGAACCCAATCGCGAGGCTGGCAAATTTCGTCGCGAAATGCAAGCCTTTTCGCAAAAAAGATTTTGCGAACCCGGCGACCGCTGACTGCCTGAGAATGTGTTTAAACCCGGCGGCGACGGAAATAGCTAACTGCGCCGCAGAGCGCGAGACCGAAACCGGCGAGCGCGATCGAACTCGGTTCCGGAACAGCCGTGTTGGTCACGAACGACAATTCGTAGAAGAAATTGGTACCCGTCCCGCTCATGCTAAAGCTCGCCGGGGTTGCATCAAAACCGGTGGCAAAAAGTGTTCCCATACCGGTAAAGGCCATGGCGCCAGTCTCAGTATGTCCGTTGGTGAGACTCTGGAGGTTGAACGAGAAATTGTTCCCGCCGGATGTTAAGGACCAAAGCGGCATGGCCGGTGAGCTCAAAACTGCTGCCGTGCCATCGCCAGTGAAGCTGAAATTGTTGAATGCGGCCGGCGTCCCCAGCAGGATCGAGCCGAAGCTGCCGTTGCCGGTAACAAAAGTCCAATTCGAGCCAAAAGTGATCGACGTCAAACCTCCTCCACTCGCGCCCGATGCGGTCACGTTGCCGAAAAACGATGCGGAACCCGTGATCGCGGTGGTCGGAGCGTCAGCCCGGACCTGGGAAAAAGCACAAATCATGAGGAGCGCAGAAATGAAAAAGGCTACGTTCGTGCGTTTCATATTAGTATGGTTTCATTCAACGAATCGCGATGCTGGCAAATTCCGTGACGAAAGGCAAGCTTTTTTTTGACTTTCTTGTAACTTTTTTTGGGTATCGGTTACCCATGCGTTTTTCCTCATCGGCGACGATTCAATTGGGCCAGCTTGCCGACGAACACGTTGACTGATTTTTCCAAGACGATTCCCCATACGCTGAGAACGGCAATGGTTACGACAGAAACGCCGAGGAAAGCGGGGATCGACAGCGGACGAATGCGCAGGCCGAGCCAGATAACGTACGGTTGATGAATCAAGTAGAGCCCGTACGAATACGCGCCGATCAGCGCGAAGATTTTCGCGGGCCCGCCGAACCGCGCGATCAAGCCCGCGATGCCAGCGACTTCGAGAAAGCAACACGTCCCCGTGGCAAAATCGACAAAAACGTAACGCTCGAGCCCGTGGTAGAGCCAAAGCGCGCCTGGATAAAGGGCGAGGCCGATGAGGAATCCGGGGCCGCGCAAGAGAAACCATTCGACGCGTGCCGGGGCGCGGCTGTACCAAAGCGCAAGCCCCATTCCCAGAGCAAACTCCGGTAACCGGCAAATGGCCAGGCCGCCAAGCAGCCAAAGCCCGTTCTGCGGGTAAACGACGAGCAACAAATAGCGCGTGAGCAAACCGATGACGCACGCAACGATCAAAAAGAACAACGGACCCAAACGTCGCGCAGCCAGAAACAGCAGCGGAAAAATCAGATACAATTGAATCAGCATTGAGAAGTACCACCACGCTGCGTTCAGGTACATAAAATTCATCTCGATGTTGATGAAGCGCAGGCCGAGTAAGCTGAGCACAATCCGGTCGTCCACCGGCTCGAGTCGAGCCACGAAGGGCGACACGAGATAAACCAGATGCGCTACCCAATACATTGGATAGAGCCGAAGAAATCGCGCACCGTACCACTCGCCCCAATGGATCGGCGCTGCCTCGGCCCGGCGCATGGTCGAATGCATCAGCGTCCAACCACCCAGGATGATGAAGACACCGACGGCATGAAAACCGATCCCGGAGATTTTCCACCAGGCGATGCGCAAGATCGAGATCGCGACGGCCGCGATCCCACTCCAATCCGGCGGCGGCAATTGATAATTCTCGAAGCAGGTCCGGAAAAAATGAAAATAAACGACCCAGCAAATGGCTAGCCCCTTGGAAATATCGAGCCAGGTCAGGCGTTTCACGGGCTCGGCTTAACAAGGAAAACGCGCGAAGGTCAAGCCGATGAATCGTGCTCGCGAGAGGACTCGAACCTCCACGGGTCGCCCCATACGGTCCTGAGCCGTACGCGTCTGCCAGTTCCGCCACGCGAGCGTAGGAAGCGGCAGGTAAAATCGCGCATCATGCCGGAGGCGCAAGCGGCTAAAGTGATTACGGATCCTGTTCTTCTCATTCACGTCGACGTTTTCGCGCGCGGGCTTCCAATTGCTGTGCCTTACGGGCCTGGCCGAGTGAGCGCAGCAAATCGGCATAATTTGACGCAACGATTTCGTAATCTTGCGGCGGTTTTTCCGTCGTCGCCTCCCAGGTTTCGAGCGAAGCGCGATATAGCTCGGCCGCCTTCGCGTAATCCCCGCGGGAATGATAGACGACCGCAAGATTGCATTTCGATTGGGCAATATCCGGATGGGTCGGCGGCAGCGCCTTCTCCCGGATCGACAGGGCGCGCAGGTGAATCTTCTCAGCTTCGGAGTAGCGACGCTCGTTGGTGTAAAAGACGGCGAGATTGTTCAGGACCGACGCGACGTCGGGATGGTTCGGGCCGAGTTGTTTCTCGTAAATCTCGAGCGCGTGCAAGTAATACGGCTCGGCGGCCTTTTGCCGTCCGCACTTCCGAAAAATGAGTGCGACGTTATTCAAGATCGTCCCGAGGTCGGAATAAGGGAGATCGTCCATCTCGCCGCCAATGGCGATGGCGCGTTCATAAAACCGGATGGCCTCTTCCGATTGCCCCAGCTGATCGCACAAAAACGCCAGCTGCCGCGCGGAACGAAAAACCGCCCCCTTGTCCGGCGGCTCCGCTTTTTCCCGGACGGAATAGGCCGTGAGTAGATGGCTCTTGGCCGCGATGCGGTCGCCATTTTGGTCTAACAACTGCCCGACTTTTTCATGGCTGATCGCAAGCGACGGCTCGTTTTCGGCAAAACTGCGTTTGGCCAAATCGAGGGCCGTTGTCGCAACGCGAAGCGCTTCCGGAAAACGGTTAGCGGCTAAAAGCGTGTCGAGTTTGTCGTTGAGAATGGCCCACAGTTTTGCTTCGCCTTTCATCCAGCATCACCAGCCCTCGGTCAATTGTGTCGTCAGGCGGGTGGCAAGATCCTCGGTCGCGAGTGGGAGGGCCTGGCGCTCGTCCGTGGTGGGATCGCTGCTGACAAAGAAACTGGTCCGGCCGATGGCGCTGGCCGAGGAAACCAAATCGGAGCCGTTGCGCGCGACCACGCGATACTTCAATCGCATGGTCATGTTGAATTCGGTCGTCTGCAGAACATTGCCGCGCACGGACCGTGCCGGCGTGCGTGTAATTTCGACGACGTCGCCCATTAAAGTGGCATCGCCGTTTCCGTCGCTGCCGATCTTGAATGTGCCGTCCTGTTGCAGTTGCTTGATGACGGTATCTGTGACCAAAACTTCAATGCGCGGAACGAGCGTATGATTTTGAAACGTCGGCACTGCGATGGTGTGGACGTCGCGCAAATAATAAGGCTTGGCCGGACCGATGTGGTAACCGAGACAACCGCTCAAGTAGCAGCAAGTGATCGCGGCTGAGATCCGAATAGCTCTCACGGCGTAGGCGAGGTTTCCGGCGTGGCACTCGGCTCCGGCGCGGTGTCAAATGGGTTACGGTCCGGCAGAAGCGATGGCGGCGGTTGAACCAGATCGCTCGCGGGTGGTGATACGGGCCGATCCACTGTCGATCTTGCCGGCTCCGGACTCGAGGCGCTGTTGGATGAAGCCGGTTCCGCCGGCGTCTGTTCCGATGTCGGTGTGGCCGTGGTGCCTGCACCCTGCGCTTTGTTTTTTTCCGTTTCCTTCTTCTTCGCTTCCTCGGCCGCGACATACGCGGGCTGCAAGGCGGTGTCGCCTAATTTCGCGCGAAGCTGATCGATCCGTTTCTTCGCTTCCTCGCTTTCTTTCGAGCCCGGCTGTTGCCGAATCACTTCGTTGTAATAAATGACCGCGGCCCGATATTTTTTTTGTTTGTCATAAAACTGCGCCACCTGAAATGAGCTGCTGGTTTGTTTCTTTTCCAACTTCTCCAAGTAAGCTCTGGCTTGCGCGGCTTTCTCGTTGTTCGGGTAACGAAACAGAAAATCCTGAAAGGCCGTTTTGGCCTTAGCCGTGGCGTTGATGTCCTTCGATCCGGCCCGGGCCGCTTGAAACCAAATGTAGCCGATCTGATATTGTGCGGCGGCGGCGACCGGTTCGTTAGGGAACTTGTCGATCACTGCTTGATAGGCATCGAGCGCCGCTTCGACCGCACCGTCTTTCTCCCGGGCCAGGCCAATATTGAACTGCGCCCGCGCCGTGTATTTCCCGTACGGCGCCGTCCGTACCACCGCGGCAAAGATCTCAACCGCGCGCTCCATCGGCGAACCGAGCGGCACGCCCAGCACCTTTTGTTTCTTACCACGAAGATAAATCTCGCCGATTCGAAATTGCGCCTCGATCGCTTCGTCAAAATGCGGGCTCCTGGGAAAGTGTTCCACCAAGAGACGGTAATATTGCGCCGCCGGAATGTACATGTGCATCTGCTCCTCCAATTGCGCGGCCCGATAGACTGCTCCCGGCGCGAGCGCGTCATTAGGATGATGGCGCACCAAGCTCTTGTAGGCCGAGAGCGCCCGCTTCAGGTTGCCGCGGTTCTCCGCTTGTTGGGCGATGTCGAACAGTTCTTTCGCGCTCCCACTCAGTTCCTCCTCGCCCGGCGGGATGTACTTCGCCTTGGCCCCCGGCTTAAACACCACTGGCGCCTTCATCAACGCCGGAAAAGCCACCCAAGCCGCCAGAAAAATAACAATGACACGAACTCGCAAATCCATCCGGTCTGGCAGGGTAGTTTAGTTCTTCTTTCCGTCAAGGAACCAAGCGAGTCGGAGATGGGAGTGCGGGAGTAATCGAGTATTGGTTTAGCGGAGGAATTCCTTTACTCCGTTACTCCACTACTCGACTTCTGTTCCGTGAACCTGATCGACCAGCACAAAATCCGCATCGGCACGTGCGCGTGGACATTCGAAGATTGGGCCGGCGCTTTCTATCCGGCGGAGTTACCGCAAACGCACTGGCTGGATTTTTATGCGCGCTACTTTCCCGCAATCGAAGTAGACTCAACTTTTTACGCCGCTCCGAGCGAAGAAACATTGCGCCGCTGGATCGAGCTCACGCCGGCAAATTTCTGTTTTACCTGCAAGTTGCCGCGCGAAATCACGCATGCTCGCCGGCTGAGCGATTGCACGCGGGAGCTCGACGCCTTTCTAAACGCAATAGAGCCGCTTAAGGCGAAACTGCGGGTCATTCTCATCCAGTTGCCACCCTCCTTCGCGCCGAAAGATGGCCACCAGCCATTGCGCAGATTTTTGCCGCAACTGCCCAGAGATTTTCGGTTCGCCATCGAGTTCCGCCATCCCGGCTGGCACCGGCCGCAAATCATCCGCCTTCTCGAAAAGCATCGCGTCTGCTGGGCCTGGGCCGATATCAGCCCTCTGAACGAACGCAATCTGGCGCCCTTTGAGTTCCTGCCGCGCACCACCGATTTTCTGTATCTGCGTTTGTTAGGCGATTACGCTACCAAATACACCACCGACGGCAAGCATCTTCACCGCTACGAGAAACTGCTCTGGAAACGCGAAGCCGCGCTCGATAGCTGGGCGCTCAAGATCGAGCGGCATTTAGATGAAGTCCAAAATGTCTGGGCGTTTGTCGGCAATCATTACGAAGGCTTTGCCCCGGAAACCGGGCAGCGGCTCGCTCAACGACTCGGTTTCGATCTGGTGTTGCCTGCCGAAACCAAAAAAGCCGTGGCCGAAGAAGAGCGGGCGCAACTCGATTTGTTTGAGAATGACGAAGCCCGAATGACCAGTGACGCATCAATGACAAAGCACGAATGACGAAGAAGAACCGCCGCACCGTTTTCGCCATTCGTCATTCGGACTTGGTCATTCGCCATTTCCGATCTTCTCCGCCCCGAAATAAGGGCGCAATTTTTCCGGAATTCGCACCGATCCGTTGGTCTGTTGCATCGATTCGATGAGCGCGGCAAACAAGCGCGGCAAGGCCAAGCCCGAGCCATTGAGCGTGTGGCAAAACCGATTTTTCCCATCGGCATCTTTGAACCGCATATTCATCCGGCGCGCCTGAAAATCCTCGAAATTTGAGCAGCTCGAAACCTCCAGATACCCGTTTTGGCCAGGCGACCAGACTTCGATGTCGTAGGTTTTGGCGGAACCGAATCCAAGATCGCCGGTGCAGAGCGCGACCACGCGATAATGCAGGCCGAGCAGTTGCAAAATTTGCTCTGCATCCCCCGTTAACGTCTCAAGTTCCTGGTATGATTTTTCTGGCGTGGTGATTTTCACCAACTCCACCTTGTCGAATTGGTGGACACGAATGATCCCGCGCGTCTCGCGCCCGGCCGATCCCGCTTCGCGTCGAAAACAAGGCGTGTAAGCAACGAATTTTTTTGGAAGATCGACCGCGGCGAGGATCTCTTCGCGATGAAAATTCGTCACCGGTACTTCCGCTGTCGGCGCGAGAAAGAGCTGGCCTTCCTCCAATCCATACATGTCGGCTTCGAACTTAGGCAATTGCGAGGTGCCGATCATGCAATCCCGCCGTACCAGGAACGGCGGACTGATCTCGGCGTAGCCATGCTCGCGCGTGTGCAGATCGAGCATGAACTGGATCAACGCTCGCTCCAATCGCGCGCCGGCGCCGGTAAAACAGATGAAGCCGCTCCCGCTCAATTTTGCGGCGCGCTCCAGATCAAAAAGCTTCAGTCTCGATCCGATCGCCACATGATCGAGAACCTCGGCGCTCAGTTTCGGTTTCTCACCCCAAGTCCGCACCACCGGATTCGCGCTCGCGTCCGGCCCCACCGGTACCGTTTCGTGCGGTAGGTTGGGAATTTCCAAGAGCAAACCCTTTTGGCGCGTCCCAGCCTCGTCCACTTCTTGTGTGAGATCGCCTATCGCCTCACCGGTACGCCGGACGCGCTCTTGAATTTCATCCGTCGGTTCGCCACGTGATTTTTTCGCACCGATTTCTTTGCTCAGCCGATTTCGCTCCGATTGTAACTGCTGCAACTCGGTTTCTGCTTTCCGCCGCTCGGCGTCGATTTGAAGGACCTTGTCGACCTTGGTCTCGTCGCCGCCGCCACGCGTAGCAAGACGTTGCCTAACGCAATCGGGTTTCTCGCGGATCAGGCGAATATCGAGCATGGCGCAGATTGTAGAGGCCGCGCCTGCGCGCGGCAAATGGATTGGGTTGCGCGTGTCTCAAGCGCGCGGGCGAGTGCGTCCTCGCGATCGCGAACTCTTTGTCGTACCCCATGAGGTTTGAAAATCTCATTCCTAGCAAAATTTGTTTCGGAGGGACGCCGCAACCGAACACGCGGGCCGCGTGTGCTACCCAGCCCTGCCAATTTGCGCGGCTAAAACTGCACCGCGAAGCCGCCGCGCAGGCGATAATCAGGGACGGCTTGCAGTGCGGTATTGTCGATCGAGACCGGAAGATCGACAGCCAATTCTGCACTCCAGCGACCGAGCGCAGCGATGAGGCGCGGGCCGACAAAGATGGATGTAATTCCGGTGTCCTCCGCCGGTTTGCCACGGAATCGATCGACATCCTTGTGTTCGCCGGTAACATCGAACTGAAAACCGGCCATCGTATCGGCGCGGCGAATCACATAATATCCAGGGCCACCCGCCCAAGTCAGATCGCTGGCGAAATGATATTGATGCGCGCCATCGCCGCGCAGCGTGAACTGGACATTCCCGTCGAAAAAGAAGCTCTTGTAACGGACCGATGTTTGCTCGCCGAAGATGCCGTCATACGAACCAGTGCCGAGAGTGAGGTCGTGTCCGTGAATCCCGCTCTCTGGCGCGCCGGGGATTTCCACTTCATGGAATTCCTCTTTTAACCGGCCAGTCGCGCCGGTTGGAAATTTCACGCCCGTCAGCAGAATCGCCGACACCGTAAAATCCGGTTCATGCTCGACTGCGACCGGATTCTTGCCTTGAACATCAAACGATCGGCGCGCCGCGGACGAGTAATGAAACGCGACCGTCTTAAGCAGGAGCGACACATCGCCAAGTCCGGAAACATTACCGCGATCAATCGCGAACCCCTCCGGTCTTTTAAAGTCGCGAAAGATGATTGGGACATTTACTTGCAGAGCAAACCGGCTCGTTAGGTCATAACCAGCCACGAGTTGAGTGATCGCGCTGTTCAGATATTGACCCGTCGGATTGTCGACCTCGTGCCCCTCGAACTGCAGCGTCCCGAACGAAGTGAATTGCTCAGCGATTGCGCCGTAAAAGCCGCTCAATTGCGTCGTCTCCGACGCCATTGTGTTTTCCTGTGGCGTGTAACAACCGCACAAGTCACAAGCGCGCGTTGTGACCGAACAAAGCAAGGTCAACAGAGAAAGTAATCGTAAAATTTTCATTTGGTTCCTCCTGGAAAGTGAGAACACACCGCGAACGCTCGCGAATGTCCTTGGTAAATAACGTGCCGGCGATGCATTCCGCGCACACACGCGGCGCGACCGGAACGCGAGAACTAGCTCAGCAGGAACCGCGGCGGTGGAACCGGGGGCGACTTACCGGTCTGACAGGCAAAGATGTCTGCCAGTCGGTAATCGACGCGTGCGAATGGCGCCCACAACCGAAAACTTCGCGTTGAACAGATCATGTCGATCCTCTGCGAAGCGGGTTGGACGTCAGACTTTTTCTCGGAATTTTTGCCTTTGTTTACCACATGGCAGAGCGAGCAAGGATGATCGCCATCGAAAGTCTGGCAGATCGCGACGCCCAGCGACTGTTGCTTGGAGTACTTTACGACCATTGCCGTCCATGCGACCGACTGAAGGACAAGCCAGTGCAGACCAATTGCCAGCGAAAGCGCAACGACCAGCAATACCCGGCCAAGTAAGCGAAGCACGACTCAAAGCCTATGGAGCACGCCTGCGCATTGTCAATGGTCCAGACAAAATGGCCAACGAGCCCAGATTTGACGCGGCTCCCGAGCCCGCGTAGGCTCCGCCAGTTTTTTACGAACCCAATTTAGATCAGGAGTTGATTATTAATGCCAGAAGTGATCGTTCGCAAAGGTGAACCTGTCGATCGCGCGCTAAAGCGGCTGAAAAACAAGCTGGACGCCGAGGGAATTCTGGAAGAGGTCCGCCGTTTGCGCGCCTTTGAGACCCCTTCGCAAAAGCATCGCCGCAAAGCCAAGGCCAACGCCAAGCGCATTCGAACGAAGTTCCGCTTTAATCCGTGACTCGTTAAATCTTGAACCGGGAGTTTCGCCGATCTAACGATTCTCCATTCTCGATTTACAATCGTGGTCATTCGCACTCGCACACGACGCGAAAGCCAAGATCGTTGCAGGAAAACAGCGGCGCGTTTGAGCCGCGCACGGTCGTGCGCAGGCTGCTGAAACGCGATTTCCAACTCCCGCCGCGACAGACGCGGCGCGAGCCGTTGACCGGGCCGTGGGGATTCGTTTTCGTTCCGCCGGCATAGGGCGCGTAATAATCCAGGCACCATTCCCAAACGTTTCCGGACATATCTTCGATGCCAAAAGGGCTTGCGCCAAACGGGAACGCTCCGACTGGCGAAGTCATCGGATGACCGTCGTCGATTTCGGGATCCCTTTGGGGGAGCCCGGACTTATTGTCAGCGAAATTCGCCAGATCCCGGCCAGTGTGTCGGCCCCAGGGGTACCGCCGCCCATCGGTTCCGCGGGCGGCGTACTCCCATTCCGCTTCCGTCGGCAGCCGGAATTTTCTTCGCTCCCGTGCGCCCAGCCATTGGCAAAAGCTCATCGCTTCCTGGCTGCTCACATACACCACCGGATGAAGATCGCCCGCGCCGGGTATTCGCTTCCGCGCGTGGCGTGGATCGAAAGTTTCGTAGATGGTGTTAGTGATTAAATAACGCGACATGTAAAAACGGCTGACCGTCACGCGCGTGAGCGGTCGCTCGTTAGGGGCGGCCCCCGTCTCTTCACTGCCCATCGTGAATTCGCCCGAAGGAACGAACAACATCTCGAACCCGAGTGAGCATTGGAAATTCGTGTGACGCAGCCGTTCCGCTTGCGGATTCATCTCCTTCTTCGCCGTCACCGGCGGCTTTTCTTTGGAACGAACCGCAACTGGAGCTTGGGCGCTTTCAAGCCGTGCCGGCGTGGGTTTGACAACGGCCGCGAGCGTTTTCTCCTCCGTTTCTTCGAGATAAAGATCGACCAGATCTTCGCCGTCACCGGGGTCGAGACCAAGGTTCTCGGCCATGTTGATCAAGGCATCGCGCTGGTCGTCAGTAATCGAATCGTTGTCCAACCCGCTCAGACGCAAGAGCCGCAGAAATTCCTCTCGCGGGTTGGCTGGGGCTGCACCATTCGTCTGTGCCGCTGCCGGTTTTTCGACCTCCTTTTTCTCGTCGCGTTTCAGGCCGTGCTCTGCCAACTCCGATTCAATGATCGCGAGCATCTCCTCGTTTGTTAGGCCACGGCCCGCGCCAAAGTAGAGAAGGTTCCGCTCGGCCTGTTCGGAGAGAAGACCATCTTCCACCGAGAAAATGAAATATTTCTTAAACTCCTCGATCAGCTCGTCCCGCTGCGCGGCCGCCAATTTCTGATCAATCGCACGCCGCCGCTCCGGATTGAGCAACTCGACCCGCGCTTCGGTTAGATAACGGGAGGATTCGTCCAAGCCGGCGCGGAGCAACTGCGCCAGGGGATTGCTCGGCTGGTTTTTCAGCGGCAGCTTCTTCTGCCACCACCGGAGCAGTTCCCGGCAACGTTCCTCAATGAGCTCGTTGCTCGGATTCGACGAGGGATCGAGACAGAGTCGATCGTAGAAGTTCGGCGAACTGTAATTACCCCAGCCTCCCCATTTTTTGGGGTCGTCGGGAAGTGGAATGGGAAACGTGATGTCGCATGTAGTCATCTCATTGCACGGTCAACTCGTCGAGATTCGAGGTGGCCTTGCTGATTTCATCCGGCGCCAGGCCGGTATTCCTTTCGATCGACACCTGGGCCGTGTTGCCGCAGGCTTGGACCGAGATCTGAAGCACCTGATTGGCATTGTACTGGTAAGTCAGATCCACGGGGGATCCCTTCGGCAAAAATGCCGGGAGCTGGATATGGCAAATGCCTAACGGAGTGCATTCCGTCGGCAACGTGCTTTCGCCTTCCACCACGCGCACCACCGCGCGTGGCATGTTTGATGAGGCCGTGCCGAACGAATTCTTTGCCGTCGCCGGGATCGACGTCCGTTTCCGGATCATCGGGAAAACGTATTCCTCGAGCTGGTTCTCATCCCAGAGCACGACCCCTAACGTGTGTGACGTGATATCAGTCACCTGCATCAAATGCCCGTCAGCCGACGAAAATTTACGGCGCGTATCGTCGCTCAACGTCTTCTCGCCAGATATTTCCTCCTCGCGCAAAACCGCGAGCGTGGCCTGAATCGCCGCGCCCATGGCGACAGCTTCATCGGGATTCACTTCATCCACCACCGGCACAGGAGCCAGGCTCGCCACCATCTCGCGCACCATCGGCATTCGCGTCATCCCGCCCACGAGCAAAATCTTGTCGATGTCCTCCCACTTCATGTTCGCTTCCTGCATCACGATTTCGCAGATCGTTTTGCATTTCTCGATCAAGTGCCGCGTCCGCTCCTCGAATTCGTTCCGATTCAGTTCCAGTTTCACGCTCGTCCCGTCGTGATGATGGACGAGAGTCGTGCTCTTCCGCGTCGAAAGCTGCATCTTCGCCCCGACGGCGCGAGTCTGAAGGTCCTGGTAGCTCTGCAAATCTAGCAACGGATTTTTGCCGTGTTCGCGATCGAATACATCGGCGACATAATTCACGATCACGTCGTCCCAATCTTTGCCGCCGAGCCGATGATCACCGTTTGTCGCCACGATGTCGATCTTGTGGCCCTCGATCCGCATGATCGTCACGTCGAACGTGCCCCCGCCCAGATCGAACACGAACACGGTCTGGTTATCATCGAGTTTATCCAGCCCGTAAGCCAGCGCCGCCGCCGTCGGCTCATTCACCAATTGCAGCACATTCAACCCCGCCAATTGTCCTGCCGTGATCGTCGCCGTCCGCTCCGCGTCATTGAAATACGCCGGCACCGTGATGACCGCGTCCGTCACCGATTCTTTCAAATATTTTTCCGCATCCGCCTTCAGCTTTTTCAAGATAAGGGCCGAAAGCTCTTCCGCCGAATACATCCGCCCATTAAACTCGCGATTAAATTGATCTTTCGGCTTGCCCATTTCGCGCTTGATGAAGTCCACGATCTTTTCCGCTTCAGCCACTGAATTGTTCTTGGCCAGCGTCCCAACAATGACGTTGGTGCCGTCGAACAAGATCACCGACGGCGTGATCCGCTCGTTCTCCGAGTTCGGGATGATCTGCGGTTTGCCATAGGCATCGATGTGCGACACCGCAGAAAATGTCGTCCCGAGATCGATCCCAATTGTTTTGCGTTTAGTCATAGGCAGCAATTGTCGATTTTCCGGTCGTAACCGCCCTTGTCTCCGTTGCAGTTTTCATGCCGGAGAAGAGGCCTTTTTGAACGTGCGCTTGATGAAAAAGACGCCTAACGCCAATCCAAGAAGAGACGGCTTCCCAGGCCCGAAAGCTTTCGGGGCCGCCCAAGCTTGCCTCGGGTGGGCGTGGCGTTGAACGTTGGGTCTTTAAATCTTTGCTAACCAAATTTTTTTACGATCACTTCCTCTGGCCGGATTAGTCTGTCGCGCCAGATGAAGCCGCGCCGGACCCGTGCCATGACTTGCCCATCCTCTTGCTCGCAATCCGTCGGCTCAAAGCAGACGGCACGATGAATCGCGCGGTCGAACGTCTCTTTCGTTTCGACTTCTTTCACCTCGAACCGATGCAGAATTTCCAACAATGAATGAATCGAGTTCTGCAAATTATCGCGCCAACGGGCGACGTGCCCCCGTGCGTTTTGTTCCTCGGCCGCAGTTGCGAGTTGTTTAGCCAACTCGGTCAGATCGTCGAACAACAGGACCAGATCGTGAATGAACGGGCGCTGAAGCGATTCGCGAATGAAATTGTCGCGGTAATTGATGAGCTCGGCATGAAGCGAGTCGAATAGTTTCTGCCTGCTTCCATCCCGAGTCATGAGCTCGGCTAACTGTCCCTCAATGAGCTGGAGATGATCGGCCAATCCAGGGTCCACGGCGCTCGCATTTCCCGTCGTCAAATCGTCGATCTTGCTGGGCACAACGCGCTCCAGATTGTCAAGCCGCGAATTCAACGCCCCCACATCCTGGACCAGTTGCGAAAGCGCCGCCTTGTCGACTATCGCGTCAGCGTCATCGCCTGCGCTCAAGACCTTTTCGGCCTCGGCGCCCAACTGCTGCATCGCGCTTGCGAATTCGTCCGTGCCAATCATTGCCTAACGATCGCTTTTTTGCCGGCAAAGAATTGGTGGATCGCCTCTACCAGGCCATCGACATCGTGCCGGCGCGCTTCCGTGGCCACTTTCAAACCACGATCGCGCGCGGTTTTCGACGTGATCGGCCCGATGCTCGCGATCTGCATCCCTTTCGGCCAGGGCAAACCGAGTTCTAAAAAATTCTCCACCGTCGATGAGCTGGTGAACGTGATCAGGTCGGCTCCCTCCTCCAATAGACGCCGGCGCGCGCCGGTAGGGTCGCGCATCTCCGGGACTGTTCGATAGGCAAAGGCTTCGTCCACAATAGCTCCCAAAGCTGAAAGCCCCTTCGGAAGCACGTCTCGCGCCTTTTCCGCGCGCACGACCAAAATCCGCTGGTTCTCAAAGCTACCTTGCTTCTGAAAGGCGCGCACAACTGCCTCAGCGACAAACTCCTCCGGCTGAAGATCGACATGAAGATGAAAATCCTTTATCCGCTGGGATGTGGCCGGACCGATCGCGGCGATCCGCGCCCCCCCGATCTCACGCGCGTCGTCGTACAGCTTGAAGAAAATGTCGAAGAACGCATCGACACCATTCGCGCTTGTGAACACGATCCAATCGTACATGTGCGCGTCCCGGACCAGCTCGGCGAAATCCCGCAGATCGGTCGGCGGCTCGATTCGGATCGTCGGCAGCTCGAAAACCTGAGCGCCGAGCGCGCGCAATTTCCCGCTCAGCGCCCCAGCTTGTTTCCGCGTTCGCGTAACCACGATTCGTTTGCCCGCAAGCGGTCGTTTCTCGGACCAATTCAAGTCCTTCCGCAGCGAAACGACATCGCCGAAGATCACCACCGCCGGAGCTTCCAAACCAACATCGACAGCCCGCTGCGCGATGTCCTCCAGCGTGCCGACCAAGGTTTCCTGCGCGCCGGTAGTCGCCCATCGAACTAAGGCCACCGGCAAATTCGACCGCACCCCATGTTGGCGCATTTTGTCTGTGATCGATGCCAGACGTTCCACACCCATTAACATAACCTGGGTCCCGCCGAGTTTGGCCAATGCCGCGTAATCAATCGCGCTCTCCGTTTTCGCCGGGTCTTCGTGACCGGTAAAAAACGTCACGTGCGAATTTTCCGCCCGATGCGTGACTGGAATTCCTGCGTAAGCCGGCCCGGCAATGGCCGACGTAATTCCCGGCACAATCTCAAATTCGAGCCCGGCATCGACAATCGCTTTCGCCTCTTCCGCTCCGCGTCCAAACACAAACGGATCGCCGCCCTTCAATCGAGCGACATTTTTCCCGGCGCGCCCCTTCTCGATTACCAATGCATTAATCTCATCCTGTTTGAACGAATGTTCCCCCGCCCGTTTGCCGGCGTAAATGATCTCCGCTTCATCTCGCGCCCAGCCGAGTATTTCTGGATTCGCCAGCGAATCGTAAACAATCACGTCCGCATTCTCGATGCACTCCTTCGCCCGCAGCGTGACCAATCCAAGATCACCCGGACCTGCTCCGACCAAATAAACTCTTCCTCTCTTACGGTTGCTCATGCTGTTGCTTCTCATCATAGCTCAGCAACTGGCCGCTTCCCAGCCGTCGCGTTTAAGTGAATGGCTGCCCGAACCGGCCCTCCTTGATCCTGCTGCGTGATCGTAATCATGATCGAGCCACCCTGACCAGGCGCTCTGCATCCGCCTCTCCTCTCAGGGAGAGGATTAAGGTGAGGGTTCATGCTTGATGCTCTACTCTGCACGAATCTGCTTCAATAATTCCGCTGCCAACCGCTCGCCCTGATCGGGCCCTCCTTCCACTTCGGCTTCATGCGGCCCCGGCGATTCATCCGAAAAAAATTGCGCCCTCACCTTCATTTTTCCGTTCTCGATCTTCGCCAGCACACCCACCGGCGCATTACAATCCACCTTCAACAATCGCAAAAACTCCCGTTCCGCTCGCAAACAAAGCAGCGTCTCACGATCGTTCGCCCGATCGACAATCGCTTTGGTCTGTTCGTCATCGTGGCGAATCTGCAAGGCAACGATTCCCTGCCCTCCCGCCGGAAGAAAAACTTCGATCGGCAGCAGTTCGAGGGAGAAATCAATCGAGATACCGAGCCGGTCGATCCCGGCGCGCGCGAGCACGATTGCATCCCAACCGTTCTCCGCCAGTTTGCGTAAACGCGTCGGCACGTTGCCGCGAAGATCGACAATGGCGAGGTCTCGTCGCTGCCAGCGCAATTGATGCTTTCGACGCACACTGCTCGTCGCCACTGTCGCGCCTTTCCGTAGCCCAGCCAAACCACCTCTGTGCTTCGAAATCAACACATCGCTCACGGCCGCGCGCGGAAGCACCGCCGCGATTGCCGTGCGCGAATTCGTTTCGCTCGGCAAATCCTTCGCGCTGTGAACTGCCACATCGACATCTCCTGCCATCAGCGCCTGTTCGATTTCCGCCGTGAACAAGCCCTTCCAACCCGCCCGACCGTCGACAATTTTCGTTCGATCGCCTCTCGTTGCGATGATTTTCTTCTCGATCTCAACGTCCGTTTGCCTCGCGCGGATCGCCTCCTCCACAAGCCGCGCCTGGGTCAGCGCGAGTTCGCTCCCGCGCGTCCCGAGCACAATCTTTCGTTCCATAGCCGTGTGATCTGGAGGAGAAGCTGACAGCTTGTCCTACGATTCCGACGCGCGCATCGAAGTCTCTCCCACAGGCGAATGTTCGGCGCTGGGCCGATTTAAACCGCGTGAGATCGCCGCGCCAAACTCGGCGACATGCTCGGCTATGATTTTTTCCGCGGTGGCGATTTGCTGGCGGCGCAGGGCGAGGGATTGATCGGCAACCGATTGCAACGAATCGATATCGTAGAGATAAACCCCTTCCATTTCGTTCACGGCAGGATCGACATCGCGCGGCACTGCGATGTCGATGACAAACAGCGGACGATCCGCACGCTCATGCAACATCGGGGTGAGATTTTCCCGGCCGAGCAGCGGTGTTTCGGATGAAGTCGATGTAATCAGGATGTCGATCTCGCGGCACTGCGTGGGCCATTGCTCGAACGGCACCGCCCGTCCGCCAACGGCGCGGGCCAAATCCTGCGCACGCTCCGGCGAACGATTGCTCACCCGCAGATCGTTCACCCCGCGTGAGACCAGAGCCCGCGCCGTGCGCTCGCTCGTTTCACCCGCGCCGAGCACGAGCACTTTACACGCGCAGAGATTTCCAAAGATGCGTTGGGCGAGATCGACAGCCACCGATCCGACCGAGACGAGACCGCGATTAATATCGGTGTGCGTCCGCACCAATTTGGCCACCCGAAAGGCGCGCTGGAACAAGCGATGCAAATATGGGCCGACCGCATTCGACCTTCGCGCCGCTTCATACGCTTTCTTTGTCTGGCCAAGAATCTCGCTCTCGCCGACGACCATTGAATCCAATCCCGACGTCACGCGGAACAAATGCTGTGTGCATTTCTCTTCTTCGTAGCGATAGAACGCCGGCGCGTAATCGTGCGGAGCTTGGTCGATCTCGCGCGCGAGACAACGCGCGATGTCGTCCGTCGAGATCCGTTTTTCCGAGGCAGCATAGACTTCCACGCGGTTACACGTGCTCAGCACAAGAGCTTCGGCACAGCCGGCGCTGCGCAGAATGCATTCCGTCTCACCATGACCGGCAAACCGCTCGCGTGTCTCCACAGTCGCGGTGTGATGACTGAGCCCAATGCAGAACAGATTCATGGCAGCGGATGTGTTTGGGCCGAGAACGAAATGCCCCAGAGAAGCGTGAGCGCTGCACCGAACGCGGCAATACAGAGCACGGCCACGCGCCTGGGCGCCAGCCGCCGCAGATGCCGGCCTTGCAAAATCACCGCGTAAAGCAGCCAGACAACAAGCGCGCCCGCCACCTGCGCCCGCGGTAACGGGCGATCGATAAAAAAACCGCTCACCAGTCCGGCGCTGTATAGGGCGAAGCCGAGCCAGAGCAGGCGCGTGATGCTGGCAAACAAATCCGTTAACGGCGGGAGGTGATAAAAAATGGAATGGATTTGGTGCGTCTTAATCTGGCGCTCCTGGACGAGATACATCACCCCGGCAATGCAAGCGAGCGCAAACGCGCCATACGCCACTGTGGAAATCGACGCGTGAAATTCCAGCCACGGATTCGGCAGCAGTTTGAGCGGGTGCCGAATATCAATCGGCGCGACGAGAGCAAATGTCTGAAGCAGGACCACCAGCGGAGCGGTGAACGCGCCCATGAGTGAGAGCCGATAAGTCGGCCCGATCAGCAAATAAATAAACGCAATCGACCAGGCCACGAAAATGAAGACTTCAAACAGGTTCGTCAGGGGACAACGGCCAAGCGCATGGCCGCGAATCGACAAGAACGCGGTTTGAAAGATGAAGCCGAATCCGATCGCGACAAAGTTAAACCGGCCCGAGCGAAAAACTCCGGCACGCAGGGCCATCACGCTCCGAATAATGGCGGCGAGAAAACAAAACGTCGAGACAATGAGAAGCTGACGATCCACGGAACGCTACTGTAGAACCGCTTGCGCCCGCAGCAAAGCCGCTTCTCGGTAGTGTCCAAATTCTCCTCACTGGCTCCGAAAGCTTTCGGAGTCCGCCATCTCCGTGTAGGGAGACGGTAAGGCGAGGGCTCATTTTCTTACTCTCGCGAGTTGAATTTGGGACAGTGCCCGCTTCTCGCTTGGCGGACTCTTGGTCGCGAACGCGCGACGCGTGGCTACCTAGCATGTGCCGATGGCGGCCTTTACTTCTTGGTCGCGGTCGAGGATGTCTTCTGGGCCAGTTGCCGCTCCACCTGGCGGCGGGCAATCACGAAATGGTTATTCTCGCCGTAGCTCCGCCATGGACCCGGCGAGACATCGGCCGTATCCACGAATCTCCAATCCGTCACGTCAGTCGGCTGAAGGCCCAGATAATCGCGCACAGCCGGCGAGACATCGAGTCCGGCGCCGCGGTTCAAATTCGGTTTTGGCCGCTCGTTCTGGAAAACGTACTGGTAATGATCGGTCCGGAACGGCCCGCAATCCTCCCATTGTGCGAAACAAGTGCGGTTCCCCTTGCGAATGGCAAGCCAGTGATGCTGGCAAACGGATTGTCCCGGGCCCGCGTAAGCCTGCTTGAACCAGGGGATCACGAGCGGCGCTTCCGGCTTGAATTGGCCGTGGCTCACGTCGTTATACGGCAACGCACAGTAGAACGGATTCTGTCGCGGAGTAAACCCGACCGGGATGTAGTTCCGACGCGCTGAAGAATCAGGATTATCGTACCCGCCGTAGTTCGCCGTCCAGTTCAAGTCCCAACAGCTGCGATTGTTCGGCACGGGGTTATTGCCCCCGGCTTGTTCGCCGATCCAGAACACAGTCGTTACGATATTTGTCTTCCACGGGAACCGCTGCGTCACTGGCCGCGAAGTGGTCGGCACAAACACTTGCGGCTCGACTTTCAGCAACGCTTGTTCGCGCAATCTGCGCGCGTAATTCGCGAAATCGGCAACCGTTGCGTAAGGCGAATCCGACTGGGCGTAAGCCATGAGACCTCCACTTGAGACCAAGATGATATAAGCGATTAAGCGCCTCATTCGGGAATGCCGGGTTTGTTCTATCTGACAACGGCCTCCAGCGCAAGGGTTTTTACCAATAAAAAATCCAAAGCTGCTAGGGACACTACATTTCAAGAGAGCACTAACCATTCCAGCCAGGCCCAAAACCAAAGTTCAAGGACAGACGGCTTGGGCCGTCGTCCTATCTCGCACTACCTGTCCGGTGCTTGGAAATTCGTGCTTCACACTTTGGATCACGCGCGGCTGATCAGTGTGTCGCGCCGAAATTGTCGGTCCTCGGATTGTGGGTAATCGAGAGTAAAGTGCAGACCGCGGCTTTCTCTGCGGCTGAGCGCCGAATCGACAATCAAGGCCGCGACCGTAGCCAGGTTGCGGAGCTCGAGCAGATCGACCGACACTTTGAAGTTCCAGTAAAACTCGCGGATTTCACGCTGGAGATTCCGGAGGCGCGCGCTGGCTCGCTGGAGCCGTTTGTCTGTTCGAACGATTCCGACGTAATCCCACATCAACCGCCGGATCTCGTCCCAATTGTGATAAATCACGACCAACTCATCCACATTTTGGACGTTGCCTGATTGCCATTCCGGTAAGGCTATCTCGCCACCAGGATGCGGTGTCGATCTCCGCCGCGCGGCCGTTTCCACCGCGCGATGCGCCACCACCAAACCTTCCAGGAGCGAATTGCTCGCGAGCCGGTTCGCTCCATGCAATCCCGTGCAACCGACTTCGCCGATGGCATACAGCCCCGGCAAACTGGTTACGCCGTTGATGTCGGTCTTCACTCCGCCGCATTGATAATGCGCCGCCGGCACGACCGGAATCGGCTGTTTCGACATATCGATCCCGAACCGCAAACAGGTCTCGTAAATATGCGGGAAGCGTTCCTGAATGAACTCCGGCGCCTGATGCGTGATGTCGAGAAACACACATGGCGCGCCGGAGCGTTTAATCTCGGCGTCGATTGCACGCGCGACGATATCCCGCGGCGCCAGCTCCCCCCGCGCATCGTATCCTTTCATGAAGGCTTCGCCGCGATTATTCCGCAAAATCCCGCCCTCACCCCGGACCGCTTCGGAAACCAGGAACGATTTCGCTTTCGAATGGAACAAGCAGGTCGGATGGAACTGCACAAACTCCATGTTCGCGATCGTCGCGCCGGCCCGCCATGCCATGGCCACGCCGTCGCCGGTCGCGATGTCAGGATTCGTCGTGTAGAGATAAACTTTCCCGCAACCGCCGGTCGCGAGCACGATTCGATCCGAGCGAATCGTTTCTACTTCGCCCGTTCTTTCATCCAGAACATAAACGCCAAGGCAACGATCCTCCGATGCGAAACCAAGCTTGGCCGCACTGATCAGATCGACGGCCATGTGGTTCTCCAGAAGATCGACACCCGATTGGCTTGTCAGTTGTCGCAGCAAAGTATCCTCGATCTCCTCCCCGGTTGCATCGCGCACATGCAACACGCGACGCTTGGAATGACCGGCTTCGCGGCCAAGATCGAGCTCGCGATGTCCGTTGATCTCGCGCTGGTCGAACTGCAACCCGAGATCGACCAGCTCGCGGATTCGCGCTGGCCCTTCCGTCACAATCGTCCGCACCACCGCTTCATCGCAAAGTCCCGCGCCCGCCTCCAGCGTGTCGCCCACATGCAGCTCAAACGAATCTTCATCGCTCGTCACGCACGCGATCCCGCCTTGCGCCCATGCCGTGTTCGAGTCGGCGCCTTTCCGCTTCGTCATCACCGCCACCGATCCATGTTTCGCCGCTTTGAGGGCAAACGTTAGGCCGGCTATCCCGCTCCCGATGACGACGAAATCGTACTCCTTCATGCCAAACGAATATTGTCGATCAAGCGAGTGTTGCCAAAAAAGACCGCCAGTGCGAGCACCGAGTTCGGGCGAGCGGAATCGATCCGCTGCAAAGTTTCGCCATCGACGAGATCGAGATAATCAATTCGCGCGAGCGGCGCTTTGCTGATCACACGCCGCACGAGATCGACAATTTCCTTGGTCGATTTCTGCCCGGCTTCCTTCCCCGCCACCAGCGCCTTGTGCAGGATTGTCGCCTGCTTTCGCTCTTCCGCGCTTAGATACTGATTGCGCGAGCTGCACGCCAATCCGTCCTGCTCGCGCACCGTCGGCACCGCGATGACGTCGATCTTGAAATTCAAATCGCGCACCATGCGGCGAACAATCGCCAGCTGCTGAAAATCCTTTTCGCCGAACACGGCGATGTCCGGCGAGAGAATGTTGAACAACTTAGCAACCACCGTGGAGACGCCACGAAAATGTCCGGGGCGCGATTGGCCTTCGAGCACGCTCGACAGCGCGGTCTCGTCCACGAAAATCGAGCGATCGGCCGCGTACATCTCCGACGCGCTCGGCCGAAAGAGAAGATCGACATCCGCTGCGCGGCAGAAATCTTCGTCCGCTTTTTCCGGCCGCGGATAACGCTCGTAGTCACTTCCCGGCTCGAACTGGAGTGGGTTAACAAAAATGCTTACGGCGACTTCGCCATCTTTGCCGCCGTTCTCGCGCGCAACGCGAATCAATTCACCATGCGCCTTGTGCAGCGCTCCCAGTGTCGGGACTAGCACGCGCGGCGTCGCACGCCGGAGCGATTGCGCTTGGGCGATCGTGGCAAGAATTTTCACGTCCCTCACCATAGCAGAATGGAGGCGCAGCCAATCCAAAATGCTGGCTCTGGACCGCATATCACCGATTGCATTCCGGGAAGCACGCTTCCCGGAACTTTTTTCACGGTGATTCGAGCCAGATCGCCTGTCTGGCGAATCGGAAACTCGCGTGCCCATAATTTGCCCAACCGGCGCGCCGGGCGATCTCCTTCATTTCTGCAAACGAGAAGGCGCGCTCGGCAGAGAGGCGCGCGTCGAAGCGGGTCATTGGTTCACGAAAAATAAATGCGGTCAAAAGATAAACGCCAGCTTGTAAGAGAAAACCGCGCTGCAAATCCGAGACCAGGACGAATTTTCGCGAGAGCTCACGGCATTTGCGCAGGACTTCGATCGCGTTCGATTGGCTGAAATGATGCAGGGTCATCGTGTTGAGAACGAGATCGTATGGCTCGGCCGATTCAAAATGCAGAATGTCGGCTTCGCGAAAACGGATCTCGGGATACCCAGCGCCTAATCCCCGCGCGATCTCGAGCGTTGCCGGTTGTCGATCGAACGCGTCGATCTCGATGTGGGCGTCGATGGATCGCGCAAAATCGACAATCAGCCGCGGGACATCGCCCGACCCGGTGCCAAGATCGACAATCCGCCACCGTGCGCCCGGCCGCAGCCATTGCCTGACGAAATACAAAACGAGACGGTAACTGCCAAACCATCGGTTCAATTGCCGGATCCGCTCGAGGTCGCGCTCCAGTTCTGCCGTAATGGGCTGGGGCCGGTCCATCATTTCCAGCACCGCTGGATCGAATCGCCGCTTCGTCATTGGTGGATTAAGAGACTGATAAGATACGGGAGCGGGTCGCGCGTAAAAGCAGAAGGGCGGATGGCAAGGAGCGAGTGAGGCGCTTCCCCGCAGCGGGCTGCAACGAGCGAGCGACGCCGCCAGCTGCCCTTCTGCGTCGCGCCCGAAGGGTTGCGTCGATTTTGCCGCTGGCCGGCGTTGCTCGCTTGGCCGAGATCGCTGCGGATATCGGCACTGCGCTCGCGCCTCGGCCAGCGCCAAAATCGACAGCAACGCGACCCACTCCGGTATCTCATCAATCTCTTAAAAGGCGAAGCCAAAACTGAAATGGAACGCGCCGGAATCTTCGTGCTCGTGCGGATCAGGATTGAATCCGTAATCGAGCCGGATCGGGCCGATCGGCAGTTTGTAGCGCAACCCCATGCCCACGCCGTATCGCATGTCGTCGAGGCTGGGATGTTCAGAACTCGGTAGCAGATTCCCCGCATCGGTGAAAAGCGCGCCCTGCAGTTCCCCGATGATTGGAAACGTGTATTCAATATTGAACACTGTAAAAAATTCGCCGCCGATCGGATTGCCTTTCGGATCGAGCGGGCCGAGGTCGCGCTCGCCGAAGCTGCGCACGGTGTTGTTGCCGCCGTTAAAGAAACGTTCGTCGATCGGGATCTCGGTCGCTTCATCCGCGCCGCTGGTTGTAAGGGAATGGATTAAACCGCTTCGCGCCCCGAACGCAATCGACGATCCATGAAACCAACGCTGCAGCGGCGTGTCTTTAACGTCGCCGACCACGCCCGGTGTGAGCGGCTTCGGGCCGAATGGAAGATAATAGCCAACGCGTGCAGTCGCGCGGACAAACTCGATGTCGCTCCCAAAAGCGTTCAACGCCAGATCGAGCGTATTGTTCATGATGAACCCCCGCGGCGAAACGAGCGGGCTATCGCGAAAATCGAGCGTATTGGTGAACCCGAGCGTATTCGCGAAATACGAAGTCGGCCCGAGAAACCTTGGATTGATTCCTTCGCTCGTAACATCGACATGGCGGACGGCGAACACAATGCCCGCCTCGTCTTGCTTGACAATCTTACGCGTCAGCTCCAGTCGCCCTCCCAACTCGAACTTGGAGTAGCCATCGAAATCGAACGTCAACGCCGCTACTCGAGCTTTGAACGCGAAATCCGTGTCGAAGAAAAACGGATCTTCATAGAGAATCTCACCCTTATAGCTGCGCTGCGAGATTTCCACCGATGTCGTGATGGGCCGGCCATATCCGAAAATGTCGCGGTCGCGATATTGCACCCCAAAAATCGCGCCCGGAAAAGTGCCGTAACCAACCGACACGCCAAACTCCTTCGGTTTGGCCTCTTCCGCCGCAATCTCGAGACGCAACAAGTCGTCGCCGATCGGCACCGGTTTGATTTGCAGGACATTGAACAGCCCCGTTTGCATGAGGGTCCGGAACCGTTCATCGAGCGCTTCCGGGCTATAAGTCTTGCCCCGCAAACGAGCAAAACGTTTTGTGACGTAGCTCGGCCGCAAACGCTGGAGCCCGCTCACGCTAACCCCATCAAAATGATAAAGCGGGCCGGCTGAAATCGCGACCTGTACCGGCACGTGCCCATCGCTGGCCGCCTCCGGGGCGCCCGTCGCCGTTACTTTCACATCGTAATAGCCGCGCGATTTGAAATACGCTTGCAGCCGCCGCGGAATATCGGCTACGCGGGCCTCGGTGTAAGGTCGCTGCAATAGATCGACCATTTGTCCGCGCAACGCTTCCGCATCGTAGATTTTCTGGCCGGAGAAAGCGACATTGCCGAAGAAGTATTGTCTCCCTTCGTGGATCGGAATTGTCGCCTCCACCGTGTCATCGCGATAGACGCAACGTGGAGGATCGACCACGACATCGAGAAAACCCTCCGCAACGTAAAATCGGCGAACTAAGTCCGCGCCTTCGCGCAGATCGGCTTCGACAAACGGCAGGCTCTTTTCCAAACGCGAATATCGCTCGCGAGTAGGCCCGACCGCGAAATCGAAAAGTTTCTCCGCCGGCTCTTTGGCGTTCCCTTCAAAGATCACTTGGCCTAGCTTGATCCGCGGACCTTCGTGGATATCGAGCCGGAGACGATCGCCCGATTGAATCGCGTAATGCACATCGACTTTGGCGAAGCCGTGCTTCCGGTAAACAAGCTCGAGAAAAAACGCGAGATCATCCGCCCGCGCCGCGGTTAGCCCATACTGATCGATCGTCGCGATCTGCTCCTTCAGCTGGGAACGCAAATCTTTTTCCGCGAACGTTTGCTGACCGCGGAACTCAATCACGGCCGCCCGTTGCGCAATTTTCTCCTGCGTCTTTTTCACCGTTCGCTCCGTTTTCGCCTTTTCTTCCGGCTTTGGAACATCGAGAGCCGTTTGGGCAGAGAGCGTTGCTGCCAGCGCGACGATGGAAAAAAGAGAGAGAAGGGCGCGCTTCATCTCACCGAAACCGGATCAAATACTTTACCATCCCGCGAAAATCGCCGCCCACTTCGAGGTCGCCCAGCAACACCCATTGATCGTTTATCTTGAAATGTGCCGTCGCCCGCCGCTGCCCGGTGCGCGGATCGACCTGGCCAACGTCCAGATCGAGCCGGTCGAAAACGGTATTGCTTTGTGCCGCCTGGCCTTTCTTGAAAATTTTCACGTAGAGCTGTTGGACCAGCAACATCGCTGCCCGACCCGCGAGCACACTGTTGTCTCCGGTCAATTCCTGTCGTGTTGTCCCGGTTGCGAGCAAGGAAATAATGTCCTCCTGCGGCAACGGGGGCTCGCTCGTGAAAACGGCCTCGGGCGACTCGATTCTGCCATAGACATAAGCGCGGATGGTGTAATCGCGGACGATCGACGTGCCGTGCATATCGATCTTCGGGTTGAACGAGTCGCTCGGATCGAAATAGAGAAAACCATACGAGACCGACAATCGGCTAAACGGCAGTGTCGCATCGACATTTTGCAGGCGAATCGTTCCACTCAGACCGGGGTGGAAACCCGTTCCCGTTAGGTGCAAATCGCAGATGGCGTTGCCGACCGCGAGATTTCCGCGAATCAATACCGGGTCCTTCGTCTTCACCGCCACATCGAATTTCCAGTCGCGCAAGGGCCGGTCGGGAATGGAAAACTCTGGCTCTCCCGCGCCGGGTTGCGGCACGGGCCGGCCCGGCAGTCCGATCGGAATGAGGTCGATGTTTTTCAAAAACTGGCTATTTGTTAGCGCGAGAGTCCCGGTCACATTCGCTCCCGTAAACGGCCCGGTGATTTTTAGATCGGCATCGGCGCGCGCGGTCAGGGTGTCGTTCCGCGCGAGCAAGACGCTGTCCGCTTTGAGTTTCAAATCGAGGTTCGCTTCCGTGATCTTCGGAAAGGTAACGCGCCCAGACATGGTAAATCTTCCCCCCGCCAGCTCGCCGCCAACGCGCTCCAGCGTGAACGCGTTATCGGCAAAGGTCAGGCGCATTTTAAAATCGCGCAGCGTCGGCAAGCTCACGTTTGTGAATCGCGCCAAGTTCACCGCCATCTCCGCGTTTCCACGCAGAACCGGATGTCCGAATTGGCCGCCCAGATCGACATTCGCCGCCAGATCGCCGTCGATTGTCTCAATGTCTGGGATGAATTGCCGGACAAAATTTACCGAACTGCGCGGCAAACGAAGCTTGCCCGCGAGCGGGGTATCGTCGGGAATTTTTCGCGCGCGCACAATCTTTGGAATATCGAATGGCATGTTGCCGCTCAGCTCCATCGGCTGGATCCGCGCCTGCTGAAGTTTACCCGTCATCGCCAGCTGATCGTGTTCGGCTTGCGCGGTGAGGTCGAATGTCGCTGGCTCCAACTTTGGCGCGTCCACGCTTCGCAGTTCGCGTATTTGCAGATCGAGCCGTGCCTTCAAATCCGCCACCGTCCCTTTCGCGTCGAGTTTCACATTCAGCACGCCCGAAGCCGGCGGTTTCGCCCCAAAATCTTCAAACAGTTTCTTGATGTCGATGTTCTCCGACTGAAAAAATGCTGTCACATTTCCGTTAGGCGGAGTGACGGGCTTGTTCGTGCCCAGATTTTTCCAGATGAAAGGAATCGACACGTAACCGCTCGCGTATTTCGACTTTCCCTGATTCAACGCGATCTTGCTGATCTCAAGCGTCTCACCTTTTGTTTGCGCAATCGTTTGGAAATCCATCCGATTGCTCGAGAGGAAAATGAGTGGCGCGTCCAAACCATCGGCGGAGTAACTCGCGTCGATCGCGGCCTGAAGCTGTTGCAAATCGGCGTAACGTCCGTTGCTGAAACGCAGGTGCAGTTTCCCGGCATTGTTAAACGTTCGCGCTTCGCCGCTTCCTTCCCAGTTCACCGCCAGGGCGCCGCTCATTGCGTTTTCACCGCGCACCACCGGCCGGAGTGTCGCTACGTCCGCCACATTCGCTGAGACTTTTCCGCTGTAACGAAACGGCGCCCGCGACTCGATCGTTCCGCTTCCGCCCACAAAATCTTTCTTGTTCAACCAGGCGGTGAAATCGTTCACATAAATCGTGCTGTTCCAAATCGAACCCTGCGCGCTCAGTTGATTCACTGCCAGGCCCTCCCTCTTCAGATTCGAGCCGAAGATCGACAATTGGCCGTTTGCCTGCCGATTTCTCCAATCGATTTGCGCCGTTAATTGGACCGCCCCGGTCGTCTTATCGGCCGTATTCCCTACCCAGAAATCGCCGAGCTCTGTCGCGTTCAACTCCACATCGATATCGGCATCGGTCGCAGCAATCTGGCGGAGATTTTCCGGCAAACGGTACCGACCGATCACGCTCAGCTCGTTAGTCTGGCATCGCACACTCAGCCGTTTCAGCGTTACCAGATCGTTCGCCGCGACCAGCGATGCGTCAGCCGAATCAAACAGATATTCGCGGTAACGAATATTTTTCGCTTCGACGTTCGCCTCCGAATCAAAATCGGTGAACCACGGTTTCTCTTCGGTCGACCGAGCCATGCTCTTCGACGCTCGCATGTTCGCCGTCACGCTTTCCACCGTCCCGTCTCTGAAACCGACCGCTGCCGCTGAAGCAAGAAACGTCGCCTGAAGTTTTGCGTTTTTGACCTCGATCCTGCCATCAAGCTTGGCCACTCCTGAGAGCGGTTCGCTCGCGTTTGCCGTGAGCCTGCCCAAATCAAGCGCCGCCGCCGTGATTTCCATTACCGTCGGACTGCGCGGCAGCTCTTCGGTTCTCTCGGGCAACTGCGATTGACCACGAAGGTAAAGATGGTTTTCGCCCTGCACAAAATCGCCCGATTCAATCCGCGCACTGCCATTCTGGGCGACGACCTTGAGCAAACCCTTGTCGAAACTGATTCCTCGGGTTTGCAAATTCGTTAGCTCCGCCACGATCGAACCAACCCAGGTTTTGGGCGAGCCCAGATCGCCGGAGAAATTCGCATCGATTTTGTCGATCTCACCACCGAGAAATCCTTTTGGCAGATTCGCGTATTTGTTGAGCGCATCGACTGAAACATGGTTCGTGTGCAATTCCATTTCGCTTGCGAGCGAGGACCGACGCTCGATCCACTGTGCCGCGCCCGACGCTTTGCCGCCGCCGATCGTCGCTTCTAGTTTAAGCGCCAGCGTCTTCCTTTGAATCTGCGAAGCATCGACGTTGAGCAAATCGATCTTGTCCTGATCTGTCAGCAGAAGCCCGCGCAAAACCAAATTCTTGCCGGCATACGAAGTCCCGGCGGAAATGTTCGACCATGCCTGACCGTCCGGCAGTTGCAAACGGGCGATCCGCAGTTCGCCCGGCCCGGCTGGATTCAAATCAAGATCGACATGCTGCAGAAAAAAATCGTGAGGCTCGTTGCGGATCACCAGCGTCACATCGGACAGCTTGAGTCGCTCGGGAAAAAATGCCGGCAACTCCAGTTTGCCACGCTGCTTTTTTTTCGGAACGGCTTTGGCCGGATTGATCACGATTCGCGTGGAGCGGGCTTCTGCATCCGTGAAAAGACTCCGCAGCCCGTGGCGGATCAGCGCAAAAACATTGTAGTCGACACGAACCAGATCGGCATCAATGGACTCGATGTCGGTCGGACCAATTGGCACCGCATGCAGATTGCGGGCGGTTACGCTGGTGAAGACGTTGCCTTCGAGCCGGAAATCGAGCTTCAAGTGTTCCTTAGCGGCGTAATGCCGCACGATCAGCCGACCCAGGCCTAACAAGATTGGCCGATGGAACAGCACGAGCAAAACGAGGCAAAACGCGAAGGCAAGCTTCGCCCGGCGGCGACCGAACCATCGTCGCCGCGGCCTCGGCGCGCCTGGCTGATCAATCTCTCCCACGTGAACCTACTCTATTCTTCGTCACCCAACGAGCAAACGAGTGCGTGACAGATGCATTTCCTGAGACATATAGGACGTGTTGCGTATGGATTTCATCAATCGCCCTGTCATGTTGAGCGAGGCGCCTGCCAAGCCGTAGCTTTATGCGAAGGTCTGGAAACATCTCCATGATTGTTCCTGGAGCACGGATACAACATGACTGAAGATTCTTCGCTCCGCTCAGAATGACATCTGGCTGATGCTTTGAAGCCTTATGAATCCTGACAAGCTTTTTGACTATCTCGACGGTAAACTTTCTCGAAGCGAGCGGGCCGAGCTCGAGGACCGGATCATCGCCGATCCACAATTGCAGCGGGAGTTGGCAGTCGCGCGGCGCATTCACGCCAGTATTAGCGGCGATTCGCGCGAGGTAGTTTTGGCCGATTTGGG
Organism: uncultured Verrucomicrobiae bacterium; assembly: GCA_963846775.1. GTDB lineage: Bacteria > Verrucomicrobiota > Verrucomicrobiia > Chthoniobacterales > UBA10450 > CAVYXA01. Next base: position 28,862 of record CAWJXB010000004.1, on the reverse strand, counting down.
AACAGCCGAGCGCGGCCGGAGAATGGCACTACGGATCGGGTTGGTCTTCATCATTCTCACGGCTGTCAACGTCGGTGCCGGGCTTTGGATCATCGCACGTCATGAAGGCAAAAATCCAAATCGCGCCTTGCTGGAAAAACAAACCCGGGAACAAATCTCGAAATCGCTCGAACAGGCGGCGGCAGCTGCGCTGACGCCGCCGCCTTCGTTAGGCATAAATGAAGTCACGGTTTCGGTCTTGGCCGGGCATCTCAATTCCGCCGCCGATGAAGTAGTCGCAGCGGCGAATCGAATTGGCAGTTCGGCGACCAAAGGACTCCCCGACACTCATCGCCTCACGGTGCTGGCCGATATTCCATCCAGTCGCGTCTCAGAATTTCGAAATGCCATAGCCGCGATCGGTAACATCTCGCCCGCTGCCTCTTCCCCGGCCGAGACGCCAACCCAGGACACCGAGACCAGTTTCGTCATCCACGTCGTGGATACAGCTCGTGCGCCAAAGTGATTGCAGTCACGTTTGCGTTACCGGCGGAGAGCTCGGCCTTCGTCCGTTCGCTGCGCCATCGAAAACGGCAGAACGAAGGCGCCCTCTCGATCATTTCCGGCAACATCGACCATCAACCAATTCAAGTGCTGCACACGGGCGTCGGCGAAAAGGTTTCCCGCGAGCGACTGACCCGCTTTCTCCAAGATCGCCCATTCAATTTGTTGATCAGCGCGGGCTTCGCCGGTTCCCTGACAAACGAGCTGCGTCCGGGCGTTCTGCTGCTGGCGAAGAATTTCTCCACCGCGCCGCTGGACAACCTTGGCCCAGTCATCGCGAAATGGACCATTCACAGCGCCGATCTTTACACCGCCTCAAACATGATCTGCTCCGCCGAAGATCGAAAGAAAATGGCAAGCGAAACTGGCACAGTTGCAGTCGATATGGAGACAAAGTTTATCGCGCGGGCCTGCGCCGAGCACGAGTTACTTCTATTATCGCTGCGCGTGATCACAGATACGCCGGCGCATCCATTTCCCGCGCCCCCGGAGATCTTATTCGATCTCGCCCGACAAAAAACCGACTTCGCGAAATTCGCCGGTTTCTTCACGCTTCATCCAGGTCGCCTTCCGAGATTGGTTCAATTCGCTCGTACTGTTCACCGCGCGCGAAACCGGTTGGCCCGCGCGTTGGCCGATTTCATCCGAGCTTGCTGAAGGCCACGCGTGTAGCACCACAATGCCTCGCTAAACTTGACCGGTTAAACCGGTCAAGTTCTCAGATCGTTTCTTGCAAACTCCAAGTCGAAAACCCCGGGGTCCGAATCATTGGAGGGCAACCGCTCCGGTTGCCAAGGCAGGCGGCGTCGTGGTGCGGCTGGCCTGCAGTCGCACTGAGCAGAGGCCTTTAATTTGTGCTTGATTCATTCGTACTTCTTTCGATTTTCGAGCTTCGGATTTCGGATTTCAGCCCTCAGGGATTTTTCAGATTTTCAGCGTTCCAGCTTTTCAGTATTTTCCCTTGATGTATCGGCGCTGCGGATTTCGGCATGAAAAAAAATTGCGCGCGATCGGCGTTACGCGCATCGGGGGGATCGACGAAGCGGGGCGCGGCGCGCTAGCCGGGCCGGTCGTCGCGGCCGCGGTCATTCTTCCTGAAAAATTTCGGCATCGGAAACTCAATGATTCAAAGCAACTGGCGCCGGAATTACGCGAAAAAATTTGTGTCGAGCTGACGAGCAACGTCGACATCAGCTGGAGCGTCGGCGTGGTGGACTCGATCGAGATTGATCGCATCAATATTCTACGCGCGTCGCATCGCGCGATGCGTATTGCCGTTGAAATGCTGCTCGCTCCACCCGAGCACGTCTTGATCGACGGGCTGCCGGTTGTCCCGTTCCCGATTCCCCAAACTGCGATTGTCGAAGGTGATTGCCTCAGCCAAAGCATCGCCGCCGCCAGCGTGATTGCGAAAGTCACGCGCGACCGAATCATGCGTGACTTCTGTGCCAAGTTTCCACAGTATGGTTTTGGTCAGCATAAAGGTTATGGCACCGAACTGCACTTGTTGAGGCTCCATGAATTCGGCCCTTGCCCGATCCATCGCCGATCTTTCGAGCCGGTGGCGCAACCGCTTCTCGCTCTCGAAGGTCTGGTCGAGACCACAGCATCTGCGGCGCGGGGCGCGCGGCGAAAAATTAGCCTCCCGGCACCTCCGGCGTAACGGTTACAAGATTCTGTTTCGCAATTTTCGCGGACGCACCGGCGGTGAAATCGACCTGGTTTGTCGCGATCACGACACGCTCGTGTTTGTCGAAGTAAAGACCCGGACACGCGAAGATTTCGGCCGGCCGATTGCGGCAGTGGATCGCCGGAAACAGAAGCGAATCGCACGCGGCGGTCTCGCCTGGCTGCGCATGCTCGATAATCCCGACATTCTATTTCGGTTCGACGTCGTGGAAGTGCTGCTGCTCGAAAAGGCCAAGCCACGGATCGAGATCATCAAAAACGCGTTTCAACTGCCCGCGCCGTACATTTACTAATTTACCAAAAGCATCCTGCTGCGGGGCAGAGCGAGCGCGTCTCCTCTCGCAAGCTCGCGTCACGTCATGCTAACATTGGGTCAATCGGCACGAGGGGACGAATCAGTTCGGCGATCGCCGACACGTCCTTCACCTTAAATTTGCGGCCGTGTTTTTTTAGCGTGGCCGTTTCCAGTTCGCTCACCCGGATGATCTGGCCGTGTTTCCAAATCCAGGCACCGGGATTGTACGGACCGACCCGGCGCGGATCGGTCCAGGTATGGAGCGACAATAAATTGTGGTTCACGCCGGCAGCAATGTGCATCGGACCGCTATCGACGCTGATGACAAATCGCGCCGCGCGAATAAGCCGGATCAATTGGAGAAGCGTCGTCTGATTCGTTAGCTCAGCGCAGTTGTCGAGCGGTTTCAGCTTTTGCTGCGATTTTCCGACTACGACAACTCGCGTCGGGGCGAACGCCCGGCAGATTTCTTCGATTACCGAACGGGAAAGTGATTTGCCGCCGCCGCGGGCGAATGGATGCAGCAAGATGAATGGTGGAAATTCGTCGAAGCGTGGCAATGGATCGCCACTCGGAAAAGGATACCGAATGGTTTCGCCGATTTTCGCGCCGGCGAGCTCGGCCAGCTTGAGATAACGCTGCACCGCGTGTTCGGGTTGATTGACCTTCGCTATTCGATGATAAAAAAAACGCGCGCCTTCGCGGCTATCGCTCAGTCCATAGATTTGCTTCGCGCCACTGATCTTTGCGATGAGCGCGCTGCGGAGTAGTCCTTGAAAATCGAGCGCCAGATCGGGCCGAAGCTGTCGCGTCGTTTTCGACCACGGGCCAAAACTGCGCGGCGCGCCGAGCCCGCTAAAATCGCTTCTGGGAAAAAGATGAACATGATCGACCGCGGGATTCCCTCGGAGCAGCGGGGCAAATTCGGGATTAATCACCCAGGTGATGTCGGCCTGCGGATAAGCGTCGCGGATAAACGCGACCGCGGGCAGGGTGTGCACGATGTCGCCTAACGAGCTGGGTTTGATGATGAGGATGGAGCGAACCATTTAGCGATTTAACGAATTAGTGATTTAACGACTGCGCCGCTTCAACGCTTCAACGCTTCAACGCTTTAACGTCCTTCCTGCATTCTCATCTTCCAATGGCCAATCGTTTCGCCAGTAGCGCCGGCAGACCGGCGTTGATGATTTTCTTTTGTGTGGTCTCAACATCGTAGCGCACGCGGCGCTGTTCGACATCGTTCGCATCGACATCGTAAATGCAATACGCGGCGCGCCAATCGCCATCGCGGGGCTGGCCGACACTGCCGACATTGATGAAGTACTTTTTCGCCGGATCAATTCGGAGATGTTCGATCTTCACGCGCCTGATTGCCTCGTCGCGCACAAATGCCATTGGCACATGGGTATGTCCGAAGAAGCAGACCGCGGTGTGTTGGTAAGTGAAGCTGGCGGCGGCATCGAGATTGTTGAAGACGTAGCCCCATTGCTCTGGCATATCGAGCGTGGCATGGACGATGGTGAAATCGAGCACCTGCCGTTGCAAAGGCAGTTCGCGCAGCCATTCCTTGTCCTCGTCCGTCAAATGATCGCGCGTCCAACTAATCGCGTGCTCGGCCAGCTCATTGAAATCACGCGACGACTTGTTCAACGACGCCTGTTCATCGTGATTTCCTTTCACGATCGGGCAATCCATCTCGCGCACACGATTCATGCATTCGTGCGGATTTGGGTTATACCCGACGACGTCACCGAGACAGACAAAATCGGTGCACTTGCATTCGTTGGCGTCGGCCAGCATCGCTTCGAGCGCTTCGAGATTCGAGTGAATATCGCTGAAGATGGCGAAGCGCATTGTGTTTCGTTAAAAGGCTGAAGCGTTGAAGGATTGGAGCGGCCGAACCACGGCGAGCCGTAGTTTAGAACGCAAACGCTTCAACGCTTCAACGTTTTAACGCTTAAACGACTCCGATCCGGCAATGCGTTTTTCCGGCGGAATCTCGAGCTTGTTTTCCAAGAACTTGATGCGCGCGACCAACATCGGCAGGCGTTCTTTTTCGCCGAGATCATAGAGGTGACGCAGCCGTTCGTGCGCCTCGCGCTCGCGGCCGTCGCAGTAGGAAAGCTCATAGGCAGAAAAGCGTTTGTCGAAGCTGGGCGCGCCGGGCAACGCCGCCGCCTTCGCGTAATACTCCGACGCGCGCTCGTGATCGTGATATTTCTGCTGGTACAGCCGGGCCAGCGCTTCGTAAAGCTGTGGTTTGTCGGGGTTATTTTGGATTCCGCGCTCCAAAAAATCTTTGCCTATCGCGTAATATTCGCGTTCCGCCTTCACCCGCAACGCCATGCGCGGCTGCTTCGGATCGTTCAGCGCCGCCGCGCTCGCGTTCCAAGCCATGTGCCAGGCGGCCGCGTCCCAAAACAAAACGGAACGCGGTTGCAACACAGTGACTTGTCGAAGCAAGAAGAGGACGCGGCTCCATTCCGTTCGTTGCCACGCCACGTGTGCCTGGATGAAAAAAATGTCCGCCACAGCTGCGCGAAACCCGCTCAGCGCCGCAATAAAACCGAGCTGCCCGAGTTTTTCGCGAAGATCGACATCGAACGCAATCTTGTGAAAACCCGACTGTCGATCTTGCCGAAAAAGCGTGTGTTCGGCTGGAATCTTGATCGCGCCAAACGCCAGGAGCGCAAACACAATCGCCCCAACGCGTTTCATAGTTCCTTACGGCAAAACGCAAAGATCGCCAGCAGCGCGTAAATCGTCGTGTAAAACAGGGCGAGCAGGGCCGTTTTCAAAAACAGCCCGGCTCCGATGGCCGCGCCAGCGACGACATCATCGACCAGGTTGAATGCCTGGAGATCGGGAAACACGAGCGCGACCATCGCGAGAAAGCCGTGGGTGAGCCAGCCACCGCCGTATTGTTCCAACCAATACTCGCGCGCAATCGCTTCGAACTGACCGATGAAATAGACAAACACCATCACGACCACGGTGAAAATGTTGGTGGTCGCGAATGTCGAAACCAACAGCGTGAGCGCACCGAGTAAGCATGCTTTCAAATAAATGATGACGATTCCGGGAAATAAATTCGTATTCAGCGCCGAACCACGAACGGTGCTGAGCGCATCGTCGATCTGATCCCGCGGCGCCTGTGCCATTTGCCGCATCGTTTCATGGAGCACGGTCTGCTCGCGTGAATAAAGCACGGTCAGAAAAAGGGCGCTCATCACGACTATGCTGAGGGCGAGCAACAACAGAATCCCGAACAGTTTTCCGAGTACGTACTCAAAGCGCGGTACGGGTTTGGCCAGGATGGTGTAAATGGTCCGGTCCTCGATGTCTTGCGGAACCAGTCGCGCCGTCGCGAGGATCGCGAGCAAGGAAGTGAAGATCGACATCGCGCCGAGGGAAACATCTTTCAGGATTTGAAATTCCTGCTGAAACGTAAACTGCGCCAGGAAGACCGAGCTGCCGATCAGGATCAGGGAAAAAATAAGCAGGAAATAGAAAACCTTTTGCCGGGTGAGATCGGTCAAAGTGTTGCCGGTAATCGCAAAGACGCGCAACGTAGAGAAAGCGCGATGACGAGTCGCGGTCATAGGCAAAATGACGAATGACAAACGACCAATGACGAAGGAAATCCTAATGACGAAGCACGAAATAGCGCAACGAGCGCGGCACAGTTCTTCGTCATTCGAGCTTCGTCATTCATTCGTCATTGGTCATTCGTCATTTCCTTGGTCGCCTCGAGAAAGAGACGTTCGAGCGTGGTGGTCGATCTTCGCTGCTCGATCACTTGGGCCTTCGATTCGCGGGTGAGACTGTCGATCCTGCGCAAAAGATCTTCGGAGGCATTTTGCAGGACCAGCTCGGTTTGATTTTCGATCGCGATCAGTTCGTCGAGCCGGCCTTCGCACACCAGTCTGCCGTTGGCGAGAATGCCGATCCGGTCACAGACTTCCTGCGCTTGCGCGAGCAAATGCGACGATAACAAGACCGTGATTCCGCGCCGTTTCAGATCGACAATCAGATGGCGGATATCGTGCGAACCGGCCGGATCGACGCCCGCAGTTGGTTCATCGAGCACGACCACTTTCGGATCGTTGATCAGCGCTTGGGCGAGACCGATTCGCTGCAGCATTCCTTTCGAATACGTCCGCAGCCGGCGATGGCGCGCGAGAGAGAGACCGACTAGCTCGATCAGTTCGTCGATCCTCTTTTTCAATATCCGACCGCCGAGTCCGCAGAGTTTCCCGAAAAAGCGCAGCGTTTCATCAGCGGTGAGATACTTGTAGAAGTACGGATTTTCCGGCAGGAAACCGACTGCTTCCCGGCTCGCAACCGACCGGCTATCGCGCCCGAGAATCTGGGTGCACCCGCGCGTCGGCGAAATTAAGCCGAGAATGATTTTCAGCGTCGTGCTTTTGCCGGACCCGTTCGGGCCTAACAAACCATAGACTTCGCTGTGCTCGACCCGCAGATCGAGATCGCGCACCGCCACGATCCCGCGACCGGGATGAAGCGGGACCGGGAAAACCTTCGTTAGTCCGCTAACGCCAATGGCGGCGTCCGCCTCCGCGCTAAGCCAGTTCGGCTCGGACCCATTGCGTGACAGGTCACTCATGGCGAATCTCGAATCCGCGCGCGTTCGGCGGCTCGAGCAACGGCGCTTCCGTTTGTTTTTTGATTGAGCCATTCAATTCGCCTTGCCCAATCGCATCGAGAAAAGCGCGCACTTCCGGTTCATCGCCGCTCACCTGAAGTTCCACCCGCCCATCGATCAAATTGCGCACCCATCCCCTCACCTCAAATCCCTTGGCTACATGCCGCACCGTCCAGCGAAACCCAACGCCCTGGACCGTTCCTTCGTAGAAAACCTGGAGCGAGATCATCTCTACGCGAGGGTAGAACCTTCGACCCGCGTTCAGCAAGCCTAACTTGCGGCATCCGCCTAACGTTCAACGCGAACACAATGGCGGGTTACTTCGCGTGACGCCGCGTAATCAATATCGATGGTAAACTCTGCCCCCCGCCGTGACTCCCGATTGCATTCGCCGGTTCATTCGTTACCATGGCAAACGGCAGCCGCGCGAATGGGCGTAATACGCTGGATTAAAGCGATGGCGCGCCGATTTTTCTATGGGACGTGGGATTCGGAGCAAATGGAAACCGCGAAAATCATGACGGGTGATCATTGCTTTGGCTGCACCGCCGGCGCCGGATCAAGCTGCGGCGGTGCGATCGTCTGACTTGGCTATGCGAGCGATTGGGAAGTTTATCCGCCAGCCCGGAATAATTCTCGCGGGAATCAACTTCTCCATGGGGCTGATTTGGTTGCTCGTGATACCACCGCTCGACGCTCCCGACGCGCCCGCCCACCTCGAAGCGGTTATGCAGGTCCGTGAGGAACATATGATTCCGCAGGTCCATTTTGCTCCAGGCAATCCCGTCACCCAAGTAATAGAGTCGCCAGTCGATTCCAAAACGCGGTCCTACGTTGCAAAAATCATCCCGCGACTCCCAGTGAACAACGCGTGGATTGGTCTTCCTTACAAATCTGTTCAGCCTCCACTGTACTATGTCGCCGCTGGACTAGCTGCACAGCTGGTTCCTCCGAAGCCGCGAACCGTTATGTATATTGCCAGGCTGGTCGCCATGTTATTTGGAGCTGCGACCGTCTATTTCTGCTGGCTGGCCGCCAGAGAACTCGCGCCGCAATCACCCGGATGGGCGATAGCGTCGGCCGGTGTGATCGCGCTGCTGCCCGAATTCTGTTTTACCAACGCACACGTTGCCAATGACAGCACCGTAAATCTCGCGGCTACAGCAGCCTTTTATGTCTGGATCCGAGGCTTGCGCCATCCAGAATTTGACCGCCACTTGTTCGGAGGAGGAGCCATGCTCGGATTGGCGCTGCTTTCAAAGTTAAGCGCAGCCGTTCTAGTACCTGGTCTAACTCTGGTAATCCTCTTCAGGATCTTTCAACTGCGCCCCAGCACCTTGGGCCTGAGTAAATGGCTCAAGCGCAGCGGGAGCATAATCGCAGGAGCAATCATCGGCACCCTCCTAGTCTCGGGCTGGTGGTTTGTGCGGAACGTGTTTGTTTACGGTGAGCCCAGCGGCACAAAGGCCGAGGTCCGTATAGTCGCCGACACATTCATCAAGGCTGATTTCACTCGTCCACGGACCGCTCACGATCTCTGGCGCTATACTCTTGAAAGTCTGTGGGGACGCTTCGGCTGGAACGATATCACACTACCTCGGGAGGTTTATCATTTTTGCAACTGCGCCGCGTTGGTCCTCGTTTGTCTCAGTGTTCTGGCTGGAATCAGTTTACTGATGTTATGGGTTATGCGAAAACAATCACCCGATGTCGTAGGATGGCAGGCCTTCTTAATCTTCCTCGCGGTCGGGCTCACCCTGCTCGTAGGCTACATAGAGTATAACGCAAAAATAGCTTACCAGCCGCAGGCTCGTTACTTCTTTATCTTGCTCCTGCCTGGCGCGCTCCTGCTGACAGGCGGAAGTTATGCTCTCGCAGTTAGGTCATCATTGAGAGCGGCTGTATGCGTTATACTCTTTACGGGATTAGCCGTTTTAAACGCATTCGGACTTATGACTGTCCGCCATGCGGGGATTGCCATCGGCGGCGTTCGGCAACGAATCCATCACGCGAACCTGGACGCAGAAGGTTTGCAAATACTAGCGCTCCAAGGTAACGACGACGTTTCGTCACTACAAAACATTTCAGTAATCGTGCCGCGAACAACGCCGCGTCATCCGAGCTAATCAGGGTATTCTGGATCGGGTGCGTCTCGTAAAGTTGCCGCATCTCGATGCAGTGTAACTCGTGCGGACGCACCAAAACATGACAGGTTGGCCAGGAATAATGCAGCGACGGCCACGGCTGGTCTTCGTAGCCGAATAATTTGGTGCTCAACTCCGGATTCCGCGCGCGGCGGATCACTTATAGGAATAGACGAGGCAGAAACTGCTCTCCTGGCCATCGAGGAGATCGACTGAGACGTAATATTGCCCGCTGCTTGTAGGCGAAAAACCGGCTGCCACTTGATCGCCGGAACTGTAGTTGTCGGTCGTGACTTGTTTGCCGGTTTCATCGTAAAGGTTGACCGCAATTTTTTTGGCCTGCTCCGTGGCGCCGACGCTAAACCAATATTGATTTCCGGCGTAAAGATTCACCGCGATGAGGGCGTGCTCGTGCGGTTTGATCGTACCACACCAATGGCCGTCGCGAATTTTAAACCCGTCATTCGTGAACGCGCCGGCGAGATCGAGCGCTTCCTTGCGCGCTGCGACTTCGGCATCGGTATCGGCGCAGAGCGAAACGCTGAACGGAACGGCGAAGATCAACAACAGCAGTGTCCGCGTCAGTTTCACTGGTTTTCGGTTTTGGAACGAATGGCGGTCATCATTTTGCTCGCAGCCGTATTCACTTTGCGAACATCGTCGATGCTCGGGGCCTGGCCTGCGGGAAAGGAAACCAACTTCTCCATTTCCGCGAGCTGCTCGCTCACGTTTTTGACCAGCGGATCATCCCTCAGGTCGGGCGAGATGGCGTTGATCTTCGATTGCATGAAACTGACCAGCGCGGGTTGGCGGAGCACTTTGGCGGCTTGTTGGTCGTAGTTCTGTGAGATGGACGAGCTGACAACTTGGGTGCCGCGGATCCAGCCGCCCAGACTAACGAGAATAACGAGGTCCTGATCGCTGTGCGATTGCATCGACGATTTCACTTCGTTCTGCGTAGCTTCGAGTTCTTCCTGGAGCGTGTCCCAATCGTCGTTCTCGGCAAACTCATTGATGCTATTGCCGCGGCTGAGCAGGTTTTCGCTCACGCCTAACGCCTTGGCCAGCTTGATGATGTCCGAGCCGATGTTCTTGACCTGCTGGCTGTCCTTCGCTTCGACGGCGATGAAACCGTCCGCAATCAACCCGCCAAGATTGAGCGCGATCTGCGCGCGATCGCGGTATGTTGTCGGGACCGGCCCGCGATATTGGCCGATCCAATTCGGTTTGCCCGGTTTGGAGAGCGCGGCGAAAAGCTCACCCGGCGTCGGGATGCTGATGGAATCAGTCCGGATGGCCTTGGCCAATTGATCGGCCGGCAATCGCGTTTCCGCGCTGGAAAGCGCTGAGGCAACCGCGAGCAAAGCGATAACATTGAATCTCCAGCCGCTTTTCATGAGGGCCATTATCCGACGCTCCCACCAAATTACCAGTGAGAATGTGCTAAGCTAGCGCGCACGTGTCGAAGTCGCCGCCAGCAGAAAAGAGACCGATCGCCCCGGCGTATGCCGATCTTTTCATCATCATCGGGCTCAGCATCGCGACGCTGGCGATTTACGGGCAAGTGATCGGCCATCGGTTTATCAATCTCGATGATGCCAATTACATCACCGAAAACCCGATGGTAAATCGCGGCCTGACCCTGGCCGGTATCGCGCAGGCGTTCACCAGTTTTCACGCCGCGAACTGGCATCCGGTGACCTGGATCTCGCACATGATCGATTGTCAGTTGTTCGGGCTGAACGCGGGCCGGCATCTGTTTGTGAATGCGTTGTTCCATTGTGCGAATGCCGCGTTGGTTTTTTGGTTTTTGCGGCGCGCAACCGGCGGTCCGAGCTGGACTGGCAGTATCTGGCCGAGTGCGATCGTGGCGGCGCTGTTCGCGTTGCATCCGTTGCACGTGGAGTCGGTCGCATGGGCCGCGGAACGCAAAGACACGCTCGCGACCTTTTTCGGACTGCTCTCGCTGATCGCGTACGTGCGTCATGTCGAGTCACCCTCGCTGAAACGATACGCGCTGGTCGGTGTGACTCTCGCGCTTGGTCTCATGGCCAAACCGATGCTCGTGACCTGGCCCTTCGTCATGCTGTTACTCGATTACTGGCCTTTGCGGCGATACCAGAGATCAGAAGTCAGAAGTCAGCCGCCGTCGCAAAGCTTTGGCGTGCCAGGGTGGTCAGCCTGGCGCGCAGTAGCTGCGCGAACGCGGGTAGTCCGTGGTCTTGTTGTCGAGAAATTGCCGCTGTTTGCCCTCGTCGCACTCTCGGCCGTGATCACTTTCATGGCGCAATCGCATAGCGGCGCGGTGCGCACATTTACCGCTGCTCCAATCTGGGTGCGTTTGACCAACGTCCTCCTTGCCTACGCGAAATATGTGTGGCGCACATTTTGGCCGCATGACCTGGCGCTCTATTATCCTTATCCCCAGATCTTCAACGTATGGCATCTTATCGACGCGGCAACCGTGTTACTCGCGATTACGCTGTTCTGTTTCTGGCAAAGGAAACGCAGGCCATATCTCATCGTGGGCTGGCTTTGGTTTGTCGGAACGCTAGTTCCGGTGATTGGCATCGTGCAGGTCGGCGAACAAGCGATGGCGGATCGTTACCATTACATTCCGTCGATCGGGCTATTCATCGCAGTTGTGTTTGGCTTCGCCGATCTCGCCGCTCGCCGGCCATTTCTTTCCAAGGCTGCGCCGGCCCTGGCGGGCGCGACGCTTCTTGTCCTCGCGGTGTTAACCTTCCGGCAAATTCAACTCTGGCATGACACCTTTACGCTTTTCGAACACACGCTGCGGATCGCGCCGCAACGAAACGTGCCCATCGAATACAATCTCGGTCTCGCGTTCGGCGAAATTGGCAAATACGACCAAGCGATAGCGCACTTCGAAAAGGCGCTGGAGTTCGATCCGAATTTTGGGCTCGCTTTGCTGAACATGGGATCGACGCGCCGCAGACAAGGCCGCATCGTTGAGGCGCTTGATTTTGATCAACGCGCAGTTCAGGCCATGCCGAAGCTGCCCCAGGCGCACGCGGAGCTTGGGCTCGCGCTTGCTGCCCAAAAGAAAACCGAGGCTGCGGCGATGGAACTGCGTGAGGCCGCGCGATTGGACCCGACCGACGCCGACGCACGCACAAATCTCGGACTCGTGCTTGCGCAGATGGGCAAAATTTCCGAAGGAATCGACACGCTCGACGAAGCGCTGCGGTTGAATCCGAACAGCGCCGAAGCGCATAACAATTTGGGAATTATTCTGTTCGCCACCGGGAAAACGCGGGAGAGCATTCCGGAATTTGAGGCAGCACTGCGTCTAAACCCGTCTCTCGAAACCGCCAGTAAAAACTTACAGCAGGCCCAGGCGAAACTGGCCTCGGAACGGTGAGGTAGTCCTGACAAAGGGAATGGCCAAACGGAAGGCGAAAGAGAGAAAAACGGTTGGCCTTACCGCAGCCATCAGTCACCCTGGCGCGTTCGGACGACCTGATCTCCTCATCGTGCTCGGCCTGACGGTGGTGACATTTGGGATCTACGCCCAAGTAATCGGGCATCAGTTCGTCAATCTCGATGATCCAGAATACATCACCCAAAATCCGATGGTGAATCGGGGCCTCACGCTGACTGGGCTCGCGCACGCATTCACAAGTTTTACGGCTGCGAACTGGCATCCGCTCACTTGGATCTCACACATGATCGATTGTCAGTTGTTTGGGCTCACTGCGGGCGGCCACCTATTCGTTAACGCACTGATCCATTGCGCGAATGCCGCGCTTGTCTTTTGGTTTTTGCGTCGCGCAACTAGCGGTCCGAGCCGGACTGGCAGCATCTGGCCGAGCGCGATCGTGGCGGCGTTGTTTGCGTTGCATCCGTTGCATGTGGAGTCCGTCGCCTGGGCGGCAGAACGCAAAGACACACTCGCAACGCTGTTCGGGCTGCTTTCACTCATCGCTTACGTTCGTTATACCGAATCGCCGTCACGCAAACATTATGCCCTCGTGGCCGTGATATTGACCCTTGGTCTGATGGCGAAACCGATGCTCGTGACGTGGCCATTCGTTATGCTTTTGCTCGATTATTGGCCATTGAACCGGCTTGGCGCGTCAGACCTCAAGAAGCTGATCGTCGAAAAGATTCCTTTCTTTGTCATTGTGACGTTCTCGGCAGTCATTACTTACATTGCGCAATCGCATTTCGGCGCTGTCCACACATTTACCAATCTTCCAATCTGGCTGCGCTTGATCAATGCTCTCATGTCCTATGCCAAATATATATGGCTCACACTTTGGCCGCATGATCTGGCGCTCTATTATCCTTATCCCGACGTCTTCAATGTGTGGCATCTCATCGCCGCGGCGGTCGTGTTGCTCGCGATCACGGCATTCTGCTTTTCGGAAAGAAAACGACGGCCATACCTGATCGTGGGCTGGCTCTGGTTTATCGGGACGCTGGTTCCGGTAATTGGAATCGTGCAGGTCGGCCAACAAGCGATGGCGGATCGTTACCACTACATTCCGTCGATCGGGCTTTTCGTGGCGGTAGTCTTTGGCCTCGCCGACCTTGGAGCCAGGCGACAATTTTTATCTAAGATGATGCCGGGTGTCGTCGGCGCGACATTGACTGTGCTCGCGGTCCTCACGTTCCGACAAATCCAACTCTGGCGCGACAGCTTCACTCTTTTCGAACACACATTACAGGTAGCGCCGCACGGCAACGCGCTTATCGAATACAATCTCGGCGTCGCCTTTGCCGAAATCGGCAAATACGACGAAGCAACCGGACATTATGTAAGGGCATTAGAGTTCGAACCCAATTATGGACTTGCCCTGCTTGCGATGATCGAGACGCGCCGAAAACAAGGTCGCGTTGCCGAGGCAATCGATTTTGGTCGGCGCGCAGTCAAAGCTCTGCCAGTGAGTAAAGCACATCTCGAACTTGGCCGCGCATTCGCTGCCGAAGACAAAACCGAGGCCGCTGTTATGGAATTTCGCGAGGCTGTCCGGTTAAATCCGGCGGATGCCTATGCGCGCGCCGATTTGGGGCTCGCGCTCGCGCGGGCGGGCAAAATCTCCGAAGGAATCGATACGCTGCACGAAGCGCTGCGGTTGAATCCGAGCAGCGCAGGAGCGCATAACAACTTGGGAGTTGTCTTGTTCAAGGCAGGGAAAACGCGGGAGAGCATTCCGGAATTTGAGGCAGCACTGCGTCTAAATCCGTCTCTCGAAACCGCCAGTAAAAACTTACAGCAGGCCCAGGCGAAGCTGGCCTCGGAGCGGTGAGGTAGTCCTGACAAACGGAATGGCCAAACGGAAGGCAAAAGAGAGAAAAACTGTTGGCCTTACCGCAGCCAAGGGACGCAGCGCGGCGCCGGTCAGTCACCCTGGCAAGTTTGGACAACCTAATCTTCTCATCGGGCTCGGCCTGGCGGCAATGACACTGGCGATTTACGCGCAAGTGATCGGGCATCAGTTCATCACCCTCGATGACTTGGGATATATCAAGGAAAATCCAATGGTGAATCGCGGTGTTACGTTCGCGGGACTCGCCTGGGCGTTCACCACGTTTCATGCAACAAACTGGCATCCGCTCACCTGGATTTCCCACATGATCGATTGCCAGCTCTTTGGCACGAACGCTGGCCGCCATTTGCTGGTCAATGCGCTGATTCATGTGGCAAACACGTTACTTGTCTTCTGGTTTCTGTTGCGAAAAACGCACGCTCGTTGGCCGAGCGCACTGGTCGCCGCGCTTTTTGCGCTGCATCCGCTCCACGTCGAGTCGGTCGCGTGGGCGTCTGAACGTAAAGATACTTTGTCCACATTTTTTGGATTGTTATCTCTGATCGCTTACGTGCGCTATGCCGAGGCGCCCTCGAGTGGACGCTACGTCTGGACGGCCATAACACTCGCTCTGGGCCTATTAGCCAAGCCGATGCTGGTGACATGGCCTTTTCTAATGTTGCTGCTCGACTATTGGCCGTTGCGTCGATACCAGAAGTCAGAAGTCAGAAATCAGTGGTCAGTAGTCCGTGGTCTTGTTGTCGAGAAATTGCCGTTGTTTGCTCTCGCGGCCGCCTCCGCTTTTATGACATTCCTCGCGCAATCTCATGGCGGCGCGGTGCGCACATTTGCATTTGCCCCTGTCGCGCTACGGCTTTCAAACGCGCTTGTTTCGTATGCGAAATACTTACTGCTCACCTTCTGGCCGAACAATCTGGCGGTCTATTATCCGTTTGCTCCGATTGGCATACCCGCCTGGCAGGTAATCGGCGCAGCGTTCCTGCTGATTGGAATTACGGTGTTTTGTATTTCTCAACGAAAAATCCGGCCGTACCTCATCGTGGGCTGGCTTTGGTTCTTGGGAACGCTGGTTCCCGTTATCGGCCTCGTTCAGGTTGGCGGGCAAACCATGGCGGATCGCTACTTCTATATTCCGTCGATCGGTTTGTTCATTGCACTCGTATTCGGATTAGCGGACATCGCCAAGAGCTGGCGTGTTGCGCCATCGCTAATCGCAGGAATAGGTGGCGGGGTTCTACTGCTCCTTGCCATCCTCACGAACGGGCAGATTAAGCTTTGGCGCAACAGCTTCACTTTGTTTGAGCACACGCTCGCAGTCACTCCACCTAATCTCCAAATAGAGCACAGTCTGGGCTTCGCGATGGGCGCTAGCGGTAGATACGACGAGGCTGCGGCACACTTTGAGAAAACATTGCAGATCGACCCCGATTTCTACGAGGGCTTGGTGAGCATGGGGGTTACTCGCCAGTTCCAGGGCCGGTTACCGGAAGCCATCGATTATTTCCAAGCCGCAATCCGTTCACGGTCGGAGGACCCGAAAGCGCATAGCCTGCTGGGCACGGCCTTGGCGGCGCAGAATCGTACGGAAGCGGCGCTCGATGAAATGCGCCGCGCGTCAGAGTTGGCGCCCAAAGATCCAAACATTCGCAACGATCTTGGACTCGTGCTGGCGCAGTTGGGACGAATCCCGGAGGCGATTGATCAATTTCACGAAGCGCTCCGAATCAATCCCAACGACGCCGAGGCGCACAACAACCTGGGATTGGCCCTGATCGACTCCGGGAAACCGCGGGAAAGCATTCCGGAATTTGAGGCGGCGCTGCGGTTGAATCCTTCCCTGGAAAACGCGAGCAAAAATTTGCAGGAAGCGGAGGCAAAGTTGGCAGCGGAACGGTGAAGATGGAACAAACAGAATGGCCAAACGAATAGCGCAGAAGAGAAAAGGTACCATCTCCACCGCAGCCAGTCGGCGAACCACTAAAGCTTTCAGAGCCAGTCACCCTGGCACATTCGGACGACCTGATTTCCTCATCGTGCTCGGCCTGGCGGTGGTGACGTTTGGGATCTACGCCCAAGTAATCGGGCATCAGTTCATCACTCTCGATGACCCCACATATATCAAAGAAAATCCCATGGTGACTCGCGGTATTACGTTCGCTGGACTCGCCTGGGCGTTCACCACTTTTTACGCGACAAATTGGCATCCGCTCACCTGGATTTCACACATGATCGATTGCCAGCTCTTTGGCACGAACGCTGGCCGCCATTTGCTAGTCAACACGCTGATTCATGTGGCCAATACGCTACTTGTCTTCTGGTTTCTGTTGCGAACAACGCACGCTCGCTGGCCAAGTGTATTGGTCGCCGCGCTTTTTGCGCTGCATCCGTTGCACGTGGAATCGGTGGCCTGGGCGTCTGAACGTAAAGATACTCTCTCCACATTTTTCGGATTGTTGTCCCTGATCGCTTACGCGCGTTACGCGGAAGCGCCTTCGATTCGTCGGTACGCTGGGGTCGCCGTTACGCTCGCGCTCGGGCTACTCGCCAAGCCAATGCTGGTGACATGGCCTTTGGTAATGTTGCTGCTCGACTACTGGCCGTTACGCCGATACCAGAGATCAGAAGTCAGAGGTCAGCCGCTGTCGCAAAGCTTTGGCGTACCAGGGTGGTCAGCCTGGCGCGCAGTAGCTGTGCGAAGGCGGGTAATCCGTGGTCTTGTTGTCGAAAAAATTCCGCTGTTTGCCCTGGTGGCGGCGTCCGTGATTATTACATTTCTCGCGCAATCTCATGGAGGCGCTGTGCGCACATTTGCCGATGCCCCAGGTGCACTGCGCCTCTCAAACGCGCTTGTGTCGTACGCGAAATACTTGTTGCTCACGTTCTGGCCGAATAATCTAGCGGTCTATTATCCGCTGGCCCCGATCGGCATACCCGCTTGGCAGATAATTGGCGCAACCTCCCTGCTGATTGGAATTACAGCGCTTTGTATTTTCCAGCGGAGAATCCGGCCATACCTCATCGTGGGCTGGCTGTGGTTTCTCGGAACACTAGTTCCCGTTATAGGACTCGTTCAGGTTGGCGGGCAAACCATGGCGGATCGTTACTTCTATGTTCCGTCGATCGGTTTGTTCATTGCACTAGTGTTCGGATTAGCGGACATCGCCAAGAGCTGGCGTGTTGCGCCATGGCTCAGCGCAGGAATAGCTGGTGGGGTCCTCCTGATCCTTGCCACTGTCACGAACGGGCAGATTCAGCTCTGGCACGACAGCTTCACTTTGTTTGAGCACACGCTCGCCGTCACTCCACCTAATCTCCAGATAGAACGCAATCTAGGCCTGGCCTTCGGCGGTATTGGCAGATACGAGGAGGCCGCGGCGCATTTTGAGAAGACATTGCGGATCGACCCCAATTTCTACGAGGGCTTGGTCGGCATGGGCGTTACTAGTGAGTTCCAAGGCCGGCTGCCGGAAGCCATTGATTATTTCCGCGCCGCAATCCGTTCACGGCCGGATGCGCCGGAAGCGCACGTGCAGTTGGGCCTCATCCTATGGAAGCAGAACCGTGATCAAGCCGCGCTTGAGGAAATGCGCCGTGCGTCGCAGCTTGCGCCCAATGACGCAGACATTCGGGCTGACTTTGCCCTCGGGCTGGAGCTGGTGGGCAGAATACCAGAAGCTATCGAGCAATTTCACGAAGCGCTGCGGTTGAATCCGAACAATGCCGAGGCTCATGCCAACCTGGGGTTTGCCCTCCTTACATCCGGGAAAACGCGGGAGAGCATTCCTGAATTTGAGGCAGCGCTGCGTTTAAATCCGTCTCTCAAAAGGGCCAGCCAAGACCTAGATCAAGCCCAGGCAAAGCTGGCCGCGGAACGGTGAAACCAGCGAAACGCTGAATGACGGAAAGCGAGACGCTTGCCCTACCATGCCGGTCTCGCTTAGTTTGCCAGCCATGCGTCGAGGCCAACTCTTCTTCTTCCTCTTACTCTCGCTCTTCCTTCCCCTAAAAATATCCGCCGCACCACCAGCATCGGCAATTCAACAACGGGCCGATCGTTTTCTCGCTCTGGCCAATGCGGGTTATCAGGCGCTTTACCGGGTGAACAGCGAAGCGCAATGGCTCGCCGTGACCGATGTAACGCCGGAACATGACGCCGCCGTCGAAGCGACCGGGAAAGCCTATGCCGCGTTCAACGGTAATCCGGCCATCATCACTGAAGCGCAGGAACTTCTCGCGCACCGGAAAGAGTTAAACGAGCTAACGGTTCGCCAATTAAAACAACTTCTGCTCAACGCGGCCGAAGGTCCAATGACGAATCCCGATTTGGTCGCCAAACGTGTTGCGGCGGAAACGAAACAGGCGTCGATCCTGAACAGCTTCGCATTCAAACTCGACGGCAAACCGATCACGGCTAACGAGATCGATAATAAGCTGGAGAAAAGCACCGACCTCGCCGAGCGCAAAGCGGTTTGGGAAGCGTCGAAACAATCCGGACCGGCGCTCAAGCCGAATCTGGTCGTGCTGCGCGATCTGCGCAATGGCGTCGCGAAAGAGATGAAGTATCCCGATTATTTTTCACTCGAAGTCGCAGCCTACGGAATGACGACCGACGAGATGCTCAAGATGCTGGAGGACTGGATGACGACACTGCGCCCGCTTTATCTCCAGCTTCACACCTGGGCGAAATACAAGCTGGCGGAGAAATATCATCAGCCGGTGCCGAAAAAAATCCCGGCCCACTGGATCAATAATCGTTGGGCCCAGGAATGGGACGGTCTGGTCGATGCCGCCAACCTCGACAAGTATTTCGAGAACCGCTCGCCCGAATGGATCATTAAGACCGCCGAACAATTCTATACCGGCCTCGGTTTTTCGCCGTTGCCGAAAACTTTCTGGGAGCGCTCGGATTTGTATCCGGTACCGGCGGATTCGAAGCGCAAAAAGAACACCCACGCGTCGTGCTGGCATATCGATCTGGAGAACGACATTCGTTCCCTCCAGAGCATCGAGCCAAACTCGCGCTGGTTTTTCACGGCGCACCACGAGCTCGGTCATGGCCATTATTTTATGGCCTACTCGCGCCCTGAAGTTCCGTATTTGCTCCGCATCGGCGCCGCGCCGGGATTTCATGAAGGCATCGGCGAATTAATCTCGCTCGCGTCGAGTCAAGTCCCGTATCTGCAATCGCGCGGCGTGTTGCCACTCGAGTTCAACTCCGATAGGACCGCGTTTTTGCTCGATGACGCTCTTTCCCGGGCGATTCCATTCATCTATTTCTCGTGCGGCACGATGCCGCATTGGGAGGCCGACATTTATGCGAAAAATCTGCCGGCGGATCAATGGAACGCTCGCTGGTGGAAATATGTCAGCGATTTTCAGGGCGTGGAACCGCCGGGCCCGCGCGGCGAGGAATTCTGCGATGCCGCAACCAAGACCCACATCAATGACACCCCCGCCTACTATTACAATTACGCATTCGCGACCGTGTTTAAATTTCAACTGCACGATTACATCGCGCGCAAAATTCTGCATCAGCCGCCGCAATCGTGTAATTATGCCGATAACAAAGAGGTCGGCGCGTGGTTGAACGGTATCCTGAAGAAAGGCGCCACCGAGGATTGGCGAAAAGTTCTGAAGGAGGCGACCGGCGAAGACATTTCCACCCGGGCGATGCTGGAATATTTCAAGCCGCTGATGACCTGGCTTGAAGAACAAAACAAGGGCCGGCAGATCGGTTGGGAGTAGGCGGAGACCGGCGACCAGATCAGAGGTCAGAAGTCAGCGGTCAGACTCAACGCTTAGCTTTGGCTTGCAAATCGACTACCGCGGATCGACAATCGCCGTTCAACGCGGGTGTAGTTCAATGGTAGAACGGCAGCTTCCCAAGCTGCATACGGGAGTTCGATTCTCCTCACCCGCTCTTGGCCTAACGGTTTTATTCGGCCGGCTCGCCCGATTCCTCGCCGATTTCTTCTTCGATCTCGCGACGCCATTCCCGTTTCAGCCACGGCCGCAGAAATCCGTAGAGCAGATAAGCCAGGAACAGAATCGCCGGCATCCATTCGTAATTTATCGCCGTAAAGATCAAGATGATGGCAATGGCCAAAAATCGCGGGATCGACTTCGTCGTGCGCCAGTTGATCCCCTTGAAACTCGGATAACGAAACCGGCTAAACATCATGAACGAGAGAAAAAGCATCAACGGCGGCAAAACGAATTTCCAATTTCCGAGGTAGCGTTCCTGCTCGGCAAGCCAAAGCATGAACAATGTGATCGATGCAATCAGGCCGGCCGCGGCGGGAATCGGAAAACCCCGAAATTCCTTTTCCGCGCCGGCGTGATTTGCCGACATGCAATTGAATCTCGCCAGACGCAGTGCACCACACGCGAGGTACACAAATGCGACGATCCCGCCCGTCTTGAATTCCAACAGCACGATCCGATAGACCAGGAGCGCAGGGGCGACGCCAAACGAGACGATGTCGGCTAAGGAATCGAATTCGCGGCCAAACGGAGAATCGTGGCCACCGAGCCGGGCGATTCGCCCGTCGAGAAAATCGAAAACGAATGCGCCGAGAATGAACCAGATCGCGGCGTGAAAGAGAGCGGCGGCGGAGTCGGGATCGGACGCTTGACGTAGCGCGCCCTGAAGGATCATTAGCGTCGCGGCGAAACCGCAGAACAAATTACCCGCCGTCATCAAGTTCGGGAGCAAATAGATTTTCGGTGGTTGTTCGTTCATGAATCGGGCAGCCGCGCGATGATGGTCGATCCGCCGCAGACGTGCTCGCCGGTTTTCACAAGGATCTCAGCATCTAGCGGCAAATATACTTCCGTCCGCGAACCGAAGCGAATCATTCCAAACCGGTCGCCTTTCTCTAATTCATCGCCGATTTCCGACCAAGCCACGATCCGTCGCGCAATGGCGCCCGTGATCTGGCGCACGACAATCGTAACGCGCGGATTTTCAAACGCCCAAGTCATTGCTTCGTTTTTCTCCGAGCATTCGGGACGACGCGCATCCAGACAAAGTCCCGCTCGATGCTGGCGGTAGATCACGCGACCGTGAATCGGTGCGCGATTGGTGTGGACATCGAAGATCGACAGAAAAATACCAACCCGGCGCGTTCTCGTCTTCAGCACTTCGGTTTCGGCGATCTCGATGATGTCGGTAATTTTTCCGTCCGCCGCTGCGACAACGAGATTTGGATCACCCGGCACGGCGCGGTCCGGGTCGCGAAAGAAAGCGAGCGTGAACAAAATCAGCAGCGCGAACACGATCGACAGCCATGGCATAACGAACCAACTGGCGATCAATAACACCCCCAAAATTGCGAGAATCCAGCGAGCTTCAGCCAGGGTTTGGGAGCGCATTTCGGCGCCACATTTTCGGTCTCAGAATCGGGCGGTCAAGCCTTGGAAAAGGGAGATCACGCGATCCGAACACCCGAAACACCATATCGTGGGTTTTGACCGGCCCTGGGCCTCAAGATATGGGGCAAAATTCTTTTTCTAAACCACGAGATATTTGTTGTTTGCAGCCGCTTTTTGGCTATCGTTTCCGAGCATAATGGGAGCGGCAGCCTTGGCTACTGAAGAAGACGAAAATTTGAGCCCGAAAAATCGGCAGCGCGACGAGATCGGGATCGACAAAAATCAGAAGTACGACGCGGCGCAGATCGACAAGCTCGAAGGTCTGGAAGCGGTCCGGAAACGGCCGGGCATGTACATCGGCGACCCAGATGAGCGCGGGTTGCATCATATGGTTTACGAAGTCGTCGATAACTCGATTGACGAACATCTGGCGGGGTTTTGCGACAAGATCGAGGTCACGGTGCATGTCGACGGTAGCGTCTCCGTGCGCGACAATGGCCGGGGAATCCCGGTCGATATTCATCCGAAATGGAAAATGCCGGCCGTCGAGCTGGTGCTAACCAATCTGCACGCGGGCGGAAAATTCGGTCAGGGCGCTTACAAATATTCCGGCGGTCTGCACGGCGTGGGCGCGAAATGCACCAATGCGCTTTCGGAATGGTTCAAGGTGGAAGTGTCGCGTGATGGAAAGGTCCATCACATGGCCTTCGCCAAGGGCAAAACGACTGACAAGCTCAGCGTCATCGGCGAACTCAAGAATAAGAAAATCACCGGGACACTGATTACGTTCCTGCCCGATCCGGAAATTTTCACGATTACGACGGAATTTAAGTTTGAGCGGCTGGCCACGCGCTTGCGCGAGCTGGCCTTTCTGAATCCGGGCTTGGAGATCACGCTCACCGATGAGCGCGGCAAATCGCCGAAGCAGGAGAAGTTCTTTTACAAGCACGGCATCGAAGAATTCGTTAAGCAGTTAGGCGAAAACAAACAGGTGCTCCATCCAAAGCCGATCGCGATTTCTCGGCAGCGGGACGAAGTTTTTGTCGATGTTGTTTTGCAATACAACGACAGTTACAACGATCAGATTTTGCCATTCGCGAACTCGATTCCGAATCCGGACGGGGGCACGCATCTGACCGGCTTTCGCACCGCGCTGACCAAGGTGGTCAATCAATACGCCAAGCAAAACAATTTGATGAAGGAAAAGGACCCGTCGATCTCCGGCGACGATGTGCGCGAGGGTTTGATCGCGGTGCTGAGCATTAAATTGCCGAATCCGCGGTTCGAATCACAGACTAAAGTGAAGCTCGTGAACACCGAGATCGACGGCATCGTGAATTCGGCCGTTTACGAGGGCTTGATGACTTACTTCGACAAAAATCCACCGATCGCGAAACGGATTTTTGAAAAAGTGCTGACGGCCGCGCGGGCGCGCGAAGCGGCGCGGAGGGCGCGCGAGACGATCCGGAAAGGCGCGCTGACGGGCGGCGGTTTGCCAGGAAAACTGGCTGATTGCTCGGAGCGCGATCCGGAATTGACCGAGCTTTATATTGTCGAGGGCGATTCCGCGGGCGGCTCCGCCAAACAGGGGCGCGATCGCCGTTACCAGGCAATCCTCCCGATTCGCGGCAAACTAATCAATGTCGAGAAAGCGCGGATCGATCAGTTTCTCAAGAACAACGAGATTCAGTCCATGATCACTGCCATCGGCACCGGCATCGGCAAGCCAAAGGAGGACGGCGCGACGCCGTCGAAGGATGAAGGTTCCTTCGATATGTCAAAGTTGCGTTATGGCCGGATCATTATCATGACCGATGCCGACGTGGACGGCTCGCACATTCGCACGTTGCTGCTGACGTTTTTCTTCCGGCAAATGACCGAGTTGGTGCGCGCGGGTAAAATTTACATCGCGCAACCGCCGCTCTACCAAATCAAGCGGAAGAAGCGCGAGGAATATGTCGATGATGACGTCCAGCTGAACAAAATCCTGATCGCGCTCGGCGCGGAAGACGTGCGGTTGAAAAATCTGGCCGATGACAAGGAAATCACGGCCGCACAGTTGAAAGATATTCTCGAATCGCTCGAGCGACTGGCGAAGTTAAGTGAGTCGGTCCGGCGGCACGGCGGCGATTTCGAGGCGTATCTGGAGGAGCGCAACAGCAAAAGCGGCAAACTGCCGTCGTATCTGGTGAAAGTGCGCGAGGGCAACGACGAGACGGTGCATTATTTCCACGACGAGAAAGAGGTCCGCAAATTTCACGAAGAAAATCTCGATCTGAATTTGTTCGACACCCAGATGGGACAGGAGCTGTTGCCGCTGGGCGAAGCCCAGGCGCCAGCAAAAACCAACGGTGTTCGCCGGCGCGGCAAACTGGTCGAGCTGCACGAATCAGCCGCGATCCAGAAAATCATCGCCGAGCTCGCGCGCAAAGGTTTGAAAGTCGATCACTACGCGGCGAGCGATCGTCCGATCTTCGCGTTGATCGAAGGTGAAGGTGAAAAGGCCGTGACACATCCGTTGTTCTCGATTCCGGAAATTCTGCAAAAGATTTTGGAGATTGGCCGGCGCGGTGTCCAGATCAAGCGCTTCAAAGGTCTGGGCGAAATGAACGCCAAAGAATTGTTCGAGACGACGATGAACCCGGAGAAGCGCAAACTGCTCAAGGTCGATTTGAACGAGGACAATGCCGTCGATGCCGACAAGATGTTCACGATCCTGATGGGAGACGTGGTCGAGCCGCGCCGCCAATTCATCGAAGACAACGCACTTAACGTGCGCAATCTGGATGTGTAGGGAATGACGAATGCCCAATGCTTAATGTCGAATGACGAAGCGGGACGTCACGCACGCGGATGGTCTTTGTCATTAGAGCTTCGTCATTTGTCCGTCATCCGTCATCCGTCATTCGTCATTTAACTCCGTGTTAAACCCAAACGAAAAAATTGAGCCGATCAATGTCGCCGACGAAGTGTCGAGGTCGTTCCTCGATTACTCGATGTCGGTCATCATCTCGCGAGCGCTCCCAGACGCGCGCGACGGTCTGAAACCTTCGCAGCGCCGGATTCTCTATGCGATGCACGAGCTGTCGCTTTTTCCCGGACGCAAGCCGTATAAGTGCGCCAAAATTTGCGGTGATACGAGCGGCAACTACCACCCGCATGGCGAAGCGGTAATCTACCCCACGCTCGTGCACATGGCGCAGCCATGGGCCATGCGCGAGACGCTGGTCGAGGGCCAGGGCAACTTCGGCTCGGTCGAGGGCGATCCGCCGGCGGCCATGCGTTATACCGAGGCGCGCATGACGCATCTCGGCGCTGCGCTCATGACCGACATGGACAAAGGCACGGTCGATTTCGTCCCCAATTATGACGAGCGCTTGACCGAGCCAACCGTTTTTCCGGCCGCGTTCCCGAATCTGCTCGTTAACGGCGGGACCGGCATCGCGGTGGGCATGGCGACGAACATTCCGCCACACAATTTGCGTGAAGTGGTTGAAGGCATCTGCGCACAGATCGATGACCCGGATATCACGTTGCAGGAATTAATGAAACACGTAAAGGGGCCGGATTTTCCAACCGGCTGCACCATCTACGGAGACGCCGGGATCAAACAATATCTCGAGACTGGCCGCGGCAGCATGAAAGTGCGCGGCAAAGCCGGCGTTGAGGAAATCAAAGGCGGCAAAGAGCAGATCGTCATCACCGAGATTCCGTTCAATGTAAACCGGGCCACTCTGGTCGAGCGCGTTGCCAATCTCGTAAACGAAAAAATTATTACCGACATCACCGCCGTTCGCGATGAATCGGACGAGAACACGCGCGTCGTGATTGAGCTTAAACGCGACGCCAACCCGAAAGTCGTCATTAACAATCTCTACAAGCACACCGCGCTGGAGAGCTCGTTCGCTGTTATCATGCTCGCGATCGATCATGGCCGGCCCAAGCTGCTCTCGCTCAAGGAAGCCATCGCCGCTTACATCGAGCATCGCCGCGAAGTAGTTCTGCGTCGGACCCGGTTTGAATTGCGCAAGGCGGAGGAGCGGGCCGAGACCCTGGAAGGTTATCTCATTGCCCTGGCCAACCTCGACGAGTTCATCCGCATCATTCGCGAATCTGCCAATCGCGACGAGGCGCGAGTAAAATTGCTCGCGTTCGAGTTCACGAAAAAACAGGTCGAGAAGATCGGTATTCTCATTCGCAACGAAGCGCGCCTGGTCGAAGGTCGTTATGCTTTCAGCGAACATCAGGCCAACCAGATCCTCGATCTCCGCCTTTATCAACTCACCGGAATGGAGCGCGACAAGATCGACGCCGAATACAAGGGACTGATCGAGATCATCCAGGATCTGCGCGACATTCTTGCCAAGGAAAAGCGTGTTCTGACCATCATCAAGAAAGAGCTGCGCGACATCGCTGAAAAGCATGGCAGCGATCGATTGACCGACTTCGCCCGCGACGAAGGCGAGATCAACATGGAAGACCTCATCGTCAATGAGGGGTGCATCATCAGCATCACCCATGGCGGTTTCATTAAGCGCACAGCGGTAAGCGCATTCCGGGCGCAGCGGCGTGGCGGCAAAGGCGTGATCGGCATGGCAACACGCGAAGGTGCGACCGAGGAAGAGGAAGGCGATTTCGTTGAGCATCTCTTCACCGCAACGACCCACGATTACCTCATGTTCTTCACCGAGTCGGGACGCGCTTACGTGGAAAAAGTCTATGAAATTCCGGAAATGGGGCGAGCCGCCAAAGGCAGATCGATTGCGAATATTCTAGAGTTGCGCCCTGACGAAAAAATCGCGGCGACAATTCGCGTTCAATCGAAGAAATCCGGGACCGGCCCGGCGGCTGTCGATCAAACGTGGGATGAAAATCTGCACATCGTGTTCGCGACACGGTCCGGCATCGTAAAAAAATCGAACCTGTCCGATTACGCGAATGTGCGCAAAGGCGGGATCATCGCGATCCAAATTGAAGAAGGCGACCGGTTGATCGACGCCAAGCTAACGAACGGCAACAACGAGATCGTACTCATCACTCATGACGGAATGAGCTTGCGTTTTCACGAAGAGCAATTGCGAGATCAGGGTCGAAACACCGTTGGCGTGTGGGGAATTCGTCCCGACAAGAAAGATCATGTGATCGCGATCGCAATTGTCGATCCTGATGCGATGTTGCTCGTCGCGGGCGAGAACGGCATCGGCAAGCGTACGTCATTCGACGATTACCGGCGGCAATCACGCGGCGGCAAAGGCATCATCACCATGAAGACCGGCGAAAAAACCGGCGACGTCGTCGGCGCGCTCACGGTGCGCGAGCACGACGAAATCATGCTGATCACAAACAAGGGCCAGATGATACGCACTCGCGTAAGGGAAATCCGCGAAACGGGCCGCAACACAATGGGCGTCAAATTAATTAACCTGAAGGAAAGCGAAAAACTTCAGGCGATCGCCCCAGTCGTTAGTCAGGCCGAGGAAGATGCGCAAACCGCCGAAACGCCCGAACAGAAATCGTGACGCGTTTACGTTTTGGAGGGCGCCCGCGCTGTCGGCGCCCAATATTTGAGAATCGACAGCGCGTGGTCGCTCCCGGCGGTTAGTAACCCCTGGTCGTCTGGTGCGTCGTAGTCGTTTGCACCGCCGGCGGGGGCTGGGTCACCGCAGTTTCCCGTGTCGTTGTGGTCGTCGTAACCGCCTCGTCTTTGGATGCGCAGGAGGTTAGAAACAGGGCAGCGCCCATGGAAACAGTCGCGAGAATGAGTAGTCTTTTCATATTGAACAATAGTCCTTTACACAAGATTCGTTAGCAAGGTGGCCAGCAGATGCATCTCTCCGAAAAAAAGTTAACGCGGGAATTAGTCGTCGATTTTACGCCGAATTCGTTTGATCTCGGCCCGCCGGCGTTTGGATTGCAGGATTCTTTCCTTTAGTGCGGCTGGTCGCGGAGATTTCCTCCGCCGCGCTTTTTCCCGCGCGGCGATTTCCGCACCGCGCTGTTTTTGTCGAGCTGTCTCAATTGCCTCCAGTAAACGCTCGCGTGCCAGTTTTCGGTTCAGAGCTTGCGATCGCGAATCTTGCACGGTCACGCTGATTCCGCTCGGCCGATGCCGCAGCGTCACGGCCGTCGAAACTTTGTTCACATTCTGTCCGCCCGGCCCGCCCGACCGCGCAAACCTTTCCTCGAAATCAACATCCCGAATGCCGAGGCGCTGCATTCGTTTAGTCAGAGAATCTTTCACGTTGGTCGCCTTCCATTAAAGAATTGCCGATGACCAAACTCTAACCGACACAAGACTGTTACAGTCCAATGGATTTTAAGTCCGTTGCGTCTGGTACTTCACCACATCGGCGCTTTAGTGAGAGGTTAAGACAAGATTTACCGCCAGACTAGCCTGGGCACGGCGGGCCAGCGGACGGACAAAAGGCTTGACTGTTTTTGTCTTCGCCCGGCAACTTCATTTGCGGAAGTAAAATCTCGATGCCAAGGAAATCCACTCCGCGTCGAAAGGCCACGAAAACTTCGGCTAACAAACAGCCGAAGATCCTGTTTCAGATCGAAGGGGAAATGTCCACTTTTGGTGGGCCGCACGATTTGGACATGAACCCAACGGAGGACCTCGCGCTCTTTGATAAACGCGACCTGGAAGACCCGAAGTTCTCTTATCTGTTTTTGCCGGCTTCCCCGCCGGGAACCAGCGGTCTCGGACGCCGGCTGAACCCGGCCCAATATTATCTCGCGTGTCGCTGGAATTACGCGGAAACCTCGAAGGATTTTTTGCGAAACACTCTTGCCCGGATCGAGAACCCGCAGAATGGCTGCGCGGCAGATGGGCGTCCGGTTGACTGGGG
>CAWJXB010000003.1:0-327509 GCA_963846775.1 uncultured Verrucomicrobiae bacterium | reverse complement strand
GCCCCAGCGAGCGTGCAAAATGATCGCGCACCAGAGCACGATCAGCACGGCGCCGTTTTCCTTCGGGTCCCAACCCCAGAAACGTCCCCACGATTGGTCGGCCCAAATTCCGCCGAGGACCGTGCCGACGAAACTGAATAGCGTGGCAAAACAAACGACGCCATAAGTCATGCGCGAGAGAGAGTCGGCGGTTTGCTTTTTTAGCGAAGGCGTGAAGACGCCGCGAACGATGTAGATGATAGCGAGCATGCCCGCGAGAAACATCGCCGAATAACCGGTGGTGATTGCGACCACGTGGGTTGCCAGCCAGATGTTGGTGTCGAGCACCGCTTGCAGCATCTCCAGCGTGTCGCCGCTGCCAGCGAGATGATGGGCGATGATCAGGGTGATGAAACCAATCGCGCCGGCGCAGGCCGCGCCAATGCCGTCCCGGAAAATTCCTTCCAAAATAAGCGCCACGATCACTGCGCCCCAGCCGATGAAAATGGCCGATGAATAGAGATTTGTGACCGGCGGCCGCTCCTGCAGATACATCCGCGAGACCAATCCGAAGGTGTGAATCGCCAGCGCCAGCAGCAAAAGATAAAACGCGGAGCGATTCAGAGGCGCGGTTCCAGCCGAGCCATGAAAAACAAGCGAGAAGAAAGGCGAGCACGTAAAGCGCCATGCTTTGGCTGAAAGGCTGAAGACGATTGAACAGAAATTCGAACGAGGCTCGCTTCGCTGCGTTCGGCTGTTCTTTGGCAAACCAATTTGCCAGAAGATCGACATTTTGATTGAAACGCGCATGATCGCCCGCGCGATACGCGTCGCCGATCATCGCATATTCCGTGACGATCGGATGAATTTCGTTGCCCGACCGACCGAGTGCAGCAGGCTGTCCCCGATCGAATGCCATTCCCTTTCGCCTTCAATCGGCGGAACCGCGAGAATGTAAGCCATCTCCGACAATTTTTCGTAGCGCTGAATCGCACCTGCGACGTCGTCGAGCTTCGCTTTGTCGAAATCCTTCCCGGCCGCCTGCTGGCTCGCGGCTTGGCCTGCCGCCGGGACACTATTTGCAAACGCTTCGAGTTCACTCGCGAAATTCTCGTCGCCTTCGGGCTGGATGCTGTTCTTGAGCCGCTGATATAGCACCAGTCCATTTCGCAGATTCAGGATCGCATTCTGATAAGCAGAGCGTTGCACGGATTCCAGTTTCTCCGATTGTTCTCCCTGCTCATCGATCTGTTTCAGAAACGGCGAAAACTCGGCAAAACTAAAATATTTCCGATCGCTTTGCTCCCAACCGAACAAACCGAGCACATCGGCGTTTTGCACAACGAAGACCGGATATTGATCGGCAAAAGGAGCATTGAAAAGCACATCGGTGAGCCACTGCATCGCAGTGAGTTGCCGGCCGCCTTCCAGGCGCAGCTCCTGTTTGCCGTGAATGATCAGTAGCGAATTGCGAGCGACCGTGTCGAGAGGTTTAACGCGGCCACCAACCAGCACCGGCATTTTTCCGAACTGTGTGAGATCGACATCGTTTTTTGCCGGTTTCGGCGGCAGCCAATTGGCCGCGATCCAACCGGCGGCAGCAATCAGAACTATCAAAGGGAAGAATCGTTTCATGCCATGCCGCCCTTCGTTTTCGCGCAAACCCGACCAGATGAAAACCAAATTGCATAAGCAAACCCGCCGCGACGATCACGCACGCAAGGTAAGGCGCAATGAAGCTCGGGTTATGCACGACTTGCAAAATCGTCGCCGAATCGTCCTTCTGAAATCCGGCCTGATAGAATGTCTCACCGCGATAACGCAGGGGATGATTCATATAGATCAACACGTCGCGATCCACGGACCGCTCGGGATCGATCAGCGTAACGCGACTGGAAAAATCCTTTGGAATATCGGTGCCGGCGTAACGCGCGTGGGTGAATTTCTGCAAGGTAACGCTGTACGGTTTGTAATAACGCGCCGGACGCAGAGCGATCATCCATGTCCGGCCGCCGCAGGAAAATGTTTGGGGCGCGCCGAGTGCGTCGGAAACCAGCCATGTCCCTAACGAGCCACCATCCTTCGGCAGAATTTCGACGGCGGCACTCGTGACGTCGCGTTCGTCCACTCCGGTCGCCCGCGGCGCGGACTCGACCGCAATCATTGCGCCGGGTCCCTGATTCGCGATCGGACGAACTTCGCTTCCCGCTTCACTCAACATTTTGAGACGCGAATTCTGATAAAAATTTCGAACGCCAATCCGGAACGGTAAACTCCAATTGTCGATCGTACGGTTGTGTCGCAGCACCGTGTCTGGAATTGCGGTCACTTGATCGAGGTCGTTGTTGCTCGTGTCGATCACGGCCAGTTCCATCCGGCGCGTGTCCTCGGAATAATTTTTCACTTCGCCTCCGGCGAGTCGCATGTGGCTTTCGACAGCGAAGAGGTCGGTGAAAAGCCCGCCCGCGAGCATGATGATCAGTCCGGCGTGCGTGAGGTGGATGCCGAGCTTGCGCCAGGCCCAGCGAAAACGTTTGGCATGCGCGGCGATCAAGTTAACCAGCAACACCGCGCCGATGAGGTGACCGCCGGGAAAAATGGGGATCTGGAACCCGCGCCCTTCGGGTGGCCACCAAACAAACATGCTTTGAAAATAACGCTGTTGCGCTTCATGAATCCCGAGATGCACCTGCGCCAGCGTTCCGGCAAAAATCAGAGCCATCCCAGCCGCCAAACAAACAATCGTCAGCTTCAGCGAGGTAAAGAGATCAATCAATCGGCGCCACATGCGGGTCAGGAATTAAACTGAATCGAACGGAGAAAGTCGAAGAACTTCGGTTTCTCTTGTTCCACCAGCGGTGCTGGACCAGTCATTTTGAAAAACCAGACACGGCCGTCGCGACGCGTCCACCCGGCGATAGTCCGCCCTTTGGCGCCAGCCATGTCGGTAGTCAAGAAAATCGTGTCCTCCGTTTTCAGCGAAGCGACCTGTGAAGCAACGCTGCTTTCATCCAGCGGCGGCAAACCGATTTGCCCGCGCCAGCGATTCACATTGTCGGCGTCGCTTCCGCCTTGGCCCGCAAATGTGATGACAGAGATGTCGATCTTAGCGCCATTTTCCCCCGGTGCGCTGAAGCTGGCGTAGCGCATCGAGGTTGGCCGGACTTCGGTCCAGCCTTCGGGTGTTTTCCATTTGACCTGCGGCGCGCCGGAATCTTGCGACGGAACCGCTGCCATCTGCGGCGATTTGCTTTCGGTTTGCGCGTTGCAAACTGCTGCGACCCATTTAATAAAGTCCGCTTTTTGCGCCTCGGCTAACTCGGCGTTGCCGCGCATTTTGAAAAACAGCGTGGATCCATCGGTCCTGGCCATGGCGGCTATGATTCGACCGTCCTTTGCGGCATCGGCGTCTTTTGGTAGCCCGGCAAGATCGACAATTGTCACCTCGCCGATTGACGTGGTGAGGCGTTGTGCGACCCCGGCAAGTTTTTCTTCCTTGATCGGCGGCTGGCCAAGCTGCTCGAGCCAGCGATTCACATTGTCGAGCACGTTTGCCGCCGAACGACCGAGGCTTACCAGTGAAATGTCCGCCATCGCGCCGTTTTCA
Source organism: uncultured Verrucomicrobiae bacterium (assembly GCA_963846775.1). GTDB lineage: Bacteria > Verrucomicrobiota > Verrucomicrobiia > Chthoniobacterales > UBA10450 > CAVYXA01. The sequence continues at coordinate 323,923 of CAWJXB010000003.1, read as the reverse complement.
CCCTTAACGAGAAAGCTGGCCTGCCGCATTTGCGAGAGCGGCTGCGGTTCCCAATTTGGCGGCGTCGCCACCGCGCCGGCGGATGCGACAGGAGCCCTGCCGACCGGGGCTGCGGCAGGCGAACCGGCATTGGTCGGCATTGCATCCATTTGGCTGGACGCAGCTTCTTCAAGAGGCGCTTTGGAAACCCGATACACTTTGATTTCCTCTTTTCTCTCGCAGCTCGCGAGCAGCGCGGCAAATAAGCCGAGATAAACGATAAAACTTTCGGAAAATCGCGCGATCCGACAGACGCGCCTGATTTGTCTCATCATGATTTCCTTCAATTTAGTCCTCTTCCGACGGAAGAGAAAAGAAAACGCGGACACGCGGAGTTGAGCGTACTTCGTTTCTTCTGAATTGAACATTGGACGTTGAGCGTTTACTGCTACAGAACTATTTCTGAGGGCCGCCGGTGTGACAATCGGCGCAGGAAAAATCCGAATATGGCGCGTCGATGTGGATGAAGTCGTGACCCTGGGCACTGATCTGTTTCATTCCTTCGGGATCTCCCTGCGCGAGAATGAGGTGACAGGATCGACAATCGCTCGCTTTGATCGACATCTTCCCACCGGCGGCGACGTGTTTGCCGTCGTGGCAACGGAAACAGCCGTTCCAGTTTTTGTGTCCGACGAAATCGGGATGGGTGCGCCAGTCGGTTTTGACCTCAGGAAAAAAATTCGCGCGATAAATTCGTTGCGCTTCTTCGATGATCGGCCCGGCCCGAGCGGGGTCGGGATAGGCTTCGTGCAACGATTTGGCGATGCCTTGCTCGGCCTCGGCAGTCGTCGCGTAAGGCTGCGTCAGTGCGGCCACGACTTTGGCTTTGACCCAGGGAATGCTGGCGTCGAGCCGGTTGGTCATGAGGGCAAGATCGACGGCGTCGTTCGGGGTGTGAATTTTGTGGGCCGGTCGGCTGTGGCAATCCATGCAATCCATCCGACGAATTTTGTATTTCGTTGGATCGTCGGTGAATTCCGGCGTTCGATATTCGGTGACAACACCTTGCGGGTTTGTGCTTCGAACCCACGGAATTTCCAGGAGCCGATCATCGGTGGCGATGTATTCGATTTTGTTGGCGATGTTCATGTGGAAATGAATTCCACCCACTGGCCCATTGGATGGATCGCCGCCGCCGACATTGAGCAAGAGCCGCACCGCGAATGGCGTATTCTTTTCGTCCGACAGAAAATGCTGGTAGGTGCGCTCGACGTTGCCGACATATTTCGATGGCCAATGACATTGCTCGCAGATCGCCTGTGCAGGGCGGGGATTCGCGGCGCTCACATAGATCGGTCGAGCGAAATCGTTGCGGACGGTGTGATAAAGCTGTTTCACGCCATTGACCTTCGTTTTGAAGTAAGCGGTCGCACCCGGACCGACGTGGCAGGCAACACAATCGACACTCGCGTGGGCGGCGTGCTGAGCAGCGACAAACTGCGGCGCCATCGGTAAATGGCACGTCTTCCCGCAAAACTCGACGGACTCCGTGACTTGATAGGTCTGATAACTACCGAGCGCGGTCAGAAACAGAAATGCCACACTGCCCGCAACGAAGAGCGCGAGAATTCTGCGGTCCCGGGGCCGTGACAAATCAATTTTAATCGCGAGGGGCTCGGCCGCTCGCACAGCGCGACGCCGCGTGCGCCAGCGAAAAAGCGCACCAAGGAACGTGACAAGAATTCCGAGAATGAAGAAGAGCGGCGCAGCCACGTAAGCCAGGATGCCGACGTAAGGATTGCGATGGCCGGCGAATTGATCGATCGCGACCAGGAGCAGAAAAGAAAATAGCGCGCCGACGGCGAGCACCATTCCGGACCAGCTAAGCCAGTTGCGAAAGTTGCGCCTAAATGGCCGGGGCGGAGCGGGAGCGTCAGGCATAGCGGCAATTATTTACAGGCGGTTGGAAAAGTCACTTCGAAATAACAGAATGATTGTCGATCCTGGAATTAAGATCGACATCGGCAAATGCTGTAGGGAAGCTGTCAGCTTCCCCTAGAGTGCTGCAGTGCGAGATTCCGCGCGCTATTTCTTGAACGCGCGAACGTAGGTGACGAGGGCCTTGATGTCGGCGTCGGAAAGTTTGCTGGCGAACGGTTTCATCGTCTCTTTCCCGTTGGTCTTGACGCCTTCCTTGATTGCTCGTTCCGCTTCGGCGTCACTGAATGCAGCCTGCACTTTGGCATCCCGATAGTCTTTGATGTTTAATTTCTTGCCCATCATCGTATTCCCGCTGCCATCTTTTCCGTGGCATGAGGCACAGTTTGAACTCCAGAGTGGCGGAGGCATCTGCGGCGGCAGCGATGCCGGCCGATGCCATAACGGCTGCGAGTGTGCAGGAGATTTTTCGTTTCATTGGAGCAAGCCTTTCGTGATGGCGATTTGACGCAAAAACTTCGTTTGCTGCAAGCCAAACATTCACTTCTTCAACGTGCGAACGTAAGCGACGAGCGCCTTGATCTCGTCATCGCTGAGTTTGCCGCCAAAAGCCTTCATCGTGGTTTTGCCATTTTGTTTCACGCCATTCTTAATCGAGTCCATCGCTTTCGCATCGGTAAAGTCGGCCTGGACCTTGGAGTCGGTCAGATCTTTAGCGTTCAAGATCTTGCCCATTTTGGTATCGGCATTGCCGCTTTGGCCGTGACACTGGACGCAATTGGCTTGCCAATTGGCTTTCGCGTCTGCGCCGAAAGAGACGCCTGGCAAGATCAGAATGACGGCGACGATGGGTGTGAAAGTTATCTTCATTTCAGTTTCGGTTTTTTCTAATTACGCACGTTCAGAAACGAAATTGCAAGCCGGAATAGACAGAATGCGCCCGATAATTATTGTGCCCGCCGGAGGTCTCGTCGCTGTAATCGAAATACGCGTAACGCAGCGTCAGGCGTACCCTCGGGTTAAGCTGGCGACTAATGCTGGCCGACACGGTATGTTCGCTTGCGCCCGCGCCATAGGGCATCCCCACCAAGATATTGTTCACGTAATTGTCGGCGCGATAATACGTGTACTCAGCGTGGAAGTCGGTTTGATTGTCGATGATAAACCCGGCGCCGCTGGTAACTGTCCAGTAGTCGTTTTTGAAATTCAAGACCGTGGGGGCACTATCGGTAACAATAATATGGGCTGCGGGTGTCTCGGTTTCACTGAGGACATAGGAAAGAGTGCCTTGGAAGTAAAGCCGCGCGAGCGGGCTCCAAGTAAGCGTTTCTCCAATCACGTGGCTCGTGATCAGCCCGGTATGCTCCTCGTTCAGTCTCGTGCCAAGCCCGTCCAAGGACCACATGCCGCTTATCAGGGTCTGCATATAGTCGTACCGGGTCGTCGCCGAGAGCGTTCCAAGCGAGGCCGCAATATTCGGCCGATAAGTCATTCGAATATTGAAATTATTGGTGCTCCAATCCTGGCTCTGCAATCGCTGGCCGCCGCCCTCGTCGGCTTTAAAGTCGTTGTCGTACTCCGCAGTCTGATAGTAGTACTGCCCCGAAAAGCTGAGTTTCGGCGTCGCGTACCAGTTCGCGCCGATGGTGTACTTTTGGCCGAGAAGGGAGGTGTCCTTGTTCAGCATCGCTGCAAGCTCGCCGTCGACGACTGAATGCTCGCGCACGGTGCCGTTTTCTTCCGTCCACTCGCCTTCCGCCCAGAAAAGCCAGTCATGAATGCCAGTGTAACGGGCCTCGAATCGCTCCGCAAAATTGTCGAAGTCCTGTGACGTATCGGCAGCGGTCGGTTCGAAGATAGCGGGCCCACCGGTCATCGTCACATTTGTGCCAATGTAAGTTGCGCTGCTATCCTCGTCCTGATGCGTGTAGCGGAACCCGCCGAGCAAAATCAGGTCCTTGATAGGCGTCCAGTAAAGGTTGGCATTGAAAAGGTGGTCGCTCACATCCGACACGCCCGCCAGCGCAAGAAACCCTTCGTCGTGGTTTTGAGAGAAAGGAAGCGGCGAGGCGAACATGGAATTGTAATCCGCCCCGTAAATGCGGGTACCGGAGATATCGCTTCCCAAAGTGGTATATGAGTAACCAGCAGTGAACCAAAATGCGTCGCTAAAGTGTGTTTCCGTAATGACGTGCCCGTTGAATAGGTCGAGATCGTTCTGATCACGCTGAGTAATAAAACGTTGAGCAGCAGGATTGCCGACGCTGCGCTGGAGCTGCAACCGGTCGTCATTGTTGTTATGCTCGTAGCGCATTCCCAGGTCGATGTCGGTATTCCCAAAAGTCTTCGAGGCGTCGAAAGAGAGAATGTCCCGTGTCTCGTCGATATTGCGAAATGCTGGCGCGATTTTGCGGGTTCCGGCGGACGTGCGCGCGTCGCCCCAGATGGTCGAATCCTTGTCGCCGTCCCGGAACTCGTGTGAGTAATGGATGGTGATTTCAGGCCAATTCGGCATCCGCAGACCAAGTTCAACCCAGGCGGTGCCACGATCGAGTGCGAGTTCCGGAAATCGCGGCGGGTACCAGGCTCCTCCGCCTGCCGGTGCAAAACCGCCATTGTCATCGTACCAGCTCCGGAACTCAGTGTAACCGCCGCGGATATATCCCAAGCCTGGCTGCGACAGGTCGACCTTCACGTCGTAATCGTGATTGTCGAAAATGGCGTGGCCATCGACCGAGAACGTGCCGTTCTTGCCTACAGATTGTTCAAAGTGGAGATCCTGAATACCACCAAATACATCGCCCGACATTCGGTGCTCCTGTTTGAATTGCGCGGCGTCGCCGTCAATGATCAGACCACCAATCCCAAGCTCTATCCAGTTTTTGTACTCCGGCGCCTCTTCGGTCGCGCCGGCGACCGTCGATTTACCGTCCGGTGTCTCCTTTCCATCGTCGTTAACTCCGCCACGTACCGGATGATTCGTGCAAAGCAGGGCACAAAAGAATAACGCAAAGTTGCGTGCGACCCGACTTCCTCCGGGTGAGAAGTAAAGTGCGCTCATAGGGTAATTAGTTAGAACCTGAAATGCTCATTGACCTGCGAACCGTGAATTGCCCCGTGGCAACCGGCCGACCAGCAGGTACCCTGTTGCAGGAAGCTGGAATGGTTGACATCTCCAATGAGAATCGTGCCGGCCTCTGTTTGTTGCTCGAAATGGCACTTTAAACAAAGGGTCTGGTTGCGCTGGGTTAACATTCGTTGATTGACCGAGCCGTGCGGGCTATGGCAGCTGACGCAGCCATCGCGCAACGCTTCATGCTCGTAAACAAATGGGCCCCGTTGCGCCGTGTGGCACTGGAAACAGGTTTCGTTTTCACCCAAGAAGGCGATGCCGCCGCCCACCAGGGTCTGTTGCATGCTGGTTCCGCCACCTTTAATCGCCCTCCCTTTGTGCGGATTGTGGCAATCGACACAACTCATTTTGCCTTCCAGCACCGGATGATGATGTGGCAGTTCAAAACTTGCGCGCACCTCGAGGTGGCATTGGAAGCAGGTTTGCGGGTCGCGCCGCGGATTGACAATCGTCCCACGGCCGCCGCCCGCTTTGACATGCGAACTGCCGGGGCCATGGCACGATTCGCAGCCCATGTCTGTGGACTCCTGTACGGTGGTGACGCTGTTCTTTGCCTCACTGCCTTTTCCGCCGCTCTTGTTTGCGTTTACGATTTCCTTCTTTTTCGTCTGCAGTCGCGCATGCGTGGCTGTTCGGAAGTCACGCACGATCTCATGATGACACGCGTCGCATGCATCGGAGCCAACAAATTCCGCGCCCGGAATACTGGGTGGGGCGAGAATGGTTCGATTTGAATCAAGTGAACTGCAAGAAAGCAAAACGACGGTCAGGGCGGCTGCTCCCCCGACGCCCCAAAACAGCTTTTCGCGCTTCCCGTGAATCCATCGAGTTAATCTCGAATACTTCACGCGCCGAGAGTATTGGCAGAAAAAAAAATTATGGCAACGCATTTCTTAGGGTCTTTTCTGAGTGCGCCATAAAGATTTTACCGGCTCCGTGAAAACGGACGTTTAGCGACACGGTAATGAGTTGTCGATTCCCCCGGGAATTTCTTGAAGACGGGATTGAACTGGGAAAGCGATTGAAAACCCACTTCAAATGCGACCTCGCTGATTCGAACGGCGCTTACTTTATCTCGGCGGCTAGCACACTACCGCCGTTTCCGCGCTCACGCTGGCCAGCGCAATCAAGCCGATCCAGACAGCGACGCTGGAGCCATGGCGCTGGAGCTGATGTCATGAAAAGAATCGCAACGCCGATGATTGGCGGCATCATTACTTCCACGGCAATGGAGCTTGTCGTTTTTCCGGCGATCTACTTTCTCTGGCGTTCGCGACATTGGTCGCTTCAGCCGGCGCCGCCTCCTGTGCCAACGCACGCGTGATTTTCAAGGCCGTCTCTTGTGTCGCAAATGCTGGGCCCGATACGCCGTTGGTGATTTTCCCGACAATTTTTTGAAAACGCGATTGAACTGCGAGAGCGACTGAAACCCAACCGCGAATGCGATCTCACTAATCCGAAGATCGGCATCTTCCAAAAGCTTCCGGGCTTTCTCAAAGCGGGTCCGAGCGACGTAATCGACGAAATTTACTCCGGTCACCTGCTTGAATTTTTCGCTGAAGTACGTGGGGCAGATGTGAACCGCTCGCGCCACTTTGGTTAGTGAAAGCTCCTCAGCCGAGTCTTGCTCGATCAACCGCCGCGCTTTCCAGATATCAGCCGGCTCAGCTCCATTTGAATTTGATCTCATAACGAAGGATTCGTCGTTCGTGTTCGCAGCACCCGCTCTCCATCTCTTGCCGATTGCTTGTCGTATCCTAGCCAGTCGCAAAAACTAGTTCGTCCTGACTTGGGCAAGTCTTGCACGGGATAAAGCAATCGTTGCCCAGCGGAGATCACATTCCTCCGTTCTGTTGAGCCATGGAAATATGGGAAACAGAAACCAAAAAAGAAAGAGAGAAAAATGAAATCAAAATCCTGTCGTATCAACGGAAAAGGGAAAATAGCGTCTCTCGGAACCCATCAAGTAGCGGGAGACGCTGGGGCGGGCGAGAGCAATTTCTGCAGAGTAAAAGCCAATTCATGCTGAGCGGGTCGCACCAAGGGGCAGTAGCCTTTTTGCAAAAGATGAACAAAAGCCATGGAGGTAACCGACTATGCAATATCTGATTTTAACCGCGGTGCTGTCGATGATGGCGCTGTACGCGCTGATCATCGTGGGCTGTTTAAAGCAGCCCGAATGGTGATAGCCACCTTTAAGAGGAGACGACAAAATATGAACACATTAACCGTTCCGCTCAAGAAAGAGACGATTCACGCCCAGGACGAAATCGCCGGCATGCTCAGCATTCTGCCGGGTCTGGGCCATATTTATAAGGGTCATTACGCCGCCGGGTTTCTCTGGATGTTTTTTGGAATGCCGTTTGCCATTTGGATTGGCATCCTCCTCGGCCTGGCTACGGGCGGGCTCGGCCTGCTCTTCCCGATTATTTGTTGGGTGGGGCTGGCGGTCGATGCCTATAACGAAAAAAATCGGCGACGACATCATTTCCTGCCGCCCGCGTTGTGCGCGTCATCAGACGACGATGAGTCGCCGGATTAATCCTTCAATCATGAAAACTGATCTAGCGTCGGTAAATCGTAGTGTAGGAGAACCGATTCGTTACCCCGGGAGAAATGGCCTTGTCGATTTTGCTTCCGCCGTCTTCCCGACCGAACCGCGCGCGTTTTCGCAGTCTTTTCCTGCCAGGATGCCGATGGGCCAATTCTTGTTCGAATACCTCTATCGGCGGGGCGTCCGCCACAGTTTCGGAATTCCCGGTGACTTCGCTTTGCCCACGTTCAACTGGCTTGAAAAATCGAGCATTGAGAACATCACCATGACGCACGAGCCGAGCGCCGGTTTCGCCGCCGATGCTTATTCGCGCATCAACGGGATTGGCCTCGTTTGCGTGACCTATTGTGTGGGCGGCCTCAATGTTCTGAATGCCATCGCGGGTGCATATGCGGAAAAATCGCCGGTTGTGGTCGTGAGCGGCGCTCCCGGACGGAAAGATCGAGAGAAGGATCCTCTTCTTCATCACAAGGTAAAAACCTTCGAGACCCAGCGCCGGATTTATGACGAAGTCACCGTGGCCAGCACGGTTCTGCTCGATGAGCAGCGCGCCGCCTCCGAAATTGTTCGTTGTGTCGAAGCATGCCTGCGTCACAAGCGTCCCGTTTACATCGAAGTGCCGCACGACATGGTTGATCGCGAGATCCCGGTGGACGGAATTCCCTTGGGCGTCCCTGAGAAATCCGACCCGCACACGCTAAGTGCCGCGGTCAATGAAACGCTCTCACTCATTCGGAGGGCAAAGAAGCCGGTCATCCTCGCTGGGGTAGAGCTCGCGCGGCATCGCACAGCCGGTTTGGTTGTGCGAATGGCTGAACGAATGAACATCCCGATCGCGGCCGATCTCCTGAGCAAGAGCGCCGTTTCGGAAAACCATCGCCTTTACCTTGGCGTTTATGGCGGGGCGATGAGCAGCGACGAGCATGTTCGCAAGTATGTCGAGTCGGCCGATCTGGTTCTGATGCTGGGCACGTTTATCACCGACATGAGCATGGGCTTTAACACAGCGAAGTTGGATCGACGACGAACGGTTCTCGCCACCACGGAACGTGTTTCGGTTCAGTATCATCGTTATGACTCGATCCAGTTTCGCGAATTTCTGGAATCTCTGGTCTCGGCCCGGATCAAGCCCAAAAAATTTAGACACCCAAATCGTCACATGGAACCGGTTCCGTTGAAGAAAACCGAGCGGCAGGATGCGCTCACGATGGCCGATGTTTTTCGCATTCTTTCATTGCATCTCGACGAACGCTGCTGCGTCGTGGCCGATATCGGGGACGCCATTTTCGGTGCTGTGGGAATTCGCAGCTCGCGACAAGCCCAATTCATTGCCCCGGCCTACTACATGTCGATGGGATTTGCTGTTCCGGCGAGCATCGGGGTCGCTCTCGCCGCGAAAAGATTGCGTCCGTATGTCCTGGTCGGTGATGGCGCATTCCAAATGACCGGCACCGAAATCTCCACCGCTGTTCGTCTTGGGCTTAATCCGGTCATCATCGTCCTGAACAACGACGGCTACGGGACGATGCGGCAAATCCAAGAAGGCCGTTTCAACATCATCACGCAATGGAACTACAGCAAAATCTGCGAGCTGGTGCAAGGCGGCGCATCTACGATGGCAAGCACGAAAGGAGAATTCGACGCTGCTCTCAGTCGCGCGCAAAAATCTGATCGCGTTCAGGTCATCGAGCTCAAAATCCCACGTAACGAAGTGAGCAGCCAACTCGCGAAAATCGCGGCTGAAGTCCGCAAGGTCCGCGGCAGCAAGCTGATCGAACGCAACTAAAGAGCCAACAGAGACAACAAGCCGTTCCCTTTCGTTGATTGCGTCCCTTTAGTCCTTATTTTCGCGCTTCGGGCGTGACCGTAATAATTACGCGTTGGCCGGCGCGCTCAACGATCATCTTCGCCGGTTGGCCGATCTTCACGGCATCGAGCGCGTAGGTGTAATCGTAGATGTTGGTAATTTTCTGGCCGGCGAATTCCACGATCACGTCACCGCCTTTCAATCCACCTTTTTCGGCCGGACTACCGCCGCGCACTCCACTCAGTTTTACGCCTTTCACTTCCGTGGTGTAATCGGGGATCGTGCCAAGATAAGCGCGCAAGGTCTCGCGCCCACCAAACGGCTGACTGCTTTGCTCCACTTTGGCGAGACCGGGACGCTGGGGGCTTGCCGCCAGATCGGCAATGATATGGCGCGCGAATTTTGCCACTCGGTCGAGATCCTGGTAATCAAGCTTGTCGGCAGTATCGGTCGGCCGGTGATAATCTTCGTGCGCGCCGGTGAAGAAATTCAGGACCGGAACATTCTTCGTATAGAAGCTCGTCACGTCCGTCGGCAGATAGGGATCGTCCTGGAGCGCGAGATTGAATCCGGCCGCTATATTTCGTTTCTCGATTAAGCGCCGCCACGCCGGCGATGAACCTACGCCCTGCAAAGTGAGTTTGTTCTCGCGCATGCGGCCAATCATGTCGGCGTTCACATAAGCCACAATCTTGCCCAGCGGCACGGGCGGATGTTCGCAAAATGCGGCCGAGCCGATCAAACCGATTTCTTCACCAGACCAACAGACGAAAATGATTCCGCGGCGAAATTTTTCCGGATCCTCTGCGCGTTCCTTTGCCAGCGCCGCAGCTATTTCCATCACCCATGCCGTGCCGGAAGCGTTATCATCGGCGCCGGGATGGATTTCATTTTCTTCGCCGGCGCGATCGAGCGAGCTGCTGCCACCGTGGCCGAGATGATCGTAGTGCGCGCCCACCGCAATGTATTCCGCATCTGTCGATCCTGACGCCGGCGGCAAGAATCCCACCACATTTGCGTCGGTCTTCTTCAAATGCTCCACACCGCACGCGAGCGACACTTTCACTTTCGGCAAAATGAATCCGCCTTCCGCGTGCGGATTTTCTGTGTCGAGCGCGGATTGCAACGTCTTCAAGTTTTTCCCGCCGGGTGCGAAAAGCGCGTTAGCCGTTTTGTCATTGATTGACGCGGCAACGATACCGCTGCCCGTACTGGTAAAATCGTTGGTCAGCGGAATTAATTCGCCCGCGTGCGGTGAATTCGGTCCGGTGATGAGGAGAATCGCTTTCGCCCCGTGCTCACGCGCCAGCATCGCCTTGTATCGCGGTGACGCGTAACGATTGAGCTGCGCACGTCGTGCGGGTGCGACGCTCTCCGGCACGTAGCGCAAAACGAGGACGATCTTGTCCTTCACCTCTAATCCGGCGTAGGAATCGTATCGGGCTCCGCCGTCGCCAGGCACAACCAGGCCGTATCCGACGAAGACAACGTCACCGGTCACTTCGCCGTTTTCGCTAAAAGGCAGTGGCCTGAAATCCTGATCGAGTTTAGCGCGGGATGATTGAGAATTGGCCGCGATTTTGAGTTGCGTCTTTTCCGGCAAGATGCGTTCGCCGGCGTTGAATTGAAACGATGACAGAAAATTCTCGTTAAACGATTGCAACCCGACCTGGCGAAAATAGTCGGCTATCCATTTCGCGGCCGCTTCCGCACCGGCGCTGCCTGTCATGCGACCTTCGCGCGCCGGATCGGCGAGCCACTCTACTTTGCTCCGCAGATTATCTATCTGAGTCGGGGCGACGCTCGGCTCCGGTGATGTCGATCTCTTCGCCGAAGCGCCGAGCGCAGCCCGCGCGGCTTCGTCATTCCAATCGGCCAGGAACAACTGCGCTTTGCCGTCGCTCGTGCGCCCGCTCGTCCAGCAAAGCTTTTTTCCGTCGGGCGAAAAAACCGGCAAACCATCGAATCCCGGCGTAAACGTAACGCGCACCGGCTCGTGCTCGCCGTTCACATCGACAATGAACAACTCGAAATTCTCGAAACCGAATTTGTTCGATGTGAAGATCACATATTTACCGCTCGGATGATAAAATGGCGCCCATGACATCGATTTGAAATCGGTGAGGCGGCGTTTGTCCGAACCATCGCGCTTCATCGTCCAGATATCTGCGATCAATCCGTTTTCCTCAAAATGTCGCCAGATAATCCGCCCTCCATCCGGCGAGAAGAACGGGCCGCCGTCGTAGCCCGGCGCGTCCGTTAGGCGACGCACGTTCGAGCCATCGGCGTTCATGATGTAGATCTCCCCGAACCACGACGGATCTTTTTCGTAACGCGCACGCTGCTCGGGCGAAAGTTTTTCCAGCGGGAACGCGCCTCGCAGCGAACAAAAAACGATTTCTTTTCCATCCGGCGAAACTGCGCCCTCGGCGTCATAGCCGGGCGAATGCGTCAAATTCAACAGGTCGGAGCCATCCTGTTTTGCTGAATAAATATCGAACACCGCATCGTAATCCCACGAATAACGTCGCTGCTTGCCGGCGGCACGAAATTCCAGCTCGGCTTTTTGTTTCGCACGCGCCTCCGGATCGGCATGGCTCGAAGCGAATATCACGCGACCCGTTCCCGGTTGGAAAAATCCGCAGGTCGTCTTGCCCATGCCGGGTGAAACGCGAGTCGTATCGCCACTGCTCAGATCGAGCACATACATCTGATAAAAAGGATTTCCCTCTTCGCGCTCGCTCTGAAAAATCAGTTTGCTTCCGTCCTGGGAGAAATAACCTTCGCCACTACGCCGCCCTTCAAAAATCAACTGCCGCGCATTCGTGATGAAGCGCGGTTCCTGGGCAGCCTCATCCGCGGCCTTTGCCGAGACAAAAAGGACGACAGCGACAGAAAGGGAGAGCGCGACTTTCGTCCTTTTAATCACTGTGGTCTCTGTTGGTTCCGCGCGGCAATGCGGGCGCGGGTCATGCGTTGGCGCCGCGTCTCTTTCGTCCTGGTTGTCCCTTTGGTCCCTTCTTTTGGCATGATGCCGCTTTTAGCGTCTTATAACGGTGCGGTCGAGGAAGAACTCACCGGATAACTCGAGAGCGCACGCATATATTGCGCGCGCTCGAATGCGCTCGGGTCCGGGCAATTCTTCTGACTCATACTGCCCTTGAGTTGCTCGATCGATTCGTATTCGTGTTCTTCCATCCATTCCCGCATCTCGCGCTCGATCAGACCAATGTGACTGATACCGCGCCGCAACAGCACCGAGCAAAGCATCGTCACATCAGCGCCAGCCATCAACATTTTCAAGGCATCGCTGGCGCGATGAATGCCGCTGGTGGCGGCCAGATTTGCGCCAATCCGGCCATACAAAAGGGCAATCCACCGCATCGGTAACCGCATCGCCATCGGCGTGCTGAGCAGGATGTTTGGACTAATCTCGAGCGTCTCGAGTTCGATGTCCGGCTGATAAAACCGATTGAACAACACGAGCGCGTCGGCCCCGTTGCGATCGAGGCTCCGGGCAAAGCGCGCGAAATTCGTGAAGAACGGACTGAGCTTGACCGCGACCGGAATTTTCACCTGCGCTTTTACCGATGCGACAATGGTGAGGTAATCGTTCTCGATCTCGTCTGCGCTTTGATCAGGGTTCGTCGGCACGTTGTAGATGTTTAACTCGATTGCGTCGGCGCCAGCTTGTTCGATTTGCTGGCCATATTTCATCCAACCCCCGAACGTCGTGCCGTTCAGACTTCCGATGATTGGAATATTTACGGCCGCCTTCGCCCGCGCGAGATTTTCGACATATTCTTCAGGGCCAACCTTGAATTCCGCCGGCTGGGGAAAATAACTAAGCGCTTCGGCATGCGCTTCCGCGCCTTGTTCGAGATAATAATGCAGCGCGTGACGTTCCCGGCTCAATTGCTCTTCGAAAAGAGAATGGAAAACCACGGCCGAAGCGCCGGCGTCCTCCATTCGCTTGATGTTGTCGACGTGATGCGAAAGCGGCGACGCCGAAGGCACAAGTGGTGTCCGTAGTTTCAATCCGAGATAATTAGTGGCCAGTTTCATAGGGTTGGTTTTGCTGACGTGACGTGGCGAGCGGCGAGCGATTCGTAAAGCTGACGGCGAAGATCGACATCCTGCTGCCCGCGGCTAACGCACTCTTTCGCGGCATTCGGCTGGATCTTCTCAAGCATCCGGAAGCGGTTCTCCATCGCAAAGTAATCCGCGACCTTCAGCTTTGGCGGCCCGGAATCGATCTGCAGCGGGTTTTCGCCGCGCGCCGTGCGTTCCGGGTTGAATCGATAAAGAAGCCACTGCGCCGAATTCACCGCCGCTTTCTGGTTTTGCATCGCGGTGGTCATGTTGATGCCGTGCGCGATGCAATGGCTGTAAGCGATGATGATCGCCGGGCCATCGAAGGCCTCCGCTTCAAGAAACGCCTTTAACGTATGCTCGTCTTTCGCGCCCATTGCGACCGAGGCCACGTAGATCGTGCCGTACGTCATCGCCATTAATCCCAGGTCCTTTTTCGGTGCGCGTTTGCCGCCAGCCGAAAATTTTGCCACTGCCCCGCGCGGCGTGGATTTCGAGCATTGCCCGCCGGTGTTCGAGTAAACTTCAGTGTCGAGTAGCAGAACTTTCACATTGCGGCCGCTGGCCAGGACGTGATCGAGACCGCCATAACCGATATCGTAACCCCAGCCGTCGCCACCGACGATCCAGACGCTTTTGCGCACAAGCATGTCGGCGAGCGCGAGCAATCGTTTCGCCTGCGTATCGCCTAACGCTTCCAGCCGGTGCTTCAACTCGGCGACGCGTGCTCGCTGATCGAATATATCTGCTTCGTCGCGTTGCCGAGCATTTAAGATTGCTGTGGCTAATCGTCGCCCGATCTGCGGCGACAGTTGCTGAAGTAATTCGCCGGCAAACTCCTGCTGTTTGTCGATCGAAACCCGGAAGCCGAGACCGAACTCGGCGTTGTCTTCGAAAAGCGAATTCGCCCAGGCCGGGCCGCGCCCATCTCGATTTTGCGTGTAGGGCGTGGTTGGCAGATTGCCGCCGTAGATCGACGAGCAACCGGTCGCATTCGCGATGATCAGCCGGTCGCCAAACAACTGCGTAAGCAATTTGATGTACGGCGTTTCGCCGCAACCCGCACACGCTCCGGAGAACTCGAACAGCGGTTGCTGCACTTGCATGGCTCGCACGTTCGCGGTCGAGATCTGTCGCCGATCCATTTCCGGCAGCGACAGGAAGAAGTTCCAGTTCGCTCGTTCCGCTTCCCGAAGAGGCAGCTGCGGCTGCATATTGATCGCCTTTAGCCGGGCCTCGGACTTGTTCCGCGCCGGGCAAACGTCCACGCAAATGCCGCAGCCGGTGCAATCTTCGGCCGCCACCTGCAGCGTGTAGTTCAGTTCCTTCCAATCCGGCAGACGCGCCTTGGCGGACTTGAATGCAGATGGCGCACCTTCCAGCGCGCTCGCCTGATACACTTTACTTCGGATAACGGCGTGCGGACAAACCAGCACGCATTTCCCGCACTGAATGCACACCGCCGGGTCCCACACCGGGATTTCAGCGGCGAGATTGCGCTTTTCCCATCGGGTCGTGCCGGTCGGATATGTGCCGTCGTTAGGCAACGCGCTCACCGGCACGCGATCGCCGCGACCGAGCATGATTTCACCGAGAACATTTTTCACGAAGGACGGCGCACCGGCCAGTTGGCCATTGTGATTCGGGCCGTCCGCGGTGGCGTGTGCTGGCACTTCGACCTCTTGCAGATGCGACAACGTATCATCCACCGCACACAAGTTTTTCTCGACCACTTCATCGCCTTTCTTGCGGTAGGTCGTGCGGATCGATTCCTTGATGGCGGCTAGGGCCTGCTCCGGGGGCAACACCCCGGAGATGGCGAAAAAACAGGTCTGCATCACGGTGTTGATGCGGCCGCCCAATCCGCAATCCCGCGCCACTTTGTTGGCGTCGATCACGAAGAAGCGGGCCTTCCTGTCGCTCAGTCTCTGCTGCGCGTTCGCCGGCAACCGTGCCCAGACCCGGTCACGGCCAAGTGGCGAATTCAGCAGAAACGTTCCGCTCTTCGCCAAATCCTTCAGAAGGTCGCACCGCTCGAGAAGGAACGGCTGATGACAGGCCACGAATTTTGCCCGGTCGATCAGGTAGGTCGAACGAATCGGCCTCGGACCGAAGCGTAAATGCGACACCGTCATCGCGCCCGCCTTCTTCGAGTCGTAAACAAAAAATCCCTGGGCAAAGTGATCGGTGTTTTCGCCGATAATTTTGATCGATTCCTTGTTCGCACCCACCGTGCCGTCCGATCCCAGGCCGAAGAATTGCGCCCGCACAACGTCGTCAGGTTCGATCGAAAATTCCGGATCGAAGGCCAAACTCGTATGCGAAAGATCGTCATCGATACCGATGGTGAAATGATTCTTCGGCTGCGGCTGCGCGAGATGGTCGAAGATGGCCTTGATCATGGCCGGCGTGAATTCCTTCGAGGACAGCCCGTAGCGGCCGCCGACCATATCGACATCGCGCCGCCCATTCTCGTAGAGCGCGTTCACGCAATCGAGATAAAGTGGTTCGCCGCCCGCGCCCGGTTCTTTTGTGCGATCAAGAACCGCGATCCTGCGGACCGTCCTGGGAAGCATTTCGACAAAAGCGCGCGCACCGAATGGCCGATAAAGTCGCACCTTCAACACGCCGACTTTTTCGCCGAGCGCACCGAGAGAATCGACAGTCTCATGTGCTGCCTCACAACCCGAGCCCATCAACACAATCACGCGCTCGGCATCGGTGGCGCCGTGATATTCGAACAATCCATAACGGCGGCCAGTGAGCCCGGCAAAACGATCCATCGTCCGCCTCACAATCTCCGGGCATGCGGCGTACAACGGATTTACCGCTTCGCGCGCCTGGAAGTACACATCAGGATTTTGCGCTGTGCCGCGGATCACGGGATGATCTGGCGACAACGCGCGGGCGCGATGTTCGATGACGCGCGTTTCATCGATCATTTCCTTTAGCACATCGTCCGGGACGATATCGATCTTCGCGATCTCGTGCGAAGTGCGGAATCCATCGAAGAAATGAAGAAACGGAATCCGCGATTCGAGCGTAGCCGCATGCGCAATCAGGGCAAAATCTTGCGCTTCCTGAACGGAAGCGGAACAGAGCATCGCCCAACCGGTCGCGCGCGCTGCCATCACATCGCTGTGATCGCCGAAGATCGACAACGCCTGCGCCGCCAGCGAGCGCGCCGCTACGTGAAACACCGTCGGCGTCAGTTCGCCGGCAATCTTGTACATGTTTGGAATCATCAGGAGCAACCCCTGCGACGAAGTGAACGTCGTGCTCAGAGCCCCGGTCTGAAGCGCTCCATGAATAACCCCGGCCGCTCCGCCTTCGCTCTGCATTTCGATAACCTCGGGAACGGTGCCCCAAAGATTCTTCGCCCGGCCCGCCGACCACGCGTCGGCCCATTCACCCATGGGCGACGCCGGCGTGATCGGATAAATAGCGATCACCTCGTTCAGCGCGTAGGCAACGCGCGCCACCGCTTCATTCGCATCGAGCGTTTTGAAATCAGGCCCGAATGCGGGAACCGGATATTCTCTTTTCGATGATCCGGCCTTTGTCGATTTTTCTTCCTCTGCCATTGCCAGGCTCATAAGCGAATTTTAAATTCGCAAAGACCCTAGCCGCTCCAGGCCTGGAGCGATGTACCCCGATTGCGTTTTGCTGTGCAGTAATTGCGCTTCCAACCCGCGAATGACGCGTCTTCGGTTCAGTCACGGCGAGGCAGGCGCGAATGAAGACACCAATTCCACGAATAGTCACGAATCAGATCTATTGCGCTGCGACCGAAAGCACCGTCCGCCGTCGGGTAATGACGACAGACGGTGTCGCCCGTTAGGTCAGGCTGCTATTGGCGCTCGAAAACGTCCACTTCCTTTTTATCAACGCCGGGATAGGTGATTGTGTCGGTCAACGTTTTGCCATCGGCCGAAAGCTCCCAGCGATCGGTCTCGGTCGTTTTCCCCTTGAGCTTATAGGTGAGTTCCAGCGTCCGGTCGTCGATTTTTTTGCCGGAGACGGTGGTGCCTTTGGCGACTCGCGGGCCTTTCGGCGTGCTCTCTTTCCCATCGAGCTTGAAATCGGTTTCTCCCTTGTAGACCGGATTTTTCATCGAGTAGCCATCATTACCCCACGCCGCCATCTCGAGGGTGGTGGGCATGCCGATTTTGATTTCGGTGCTCTCCCATGTGCCCACCAAACCGGAGCTGCCGGCGGTTCGCTTGAGCTTTGTCTGATCGTGAGAGTCCGAGCCGTCGGGCCGCGTCTCGGTGCTGACGTAAGTGGAGGTGGCGCCGTCTTCTGACACCGTCCACGTGGCATCGTTGATCGTTTTGCCGTTTCGTTTCGTAACCCAGTGCCAGCCGTTCGACCCGCTCTTAGTCACCGACCAGGTATTGCCGTACTTGGTCATGTGCGGTTTGCCATCGAGAGAAACGGTTTCGCCGTCGTCGCCAAAAATGAACTTATATTGGTTATTCCCGGCATCTTCCACTTTGTAAGTGAGACCGTTCAGCTCGCTCTTGTCGGGATTAAACTTCCATTTTCCGACGAAGGAATCTTCGGCGGCGAGTGCCAGGGGTGTGGCGCAAAGGCCGACCCCGGTGACGGCCACGAGAGTGACGATGAGTAATTTCATGGGTGCTTTTTTCTTTCTGGTTAGGTTTGAGGAAGCGCGTCCAGAAGCCCACGCACCCTTTCAAGACGAACGACATCGAAGCAAACGCGCTTCGACACGCGTATTAGGCCGGATGTGTAGTTCTGAGTCAATCATATAAAGGAGCGATTCTGGCTCCGGGGTAGTGCTTGTGAGTTGTCAGTTGGCTATTTTGGAAAAGTGGAGCAATCGGATTGGCCCTCACTGACGCTTCGCGTGCGTCTCTCCCAGCGGGAGAGACCAACGGCTCGGCCTCAAATCTCGCTCTCCGGTCCCTCTCTCCCGCCGGGAGAGACGCACGCGCGCCATGCCAGTCCGGCTCGGACC
Organism: uncultured Verrucomicrobiae bacterium; assembly: GCA_963846775.1. GTDB lineage: Bacteria > Verrucomicrobiota > Verrucomicrobiia > Chthoniobacterales > UBA10450 > CAVYXA01. Next base: position 305,436 of record CAWJXB010000003.1, on the reverse strand, counting down.
GCGGCGGTGAGGGCAAACTGACAATTATCAAACACTACCTGGCTCCGGTGCGACCCAAGTTGCTTTATCAAGGCGGCGGCGACTGAAATCCAATCACGTCTTCGCTGCCCAACGTTTCGTCCACAATTATCCGCGCGCCTTGTGCCACGTCGCGAGGACTTCGGCCTCGCGCTCGGGCGTCAGGCCGGCGCGCAGCTTCGACTGTCGATCTTGCGGGAGCGATTTGAACCAGGCCAGCGTCTGCCGTGCGGTCTCACCGAGCGACCGAAACGTTAATCCTTTCGCGAGCGCGCGATCAATTTTGGCGCGCGCCAAACCGCTCTCTCCCCCGGTCCACACTGGCATGTCCGACCATGCCTCGACTTTCTGTTGCTTGAGAAAATCTTCGCTGATCCAGGTCAACTTCGCGCGTGGATTCAGCGCCGCTTTTACTTGTTCGAGCATGCCGCCAATGGTAAGCGGCTTGCCCGGACCAGTTGCGTTGTAAATTCCGGCCTCGCGATTTTCCACCATTCGAATCGTCCACTCGGCCAGATCGCGGGCATCGATAAACTGCACTGGATCGTTAGGCAAACCGGGCGCCAGGACTTCACCGCCCCGATCGATCCGCACCGGCCAATAAGTAAACCGGTCTGTTTCATCCCGCGGTCCGACGATCAATCCTGGTCGAACGATCAACGTCTTCCCGGGAAACCACTTTTCCGCTTCTTTTTCCGAAAGCGCCTTGAGCGGGCCGTAAGTTTTGTAGCCGTTCGCTTTCATCGCTGCGAGCGTCTCCTGGTAGGGATCTGGTCCCTCGTATTTCTCGAGGGGCGAATTCTCGTCGGGGCCGTTGCTTGATTCTGGGTAAACGGAAATGGTGGAAATGAAAACGTAGCGTTCGACATTGCCTTTCAGGATTTGCGCGGCGTCACGCACCCATACCGGCAACGTCGTCGGGTTGTCGATCACGACATCCCATTTTCGATTTTTCAACGCATCAAGTTTGCCGTTGCGATCGCCGACAAGTTGCTCCACTTCGGGCGGCAATTCGCCCGGATGAGTTTTGCCGCGATTAAAGGTTGTGACCTTGTGGCCGCGGCTGAGCGCATAACGCACTTGATAGGGACCGGTGAACCCTGTCCCACCAAGGATCAGAATGTGTAATGGTTTCACCGATTTCTCCGCAAACAGAGATATCGATCTTGTGCTCGCGGCAAAAGCGGTTGCGGCGGACATTTTGATAAATTGGCGGCGGGTGGTTGTGGAGTTCATATCGAGATTAGAGTATGAGACTCCTCCACTTCGGTCGGAATGACAAAAAACAGGATCACGCGACGCGAGGCTGCGAAATTAATCGGCGGCGCGACAGCCGGTCTGCTTTGGCCAATCCGTCAGGCGTCCGGCCAGGCGAAAAGCGAATCATCAGCGATGTTGATGCGCGCGATTCCTGGGTCTGGTGAAAAGCTGCCGGTGATTGGGCTCGGCACGTGGCAGGCGTTCGACGTCGATCTGACGCCGGAATATCGGAAACAGCTTGCTGATGTGTTGGCGCTCTTTGTGAAACTCGGCGGGCGAGTCATTGATTCGTCGCCGATGTATGGACGGGCCGAGGAAGTGATCGGCGAGCTCAGCCATTCGCTTGGTCTGCGGGAGAAACTTTTTCTCGCGACGAAAGTCTGGACGCATGGGAAACAAGCTGGGATTGATTCGATGGAACGCTCATTCAGGCGGCTGCAAACGAACCGCATCGACCTGATGCAGGTCCATAATCTGGTCGATGTTGAGACGCAGCTCGCGACGATGCGGGATTGGAAAGCACAAGCCCGTTTTCGTTACATCGGCATCACGCATTATGATGCCACCGCGTTCGCAGCCGTGGAAAAAATTTTGCGGAGCGAGCAGCTCGACTTTCTCCAGATCAATTACTCGTTGATGGAGCGCGAAGCCGAGCAAAGCATCCTGTCGCTCGCCCAGGATCGACAGCTTGCCGTCATCGTCAATCGACCATTCGGCGCTGGCGATCTCTTCCGTCGGGTCCGCGCGAAAACGTTGCCCAATTGGGCGGCCGAGTTCGATTGTCGATCCTGGGCGCAATTTTTTCTGAAATGGATCATCGCGCACCCGGCGGTCACCTGCGTCATTCCGGCAACAAACAAACCGGAGCATCTGGAAGACAATCTGAAAGGGGGCACCGGTCGCATTCCCGACGCAAAAATGCGCAAGCGAATGGAGCAGACTATTTCTTCGCTTTAGCAACGACGGGGTGACGGCTTCCCCGCCGCCAATCTTAAAAGCGACGGCCGCCCAAGCCGGGTAGTGCTTGTGAGTTGTCAGTTGGCCATTTTGGAAAAGTGGACCAATCGGACTGGCCCTTACTGGCGCTTCGCGTCCGTCTCTCCCGACGGGAGAGACTAACGACGCGGCCTCAGATCTCGCTCTCCGGTTCCTCTCTCCCGCCGGGAGAGACGCACGCGCAAAGCGCGGCAGTGAGGGCAAACTGACAATGAGCAAACACTACCCCCCGGCCGTCGTTCCTTGAGATAGCCAGAAATTTGCGTGACGTGCAGGCATCTGGAATTGTTTCCAGTGGGTTCGAAGGTTGCTGAGAAGGAATGCGTCATCGCGCCGTACCAGACGAGCTGCGTCGAGATTCGCGGAGCGCGTCAGAATAATCTCAAAGGGATCGATGTCGATCTTCCGCTGGGAAAACTGACCGTCGTGACCGGCCCGAGCGGCAGTGGAAAATCGTCGCTCGCGTTCGAGACCATTTACGCCGAGGGGCAGCGCCGTTACGTGGAGACGTTCAGCCCGTACATGCGGCAATTCCTCGATCGCATGGACAAACCGCGCGTGGACGACATCCGCGGTATCCCGCCCGCGATTGCCATCGAGCAGTCGAACCCGGTCAAAACATCGCGCTCAACCGTCGGCACGATGACCGAGATCAACGATTATTTGAAGCTGCTTTGGCCGCGGGTCGCGAAAGCGTTTTGTCCGAGTTGCGGTCGCGAGATCCGACCAGAAACCGCGAAATCGATTGCGGATCAAATCGTCGCGCAGTTTTCAGAAACATCCGCCCCGAAAGCTTCCGCGGCTCAGGATGACAAAAGAGAAACAGCTCCAACCGTCCTCGTCACCTTCTGGGTCGCCGTTCCGGCGAAAACCGAGCCGGGCAGGTTTTTTGAATTCCTCCAGCAACAAGGCTATCTCCGGGTTTGGACTGACAATCGGGTCGTGCGTGTTGATGTCGTTCCGAAAAAGATCAAACGACTCGGTCCGCGGGTGCAAGTGATTCAGGACCGGATCGGGATGACCGAGGGAAATCGCGCCCGACTTGTCGAAGCAGTCGAAACCGCGCTGCGCTTTGGCAAAGGCAAGGTCAACGTCGTTCCAATCGCAGAAAACGCCGAACGCCGAACGCCCAACACCGAACGCCCAACATCTCACATCTCACATCTCACATCTCACGAACATCCCTTTTCCACCGGCTGGCACTGCGCGCATTGCGATCTCGATATCCGCCCGCCCACGCCCGGCCTCTTTAGTTTCAATAATCCGTTAGGCGCATGCCCGGAGTGTCGCGGCTTTGGACGTACCATCGCGCTGGATCTGAACAAGGCGATTCCTGATCGCAGCCTCAGTGTCCGCCAGGGCGTGGTCCGGGCGTTTCGTGGACTCGAATTTGGCGAATCGCAAAAGGACCTGCTCCGAGCCTGTGCCCGCCAGGAGATCGATATCGATGTGCCATTCGAGGAACTGCCAAAAGCCGATCAGCAATTCGTGATTGAAGGCGAAAAACGTTCGGGCGAATACTCGGATGAAGATTACGAGAACGATCGGTGGTACGGTGTGCGCGGATTTTTCCGCTGGCTCGAAAGCAAGACCTACAAGATGCATGTGCGGGTTTTGCTGAGCCGGTACCGCGCCTACACCACGTGCCCAAAGTGCAACGGCGGTCGTTTCCAGCTTGAAGCGCTCAATTACAAGATTGGAGCGGCGGCTTCCCAGCCGCCAAGCGGCGCTTGGAAAAGCTCTTCTCCTTATTTTACTCTCCCCGATTTTCAGGCGCTGTCGATTTCTCATGCGCGTGATTTTCTGGCGAAATTGGAGATCTCACCCAACGATTCAACCGCGCAGACGTTGCGCGAGGAAATCTGCGCGCGTCTAAATTATCTTTGTGAAGTGGGCGTCGGTTATCTCACGCTCGATCGGTCAACGCGGACATTGAGTGGCGGCGAAGTTCAGCGCGTCAATCTGACCACCTGCCTCGGCGCGTCGCTCGTGAACACGTTGTTCGTGATGGATGAGCCGAGCGTCGGATTGCATCCGCGCGACGTGGGCCGGCTGGTGCGCGCGATGCACCATTTGCGGGACAAGGGCAATACGCTCCTGGTGGTGGAGCATGAAGAACAAATCATCCGTGCCGCCGATAATCTGATCGACATCGGCCCCGGCCGGGGCGAACGCGGCGGGGAGTTGGTATGGAGTGGACCGCTGCCAGATTTTCTCGCGCGCGATTGCTCGGTTCCGGGAAGCGCACGCATTCTGCGTGCCGGTGAAGGCATTCTGCCTTCACGAACTTTCCCAGGCAATCAGAACCGCGCGAAGAGACGGATTGAATCACTAGATACAAAAGGAGCTTCGTCGCCGCAGAATGCAGCGACCAGCACGCTACAAGGGTGCGCTCCCCAATCGCTCACGCGTGATTATCTTACTGGTCGCAAATCGATTCCCGTTCCCAAAAACCGACGAAAATCGACCGGGTCGATCAAGATCGCCGGGGCGCGGCAGCACAACCTCAAAAACATCGATGTCGATATTCCGTTAGGCGTGTTTACTTGTGTGACCGGCGTGTCCGGCTCAGGCAAATCGACGTTGATCCACGATGTGCTCTATCGAAATCTGCTCGTGGCGAAGGGACAACAGTGCGATCACGAACCGGGCGCATGTCAATCCGTCACCGGTGCGCACCGCATCGCGGAAGTCATCATGGTCGATCAATCGCCGCTGACGCGCACGCCGCGTTCGACGCCGATTTTGTATCTCGGTCTTTACGATCGCGTCCGCGAACTGTTCGCCGCGCAACCGGAAGCGATGTCGCAGGGGCTAACCGCCAGCGCCTTTTCGTTTAATTCCGGCAACGGCCGCTGCGAACGCTGCTCCGGCACCGGATTCGAAAAAATCGAGATGCAGTTCCTGAGCGATCTCTATGTGCGCTGCGCCGAATGCGAAGGGAGACGCTTCCAGCCGCACGTCCTCAAAGTGCAGGTGCAGGGCAAATCGATCCACGATTTGCTCGAATTGACCGTGACGGAAGCGATCCAGTTCTTCGCGCAGATCGGCGAGCAAAACGACCGGCGACCCTCACTCTACGAGGGAGAGGAGGAGCAGCCTTCGCCAGGCTGCGGCTCGGCCGGCGCGCAGCGCCAGATGAGGGTGGATCGTGCAGTGGAAATTTCCGATCGACTCAAAGTGCTGGAGGAAGTGGGACTCGGATATGTGCGACTCGGTCAACCGTTGAACACGTTGAGCGGTGGCGAATCGCAGCGCTTAAAACTTGTTGGGCATTTGGCGGAAGGGGGAAACGCTCAACCCCGTAAAAAGGGAAACGGGGCAGGCTGCTCAACGCCCAACCCCGTAAAAAAAGAAACGGGGCAGGCTGCCCAACGCCAAAATGGAGAGGTATTCCGCCATCGGCAATCCGCCATCGGCAATCTCTTTATCTTCGACGAGCCGACGACGGGATTGCATTTTGATGATGTCTCGATGCTTTTGGGATTGTTCCAGCGGCTGGTCGCGCACGGGCATTCCATCGCGGTGATTGAGCACAATCTGGAAGTGATCAAATGCGCGGATTGGATTGTCGATCTTGGCCCGGAAGCGGGCGAGGACGGCGGCGAAGTCGTAGCGACGGGAACGCCGGAAGAGGTCGCGACCGTTGAACGCTCGCATACCGGAAAATTCCTTCGCGAAGTTCTGGGGAGCGCACGTGGCTCGCGTGCCATTTTCGGCGGCCCGCCGAAAACTGTTTCTGGACGGAACATTTACATTGGTGCGGAATCAGAGGTTGCGCGCGCCGCGGAAGAGCCGTTCGGCCAGCGACCGGACGGAGCACGCCAGCGGCGTGCGCTCCTCAATCCGAAAACAAACGGCGCGATCGCCATTCATGGCGCGCGGGAGCACAACCTGAAGAACATCGACGTAGAAATACCGCGCGATCAAATGGTCGTGATCACGGGCCTGAGCGGCTCGGGCAAATCGACACTCGCGTTCGACATTTTGTTCGCCGAAGGTCAACGCCGTTTTCTTGATTCGATGTCGCCATACGCGCGGCAGTTCGTCGAGCAGCTCGAGAAACCTGATGTCGATCTGGTCGAAGGTTTGCCGCCGAGCGTCGCGATCGAGCAACGCGTCACGCGAGGCGGCGGCAAATCAACTGTCGCCACGGTGACCGAAGTTTATCACTTTCTCCGGCTACTCTTTGCGAAAACAGGCACACAATTTTGTCCGGACTGCGATTTGCCGGTCGAAAAACAGAGCCTGGCTGCAATCGTGAAACAGGTCGAAATCGCGGCCAAACGCGGACCACTGAAAGTGCTCGCGCCGCTCGTGAAAGCCCGAAAGGGATTTCACACCGACGTGGCGCGCTGGGCCGAACGACAAGGATTCGATACGCTTTATGTCGATGGCATGCTCATGCCGATTGCGCATTTCCGAAAACTGGAGCGGTTCAAAGAACACACCATCGACGTGGTTGTGGGCGTCATCGATGCCAAGCGAATTTTGAAAGCACGCAACCTGACTCAGCGCGCACTGGAGATCGGACGCGGCACCGCGCATCTACTCGATTCGAAAGACCGGCTCACGGTCATGAGTACGGAAATGAGTTGTCCCGGTTGCGGACGGGCATTTGAAGAACTCGATCCGCGATTGTTCTCATTCAACTCGCCGCACGGCGCGTGCCAGGAATGCGGCGGCTTTGGCGAGATTTGGGATCAGGATCGGCAGTTAGGCCAAAGCGACGATGGCGAATCCGCTCTGGAAAACGAGCTCGCGGCCGAGCGTGAATCGGAATGGATCGGTGAAAACGAAACGCGGGAGTGTCCACGCTGCTACGGTTCACGCCTGAACGAAGTCGCGCGTCATGTGCGGGTGCAGGGTTGCACCATCGACAATCTCACCGCGCTTTCGGCCAGCGAAGCAGCGCGGAAAATTGACCAGTTGAGATTTCGGGGCGCGCACCAAACGATCGCATCGGAGTTGTTGCCCGAAATTCGGCAACGATTGCGCTTTATGGAAAACGTCGGACTCGGTTATCTGGCGCTCGGGCGTTCGGCGAAAACCTTGAGCGGTGGCGAATCGCAGCGGATTCGTCTGGCCGCGCAACTTGGTTCGAATCTGCGCGGTGTGCTTTACGTCCTTGATGAGCCGACGATTGGTTTGCATCCGCGCGATAATCTGCGGCTGCTCGACACGCTTTCCGCCCTGCGTCAGAAAGGAAACTCGCTCGTAATCGTCGAGCACGACGAAGAAACGATGCGGCGGGCCGATCACATTATCGATCTTGGCCCGCGCGCCGGCGTGCATGGCGGCACGGTCGTGGCGACCGGCACGTTGCGCGACATCGAGCGCGCCAAAAATTCCGAGACCGGCCGGTGTTTGAAAACGCCGCTGTGCCATCCGATCCGCCGCGCGCGTCGAAGTCTGAGCGATGTTGAAAATTGGATCGAGATCCGGAAAGCGAGCGCAAATAATCTGAAAGATGTCGATGTTCGATTTCCGGTCGGGCGTTTGTCGGTGATCACCGGAATCTCCGGCTCGGGAAAATCGACATTAATGCACGAAGTGCTTTGGCCAGCTGTGCGCGATGAGCTCGACCAAAGAAAGCGCACCGGAAATGGCGCGTTGTTCAAGTTGGTCAGCGGCGCCGGTGAGATCGAAGCGGTTTACGAAGTCGATCAATCGCCAATTGGGAAAACGTCGCGCTCGACGCCGGGAACATACATCAAGGTATTTGACGAAATTCGCCAGCTTTACGCGCAATTGCCGGTTTCGCGGGTGCGCGGTTATTCGGCCAGCCGGTTCTCGTTCAACGCCGAGGGCGGACGCTGCGAGACGTGCAGGGGCCAGGGCGCGATCAAGCTGGAGATGAATTTCCTGCCGAGCGCGCTCGTGCCGTGCGAGGAATGCGCGGGCCGCCGTTACAATCCGCAAACGCTTGAAGTACTTTATAACGACAAATCGATCGGCGATGTGATGGAAATGACGATCGAGGAAGCGGCGCAATTTTTCTCGGCGCATCCGAAGATTGCGCGTCCGCTCGATTTGTTAGTCGATACCGGGCTTGGTTACTTGAAGCTGGGCCAGCCCAGCCCCACCTTAAGCGGCGGGGAAGCGCAACGACTCAAACTAGTAACGCAGCTCAAGCGCGGTGTCAGTCGCGCGGCGAATGAGCGGCTCCGGAAAATGCGCAAGCCAGGATCGACACTGTATTTGCTCGAAGAACCGACGATCGGCCTGCACATGGCCGACGTGGAATTATTGCTCAAGGTGCTGCATCGGCTCGTCGATGAAGGCAACACCGTGATCGTGATCGAACATAATCTCAGCGTGATTGCCGAGGCCGATTATATTGTCGATCTTGGTCCGGAAGCGGGCGCGTCCGGCGGCGAAGTCGTCGCGACCGGAACGCCGGAGCAAGTCGCGAAAAATCGGATCAGCCGGACTGCGCCATTTCTGCGCGAGCTTTTGAACTCGTCACGCGCAAACAAAGGGAGATCACCCTGAACGGAATCGAAAGATCCCGCGGAGTTAGCCCGTCAGCTTGGCCACGGGATTGAAAGCCTGGCCTCACCCCGCGGCCGCGGGGCTGCGGTGCAGGCTCGACTTCGCTCGGAATGACGGCGAAGATTGGCCCCGTGTTCGCTTACTACGTTCACGATCTTAATCCCGTCATTTTTCGGATTTACGATAATGTCGGGCCGCGCTGGTACGGTTTGGCCTACGTGCTCGCGTTCCTTTGCAGCTATCTGCTCTTGCGCGTTCTTTCAAAAATGGGCTACGCCGATCTGCCCGTGGCGAAGGTCGGCGATTTCATCACGGGCTGCGCATTGTTCGGCGTCATCATCGGTGGCCGGCTCGGTTACGTTTTTTTCTACAACCCCGGGATGCTGCGCGAGCCATGGTCGATCCTGAAAGTGTGGCAAGGCGGAATGTCGAGCCACGGCGGGATGATCGGCGTATCGCTGTTCGCGCTTTATTACGCGCGGCGTCACAATCTTTCCTGGCTCAACCTGGGCGATAATCTTGTCGTGACAGCCCCGTTGGGTTTGTTCTTTGGCCGCTGCGCGAATTTCATTAACGGCGAACTCTACGGGCGGGCCACGAATGTTTCCTGGGCCATGCAATTTCCGAAGGAGCTGTTCGATCATCCGGCCGAAGCCGATCGCGCGATCGCGGTCTGCGCCCGAATCGATCCGGCGCTGACCACTCCTGACGCGATCGTCGCCGCGGTCCATCAACAACCGCAAGTGAAAGAAACATTACGCGCAATCCTGACCCCACGGCATCCATCCCAGCTCTACGAAGCATTCTTTGAAGGAATTGTTCTGTTCGCGATTCTCTGGTTCGGTCGCACCCGAATGCGACAACCGAATGGCGTGCTGATCGGGCTCTTTTTTATTTGTTACGCGATTTTCCGGATCGTGATCGAGCGCCTCCGCGAACCCGACGCGGCATTGATCGCCGGTTTCACCCGCGGGCAATTTTTTTCCTTCTTCCTCGTCGCCATCGGAATCGCTTTCATTGTTGCCGCGAAAATGCGGCCGAGGTTTCCCATCAAAATGTCGAAGCGCCTGTAATGATTACATTGCGTACAGTGGTCGTCATTCGGATTTCGGAATTGATTCGTCATTAGACATTCGTCATTCGTCATTTACTAGTTTGTCGGGTGAAGCGCGAATGTTCCTTCCAGAAGTGCTAGCCGCGAGTGGTCTGCTGTTCGCGTTCGATCACGCGACCGTTGCGGGAAAAATTGTCCTCCTGTTGCTTGCCGTCGGGTCGATTTTCAGTTGGTCGATCATGATCACGAAACTGCGCGTGATCCAGTTTGCCAGAAAACAGAATGCGCGGTTCTTTGCCGCCTTTCGCCAGGATCGACAACCGCTGCGTCTCTTTGAAGAAAACGCGCGGTTTTTTGGGTCACCGACTTTCAACGTCTATCGGGCCGGCTGTCATGAACTCGCGTTTCATCTGCTCGGCTCGCCGGAGGTGGACGAAACTTTTCGGGCGCGACTCGAGATCGCCGACAAAATATCGCCAGCGCAAATGGGCGCAGTCAATGCGGCGATGGAACGCGCGGTGGGCGAGACGGCGCTCGGGCTGGAATCGCAAATGATTTTGCTCGCGACGGCAGTGAGCGGCTCGCCATTTCTTGGCTTGTTAGGCACGGTCTGGGGCGTGATGGACGCATTCAGCGGTGTCGCCATGGCCGGAACGGCCAGCCTCGGCGCCATGGCGCCGGGCGTTTCCGGAGCGCTCATTACTACGGTCACCGCGCTCTGCGTGGCCATTCCAGCGATGTTCGGTTACAATTTCTTGGTCACGAGCATCCGCAGTCTGATTGTCGAGATGGACAACTTCGCCGCCGAGCTGGCCTCCGAGTTCGAGCACAAGTACGTCGATCACGGCGCTCGCGAAGCCGCATTTCGGAGATGATGACTGCGCTTCGGACATTGGATATTCGGCGTTCGGTGTTCGGCGTTCGGCGTTTCCTTTTTTCGGCAAACGTCCAACCCCGTAAAAGAAGAAACGGGGCAGGCTGCCCAGCGTCCAACCCTGTAAAAAAAGAAACGGGGCAGCCCGCCCAACGCCCAACGCAGAATTCGAGATGAGACGCTACTCCCAGCGCCAGAGTCTCTCTTCCTTGAGCGAGATCAACGTCACGCCATTGCTCGACCTGGCGTTTGTATTGTTGATCATTTTCATGATCACGACACCGCTGCTCGAAAACAGCATGAACCTCGTGATCCCGTCGAGCGGCGAAAAAAATCCGCGGATCGATTCGTCGCTAGTGCAAACGATCTCGATCGATCGCACTGAGACGATCAAGCTCAATAATCGGATAGTCGATCGCGAGAGCCTCACCGCGCAGTTGACCGAGATGAAACGGAGCAATCCCGATCTTGCGGTAGTCATCCGGCCGGACCGCGAGTTGCCGGTGCAAAAGTTGATTTCACTCATGGACACATTGCAGCGCGTGCAGATCAGCAAAGTTGGCATCGCCACTAAAACCGAGGCGAAATAACCTGAAATGGACACGAATAGAGACGAAGCGCCTTTTCCCCGGAACGTCTACCGACCTTCGGGTTCATTCGTGTTTGTTCGTGGTTAAACCATCAATGTTGAAGCGGGCGCGCTTTTGGCGAAACGTCACTCTCATCGCGCTCGGCCATGCCGCGCTCATCGCGGGATTCATCCGCTGGAGTCATAGATCGAAAAATCTCGAGCCGCAAAGCGTTGTCTGGTTGAACAGCGCCGGCGCGGGCGATAGCGATACCGCGAAACGTGTGCAGAAGATTTCCGCGCCGAGCTCGGAACCGAAGCAGCTCAAACAGGAAGAGCCGGATGGAGATCGCCCAACTTTAACTTCCGCCAAGAGCGAGATTCAGTTGCCGAGCGCAACGCCGAAACCGACGGCAACACCAAAGCCAAGCGTCACGCCAAACCCAACTCCCAAGCCTAGGCCGAAACCCAAGTCGAAAGCAGTTCTGGCAAAGGCATCTCCCAAACCATCATCGAAGGCAAAGACGGCAAAGTCGCGCGACAAAAGAGAAAAGGTCGACCCTGAGAAAAAACGGATCGCGAAAGACTCTCTCGATGGTAAACGAGGAAAAGTCTCTCACAGCGCCTCAGGGAAAGGGACTTCGATCGGCGCAGGGGGCAAGACTGGCGGCGCGGGCGCGGCGGCGCAGTTCAGTTGGTATGGCAACATGTTGCATGATCGTTTTCACAGCGCCTGGATTCAGCCGACAACGGCGACGCCAACCAGCGACAAGATTTCTGTGCTGGTGAAGGTCCGCATCGAACAGGATGGCAGTGTGTCGCAATTTCAGGTCGTTAAGCCATCGGGAAACATGGTCGTTGATGAGTCCGTGGCGGCGGTGAGCAAGCGCGTGACCCAAGTTGATCCTCTGCCAGACGGTCTGGGAACAGCCGGTCATTACGACGTGCGGATCAACTTCGAGCTGAACCCGGAGTAAGGATTGTCAAGGTTTCAGAATTCAGGGCACTGTCCCCAAAATCAACTTGCGACAGTGAGAAAGGGAGAGCCCTCACCCTACCCTCTCCCAGTGGGAGAGGCGGACTCCGAAAGCTTTCGGAGCCGGTCAGGGGAATTCAGGACACTGCCCATTCTTTCTTGACTGGCTCCTTGACGATGGAATAGAGCTGTCCACGGGCGACAAATCATGCAGCAGCCCCGGATTTTGATTGACGCTGCGACGCGAGTATGACAATTATGGTAAATATAGATCAATAACCTATATGAGACCATTCAGCGCCGAAAAATCTTATCCGTTGCTCCCCCGCTCAAATGCCTTGCCCGCCCTGCTCGCCGCATTGCTCTTTGTTGCCGCCTCCAGCGCCAATGCCGTCGTAACCCTCCTTGGAAATCCCTACACCCCATCAGGAGCTAATTTCTCCATCTATGCCGTACAGGGCCTGGATCTCTCAACCGGTAATGGCTCGGGCGGCAGCCCTCAAGTCAACCGTGGCGTAGAATTCGATGACGGACTCGGCGTTTCATACTCGCAGCCAAACGGGAACCTGACCCATTTCGGGCTCGGCTTGTATTCCGATGCTCAGCATCAAGTTCAAACCACGGGTCTGCGAGTCCAATATAACACCCTGGTGGACCCATTCAGCCTGACGCTCAGACTTGAAGATTTCGATCTAGGCGCGAACGATACATTTTTCAAATCCGACAAAGTAGAACCCGGCATCTTGCTCCTGGGTGCGAACAACACCATTCTTGCCAACGCATTACCTACTGACATTTGGTCTGCCTTAAGTGTTGTGCCCGGCGGAAAAGGCGGCAAAGGATTTTCAGATGTCTGGGACCTGAGCTTCACGCAGCTTTTCGCCAACCTTAACCTTCAAAACACGCCAATCAGCGGATTCGTTCTCTATGCGGATCAAACAAGGGGAGAGCGTCCCAACAGTGATCCATACTTTCTGGTTTCGGCGGGGAATGGAATCCCGGCGATACCTGAACCGCCGACTTATTTTGCCGGCATCGCGGCTTTCGTTTTCGCGCTGGTGTTTCATGTGCAGCAGGCGAGGAAACGAAAACGACTGATCGTAGCACGTAATCGTTTGCGCTGATTGTAGCTTCCTATTGGTTGATGGGGCAGGCCTTGACGGCCTGCCCTTTTTTTACTGCTGGCGCTAGTCGCCGCGCCCCAGTGCAGCGCGGCCAGGTGAGCAACTTTCACGGCGCGGCGCGTCCGCTTCACGCGTTTCGGTTCTCCCGGTATGTGGTATGCTCGATGCGAACCGATGCCATTGCTGCCACCGTCGCCTTTTCCATAAAAAATACTCAATGGGTTCCCGTTCGCTTCGCGTTGCTCCGCTCTTTTTTTTCTCCGGGCTTTGCGCGCTCATTTATCAAATGGCGTGGCTACGGGAATTTCGGCTGTTTTTCGGCGCATCGACCGCGGCGACCGCAGCCGTGCTGGCCATCTTCATGGGCGGCCTTGGCTTTGGTAGCGTGATCCTGGGACAGCGATCCGAGTCGAAGGAACGCCCCCTCGAGTTTTACGCCCGGCTCGAGCTTTTCATTGCCGCAACTGCGGCGGTAAGCCCGATCCTGCTTTGGGTGATGCGCCACATTTATTTGTCGCTTGGCGGGACGCTCACGATGGGCTTGGGCGTGGGAACCGTGATCCGATTGGTGATGTCCGCGCTGGTAATCGGTGTTCCCACTTTCCTCATGGGAGGCACGCTTCCGGCAGTCGCGCGCGCGGTGGTCGATCCCGACGACACAAACCGCCGGCCGGTCGCGTTGTTGTACGGAGCCAACACGCTTGGTGCAATGACGGGCGTGACGATCGCCACGTTCTATCTTTTCGAAACGTTAGGCAATCGGTTCACTCTCACGCTTGCGGCCATGCTCAATATTGGAGTGGCCCTGGCGGCATTTTCGATGTCGAAAACATTGCCGATTACGAAGCCGGGCACGCAAGAGCCACTCCCGGAGGGAGCATCGGCTCCGGCGTTGTTTGTCTATCTCGCCTCGGCCGTGGCCGGATTCGCGTTTCTGCTCATGGAAATTGTGTGGTACCGCATGCTCGGTTCCTTGTTAGGCGGGTCGACATTTACCTTCGGTCTGATCCTGGCAGTCGCGCTCTTTGGGATCGGCCTGGGCGGCCTCATTTATGCCATCTGGTTCGGCGGACGGCCAATTACACTGAGCGGTTTCGCTTTTGTCAGCGCGTTGGAGGCGTTTTGCCTCGCCGCTCCTTACGCGTTGGGCGATCGGGTCGCTCTCGTTGCCATGTTGCTGCGCCCACTCGGGGTGCTCGGCTTTCATGGCTTTGTCGCGGGGTGGACCATGATTTGCGCCATCGTCGTTCTGCCCGCCGCGATTATCTCAGGAATTCAGTTTCCAATGCTGATCGCCCTGCTCGGCAAAGGACGGGCACATGTCGGAGCCCAAACCGGGATGGCTTACGCTTGGAACACTGTAGGCGCGATTGCGGGCTCACTCGCGGGCGGTTTCGGATTTTTACCCGCCTTCTCGGCGCCTGGAGTCTGGAGGCTGGTAATCGTATTGTTAGGCGTATTGGTGATCACAGCAACGATCATCGAACTGTGTCGCCGGTTCAATTTTTTGGGATTGCTCCCGGCTCTCACTACTGTCGTGGTTGCGCTCGCTTTGCTCGGAGCCAGGGGACCAACCGCATTTTGGCGTCACAGCCAGATTGGCGTTGGCCGGCTCGCCAAATTCAGCGGCTCGAAGACCGAGTTTCATGACCTGATGAACACGATCCGTCGCGAAATTTTGTGGGACACGGACGGAGTGGAGAGCAGCGTGGCCCTTTCCACGCGAAATAACTTGAACTTCATCATCAACGGGAAATGCGACGGCGGTCTCAAGCTCGATGCCGGCACGCAAATCATGAGCGCCTTGATCGTGGCCGCGCTTCATCCTCACCCGACACGAGCGCTGGTGATCGGATTGGGCACCGGCAGCACGGCGGGATGGCTGGCGGCTGTGCCTTCGATGGAATGTGTGGATGTGTTCGAACTTGAGCCCGCCATTCTTCGCGTGGCCCAGCAATGCGGGCCGATGAATCATGCCGCGCTGGCCAACCCGAAGCTGCACGTGATCCTGGGCGACGCGCGCGAAATGCTGATGGTTGGCCGCGACAAATACGATTTGATCGTCTCGGAGCCTTCGAATCCTTACCGCGCCGGCATCGCCAGTTTGTTTACACGCGAATACTACGAAGCAGTGGCGCGGCGCCTGAACGCAGGGGGGATGTTCGCGCAATGGGTGCAGGCCTACGAAATCGACGACCGCACCATCCAGACGGTCTATTCCACATTGGGCTCGGTTTTTCCCAACGTCGAGACATGGCAGACCCAGAATGGCGACTTGCTTCTGATCGGCACCGATGGCCCGCGCAACTACGATGCTAATGAACTACGCCGGCGCATTGCCGAGGAGCCGTTCCAGAACGCTCTTCGCCACGTCTGGGGGATCACCAATCTTGAAGGTTTTCTCGCTCATTTTATCGCCGACGATTCTGTGGCCAAACGTCTTCAAGGGCCCCAGGCCCGACTGAACACCGACGACCGCACGGTGTTGGAATTCGCGTTCGCTCGAAATGTCGATCTTCAAAACGGTTTCAGCATCTCGTCATTTCGGGTCATGGCCGCCCTAACGCATTCTAACCGGCTTCCTATTTCGAGCGGCGACGTTGATTGGCCTGATGTCGATCTTGCTCGCATGTCGATGCTGCTCGGCTCTGGCGAAACGCCGAATCCGGCAGAGTATCCGTCCGCGATGTCCCAAAATCGGGTCGCTGCCTATAGCGCCTACATGAAAAACGATCTGACGAACGCTCTTTCCTTATGGCGAAGATATCCGCGCGAGCCGTGCGATTTGAATGAACTTTTAATGGTGGCCGAGTGCACCGCAAGTGAAGGCGACCCCGAGGCGGACGCTTATATTGAAAAGCTGAGAGAATCGTTGCCGGCCGAGGCCGACATGGTTTTGGCCAGGCTACTCTTGAGCCGTGGCAAGCTCGAAGAGGCAACCGATCTGGTTGAAAAGATATTGCAACGTTTTCACACCGACCCCTGGATCAAGAACGAGCTGATGGAGCGCACCCTGGTTCTTACGCAGCTGATTGCCGAGCAGACCCCTAATGATCTTGCAGTGTTGCGAATTTATGAAGAGCTCCGCAACCCATTCATTATTTACAACCGCGACAACTCCCGCCTGATCGTTTTGCTTCGCTGCGGGATAAAGCTGGACAAAGGTCAATACGGTAAATACTGCCTCCCCGTTATTGAGGCCCTGGAACCCTATGTCCCCTGGGAGGCCGCCTTTCTCCAAGCGCGCGCTGCCTCCTACGGCGCGATCAAGGATCCCCGCCTGGCCCAGGCAGAGCGCGACCTTAGGGAATTCATGGCGGAACAACCTTCGCATCTCGAGGCGGTGTTGCCGGCTAGTAGCGCTTCGCCGCCTGTATTTTGATTCGCGCTTTCAGCGCTCGGTTCACGCATCATTCGAATCCTGGGGTGATGCCCCAGGCTGTCATGAGATAGCGCCTTTGGCGCTAAACACGTACGCAGCGAGGTGGCGCCGACAGGGGCAACGCGAGAAACTACGGACTTCCGTTCTCGATCTTTTCCTGAGCGGATTGCAGGAGTGTTTTCTCTTCCGGAAGCAGCGGCGCCCCTGCTCCAATTCTCAGATACTCGGCTGCTTTCGACTTGTTACCAGCGGCGGCGAGAAAAATGCCATAATACGCCGCGATGGCAGGTCGGGCCAGGTCTGCCGGATTCAGTTGGTCCATTGCCTGCACCGCCTGTTGATAACGTCCCTTTTCGTAGAGCGAGAATCCATAGGTCGATGCCAGAACCGGGTTCCGGGAATCCTTTTGGTAAAGCCGCTTCGCTAATTCGTGGGCGTGATCCATATCCACCTTCAATAAGAGCGATAGTTGCGCCAGGTTGTTTTGCGCCGCTTCATCGTTAGGCCGCATTTGGCAAGCCCGTGATGCCACCCGGTAAAGATTGCCGGTGTCGCCTTTGTCGAAGTAAAATTGGTAAAGTGCGGCTAAGGCCTCGTTTTGCCTGTCCGGATCATTCGCCAAGATCCAGAGAAGCTCTTCTGCTTCAGTCTGCCAACCCCACTTGGCCGTGCTTTGTTGGAGAGAATAGATCCGCCGACCATCAGAACCGGCTTCCTTTAAGGCCATATTCCATTCTGATTTGGAGCCAAGATTATCGCCTTGCTCGCGCAGCGCTCGAGAAAGGTAAGCATGGCTAAGGAATTTCAGGTCTCCCCAATTGGTCTTCTGGCACCATTGGAGGAGGCCATCCCAATCGCTCGCCGCCATGTAGCAATCGGCCACCGCCGCTGGCACGGGTCGCTTCTTCACCATCTCGGCCGGCAGTTCTTTGATCCAATGAATTGCCAGCAGCGCCAGTTGATTGGCGCTCATCCACTCCAGCAGCTCGGTCAACTTGCTCGAATCTGCGGCGGCCTCGTTTTGCAACTCGGTCAGCGTCCCCGCGAACTCCGGACGATCCAGCAGATGAAGAAGCTGGACGTAAGAAATCCGGTCGCGAAATGTTGCCTCCGGATAACTGTGCAAAAGTGCGGTGATCTCCAGAAGAGCCGGCACGTCTCGGCGTCGGACCGCATCATCACGCAGGGCACGTGCCGCCTGCACCCGCAGTGTTTCATCCTTCTCAAGTATTTGTAAAAGCTCGGAAGCTTTCGCCCGGACTTCCGGCGACTTCGATTGCAACTGAAAAACCGCCAGATTGAGCTGGTAGGTTCGATTCGCGGGATCGAGTTTGACCGCTTCACCATAGTGTCGTTCCGCAGCCACCGGATCCTTTTTAGTAACGGCCAGCTGGGCTGAGACCTCGTGATAGATGGCGGCTTCATCCGCAGTGCCACCCAATTTGGCCAGCGCCGTCTCAGCCACTGCAATCTTGTTGAACCGCAAGGCCGTCCTGGCGAGCGCAACGGCGTCATCGATCGATCCCGGCCTGGCCGCGGCCGCGGCCTGTCGCCACTGGATTGCTTCCGGTTGGCCGTCGCGTTCGGCGATCCCAGCCAGGACGCGGCACGCCTCGGCATTTGACGGCTTCAACTCGAATGCGCGCCGAGCAGCCAGGGCCGCTGACCGTACTGCGCCGCCCTTAAGATAAGCTTCTGCTCGCCTGACCTGCCGGCTTGATTCCCATTGCTGATAAAACCGGTAGCCGCCGATTCCAATCGCCACCACAAGTATTATCCCGCCGAGCGCACCCAAAAGCAGCCTGAGGATCGTGCGTTCGGTCGTTTGCGAGTGGCGATCCAAAAGGTGACTAAGATGCGCCTGCCAGTGATTGCGTCAACCGACCTTTCCCTCAAGACAACGTATCTGCCCGACCCCAGGGTATCCCGGAGAGACATTCGAGATCAGGGGGCATAACGCCGGGTTCGCTGCGAGCAACCGCGCAAAACTCGGCGGGCGGCCCGACTTGATCACACAACGCGGCTGCTCGGGGAGCGAAATCGTGGCTAATGGCACACGGTTCGCTCAGAAAATGTAATGAAATCGCCAGAGGCTAATCTGCCATGACCACGGTCGCGCTTGTTCCGATTCTTGTGCAGGCTGGAACATCCGTGTTTTCCACGATTGTTGCCGGCGCCAGCCCGTTTCTAATCGTTTTACTTCGGCCATTTCAATGGCTTCGCGGCTCCCTTCGCTCCTGGCGCGCAGCGCTCATAATTTGCGCCATTTTGACGGCAAGTTGGGGACTGTTTGTTGTTACCAATCAGATGCGTGTTCGTTCGCATCCACAAATCGATTGGGCGCAGGTCGCCCTGAACGCGATTCGTAGCGAGGAGCTCACCCAAAACGGACAACTGTCGGCAAAAGGCGAACCAGGCCGCCTTCGGCTACTCTGGGAATTTAAGCAGCCTGGCGCTTCCTTTCTTTCGACACCAACCCTGAAAGATGGCCGTCTTTATGGAGCATCATGCATCATCGACGTCGGCGGCACTTTTGGTTCGATTTTTTGCCTCGATGCCGCGACCGGCCGGCCAATCTGGCAGGTGGCAAAGATCAACAATCAAGACCTCAAAGGCGTGTTCAGTTCACCTGTCCTGACAGCTAATGGAAAATATCTCATCATCGGTGAAGGACTTCATTTCGATTCCGAGTGCCATTTGATTTGCCTCGACGCCAACACTGGAAGACTCCACTGGAAAATCGACATTCCGAAGAATCACGTCGAATCTTCGCCCGCCGTTTTTGACGACTTCGTCGTCGCCGGCGCAGGGGCAATCGAACGGGCCAACCATCTGCCGGTTGATTCAGCTGGCTACGCCCTGTGTGTGCGGATCTCAGACGGAACAGTTCTTTGGCGCCGCGACATCGTCGATCCGGAAAGTTCGCCGGCAATTGCAGGGGACGGGGTGACCTATATAGGCAGCGGCGTTGGCGGAAGCGCCATCGTAGCCGTGCGTCCAAATGGTGATTTGTCTTGGCAAACCTCGACGCCGTATCCCGCCACAGGCCCGATTTCCATCGCGAAGGATCTCGTGCTCGCCGGTACCGGCCGAGGCGATTTTGTCAATGCCGACCAGCATCCGGCTGGTGCCGTGCTGGCGATGAACCGCGTCAGTGGCAAGGTCCAGTGGCGAACGGATTTGCCCGATGCGGTCCTCGGGCGCATGGCGATCGGCGATGAAAAGGCATTTTGTCCTGTGCGCGACGGCACGGTCGTTGCCCTTGACCTCAAAGATGGCAGCAAGATTTGGCGCCAAACCATCAGCCACGCCCCGGTGCTGGCAGGAACGGCGCTCAGCGGACATTCTCTTTACGCTGTTAGCAGCGACGGCTTCCTCGTTGTTCTCGACACCAGCACGGGAGAGTTGATCGAAAAACACGCCGTGAACGACGAGACCGAGCCGGGCCGCCGGAACCTATCTCTCAGCTCACCCCTGGTCGCAGATGGCCACGTGTTTGTGGGGAGCGAGACCGGTGGTCTGCGTTGCTTTGCCGGCACGACTCACTGATGGACCCGATTCAAAATTTGCGGGATTGCGCCGACGTCGCGCTTGTCGGTGGCAAGGCGGCCAATCTCGGCGCACTGCTCCGCGCCGGCTTCGTTGTGCCGGACGGTTTCGTAATGACGGCGGCGGCCCGAGATGCCGATCTCGGATCGATTCGCGCCGCTTACCGCCATCTGAACGCGACTGCGGTGGCGGTGCGCTCCTCCGCAACGATGGAAGATTCGGAAACGGCTTCGATGGCGGGGCAGTTCAAGACCATCCTGAACGTTCGCAACGAAGCGGAATTGCTCGATGCCGTTCAGCTTTGCCGAGCCAGTTTGGCATCGTCGAATTCGTTTGTTTATCCGAACGAAGTACCGATGCCTCTCGTGATTCAGAGTCAGGTGGCGGCGGATGTAGCCGGTGTTCTCTTTACCCAATCGCCACAGAACCCCGATGAAATGTTAATCGAGGCCGCACCCGGTCTGGGCGATAACGTGGTGTCCGGGCGAACGCAGCCTGACATCTTTCGGGTCAATTGTGAAACCGGCCAGATTCTTGAATCGCGATCTCGCCACGAGCCTTTCAGCCTAACGAGCGAACAAGTAAAGAGACTTTGGAAACTCGGCCGGAAAGTGGCTTCACATTTCGGCATTCCCCAAGACATCGAATGGGCCATCTCGGGCGACGAACTTTTTTTGCTTCAAGCTCGACCAATTACCACATCTGATCGCGCGGCCATTCGGACGAATCTGATTCGAGCTGCCCGCGAAAGACTATCGGAAGCCGGGTGCGGTCCGTGGGTCTTGCACAACCTGGCGGAAACGGTGCCGCATCCCGCGCCTCTGACCTGGAGCATTCTGCGCAAGTTCATGTCCGGCGCAGGCGGATTCGGCGCCATGTATCGCCGGCTCGGGTTCGATCCTGCTTCCACGGAGATTCTCAAGCTAGTTCTCGGAAAAATTTACCTCGATCTCGCCCACGCCCCGGGCTTGTTCGGGAAAGAGTTCCCGTTCGTTTACGATGCCGAGCTCCTCCGCCGCGACGCAAATGCTGCACAATTGCCGCCATCGCTTGCCCACGGCTCGTGGCTGGCGCGATTTCGTGCCCGTCGTCAACTGCGTGCAGCAGAGGGCAGGATCGACATGGAAAGCGTCGGTCTCGATCAAAGACTCAGGCAACAAATCATCCCGCGGTTTACGGAATGGTGCGCCGCGGAAAAAAAGCGCGATCTCACTTGCCTTTCCACGGAGAAATGGATCGCACTCTGGGGCGAGCGGGAGCGCCGTTTGTTCGATGAGTTTGCGCCGCAAATATTTTTCACGACCTTCATCGCGGCCTCGGCCTTGCGGCGGCTGCAGGATTTTGTAGCCGAGCATTTCTGGGACGACCCGCCCGAAACGTTGACCCAACTATTCGCCTCCAGCGGACAGCCGGATGAGACTTTGCTGGCGGACGCCGCGCTGCGCGCGGTGGCACGCGGCCAATCTTCGTTAGGCGAATGGCTGGAACGATATGGCCACCGTGGCGTTGGCGAATTCGATCTCGCCGCGCCGCGCTGGCGGGAAATACCCGACGCGCTGCTGGCTTATGCCGAGCGTTTGAAAAACACACCGGACCCAGTCGATCTGCACAGAAAAAGAACCGAGCAGGCACGACAAAAGATCAACCAGCTTCCAGAGCGAGCTGCTCGGGAGCTTGAGAAAAGAATCGACCTGGCCAGGCGCTACCTCGTCTTTCGAGAAGACGGGAAACATTATCTCATGCTCGGTTACGACTTGTTGCGCGATCTGATGCTGGAAGCTTCCCGCCGGTTGCGGACCGATGTGGCCTGGCTCACCGCTGACGAGTTAGCCGACGCTTTGCGCCGGGGTTCCGTACCGCAACCTCAGATCGACCAGCGCAGGCGGGAGTTTCTCGCGGAAGCACGCATCAACCTGCCCCAGTGGATTGACGCCTCTGCGCTCTCTTCGTTAGGCGAGCCGCCCAAGTTTGAAAGTCACCAGCGCTACGAGGGTCTCCCGATCTCAAGCGGTCTTGCCTCCGGCCCAGTCCGCGTCGTCGAATCGCCTTTGGACAAGCGCGACTTGGGCAGAAATTACGTTTTGGTTTGTCCATCGACCGATCCGCAATGGACGCCCCTGTTCCTGAATGCTTCCGCGCTGGTGCTCGGATGCGGCGGAAGTTTGTCGCACGGCGCGATCGTGGCCCGCGAGATGAATCTGCCCGCGGTCGTGCTGCCCGATGCAACGCAATTGCTCCGCGAGAATGAAGAGATTTTTGTGGACGGATCGAGCGGCGTTATCTCGCGAAAGGCGAACGAAACGGAATCCGATCCGGGCAACGCATCGATCGCACCTGCGAAGCTCCCGCCTGTGCCGGGGAAACGCGAACGGCGCGGGGCGCAATTGCGAAACGCTGGTTTCATTTTCTGGGGAATCTTTCTGCTCGCGGCTTGGTCTCTTCCAGAGACGTGGCTCTACCTGCCTTCCCTTCACATCCTGGATCTCTTGCTTTGGCCAATGGTGCGATCTCTCGGGCGGCCTGCCTCAGTGGCAATCATTGGCCTTGGAGCTGTTTTCGCTGCCGCTCTAACGCAAGCGCTTTTTGCTGACAATGCTCGAGTTCGTGAAGCGCGCCGCAGAGCGCGGGCCTTAGAAAAAGAAGCAGCCACCCTCCCAACAAGCTCGGCGCGACGTGAAAGGCTCACGTCGGTAGCACGCCCCGTGCACCTGAGGATCATTGGAGCCGGCCTTGTTCCGATCGGAATGTTGCTTGGCGTCTTCATCCTCGGTTTCGCATGGTTGGTAGCGCGCATGGACCAGAGCAATCCGTTGCCCGGCACACCCGCCCGCGTGCTGGCTAGAATCGACGCAGATTTTCGTGAACCAGTCACTCTCAGGGTCAGCTCGCCATTGCGTCTGGATGAATTCAGTCCGGCATCCCGCTCGCTGCCGCCGATTCGCGAGACGCTCAACCAGTTGGCCGCGAAAAATCAGATGTCAGCCTCCGAACGGGCCGATCTTCAACGTTACCTGCGCCATGGAGTACCGCCGCAAACTCTGACCTGGCTCGTTCGCAGCGATACACCCGGATCATTTCCGATCGCGATAATCTTGGGAAACCAACGACCGGTGCGTCACTCGGTTGTCTTCGGAGACCAATCACCGCCACCCTTTGATCAAGTCATCCGCCATCATCCTCTCCACTTGATTAAAGTGGAAAGCGTCGCGCGAAAACCTGCCTTCTGGCATTTCGCTAACCGGGACATCAGTTGGCCCTGGATTTACCTTGGCGCTTACTTTCCGATTTGGTTGGTAGCGCGTCGCCTGCTGCGGCTAGTGTAAGGAAGTCGGGTCCGGAGCAACGGCCTGGGACAGCCGTGCCGCATCGTCGGCTCGTTGAACCTTCATGTTTGCGATCGAAACCGGGGCCGCCTTTGTGAAAGCAACAAAATCGCGGTGGGCCTGGGCAAAGCGCGGGTCGTTCAACCGCAAGTAGCATTCCTCACGAACGCGCAGAAAATCTCCCTCCCAAGGGACATTCGGTTCCATGGCTTCGATGGCGGCCAATGTGTGCCCTCCGAAGTTGCCCCGGTCCAGCAGCGTCCCGACCGCCAACAACAGACGGATGCGGAAGTCGTCATGATCGCAGATCACAAAGGGCTTGCTGAAAGCTCGCTCCATCGCCAGCGCTGTCGTCTCATTCCGTTGGGCCAGCTCGTTGGCCGCCACAAGGGTGCGCTCCACCATATTGTAGGGCGTCCAGGGATAATGGCTGAAAGCAGCCAGGACTTCTTCAAAGGACGCAGCAGCAGCCGGCCAATTTTTTTGCTGCATGCGAAGGTGTGCCGTGATCGCAGCCGCTTCTGTGGGCAATGGTCCGCGAAGTTTTTCGATGTAGGATAGGGCCTTCTCGTCGCCGACCTCGGCCAAAGAATCGGCGACCAGTTCCAATTCATTGAGAGTTTTCGGTTCAGTCTTTTGTCCCCTCCAATTGATCAGCGCTTCGCGCAGATTGCCGGCCGCGTATTGGCGGGCGGCTGCCCCGCGCCATTGCTCATCGGTTGTCAGGTTGATTCCCGGGATCGGCCCCGTTTGCAGCGCGGCAAAGCGCTGTTCGTTCACGCTCGCCCAATCGACCGAACCATTAAAGGTTGCCGGATGATCCATGCCGGAGGCAGAAGCACTAACGACGACGTCCGGGAGTTGAAATTTCAGACCGTAACCGGCGCTTCGAGCGAACGCGTATTCGAGCAACGTGCGATCGTCAGTGTTGATCCGTGCCGCACCGCGGCGAGCCAGTTCCCGTCCCAACGCGTCGTTGGCGAGATAGTGGCCGAGGAATCCTTCCAGATCGTTCACGCGCCAGACGTATTTCAGGGCGCTTTCGAAGGGTTCCTGGGCAACGCGTTTGCGTAGAGTCGCGACGTCGTAGCGACTTGGCCGCTCGGATCCAACCAGGGCCATATCGCCCGTTAACGTTTCGTAAGTTTCGACGCAGGGAAAAACCGTGTGAAGCGTCGCGTAAACCGTTTCGATGGTTTCCGTGTCCACCTCATAAGCTTGCAGCCACTGGAGGAAAAGGCCGCCCGGCCGCAAGCGATTGCTCACAGCGCGGTAATATTCCCGCGTGAACAAACTGGCCACTCCCGCCCGATAGGGGTTCGAAGGTTCGGAGGCAATCAGGTCGTACTTCTCCTGCGTGGTTAGGAGTGATTCGCGCGCGTCGCCGATCCTCACCTTCAGCTTGGAGTTTTCGAGAGCGTTTTGATTTACCGGGGCGCATGCCCTGGCTACTCTCAATATCGCCGGCTCCAGTTCAAAAACGTCCACCTTCTTGATCGTAGGGACTGCGGCCAGCCAGCCCGCCGTGCTGCCGGTCCCAAGGCCGATGACGAGCGCCTTTTCCGGGTTGGGATGCAGGATCGCACCAATCAATCCGATCATCACCTGCGTTCCGGCATCGCCCTTTGCATTGCCGTCGCATCTGCCGTTGACAATAAACCCAATGCCGCTGGCCGATTTTATCAGCGCCACGCTACTCTCCAAGCCCTCCTCTTCCCATACAAGTTCGCGCCGGAACGTCTGGACAGCGTCGCGCAGCTCGTTTTTGCTAGAAGTGTATTGCGCAACTCGACCGGCCCCAATTTGGCTGTGCCGCCAATAGGCAGTGGGGCCCTTTGCTCCGAGAAGCAAACCCGCAGCCACGGCGACCAACGCCGCAGGAGCAAAACGAAGAAATTCTCTTGTCGCCCGCGCCGCGAGGAACCCGGCAACGACGGAGAGGCCGCAGAGTAAGCCAATGGCCAGACTCCAGGTTCCAGGCGCGGTTAGGGCCGGCAAAATACCAAATCCTCCGGCGAGCGAACCGGCGATGGCGCCCACCGTGTTCCAGGCAAACGCCTGACCCGCTTGCGCGCCTACTTTCTCGTTGCCGCGCCCCAGCAATCCTATAAGCAATGGAAATTGGATGCCGGAGATAAATGCCCCCGGCAAGACCACGATCGCGCAAAGCACTACCCACACGCCAAACTTGCCGGCAAAACCGAGACTTCCGAGAGGCTGAAGAAGCATCGCCAGCGTCGCGAGTCGGTCGCCGAGAGCAAATGGAGTCGCCAGACAAAGCGCTTCGAAAGAACAGGTAAAAGCAAAAAGCTGGAGCGACGGCCGGCTGCGGCCGTCGAAAAAGGCATAACAAGCTCCGCCAAGTCCAATGCCAAATAGTGCCATGGCCAGGATCAAGCCAAAGGCGAACGTCGACCCGCCCAGCAGCGGACTGAGCATTCGGTACCAGACCATCTCCATGAGCAGGAACGCAAAACCGACCAAAGCGGCGGCGCCGAGAACAAAAGCCGGCCGTGCCACCGGCGGTGCGACGTCGGCCTCTTTTGTTTCGGATACGCCAGGTAGTTTTCTCGCCAGATAGAACGCAGCGATGGCAAGGAGAACGTTCAACGCCGTGGCCATCCACAACGTCAGGTGATTCCCAAATTTTTCGAAAAAGTAAAATGTCGCCAGCGACACACCAGCCACGGCGCCAAGCGTGTTTGCGCCGTAGAGCAGCGCGAGCGAACGCCTCCTTGGATCGTCGGCTGTGGCGACGGCCCGAGCCGCGGCGGGGAGCGTTCCGCCCATCAGGAAAGTCGCTCCGCCAATAACGAGAGTGGCCAAAAGCAATCGGATTACCGTTCCCAAGCCCACCCCGAGCGCCATGGTCCCACCGATCGCAATATAAGCTTGCCGGACAAGCCAGATCAAAAATGGCGAGACCGCGACCAAGATGGCGATCAAAAGCTCAAGCCGCGCATAAAAGAGGAGTGGATTGCGTGTCTTTTCCGAGCGTCTGCCGAGGATGATACTGCCGATGCCAAGCCCGCCCATGAAAATACCGAGGACAGCGGCTGTCGCGGCGGTAGAAGTTCCGAAAATGAGGCGAAATTCTCGCAGCCATGCCATCTGGTAGATCAGCGCGCACAGGCCGGAACCGAAGAGGAGAAGGGCCACCTTGGCCAAGCGGGGTTTCACGCATCCGTATAAAAGCAGCAAGCATACCGCCTGGCCCATGCCACGTGACTCGCGATCTGCCCCGGCTGGAGCAGCTTAGATAAAAGCGTTAGCCCGTCCCTGGATCTTGGCAAATGCTGACGAAAGCGCCGTTAGGCGCGACATGTTATAGGACCTGAGCCAATAAATCAGCCCTAGCTCCGTAGGAGCGGCATGAAAACAGGCAGCCTCTTTGTGCCCCTCCTGCGGAGCTGTGTGTGTGTAGCGTTATTTGCGGATGCGAATCCCGCACGGGGAGAAATATTTGCGCCTGCGGCGATTAGCTTGGCATCGTCTTGCGGAGAAGCCGATCCACCTTTGCGCCGCTGGAGGTGGAACGCGTTGTCCCTTGGCACGCCCGTAGCGACGGCGAAGGCGGCTCAACGCGTTGGCAAACAAATGCGCCGAAGGCGCCAATATCTCCAGTTCACGACCAAGCGACGCTAAACAGGTATACGGAGCCAGGTGGGGCGGAAGAGGAATTTTGCTATAGACATATCGCGGCTAGCGGCGCTTTGATGGCTCTCGGGCTATGCCGTTAAGCGCTACTACACGGTGATTTTCAGACATTCCTGGAGTCACCGGAAACGATTCTCGAGGCGTTCGTAGGGCGTATTATCCAACTCGAACAACCTTCCATCTTCAGTTACAATGAGGAGGTCGTCGAACTTGTCTCCGTGAATATCACCCGCCCCAAAGCGCGTCTTTGGAGTAACCTTCCACGGTACCTCATTTTCGTAGCTGTCATGCAGTGCATTAGTTGGCATAGGGTTCAAGAAAAATGTGCCAAAACCGCGGTTGACAAGAGTGGGTCCGGCAGTATCGAGAATCACGACCAGATCTTCGCGGCCGTCGCCGTTGATATCCAGCGGAACAGTAGCGATTACGTTCCAGTGCATCACTTGCGTCGCGTCGTTGTAAGCTTTTAAGGGGTTGCCAGTCAGCCGATCAAGTCCGGCCGGCGGCCCGCCATCCGGATCTAAAGCATAGCGAGTCAGACCACTCGCCCGGGCGACCATCACGCAAGGCTTGTCCGTATCCCCCCAATCGGCCGAGAAAGCCGCTGCCATGGCTTCGTCCCCGCCACTCCATAGGTGTTTAACCGGAATCTCTTTCCACTCCGCCCTGTTGTTGCCCGGATTCTCGAAGACTTGAAGGTCACCGTTCTTCATCAAGAACGCACCATCCGGTCGCCCATCGCCCGTGCAGTCAATCAGAGCCACAGTGAGCACGTTTGCTTCATCGTGGAATGCCAGAGTACGCCCGGCTTCGAAGTGGTCGCCCTTGTTAAGCCACAACCTAGTTCCGATTAAAATGTCTGGTCGTTTACTGCCGTTAACGTCGCCAAACGCCGCCCATTTCCCTCGCGCTTTTCGCAGGCCCCACTTCACCGTCTCGTCGTTGAACCGCGTCCCGGTATTGATAAGCAGTTGGGTGGTCTTGCCATTCCCGATTAGCACTTCGGCCTTGCCGTCTCCATTCAAATCCGAGGCGACGATGTAATCTGCATTTGAGAGGACCTTGCCCCACTCTTTTACGCCGCCGTTCCAAACGACATGTTCGATTAAATTGAGCTGCGTTGGATGCCCTGAGGCGATCTCATCGACGAGATGAGCTAAGGCCACCGTTCGGCCAGGAAACGACCATTGGATTGGATCCACTTTGGTCACCTTTAATTTCAGCGCGTCGTCCCCCGTCAACGGTTCCGCGCTCAGAAAATTATCGCCTACATGGACAAGCGCGCCTCTGAGTCCACTAAAAATTACCACCGGCTGATTGACCGCAATCCGGTCAAGGTAATCGCTCGCGCCAGCAAATTGAAGTTCGACTTTGCCACCAGCGAAGCCGCCTTTCGACACCTTTACAATTTCGACCTCGACGATCTTTTCTTCCGGATCGACTCGCACTGTCTTGCCGACTAGCACCACCTTGGCAAGGTCATAGGTCCGGGTGACGGAATCATCCACCCGGATCACTGCCCAACAATTCGCGGCGCACAACCACGCGACGCTGCCGGCAAACAACAGCGAATGACGAAGAAAGCTCGGGATGCGACCGTCGAGCGGATGAGTAGCGCGCCCGGAATTAAGGCTCACGTGCCACGATGCCGCTTTCTGTCTCCCGCGCAACCGTTACCGCGGGTCTTCGACGTAACTGACCCGGAGGTAATCGATCGGAGGCCCCACCATGTTCAGCGATTCGTCGTAATGGAACGATCCCTGAGTTGCAGTAAAATATCTCCCCACGAAAGAACCGTAATAGCCGGATGTAGTGTCGAGGTTGGTACTGCCGTCGTATTTCATGATTACATAACGATAGGGAGCGTAAACTGTTCCATAGAAATTTTGAACGCCAGCTCCTCCGGTATGGAGGTCGATCCCGGCGCCTGCGTTGCCACCAGGTAAAGCCCCGACCGCATAAAGCTGAAAGGCCGCGGGGTCCTGATTCTGGTTGTCGATCGCACCCAGATTCCCGTTATAGCCCTGGGGATGGAAGGCGGCGGCATAAGATTCCGTCCCGACATAAATCTTGACATTCGCCCCTTTATTAACGGTAATCAACGCTCCGGACTTTACTTTCGTGTTAACGTCCCCAGTCACCCAGAGATTGATGGTTCCCGTCCCGGCAATTGTCAGAGGGGCGCCAATGGTAGTAAGCTTGTAATAGTTTTGGGTCGGATCGGAGTTGATCGTAATGGTCGTTGCCTTGCTTATCGTCGAGTAGCTGCCGTTAATTGGTGGATTGCCCGGCGTTCCCCAGTTCGGATTGAGTATCTCCGGGAAATTGGTGTTAGCTGTGTTACTGATCGTTCCAGGGGATTGAATTGTATGGTTTGAGTCGGTGAAGCTTCCTCCATTGGTTTGGACGTTGCCATAAACCTGTTCACCCGAGCCGATGGTCAAGGAGCCGCTGCTGTAGGGGATGTTCACCCCGTTCAAACTGCCGCCCACCCCGATAACCGCGTTGGCGTCGTGCTGCGCTGGGTTAGGGCTGCTTGGGTTGAACTGGATAAGACCATTCTTAAACTGGTTAGAATTGGTCGGATCATAGCTGTCAATGATCTGATTGCCCGAGATTGCCAGCGAGCTTAAAGCCTGAAGATTCGCCACCAATGGAGTTTTTGGCTTGACGATTTCTTCTACGGTGCGGGTCGCCTCCGGTGCGGCCAGGACCGAGCCAGTTGACCGGTCTCTAATCAGACTGAACTTGCGCAGCGAATTCGCTCGCCGAGCATTGGGGTCGATAAGGACATCGTTGGAAGCGCGCGCCAACCCACTCAGCTTCGCGTGGCCGGTCGAACGAATCCGATACCATTGATTGCCGGACACGGTTAGTCCCGAAGGAGGACTCGTAGCGTTATTGCCAACTGGGCTATCCACAGTGACCACGGCCCAGGTCTGAACCGTGCCTTCTCCTGTCGTGGTTAATGTCGGCGTAGTATAAGTGTAAACGGTGTTGTTCGGGTCCGTCGTGTTCTTTGCCCAGCCAAGCGTCGTGTCGAAAGGAGTGGACCCGGCGGTCGCCATCCAGCGGACATTTTGCAAGCCGACATCGGCCCCCGCTTCCGCCGCTTGGAGCGCTTCCTTCCAACCCTGAGTTTTTTCATTTCCATTGTAGCGTCGGCTGACACTGACGAGCACGGTCGCTCCGATAAACGTAAGCAACGCGAGGGTGAACAGGGCCAGGAAAGTGGCGCTGCCTCTGTTTGGGCGTCCAATCGTTTGTTCCATTCCGAGTTCGGTTCTTGGCTTCATATTTCTGTTATCTCTTTGGGTTCTTCGATATTGCGGTCGCATAAAGAGCTGTGCCGGCGCGAGCATTGATCACGCGGGTACTCGTCGCGCTGTCAAAATTGAATCTGGGCGCGTAGGTGATTTTGGTTCGAATCGACACCTGGGTTGTCGTGGAAAGATCTGTGAAATTGATCTGGAGGTTCTTGCAATCGAGCGATATCACCGCTTGCGTGACCCCGGCGCCGGAAGCGCCAGGAGCACACACGGTGTCATTAAGACACACCTGCCGGATGAGATAGATCCCGCCGGTCTGATAGGTATAGGGCGTCGAAGCATTGGCCGGGAAATATGTTACCGTCACCGGCGAAGCTGCGTTCCCATAGTTAACTTGACTAGAAGTGACCGTTGGGATAACGGGCAGACCCGTATTTGGGTCCAGGTAGGCCGGAAGGGCCAGGGTCAGCGTTTCTCCGCTATTCGTCACGCTGGCAGTGAAGGCTTGATGCACATCCCGCGCCACATAGTCGAGCACCCGCGATTGATCCGCGCCCGCTTTCAGGCTTCCATCGGACCCGGCAAAAGTCCTTTGCAGAATGTCCCCACCCATCACGACTGAAATCATGATGATCGCGACCACGCCCGAAGCCACGGCCATTTCGGCCAGCGTGAATCCCCCATTTCCAGAGTTTGCCATCTTCATTGTTGCGTGTTCTTTCCGTAAATCGTCGAAATAGACATCGAGCGCTGACGGCCCCCGGGAGCGGCCTGCCAGGTCCATTTCATGTTCACCTGCACCATGTCTCCACTCGCCAGCGTGGCATTGTTTGTGTTGATCGTAGGAGTTACATTCGCTGTTCCATTTGCCACTCGCGTTAGCTGGATCGGCGTCGGGGTCGGGTTTGCCGGCGGCGGATACTTGTAGATCGTCACTACCTCGGTCAGGGAGCCTAAACTGCTTATGGGAGATACGGCCGGAGTAAGAAGCGTCTGAACATCAGTTGCCGAGGTGATCGCCAACTTTCCCGGGGTGGCCGCCCAAGCACAGGCGCGGAGCTGCTCCATCCTGGCCTGGAGCGATTGCCCTGCGGACATGAGTTCGCGAGATGAATTGGCGAAAAGCAAGCACTGTGAATTGAGCCCAAAAAGCCCCACGAAGAAAACAGCCACCAGCGCGCACGCGAAGGTCGCCTCCACCAAGGAAAAGCCATCGCAGCCTCGTTCCGGCCGTTGCCTTTTTAGTTTGATCAGATTATGGAGGCTGCGGTAGAACGCCCCGGAGCCGGCGATCTGGGCCAGGGTGACTCTTCGGGAGCTATTCATTGCGGTAATCAATTGCATCGGAATTTAACAGGTTTTGCGTCCTATAAAAGCAATAAATATACCTAATACCATAATCATGAGATTTTTAGTAGCGGATCAACCGCCTTTTGGCCTTCCAATGTTCATTCCGCTTTTTGGATAGACGTGCTACATAATTGATTACACACCAACGCCTTACAAATTTGACCGCGAACGAGAAAAGACTATCGACATCCCGGAGAGCCAAGGAACGACGGCTTGGGCAGCCCCGAACGCTTTCGGGGCTGGGAAGCCGTCACTCCTTGAGCGCCCAAACTAATGCGCCGCCCTACGCCAAGTCTTCAGAATCGGCTGGACCTCGCCACTCGGCGCGCGCTTGCGCGATGAAGGGGGCAAGCTGCGTGTAGAACTTCGTCACGTACAACAAATAACCGGCGAACGCACCAAGTTGCATAACGATCAGCCAGATGTGTCCATTGCGGATAATGAAAAATTGCGGCCAGGTTTGGATCGACATTGCGCAGGCGACATTTATTAGGAAAATTGCGGGCAACAGCAAACCGAGATTGAACCACTGATCGCGTTCGAGCATGGCATATAAACGACGGCTGGCCTCACCCGCTGTGTCGCCCATACGGGCGCGGATCAAGCGTAAATCATAGGCAAACAACGTCCAACCGGCAGCGATGAAGGCCGCGCCGAAGCCAAACCAGCGCGCTGGTCGCGCGAGTTGGGAAAACGAAATCGCTTCGACCAGTGCGCAGGCGATGTAGAGAAAGTTGTGACCGAATTCGAGCGGCCAGCGGATTACCGTGATGATGTGCAATACCGCGCGCGACCAGAAAACGAGAATGATGAGCAAGCTGGCGATTACGTAGGGCCAGGCCGCAAATTCAAACTTGGCGACGACCTGACGTGCATTGTCGATCAACACCGCCAGCGCGACGCCCTGGATGATGCTGACCAGCGTCAACTCGATGTCGGCGATCATCGAATCGAGCTCGAACCGGGCGGCGGCGGGTCTCATTTCGACATTCGACAATCCGAAAACGATAATCGTCAATCCCAAATTGCCAAGCGTGCTTTGGGGGGTAGTGCTTATGAGTTGTCAGTTGGCTATTTTGGAAAAGTGGAGCAATCGGATTGGCCCTCACTGGCGCTTCGCGTCCGTCTCTCCCAACGGGAGAAACCAACGGCTCGGCCTCAGATCTCGCTCTCCGGTTCCTCTCTCCCGCCGGGAGAGACATAGGACGCGGGTGTATTGGGAATCAGGGTCGGGAGTCCGTAGCACGCGCGAAGCGCGGCAGTGAGGGCAAACTGACAATTATCAAACACTACCGCTTTGGGGATTCGAACCCCAAAAACTTCTGACGAAGTCAGGAGAGGCGAACGGTGGTTAGTGAACTTGCGCCGGGTCACTCACCACAGCGCGCTGACTCGGCAACCGGAGCGGTTCCAGTACAATACTTGAATTTCCACATCTCTCAGCAGCGCATCAAAGCTGATCAAGAGCACCCGCCGTTCGAGATTCGGATTTTGCAAACCTTATTCTTTCCAGGTTCGCTTCTGGAATGCCGCCCTCCCGGAGCCCATTTCAAACGCTTCGAACCGCTCCGGATTTTGCTGGTAAAATTTCTGGTGATGCGCCTCGGCCGGATAAAACTTCATTGCCGGCAGAATCTCGGTCACGATCGGCTTGGAGAATTTGCCGGAGCGCGCCAGCTTTGCCTTTGAAGCTTCAGCGATCTTCCGCTCGTCGTCGTTTGCGGCAAAAATCGCGGCGCGATAGCTCGGACCGATGTCGGTAAATTGGCCATCGGCCTGGGTCGGATCGATTTGCCGCCAGTAAATGTCGAGCAGCTGGGCGAAGGAAATTTTTGCGGGATCGTACGTGATCTCAATGGACTCGCGGTAACGGGTTTTCTCCGAGCCAACGAGTTCGTAAGTTGGGTTCGGCTCGGTCCCACCGCAATAACCGACCACGGTCTTGATTACGCCGTCGGCTTTATCGAACGCCGGTTGAATGCACCAAAAACAGCCACCGGCAAGAACGGCTGTCTTCGTGACCGGTTTTGCCGAATCCTGCCCGAAAACAGGATGGACAAAGATGATCGCGGCGACAAGGGCGAAGAAGGTAGAGAATTTCATTGTTGTCGATCTTAGACAACAGCAGCGATGCTTCGTTAGCGCAAGATTTGCGCGAAATTGCTGGAGAACGCAGTGCGGGGGGCTAACAAAACGCCAGATATGTTCCGTTTGGTGCGGCATCGCCGGCAAGGTGACTTCGCACATCGGTGTCGATTCCCCTGCCGCAATTCCGGTAATGATTGGCAACTATCACGGCAAAACTATCGCACAAAAGCACAAAAAGGGGCGGACCTTTCGGCCCGCCCCCTTCCTGTCCACGAGCAGCTTCTCCCTAGCTCTTGCTCTGCGAAACTACTTCGTTCAGTTTGAAAATCGGCAGGAACATGGCGATGACGATGCCGCCGACGATCACACCGAGAAAGCAAATCAACATGGGCTCAATCAACGAGGTCAGTCCATCGAGGGTAGCTTCGAT
This sequence comes from uncultured Verrucomicrobiae bacterium, assembly GCA_963846775.1. Classification (GTDB taxonomy): domain Bacteria; phylum Verrucomicrobiota; class Verrucomicrobiia; order Chthoniobacterales; family UBA10450; genus CAVYXA01. Next base: position 271,023 of record CAWJXB010000003.1, on the reverse strand, counting down.
TTCTTCGTCCCAGAAATCGGCCATCTTTTCCAGCATGGTGTCGATCTTACCGGTGGCTTCGCCAGCTGCGACCATGCGCAACAGCATGGCCGGGAAAATCTTCTTCTTCGAAAGCGCGGTTGAAAGATTGTCGCCCTTTTCCACGTCGGTAGCAACGGAGCGAATATTCTCCTCGATCACGTAATTGCCGGAGGAGCCACCGACGATGTCGAGCACTTCCAGGATGGGCACACCGCTGCGAATCAGCTGCGCAAATGTGCGCGCAAATCGAGACATCGCGATCTTGTGAATGAGCGGGCCGAACCCCGGCAACTTCAACATCCAGCGGTCAGTCGCCTGTTTGCCACGCTTCGACCTAACGAACGTCCGGACACCGAAAATCGCTCCGCCGATTCCCAGGACCAGAAAATACCATTCGCCACGGACGAAATTGCTGAGATCGATGAGGAACTGCGTCGGCGCAGGGAGTTTCGCGCCGAAGTCGGCGAAGATTTCGGCAAAGATCGGCACGACCCGCACAATCAGGAACGTGGTGATTGTAAACGCGATACAGATGACAATAACCGGATACATCATCGCGGATTTGACTTTCTTGCGCAATCGCGCGCTGGCTTCGAGGAAGCCGGCCAGGCGATCCAGGACTCCCGCGAGCAAACCGCCGGTTTCACCCGCTTTCGCCATACTTACAAACAGCTGGCTGAACACGCGCGGGTGCTTCGAAATCGCTTCATGGAGAGTTTCACCGCCTTCAATGCGGCTGGTCACGTCGCTGATCACGTGGCGCAGAGATTTCTGCCGCCGCGGGTCGCATTGTTCGTAGAGTGCGGTCAACGCTTGAACGAGCGAAATGCCGGCGTCAATCATCGTGGCCAATTGCCGGGCGAAGAGCACCAGATCGGTCTCTTTCACCGTCCAAACGCGTTTGCGCATCCGGCTGGCGACCACTTTCTTTTGCAACGAAAGCACCATGAGGCCGCGACCCATGAGACTGGTCACGGCGCTATCTTCATTGAGCGCATCCTGAATGCCGGAGACAATCCGGCCGGCGGCATCCCGAGCTTGGTAGGAGAAGGTAATCATATAGTAATTACAAGGCGTATAGCAGCTATGGTGCCAGCCCCAAACCCGCTATTCGCAGCTTGTTGCGGGGATTTTCCCTTGCCAAAATCCTACCTATGCATGCCGCCTCGGACCTGACCCGCCTCTCACCGTCGCTCTTGCTCTGGCAAGCCTACGACCCGGCAGTCAAAGCGGATCTCTTCTCCACCGCGCTGGTCACCGCCACCGGCATCTATCTGATTGATCCTATCCCCCTTCATCGCGACCCGTTGAACGAGCTGATCCATCTCGGCCCAATTCGCGGAATCATCGTCACAAACGCGAACCATTGGCGGGCCGCGCCGGAATTTGGCGCGAAGTTCTCCGTTCCGATTGTTGCGAAAACAGAATCGCTCCCCGCAAAGAGCGACGTCGAGTTCCATGAAATCGGCGACGGCGCAAAAATCGACCAGGAGCTCAGCGCAATAGCGATCGACGGAGCCGCTCCAGGTGAAATTGCCCTCATCTGGGCGCCCGCGGGCGGAACGTTGATTATGGGCGACGCTCTGATCAATTTCGAACCGGCCGGCTTCGCGCTATTGCCGGCCAAATACTGCACTAACCATCGTACGATGCGCCGCTCGCTCCGGAAGCTGCTCGACTGCCAAGCGGAACGAATCTTCTTCGCGCACGGCTCGCCGATTACGACAAGGGCCGGCGAACGATTACGTCAATTACTCGATGCAGACGCGGATTAGGGATCGACCACTTCACGGGCCGCTGGCGACGGGCTCGACTATGACCCGCTTTCTCCGGCTCATCCGGTTCTCCCACACCATTTTCGCGCTGCCATTCGCGCTCGGCGCGCTCGTCGTCGCGGCGCACGGCTGGCCGTCCTCGCGGGTTCTTCTACTCGTGGTCGCCTGCATGGTTTTCGCCCGCAGCGCCGCGATGCTCTTCAACCGCATCGTGGATTGGTCGCTCGACCAGCGAAATCCGCGCACAGCATCGCGGCATTTGCTACTCTCGAAGTCGGCCGCCGTAATCGCGCTGATAATCACCTCCGCTGGTTTCATCGCTTCTGCCGCGGCCATCAATCGTCTCACATTTTTGCTTTCACCGGTCGCGCTCGCGGTCATCTTTTTTTATTCGTTAACGAAGCGATTCACCAGCGCGACTCACTTTTTCCTTGGCCTTGCCCTTGGGATTGCTCCGATCGGGGCGTGGATCGCGCAGACCGGAGGGGTCGAGCCTGCGCCATTGATCCTGGCGGCCGGCGTCATTTGTTGGGTGGCCGGCTTCGACTTAATCTATGCGACCCAGGATTACGAATTCGATAGGCAAGAACGCTTGCGCTCCCTGGTGGTCGTGCTCGGAATCCATCGCAGTATGGGTCTGGCCCAACTGCTGCACGCTGTCGCGTTCGCAGCGTTGATCGCGTTCGGTCTGGTCGCGAGACTGGGAGTGATCTACTACTGCGCGATGCCGCTCATCGCGGCCGCGCTTTATTTCGAACACCGAAGTGAAAAGCTCGATCTCGTTTCACTCAACCGCGCCTTTTTCCACAGCAACGCCTTCGTTAGCACCCTTTTTCTCCTGGCCGTGTGCATCGACCGGCTGCGCTAGGGCGGTTTAAGGAAACCTGTAGCCGCTCGAAGCGCCGTAGGCGCGATAGGTATTAGCCCCGGGCGTGAGCCCGGGGAAAAAGGCGTCTCCAAACCAATCAGCCCCGGCAGGGCGACAGAATACGCCGAAGCGCGTCGTCACTCCTTCCGCCCCTTCCGGGGCTAGTTCGAATGAATCGAGAAACCCCGGGCTTGCGCCCGGGGCAACATTCTTCCGCGCCTACGGCGCTTTCTGCGGCTACGCCATTATCTAAATCGCTTTAGGAGACTGTTGAGATACTGGGAAGGCCGCCACAGTTTTCTAAGAGCTGGCGCTGGAATAATGGCGCAAGGCGAACCGCCAGAAGATACGCGACAGGGCGAAGACGACCGACGAGGCAACGATGAGATGGAACATGAGCCAGGCTGGTTGAGCGAACGACTTGATGAGCAATCGCGCCGGAATGTTGGCGACCACGATCACTGGAATCAGCCAGCCGAAAACAATCTTGAACAGCCACGGGTAAATCGTATCGGGGTAACGAGCGATGTTGAGGAAATTGAAGTAGCCGTAAACCAAACCTTGTGCGCGCACGATCCAGAAACTGACTGCGGCCAGGCCGAGCATGATGGAATAATGAACCGCAACCCCGAAGATCAGTGCAATCAGGTAAAGGAGGACCGACAACGCGTTCGGCACAAGGCCGAGTTTGCCTAACGAGACACAAACGATGACCCCGCCAAGCAGCGCGTTCACGATGCTGTCCAGCCCGAACTGTTTTGTCGAAACGGCGAACTGGCTGTCGACCGGCAGGACGAGGAGCGAATCGAGTTTTCCCGTGCGGACCAGCTCGGGAATGTTGGCTACGTTGACAAAGAAAAACGCCTGAAAAAGCTGAGCGATGATCTGGTGCGTCCCGACGAGCAGAATCACTTCCCACTTTGTCCAATCACCGATGCGATTGACGTTGCCAAAGATAATGCTGAAGAAAACGATCTGCCCGACGAACCAGAGCACCTCGACAATCAGCCAGAGCAGAAAATTCGCTTTGAAACTCAGCTCGCGGATGAGCGAATTGCGCAGCATGATTCCATAGATCTCGATGTAACGCCGCACCCACTTTCCCTGTCTCAAATGATGAACAAGTCAACTCTCGCTGGATGAAACGTTTTTTGCCGATCGCGCTGATCGTCGTCGCGCTGGTGGTTTTGCTCTTTCTCGTGCGCCAATGCCGGCGTGGCGGCGCGACCAATTTCCAGACGACCACGATCACGCGCGGCCCGATCACCCAGGCGGTAACGGCAACGGGAACGCTCAACCCGGTTGTGAATGTCCAGGTCGGCAGCCAGGTCTCGGGCAACATCTCCAAGCTGTTTGTCGATTTTAATTCCCAAGTAAAAGCCGGCCAGGTGGTGGCGCAGATCGATCCGAGCTTGTTTCAAGCTGCGGTGACCCAGGCCGAAGGCGATCTGGCTAGCGCGCAAGCCGCGCTGGATCTGGCGCGTGCCAATGCCACGCGCACCCAGGAATTATTCGCGAAGAAGAATTCGTCGCAACAGGATGTCGATCAGGCCATGGCGACCCTGCATCAGGCCGAAGCGAATGTGAAGATCAAGCAGGGTGCGCTCGATAAAACGAAGGCCGATCTCGACCATTCCACCATCACGTCGCCCATCGATGGCGTGGTAATTTCTCGAAGTGTCGATGTTGGCCAAACCGTCGCGGCCAGTTTGCAGGCGCCGGTAATCTTCCAGATCGCGAATGATCTCACCAAAATGCAGATCGACTCGAACGTGGCCGAGGCCGATGTCGGTGTAGTCGAAGTCGGGCAGGCTGTCGATTTTACCGTAGACGCGTTTCCGGCGCGCACGTTTCACGGAAAAGTAGTGCAAGTCCGTAATGCGCCGATCACGGTCCAAAATGTCGTGACCTACGACACCGTCATCGGCGTCAGCAATCCGGACCTGAAATTAAAACCGGGGATGACGGCAAACGTTTCAATCATCATCGCCCACAAAGACAATGTGCTTCAATTGAAGAACGCCGCGCTGCGTTATCGTCCACCGGATGCCGCAGCCGCGCCGCAACCAAGGTCGAAACCGTCGTCAAGCGGTCCGCGTCCGACCGGCGCGCGCGAACGGCGAAACGATCGGACGGTTTACGTTTTGTCTTTCGGTCGGCCGAAGGCAATTCAAATCAAAACCGGAATCAGCGACGGAATCGTGACCGAAGTTACTGATGGGTTGAAAGAAGGCGATCAAGTCGTAACAGCGGAACTTTCGGCGGCAAGTGGGGCCGCTTCTCCGGCGACCAATCCGTTCAGCGGCCAGCGCAGATTTCCCTAGCGAATTAAGGAATGAAAAACGGCGAAGTCGTCAAACTGATCGACGTCCACAAGACGTATCATACCGGCGATGTCGATGTTCACGCCGTGCGCGGCGTCTCGCTGGAAATTCAACCGCGGCGAATTTGTCGCGCTGATGGGAGCGAGCGGCTCCGGTAAATCGACGCTCATGAATATTCTTGGATGTCTCGATCGACCGACATCCGGTCGTTACGTCTTGGACGATGCCGATGTTTCCGTGCTCGGTCGCGATCAGCTCGCAGATATTCGCAACCACAAACTCGGATTCGTTTTCCAAAGCTTCAATTTGCTGCCGCGCACTTCGGCGCGTGAGAACGTCGAGTTGCCATTGCTTTACGGTGCGCATCGCCTGACCAGCGCGCAATTGCGCGACAAAGCGAACGCGGTTTTGACGTTGGTTGGACTTGCCGGGCGCGAAGAACATCATCCGAGTCAGCTTTCCGGCGGCCAGCAACAGCGGGTGGCGATTGCGCGCGCGCTCGTGAACGATCCCGAGGTGGTGCTGGCGGATGAGCCAACGGGAAATCTCGACAGCCGGACCAGTGTCGAGATCATGGGAATTTTTCAACAGCTTAACGAGCGCGGCATCACCATCATCATGGTCACGCACGAGGCGGACATCGCGGCTTACGCGCAACGCAATGTTGTGATGCGCGATGGATTGATCTTGAAAGATCTCAATGTGGCGCAGCGGCTCGACGCCGCGACCGAGTTGGCAAAAATCGCGCCGATCGATTCCGGGGTTCAATCATGAGAGTTGGATCGACATTCAGCATTGCGTTGCGCGCTCTGCGCCGAAACAAAATGCGTTCGGTGCTGACCGCGCTGGGAATCATCATCGGCGTCGCGGCCGTCATCGCGATGGTTGGGATTGGCAACGGTGCCAAAGCGCAGGTTGAAGCGCAAATCGCGAGCCTTGGGCAAAACGTGATTTTGATTTTTTCCGGTAGCACTACTTCGAGCGGCATTCGCACCGGTTGGGGCGGCGCCGGCACATTGAAAATTGAGGATGCGGAAGCGATCCGGCGTGAAGTGCCGGGCGTGATCGCGGTGAGCGAGGAGGTCGTTTCGACTACGCAGGTCGCGGCTGGTAATCAAAACTGGTTTACCCGGATTTACGGTGAGTCGGCCGATTACTTCGACATCCGCCAGTGGCCGCTGGCAGACGGTGCACCGTTCACGCCCCAGGATGTCCGGAGCGCGAACAAAGTTTGCGTGATCGGTCGAACAACCTCCTCGCAAGTCTACGGCAACGACGATCCGGTTGGACAAATCCTGCGCATCAAGAATGTGCCCTTCACTGTCACGGGCGTCCTGAGTCCGAAAGGATTGAGCACACAAGGCGTCGATCAGGACGACATCGTGATCATGCCGTACACCAGTGCGATGAAACGCGTGAGCGGCGGCACGACGTTGCGCAACGTCAATGTGCAAATCGGTGACGGTAGCCAGATCGCCGCCGCCCAACAGCAAATCATCGCGTTGCTTCGGCAGCGTCATAACATCCGGCCCGGTCGGGACGACGATTTCACCGTCCGCAATCAACAGGAGATCGCCGACGCTGCGACCGCGACCACCGCCGTGATGACGGTGCTCCTCGGTTCAATCGCGGGCGTCTCACTCGTGGTCGGCGGCATCGGAATCATGAACATCATGCTCGTGAGCGTGACCGAGCGCACGCGCGAGATCGGCACGCGCATGGCCGTCGGCGCGCACGGCAGCGACATTCTCACCCAATTCCTCATCGAAGCGGTAACGCTGAGTTCGGTCGGCGGCATGATCGGAATTATTTTCGGAATCGGTTTCTCACAAATTCTTTCCAGCTACGCGCACTGGCCTACGTTGATTTCAATTAGCTCAATCGTGGTTGCATTTTTGTTCAGCGCTGCGGTTGGAATCTTCTTCGGCTTTTATCCCGCCCGCAAAGCCGCCGCCCTCGATCCGATCGAGGCGCTGCGCTACGAATAGCCGGAATCCTTTAACCACGGATTACACGGATAACCCAGACGGGATCAAACCAGAACTCAGAGATCGCAATTTTTCGCGCAAAGCGCTTTGGAGTGCGGCGACTTGGCGCCGCTTTCAATCCGTGTCATGCGTAATTCGTGTGTATTCGCGTTGATTCGTGGTTAGAAATCTGGAATGGGAAAGCGCGCTCGCTACGAAAAATTAGTTACGGAAGCAAAGAAGAACATAACCGAGATCTCGCCAAAAGATGGCGCGACAAAAATCGAAAGTGGCCACGCAGTGATCGTGGATGTTCGCGACAAAGACGAATGGGATGAGGAACACATACCCGGTGCGATTTACATGAGTCGCGGCACCATCGAATTGGATATCGAAGAAAAGGTTCCCGATCCGAACGCCATGATTATTTGCCATTGTGGTGGAGGCGGCCGGTCCGCGTTGGCCGCCGAAAGCCTGCAAAAAATGGGATACAAAAACGTCCGCTCCATGGCCGGCGGCTTCAAAGCCTGGAAGGCCGCGGGTTTGCCGACAACGAGTTAGATAATTCAACCACGACTTTCCCGATAGCCTTCAAAACGTGAAGGATTGAATCTCCCGCATGCCGCGGTCGAGGCCATCGAAGAGACCGCTGCGCGCTCGTCTTTGTTTTGCCGAACACAAAGCAGCTTCCCCCATAAAAGTGCCGTTAAATCTTCTGGCGAACTTCCGGCGCAGGCGTTACCTCAATGGCAATGAGCATTGCGCTGGAGGACAATTTCGCGGACGTGATTGGAAAGGCCCAGCGCGGCCTGCGCATTTCTGATAGCGAACTGGCCCGTCACACCGGTATGACGCTCGAGCAAATTCGCAGCGCTCGCGACGGTGATTTCGAGGAAAACACTCTGCGAACGATTGCGCCCGTCCTTGCGCTCGATCCCGATTCACTGGTCGATTTGGCACAAAAGAAATGGTGTCCGGAAGAGATCGAGCTCGATGGCCTGGCGCAATTCAGCACTCGCTATGGCGATATGCTGGTGAACGCGTATTTGGTTTGGAATCCGGAGACGCGGGCCGCCGTCGCATTCGATACCGGGGCGGATTGTTCCGACATGTCGCGCTTTGCGACCAAGCACAAGCTTGCGGTGAAAATGATTTTGCTCACGCATGCGCACCCGGATCATGTGGCTGATTTGCCGCGGTTGCGCGAGGAAACCGGTGCACACGTGTTTGCGCCCGAGCGCGAATTGGTCCCGGGAGCAGAGTCGATCAAGGAAGGCAAACATTTTCAGCTGGGCCACCTTGAGATCGAAGCGCGCCTGACCTGGGGCCATTCGCCCGGTGGAATGACATTCGTCGTCGCGGGTCTCGCGCGCGGCGTCGCCGTCGTCGGCGACTCGCTCTTTGCCGGTTCGATGGGCGGCGGCAATGTTTCCTATCCCGATGCTCTTCGGAACAATCTCGAAAAGATCCTGACCCTGCCTAACGATACGGTAATTTGCCCCGGTCATGGCCCAATGACGACCGTGGGCGAAGAGAAAACACACAATCCGTTTTTTGCCGGAAAGGTCTAATCAATGACGAAGGATCGAATGATCAAGGCACTCCCCGCCATATTTGGCATTCGTCATTCCTTCGTCATTCGTCATTCGTCATTCGTCATTCAGATCTCATGAACATCGGTTTTGTCGGTGTCGGCCGCATGGGCGCGAACATGGCGCGCCATCTGAAAGATCGCGGGTTTCGCGTCACCGCGGTTTATGATGTGAATCGAAAAACGGCGACGGAACTGGCGACTGAGATTGGTTGCGCGGCGGCGCAGGATTTATCCGAAGTCACCGCGGAATCGGATGTGATTTTCACCGTGGTGACGGACGACAATGCCATGCGCGAAATCTTCTCGGCGCCGGGCGATAATCTGCTCGTGAATGCGCGGGGGAAACTGTTTGTGAATTGCGCGACGATCTCGCCGGACGTTCACGTCGAGATGGAAAAGCTAGCCGAGAAAGCCGGCGCGCAAACGTTGGAAGCCTGCATGGCCTCGAGCATCACGCAGGCTCGCGAAGGAAAACTTTATCTCATGTGCGGCGGTCGTGAGGAAGCCTTTCGCCGCGCTGAGCCGATTTTGAAAGAGTTAGGATCGACAGTTCGTTTTGTCGGCCAGGCGGGTGAAGCGGCGAAAGTGAAAGCGTTAGTCAATATGGTAATGAACATCAACACGGCTGGCCTGGCCGAAGGGCTCGGTCTGGGCGCGGCGCTCGGGCTTGATCTGAAAATGCTACGCGAAGTCTTTTCTCAAACGGGTGGGAACTCCCGTGTGCTCGAGACCGATGGCGAAGACATGCAAAACCGGGAGCACACTTGCTTCTTCTCGGCTGCGCACGCTGCGAAGGACAGCGGGATTGCGCTCGATCTCGCGCGCAATCTTGGTCTGGATCTCCCACTGGCGCGAGCCACGAAAGAGCAATACGATCGAATGGTCGCCGAAGGTTTAGGCGAGCTGGACAAATCCGGCATCGCCGAGCTGACCTTCAAAAATCGGCACAAACATTCCCGCGGCCGCCTGTGAGGCGCGGCTGCGAATGGAAGTTGTAGCCACGTCCAAGACGGCACCGCATCCAATGTCAAATCCGCACGGTCCACAGGGCCGTGGCTACAGCCGTGGCGACAGCAGGCGCAGTCTTTAGTAATTATACCGGTTGCGGCACGATGCGCAGATAGGGTCGCGGCGCTTTCCAGCCTTGCGGATAACGTTTCTTCGCTTCCTCATCGGAGACCGATCCGGCAATGATCACATCATCGCCCGGCTTCCAGTTCACCGGTGTCGCGACTTGATGTTTGGCCGTGAGCTGCAACGAATCGATCACGCGCAACACTTCGTCGAAGTTGCGTCCGGTCGTCATCGGGTAGGCCAGCATCAGCTTCATCTTCTTGTCCGGGCTAATGACGTAAACGTTGCGCACGGTGGCGTTGTCCGCCGGTGTCCGCTTTTTCGGATCGCCTTCGACATCCGCCGGCAACATGCCGTACAACTTGGCCACGTTGAAATTGGCATCGCCAATAATGGGGTAGTTAGGCGCATGGCCTTGCGTCTCCTCGATGTCTTTGGCCCAGCCGGCGTGATCGCCGGTCGAATCGACCGATAATCCGATCACCTTTACATTTCGCCGGTCGAACTCCGGTTTGATTTTTGCCATGTAGCCGAGCTCGGTCGTGCAGACCGGGGTGAAATCTTTCGGATGTGAAAACAGAACGGCCCATGAGTTGCCGATCCAATCATGAAATCGGATGCGTCCCTGGGTCGTTTCTGCTTCGAAGTCTGGTACTGTCTCGCCAATCCTCATAGTTCGGTTTCTTTCTGCTTAATCACGCCGTTTTTCTCAAAGCGCGCTGGGCAAGTCAACCAAAACCGTTCAATAAAGATCTGACCGGCGATGTTCAAACACGGCCATGCCGCTGCGAACAAGATCGACAGTATGGCGGCTGATGTCGGCGTAAATGAGTTCTTCGCGATCGGGCGGAGCCGCGGCGAGAATCGTGCCGTAAGGATCGAGAATGGCCGATGATCCGCAAAACGTAACGGCGTCATCGGTCCCGACGCGATTGGCCAGAATGAGATAGCACTGGTTTTCCATGGCACGGGCGAGGGCCAGCACGCGGAGATGCTCGATCCGCACGAACGGCCAGGCCGACGAAGTTACGAACACATTCGCGCCATGATCGACCGCGAGTTTGCGGCAAATTTCCGGGAAGCGCAGATCGTAACAGATCGTTAGGCCAAGCGTGAAACTGTCCGCCATAGCAGATCCGTCCTTGGGCCGATCGATTTTGTAACTGACGAACTTATCCCCGGCGATGAAACACGAACGCTCATTCAGCGGCGCGGCGGCAACCAGGTGCGTCTTACGATATTTAGCCAAAATTTGGCCGTGTGGATCGACAATTACCTGGGCATTATAAAGGGAAGGGCCTTCTCGTTCGGAAACGCCGCAAACGATGGTGAGGGAAAATTCCTTGGCGATTCGTTGAAGGTTAGGTACAGCGCCTTCATTCCAGGCGGCGGCGTGCTTCTGGATCATCGGCATCGAATACCCGGTGTCGGTCATCTCCGGAAAGACGATCAGCTCCGCGCCGGCCTTTTTCGCGCACTGGCAGAAATCGCGAACCTTTCGCAGGTTCGCCTCGCGATCTCCGGGCAGGCACGAGATTTGGGCAGCAGCAACTCGCATGGTATTGGCGGCCAACATGCTCTCGCTTCCCGTTAGCGCAACGTCTTGTCCAGCGCACCAATCTTGCGCGTGTCCGGCCAGCCGAAAGCGACAATGAGCACAACGACGATGGTTCCGATTCCACCGCCGACGACCGAGATCACCGGTCCGAAAAGAGCGGCGGTCAATCCCGATTCAAGCGCGCCGAACTCGTTCGACGTTCCGATGAAGATGTTGTTCACGGCCGAAACCCGTCCGCGCATTTCATCCGGCGTAACGAGTTGAACAATCGAGCCGCGAATGATCACGCTCACGCTGTCGAGCGCGCCGGCGAGAAATAACATCGACAGTGAGAGCCAAAATGCGCCCGACAAGCCGAACACGATGGTGGCGAGACCAAAACCGGTGACGCACCAGAGCAACCTTTTGCCGGCATGACGCATCGGCGGCAGATGGGCGACCATCAGCGCCATGACCAACGCGCCGATGGCCGGCGCGGCCCGCAACCAGCCGAGCCCGATCGGTCCGACGTGCAGGATTTGATCGGCGAAAATCGGTAGTAACGCGGTCGCGCCACCCAGCAGCACGGCAAACAAATCGAGTGTGATCGTTGCCAGGATGACTTTCTTGCTGAACACGAACCTGAGTCCTGCCATTAAGCCGCGCCACGCGCCCTCGACTGCGCGACCGATCTGCGGCGCGCGCGGGATCGGCAGCACCAGCACAAAAAAGGCAAACGCTGTGATCGCGTCGATCGCGTAAACAATCGGAAAGCCGATGCGCGCGACCAGAAACCCGCTGATCGCCGGACCGACGACGGAGCCAATTTGAAAGACGCTGTTGTTCCAAGTCACTGCGTTCGAGAAGGCATCTCGCGGCACAAGTGTCGGAAAGAATGAGCTGCGCGCAGCCCAACCGAACGTGCGCACAACCGCGCCGGCGAAGAGGAGCAGATAAATCAACGGAACTGACGGATCGTCGAAATGAAACGCGGTTTGATGTCGCTCAAACAGGGAGGCGATGGCGGTTAGACCGCGATTGCTCGCCTGCAAAATCGGCCATTGCGGTATGGCCAGATGTTGCCACGAGACCAGCGCGAGCAGCACGGAACTGATCGCGCTAAGAATTTGCGAGACCATGATAATCTGTTTACGGCTGATCCGGTCAGCGAGATAACCAGCCGGCAGCGATAACCCAACAATCGGAACGGCGAAGACCAGCCCGACCAAACCGAGCGCCGTCGCGGAATGCGTGCGCCGATAAATTTCCCATTCCACTGCCACGGCCAGCATTTGCCGGCCGAGCAGCGACAATAAATTCCCGGCGGTGAAAAAGCTGAAACCGCGCGAGCGAAACGCCGCATACGGATCGTGGCCCGAAACAATCGCGCCGGTGATTTGCGGGCGTTGTTCAACCGGTGATTGACAGCCGTTTGGGGGCATGTCGGTTGGCTTTTGCATCTCAGCAACCCTGTAGCGGCGGTCTGTGACCGTCGCAAACTGCACAATGCAGGTCGTTGTGGATCTAAGATCGACATGGCGCGCACGGAAAGTGCAGTGTTTAGCCGCGCTCCCATGGCAAAACCGTCGCTCTTTGTGTTGATCGGGATTCTCGCAGCCGGCATTCTCCTGCGGGCGTGGCCGAGCGCTGGGTTTCACCAGGTCGGTTATGATGAGGGAATCTACAACCGCTACGTGCAGATTCTCCTCAAACATGGCTTGTCCAGATATCCTGACCTGGCCCAGGGATACCTGAAATGGCAGGACGAACGGGCGGACGCGATTGTCCCAGCGACGCGAATCGGGTTTATTTTGCCGGCGGCGTTTTTAACGGAGCTGACCGGCGTGGATTCGTTAACCGCGTTGCGCTGGCTATCAATGATCGCGAGCATCTTGCTGTTGCTGGCGGTGCCCTTGATCGCCCGCCGGATGGATTCCACCGCTGGAACAAATGCGCGCGTGCTGGTGTTGACCGCTCTCATCGCGGTTGCGCCGCTGCAAATTCATCTGGCCCAGCGCGCCTTGATCGACGGTTACTTTGCCTTCTGGGCGATCATGTGCGCGTGGTCGCTCTGGGAAAATTTGCAAGCGCGGCCACGCGGCGGCTGGCTGCTTATTTATGGAAGCAGTCTCTTCGTGTTAGTCCTGACAAAGGAGAACGCCGCCTTTGTTTTTCTCGCGCTCATCGTCGTCGCAATTCTATTTGCAGTGACTCGACTCGGATGCGTGAGTTGGCAGTTGGTATTCGTTAGTCTCATTGCCCCAACGCTGGCAGTGCTCTTCCTATCGGCCCTGGTTGGTGGGATCGGCGAATGGATTTCGTTCTATCGCAGTTTTGTCGCGAAATCGACCACGTTGCCGTATCCGACAAAATTCCAGGACGGCGCATGGTATCGTTACATTGTCGATTTTACGCTCCTATCGCCGGTAATCGTCGCCTTATTTTTCGGCGCGGTTTTCCAGATAAAAAAAGAAGCCAAGCCCGATGTTTTCTGGGCGATTTTGCTCGGAGCGAGTTTTATCGGGATGTCGAGCGTGCCGCTTGGAATGAGTCTCCGTTTCGCGGCGTATTGGGATGTGCCCCTGCGCTGGCTGGCAACCTCGCAATTGCTCCAATTGTCCACGCGTTTTCCGCAATTGAAACGGCCCCTTGCGCTGTTCGCGTCCGTTCTGGTGCTTTGTGCGGTCGATTTATTCCAATACTGGCGCTATTTCATGCACGGAGAAATTTATGATCCCGTCAGTTTTCATCTGCTGCACGCCGCGAAGCTGATCAAGTAGCACTTGGCATGTGCGCTGCTCCAACGCTTCGGCGTGCTCAGCCCTACTTTGCATCTCCGATTATCTGACCGCTTTGTCGCGACCGATTGGGACCGGCCGCTGGATCGGTCGCGCGATGCAACTGTCGATCTTAGCGTGATCTTGCCGACCTATAACGAGCGTGAAAACTTGCCGGAACTTTTTGCCCGGATCGATGATGCGCTCGCCGGCGTTTGCTTCGAAGTCATCGTCGCCGATGACGATTCGCCCGATCAAACCTGGGCGGTGGCTCAGGAATTTCAGAAGCATTATCCGTGGCTTCGCGTCATTCGGCGGCGCAAAGGCCGCGGCCTCGCTGCGGCCGTGCTTTGCGGTTTTCGTCACGCCTGTGGCCGCGTGCTCGGAGTCATGGATGCCGATCTCCAGCACGCTCCGGAACTGTTGCCGGAGCTTTTCGAGCAAATCGAGGATGCGGATTTTGCCGTCGCGACGAGGCGTTCCGCCGGAGGAAGTAACGGCAAGTGGTCAAAGTTTCGGCGTGCGGGCAGTGAGGCCGCGACCGCGCTGGCTCGCTCGCTCGCAGAGACGTCGTTTTCTGATCCAATGTCGGGGTTTTTTCTGATGCGACGCGCCATTTTTCAACTAATCGACGAACCCGATCTGCGGCCGCGCGGCTATAAGATTCTCGTCTATCTCTACGCGAAAGCGATGCGGCAACTCGCGGCCCTCAAGGTGGCTGAGGTCGGTTACGAATTTGGCGTCCGCACCCGCGGACGAAGCAAATTGTCGATCAAAATCGTCGCCGAATATCTGATGATGCTGATTGGCTTGCGCGTTGGAGCGCGGCTGCGACGCGTGCAACCGCGCCAGGTTTGGTCCCGCGCTGCGTCCTAGCTTGTGATCAATTGATCCAAACCCGGAATGTCGATTTCCAGGTGGAAACCGTCGATGCCGGCGAGGCGGCATTCCACATCGCAGGCCAGCAGCTCGGAATCTTTGTTGGCGAAATCTTCGGGAGGAACCGCCGCGACGGGTTTCCCTTGCTCATCGATAATGAGTCCGCCCGAGTATTCCTGAATCGCCGCGCGGTTTTGCGGCCAGTTGCTGATGTCGATCCAAACCCGGCCACCTTTCACGTCCAACTTTGCCGCCGTCTTTTGCTTAACGAATGCGGGGAGGCGCGGAAACCGCGGTTTCCATTTGGCGCCGCCCGCGTTGGCGACCAATTCCGCAAAACGGTCCGCAATCCTGGCTGGCGTATCGGTTTTGCGATAGCCTTCCACCGGCGCGCGCAACAGCCTCGACATTCGCCGCAAGATCTCCACCGCGCGATCTTCGGTGTTTCCGCCTAGCCGAATCACGGCGGGAATATCGAGATCGAGCTCCCAAAACGCTTTCGCTAATCCGTAGGCCGACCAGTATTGCTCCTGACTGGCCACGCCCGAGCCCGAGCCGAAATAGCCAACCAAATCCGGCTGGGCCAAAATGATTCGCGCGGCGCGATAAACTTTCGAGGCGGAGGGATTACCGCTCGTATCGGTGAAGTTCGCGATAGTGAATCCCGCGTTCACAATCGCGTCCATCGACATCATGGAACCGCCGCCGCCCGCGCCGTGAAATCCGGCCAACCCCTTGGAGACCTTTCCCGCCGATGTTGCCAACTGTGCGAAATAAAATGTGCCGCGATGATCGTTTTGCTCGACCGCGTACGCGATCCGCTCCAGCGGGGTGGGCGGATGATCGAACTCGCGGGCGATCTCGATGCCGAGATCTGGATGACGCCCAACGGCATAATCGTCGATCGTGATCCGGCAATCGGCCGCGAAGAATTCGCCTTTTTTCGTCAGGACCAGCGGATTGATTTCGAGCGACCGCGCTTCCACACTGCGGGCCGCGGCAAATAATTGGCGGATCGCTTCCGCCAAATCATCAGTCTGCTTTGGCGAAAGCCCGCACGAAGAAACGGCTTCGGAGAGAGCGGAATTGAGTGGACCGCGCTCCACGTCGCACGGAATCCGTTTCGTCGATGCCGCACGCTCCTCGATCCCGCTGCCCCCGCCCCCAGCGAAAATGATGATCGGCGCGCGGGCCGCATCATCGATCGCGAACGAGAGAAAGAACTCGCGATCAATCTCGATCTTCTCCTCCACCAAAATGGCTTCGACCGGGAACTGTCCCACCTTCATCGACAGCATCCGCTCCGCCTGCGCGCGCACTTCATCCGCCTTTTTCCCAAAAGCGACCCCGCCAATTCCAGCGCGCCCGGTCGTCCAAGCCTGGATCTTGATCGCTACTTCGCCGCCGAGTTCCTTTGCTGCCGCCACTGCTTCGTCGGAAGTAAAAGCCGCGCGGCCCCGCGGAATCTTGAATCCGTTGGCGGCGAGAATGGTTTTACCCTGATATTCGTGAAGGCGCGCCATCGCTCGGTGCTATTCCATATCCCCATCCATTTTCCAAGTCGTTTTGGGATCAGGGCCGTGCGCGCTTGACTCTGCGGAATGCCTTCGATGCCGGAAATGCCGATAACCATGGCGCGGTCTGTTGGCGGTGCCTCGCGCATTGCGACGTTTTGGAGTGCGCGGACATGTTCGCGCATTCAAAGCGGAGGCGTGTCGCCGCACTTCAAAGACCTCCGATCCCATCTTCACTTGATGCGGCCGACAAGCCAGCCACCGGTCGCTTGAATTGGCGTCGCGTTTTCCGTGATCCATGCCGCCAGCGCGCTCGGTTTCTCAGCCCCGGATTGCTTGGGAAGGGCAATCGAGCCAGTCCAATGGCTCGACTCCTTCCTCATGTCGGTCTGGATGAAATCAAGGACAACAAAATCGTGATGCAGCTTGCGTCCGCTGTTCTCGCCGCGTCTTACGTCCGATTCGAGGTTCATCCCGAGAAGAGCGACCTCTAGCTTCAGTGGCCCCGCCTGTGTGCTCTCAAATGTGGCGGCGATATCGATGCTGTTACTGAGCGTGACGCGCAATTTGCCGGCTTTGGCCGGAGGCGCCGAAAGCATTCCACTGTTGAACCACCCTTTCCATTCCCGGCCATTGACAACGAAATTCGGCGTATACACAGAATCGATCCGCCAGGCTGTGGCGTAGCGGCGTTGTCGATCCGTAAATTCCGGACGCGAAAAACGATCAGGCCATCCCAGGCCGTTCCAGTAATCGACGTGAAACGCGACCGGGACGATGCGCTTCCACAGATCGGGATTGTCTTTTAATTTGCTGAGCCAGATATCCGCCGGCGGACAACTGCTGCATCCTTCAGACGTGAAGAGCTCGATAAGCGTCGTTTGCGCCTCGCCACTCCCAAATGTTGCCGTCTGCATCGGCGATGCCGAGAGCTCGGTTAGGCCAAGAGCGAAGATTGTGAGAATACTCAGCAAATTCAATTTCTTCATTGTTGATCTCGCGTTGGCCCGGATCAGGGATCCCGGCGACAGCCGCGCGTTCCTACACGCAATCGCTGCGACCATGTTGGATTCTGATTTCTCACGCCGCGTGTCCTATTCTTTCCAGCAAACAACCGGAACATAAGAAAAATCAAAGCTATTGCCGCTACTTCCGAAATAAGGAAAACAGCAGGCTCAGGACAATGCTGAGAATGATGCAGGTGACGATCGGGAAGTAGAAAGCGGAGTGTTTCCCTTCGATCCGGATATCGCCGGGCAAACGCCCAAGCCACTTCGGCATGAACCCGCTCCAGAGCGCGAGACCGATCACCGTCGTAATCAGGCCAAGAATGATGATGAATTTTCCGAGATCGCGCATCGAGGAAAGGTTGCGCGGATGAGGCGGAGGCACAAGGTTGGAAGATCGATGGCAGTGCAATTCCGAGATTATTACGAGACGCTCGGTGTCTCGAAAACGGCGAGCGAAGCCGAGATTCGCTCCGCGTTTCGCAAACTGGCGCGCAAATATCATCCCGACGTGGCTAAGGATAAAAAAGCGGCCGAGGAAAAGTTTAAGGAGATCAACGAAGCCTACGAAGTGCTGGGCGACCCGGAGAAACGGAAGAAATACGATGAGCTTGGCGCGGGCTGGAACCAGCCAGGCGGCTTTCAGCCGCCACCGGGTTGGGGCGCGGGCGCGCCGGGCGGCGGATCTCAGCAATGGCAGTGGAGCGGCGGCGAGAATGGCGGCGTCGAATTTGAATTCGGCGGCACAGGCTTCAGCGATTTCTTTGAAGCGTTTTTCGGCGGTGGTCGCGGTCGCTCGGCCTTTGCTGGATTCGGCGGACGCGAAGCGACTTCGGAACGCGGCGCCGATGTCGAGGCCGACATTATGGTCACGCTCGAGGAAGCGCTGCATGGATCGACCCGACCGGTGTCACTCCGTCGGGCCGGGTCTAACAAGATCGAGAATTATCAGGTCAAAATTCCACGAGGAGTGCATGAAGGGCAGCGTATTCGGTTGGCCGGTCAGGGTGAAGCGGGCGTGCGCGGCGGTAAGAGCGGCGATTTGTTTTTGCGGGTCCGATTGGCGCGGCATCCGGACTTCTCCGTTGAAGGAAGCGATTTGATTCACGAAGAAAAAATTGCGCCGTGGCAGGCGGTTCTCGGGGCAGAGCTGCTGGTGCCGACGCTTGAAGGCAATGTGCGTTTAAAGATTCCGCCGGGCACGCAAGGTGGACAGCGCTTTCGTTTGCGCGAGCGCGGTCTTCCCGGGGTGTCGGGAAAACGCGGCGATCTCTACGTGGATGTTCAGATTCAAGTGCCGAAGAAGTTGACCGAGCCCGAGCGCGAGCTCTGGAGCCAGCTGGCCAAACTGCATGGCGGTTAGGCGTGGGGGAGCGGCTTGCAAATCCGCGCTCGGCAATCGACAATCCGCAATCATCTTACCCCGTGGTGTAACGGTAACACAGCGCCCTTTGGAGGCGTTATTCTTGGTTCGAATCCAAGCGGGGTAGCCACGTAAACCCCGAAAGCGTTCGGGACACGTCGCTGATACATAATCCACCGCGCGAAGGCGAAGCCCTTTTACGCGGGACGCGATTTGCCCTTTCCCTAACCAAAAAAATTTGCCAGGCTCCAGCGCGTGACGTTGGCGAAATTTTATTCCGCGGCTGTTTACGGCGTCGATGCCTACCAAGTTGAGATCGAGGTGAACGGCGCGGGCGGCGATCCGGCGATTGTCGTTGTCGGTTTGCCCGACACGGCCGTGAAGGAAAGCCGCGATCGCGTCACGACCGCCGTTGCCAACAGCGGATATTTTTGGCCGCGCGGTCGCACCACGGTAAATCTCGCGCCGGCGGACATCAAAAAAGAAGGGCCGAGTTTTGATCTGCCCATTGCGTTAGGCATGATCGCGGTTTGCGAAGAGATCGACACCAAACCGTTTGCTGATTTCGCTTTTGTTGGCGAGCTCGCGCTCGATGGCGCAGTCCGTCCGGTCAAAGGCGTTTTGCCTGTGGCGATCGAAGCGCGCCGGCGCGGGAAACGCGCGTTGTTTGTGCCCGAAGCTAATGCGCGCGAAGCGGCGATGGTCGATGGCATCGACATCTACGGCGTGCAGAATCTGCGGCAGACATTTGGGTTTATGCGCGGCGAAATTGCCTTATTGCCGACGCGCGGCGATCTGAGCGCGTTTTTCGCGACGCATCAAAACTACGATGTCGATTTTAGCGACGTGAAGGGACAAGGCCACGTCAAACGCGCGATCGAGGTCGCAGTCGCCGGCGGTCACAACGTCCTGATGATCGGTCCGCCTGGTTCCGGCAAATCGATGTTGTCGAAACGGATTCCGACAATCATTCCGCCGATGTCGATCGAGGAAGCGAT
This sequence comes from uncultured Verrucomicrobiae bacterium, assembly GCA_963846775.1. Lineage (GTDB taxonomy): Bacteria > Verrucomicrobiota > Verrucomicrobiia > Chthoniobacterales > UBA10450 > CAVYXA01. Next base: position 251,325 of record CAWJXB010000003.1, on the reverse strand, counting down.
CGAGACGACAAAGATCCACAGCGTCGCGGGTCTGCTCCACGACGGCCAGTCGTTTGTCGCAACTCGGCCGTTTCGTTCGCCGCACCACACCATCTCGGATGTCGGTTTGTTAGGCGGCTCGGCCACGCCCGCACCGGGCGAAGTCAGTCTTGCGCATAACGGCGTTCTGTTTCTCGACGAGCTGCCCGAGTTCAAACGCTCGGCCTTGGAAGTCATGCGCCAGCCGATTGAAGATGGCAGGGTCACCATCTCACGCGCTGCCGGCAGCATCACCTTTCCATGTGAATTCATGCTGGTGGCAGCGATGAATCCATGTCCGTGCGGTTACTTTGGCGATTTGAAACGCGAATGCCGCTGCGGCCCCACCCAAGTCCAACGTTATCGCCAGCGCATTTCCGGGCCGTTGCTCGACCGGATCGATCTTCACATCGAGGTGCCCGCGGTCGAATATCGCGACGTCTCGAGCGAGCGCGTCGAAGAAGGGTCAGCTGCGATCCGTGAACGCATCACTCGCGCACGCAACGTTCAACAGGAACGATTCACGAATGACGGCAAAGTAACCTGCAATGCCCGCATGGCTACGCGCCAATTGAAACAGCATGGCAAACTCGGCGCCGATTCCCAGGAGCTGATTCGCGTGGCCATGACGGATTTGAACCTGAGCGCGCGCGCCTACGATCGTATCCTGAAAGTCGCCCGCACCATCGCCGATCTCGATAGCAAGATAGACGTCGCACCCGAACACGTCAGTGAAGCAATCCAATACCGCACGTTTGATCGAACGCTGTGGGTCTAGTCCCAACGCGGCAATGAAACCAGCGCGTTGATGGGGATGGTACACCGTTGGTGCAATTCATCCGTCCTTTGAAAAGTAACACGACTGCAACGGTCATATGTCTGCAAAGGAACGTACAAAACTCCGCCCGCAGCAAGCGATTCTCGGCGTGGCTGGTTTCTGTCTTGACAACAAGGCCGGTAAGTTAAGACAATCGCCGCGACGTCAGCCTTACGCCTGCTCCCACCGGCTGCGCGAGAGGCTTCGGTCAAAACGGAGGTTATTAATATGAAGGGATCACACTCGGTAGCGCGGCGAATTTGCGGGCTGGTAGTCATGGTTGCAGTGGCAGGCTTTTCACCATGTGAGTTTGGAGGCGAACAGAAAGCCGTTGCGTTAGAAAAGAAGAGCACGGCCGCACCCATAATCATTCTGGACCAACGGAGGCGTGCAGTTCCGGAGAACACTCCATCAGCCCCAAGGCAGATCTTTGATGTCGCGGTAGGACCAAATAATACACTGCAATTTGTTCCCAACACAGTGAACATCTCTGCGGGCGACACGGTGCGCTGGACCTGGGCCACGGGGTTTCATAGCGCTACCAGTGGTAATCCCTGCACTGCCGACAACCAGTTTTGTTCTCCCAACGACACGAACTGCGGCGCGGGAACTCTTTCCGGCCCCGGCACGGTGTATCAGCACTTGTTTACTCAACCTGGCGCCTATTCCTATTTCTGCGCGGCTCACTGCTCGTTCGGCATGACCGGTATGGTTAACGTCTGCACGCCACCGCCGGCAAACATGGTGAGTTGGTGGGGCGCTGAAGGAAACGCCATCGACGCCGTGGGGAACAACAACGGCACGCTGCAAAACGGTGCAACATTCACGACTGGCGAGGTCGGGCAAGCTTTCTCGTTCGATGGTACCACTGGCTTTGTGAACGTGCCGGATGCACCTAACTTCCATTTAACTAATTTCACAATCGATGCTTGGATGAACTCCACGGACAACTTCACCCAGGATCGAGCGATCGTAATCAAAAGCACACTTGGCAACCAGGGTAACGACTTCGCCTACGGCGTGCGAGTCTTAACCGGCGGACACCTCGAAGGAAGGATTACTGTTGCCGGGGGAGCGTTTGCATCGGTTGTTTCCACGTCCGTGTTATCGAACAATCAATTTTATCACATCGCATTTACATATGATGGGAGCGCGTTGAATCTGTACATAAACGGTGTCGTAGACGGCACCACCGCGACTAACCTCATTCCTGACCCTAACACCAACCCCGTCACTATCGGAGCTTGGCAGTCGGTGGGCGCCGGCATAATCCAGTATTGGGCTGGACTCATCGACGAAGTCGAAATCTTTAATCGCGCGCTCTCCGCATCGGAGATTCAGGCTATAGCAAATGCTGGCAGCGCCGGAAAGTGCCGGGCTCCGCAACTGATAGCGGCAGCTTCGCGCAAGATGCACGGTGGTTCGGGAACCTTTGATATCAATATGCCTATCAGCGGTCAGTCCGGTGTAGAATGTCGCACTGGGGGAGCTAACGGGGATTACACGCTGGTATTCACATTTAGTAATCTCCTCTTAAGTGGCAATGCTGCTGTGACAGGAGGAACCGGAACTGTGTCAGGCAGTCCTATCTTTAGCGGTAGAGATATGATAGTAAACGTAACTGGAGTTACGAATGCTCAAATATCGACAGTTACTTTGAGTAACGTGACCGATGCTTTCAACCAGGTCGCGCCTGATACTTCCGTGAGCGCTGGTTTCCTAATCGGTGACACCAACGGCAATCGCGTAGTAAATGCCGCCGATGTTGCGCAAACCAAGGTCCGACTCGGACAGGCTGCCGATGGGACCAACTTCCGCTCGGACGTCAATGCCAACGGATCGATCAACGCCGCTGATGTCGCAATCGCTAAGGCGAACGTTGGCACTGCGCTGCCGCCTTAGCTAACGTGTTCTTACGCGCCCAGCCGGACGTGAGCAATGGCCCGCCCATGCCGATCCTGAAAGTCGCCCGCACCATCGCCGATCTCGATAGCAAGAACGACGTTGCACCTGAGCACGTAATGAAGCCATCCAATATCGCACCTTCGATCGGACTCTATGGATCTAGTCATGTTAAATGTACCCGCCAAGGAGCACGCTTGAGTTCCCTTCCGGGCGGTGGAGTATTCGCGATGAGAAAAACAACGTGGCTGATCCTTCTGACCTGCTCTTTGCTCCTGATTCACATGTCGATCCTGAATGCAGCGGAGAAGTCGTCGCCAACCAAAAACAAATCAATGAGAGGGAACCCATTGCTATCCGAAAGCGCGCTGCCGTTTCACATGCCGCCGTTCGACAAAATCCAGAACCAGGATTTTGCTCCAGCCTACGAAAAGGGAATGGCCGAGGAATTGAAGCAAGTGCAGAAGATCGCGACCAACCCGGAGAAGGCGACCTTCGAAAACACGATCGTGGCAATGGAGCGCGCCGGCGTTTTGCTCGGCCGCGTCGACCGAATTTTTTCCAATCTGGCCGCGTGCAATACCAATTCCGAACTGCAAAAGATCGAGAAAGAGATGGCGCCCAAAATGGCGGCGCACGAAGACGCGATTCATCTAAACAGCGAACTCTTCGCTCGGGTACAGACTATTTACGATCACCGCGACAAGCTCGGACTCGATCCTGAATCGAACTGGCTGGTCGAGCGTTACTACAAAGATTTCGTCCGCGCTGGTGCGAAGCTTTCCGATTCGGACAAAGAGAAGTTGAAAGCGATGAACGCGGAATTGGCGGCGTTGCAAACGACTTTTGCGCAAAACGTGCTGAAAGAGAAAAACGGCTCCTCCATCGTGGTGGACGATCGCGCCCAGTTGAAGGGCCTGTCCGAATCCGAGATCGCGGCCGCAGCGGCTGCGGCGAAGACCGAAAACAAAGAGGGCAAATTCGTCATCGCATTACAGAACACGACCGGCCAGCCGGCTTTGGCGTCCTTACAAAATCGACAATTGCGCGAAAAGATCATGGACACATCGCTCGCGCGGAACAATCACGGCGGCGAGTTCGACAATCGCGCGGTCGTGCTTCGAATGGTGAAACTGCGGGCGGAACGCGCAGCGTTGCTCGGTTATCCGAATCACGCTGCTTATCAATTGGAAGATCAAACCGCGAAGAACATCGACACGGTCAACAAGCTGCTCGCCCAAGTCGCGCCGCCGGCGATGGCCAATGCCAGGCGCGAAGCCGCCGAGATGCAAAATGTGATCGACCAGGAGAAAGGCGGCTTCCAGTTGGCGTCGTGGGATTGGGCGTTCTATGCTGAGAAGGTCCGGCAAAAACGCTATGCGTTCGAAGAAGCGGAGGTCAAACCGTACTTCGAGATCAATCACGTATTGCTCGATGGCGTCTTTTACGCGGCCAACAAACTTTACGGCCTCACTTTCAAGGAGCGCCATGATCTGCCGGTTTATCAACCCGATGTGCGCGTTTTTGAAGTTTTCGATAACGACGGCAACCAGCTCGCTCTTTTTCTGGCGGATTATTATGCGCGGCCATCCAAGCGGGGCGGTGCGTGGATGAACGCCTACGTGCGGCAAAGCGAGTTACTCGGGTTCAAACCCGTGGTAGCCAATCACCTGAACATCCCGAAACCAGAAGCGGGCAAACCGACCCTGCTCACCTTCGACGAAGTCACCACGATGTTTCACGAGTTCGGTCACGCGCTGCACGGGATGTTTTCGCACGTGAAATATCCGCGCTTCAGCGGGACGAGCGTGCCGCGGGATTTTGTCGAGTATCCGTCACAGGTGAACGAGATGTGGGCGACCTGGCCTGAAGTATTAAAAAATTACGCGAAACACTATGAAACGGGCGAAGCGATGCCGCCGGCGTTGCTCGACAAGGTCGTCGATTCGGCTCGCAAGTTTAACCAGGGATTCAAGACCACCGAGTACCTCGAGGCCACTATTCTCGACCAGGCCTGGCATCAGCTCGCGCCCAGCGATATCCCAACCGATGCCCTCGCATTTGAAGCGGACGCGCTGAAAAAAGCGAATATCGATTTTCCCGCGGTGCCGCCGCGATATCGCAGCACGTACTTTTCGCATGCGTTCGCCGGCGGTTACTCGGCCGGTTATTACTCTTACATTTGGAGCGAAGTGCTCGATGCCGATAGCGTGGAATGGATCAAAGAACACGGCGGATTAAAGCGGGAGAACGGCGACCGGTTTCGGCAAATGCTTCTCTCCCGAGGCGGCAGCGATGATGTCATGAAATTTTTCCATGATTTCACCGGGCGCGATCCCTACATCGAGCCGCTGCTCAAAAGGCGCGGATTGGATCAAGCGCCTCCAGAAAAGGCGCATAACGAAGCGCCTCGGCCGGACAAAGAATAGGCGTGGTGCGCATCACACTCTCGCTATTGGCGGGCTTATTTATTTCAGGATGCGGCTTGCCCAAGAGCGCGCTGGAGCAGACGTTTGATCGCACTTACTCGGTCGAACCGACGACGCGCGTTCGCATCGTCAACGGCGACGGCTCGATTCGTCTTTACGGCGCTGCCTCGACCAAACTGCGGGTGCAGGCGATCAAGCGCGCCTATGTGCAAGAGCGGCTGGACCAGATTGACATCAAAGTTTCCGTTCAACCCGGAGTCGTCCTCATCACCACCGATTTCCCGCCGAAACCGAAATGGGCATTGAGTGATCGGTCCGGCACGGTCGATTACGTGATTGTTGTGCCACACACCGCGAAGCTGGAGCAAGTCGAGCTCGCGACCGGCGAGATGTTGATTGAAGGAATGCGCAGTGAACAAGCGCAGATCAAACTCGGGACTGGCCGCATGTTTCTGCGCAACTGTTTTGGCAACGTGCGCGCCCGCATTCAAACCGGACCGCTGGCGCTGATTTACGATTGGTGGGAACCGGCGAAGTTTTCCGTGGAAGCGACGGTCGTTAGCGGAGGCGCGTGGGCAGCGATCCCAGGCGACGCATCTTTTCGCCTGACGGGTCGGACGAATACCGGAAAGATCGTGAGCGATTTTGCGACACCAGAAGAACGCAGCGGTCAAGACGTTCGCAGGATTGACCATATGATCGGCTCGAATCCCGCCGCGAGCTTCGCCATTGACGTCGGAGACGGAAACATCAGAATCTTCAAGGCATATCCGTAGCCACAATCGAAAATCGAAATCGGAAATCTATCATGCCTTCGTTCGACATTGTTTCGGAAGTGGACAGTCAGGAAGTGGACAATGCGCTGAACCAGGCGCGCAAAGAACTCGCGACGCGTTTCGATTTCAAGGGGGCGCAGACGGAGATCATCCAGGAGAAAGACAAGATCGTTCTAACTGCCGACGACGCGACGCACTTGAAAGGGCTGCGCGAGATCGTGATCGGGAAATTGTCGAAGCGCGGGGTCGATCTTCGCAACATCGATCAAACCGAGCCGGCCATTTCCTCGATGGGTCACGCCCGGCAGGAATTGAAAATTCAGCAGGGCCTGGAAGGCAACAAGGCCAAGGAAATCGTTCAGGCAATCAAATCGCAGGGATTCAAAGTGCAGAGCCAAATGCAAGATCGACAAATCCGCGTGAGCGGAAAAAAAAAGGACGATTTACAGGCGGTGATCCAGTTTGTGAAGAGTCGCGATTTCGGCGTGGCGACAAATTTCAAGAATTTCCGGGACTAACCGCTGACCTCCGCCGTCTGCTTATCCTCCTTGCACTGGCGGCATGATCGGCGATCTCTTCGCCGGCTTTCAGCTCGTAATCGCGATCGACAAACTCCACGCCGGCGCCCACCAAGATTGTTTTGTCGTGCCGGCGGAGCGGAGGTTTTAGCGAGTAAATTTTTTCGAGCAAATCGCGCACGGTCGATCCTGGCGGAAGATCAACATCCATTTCATGCTTGCCCGCCAAATCGCGAAGCTGCGCGTAAAATTGCACTCGCATTTTCATTTTCAAATATCGGCGGTCATAGACCGCCGCTACAGATTGCTTGCTTGCGCGATCAGGTCCTTCCGCAACACGCCGATGCACGGAAGATTGCGATAGCGTTCCATGAAATCGAGGCCATATCCGACGACAAATTCGTCCTCGATCTCGAAGCCGACATAATTGGCATGGACATGGCGAGCTCGCTTTTTCTTTTTGCTCAGCAACACGCAGATGCGAATGCTCCGTGGCACAACCGTTTCCAATTTCTCCCGAATCGCGGCCAGCGTGTGGCCACTGTCGAGGATGTCGTCGAGAATCAGAATGTGTCGATCTTTCACATCCGGTAACGCAGTCTGTTTGAAAACGATTTCGCCGCTGGTCTGCGCCTTGCCGTAATAACTGGCCACGCTCACAAAATCCAACCTTAACGGGAGCGGAATCCGTCGCAGCAGATCCGCCATAAACATGAGACTCCCGCTCAACACGGCAATCACCGTGAGCTCGCGGCCGCGATATTCCTGCGAGATTTCTGCGGCGAGCTGATCGAGCCGGGTCAGGATCGCTGTTTCGTGAAATAGAATGCGCTCCAGATCGTCTTGCATTGGCTGTCTATTTCACCACACGCAATTGGATACAATCAATCAGCGCCTGGCCCATACGCATGTCGCTGATCACGACCAGGTGATTGCCCGGCACGATCAATTTGTTTTGGAGGAGAAACTTCTCGGCTGATCGGATCGTCCTGTCCGGGTCATCGGCGAACTCGATCTGGATCGGATGCGTTCCCCATAACATCGACAATTGGCGGCAGACTTCGGCGCTGGGTGTGAAGGCGAAGATGGGCGCGCGCTGCGGACGCAGGTTCGAGACGTATCGCGCCATTGTTCCGTGCAAGGTGAAGACAATTAGCTTCGAATCGCGCAGCGAATTGGCGAGGACCACCGCGGACCCCACGGTTTTCTGGCGCACGTTTCCCAACAGCGCATCCGCGGCATAACCGGCGCCGCCACTCCGCTCAATCCGAAGCGCGACGCGATGCAGGACCTCGACGCATTCGACCGGGTACCGCCCAACCGTGGTTTCGCCGCTCAGCATAACCGCATCGGCTTGTTCGAACACGGCGTTGGCCACATCGGTGATCTCGGCCCGGGTCGGCGACGGATTCGTAATCATCGATTCAAGCAACTGCGTCGCGATCACCACCGGTTTGCCGAAGCGAATACAACCTTTCACGATCCGCCGCTGGATGATGGGCAATTCTTCCATCGGGCATTCGATGCCGAGATCGCCACGAGCAACCATGATCACGTCGGCCGCGTCGATCATTTTGTCGATCCCGCGAACGGCCAGTTGATCTTCGATCTTGGCCACAATCTGCGCACGGCTTTTTTTCTTCGCCAAAACTCGGCGCAGTTCTTCGATATCGCTTTTTTCCCGGACAAAACTGAGCGCGACGAAATCGACTCCAAGCTCCGCGCCGAGCGCGATATCGGCCAAGTCCTTTTTCGTCAGCGGCGGCAGATTCACGCGTACGCCCGGCAAGTTGATGTGACGGCGCGAGCCGAGCACCGCCTGGGTCAGGACCTTGCAGCGCACCCGGTTTTTCCGCTTGTCGAGCACGAGCAGTTTGAGCAGCCCGTTATCGACAATGATCGTGTTGCCGACCGAAACGTCGGCGGCGAATCCGCCGTAATTAACATCGACAGAATACCGCTCCTTGCTCCTCGCGCCGCGCACGGTGAATTCGAGAATGTCGCCGGGCTTCAAGTGGAAATCTATTTTGAGATCGCCAGTCCGAATGGCCGGACCTTGGGTGTCGAGCAGGATCGCAAGCGGGCGACCGGCTTTTCGCCCCAGGGTCCGAATGCGCGGCACGATCTCGCGCACCCATTCGTGGGTGGCGTGACTCATGTTCAGCCGAAACACATCCGCGCCACCCTCGATCATTTTTCGCAGAATTTCCGTGCGCTCGCTCGCCGGCCCGAGCGTGCAGATGATCTTGGTCTTGCGCATCGTTTCTCAGAATCGAGTTTACCCGGCGAAAAGCCAAGGCGCTTTTGGAGTCTCGCCGGTGTTGGAAACTACGGCGGGCCCTTGCCGGTCGCGTGACCAACCCGGGTGTTCGCGACGGCCGGGATGGGAGTCTTGAATCCTATTTCCCGAAATCGAGCGCGCCTTTTTTGAGCGCGTAGATGTAGCCCACCATCAGGATCGAGATAAAGCTGAGCATGCTCCAGAAGATTACGCTGCCATGCTTAATCGCGTCGCGATAGACCACGGCCCACGGATACATGAACACGATCTCGAGATCGAACAGGATGAAGAGCATCGCGACCAGGTAGAACTTTACGCTGAACCGCGGCTGCGCTTCGCTCTGCGGGATCATGCCACACTCGTAGGCAATATCTTTCGCCCGCGTCCGTTTGCCCGTTTTACCGACGATCACACTGACGACCAGCGCCGAGCCGGCAAAGCCAATTGCCACGATGATCTGCAACAGGATCGGCAGATATTCGCGCATCGACAGTTCGACTTTCGATTCGGCGTAGCCTGATCGCTCCGATTATCTTACACCAGCCGGGACGTGTCCGTTGTTTTGCGGGGCGATCGCCGCCTGCAATGCCGAAGGAAGACCCTTGTATTTCTTGCCATTCTTCTTGACCGCGCCACGGGCGACCAGGTTCTGCAGTTTTTCGTAAGCGCGCAAGCGCAGCATTTCCTCACCTCCGCTGGCGGCATTGCGTGCCCTCAGGTTCTCATGCACGATGTCGAAGAGCTGTTTAAACTCGAACGACGCGCGTCGAGAAAGCACAGCAACCAGTTCCTCGGTCACAAGATCGGGAACACGGCGGGAAAATGCATTTTTCTTTAGAATAGCCATAGGCCGAAAATGATAACACGTTTTTGGCTTTTAGCAGCACTTTTCTTCGATCGTCTGGCTTTCGGTCAGCCGCGTCGGAATGGCACAAACGAACGAGGAATGTGCCATATGCGCGCATCGAGCAATTTGATCATTCGTGCTTCGTCATCCGTCATTCAAACTTCGTTATCCTTATGGGGTTCCGCTCGGCGTTGGGGTTGGAGCCACAAACGGCAAACTGAAGAGGTTCTTGGCAATTGGCTGATTTGCGCTCGCAATTGCCAGCCCGGCCAGGCCAATTGCCGCCTGGTTCAACGTAACCGGCCCGATTGATTCCGCTACATATCCATCGCGATCATATCGTTGCGATGAGATAATCGGATCCAGGTGCTTGGTAATCACTTGCGCGTCGGGAATTTTCGCAAGATCGACAAAGTCATTCGCATGCGGCGCGAACGCGGCCGCCATGAGGAAAATAGGGCGCAGGGTCAAATCGAGTCGGTTATAGAGCATTGCGGTGTCGATATAGGCGAAGAAGGAGGTTGGTGGCGGGACGGCCCGCGCGGCGGACTTATACGTCTGTGAACTGGCCAGCCCGGTAGTCGAGTTTTGGCTGCGCTTGACTGCTTCTTCGATTGAAGCGGAATCGAGCCCAGCGATCAGCATTCGGTCCGAAAGCGCGATGGCCGGCGCGATGGGAATGAGAGTGGCGGGCGATTGCATCGAAAAATAGCGCACGCCGTTTTTCTCTGTGCGCGACCACGCCGAATCTTCATCTGCGCGCATCGCAACCTCGACAATTTGTTGCGCCTTAGCGGTGTCGAGCACGGGCAACGAAAGGATGGCCGATGGCCAGCGCGCATTTTGATGCCAATCTGCCACCACACCGAGCTCGGCGCCAAATGCCGTTTTCCAATCATTCGCCTTAATGCCGTTGTCGCGAAATGTTTGTAACAACTTCTGGAGTCGATCGCTCAATCCTGGCGCCTGACTCAATGTGTCAAGCTTGTCGCCGATGTTGAGTAGCGTCGCGAGATAGAGGAATGTCTCGCCCGAACCGAGTGAGAGCGACGAACGGTTAATTGGCGGCACACTCTCCACCTTCGGAATTCCGACAAAAATCGTGTCGTGGATTTTGCCGTTCTCGAACCGGGTCGTGCCGCACACGCTGCGGATTTGCTCGATGATGGTTTGCCCGCCCGGTACGATGGTCGATCCCACCGCGGCGCGTAGTCGCTGGAGTTGTTGTGAGAACGTCCGCGGCTGGAAATAAACCAGCGCGTCGTAACTTGGCGGCATGTGCGCCATCGCAGCTCGGTAGGTCTCACTGGCCTGGAGCATATTTTCGCGATCGCGATTGCGCCCATCTGCGCGGTCCAGCAACACCTTCAATTCCTCGAGATCGTTGGCCGCGAAAAACCAATGCCCGCTGTATGTCGAGAAAAGCGGGAATGGCTCCAGCGCCGTTCTATCGATCTTGTGCCGCTGGTACTCGACCGTGGCGCGGGCTCCGCCCCGTAGTTTCCCCCGCCAATCGTCGATCAAGTTTTCGGCATCGCGCTGATTTCCGCGAATCTGAAACCCGGCTACGAAAGTCCAACTACTCTGATCAGCGCGCGTCAAGGCAAAGAAAGCGTCCTTCGGCGCGACCCGCTCGATTTGGCCTAACGTTTCCGAAGCGGTGCTTTTGTCGGGTAACCGGCTCAGTGGTTTGTGTAAAAAATCCTGCACTGCCGGTTCCCGATAGAGTCGGTAAACATCGGATTGGTGCCATCGGGCGCGCGTCGTGTTGAAATCCGGCACGTGCACGAGCAAAACAGTCTCGCGCGGCAACAGTGCTGTGACAGACCCAGCGGTGGAAAAGCTGGCCAGCTTCAACCCATACCAAATCGCGACCGCCGCCACCGCACTGATTGCCACCAACAACAAGCCTCGTCTCATGCCGATGCTGGATACTCGATGCGCGATGTCCGATCAAACGGAAACCGATCTACCTTGTGGTAAACCGCGACGGCTCGCCGCGGCGGAGCCCCGTCCACAGCGGAGGTGGGCTGATGTTTTTTACGCGCGAGGGTGGAACTGGCGATGGACGGCTTTGAGCCGCTGTTGATCGACATGGGTGTAGATCTGGGTCGTGGAAATATCGGCGTGACCGAGCATTTCTTGGATGATGCGCAGATCGGCGCCATTGCCGAGGAGATGGGTAGCGAAACTGTGTCGCAGAAGATGCGGATAAATATTTTTCTCCAAGCCGGAATGCCGCGCATGTTTTTTCACGATTTGCCAGATGCGGGCAGTGGTTAGTTTGCCGCCTCGTGCTGACAAAAAAATCTCGCTGCCGCTGCGGCGCTTCACGAGCGTCGGGCGCTCCGACGAGAGATAGGCGGCCAACGCTTCGCACGCCTTGCCACCCACCGGGACCAGGCGCATTTTGTTGCCTTTACCGGTGACGCGAACGATCCGTTCCTCAGCGTTAAAGTTTTCTAATCGCGCATTGGCCAGCTCCGAAATGCGGAGTCCGCTGGCGTAGAGCAGCTCCACGATCGCACGGTCGCGCAATCCGAGCGGCGCCTTCGTCTCGATGCTCTCGATCAACTGTTCGACTTGCAATTCATTAAGCGTCTCCGGCAGATAACGTTCAATCCGAGGCAAGACGAGCGCTTCGGTTGGATCGCGCGTTACGATTCCTCGGCTGACCAGAAACCGGAAAAAAATCTTCAGCGCGACAACGATCAACTTGATCGAAGCAGCGGAAAGTCCGGCGCGTTTGCGTTCGGCCAAATAATCGCCCACCAAGGGCAGGGTGACAGTGCGAAAATTATCGATCTTCCTTCTGGAACGGCACCACTGGGCGAACTCGAGCAGCGACCGCTGGGTCGAGAGTTGATAGTTTTCCGACAGACCGCGCTCGACCGCGAGATAGCGGATAAAGGAGTCAATCGGGTCGGGCCTCAAGCGATTGAACGATTCCGGGTTTTCCCGGTCAGAGCAACCCTAAACCGGGGGTGGCGAGGCCCAAACCGCAGACCCATTGACAAATGAACCATAAATATCACATGCTTGAGGCGAGATGAGCTTGGATTTGAACACGGTATTGAGGGATTGGCCGCACGAGAACGGCAAGATCAAAGTTCGCAAAATCCTCGGTTTGGATGGGCGTGAGAAGCTGCAACTGCGGATCGATCTCGGCGTGCTGCAAATGGAATTGACCGGTCGGCCCGATGGCCTCCGGCCGCATGGGTCCGAATCGCTCCTGGAATATCATCAGCAACGAGCGGAGAATTCGCTGCAACGCGGTGAAAATTATGAGCTGACGATTGAACAATGCGCGGAGCTGCAACAGGAAGGGATCCAGTATTATCATCGCTACCTGAGTTTGTTTCAGATCAACGATTTCGCCGGCGTTGTGCGCGACACGCAGCGGAACATCGACCTTTTCGATTTCGTCGCCGATCACACGGACCGCGACGATCTGGTCTGGAATTTGCAACAATTCCGGCCCTACGTGTTGATGATGAACACGCGGGCGCGCGCGTCGATCCTGCTCCAACAGGGCAAATTCCCGGAAGCGATTCGCGAAATTCAGCGTGGGCGCGGTGCGATTGCTTCGTTCTATGAGCGCTCGAATTTTCCCGAGCTGGTCTCGAAAAGCTCCGAGATCGCCTTCCTGGACGAATGGATCGAGGAAGTCCGGGCCAAGCGTCCGCTCTCGAAGCTGGAGATCATGGAGCGCGAGATGGAAGCAGCGATCACTAAAGAACTTTACGAACGCGCTGCCGAGCTGCGGGATGCGATCCGTTTACTGAAGCGAGAGAGGGCCTTAAAAAACAGTATCTGACACAGGCATGGCCGGGGAGGTACATTCCCAATCAACCTGTCAATCGGGCCTCAGCCAGATCCAGGTCCCGCTGAATTCGCCGTAGGGCTTCGTCATTGATTACGCGCTTGTTGCGCAGGCGAACGATGGTTTCACGTTCGACGTTGAGCGCTTTTTTCTGAAGCCGCTGGAATTGCCGGGTCGCGATTTCACCGCGGCAATTTTCGGGATTGTCCGCGCAAAGTTCCAGTTGTTCCACCCGCTCATTGTATTCTGCCCGCAACCGCGCAACGACCTCGTCGGAAAATTTGGCCGCGCTTGCGAGTTGGCCAAGCAGACCGAGCGCGGCCTTGTTCGCTTCCAATCGCGCGACTCTCTCCTCCTCATCGGTCGATCCATCGCCGGTGACGCGAAGTTTGCGGATCACCATCGGCAAACTCAGGCCTTGAAAAACGAGCGTGGTCAGAATCACACAAAAGGTCAGGAACAAAATGTAATTTCGGTGCGGGAACGGACTTCCGTTGTTCAAAACAAATGGCAATGCGAACGCAGCCGCGAGGGAAACCACACCGCGCATTCCCGACCACGCGACGATCACCATATTTTTCCAGGGCGGCAACGGCTCGCGTTTCCGGAGTTTCTTGCTCAACCCGAACGGCAGATACGCGCCGAGGAAGACCCAGGCGATCCGCACCAGCACGACGGCGGCGCTGACCAGAAGGGCATTTTGAATGGGCGCACCGAACGATTCGCTCTTGAGCGAGCGCAGAATCCCTGGCAACTGCAAACCGATCGTCGTGAAGACGAAGCCGTTCAGAAGAAAAACGACCATCTCCCAAAAAGCGAACGCCTGGAGACGATAGCGCGCGCTGACAATGAGCGGCGAATACCATCCCATATAAATTCCGACAGCGACGACCGCGAGCACCCCGGAGGCGTGCAGGCGTTCGGCCGGCAGATAGGCAATGAATGGCGTGAGCAACGAAATGACGATCTGCACCGGCGGATCGTCCAAATGTCGATGAACCCATCGAATCGCAACGCCAACGAGCAAACCAAGACCGATTCCCCCCGCCGCCGCCCAAATGAAATGCAACGACGCGTGGCCAATCGAAAATTGTCTGGTCGTTAGTGCGGCGACGGCAAATTGCAGGGCGACCAGGGCGGTCGCGTCATTCACCAGGCTTTCGCCTTCAAGGATGCTGACGATTCGATTGGGGACCGGCAGACGCCGAACCACGCTCGTCGCGGCTACTGCATCTGGCGGCGAAACAATCGCACCCAGCGCAAACGCCGCCGCCCATGGCAAGGTCGGGATGAGCCAATGCGCTACCGAAGCGACGGCCACGATAGTGAAAAGAACCAACCCAATCGCGAGCAACAAAATAGGCCGCAGGTTCGCGCGGAAATCGCGCCACGAAGTAAACAGAGCCGCCGGATAAATCAACGGTGGCAAAAAGAAATAGAAAACGATGTTCGGATCGAGTTTTACTGCCGGGAGACCCGGGATGAAACCCAAGCCGAGCCCGACCAGCACGAGCATGACCGGATACGGCAGCGCCAGTTTGCGCGCGGCGAGGACCGACGCCGCTACGACTGCAAAAAGAAGAACGATGATTGTCGCTTGATCCATCACTAATTGGCAACTAGGCCGTCACCCTACAAATTAAGACAAGATGCTCCAGAAATTCGACGAGAGAAATCGCGACCTGATCGTCAATATCAATGGCCGGCTGGTCCATCGCGACCAAGGAGGGATCAGCCCGTTCGATTCGGCCGTGCAAGGTGGCGACGCCGTTTGGGAGGGCTTGCGACTCTATCACGGCCGCATCTTCAAATTGCACGAGCACCTCGATCGCCTGGAGCGCTCGGCCCGCGCGCTTTCGTTTGTCGAGATTCCCCTTGCGGGAAAAAATTGTCGATGAAATCAGACGCACGCTCGCGGCCAATAACCAGCGCGACGGTGTTCATATTCGTCTGACGTTAACTCGGGGACCAAAGATCACCTCAGGCATGGATCCGCGACTGAACCAAAGCGGGCCGACTTTAATCATCCTGGCCGAGCATAAAGCGCCCGTTTACGCAAAAACCGGTCTCACTTTGATCACGAGCAAGATGCGTCGCCCGCCTCCCGAGATTCTCGACCCGCACATTCATCATGCAAACCTGCTGAACTCGATCCTTGCCAAAATCGAAGCCAACAACGCCGACGCCGATGACGCGCTCATGCTCGACACCCGCGGGTTTATTGCGGAAACGAATGCCACACACATTTTTGTTGTTAGGCAGAACGCGCTTGCCACCAGCCGGCTGGTGGCTTGTCCCGAAGGAATCACGCGGGCCACGGTGATTGAAATTTGCCAGGCCGAAAAAATTCCCTGCGCTGAGAGAGATCTGAACCTCGATGACGCTTACGCCGCCGGTGAAGTTTTTTGCACCGGCACGATGGGCGAGCTCGCCGGCGTGATTAAGATTGATCATCGCATCATCGGCCGGGGTCAGATCGGCCCCATGACAAAACGCCTGAGCGACCTTTACGCTCAACGAACAGCAAGCGAAGGAGTGGAAGTGATGTAGCTCTCCAGTCGAGTCGGATTGATTTTACTGCTCAGTTTTGCCGACGTAAACGCCAATAAGCGATGTTGGAGTCGTAAAATCGAGACTCGGCACCGGTTTACCATGAGCCGCGGTTGAGTATCGAATCTGACCTCCGGCCCGCTGACGGTGGCGTGCCTGGAGGGATTCGAACCCCCAACCTTCTGATCCGAAGTCAGATGCTCTATCCAGTTGAGCTACAGACACAAAGGGGAAGTAATCAGTGAGAGGTGAGAAGTGAGAAGTTGAAAAGGACAACTCGAATACACAAACTTCTCACCAATCGCTTCTTACATCAAAATAAATAAAAATGGGGTGGCCGACGGGACTCGAACCCGCAACAACCAGAACCACAATCTGGGGCTCTACCATTGAGCTACGACCACCATCTCCGTTACCGGCCCTCCGATTTTAAAGTCCAAATCCGGTTTTGCAAAATAATCTGGCTCGCCTTTTGGCACGCTCCACGCTTCTTTCGATTTTGCGTGGAAGGCTGGATCGCAACTAAACGCGGTGGGATTACCATTCCGCCTTGTGTTCGAATGAAGAGCATCGGCTCGATTTTGATCGCCGGTCTCTTTCTGCTCGGGGCATCTCCCCGGCTGCTGGCGCAGGCCGACGATCCGAGCGAGATTTTTCTCAAGGCCTACATGGCCGCGCAGCAAGGGGAAAAACTCGAGCACGAAAATCAACTGAATGCCGGGCTGGCGAAATATCGTTTCGCCGGAAGCCTAATCGAGGAGCTGCGAAAACATCACACCGATTGGCAGCCGGCGATTGTCGAGTATCGCGGGCGCAAAATCAGCGAGTGCATCCTCCGGCTGCAAGGCAAAGCAGCGACGGAGAAAGACTTGGCCGCGACCGCGCCTTCGCCGGAAACACGGGAAACGGCTGAAGAACTTACTCGGACCAACGCGACACCGGCGCGGATGATAGAGACGGCTCCGCAGAAACCGACAAACCCGGCAAGAATTGTTGAACCCCCTCCAGCGGATGCTGCGATCAAGGCCGCCACGGAACAATTGAATGCTAAACTGGGCCAATTGCAGACCGAACTGGAAAGGTCGCGCAATCAGCTCGGCGCCGCCCAAAAGGAGAAGGAAACGCTGAATGGCCGACTCAAGGAAACCAGTTCTAAATTGGAACAGGCTCAGGCCGACTTGGAGAAAACAAAGAGCGCGGAGCGTCAAGTTCGCGATCAATTGGCCAAGGCGCAGGAAACATTAGAGAAAAGTGCAATCGACCAGCGATCCGAATGCGAAATCGGAGGTCGCATTGCGCGCGGAAATCACCCGGTTAAAGGACGGGTTGACGGCGGCTGAGTCGGCCCGCGTCGCAGCCCAAAAAGAGAAGGACGCAGTCAACGCGAAGATGGCTGAGGCAAACAACCGGGTCGCGGCCATTACGAAAGAGCGCGACACGGCCCTGGCTCAAGTCAAAGGGATGAAAGAGGCGCAACAGCGAGTCGACGTCCTGATTGCGGAGAACGTCGATCTTAAGAAAAAGCTGGCTAACGCGGAAAAAACGATGCGCGATTTGAGCGACGACAAACCGAAGAAGGAACAACAATTGGCCGAAGTTCGACGACAGATCGACGATCTCCAAAAGCAACTCGCCGCCAGTCAGAAACAGAATCACGATTACGAAACGGAGGTTGCCGGTCTGCGTTCGCAGCTCGACACGGCGGCCGCGCAATTGGAGAAAGCGAAGCTGATCGGCGCGACGGCGGAGGAAACGGCGCGGCTGCGCCAAGAGAACGAGATGCTGCGCAACATCGTCTTGCGTGAGCGACAGGAGGAAGCCCGTCGCGATCAGGCCAAGAAATTGATGATGGCCGAGTTTGAGAAACTGAAGATTAATTCCGAAACACTCAATCAACAGATTGACTTACTGGCGCAGCCGGTCACGAAATTGAGCGATGAGGAGCTGGCGTTACTGCGAAAACCGGTAGTGGCGCTGTCTGACAACAACCCGGCGACAATCAAGGCGAGCTTCGCTTTTGCCAAGAAAACGACCGCGACGTCCGTTAAGATGACGGGCCACGACGATGAGGAGTCGGACGAAAATGCTCCATCAGAAAACTCCGTGGCTGATAACGGATTCAAACCAGATGTGCCGGATAAGCTGCGACCGATCGCGCGCGCGGCGAAGGAGAATTTCGAGCACGGCAAGTATCACTCGGCTGAGAAACAGTATCAGGAAATTTTGGTCAAATCGCCTAACAATCTCTATTCGCTGTCGAATTTGAGCGTCGTGTATTTTCGCACCGGGCGATTCAAAGCGGCCGAGCTGACACTGAAGAAAGCGGTCGCCATCTCGCCCCGGGATGAATTTTCGCATACCACGCTCGGAATCGTTTATTACCGCCAGGCCAAGTTCGACGCCGCCCTGACCGAGTTAACCAAATCGCTTGCGATCAATCCGAAAAGCGCGATGGCGCACAATTATCTCGGCATCACCGCCAGTCAGAAAGGTTGGCAGGAAGCGGCCGAAAAAGAGTTGCTCGAGGCGCTGAACGACAATCCCGATTACGCCGACGCGCATTTTAATCTCGCCGTCATTTATGCCACCGCCCAGCCGCCCTCGCGCGAGCTGGCCCGGCAGCATTACGCCAAAGCCACCGTCCTCGGCGCGCAGCCCGACGCCTCGCTCGAAAAACTACTGCGCTGATCGCATAGCCGACTGGCTGGGCGCGCGAATTGGACGTTGAACGTTGAGCGTTGAGCGTTTGCTTTGAACGAAGATGCAACCCTTCCTCACCGCCAACTGGCGTTACCTGGCCATGCTCAATTACACGGTCGATCCTGCCATACTCGCTCCATTCGTCCCGCCCGGCACCGAGATCGATTTCGAAAGCAGCGTCACATACGTCAGCATCGTTGGTCTTCTTTTTCGCGACACGCGACTTCTTGGCCTTCCCATCCCGCGCCATCGCGATTTCGAAGAAGTGAATCTGCGCTTTTACGTGCGCAAAAAATCAGCCGACACCTGGCGGCGCGGGGTCGTCTTCATTCGCGAGATGGTGCCACGATACGCAATCGCGCTCATCGCCCGGGCCTGTTACGGCGAAAACTATTTCGCCGTGCCGATGAAGCACCACATCGAACACCTCGATCCTAACTTAAGAGTCGAATACTCCTGGCGACGAAGCGCTCGCAAATGGGAATCGCTCAAGATGACCGCGGTCGGCCAAGCGCAACCGATCCCCGCCGGCTCGCACGCCGAGTTCATCACCGAACATTACTGGGGCTACACCCGCGTCCGAAACGGTTGCAACGAATACCGCGTGGAACATCCACGCTGGAAAATTTGGGAGGCCGACAACTTCAGCCTCGACGCCGACATCACTACGCTCTACGGCGAGCAATTTGTCGAAACGCTAAATGCACAACCGCGCTCCGCGTTCATCGCAGACGGCTCGCCCATTACAATCGCGCACCGGTCCATCCTCCTATAGCGGCCCCGAAAGCATTCGGGGCCGTAAACTTACAATATCCCGCTCTGCCTGCGGTAATCGATTCCCCGAGCCACCTATCGCTTACGAGCGATGAAACTCTCGGATAAGCGCCTTCTTCCTCTCGTGCCGCGAGATGGCCAGCTCCACAAGTTTGGACAGAAGCTCAGGATAGCTAATCCCGGAAGCTTCCCACAATTTCGGATACATGCTGATGGAAGTGAAACCCGGAATCGTATTCAGTTCGTTGAAGAAAATTTCTCCGCTCGTGCGCTCCAGGAACATGTCGACTCTAGCCATTCCTTCGCACTCGAGAGCGGCGAAAGCTCTTCTTCCCAGGTCTTGCACA
This sequence comes from uncultured Verrucomicrobiae bacterium, assembly GCA_963846775.1. Taxonomy (GTDB): domain Bacteria; phylum Verrucomicrobiota; class Verrucomicrobiia; order Chthoniobacterales; family UBA10450; genus CAVYXA01. The sequence continues at coordinate 231,543 of CAWJXB010000003.1, read as the reverse complement.
CGCTTTGTTTGCTCGGCCTCGAGCTTTGCCGGGATAATCAGCGCGGCGCCTTTCTCGTCCAGATACTTGGCCTCGTAAGAATAGAATTCGTGTGTTGACGTGATCTCACCCGGAACGCTCGCGAGTGGATCGCCTCCCGGATCCGCATTTTCCAGGATCGACACTTCGATCTCGCGCGCGTTGACCGCGGCTTCGACGAGGACCTTGGTGTCGTATTTGAATGCATCTTCGAGCGCCAGGTTGAGCTTGCCCTCTTCCTTCACCTTGTGCACGCCAACGCTTGAGCCCAGGTTGGCCGGCTTGACGAAGACAGGATAGCCAAGCTCTTTTTCAATCCTCTGCGCTGACTGCTGCCTTTCTTTTTTCCAAAGTTCATGCTTCAAGGAGACGTAGGGAACGATCGGCAGTCCGGCATCGCGAGCCACGCGTTTTGCCATCTCCTTATCCATCGCGACAGCCGATGCGAGCACTCCGCACCCGACGTAGGGAAGATCGGCGAGCTCGAGCAATCCTTGAATCGTTCCATCTTCACAAAGAGGCCCATGCATGACGGGAAAGACGACGTCGATGCCGCGTGGCTCGCCGCCTTCACCCAAGCGGATCAACGCACTACCGCTGCTCGAATCGGCGGGATTTGGCGGCAGGACAACGCTGGGCGAGTCTTTGAAGACGGGTAGAGATTTTCTTCCTTCCAGGAGAGAAATGTCGTTGAGATGCCAGCGACCCTGTTTGTCGATCGCAACTGGCACGATTTCAAAGCGGTCGCGGTCCAGATGATTGATCACGGAAGCAGCAGACTGAAGTGAAACTTCATGTTCACCTGATCGACCGCCGTACAGGACCGCCACACGAAGCTTGTTCATTAGCGTCCGCCTTTCGCGTGATTACTTGCGCGCCAGCAATTGTCTTAAGACAAATGGCAAAATCCCGCCATGCTTGTAGTAATCGATCTCGATTGGCGTATCGATGCGCAACTTGACCGGGACGGATTTCTTTTTTCGATCTTTGTCTTCGATCTCAAGTTTCACTTCCTGGCCAGGTTGAATCGAGTCCGACAGGCCGGCTATGGAAAAGATTTCCGAGCCATCGAGACCGAGCGATTCGGGCGTTGTGCCCTCGCCAAATTGCAATGGCAATACGCCCATACCGAGGAGGTTCGAGCGATGGATCCGCTCGAAGCTTGCCGCCACGACCGCTCTTACCCCTAACAAGCGCGTTCCCTTGGCCGCCCAGTCGCGCGAGGAACCGGTTCCGTATTCGTGTCCGGCCAAAATCACCAGCGGTGTTTTCTTTTCCGCGTATTTCATTGCCGCGTCGAAGATCGACATCTGTTCGCCCTCGCCATTCGAAAAATACTTCGTCACGCCCCCTTCGGTTCCTGGGACCATCAGATTTTTGATCCGCACATTGGCGAATGTGCCGCGAGTCATGACCAGATCGTTCCCACGCCGCGAGCCATAACTGTTGAAATCTTCGGGCCTGATTCCGCGCGAAATTAAATACTGACCGGCCGGCGACGTTGCTTTAATCGCCCCCGCCGGCGAGATGTGATCGGTCGTGACCGAATCGCCAAAGATTCCCAGTGCCCGGGCGCCGTGAATTTCCTCGATGTGGCCAACATCCATCGAGAAATCTTTGAAGAACGGCGGCTCGTGAATGTAATTGCTCTTCTCGTCCCACTGATAAACTTCGCCCGTGCTCGACGGAATCTCGTTCCACTTCGGATTCTGCTCGGCAAAATCGCGATACAGTTTTCGGAAAATCTCCGGCTTCAGTGCCGATTGCATGGCGTCGCGGACTTCCTTCAAGCTTGGCCAGAGATCACGCAGAAAAGTTTCCTTTCCGTCCTTGTCTTTCCCAATCGGATCTTTGCTCAGATTGACGTCGATTCGTCCAGCAAGCGCGAATGCCACCACCAGCGGCGGCGACATGAGAAAGTTCGCTTTGATGTTCTGATGCACCCGCGCTTCGAAATTGCGATTCCCCGAAAGCACCGAGGCCGCGATGAGATCGAAATCGTTAATCGCTTTTTCGATCTTGGGATGGAGCGGCCCGGAATTGCCGATGCAAGTTGTGCAACCGTACCCGACCAGATTGAATCCAAGTTTATCAAGATATGGTTGCAGTCCGGTCTGGCCCAGATAATCGGAGACGACGCGCGACCCTGGCGCGAGCGAAGTTTTCACGGCAGGATCGACCCGCAGCCCGCGCTCGACCGCTTTCTTCGCGAGCAACCCGGCCGCGAGCATTACGCTCGGATTGCTCGTATTCGTGCAACTCGTGATCGCCGCGATCAATACGCTGCCGTGACCAATCCGGCTTTGGCCGTGGCGAAAGGGATCGGCGGCCGCCGTCTCGATTTCACTTGCGGAATCCGGGGTTGGCCGGTTTGAAATCATTTCGAGTTTGTTCCGCTCTTCTCCAGGCTGAATGTTTTGGTTCAGCCGGTCGGTGGACGGCATATCGCCATCGCGCGGGGGCGAGCCATTAAGATCGACCAGATGCTTTTCCCCAAGCTGGCCGTTTGTTTTCCCATACCCGCCATCCTTGACTGGCTTCTCGAGTAATTCCCGAAACCTTGTTCCGAGCTCGGGCAGATTGATCCGGTCCTGCGGCCGTTTCGGCCCGGCCACGCCCGGTTGCACGTCACCGAGATTCAATTCCAGATCGACGCTATAATCGATCTCGCCTTTACGCGGCATGCCGAACATCTTTTGCGCGCGAAAATAGTTCTCAAACGCAGCGCATTGATCGTCGGATCGCCCGGTCGCGCGCAAATACGCAACCGATTCAGAATCGATTGGGAAAAAGCCCATCGTCGCGCCGTATTCGGGGGACATGTTGCCAATCGTCGCGCGATCGGGAACTGGCAGCGATGCCGCGCCGTCCCCGTAAAACTCGACAAACTTACCGACTACTTTTTGCGCGCGCAGCATTTGCGTGACGTGCAACACCAAATCGGTTGCGGTAACGCCTTCGCGCAATCTGCCGGTCATGTGCACGCCCACAACTTCCGGCGTCAAAAAATAAACCGGTTGTCCGAGCATTCCCGCTTCCGCTTCGATTCCGCCCACGCCCCAACCGACCACGCCAAGTCCGTTGATCATCGTGGTGTGCGAATCGGTTCCAACCAATGTGTCGGGGAAGAAGATAGTTGATAGTTGATTGTTGATAGTTGATTGCGCGGACAAAACGCCTTTGGCCAGGTATTCCAAGTTCACCTGGTGGACAATGCCGATGCCGGGCGGGATGAGCTGGAATGTCTTGAACGCCTGCTGGCCCCATTTCAAAAACTGATAGCGCTCGCGGTTGCGTTTGAATTCCATCTCCAGATTCAATTGCAACGCTTGAGCCGACCCGAAGAAATCGACCTGCACGGAATGATCGACCACCAGATCAACCGGCACGAGCGGCTCGATGATTTTTGGATCGCCGCCGAGCCGTTTCACTGCGCTGCGCATCGCCGCCAGATCGACAACCAGTGGCACACCGGTGAAATCCTGCAAAACGATCCGCGCAACAACGAACGGGATCTCTTCGTTAGCCGGTTTTTTCGCGCTCCAATTCGCCAGCGTCTCGATATCCTCGCGCCGGACCTTTTTACCATCGCAGTTGCGCAACACCGATTCGAGCACGATCCGAATGCTGACCGGCAGTCTCGAGATTTTGCCAACGCCCTGTTCCTCCAGCGCCGGCAATGAATGGAGCCATCCTTCCCGGCCATTGCCCGCGTCGAATTTCTTGAGCGTCTTAAATTCGTCGTTCACTTCAGTTCCGTCAGTTTGGCTTTGATCTTGTCGAAATTCGGAAGTTGTTTCGCGTCGTCGCTGCTCTCCGCGTATTGGATCACGCCGTTCTTGTCGATGATGAAGGCGGAGCGCTTGGCTACGCCAGCCATGCCGAGATTCAATTGCGGCAGAAACGCGTCGTAGGCGACGCCATACTCGCGGGCGACCTTGTGTTCGTAATCGCTCAGTAACGGCACACTGATATTCTCCTTTTTCGCCCAAGCTTCCTGCGCAAACGGATTATCGCCACTGATGCCGTACACGGCTGCGTTCAGATCGGTGTAGGCGTTCAGCCCCTGGCTGATGTCGCACATTTCGGTCGTGCAAACGCCGGTGAAGGCCATCGGGAAAAAGAGGAGGAGCGTGTTTTTCCTGCCGAAATTATCGCTCAACTTGATCTGCTTCGGGCCGTCGGCGGTTTTGGTGGGAAGACTAAATTCTGGCGCTTTGGTTCCAACTGAAACTGGCATGGTCTGAATCCTCCGGGTTGAGTTTGATTTCTAGATTTCAGTATAGGAATGGCACTGGACGGGTCAAAGGGATCGTTGAAGCGTTTAAGCGTTAAGGCGTTGAAGCGGGACAAATCGCTCGCGGTTGATCTGCGATTCCGCTTCAACGCTTCAACCCTTCCCAATGGAACTCCTCTGGTGGCTGATCACGATTGTGCTGTTCGCCGTTGGCCTAATTGGCGCGGTGGTGCCGCTTTTGCCGGGCACAACCATTATTCTCGCCGCGGCCATTATTCATCGGCTCATGCTCGGGCCGGAAAAAAGTGTGGGCTGGCGAACGATCGCGATTCTGGCGTTTCTCACACTGGCCACGTATGCGCTCGATTTCTTGAGTGGTTATTTCGGCGCCAAATATTTTGGCGCCACGAAGTGGGGTATGTTCGGCGCGATAATCGGCGCGCTTGTCGGAATTTTCTTCGGATTCATCGGATTGTTTGTTGGCCCAGTGATTGGTGCGATTGCCGGTGAGTTCATCGCAGGCAAACAATTGGTCGATGCCGGCCGGGCGGGCTGGGGCAGCTTGCTGGGGAACTTCGCCGGGATGCTCGGGAAACTGGGGATTGCGCTGGTGATGATTGTGCTTTTTCTGGTGAACGCCCCGGCACCATTTTGACCAAGGGCAAGGAGCGGCGGCTTTCCAGGCGCCGTATTATCGTTTGGAGCGGCGGTCTGTGACCGTCGCCATACGGACCGCCGCTACCGGCGTTAGTTCGAAGTTTCGCAAAGAAAGGTTTGCATCCGGATTACTTTGTGCTACAAAGTTAATGCCACATGGATCCACGCGCCAAAGCCGAGGAAGATTTGCGCGTCATTCGTTCCCTGATGGAGCGAGCCACGGTTTACCGTGCCATTTCTGCGCCGACCGCTCTCGTGGCCGGCCTATTGTCGATTGTGGCAGCCGTGGCCATCTATTGGAACAACGAAGTCTCTCTCTTTTTCCATCGCGCTATTCGCGGACGGCAATTCGCAGAAATTTGGATCGCCGTCCTGGTCGGTCGCGCTGGCGGCCAACACTTTTTTTATCTGGCGCGAGGCACGCAGAACAAATCGGCCTTTCGTTTCGTCCGGGATGAAACTGGCGCTGCGCGGAATCGCGCCGTGCCTGCTGATTCCGGCGGCATTCACAGCCTGGTTTTTCGGGACCGGTTATCTTGGCGGAGCCGATCTCGAACTCGTCGTTGTCTGGATCGTCTCGTATGGGCTGGCGCTCCTCTCGACCGCGTTATTCGCGCCGCGCTCGCTTGCCCTGCTCGGCTGGGCCTTTCTTTTGTCTGGTGTGGCGATACCGGCGCTAAACAATCTGATTGAGGATTTTCCACTCGATATACCGCTGGCGGCAATGGGAACCACCTTCGGTCTGTATCACCTCATTTACGCCGCATTCACCTGGCCGCGAAAGCGCGCGCGGCTTGAGGCTGAACCAACTCTCGGAATGAACAATGCTGGACTTCGACAAGCTCGACAAAGCCATTCACGAAAAAGGGCGGTTGGCGATCATGACGTTATTAGCCACCCGGGTAGGCTGGAAGTTTCAGGACCTGAAGGAGGAACTCGGGATGAGCGACGGGAATTTGATTACGCATTTGCGAACCTTGCATCGGCTGGGATTGGTCGCCTCGACCAAGGAGGTGAGGGACCGGCCGCAGACAACGTACGCGCTTACGGACAAGGGGCGGGCGGCGTTCAAAGATTATTTGCACGTGCTGGAGCAGATAGTGAAAGCGGGAAAGAAATAAAAAATTTGGCCAATTACTTTGTGACACAAAGCTTGAATCGGTTATGAAAATCATCACGGCGGAACATTTCGGGATGTGTTTTGGTGTGCGCGACGCCATCGCCCAGGCAGAACAGCTCGCCCACGAAGGGCCGCTCACCATTCTGGGCGAACTCGTCCACAATCCAATCGTGCGCGAACGACTCCGGGCACGTGGCGTGGCCGAAGGCTCGCTCGATCAATCAGGATCGATCCACCTCCGCCAGGCTACGGCGCGACAGGCCTCGCAACGGGTCATGATCACCGCGCACGGCGCGTCGGACGAAAAACGGGCGATCTGGCGCGCGAATGGATTCGATCTGGTCGATGGAACCTGCCCGCTCGTCCGGCATGCGCATGAGCAACTGAAACGGCTCGTTGCCGCCGGTTATTTCCCAGTGGTCATTGGCAAACCCGGCCACGTCGAAGTCCGCGGTCTGACCGAGGATTTTGCCGAGACAGTCATTGTCGATCTTAGTAGCGACATCCGAAAATTGCCGGAGCGGGATCGTTACGGTGTCATTTCACAGACGACGCAGCCGATCGATCAGGTGCATTCGTTGGTGGCGGAGATTCAACGGCTGCATCCGCGAAGCGAAGTGCGCTTTATCGATACCGTCTGCAAACCGACGAAAGATCGACAATCGGCGCTGCGGAAGTTGATCGATGTCGCGGACGCGATCGTGGTCGTCGGCGGACGCGAGAGCAATAACACGCGGCAACTGGTCTCGACCTCTCGCGCCGCGGGCAGACGCGCGTTTCACATCGAGCGAGCGGACGAACTGCAACCCGAATGGTTCGACCAGGTCGACATCGTTGGCCTAACTGCCGGAACCTCGACCATGCGCGAAACGGTCGAGGCTGTGTTCAGGCGGCTGGAAGAAATCGCGAGGGATCGGGAATGATCTCCCAGTTAAAACTCCTTTTGCAGGGCAACGCCGACGACATCGCCGTATCGGTGTCGCGAGCCAGTTTTCAATCGCTCGCGCGATATTGTCTGATCATCTTGATCGGCGCCGGTCTTTACGGCGCTACGCTTGGACTGTGGCGCGCGCCGCTGCAATCGTTTTATACCGCGATAAAATTTCCGCTGGTCATTTTTCTTACCTGTCTCGGCAATGGCGCGATCAACGGGATGCTCGCGCAGATACTCGGCTCAGGATTCTCATTCAAACAAACGGCGCTTGCGATCCTGATGAGTTTTGCGATTGCCGCAACAATCCTCGGAGGTTTCGCACCGATTACGCTCTTCGTTTGGCTTAACGCGCCGCCGCTGGAATCGAAAAACGCGATTCTCGGCCACAGCGTCATGTTGCTCACACATGTTTTTGCGATTGCGCTGGCCGGCATCATTGCCAATCGGCGGCTGCTCGGATTGTTGCGAAAAATGAGCGGTAACGATGCGATCGCGCGCGCAGTTCTGTTTGGCTGGCTCGCAGGCAATCTCTTCCTCGGCGCTCAGATAGCATGGAACCTCCGTCCATTCATCGGTTCGCCTGGCCTGGCGGTGCAATTTCTCCGCGGCGATCCGTTACGTGGAAATTTCTACGAAGCAGTCTGGCGCGCGTCTCGTCATCTCCTTTTCTGAACCCAACAACCAATGAATACATCAACTGATCAAAACCAAACACCGCAACCACCAAAAATTCCCGGACGTTTCCTGTTCGAGCCGATGCCAGAAGGAACATCACCCGCGCTGGTAATCGAGGCATTGCTGAAATATCCGGGACGGATCATTTACCAACTCCAAAACAACTGGCGAGCAGCGTTGCCCATGTGGCTCTTTCTGTTCGTGCTGCTTGGCATGGCAGCCTACGGCCTTGTTGTCGGCAGCTTTTCCGGCGGAGCCCAGATATGGATCGCGCCGGCAAAGATTGTGATTGGAACGGTATTGTCGAGCCTGATTTGTTTGCCGAGCCTGTACATTTTCACCTGTCTCAGCGGCATCGATGCCCGGCTACGAACCGTGACCGGCGTATTCGTTGCCTCCCTCGGCCTCGGCGCACTGCTTTTGATCGGGTTCGGGCCAGTGGCTTGGATTTTTTCTCAATCGACGGATTCCGTCGCGTTCATGGGTGGATTGCATATCGGGCTCTGGGCGATCGGGATTCTGTTTGGCTTGCGATTGCTTCAAGCAATGAGCTGCCTTTTAGGCAGCTCGGCCCGAGCTCACCTAAGACTTTGGAGTTTCATTTTTGTCGTTGTTTGCCTGCAAATGATGACCGCCCTCCGACCAATTCTCGGCAGATCGGAACATTTTCTCCCAAGGGAAAAGAAGTTCTTTCTCGCTCACTGGCTGGAGACGATCAGCGCAAAGGCTCCGGAAAACCGGTGAGCGGACTAATGTGTTTGGGTTCGTGTCGCGTTGTCCCGGTTTAGGTTGAGATTTTCAGTGCCGGTGTGACAGGTCGTAACAATTTGCGAATTCTCAGGAGTTGCGTAACTTATTGCAACATTGAGGATTGCATTGGTTAGCCCATATTGGAACGGCCATTGCTAAAGAGTGCCAGTAGTCGCGAGTGTGCGGCACGGGAATTCCCAAAAACAATTTGTCGGCGATGGCCGCAAGATCGACAGTCGCCGGCTCAACCACAAACCAAAGGAGTATCTAACTTATGGCAAACGTTAACGTAAGACCGCTCGGAGATCGGGTGCTGGTGCAACCGCTCGAAGAGCAGGAAGTCAAGAAAGGCGGGATCATTATCCCCGATACCGCCAAGGAAAAACCGCAAGAGGGGAAAGTCGTCGCTCTTGGCACCGGGAAAATCGATGAGAACGGCAAGAGAATCGACTTCACGGTGAAGAAGGGCGATCGGGTGCTGATCAGCAAATACGGTGGCACCGAAATCAAAATCGACAGCGAGAATTATCTGATCATGCGCGAGGACGACATCCTCGGCATCATCGGATAATCGGTCTATCAACAATCAACTCTCAACTATCAGCTAAAAATTATGGCAGCTAAACAATTACAATTCGATGAAAATGCGCGGCACACTTTGCTGCGCGGGGTCGAGAAACTGGCGAAGGCCGTCAAGGCCACGCTCGGACCGAGCGGTCGCAACGTGATTCTCGACAAGAAATTCGGCAGCCCGACGATCACCAAGGACGGTGTCACGGTCGCGAAAGAGATCGAGCTCGAAGATCCGTATGAAAATATGGGCGCACAGCTCGTTCGCGAAGTCGCTTCCAAGACTTCGGACGTGGCGGGCGACGGCACGACGACGGCAACCGTTCTCGCGGAATCAATTTACCGCGAAGGTCTCCGCAATGTGACCGCCGGCGCAAATCCGACGTCGTTGCAACGCGGCATCATGAAAGCCGTCGAGGCAATCACCGAGGAGCTGAAGAAAATCTCCAAGAAAGTAAGCGATCGCACCGAGATCGCGCAGGTCGCGACCGTTTCGGCCAACTGGGACAAGACGATCGGCGAGATCATCGCCGACGCCATGGACAAGGTCGGCAAAGACGGCACGATCACGGTCGAGGAAGCGAAATCGATCGAGACCACGCTGGAAGTGGTCGAGGGCATGCAGTTCGACAAAGGTTATCTGTCGCCCTACTTCGTGACCAACGCGGAGGAGATGGAAGCCGCTCTCGAAAATCCTTACATCCTCATTTACGAGAAGAAAATCTCGAGCCTGAAGGACATGCTCCCGTTACTCGAGAAAGTGGCGAAGGCCGGACGGCCGTTGCTCATCATCGCGGAAGACGTGGAAGGCGAAGCGCTCGCGACTTTGGTCGTGAACAAACTGCGCGGGACGTTGCAAGTCTGCGCGGTTAAGGCGCCGGGCTTCGGCGATCGTCGCAAGGCGATGCTCGAAGACATCGCGGTATTGACCGGCGGCAAAATGATCAGCGAAGACCTCGGGATCAAACTCGAGAACATCAAGCTCGAAGACTTGGGCAAGGCCAAGCGCGTGACCATCGACAAGGAAAACACCACCATCGTCGAAGGCGGCGGCAAGAACTCCGATATCCAGGGCCGGGTCGCTCAGATCCGTCGTCAGATTGAAGAGACGACCAGCGATTACGATCGCGAGAAACTCCAGGAGCGTCTGGCGAAACTCGCGGGCGGTGTTGCCGTCATTAATGTCGGCGCAGCGACCGAGACCGAGATGAAAGAGAAGAAGGCGCGCGTCGAAGACGCGTTGCACGCCACGCGTGCGGCGGTCGAGGAAGGCATCGTCGCAGGCGGCGGTGTCGCATTCATCCGGGCCCAGAAAGCGCTTGAGGGCATGCGCGGCCTCGATGCCGATGAGAAAGTCGGCGTCCAGATTGTGCGTCGCGCGATCGAAGAGCCGATGCGTCAGTTGGCCAACAATGCCGGCGCGGAAGGCGCGCTCATTGTCGAGGAAGTGAAGAAGCGCAAAGGCAACGAAGGTTACGACGTCGCCAAAGGCGAATATGTCGATCTGGTGAAGGCCGGCATTGTCGATCCAACCAAGGTCACACGAAGCGCGTTGCAAAACGCCGCCTCGATCGCGGGCCTGTTGCTCACCACCGAAGCATTGGTCACGGAGATTCCTGAAAAGGAAAAAACTCCGCCAATGCCTCCGGGCGGAATGGGCGGCATGGATTATTAATCGACAACCGAAACAACAATTAACGAACAGCCGAGTCGAAAGGCTCGGCTGTTTTGCTTGTGTTTTTCATTTGTGATCTTGTGATTCACGCATGCGTGGCTTACGCATATTTGGATGCGCACCTCGCAAATAGTCGAGAACGTGCGACGGTTGATTGCCTTTCACACCGCCCAGAATGAGCCAGATTTTCTTAGGACCGCGGAGGCGATCATCCAAGAGCTTGCTGTGGAAAATCGCCCCGCCGAAGCTCGATACCTACGTGAAGCGTTGAAGTCGATGCAGATGCCAATCACTGAACACCCGATTCCTTCGAACCTAATTGTTCTTTCGAAACAATCACAAGGGCTCATTACATTCTATAATGAGCCGCCGAAAATAGAGCTGTTTTTTCGGCAAGAAACCCAACGGTCTCTCGATGAAATCCTCATCGAATACAGGTCAGCTTCTAGGTTGTGGGAACACCATTTGCGCCCTAATGCGCGCTTTCTTTTTTGGGGTCCTCCGGGCTGCGGGAAAACAGCTGCCGCTGCCTGGATTGCGTCCAATCTGTCGATTCCCCTCGGAATTGTCCGACTAGGAGCTTTGATTACTAGTTTCGTCGGCGAAACGGGCTCGAATCTTCAGCGAGTTCTGACAATCGCAAACGAGACACCGATGGTTTTGTTGATCGACGAGGCCGATGCCATCGCTAAGGCGCGGGACGATGCAAACGATGTCGGCGAACTTAGGCGAGTGGTGAATGCATTATTGCAAGGCTTGGATTATTTCGCCCCTAAGCGCAGTCTAATTATTTTGGCAAGCAACCATTCTCATCTCTTTGACTCGGCAATTTGGCGTCGCTTTGACGACGTAATTGCGTTTCCGTTACCGTCAGAAGCGGAGCGGTTCGCACACCTTCGACAGCTCAGCAGCGGATTAAGAATCATTGGGAGTCTTCGAACTGTCGCGCGTCAAACTGCGACTGCTTCGTTTGCGGACATCGAACGAGCGGTTAACCAGATTGCAAAAGTTAAGGTGCTCTTAGGTAATCGCGAGGTCAGAAGTGGCGACATTCTTGCCGAAGTGAAACGATGGCGTGACAAGATGAAGGCGGCGGTTGGCGGATCACATCGACGTAGATGAATCCCGCCTTCCCCCTCTGGCGCTTCAACCTCCGGACGTTAAAGCGCGCCGACGCGAGCGGCGCGGCTTTGAGGTCCCGCCACCGATGAGACCCGAGGAACGACGTGCAATTGCAGCGAGGCGACAACAAGATTTCCGCGAAATTGACGACGCGGTACGGGCGCTGCCTCCGGAGACGGTGCGAAACATCGTCCTAAAGGTAGAGGCTAATCGTCGCCTTACTAAAGAAGACCTTGCGGGCACTCGGCTTCACATTTTTGTCTCCTCCCAGCGATAAAGAGAGCCTTATCGTCCCACGCGATCCGACGAAACTGGAGAAACTTGAGCAGCGCATTCTGAAATTTGCGGAAGGCGAGGAAATTTCACGCCCCCCTGGCAGTGATCTGGCGACAGCAGTCGAAAAAGTGTCGCTAGCCGATCCACGCGAACGGCTCTCTCAGGCTCTGCTTGCAAATTATCAGCGTCTAATCAGTGAGAATTTTTTGGTTTATGAGCTGCGAAGTTGCAAGCTTCGCCAAAATGGCCGTTCGGGCACGAAGTGAAGTTGAGCAGTGGATCATGGGAATCCATGAGAGTTTAGGCCGAGGAGTTCATGGTTCTGTTTTTGAACATGACATTCAAGGACGCGGAGCGCGCGCGGTCTTGTGGAGCACCGGAGCGAAGTTCCGCGAATTCGTAGAGTCGCCCGCATGGTGGCGCAAAATTACGTTTTTCGATGAGCGGCCCCGTTTTGAAACGTTTTCAGAGGTGTTCAATAACTTCAACATCGCCGACATCACGTTGGTTGACCCCCCTGGCGATAGCCGAAAACTATCTGCGTTATCGACACTGGTGTCGCTGCCGGTAATCCGTTCATTGAGCCGGTTTTGAGAAGGGATATTTCCCGTTCTTTCATCACGGGTTTTTCGCCGACGGAAGATGGCGCTGGGCATGGCTTCAGGAGTCGCATCATTGGCCGCGTACTACCAGCTCGAGACTGCGCGCGGGGGAATGAATCGTGCCGAAGCGCGAATCGTCAGTGCGAGGATTGCCGATGACAGCGGACAGTTCGACGTCCGACTCACTGCCGACGCTATAGCGAATCGCACAGCCGAGGCGCGACTTCTATCGAACGTGCTTCGCGAGATCGTAGAGCATTACGCGCCGCTAGGAATCAAAGTGTTTGTCCTGGCCTTCCAGATAATTGGCCACGTCTGGGGTGAGGCCACACGTCGAACGATTGCGAGAAGTGCGTGGGTTGCCAGAACAATCGATCAGCTCTCAAGACTTCACGACGTTGTTTTCGTCACAATTACCGGAAATATATCGCCAACAGATATCGCCGATCTTTTAGGCGAGGCAGACTATCCAGAGTACCTTATTCGTCCGCTCGCAAAGCTGCATGATCCCGGCCAAGCCGCATTGGCTATAACAGTTGGTTCTGTTGCACATACCGCAACTATTGCCGTGGCACCGATGCTGCCGATAGCGCTAGAATCGCAGCCGTCCCCTTTTACGCGATCGGGTCCCGGCTTCGGCGACTCCATTAAACCTGATGTCATAGAACGTGGCGGGAATTTGGTCAGGGACCCTCAGTCAGGCGCGGTTTCGTCGAACTTAGCTACTGATATTCTGATGGCGAGCAACGCTCTGACTCCGCCGATGCAGCGCGCTCATGGGACGAGCTTCGCTGCTCCAAGAGTTGCTCATCGATTAGCCCTGATTGCGCGCGATCTTCGAGCGATCGGCGCCAACGCGACGAACCCACTGTTACGGGCGTTACTTGTAGCGTCCGCCGACCGCCCCGCCGATTCCGAAATGCTCGACCCGCAGGGAAACTGTGAGTTGATCGGTCATGGATTACCAGATGCAACGCGTTTGACGGATCGTTCGGGTAATTCTGTTCTACTGTATTGGAACGGGGAATTGCCCGCGGATTCGACAGCTCTTTTCAACTTGTATTTGCCGGCCGAATTGCGATCTGCAGGCCGCGGTAGGAAGCGTATTGTGGTGTGTGTCGCTTCGCAGCCGACAGTGCAGCAATGGGGAGTTGAAGAATATGTTGGTGTTTCGATGAAATTCCGACTGTTTCGAGGCGACGAGAATATCGATCAAATTCAAGCTATTCTGCAACGCGAAAGCTGGCGAACAAAACGTTGCTGCAGACGAAGAAATACAAGTCGAGGACCACGATTGTGTTCTTGGAGTGTCCCGACGATCATTCGGGTCCGATCCAGCGCGATAGTTTTGAGTGGAAGCACCACAAAGCCGAATACAGCCAAAATGACTATGTCCTCGCCCTTTCACTTAAGCCGGCTACGTGGATGCCCGATCAATTCGTTCCTGTTGCGGTTGTGGTTCGCATTGAAGATACAACAGCCAAATATCAGGAACTTTATGCTCAGGTTCGTGCAAGAGTGCAGGCACCGGTTCGAGTGCGAGCGCGTTGAGTTAGTCTGCGGTATGCGCGGGCTATTGTTGGTATTTGCGTTGTTCGCTCTCGCGACTTCGAGTTTCGGCGCGTAAGAAGATTGGGGTCAGGCATCGATTCTTGACAGAACTCGCGTCTTCCAACTCCACAGTGCTTCGGCGTCTGGAGGCATGGCCGGGGTCGCGTCTAAACTCCGAAAGCCTTCGCGAGCAGGCAATTTAACATTTCACCGTGAAAGAGGCCGCCGGACGGCCTGACCGGGAAAAACGTTTATATCCAAGTCGCCGTTTCGAATTACCGGTCTTCCGTTCACAAACAGATATTTAATGCCGACACTGGTTTGGTTGGGTCGCGCGTGGGTCGCGCGGTCTTGCACTTTTGCGCGATCAAACACAACCGACCTCCGCATCCGACTCTAAGCTCGCGTTATTTTCTGTGAACCAAGATGCCGGAGAAGACAATTAGGGAGTCTACGGTTGGACGGGGCAGACTCTATCTATATTGATGCTTGCTTCAGCTGCGCCTGGCACCGGGACAGGCATGAGGACGCGGACCTGAATGCTTTTGAAGGTCCCGATGTCACTGCGCGTCATCGTTAACTTTTGAGGATCATTGGCTAAAGGATCGAATACGGGTTATTTCCTCCCTCCCGGAATTGTTCATTCTGTGTATTAGTAACCAGTAGTTGCAGCTGGGGTTGGCTGGTTCCGAAGTTGCCAGGAGCATGTGCAAATAATTGATAGCCAATGGCAGTGTTCCAGCCTGGTATCCCGGTTAGATCTGGAGATTGAAAGTCTGCGGCAACAAAAGTGATACCAGAATTGGGTGGAAACGTTTGAACACACAGGGCAAACGACACAAACGGCATCCTCAGTGAAAAGAAGGGTCCAAGCTGTGTGAGAGACGGGGGGATATTTGGCCCATCCGCACCCAGAATAGGTGTCTGACCTTGGCAAACGGAATTGCCGCTAGGCGCGCCGGTGAAAGCTGAGGCCGTCCAGCCCGCTCGGTCGGGATCGAAAAAGAAACATCCATTAGGAAGCGGTATGGCAAAATCCACCGTCTTTGATGCGGTGCGGTTGCCGGCTTGGAAGAGGACGCCATACCTAGCTTGGACCTGAATGTGGACGGGCCCGTCGGGAATAGCAGCGCCCTCCAGACGGTACGTGGTAGAATTAATCCGGCTCATCGATCCGAGATTTGTAAAGTTGTTGGAGGCGCCGCGGGCAAACAACGCGGTGGGCGTTCCCTCAAGGGTGGTCGCCTGGCCGCTCGAAAGCTGTGCTTCGATGTTGACCAGGTTAATAGCGGGATCGTCTGCCGGATTGGGGAATTGAGTCGGATTGGCCCCTGATTGCACGGTTACCCTATCCACCGACACACCGCAGCCACCCCCAAGCAATGCGATAAGCGAAATCAAACAGACTGAAAGGACAGATTTCATGGTCGCATGGTAACCGTAGTTCCGCCGAAACAGTCAAGAACATTAGGTGCCGCAATCCACCGGATATGCGGTTAATCAACTATTCGGGATTATTTCTGGATTATCGTGGAATGGAATTGGGGTCAGGCATCAATTCTTGACAGAATTCTCAGAGCGGAATCCGGGTCGAATCTAGACATTAAGAAAGCCGTTTCCGCGGAATCGATCGTCCCTCGAGGTCGCGGCAATCCAGGCAATTGTGCAAATGCTTTGAATCTGACGGAAAGACGAGGCACTGTTCACGAACAACCGAACAGGAACTACTCTATGAAATGGATAACTTCTGCGGCCGCTGCGGCTATGGCATTGCTTGCGTTGTCGGGCTGCGATAAGCAAACTTCTGACGACCTCAAGGAGAAGGCCGAGGACGCCAAACAAACGGTCGAGGCCAAAACGAAAGAGGCTAAAGAAGCCGCCGAAAAGCAAATAGAGAAAGCAAAGGAAGCGGCAAGAGATGCCAAGCCAAAACTCGAGGAGATGGCCGATAAGGCAAAGGGCGCCACGCAGAATGCGATCGAGAAGACAAGGGACGCCGCCGATAAGCTGAAAGACGCGGTTAACGCGTCGCCTGCCGAGACAAGCCCGACGCCGACGCCGTAACGTCGTCGGCTTAACCGCGTCAGGCGAAGGCGTCAGAGCTAACTATCGACACATCGCAAGAATCGCGGCGTCTGATCTGTTAGCATTACAATCGTAAGATGAGCCTGGCCGAAATCAAAACTGCAATTGAGCAGCTCTCGTTCGAAGGGCGCGCTCAGCTTGCCGCGTTGATTGCCAGGTCGAATTGCATATCAAGGAAGGATCCGACCTTTGAAGTGGACGGGCGGATCCTTCCGAGCTTAGCATCAATAAGCTTGTCCGATGTCGATCAACGGCGGCGCGAGTCAGCTGTCTCTAACTCTTCACCCTCAGAAAGCGCTTCCGGATTGACGATGTCTTGCGCAAGTTTGTTGAGCAGTTTGTTAGCCTCGCCCTCTTCGTCGAGAGTTTCCTGGAGTAGCTCAGCCGCTTCATTTTCGCCAAGCAGCCCGGCCCACGTGCGCACCGTGCCATAGCTGGCGATTTCGTAGTGCTCCACTTTTTGCGCTGCGGCGATGATGCCGGCATCGATCACGGAGTCTTCGCCGTCTTCCTCGAGAATCTCAGAGCCTTCCTCGACCAGGCCTTTCATGGCTTTGCAGGTTTTTCCTTTCGGCGTTTCATCGAGCTGTTCGAAGACTTCTTCCAGACGCTCGACATGTCCCTGGGTTTGCTCGAGATGATCTTCCAGCGCCTGTTTCAATTCCTCCGACGATGCGCCCTTTGCCATCTTCGGCAAAGCTTTAACCAGTTGGTTTTCGGCGCTGTAAAGATCGCGCAGTTCTTCGACAAAAAGTTTTCGCAAGTTATCCAATTTCATTCTTAATCCCTTCGTTTATTGTTCCAGTTGGGGAAGATTTTCCCTTTTTACGAGCAGCTTCGAAAGCTGCCCGCACGTTGTAAACGTTGATGGCTACGAGGCCACGTGCATTTATTTTTACGTGCAGCCGCGCAGCAGAAAAACGATCAGCAAAACAGGAATGGGTATTCCCAACAGCCATAGCAGAATGTAACCGGTGGCACCCTTGATCGATGTCTTGTTATTTAATTTCATATTTTCGTTGAGTTCAGCGTTTTGAGAATTTCTCTTTGGCAATGAAATCGCGGCTGACGCGCAAAGCGGCGGTGCAAACTGCTCGGACGAGTGGATGATCAGTTGATAGGTCAAAATCTGATGCGGTCTTCCGCCCCGCGGGCACGTCTGGACGCGGAAGAGGCATCAAAGCAGAGCGCACGCCGCGAAATGCCGTGAAATTTCCCGGAAATATGGTGCGGCGAATTGTGGTGGTAAATACCATTAGGTAATCGCAGTTGCGGCTGTATGCTGGCTCCTTAACAATCGCAGCGTCAATCGATCGCGCAGGTGTGCGGACCCTTCCCTCTGCACACAAAACCGCATCATGAATGCTAGCGCTGCTCACAAAGATGAGCTTAAAACATTGCTCGAGAACTTGTCGGGCACTACTGCCGTCTCGGGGATAGGTTTCGTGGCGTCCCTGGATGCGTATATCACGCGCCTCGATACGAATTGCTCAAGACATCAGCGCCCGCGTCGATCCGCCGCCAGGGCAAATAAACGGAGAATTAAACTTGGAACCAACATTGACTCAGAGCTGCGCGCTATACTACGCGCAGCATAAAACTTCAAAAGAGCGTGCGGCGCTTTTCAAGAAGTTTCGCGCTGCGGTCGGCAAGCGGGGGCCGGATGTTCGGCGGCAACTTACCTGTGGCGACTTATTGATCGGACAACGAATTCATCAGGACAACGGGCGCTGAGCCGCTTCATTTGCTGCCATCATGGGTCCCCTGAGTTTCGCAAGTTCACAGAACGAAGAAAGCGATTTTGCCGCAGAGCAACGTTGGGAAAGCGAAGGTGGGGTTCCGGGACAACTTCAACAGTTACTGTGTGATGATGGGAAGGAAGACGCCACCACCGCGCGAGGCGCACTGAAGGCATTCTGCTACCAAGGTTAACGATATGCATCTAATCCAATTCCGCGAAATAATGCGAGATGCTGAAGTCGCATATGCAATTCATCCTATCGTGCGCAGGTACCGCCTAAGCGTGGAAGACACAACCGACGTCCTAATCGCATGCGGCGTGACGCGGGCTGCCAACGTAGCTCAGATTACGAGCACCTGGATATGACCGCAGCTAATTTAACAGAGCGCAAGAGTGTCACCAAAGGACAGAACGCTCCGGCTGTCGAAGCGGCAATCCCCATTGATAACCCGGTGTCGAAAAATAATTGACGCCGATGAGACGCTCAAAAAGAAGCGGCCTGATCCGCAACGCCCGTGGACGGGGCACGACAGCCCGATCCTCTGATCAGGAAGTGATGCGACATCTGTCGCGTTCTCAGATTTTCAAAGATTACGAAAGGGCTTTTAGCGAAGCGATGGGTTTGCCGCTCAATATCCGAGGGCAAGATTCGTGGTCGCCCGCGCATCATGGAAAAGAGGATCGCGGTTCACTCGCGTCAATTCTGGCTCGTTTCAACAAAGCCCGCGCCGCCTGTTTGAAGGCGCAAACCGACGCGTCTCGAGAACCGGACTCGACAACGCGCACCGTTACCTGGTTTGCGGGACTCTCCGAAAGTGCAGTGCCAGTGTATGTAGGGGGCCACATTCTTGGTTTTCTCGAGACAGGCGAAGTTATGCTCAAGAACCCGACTACCAAACACTTCGCGACTATTACCCGGCAGCTCCGCGCGTGGGGCTACAAGACGGATTGGAAGCAGCTTGAGCGCGCTTATTTTCGGACGTGCGTTTTATCGCCAGACCGCTATCGCGCTATGTTGCGGCTCCTGAGCATTTTTGCGCAACACCTTTCGATCTTGTCGAATCAGCTGGCAGTAGGCCGCGAGAAGGAAGAATCTGCAAACATGGCGCGAACGCGGCAATTCATCGAGAAGCATCAGGCGGAGCCACTGTCGCTCGGGCGAGTAGCCCAGGCGGCTAACATCAGCAGGCATTACTTTTGCAAGATGTTCAAGAGAGCGACCGGGATGAATTTCATCGATTACCTATCCAGAGTTCGAGTGGAGAAATCGAAGACGCTCTTGCTCAATCCCAACTCGCGAATTAGCGAAGCTGCCTTCGCATGCGGATTTCAATCCATGACGAACTTCAATCGCACGTTTAAGCGAATCGTCGGTCGTTCTCCCACGCAATTTCGCGAATCGCTTCCAAAGCTGCGACGCTCGATAAGAGCGTCCAATGGCCGAGGCTAAGCGTCGGTGCCGTTCTTAATTCGTTGGTCTCCCGGGCGTTTTTCCTGTGCAATCGCTTTCATATTTATTGCCCCGACCAGCAATTTTTCGCCAGTTACGACAAGCACTTCGCCGACCTTTGCTTTGAGCATGATTTGCTCCGCCTCCGCAAGTGTCTGCTCTTCGAAGCAATAGGCACTTTTTTCTTCGATGTGTGCTTCGACCGGTTCGGTTTTGGGGTCGTGTCCCATACCACCCACGGTCCGATTCATTTTGTTCTTCGACACGGTACCCACTAATTCGCCTCGTTCATCGGTTACAGGTGACGAATCAATTTTCCGCACCTGCATTTCGTCCAATGCCACCTTGACGGAAACGTTGTTAGAAATGCTTTTCGCGGGCTGCACGATGTCCTTAACTTTGCGGGCTGTGAAGTTTGCTCCCCTGGGATCGTTAGCTCTTGTCCGTTTCATGGCGTAGTTCGGTTTAGGGAAAAAGCCGGCGAAATTCGCCGCCTTACACCGGGACGAACGCACGGAACCTTCCGCACGCTCGCCGTCAGTGTTAATGCATTATTGCACTTTAACTTCGAGAGCTTTGGATCTCGTTTTCGTCGTTGTCGGGAGGTGAACTTTCAGCACTCCGTCGCGGAACTCCGCCGTCACTTTCGTGCTATCGGCATCTTCAGGCAGCGTGAAGCTGCGTCGGAAGTTACCAAAGGAGCGCTCCATGCGATGGAATTTCCTGTTCTGATCTTCCTTCACACTTTTGCGTTCTCCGGAAACGCAGAGGATGTCATCTTCGACTGTTACTCTCACGTCATCCTTCTTCATTTCAGGCAGGTCTGCTTTGAGCAGATACCCTTGATCATCCTGGCTGATATCAACCTCCGGCGACCAATCTGCGACCGTCAGGCTGGGGATCTCGCCACCGCTCATTCTGTTGGGAAAGCCGCCCAAGAAGAACCGATTTAAGCGATTTTGCGCTTCATCCATCTCTCTGAGCGGATTCCATGTTACTAGTTTATTCAATGTATTCATTTATTTTATCTTTCTGGGTTAAGTTAAAGCGATCTCGGTGCATCGCGCTCACCGCTTATTGTCAGGGTTGAGCCTAATTGTGCGTACGGCGATATCGACCGGCGTCTAAGGGCAATGCGACGAACCCCGAAATCGCATTACATCCCACGCGCGAGATGCTCCAAACGAATGACTACCGTAAATCCCGGACTGCTGTAGAGTATTTGCCCAGATGCCATCGCGCCCCTGGAAAATCCGGCGCATTAGTTAGATCTATCAAATCGATCAAACCGCTCGTCCCCAGCAACAGGGCCGACGGCTATACTTAAGAGATATTACGCGCGACCAAGAAGGTATTGGCTGGCCGAAGCATCAAGCTCCAAAGTTTACGCAATTCAGAAACAACCAGGAGGCACAAGAGTTATGAGATTATTTTTTGTATTGGTTTGTTGCTTAGCGATCCCATTGGTCGCCCGCGCAGCAGATCAGGATAACAATCAGGCTAATAAAAAGAAGCAAAAGCAGACGACGCAAAGTCAGCAACGGCCGCAGCAGACATGGAAACAGGCCAAGCACAATGGCGCGAACACGGTTTCGCAGCTAAACAGCTCCTCACAGTCGAAAGGCCAGGTCCAGCATCACACGTTGAACACTCAGAACAACAACGTGTCGGCCATGCAGTCGAACACCAACGGGAAAGTGGGAACAAGGCACCATGGCACGAACACGGCCTCGCAACTAAACAACCCTTCGCATTCGAAAGGCCAAGGCCAGCATCACGGGTTGAACGCTCAGAACAACAATCTGCCGGCGGTGCAGTCGAACACCAACGGGAGAGTGGGAACTAAGCACCATGGCACGAACACGGCTTCGCAACTAAGCAACTCGCCACAGCCGAAAGGCCAAGGCCAGCATCGCGGGTTGAACGCTCAGAACAACAACCTGGCGGCCCTGCACTCGAACACCAAGGGGAAAGTAGAAAGTAGGCACTTCAACCTTTCCAATTCGCCTAACCCGAATATCGCGGGTGCGAAGTTCAACCAGAACTATCGCATTCAGGGCAGTCAGAACTGGCAAGGCCAAAGGTACAGCGCTTTCCAGAGCTACAGGGGCGAATGGCATGATCAAGGCTGGTGGCACAACCATTACAACCGTATCGTTCTGATTGGCGGTGGCTGGTATTTTTGGAATGCCGGCTATTGGTATCCGGCATGGGGTTACGATTCGGCTGTCGCCTACTACCCATATAACGGCCCGATTTACGCCTATCACAATCTGCCGCCCGATCAGGTGATCGCAAATGTTCAGTCCACGCTGCAGGGGCAAGGCTATTACCAAGGCGAGATCGACGGCATGCTCGGTCCGATTACCCGCGCGGCATTGGCCGACTATCAACAGGCCCACGGTCTCTACACGACCGAGGCGATCGATGAGCCAACGCTCGAGTCGCTGGGAATGTCCTAAGCGAGGATTCACTTGCCATCATAAGAAAGGGCTTGAATAAATCGCGCACGTCCAACAACTAACATATTAATATGAAAAAATTTACCAGTTTACTGATAGGCTGCTCGCTGACGCTGGCTGGAGCCGCGATGGCGCAACAGCCAGACGAACAGCAGACACCAAAGACGAAGCAGGGGGCGGAAAAAACGCACGCGGCCGAGGCAAAGCCCGGGGCGAACGCGGCCAAGCCTGAGGCCACGGCCCCGAAGCACCGCGGAGCGAGGAACGAGCCGGCTGCGTCAAAGGCGCAGAAGCCCGAGTCAACGCCGAAATCTGCCGCCTCCTCCGGGTACTGGGACGAACGTCTCCGGTCAACCGGCCGCCAGTGCGACGCCTGGCGCGGAGCAGCGCAAGAAAGGGATGAAGGCGCCGGCCGCAAACGCGAAGACATCACTGAATGCTACTCCAGCAGCGGCGGCATCGGCAAGTGCAGCTCCATCAGTTTCGTCAGCCAGCCAGCCAAAGGCGCAGGCTAATACGGCGGCCGCGGCGAAGAAGCCCGATCCGCAGCAGGTGCAGCAGATCAAGGCGCAGCACACGAATTTTCATGCACAGCCAAAGCCGCACGAGGCTCCGGCGGTTACGTTCAACCAGAGCTATCGCATTGAAGGAAGCGACCGCTGGCAAGGTCCGCAATACGAAGTATTCCGGTCGTATCATCCGGAACGGCACGACGAGGGCTGGTATCGGTCACATTACAATCGCGTGGAGCTGATCGGTGGCGGTTATTACTACTGGAACAACGGCTACTGGTATCCGGCATGGGGTTACAGTCCTTCGGCCGAATATTATGCCTACGATGGACCTATCTATGTGGGTCACCGTGCTGAACCGCCGGACCAGGTGATCGCGGACGTGCAAGGCGTGCTACAACAGATGGGCTATTACAAGGGTGAGGTGGACGGATTGCTTGGGCCGTTGACCCGGCAGGCGCTCACCGCCTACCAGAACGATCAGGGGCTCACCCCGACGGCAGCGATCGACGAGCCAACGCTCGAATCGTTGGGAATGTCGTAAGCGATACAACTACGAAAGCCGTCGCGAGGCAGCTCGCGGCGGCTTTCTTGTGTACATAAGATGTCGATTCGTTGGAGGAACGCGCCTCCGCGCAATGCCGCACGCTCAAAATCCCGAGATTGTGAGAACGCCCGGACTACTGATACTACCGGGGCGAAAACGGATTCGTTCAAAGCCGTCTGCCTTGAATCAGTTGAACAACGAGCACAATGACGGCAATCACGAGCAAAAGATGGATCAGACCGCCTCCAACGTGGCCAATAAAGCCCAGAAGCCAGAGCACGACTAGGATGACAATTATAGTCCAGAGCATAGATGTTTCTTTCGGTTGAATTAAGCTTTCGTCGGCCCATTTATCCAAAGGTTCATCCACTCGGCAAGCTTTTTCAGAGCATCAAGTCGAAAACTTCTGCTCTCTTCCACAAAATTCCAGAGCCGCAGGATCGCCACGTTACGACTTTTGTTTGTAAAAGCGTATTCCGGCGAGCTGACTTGGCGAACAATGGGGCCCCGTTTTTACGGGCCGCGACGTGCACCACAGTCAATGGTCCCACCGCCCAACCCAATCGCAGCAATGGCGATTGCCGCAGCGATCTTTACCGGGCCGCTACCGGGAGCCACATGCCAAGGACGTTTTCCCAACGGGTAACTGTCGGGAAGATAAAACGCATACCCCGGCGATGTACACTTTATGCGCCATGATGGATTACGTCTAACAACCTCAGTCACGGCCCGGGCAGGCGCAAGTGGCGAGCAATGAAACCAACTGCATTAGTATCCGCGAAACTTGCTTGCGGCACGTCGCACGGGGGCCTTGTGAGCATGTTGTTTGCGCTGTTTCGTAAAAACATCTTCCAGCCGCGATGTGTCATGCTTCGGTTTTCCGCTCCAAGGATTGCCACCAAAGTCATGTTTGCGTGGTTGTTTAGGCATCGCTGAATATCGGTGGGTTAAATGCTATTTCTATCCTAACAGAGACCTTTCGCGCTCCGCTAACTCAGCCTTGGCTGCTACCCATAGCCGATACTTCAGCATGAGCTTCTCCGAATCTTTTCCGACAATTGCTTTGAGCATGTCTCCTTCTGCTTCAGCAACTCGGAGTCGAATATAGTAGTCGAGCGTCTCTTTGAGGTGGGCTAAAACGATCCTTCCGGTCAAGATGGGATGGTTATTGGTGACATTAGCATCCGAAAAAGCCAAGCCGTGCTCCAACTCGACCTCCAATCCATCCCGAAAATCTTCCGTGGAGATGGCAAGGGTCTCGCCTCCGATAATCTTCTTGATCGCATTGGCCTCCTCGATTTTCACCTTCGCTTCTGTCAGCGCTGTCCAATCTCGGATACCGATCGCGGAGCATACACGCCGCACTTCCTCCTTTGTTATGTATTCAGGGATATTCATTCTTAGATGATTGGTAGTTGATCAGTGATTATGATTGTCTGCCTGACGACAGACACAATTTTCACCCACCGCTCCGGCAGGCGCAAGTCGCAGTGGGTTGAATCACACTAGCTAAGATCGACATCGAATCCATGACGCAGTGGAGCCGTTCGTTGCCAGCGGCTTGGTTATGCGCTTAATGCGGCTGCCAAAGAGAGCACTAGCCGAGCTGTAACGCTTCGATTTGAGCCTTCCCGCCTCATAAATCGAATCCAATTAATGGGGATGGAATTGCCCGCTCGAAATCTAAACGCAGATGAACTATCCTTTGTCAGGATAAATCAGACAACGGATTCCTTGGGAGGCATCATTTATGAAAGCGTTGTTTACCGCCATCTTCTGCATTTTCTTTGGTGCTAATGTAATTCCGGCGGAACCGGACAAGGATGCCTTAGAGAAGCTTGCCGCTCATATCGGAAAAACCTTCTGGTCACCGCCTGAAAAACGATTGGTCCGTGCCACAACCTATCAAAAGGGAAAAGATGGTTCTGGTTCTCGGAAAAACGTAAGCAATGGAACAATCAGTCTGCTGCGCTATGCCACAGCCAAAGAAGCAGGCACAATTGCAGTTCCTCACTGGCTTCCTCGTGGCAGCATGGTCAAAATCCAGACCCAACAAGGTGTTTATGCCTATATTGCCTCTGATAACGGAGGCGATGTGGACAATCGAAAGGCGGCACAATCATCAGGAAAAACAATAGAACAAAGAGGGGCAACGGTGCTCGACTTTTGTGCTCCAAAGCAATTATGGCCAGATTTCATCATCGTTGAAATTTACTACTACGCGGGCAAGGTCCCTTTTGATAAACTCAGCCTTGAAGATCAGAAAACGCTTTTCGCCTATGCTATGGAGTATGTAACAAAGCGTGAGTAACGGATTGAAGGTAGGACTGCGGCAGGCGCGCGATTCTTTAGCAGAAAGCCTTATCGGCGGGGGTTAGGGAATAGCTTAGTTTGTCCTACTGCTTACCCCGCGCTCGACACGAAGGTACAGCAAAAACTGACCGCAGGATTTGCCGTCGCTATCATTCGCCAAACCGGCGAATAAACCAGGTCTTCACCACCTGGGTCAGAATCGCGTAGCCCAGCAGCATCAAGGCCAGGAACAGCCAATATCGCGGCGGGAGCAGGACAAACCCGAGCGTGTTCGCCAGAGGCGAAACCGTCAACCAAGCGCCCACCGCGACGATGATCACGGAAGTGATGATAAGCGGCCAACTGGCCCGACTTTGGATGAAAGGAATCTTATTGGTACGAATGACATGAATGATGAGCGTCTGGGTGAAGAGCGACTCCACGAACCAGCCTGTGTGGAACAGGACCGGGTTGTGCCAGCAGTTGAAAACGTAGAGCATCATGAAGAAGGTCAGGTAATCGAAGATCGAGCTGATCGGGCCGATAAACAGAATAAAACGCAGGATCTTGCCAATGGTCCACTGGCGCGGCTTGATCAGCCAATCCGCATCCACCTGATCGGTTGGGATAGTGGTCTGCGAGAAGTCGTAGAGGAGGTTGTTGGTCAGCACCTGAATCGGCAGCATCGGCAGAAAGGGCAGGAACGCACTCGCTCCCACGACACTGAACATGTTGCCGAAGTTCGAGCTCGCCGCCATTTTGATGTACTTGACGATGTTGCCGAACACCCGTCGGCCTTCCATTACGCCCTGCTCCAATACCAGCAGGCTGTTTTCCAGCAGAATGATATCGGACGACTCCTTGGCGATATCCACGGCGCTGTCCACCGAGATGCCCACATCGGCGGCCTTCAACGCCGGCGCGTCGTTAATGCCATCGCCCATAAATCCCAACACGTGACCCTTGCTCTGGAGCGCACGGATGATGCGCTCCTTGTGAGCGGGGACTAGCCTGGCAAAGACGCTGGCCGCGCTGGCGGCTTCAGCCAATTCCGTCTTGCTCATCGTCTCGATTTGAGAGCCGAGCAAGAGATGCTCTATCGGCATGCCTACTTCCTTGCAGATGTAGGCGGTAATAACCTCATTATCGCCGGTCAGTACCTTGACGTTCACGTTCAAGCTGTGCAGCCGCTTCAATGCCTCTGTCGCGGTGTCCTTGGGCGGATCGAGGAAGGCGAGAAAACCTAGGAGGATCAGGTCCGATTCATCCTTGACCGAGTAGACCGGCTCATCGGAACCGCCTGGCATTTGCTTATAAGCCAACGCGATAACCCGGAAGCCCTGACTGTTCAGTTCGTCCGCCAACTGTCGGCGTTTGGCATCGTGCTCAGGCAGAACCTCGATAACCTCCCCTTCGACTTCCACCCGCGTGCACCGGCTCATCACTTCACTCACCGCGCCCTTGCAGATCAGAGTGTTTAATCCGGTTTCATCTTCCACCACTACCGACATGCGCCGCCTAACGAAATCGAAGGGAATCTCGTCGATCTTGCGGTACTTCTCCTTCGCGTTCAGGGCCTTTTCCAGTTCCTCATGGTCGAGGATCGCTTCGTCGAGGAGGTTCTTCAGCCCGGTATGGTGATAGCTGTTCAGGTAGCCGTACTGCAGCACTCGTTCGCTGGGATTGCCGTGGACGTCCAGGTGCTTCTCGAGCACGATCTTGCCCTGGGTGAGGGTGCCGGTCTTGTCCGTGCACAGCACGTCCATCGCTCCGAAGTTCTGGATGGAGTTCAGGCGTTTAACGATGACTTTCTTGCGAGCCATGGCCAGGGCGCCTTTGGACAGGTTAACGGTCACGATCATGGGCAGCATCTCGGGGGTCAGCCCAACGGCCACAGCCATGGCAAACAAGAAAGCTTCCAGCCAGTTGTGTTTGCTTAGTCCGTTAATGAGAAAGACCGCCGGAACCATCACGGCGATGAAGCGGATCATCAGCCAGGTGAACTTGTTGATGCCCAGATCGAAGCTGGTCAGCTGGCGCTGCCCAACGATACTGGCTGCGAGAGATCCAAAGTAGGTCCGGCTCCCAGTATGAATAACCGCGGCGGTCGCAGAACCGCTCACAACGTTGGAGCCCAAAAAGCAGATGTTGGGAAGTTCCAGCGGATTCTGAACGTCGGCCGACGCCGGCGCGGATTTCTTCTCCAAAGGCATCGCTTCACCGGTTAGGGCGACCTGGTTTAGGAACAGGTCTTTGGCGGAAAGCACGCGCACATCAGCCGGCACCATATCGCCGGCTCCCAGTCGGATGATATCGCCAGGCACCAATATTTTGAGCGAGATTTCTCTTTCCTTGTCGCTTCGCACACACGTCGCCGTGTTGCTGACCATCGCCTGAAGTTTCGCGGCCGCGTCATCGGCCCGCGTCTCCTGGAAGAAACGCAACGTGACGCCTAGAACCACCATTATGAAGATGACCGCCATCGCCCGCAGGTCACCGGTGAAAAAGGAAAGCGTACCCAGCGCCAACAGCAGGAGGACTAACGGATTCTTGATATTACTCAGGAGGCGCCTTAGAGCTGATTGACGCTTCTCTCGGGCAATCTCATTGGTCCCGATCTGCTCCAAGCGAGAATCGGCTTCCGTCTCGCTCAGGCCGCCCAGCTGCGATCCAAGCTCCTTTAGGACGGTATCGGTATCGACACGCGCCTTTTCCAACAATTGAACGGAGTAATGTGCCCCGTGTTCGCCAGTGAGTTTAGCTTGGTTCGGAGGCGCGTTCGGTATCTTCTTTGAAGTTTCCATGCATGCTTCCTTGTGCTCCTTTTTCTAGGGTGAGGTACAGGAGCTGCTTAAATTTGCATTTCCTTCACCCACTTGCGAGCATGTCCGGATTCTCCACGAACGTTCGTTCGCTTGGAATGCTGATCGCTCGCTGTACCCGACGCCGTCGAGTGGCCCGGACTCGCGATCGTGGTTGAACTCACCGTTCGCGTTGGTCTCTTCTCTGGGCTGCCCGGGCCGCTTGGAGCATTTGATCGTGCTCCGCTTCTTTAATTCCTTCTTCGACAAGCTGCGCACTCTCGCTCCGCCCTTCGCTATCCTCGTCTTCGCCAAACGACTCCGGCGTGTGGCGCCCGGTCGAGCCTCGCACGGGATCCCAGCGTTCCGATTCAGGTATCGATTCAAGAACCTCTTCTTCAAGATCGATATCCGATCCGCCCGTTAGCTCACGTTTGGCCTGTTCATAATCAACCTCGGACGGTTGGGAAGAAACACGACCTGCGATCGCCGCTAATTCGCGCGCACGAGCTTCTACCATCTCCGGAGTCACCGTGCCAATGCCGCTAGCGTTCTCAGTCAAAATGCCTTTGTTTAGAGGATTCTTGTTCATGGTGATGACATGTACTGGAGTACGGGCACCGATTCTATTCGCTAGTTGCGAATTACCACGCATTTCTTGGTCAATGCTGCGATGAATGGTAGACCATGTTCAAAGGTTAGCGGCATATGCATCACATCCAGTTCCGCGAAATAATGCGAGACGCTGAAGTGGCGCACGCAATTTATCCAATCGGTACTCAAATACCACTTGAGTGCCGAGGACACGACCAAAGCCTTGCTGGCATGCGGCGTTTCGCGGGCTGCGAATGTAGCTCAGATCATCACCGGCATACTCCGGAGCATTGATCTGCCCTCTCTTTAGGAAGTCTAAGCGCGTTGCGAATCGATTTTCACACAGCTTGAACAATTGATGAAGGTCTTATGCGGTTCACATTTGGCCGCTAATAGGAACATGACGTTCAGCTCGCACACCCTTTTGTTCGAGCCACATTCGCACCGCTTTTTTGGCAAAAGGTTTGGGCGCTTCCTGCCAATGGACGGTGTTCGTTCGAGGGTCGTGCTGCCAAATTTGAGTGGCAGGCACGCGGGGAAATCCGCCAGTCGAAGTATCAGAAATGGAAACGTAACGACCGATAACATTTCCGTCATCGCCCACAACGCCGATCCACCGCATTTCCATTTTTCCCGGTCTCATCTTCCAATCCTTCTTCGCATGCTCGCTCAGAATTTCGTCGGCACCTAGCAGACAAAGAGTAATACGGCATGGCGCAAACTTTCCAACAGTTTTCGCGTCGGTGAGGCAGAAGGTGAAGAGGCGACAGGGGTTCATTTATCGCGTCCCCGGAACCCGGAATCGATTACATTCGGCGCGCCAACTGTTCCAAAGCAATAATTATGGTAAATCCCGGGGGCTGGTGCAGAGTATCCGACAGTGCACTACATTCAGTTCAACCAGATAGTCCGCGACGCAGGAATCATCTCTTCAGTGGTGCGCGGACATCGTCTCACCGAAGGAGAGATCGAAAAGCCTTGCTCGAACTGCGCATTCCTCGCGCCGCAAACGTTGCCCGGATCAGCGTTGGCCCCGAATCCGGCTTTCTGCGGAGCGATGCCGAACATGCGATAGCAAACGGAGCCTAGTCAGAAGAAAGAGCGCTCAATCATGTTACACAGCATTCAAGAACGATACGGAGAGAAACTACGCGCGTCGGACGGTGAGATCGGGCATGTCAGGGACTTCTATTTTGATGATAAGAATTGGACCGTGCGTTATCTGGTAGCGGACACCGGTCACTGGCTGACGGGGCGATTGGTTCTTATTTCTCCTCATGCCCTTGGTCACCTTCATCCTGAAGGGAAAGTACTACTCGTCAATGTGACCCGAAAACAAATTGAGGACAGTCCATCCATTGACGAGCACAAGCCCGTGTCACGCCAACATGAAGAGGAATATCACCGACACTACGGATATCCTTACTACGCCGAATCAATGCCGTTGTGGGGTTTGGCTGGTTACCCGGTGGTGGTTCCCCCGCCACCGGCAAGGGATACAAAGCAACAAGCAGCTGATTCACATCTTCGAAGTGCGCGCTCCATAAACGGCTACAACGTCGAAGCGAGCGATGGAAGAGTCGGAGAAGTGGCAGATTTTCTGATCGATGGAAGGACATGGGTAATCCGCAAAATTGTTGTTGAGTGCGGCCATTGGTACACCGGCAAAAAAGTAGCCGTATCCACGGATAAGGTTTCGCGTATCAGCTACGATGAGTCCACGGTTTACGTGGATTCGACGAAGCGCGCATTTACGGAAGCATCGGAGCAGCCGCAGGACCGTCCTGAGTGAAGGCAGCCAAGTCTTACTCTGAACTGGATTCAACAGCGCAAAAAAATAGCTGCGCGTGCGATCACTCCTAGACCGAGAGCAGAGAAAAATCGACGAATCACGCCGGATCTGTGGAGCTGCTTTCTGTTCACGAGGTTGGATCTCAAACAACCCTAATCATTCGCGATCGCTCAAATCATTTCGCTTAGGCCGTTGATTTTTTACGGTCGTTTTCTACGGGGCGAAAACGGATTCGTTCAAAGCCGTCTGCCTTGAATCAGCTGAATAACGAGCACGATGACAGCTATCACGAGCAGAAGATGGATCAGACCGCCGCCAACGTGGCCGATAAAGCCCAGAAGCCAGAGCACGACTAGTATTACAATTATAGTCCAGAGCATAGATGTTTCTTTCGGTTTAGGTTAAACTTTCGTCAGCCCATTTATCCAACGTTTTATTCGCTTGCCAAGATTTTTTTGGCACCTTAAAGCCGATTGCTGTTCCCGGACCGGAGCTTCCGAACCGAATCATTGGATGCGGCCCGAAGCGGAATGCCCTTCTCACCTTTAAAAAATACGGGTTCGGTTCAACGGATGCTGCGCCCCACTTGTTCGACGATCCGCACGTACGCTTGCAAAGCAGCCGATGGATTCTCGCTTCTCCATGCGACACAGCCCTCGGTCGCGCACGGTGGGATTGAGTGGCCGGAACACGACATTCTCGTGCTCGAGTTTTTTTAATTGCTCCGGCACGAGAGCAACACCCAATCCTGCGGCTACGGCATGAATCATCGTTCGTTCAAGATCGACATCCTGCAAAACTTTGGGCGTGAAGGCAGCGCGCTGACACGTTTTGGTTAACCAATCGCGATAGCCGGGATAACTCGCTTCGGACATTCCGATGAAAAACATGGGCGCGAGAGCTTTCAGCTCGACCGTCGTTTTGCCGGCCAGTGGATTGTCTTTCGGCAAGGCGGCGACGGTCTTGTAGGACGCAATGGTCCGGAATTCCAATCCGCGCCGCGCAATTGGCTCGTGCAATCCAACGAAACCAAGATCGAGCTTGCCATCTTCCAGCGCGCGAAACTGCTCACCGCACGACAGGTCGAAGAGATTAACCGAAACGGTGGGGAACGATTGATGGAAGGAAGCGAGAGTCTTCGGCAGAAGATCGTAAAAGAGATTGCTGACGTAACCGACATTGAGCGCGCGAACCTCGCCGCTGTGTAATCGCCGGACCGACTCGACCGTTTCGGCTGCCAGAGCAAGAACGCGTTTGGCGTCGGCGAGAAATGAGCGGCCTTCGTCTGTGAGAGTGACTTGTTGCTTTGTGCGATTGAGAAGCCGGACGCCAAGCTCTTCTTCCAAATCCTTAATTTGACGCGTCAACGAAGGCTGGGCGGTATGCAGCTTCTCGGCGGCTTTAGTAAAGCTGAGCGCTTCGGCCACACTGACGAAGTAGCGCAGATGACGGAGTTCCATTGGAGCATAAGAATTCTATCGAAACCGATTCGGGATGTGAATGCTAAAAAGATATTGCGGATTATAGCGGAAAGCTCGGTCACGGGCAGCTCGCCATACTTAAAAGATATCACGTGCTACCAAGAATATATTGGCCGGCAATGGCCGAAGGGATGACCCTTCGCTCTGCCTATGAACCGAAACGCCGCAGCTCTTTGGAAAGGAACCCTTCATGAGGGCGAAGGGACTTTAACTACCGAAAGCGGCGTGCTCTCGGAAACTCAGGTACTCGTACCGAACGCGTTTTATCGAAGGAATCGGAACCAACCCGGACGAACTAATCGCGGCGTCGCTAGCGGAGTTTTTCCATGGCCCTCTCCAATGAGCTCGGTCTTTCCGGTTTTCATCCCAAGAGCATCGAAACCACCGCGACTGCGACCCTGGAAGATTTGGCCGCGGGCTGGACGCTCACGCACATCCAGCTCGACGTCCAAGCAAACGTTCCGGACGCCTCTCAAGCGCGTTTCATGGATGCAGCGCTGGCGGCAAAAGCAAAATGTCCGATCGCTCGTCTGCTTAACACCAATATCTCTATGACCGCGAGGCTCGACCTATGAAATCATCTGCATCGATTAGCCAGGCCAAGCTAATGCCGGCCAGCGGGAGAGGAAATTCACTGGAGCTCGCCTCAGACGTATCGGAACTGCGCTACCGACGGCTATTCGAAACCGCGCAGGACGGCATCCTGATCCTCGACGCCGACAGCGGCAAGATCATCGACGTGAATCCGTTTCTGCTCGATTTGCTCGACTATCCGTTCGAAAGCGTAATCGGCCTCCAACTCTGGGAGATCGGCCTGTTCGAAGACATCGCAGCGAGCCGGGCCGCTTTCGAAAAGCTGCAAACCGAGGAGTATATCCGTTACGAAAATCTTCCGCTTCGCACGAAGACCGGCAGGGAAATCCAAGTGGAGTTTGTTAGTAATGTCTATTTTGTCGGCTCAGCCAAAGTGATCCAGTGCAACATCCGCGATATCACGGCGCGGGCTCAATTTCAGGCGGCGTCCAAGGGCCACGCCCATACGCTCGAGCTTGCAGTCAAAGCAAGAGACGAAGCGAACGCTGTGCTTTTCCACGAGCTGCGCAACCCGCTCGCGGCCATCTCATCAATGATTGACTTGCTCGAGATGGGTCACGATACCGCCGCCAGGCCGGACCAGACGGAATTGCCACCGCTGTTCGATAAGTCCGCCTTGGGATTCATTCGCCGCAATGTTCAAAGTCTCGTACGCCTGATCAATGAGTTACTCGACTTCACTCATGTCGGGAACGAGGCCTTCGGGCTGAAGCTCTTGAAGGTGGACGCGCACGAGGTGATCCGCCTCGCCCTCAAGAATCTCGAGAGTCAGCAAGATAGGACGAAAATTGGGATCGACCTCCGATTGCAGGCTCGGCATAGCCACATCCGAGCCGATGCGCTCAAGCTCGAACAGGTTCTCTCGAATTTAATTGGGAATGCGTTGAAGTTCACGCCCCAAGGCGGCAAGGTTTCGATCTTCACGCGCAATGAGCCAGGCGGCAAGTTGGTCATTGAAGTGAGCGATACCGGGATCGGCATTCCGGCAGACGCCTTCTCGCGAATCTTTTCGCCGTTCGAGCAAGGGGATTCATCTATTCATTCGCGCTACGGCGGTCTGGGTCTCGGCCTTTCGATTGCGCGCACTTTAACAAAAGCGCATGGCGGCAGTCTGGAAGTAGAGAGCGAGGGGCGAGGTCGAGGCGCGAAGTTTACCGCGCGTTTCCAAATCGGCGATTCGGTTTCGGGAAAAGCCATGCAGGCCGAGATCCCAAACGATGCCAATAGCGAGAAATCTGCGGTTTTCGCTAACGGAGGCAAAGAGCACGCGGGAATATTTTGCAACAACGGTGTCGAAAGCGAACAGCCCAATCACGCAGTGGCTTAATACGAACATCCCAATGACCGCGGCCCTTCGACCTATGAAAACAAGCGTTCTAAAAAAAACGGCAACATCAACTAACCAATCCCGCACGCGCTCGTGACGCGAAGAGACGAGCCTTGCCACATCTATCGACATAACAAACCCCAAATCGTAATCCTATGGAATCTACCATCACTCAAGACGGCGCTCTTTACGCTCTGCAACATAGTGCGCGCAACAATCACCCTGGAAGGCACAGAATATGGCTGCACGTTAACGAGATAATCCGGACCGCCGGGCGGAGACTTTGGCTGGGCCGCAAAATTAAAACGGAGGAAATATGCTGTTAGCGCTATTTTTAGGGATCGCCATCCTGGGATGTTTCGTCGCCATCTTTTTTCTCCGGCCAAAGCGAAAACCCTGGCTCACTTGGACCAGACTAGTCCGGGTTCGGACAGTCGAGCTTCCTCCCGGATAGCCCACATCGGAAAGACCAGGTAAAATGAGTGCGCTCGCCGAGGAACCAAAGCCTTTGCGCACGGGTGCTTTCTTCGAAACGATCCGTGAGTTTAAGCCGGAGGAGCGACCACGAATCCGAGCTTAATTTACGCGGCAACTCAGAAGAAGTATTACACTCATTTCCTCGAAGAAGTATTGGTCAATCGCAGAAACTCGGGTCTGAGCGGCGCATCCCAGATCGAAGACATCATAAAACGCCGGCTGTGACGTTGCGGAATTTTGATTGGCAGGCGGAGCGATGCCCGACAACGTTCCTCCGTGGCAAAATCGGTGGCGATTATTGGCGCCGGGGTTTCCGGCCTTACCTGCAGTCTCCTTTTGGCCGAGCGCGGATTTCGGACCGTGATCCTGGCGAAGGAGACGGGCCACCAAACAACTTCGGCCGCGGCGGCGGCGATCTGGTTTCCGTACGACACCGAGCCGATGGAAAAAGTAATTCCGTGGGCGCTCGAGACGTATCAGGCGCTGGTCGATCTTGCTCGCGACCCAGGCAGCGGCGTTTCCATGATTGAACTGCGGCAATGTTCCCGCGTCGGCGAAATTCAAATTCCAGACTGGGCGCGGTCGCTTGGCGCTGCACCCATCGCAAGCGGCCCGTCGTTTACCAGCGGCTTCGCCATGATCGTTCCACTCATGGACACCACGATTTATCTCGATTATCTCGCCACCCGTTTTCTCAACGCCGGCGGGGAAATTCACGCCGGAATCCATTTCCAGGGACTCGAAAATGTCGATCCCGAATTCGATCTGGTGATCAACTGCGCCGGGATCGGTGCGCGCGACTTGGTCGGCGATGTCGATCTTGAGCCGCACCGTGGCCAGGTCGTAATCGTCCCTAAGATCGACCAGCTTTCCTACGCCATTGCCTGCGACACGGCGCCGCTGATGTACGCCATTCCGCGCCGAAACGATTGTGTCTTCGGCGGAACGAACAACGTGAGTAATGACCGCACGGCCGATCC
The DNA here is from genome assembly GCA_963846775.1 of uncultured Verrucomicrobiae bacterium. Taxonomy (GTDB): domain Bacteria; phylum Verrucomicrobiota; class Verrucomicrobiia; order Chthoniobacterales; family UBA10450; genus CAVYXA01. The sequence continues at coordinate 196,221 of CAWJXB010000003.1, read as the reverse complement.
GGCATCGACAGCGCGCATCATCGGAGAGTGCACGCGTGCACTGAATCTGCCGAAACCAACAGTGCTCGCCGAACATGTCGGTCTTCGTCCGTTCCGCAAATCCGGTGTCCGACTCGAAGCCGGTCGCCTAACGGATGGACGCCCGGTGATTCACGATTACGGCCACGGCGGTGCCGGATTTACGGTATCCTGGGGCTGCGCCCGTGAAGTGGTCGATCTTGCGGCGCGCTGTGACTACGGCACGGATAACCGCAGCGCATAAGAACGGGGTGTGCCGGTGGCCGCTTTAGTGAAGGTGTTTTGCGCGTTGCTGGAAAACTCGGCGCATTTCCCGATCCCTTGCTCTGGTCGCGAGCAAGAATGCTACATCGGGCTGTTTATCGTCGAGTGTTCCTCACGTCAGCGCGATGCACTGAAACGAACTGATTTTGTCGTCCGGGCCAGCCTCGGCAAAGAAGCTCTCGTAATAACCGGGACCGAGATCCCAGTGCGGGCCTTTGTAATGTTCATCGCGATAGAATCGCCAAATCCCGCTGACCACGACGATGCAACTGATGCGATCGTCCCAATAATCGCCGACATAATGGAAGCTAAGGTTTGTCCGCGCGTAGGCGCCGCCGAACCCAATGTGATCATAAATCACGATCTCCGGCAGCCTAACGTGTTCCTTGGACGGCTCTGATTGCACTTTCCCCGCCGCCGATGCGTGATAACTCAGCGGCCCGAGTTTCCATTTCAGATCGATGACACAGCCGTTATCCGGCGACAGTTCGGTTTTGGGTGTATGTCTCATAAGAGCGATGTTCAGTTCTCGATCCTGATGTTGGACGAGAGCCGGGGCGATGTCGAGTCGATAAAAACGGCTAAATCAGATGCTCTCTCTCATCCGAGCGCAGCCGGATGGTTTTCGTCTGCAAATCGTGGATGGCGCGAATAAACCGCACGGTCTTGCTTTTCGCCCGCATCAAAATCGAATGCGTCACGACCTTCATGCCCTGTCCTCTTACGCCGCGCAAGAGCGCGCTATCGCTGATGCCTGTCGCGCAAAAGATAATATTCTCACCGTCGGCCAGATCGTCGGCAAAATAAATTCGGCCGAGATCTTTTTCGTACCCGTCGTCAATTAGCGTCTTTTGCTCTTTGTCATCGCGCGGCCACATCTTGCATTGCATCTCGCCGCCGAGACATTTAATCCCGGCGGCAGCCAGCACCGCTTCCGGCGAACCGCCGATCCCCATGTAAAGATCGACATTACTTTCGGGCAAGGCCGGGGCCATGGCCGCCGCGATGTCGCCATCGCCAATCATGCGCAACGACGCGCCCGCCCCGCGAATGGCATCGACAATTTCCTTGTGCCGCGGCCGGTCCAGCATCATCACGACCACATCCTGGACCCGTTTCTCGAGCGCGCGCGCGACGATGGCAAGCGTTTCCGGCACCGGCGCTTCCAAGTCTAACGAATCGCCGCGTTTCTTCATGTAATCGATCACGCGCGGTCCATAGGCCAGTTTCGACATGTAAAACGATGGCACATCGCGCAGCGCCACTTTTACGCCCTCTTCCGGACTCGCCGCCGCGATACAACTGATCGAGTTCGGCGCGCCTTTGGAGATGTTGGTGGTGCCGTCGATTGGATCGATCGCGATGTGAAATTCCGGCGCCCCCGGCATCCAGGTGCCGAGCTGTTCGCCTTTAAAAATCCCGGGCGCCTCGTCCTTGATCCCTTCGCCAATCACGACTTCGCCGCAGATGTTCATCAGATCGAACATCCCACGCATCGCGTCGCAGGCCGCGGCATCGGCTGCTTCCTTATCTCCCCGGCCCAACCACCGCAACGAGTTAAGCGCCGCCGCTTCCGTCGCGCGCACAAAATCGAACTCGATAATGCGCTCGATGTCCCGATAATTTTGTTTCGGCAGCCGAAAAGTCACGGAGCACCCATTTTCACGCATCTCGCCCCCAATGACAAGAGCGGCGACCCCTGCAACAGGCGGCTTGCTTTTTGCGCCGCTTTTTACTTGGATGGCGGCGTGCCTGCTGATGATGAGGTAACGTCACTGACTGGGCCTGGTGACGGCGGGGTGGCATTTGCCACTACGCATTGGAGCGTGGTGCTCGAGGCGCAAGGTGACTCGCCCGCGGCAGCGGAAGCGCTGGAAAACCTCTGCCGGATTTACTGGCGACCTGTTTATAGTTTCGTCCGGCGGCAAGGCGCCGGCCCCGAAGAAGCGGAGGATCTCACGCAGGGGTTTTTTGCGCTATTACTGGAACGCCGCGACTTGGATGCTGTGCGCCAGGAGAAAGGACGCTTGCGTTCTTATTTGCTCACGTCACTGAAACATTTCGTCGCCAGTGAACAGCGCCGCGCGATGACAATCAAGCGCGGCAAGGGACAACGATTGGTGCCGCTGCATGAACTGGGCGCGAGCGAGCGAACCGAGACGCAACCGGCAGATCCTCTCAGCGCGGACCGGATTTATGAGCGTCGCTGGGCGTTGACGCTAATGGAGCAGGTCCTGCGGCGGTTAAAGAACGAATACTGCACAGCAGCCAATGCCGTATTATTTGATGCGCTGAAACAATTGCTGCCCGATGAACCGGGAGCGCCATCACGCGCGGAGATCGCGTCGCAGTTGGGTATGACGGACAATGCACTCCGGCAAGCCTACCATCGGTTTCGTCAGCGTTATCAACTCTTGTTGCGCGAAGAAATCAGTCACACAGTCGCGATCGCCAGCGATGTCGAGGATGAGCTGCGCCATTTAATCGCTGTGTTGCGAACGTAACGTATGCGAGAAATCCGCGCAGTACCTGATGGGGAGCGCGCATCCGATTCTCCCATCATGAGCAGCGCACCGAGGGTTTGTCGAAAGTGCGGAGCGGAAGTTTTTGCCGACGCACCCGAGGCCCTTTGTACGGCTTGTCTGTTTGAGACGGGTCTTAATCTGCTCGCGAACGAATCTGTAGCCGGGGTCGTCGACCTCGGCCGGCAAGATGGCCAACGAGCATCAAGTAAAAAGAAAACGCCGCGGTCGCCGAAGGCATTCGCCGACTTTGGCGATTACGAATTGTTGGAAGTCATTGGTCGTGGCGGTCAAGGCGTGGTGTACCGCGCACGGCAGAAAAGTCTGAACCGCACCGTTGCACTCAAGGTGATTGGCCTCGGCCATTGGGCTACCGACGCGCATCTGAAGCGCTTTCGCCGGGAAGCGGAAGCTGCCGCCAGTCTTGATCATTCCGGTATTGTTCCCATTTACGAAGTCGGCGAGCACGATGGCTCCTGTTACTTCAGCATGAAGCTAGTTGAAGGCGGCCAGCTTGACCAAGTGGCAAAGCGTCAGCCAATGCCAATCCGAAAGGCGGTCGAACTAATCGCGAAAGTAGCGCTTACTGTTCGCTATGCGCACGAGCACGGCATCCTTCATCGCGACATCAAACCCGGAAACATTTTGCTCGATCAAAAAGGTGAACCACACCTGACCGACTTCGGGCTTGCGCGACTCGTCGAGACTGAGAGCACGGTTACGCACACAATGGAGGTGCTGGGCACGCCCAGTTACATGGCCCCGGAACAAGCTGTCGGTAATAACGAGCAGCTCACAAGCGCAACCGATGTTTACGGACTTGGCGCCGTACTTTACCAATTACTCACCGGTCAGCCACCCTTTGCTGGAGGAACAACGTACGAGACGATCAAATTATTGTTAGACGCGGAGCCGCGCCAACCGCGCCTGCTAAATCCGAAAATAGATCGTGACGTTTCAACCATTTGTCTTAAGTGTCTCGAGAAAGATCCGAAGCGTCGATATTCTTCCGCTCTCGCGTTTGCGGAAGACCTTGAACGCTGGCTAAGGCACGAACCGATCGAGGCGCGACGAACTGGAATCTTCGCCCGTGGCAGAAAGTGGGTGCGACGCAATCCGACCAGCGCTCTCTTAGCAGCCTCTCTGGTTGCGTTGGCAGCGGCCGCCGGTTGGATAGTTTGGAAAAGTGACTTCATCCGGCATCCGCTGACAACTGGCATCGCCGTGTTGCCATTTGAAAATCTCAGCGACGAGAAAGAGCACGCATTCTTTGCCGACGGCGTCCAAAACGACATTTTGATCAAACTCGCGAAAATTGCCGACCTGAAGGTAATCAGCCGCACGAGCGTGATGCAATATCGCGGTAAACAGGATGTGCGCCGGATCGGCGATGCGCTGCGTGTCTCTCATGCATTGGAGGGAACGGTGCGACGTTCCGGCGGGAAGGTGCACGTAGATGCACAGTTGGTGGACACTCGCACCGACGCGGCCATCTGGGCAGAGGAATACGACCGGGATTTGAATGATGTGTTCGCCATTGAAACGGACGTGGCACAATCAATCGCAAATCGACTTAGAGCCAAAGTTTCAGCTCGCGAAAAGGCGGCGATGCAAGAGCGACCGACCAAAGACCTTGTGGCCTACGATCTTTATGTCCGCGCTATTCCCTTGGTGGACGGAGTTTTTTACAGTGCAACTCAAAAAGAAGATCTTCTTCGCGCGGTGGACCTGCTTAACCAGGCGATTGCGCGCGATCCCACATTTCTTCTTGCCTATTGCTGGCTGGCTCGAGCCCACGATTTAATTTACTTTGTGTTGCCGCCCGATCACAACCCGGATCACACGCCAGGCCGTTTGGCTTTGGCCAAGTCCGCGATTGATGCGGCCTTTCGCCTGCAACCTGATTCAGGAGAAACGCACCTTGCCCTGGCTTGGCACCTTTACTGGGGATATTTTGATTACGATCATGCTCGCGCCGAGGTCGAAATCGCTGCGCGCAGTTTACCTAACAATCCACGCGTTTTTGAATTACGCGGGCTGATGGACCGTCGCCAGGGCCGCTGGTCCGAGGCCGTGCGCAATCTGGAGCGATCAAGTCAGCTGGATCCACGAAACATTTTTCTTCTGAACGCTCTCGTAACCACTTACGAGATGCTGCTGGACTACGATAACCTGGGTAAGACACTCGATCGCCTGCGTGTCCTTGATCCGAGCGATGTAGACGTCCGGCTGGCACGTGCTGGAATTGAAAGAGATCAGCGAGCCGATCTCCGTCCCTGGCGAGCGAAAATTGAGAAGATCACCGCGGAGGACCCTGCTAACGCTGAGCGCATCAAGCGGGCGCGCTTTTATCTCGCGATGCTTGAGCGTGACTTTGACGCGGCTGGCCGGATAGCGGCTGAACTTCCCCAAAAGAGGTCTTTTGACGACGGATATGAATTGGGCCGTCTTTTTTGGGTAGGTTTGGTGGCACGATTGAAAGGAGACACTGCGGCCGCCCAGGCTGCCTTCACCACCGCGCGTCATGAGCAGGAGGAGATCGTCCGCGCCCAGCCGGAGGACGGGCAGTCGCTCCTTGGATTGGCGGTAATCGATTCTGAGCTTGGGCGCAAGGAACAAGCGCTTCAGGAAGGGAAGAGAGCGCTGGAACTTGTGCAGGACATCTTTCAGCGTCCGGACGCAATTACTTTTTTTGCCTTGATGTGCGCAAGAATTGGCGAGCGTGATCTTGCGATTGAGCAGCTCAATCTCGTCGTGAAAAAACCGGGTGGTCCTTCGTATGGCTGGCTTCGTTTAAGTCCCCTTTGGGATCCGATCCGTGGCGATCCGCGCTTCGAGAAAATCGTCGCCTCACTCGCGCCGAAAGAAAATTCCAGAGAGCACACGCGGCTCATGTGGTGATTTCGGTAGGTTGCCGAAACCTTCCGTTCAGGAACGGGATGTGGTTCGGTAAATCGTTACCAGGGTTCCGGTTTAACCCTTTAACATTTCAACAAGCGCCCAACTTTCCGCGTAACAGGCGGCCACATTTCGCGCAGTACACCGGTGAACGGCCAGAAATGATTTCTTATGGTGAGAGGTCAAAGACGGCCAAAAACAAATCAAAAAAGAAAATTAAATGAAAAAATTGAAAATTACATTCGGTCCGATTCTGCTGGTGCTTGCTTGCTTCGCGTTTTCGCCAGGGGTACAAGCAGATCCTCCGGGTTCTCCCGACGAAAATGCCATCGTAGGATTGTGGCAGGTCGATTATACCGGTACTTGCCAGCCGCCGGTTCTGCCTCCGCAATTTTTTACCTACCAGCAATTCCACAGTGACGGCGTGGAAATTGAAACCCCCATGTTCGCACCGGGAGTATGCATGGGGGCCTGGAAAAAGATGGGCCATATGATCCACATCTACCATGTCGGATGGACCCCGGGTGGTATCCCTGGTGTCCCAACTAGCGTACGCTTTGTGTTCACGGAAATACTTACCGTCAGCCACGACCGCAATAGCTACGACGGGACCGTCGATCAGACGTTTTACGATGCGCCTGTCGGCGGAAACGTCGTCGCGCATTGCATGTCTACGACCCATGGGACGCGCATTTCCGTGCCCTGATTAACGAGGTGCTACCTGCGATTGAGTGATCCCCGGGAGAGTCTCTCTGGTCGTCGTGCAACACGGACCGGAGAGACTCCTGGCTTTGCTACATTCACAATTAATACGTATCTAGTCAGGCGGCTGTGGTGCGAATGCGTAGCAAAAACTGGAAGTCATAACCGAGATTGTCGCCGATTGCGATCGGTTGCTAGCCAGCATCGTCTCTGGGCGTGATGCTCGCGGCTGTGGTGCCTGTTGTTCCTCAGCAGACTGCGCGGCGGAGTCGTCGAAGACGTCAAAATGCGTTGAGGACAGCGCACGCTACAGCCCGCGTGCTGGCTCGATTATTTTTTCATTCCTGCTACATGCGCGGTGTGTCTCGGCGCGCCATGGAATCGGCTTGACAGTGGGTCTCAGAATTTCAGAGCATTGTGGCGAATCGGCATTTCAGAGGGGACAATGGTCGCGAAAAAGAAACCTGCATCTGCATGAGTCATTTTCATTCCACGCGCCGCATTCGCTCTTGCTTTTTGTTTGGGTGCCGTAGGAGTTACCATCCTCAGTTTCGCCGGAGGTCTGCCGAGCGGGAGGAGAGTGGGTGCGAACGCCAACTCGCAAAAAGATGCACCTTCGATTGATGCTGCTACACGCGGACAACTCCACCGAGGCGTTTACCGGCGTATGCCGGTGACTTATGTCCTTAAGAATGGAAAAGCTATTTTCCAGGGGGACATCATCTTGGAGAAAGTGGACCCGATTGAGCCCCTTCGCCCGCCGCCTTCCGGCGGAATCGACTCCTTCGGCCTCGATTACGCGCAGTACCTCTGGCCCAAAGTTGGCGATCAGTACCAAATTCCGTATGTCATCGCCTCCGGCACTGGCAATCTGAGCAACCTCAACAACGCCATTGCCCAATTCAATAGCACTTTTCCGAACATCAAATTCGTTGCCCGCACCACTCAAACTGATTACGTAAACTTCTACTTCGATCCGAACGACAACAGCGCGCAATGCGAGGCCACCGTTGGCCGCGCCGGAGGCGAAGGACAAGTCGGAGGCTCTGGAGGTTCATTCAACCCATGCACCGTCGCGACGGTCCTGCACGAATTGGGACACGTTGTTGGCCTCTGGCACGAGCATTCCCGGCCTGACCGGGACAACTACATTTCGGTCAATTACAGCAATCTGATCAAAGGCTCTATTTCCAACTTCAATCAGATCCACGATAACGCGCAGCAAACCACACTATTCGACTACGCTTCGATCATGCATTACCCGCCGTTCTCCTTCTCTCGCAACGGCGGTCCTGCCATTGAATCGATTCCCGCTGGAATTCAGTTATCGAACTTCACCGGCTACACTGCGGCCGATATCGACGGCATTGAGCGGCTCTATGGCAACTCTCCTACAGCCGTCACTGTTACGAGCAATCCTCCAGGACTACAGGTGATTGTGGACGGCACAACTGTAACAACGCCCCAGGTTTTCAACTGGACGCTGAACTCCAATCACGCGCTCGATATTCCACCCGGCGTGCAGAGCCAGGCCGGCTACATCCGTAACAGCACCGAGCCCACGACCTTTTATTACATCTACGGCCGATGGAATGATTCCACCGCGGCGGCCCATAGTATCACGATCACGCCGGGGAATGGAGATCTTGCGGCTCCTACGACATCTCCTGCGGTAACAACTTATTCGGCGAACTTCATCCAGCTCGTTCCGTATGCCGCAGCGGTTTATCCGCCGGGGACCGGAGCTGTAGCGCCGTCACCGGCCCCCCAAAGCTATCCAGGATCACCCCTCGTTTTTTACACCGCACGCCAGCAAGTCACGCTCACTGCCACTCCGAATGCTGGTCAAAACTTCTACGAATTCAACAATGCGCCCTTCTGGCTTCCGGGCGGCCTTGGCGCGAATCCGAAGACCTTCTATGTTCCCGACACGGGTCTAACGGTTAATACTACGGCCGAGTTCTCTCCCGACCCTGTATACACCGTAAATGTCTCCCCCAACCCGTTTAGTTCGAACCTTTACATCTACGGCGATGCCGGTTTCTCCTATGCGCCCAGGAACTTTTCCGCTTTCTACGATTCAACCTGGACACCCGGCAGTAGTCATACCCTGAGCGTGGACACACCAGAATACCCCTACAGCTCCAACAGCCGCTTTGTCTTCGACAACTGGAGCGATGGCGCCATGACGCCCAGTCATACCGTTATTCTTCCCTCCACCAGTAGCACCTACACTGCAAACCTCACGCCCCAGTTCTATGTCACGGATTACGTCAACCAACCGTGTGCCGGCTCTATCACAATAACTCCCGGCTCGCCTACCGGAGACGGCTTCTATCCCAGTGGGGCCGGCGTCACCTTCACCGAAACGCCTAACTCCGGATGGCTCTTTACCGGATGGCAATACGACCTTAGCGGAACCTCGAGTTCTCTGCCCCTTACCGTGACCGACGAGGTCCTCGTCGCGGCCGACTACAATACGATCGGGACGCCGCTTATGCTTACCAGCTTGGATCCATCGAGAGCGCTTGCCGGAGGAGGAGATTTTACTCTAACCCTAAACGGCACAGGATTCACTCCGAGTTCCGTGGTTTCCGTAAATGGAACATTTCCAGCGGTAAATTTTATCGATTCGACGCAGTTAAGCGTACCGGTAACCGCCGCACAGATCGCGACACCCGGAGCATTTCAAGTCTGGGTGGAGAATTATCCCAATGGAGCAGCGTGCGCCGCCTTCGCCGCTCTCCCGTTTACCGTCGCCTATAGGCTTACGCCGGTGCAGTTGAATAGCGTCGTATCCGAATTGACGCACGGCAGCGCCGGCACATTCGACATCAATTTGCCGATGACCGGCAATCCGGGCGTTGAGTCCCGTAGCAGCAGCGCTCTCGGCAGCGGTAGCTACAAGATGATCTTCACTTTCTCGCAACCTCTGGCGAATGTTGGTGCGGCCAGCGTGACCAATGGAAACGGATCGGTGAGTAGCAGCACCATTAATCCCAACAACGCTGCCCAATATGTAGTAAATCTGATGGGGGTCAGTAATGCCCAGTATGTCACGGTCACTCTAACTAACGTGAGTGACTCGGTTGGCAACTTTAGCGGCACTCTTTCCGCCACCATGGGCGTGCTGATCGGCGACACGAGCGCGAATGGGGTCGTTAATGCAGCCGATGTTGCCCTCACCAAAACGCAGCTCGGTTCATCGGTCGGGTCCGGTAATTTCCGCGCTGACGTCAATGCCAACGGCACCATCAACGCAGCGGACACGGCAAGTGTGAAGGCGAAGGCCGGCACGTCCCTGCCGTAGCTTCGGTGCCGGGCTACGTCCTACTTTTGCATTCCGGAAACGTGCTCGGCACCGGCGTGTTCGTGAGCGGAATGGCTATGCAACGACGGGCGGATGCGCAAGAAAAACTGGAAAGCATAACCGAGATCGTCGCCGTAGTAGCGATCGAGCGAATCTGGGAAATCGTTCACGGTGAATTGGCTGCCGATACCGATGTCGAGCCCGTTGCCGTGGGTTAAATCGCGGACGTAACCCAGCGTGTAAGCGCTCACCGGGAAAATACGGGATTCATCCGCAGGCGCGAGCACGAGTTCGTGGCCGGACTTTTCCACCCGCTCCCAGCGAGCATAAACCGTGTCGCGCCCGCGTTGATAATCCGATTCGATCAGGAACGATTGCGTTTTGCCTTCGCCGGTGTCGTGATTCTGGCCCCAGACAAAGCTGTTGGACCAATTGCTGTCGTGACCGAGCGGCTGGTTGTAGATCACCGATGCCGTCGTGCGATGCCGTTTCAAATCGGACTCGAGTGCTTCCGGGCTTTTGATGTAACCATGCGAAAATTGAAGCGCCACATTTTGCATCGGATTCCACGAGACGCGTCCGCTAAACGAATCGAATCGCGGCCGATCGAAATCGTACCGGTTCTCATCCGGCTCGCGCCCCGTGAACACGCTGCCTTCAATTTTCACCCCGCCGAGGCGGGACCATTGCAGGCCTGCCGTCGCTACGCCGAAAGTGACGTGTGTGGAATCCTGCCAATGATGACCGAGTGGCGCGTCCGGATTATCCATCGCGCTTGGCCGGTGCATGAAGGTGGGCGGGCCGAGCGCAGGTTCACCCGGATAACCGAAATACAAATAGCCGCTAAGATCGACGGTGAACTTTTGCGACAAGCTCACTGAGACTTCGTCAAACAAGTCGTGCGGATGTTGGCGGTCGTGAAGCGGTTGATCATTCCACGACTCGCCGCTTTGAAAAAGCAACGGATAACCGCGTCCGCCTTCAGTAAGCGGATCGAGACTCATCATCAGCCGCCCGCCGAGCTGCGTATTCTCCCCTAACGGATGCGAGTACATGCCCATGATCCAGTTCGGCGCGTCGATCCGGTCGTCGCCCCGCCGGGTGCTCACATTGGTATAGCGCGGGAAAATCGCGCCGTGCAACATGAGCATATCGCCACCGAGCATAAACATGCGGCCATACATTGGCGAGGAATCCGGCAGCCACGCCGTGCCCGAAGCTTCGCGCGACATCGGATCGGCCAGGTTAATGGAGGATTGCATGTCCATTTCATGCTCTTGGTCGTCATCGTGCATCGAATGCGACGCACGATTCGGCGTTGGTCGTTCGGAGTTGGACGCCTGCTCGCGATTTATCGGAGTTGGACGTTTTCTTTGATGTTTCGGCACAAGTTTCATCCCGCATTTGGGGCAATGGCCGGGATGATCCATCACGACGTCCGGGTGCATCAGGCAGGTAAATTGTTGTGGAGGCGTCGCGAAATTGACCGAGGCGCCGAGCGACGTTGCACACACCAAAATGAGCAGGCGTTTTGTCATAGACGTGAATTGATTTTCTGTAGAGGCAGCCGTGCCGGCTGGAGAGCGCAGAAGAACGCAGGCGACACGCCTGCCACTACAGCGGAGGACATTGCGATCGCGACTTGCGAATCGTTAGTCTAACTGCGGCGGAGCATGTGCGCGCATGCTCCGGATCAATTCAACAAATGAACTTTTGCACGGTGGCCCGGTGTCGAGCAAGAGCGGAAGAACATGACGGGCGGCCGCGACAATTGTTGGCTGAACAAACTTAAGATCCACGTCGGAGAATTTTGCGTCGTCGCGAGCCCAGCTTTTTGCCATCGCAAAAACCACTGCCCGCAAGGTCTTGCAGCATTGTGCTCCAGATGGCGGCGCCTGGGGCTTGGCCGGCTTGCGGTGAAATGGGCACTCGCCTTGCCACGACTCCGGATTTGTGGACAACGCAGCGAACGCACAGTGATTGGAAATTGCGATCCAGGAGCAGATGAGAACCGCAACAATCAGTCGGCCGGCAAGGGGGTTCACGACTCCTTTAATCACCCATGCCCTTGGCGCGCTCAAATATTTTCTTTGGGATCGATGATCGGCGCGACTGAGCCAGAGGCCATGCCTTCCGGGGTGCCGATATCAGGAATTGCGGTTGTCGATGTTGGTCCCATGTCCGGCTGCTCGACCCGCGTCGCCATCAGCATTGCTGTGAAAAGCAGGGCGCTGGCGAGGAAAAAGGGCGCGCCGGGCAAATGAACCCCATTCTTGGGATCGATAAACCAGCCGAAAATTCGCAGGAACAACCACGGCCCGATAATGAACGTAATGGAGCGCATACTTTGGAGCGCGCCTTGGAGTTCGCCTTGTTCGCGTTCGCTCACGCGATGAGTCATCATGCTTTGGGCAGCCGGCATGGAAATGTTCCAGAGCGAAATGATTGGAATCGAAGCGAGCAACCATGCCCCGGTTTTGGCCAGGCCCGCCACAAACATGCCGCTCGCGCCAAAAAATTGGCCGACATAAAGCGTATGCTTTTCTCCGAAGCGTTTAACCATTCGACCAGTCAAGCCTCCCGAGATAATCGCAGTGACAATCCCAACAACCATGAGCGAAACTCCTATCATTCCCGGGCTCCAGCTGTAGCGATAGATGCCATAGAGGGCCCACACGCTAAAGACGTTGTGAGCGGTGTAGGCCAGAAACTGGATCGTGGTCAGTCGCCAAAGTTCGTGATGCGAGCGCAGGAGCGTGAGCGAGCCAACGGGGTTGGCGCGCCGGAGCGCGAATTCTTTTCGCTGCTCGCGTGGGAGCGATTCCGGCACGAAGAAATAACCCCAGAGCCAATTCGCCAGGCTTAACCCCGCTGCGACCCAGAAAGCGAGTCGCGGATTAAAATTGCCTAACAAACCTCCAAGGGCTGGACCAAACGCAAATCCGATCCCGAAGGCGACTCCGATCATACCAAAAGCCCCAGCTCGCTTTTCTTTCGGTGTCACGTCGGCGATGTAAGCCATGGCCGTGGGGATGCTCGAAGTGGTGATGCCGGAAATAATCCGACCAAGAAAGAGCCATCCGATTGATGGCGCGAGCGCCATGACGATGTAGTCGAGACCAAGGCCGAGATTCGAAAGCAGGATCACCGGGCGTCGGCCAAATTTGTCCGACAAAACGCCGAGCCATGGCGAAAAGAAGAATTGCATCAGCGCGAAAACCACAGCGAACCAAGCGCTCCACGTCGCCGCATCCGTCATTTGGCCGCCAAGAAAATCGAGAATCAGTTTCGGCAGGACCGGGATGATCAGCCCCATGGCCAGAATGTCGAGCGTGACCGTAACGAGAATAAATATGACGGCAGCTTTGCGTGATTTCATTCCGAGTGACAAGTGATGAGTGACGAGCCGGCCGCTATCCTTACTCGTCGCTCGTCACTTGTCACTCGTCACTTATCTGACGGCCAAGATGGCGCGAGGCGCGCGCAACGCGGATCGGCTTGACCGCAACGGCCAGGCGGGGTTATGAAGGAGAACCGATCCCACTTATGAGCAAGTCCTATTATCCGACAGATCGTGCCGGACAGATCCAATGGCACACTAATTTCGCGGCCGAGTTTCCCAAGGTTGGCGAGCGGCTCGGTTTTAGTCGGGCGGAAATCGACAATGCCGGCGCTGATTCCAAATATGCCGCTTCCTTGTTGAAGACGCTCGGGCCGGAATTGGAATCGCAGGCAAACCATCCGGCGTTCGCGGTCCTCGAGGGACAATCCTCCGGCGATTATGTCGATGTTCCTGGCGCCACAGGCGCGCCGTCCGCGGTGCGGCCAGGCATTGATACTCGCCGCCAGGCGCGCATCGAACGAATAAAGCGTCATCCCAATTACAACGAAGCGATTCGGCAGCAATTAGGGATCGGCGTTCCGGCGCTCGACGAAAAAAATTACAAAGCCGAACTGGGCAAGCCGCGTCAGACCGGGCCGACCGTGACGATCCCGTTTCGCAAAGCCGGCGGCAAGGTTTCCGGAATCAATCTGTACCGGCAACGCAAAGGTGAAAAATCCCCACAAAAAGTCGGCTACTTCCTGCGCACACCAGCGATCGATACCGATCCCGGTAAAGGCGATCTCAGCTACACCGCGTGCGCCGTGAAAGAAGGCGACGAAATCGGCCAACCGAGCGATCCGGTTGCGATCACGCTAAGCTGACGCAATTGTCGATGCTGCTTGATTTCCGATCCTGGATACATTCATCCAGCATCTAGCGACCGAGTCCCGTGTCTTTCTTCTTCAAAATTATCCTCTGCGCCTTGCTCGCGCTGGGCACGTCGTTCGGTTATATCGCGGCGCGCTCGGGCGATCCGGTTTACACACTCTATGAATGGATCAGCCCGGCCCGATTCAAGAAATTCGACCCGCTCATTAAATCAGTCTCGGCCGAGCATCAGCTCGACCCAATGCTGGTGAAAGCGGTCGTTTGGCGCGAGAGCCGGTTCGACCCGCACAAGATCGGCACTGCCGCTGAGCGCGGCCTGATGCAGGTCAGTGAACTCGCGGCCAACGAATGGGCCCGCGAAAATAAAATCGACCATTTTCGCGTGGAAGATTTGTTCGAGCCCAAGACGAATCTGCGGGCCGGGACGTGGTATTTGCGCCGGGCGATGCAGCACTGGGAGCATCAGCCCGATCCTTTGCCATTTGCGCTCGCTGAATACAACGCGGGGGCCAGCCGGGCACAGCGCTGGGCCGGCGGTAGCGATGTCACCGGCGTCTCCGCAGGCGATTTTCTGCGCAACATCAATTTCCCCGGCACCCGCAAATATATCGATCAGGTGATGCGGCGGTACCAATTCTACAAACGTCGCGGGCGAATGTAAAAGGGCGCAACCATCTTGTCCGCAGAGGGATGAATAGCCTCGTGGGTTGCTAAGAATTTCGATTAGTCACCGCGTTGATCGTTCGTAACGCAGTTAAGGACCAGAAATTATTCCAGCCAGTTTGACTTTTCTCGCGATTGTCGGAAAATACTACATTCGTGGAAATTTGCCGAACCCTTTTCAAGCGTTTCGGCAATTTTCTCCCTCATTCTCCAGAGCCGTAAAGTAAAGGAACGCAATTAGCATTAATGAAAAAAACCGTAACCACCGTACTGTTGCTCTTCACCGCACTGACACTGAGCCAAGCTGCTGATTTCGACGGTGATGGTTATCCGGACTACGTCCTGTACAGTCCCAGCACGCGTCAAACTGCGATCTGGTATCTCAATCACAACGTTTTCGTCCGCGCAGCTTATGGCCCCACGCTTCCCGTTGGCTGGGCCCTGATTGCCGAAGCTGATTTCAACCGTGACGGCAAGCCAGACTATCTGTTGTTTAATCCAACCACCCGTCAGACAGCAATTTGGTACCTGAACAATAATGTTTACGTGAGCGCAGCCTACGGGCCGACTATTCCCCCAGGCTGGACACCAATTGCAGTTGGTGACTTCAACGGTGACGGTAAAGCGGATCTGGTTCTATTTAATTCAGGGACTAACCAAACCGCGATCTGGTACCTGAACAACAATGTTTTTGTTACAGGAAATTATGGGCCTTCGCTTCCGGCCGGATATTTGTTAATCTCCGCCGCAGGTGATTTCAACCACGACGGTAAGGCGGACTTTTTGCTTTATGATCCCACGACACATCGGTCCGCGATCTGGTATCTGAACGGCCGCACGTTTCTTGCCGGCGTATACGGGCCAACGCTTCCGGCGGGTTACACCTTGGATGACCTGGCTGATTTCAACCATGATGGGCGGCCCGATTACCTGCTCAACTATGATCGTGTCACAGCACTGTGGTATCTTAACGGTAACATCCTGTTAGGTGGCGCTTATGGTCCAATGATTGCACAAGGTTGGTCACTGGCTGCTGTCGCTGCCAAGCCTTGCATATTCAGTATTGCTCCGCACAGCGCCTCTTATCCCAGCACGGGCGGTCAAGGCAACATCTATGTGTCAACCTTGCAGTTTGGATGCACCTGGACGACCACAACCACGCCCTCCTGGATTCATATCACTCATGGCAGTAGTTACGTTGGGTCGGGATATGCCTCTTATACGGTGGACGCCGGCCCAGCAATGACTGGTACCATAACGATTGCCGGACGGCCGTTCACAGTGAACCGGACCGGACCGGTCTGTAGTCTTGCCGGCACTTGGTCTGGCACTGTTCACGGATCGTACAGCATTTCGGGCTGTTCCTCCTCCTGGACGGGCACAACCCAATTTTCAATGGTGATCACTCAGAATGGCACGACTATTTCGGGTCCTGCCGAATACGATGGCATCCCATGCTTCAATGTGAGCAACTGCGTCATTAACGATTATCCAAACTCAACTGGAAGCGTTAGCGGCACGGCAAATTGCCCTACGGTTAACGTAAGTTTTGATGGCACTGCGGATAGCGGCCTGTGCTCAGGCGAAGAAGTGACCGAGACATTTGCATTGACGTTAAGTGGAACCACGCTTAGCGGCACCGGCTCGGGTAATCACACCGTTAATCTCACAAAACAGCCGTGATCCGGGTGATGATTGTCAAACAATCATTGTATCACGCGAAGGCGCCGCCAATCTCGGCACTCATTGTCATCACAGGTTTGATCGAATTCCGGATCGGCAGATCGATGCCGCGCTTTTGGAGCGCTTCGAGCACGCTTTCGGTTGGGACATTTCCGACGAGTGCGTCTTGAGCAAAGGGACAACCACCGAGGCCGCCGATGGCGGAATCAAATCGGCGACACCCGGCGTCATACGCCGCGAGGACCTTTTCAACAGCGGTCGAGCGCGTGCTGTGCAAATGCACGCCGATTTCGCAGTGCCCGTTCGGCTCGGACTCGATCTGCGCCGCACTAACGACTCGTTGGATCAAATCGGCGTGGGCAACACCGATAGTGTCGGCGAGTGAGATTGCGCGAATCCCGCGCACTGAGATTTCGCGTAACGCGTCCACGATTTTCGTTTCGCTCCAGGGATCACCGTACGGGTTCCCAAACGCCATGGAGAGATAAACTACCATGTCGATCCTGGCATCCCCGGCTTGCGCTTTTATGGCATCGAGCACGCGAAAATTATCTACCATCGACTGGTTCTGATTCCGACGGAGGAAGGTCTCCGAAATCGAGCACGGATAGCCCAGCGTCGTGACCCGCCCGGTCGCGATCGCCCGCTCGGCGCCCTTTTCGTTTACGACGATTCCGATGATCTCGACATCCGGAGGCAAATCAATCTGCGCGAGCACTTGCTCGCTGTCCGCCATTTGCGGCACCGCTTTCGGCGAAACGAAACTAACCGCGTCGATGTGTTTGAATCCCGCCGCGAACAGTGCGTGCAAATACCGGACTTTTAACTCCGTCGGGATTTGCTTCGACAATCCCTGCCATGCATCGCGCGGACACTCGATGAGTTTGACCGAATTGCTCGGCATGAATCGACTGTAGCCACGCAGCATCTGCCGTCGAGGTAACACATCCAGAGACACGCCTCGAATTTTGCCTCATCGGAGTCGTCCTGAGATTTTCGATGGCCCGATTGCGAACGACAGCGTCAACGCAGGTCTAATGCGAACCTTGGGCTGTTGAGCAGAAGGGCGATGCGGCATTACATTCATTTGTGAGCTTCTTCATCACGATCATCGCCGCCATGTTGTCGCTCGATCTGGTCTGGTGGTTTGTCCTCGCCCGGCTCGCTCCCCTTCCGGTGACACGCGTCATCGTTCACTTGTTCATGGCTGCGCAAGTGATCGTTTTCATCTGGTTAATCGGCGGGCGCGTTTCCGGCAGCGGGCTGGATCGCTTCCTTCCCAAGTTCGCCGTCACCAACCTGTTCATCTGGCATTTCATCGGGCTCGCCCTGCTGTCGATCATCGGAATTCTCTCTGTTCCGATCCTGTTGATTGGCAAAATGGTTTCGCGGCAAAATGCCCATCCGCAGCCGGCAACCATATCAGAGGGTTGGACGCGGCGAGATTTCCTTCGGTTCGGAGCAGCCATCGCCCCACCGCTGTTGACCTTGAGCGCGAGCGCCATTGCTCTGCGCCAACTGAACGACTTTCGTATTCGCCGGTTCAGGATCGATATCCCGGGTTTGCCGCCGGAACTCAACGGCCTAACAATCGCCCAGGTAAGCGACATGCACGTCGGCCGTTTCACTTCCGACCGCGTGCTCGATCGAGTGGTGGACGCAACCAACGCGTTGCAAGCCGATCTCGTCCTGCTCACCGGCGATTTGATCAACGATGCCCTGGCCGATCTCGATCACGGTCTCGATCTCGTCCGCGCAATGCAGGCGCATCTCGGCTTGTTTCTAATCGAAGGCAATCACGATTTGATCGAGAACCCGCGCGAGTTCGAACGCCGCGTCAAAGCGTCCGGCATTCCGTTCCTGCTCGATGAATCCGCCATCGTCTCTGTGCGCGGATTTCCTCTTCAACTTTTAGGACTAAGCTGGACGCGGACGCGCGGCGAAGGACGCGACAAAGCGATCGCCGCCGCCGTCACTGCCTTACTCGCACAACGTCACTCGGACGCGTTCCCGATTCTGCTGGCGCATCATCCACACGCGTTTGACGCCGCCGCCGCGGCAAAAATTCCGCTCACGCTTTCCGGGCACACGCATGGCGGCCAATTGATGTTGAGCGAGCAACTCGGTTTCGGGCCGGCGATGTTTCGTTACTGGTCAGGTTTGTATCGACGCGGCGCGAGCCAGCTGGTCGTGTCGAACGGGGTCGGCAATTGGTTCCCACTGCGCGTGAACGCGCCGGCGGAGATTGTTCACCTCACGTTGAGGTCGGTTGTAGAGGCGGCTGCGTCAGCCGCCTAGCCGAGACAACTGCGGGCGACACGCCCGCACTACACCGCTGGATCCCCAGGTGGATTCGCAACCGCGACGGGTGCTTTTGCTGCTGCTGCCGCCGCCGCCGCTTTTTTCTTCGCCTGGGCCGCGGCGACCGCTTCGGCCAAATTGTGATCGACGTCCGCCGCTTCGATCGGATGAATCTTGTGATAATAGTCGTTCGATTTCGCGAGATCATCCTTGCGCATCAGAAGATTGTTGAAACGCTCCCGCGTACTCAGCTCAAAGTCTTTGTCCATCTTGATCGCCTCAAATGGACAAACTTCGACACAAATCTGGCAGCTCATGCAGACCGAGATATCGATGTCGAAAACCTTTGGATAGAACTGCGGTTTGTCCATGTAATCGGGCTTTTTGTCGTCGCTTTTGACGATGTAAATGCACTGCGGCGGGCATTCCTTCTCGCAAATCTTGCATGCCACACATCGCAACCCCGCGTCTGGATTGTCGCCGTCGTAAATCAAAAATGGGAAGTTGCGATAATTCTCCGGCAACGGACTTCGCTCCTCGGGGTACTGGACTGTGATCAGCCGTTCCTTATCGAAATAGCTCCCGGCGAAGTTCCGGAGCGTCACCGCCATCCCTTTGAGTATACCCGTGCCGATCATGTGTTTATCTTAAGCAACGAGAAAGAATATAATCTGTCCCACTGAAACGCTAGCGCTCAGACTATCCCGCTTTTCACCCGGCTTCGAGGTTCTAAAACCGTTTCGGGTGCCAGTCCGGTTTTTTGAGACTGCCTTCGCCGGCGTATTCGAAAAGCTTGTAGACCGGGGCGAGGAGGACGCCGGCGGCGCCGTGCATGGTCAGGCGCACCTGGAAATCGAGTTTGTCGTCGAGGAAATGAATGTCGCCATGACCGAGCATTCCGAAAAGCTTGCCGGCCACTTCGAAATCGTCGGTATGAATGACGCCCTGATCGACTGTGACCGCGGCGGTCGCTGTGTGGGCAATACTGTAACCCGCGCCGGGGACAATCGCGTTCAGAATTCCCGAGAGCGGCCCAAAGATCGGGATGGCAAAGACGTCGCCGTTCGTCACTTCGATTTTGCCCTTGCCCCGCATGTTCCGCGCATCACCCCCGAGACCGGTGAATTCGTAATGACCGTTCAACCGGCCCTGCGACGTTTGGTATTGATAATAAAGGTCGGTCAGGCGTGGAAAATCGATGTCGCTTGCCGTGATGTCGGCGCGATAACGCCGGCCTTTTTCTCCTAACGGAATCTCGGCATTGCCGCGGACGCGCCCCGAAAACAGTCCCGCACTCAGATCGACCAGTCGCAATCGATTGTTGGTGAAAACGAGATGGCCGGTCGTTTTATCGAATGGCAACGCTTTGCCGAGAAAATCGTAATCGAGCCCCTTTCCCGCATCGACCGTGATCTCAAGCTGCGTCTTCGTGCCACCGCCAAACTGATAAACCCCGTCCACCGTCAGATTCGGTGGCTGATGGAATTTGTAGGGCGCGACCGTTTTCGCGAGATCAGGATCGACCCAGTAGATCACTTCCGCCGGCCACAAAGACGTCTTGATGTTGTCGAGTCTGACCTCGTGATTTTTGAAATCATAGGTGAAAATTCCAGAGGCGACACCCTCGTTGCGCACGACGTGCAGGCTTTCGTAAGTGACTGCGCCATCCGCGAAATGAATTTTCGCGCTTCCGCTTTTGGCCCAGACGCCGCGGAACCGGGTCCGATCAAACGCGATGTTGCCCTCACCCCGCCAGTTTCGCGGTTGTCGATCCTGGCCGCGAATGGCGAGATGCACGGTCGGAGGTCGCTGCCATTCCCATTCGTTTAGAAATTGTTTCAGCGCATCCGAGCCCAGCGGAATCAACGCGTGCGGGCTGATCGTGCTGTCGATGTTGAGACGGAAATCGCCCGGAGCGTCGAACAGTTCAGCCGTGATCTGACCGGTTTCGTGCCGCAGCCGCACATCGCGCAGCAGCGTCCGCTCGCCGTCCCAGGAAAAGTCCGCACTGAAATCGGAAAACGAGACGCTCTTTTTCGTGAAGCGTTCCGCCTGCGCGCGCCCGATGAGTTTGAGCTGTGCACGTTCGCCGCCAAGATTGGCCGAGCCGGAAACCTCCAGCAGGGGCGGCGTGTCGAACGTCGTGTCCGCAAACCAATCGCCCAGCTCGAACGCTTCGACGAACTTCTTCAAATCCAGACTGCTCCTAACTTGAAACTCCGCGGAATTTTCTGGCCGGTGCCAACTCAAATGTGCGGCCAGATTGCCGCGCTGATCTCTCCATTCGCAGTGGGTGACGGTGAGCGCTTCTTCCGCCCACTCCGCCGTGGCCGACAAATCCCGAATTTCGTAATTCGCCCGCCCGATGCGGTCGCCACGGAGCGTCGCCTCGACATGCGCCTTCTCGAATTCGGCGACGTCGCCGGTGAATTTCACCTGCAACGAAGGTGGCACCGGCGCGAAATTGAACTTTTGCAGCTCGATCACAATCCGTTGTAAAATCGATATGTTTTTCTCCCAATCTTCATCGGTCGGTTTCGCTCGTGGCTGGTACCCTTCCCTTTTGATCAATTGCCCAGTAACCGAGATGCGCAGACCGCAAAAAATTCCTTCGGCCTGGCTGACGTAGATCTGTTCCGGCGGAAAATAAACGTGGGCGCGCAAGTTCTTGATCCGCGCTTTGACCACTTTCCCGTCAGCGGTTTTGAGCGGGAGGGTAATCTGGGCGTTGCGGATGTCGAGCGCATTGAGGAACGGCTGGCGATGAAAGAAGGCAGCGTAATTGATGTCGAGCGAGATCTCGCTTACGACGGCGAGCACGCTTTCTCGGTCCGAGATCTCCCCGGCGGGTCTTCGACCGGACTGACGGTCTTTGTAATCGAAGATCCGCACGTCTTGCGCGATCAGGCCGCGAAACGGATCGAGCGTGAGCCGCCCGACAGAAGCTTCCACTCCGCGCCGATGCAGCTCCTCCACGACGCGTGTCCGCCATTCGCTCCCGAAGCCTTTCCTGGCCAAATAAAGCCCGCCCCCGATCATGGCCGCGATCGTGGCAATTAGAGCAAACCGCAAAACGGAAATGGCCAGCCGACGTGAGAAAGGGTGTTTTTGGTACTGCTCTGTCGCAGATGCGGTCTCTTCGAGGAGTTGAGGCATGGGTGAACGTGAATCCTGAATCGTTACATGGTTAAATCGGAGGAGCGTCGGCGACGATTCGCGGTTGAACGATTCACGATGTAACGATTTAACGTTTTACGATGTTTTCAATCTCCGATCTTCCCGTCATCAACGCTTCGCTCAATGCCGTGAGCACAGTATTCATCTCGCTCGGCTGGTTTTTCATCCGGCGAGACATCTGGCAACGTCACGTGCCATGTATGATCGCCGCCATTATTTCATCGACGTTATTTCTCATCGGCTACATTACTTATCACCTTCACGTAGGCGAAAAATCTTCCGGTTACACCGGCTGGATCGCCGCGGTCTATTTTCCGATTCTGGCTTCGCATGTTCTGCTGGCTTTTATCACGCTCCCGCTCGTGATCGTGACGCTCGTCCCCGTGTTTCAGCGGCGCTGGGACCGACATCGCCGGCTCGGGCGCTGGACCATGCCGATCTGGCTTTACGTCTCTGTCACCGGCGTGATTGTTTACCTTTTTCTTTACCAATGGTTCCCGCCGGCAAAATAGAAAGTTCAGGGTTCACAGTTCAGGTTTCGGAAATGTTGGCGGCGCTCAATCTGAACCCTGAATCCTTGATCAGTAGTCTTGCACTGCGTCGCGAGTTGATGTTTGATCAGGTCGACCCAGTGCTAATGATCTATGGTAACGATTGCGACGTTTAACGAACCGGCCAAAGCAAAGGAACTCAAAACGCGCTTTCAAAAGGCCGGTTTGCGCGCGGATGTTCATAACGAAGCGCCGTTGCAAACGGTTGGGTTCATGTCGAGGCCGCAGGCAAACGTGAAAGTGTTTATCGAGGACAGCGATTTCGAACGCGCGCAGAGTCTGATGGTCGAATGGGAATCGACTGATCCGGCCATCGCTGCCGCGCTGGTGCGCTGTCCGCAATGCGGCTCGTCGCGCATCGAGTATCCGCAGATGACGAGAAAGTTTCTCACCCCGGCGCTGGTCGGCGTGCTTTGCGCGATCAAAATTATCCCGAAAGAATTTTATTGCGAGGACTGCCACTTCACCTGGAACAATCAGCAAGAACGCACCATCGGCCGCCTCTGGCGTCGCTTCTTTCCCGGTCGCGAATCGCAGGCGAGCTAGGAGACACGGCTGCGACCATTTGCTTGCCCCGCTAGTTGGCGGGGCTGAAACTCATCGCTGAATGATCAAGTGGCTGTTCGTTGTCCTGCTGGCAGCGTTTATCTTTGGCGGCGCCTGGTGGTTCAGCACCAACGTTCTGTTCAAACAGGAGATTGAGGTGCGAAAAGAACAGCGTGGTGAAGTCACGCTGGCCCCGACGCCCGACATCAGCCTGCCGGAATTTCAGGCGGCGGCGAAATTGCGTCAGGATGGGCAACTGGCGGAGGCACGCACCGCGCTCACGTTGTTGCTGCAAAAATATCCGACCGGTCCGCACGTCGAGGAAGCGAAACATCTCCTCGGCGAGGTCAACATCGACATCCTGCTTTCCAGTTATTCGTCGCCGGAAAAAGAGGAATACATCGTGAAACCGCGAGATGTGCTGGCGAGAGTGGCGCGCAAAACGAAATCGACACCGGAACTAATCATGCGGATGAACAATCTGAGCAGCACGATGTTGCGGATCGGGCAACGCCTGTTGATCTCGCATCCCAACTTTTCCATCTTGATCCAACGCAGCGCGAAGGCGCTCATCTTGCTCGACAAAGGCGCATTCTTCAAGGAATACCAGGTCCGCGAAGAAAAACTGCCCGCAAAACAATCGGCAAAGGTTAACACGAGGGTCGTAGAGATCATGGCCTGGCATGACGGGAAACGCGTCGGATTTGCTTCGAAAGAATATGCCGGCAGCACGCGCTGGATCCGGCTAGCCGCGCCGGGGTACATTATTTATTCGGGGGCGGACGCGACGCATCCTCACGTGGAGACGCCGCCCGCGCAAGGTTTGGGGTTGGACGCGACTGACCTGGAAGAATTGAGCAGTCTGGTTAATAACAAGACGGCGGTGACGATTGTTGAGTAACGTGAACTGTAAAATCGTTGAATCGTGGGATCGGCCGAGACTAAATGTTCCAACAGCGATGCGTTCGATGATGTAATCATGTAATCTTTTAGCGATTCTCGATTCACAATGGACATCCAATCACTCGATTTCGAAAAGCCGATCGCCGAGCTGCAACGGCGTCTGGCTGATCTCAAGGCGCACTCCGACAAGCACGACGTCGATCTTGATTCGGCCATCACGGAAATCGAGACTAAGATTTCCAAAATGCGGGGCACCATTTATGGAAATTTGTCCGCATGGCAGCGGGTGCAAATCGCACGTCATGTGCAACGACCGTTTGCGCTGGATTACATCGAGCGTTGTTTCACCAACTGGATCGAGCTCCACGGCGACCGCCATTTCGCCGACGATAAGGCGATGCCGACCGGTCTGGCGATGCTGGGGACGGAACGATGCGTCGTGATTACCCACCAAAAAGGACGCAACACCAAGGAGAACGTGCTGCGCAATTTCGGTTGCGCCCACCCGGAAGGCTATCGCAAGGCGCTCCGCCTGATGCAGCTGGCCCAGAAATTCGGCCTGGCGGTGATCTCGTTAATCGACACGCCGGGGGCATTTCCAGGTATCGGTTCGGAGGAACGCCACATCTCGGAAGCGATCGCCGTGAACCTGCGTGAAATGATGAGCCTGCGTGTGCCGATCATCGCGGCCGTGATCGGCGAAGGCGGCTCGGGTGGCGCGCTCGGCATTGGCGTGGCCGACCGTGTTTTGATTCTGGAAAATGCTTACTACTCAGTCATCAGCCCGGAAGCGTGTTCCGCAATTTTGTGGCGCGACCGCCGCCATGCCGCTGAAGCGGCCGAAGCCCTCAAATTGACCGCACAAGATTTGCTCAAACTCGACGTGGTCGACGAAATCGTGCCCGAGCCGGAGGGCGGCGCCCATCGCGATTACGAAACTGCGGTAACGAACCTCGGCCACGCCCTGCGGGAAAATCTAGCGCGCCTGCGCGAATTATCGACCGAGGAGTTGGTCAGGAAGCGATACGAAAAATTCCGCGCGCTCGGAAGCTTTGCCGAAGGCAAAACCGCTGCGCCAACGACCCGATCGTGACATGATTCACGGGAGCCGGCGGCCTTGGGCGCAGTTATTCTTGATCGCGCTCTTCCTGGCACTAACCAGACCCGGAGCGTCATGCGCGCCATTCAATTTCCAGCGCGACACGTTCGCATTCAAAAACGCCACGGTGCTCAAATACAAGAATGGCCGGCCCACCCTGCAACGACAATTGGCCGCGGATCCGACTAACCAATACACGCGGCGTTGCTTTGTCATGAGCCGATCGGTTGTCCAATTTCGGAAATTCGCCCGGTTCGACCCACACCGTGTTCCTGTCGAAGATCGAGAGTTGGCCGCGCGGATCCGCGCTATCGCGCGCCGTGCGCCGTGGGGCGCGCCGCTACCGGAAAATCGACGCATCCTTTTCCCCGGCTACAAAAATTTGCGGGAGCTAAGCGAAGCCAAGACAGATGTGTTCGAGAAAAATCTCGGCAGCGGCTTCGCCACTTATTTTCGGCCGGCCAACGCCCGAATGTTTTTCGTGCCCAGTCGCGAGTATCAGGAGAAAACGCACGCCAATCTCGATGCGGCCCTCGCCAGCGGCGACTTGTTTGTCGCCTATCTCTCCACCTTTCCGAAACTGGAGATCAATCACACAATTCTGATTTATGGCCGAAAACCCGGCCGTTCGAAGGATGGTCTCACGCGCTACTTCGTTTACGATCCGAACCATCCCGAAGCTCCGCGCGAGTTAACGTGGTCGCCGGGCGCGCGCGCTTTTGCATACCAGAAGGACATCGATTTCGTCGGCGGTTTTGTGCGGGTCTATCAATGTTACGGAAAACCGTTACAGTAATTTCCCATGCCGAACCCGGTCCCAACGCCCCAGCCGATGCCCCCAGTGCCCGGCCCACAACCGGTCCCGCGTCCCGAACCGTTGCCACCCAATCCGCCCAAGCCGCCCGCGAGGAAGATAGGAAAACCCCAAGCAGCAAGACCCCAAACCCCAGAGAAAGCTCCAGGTTTCAAACACCAAACATCGCGCGGCGATTACGAGCTTTCGTTCTGTAGCGGCGGTCCGTGACCGTCGCAAGAGCGCCGCTCGAAGAACAGCGACGCTCACAGAGCGCCGCTACAGTGGAAAGTCTCGCTTCAACACCCGGCAGACTTGGAGCTTGGATATTGCTGCTTTCTTGGGATCTGGTGATTGGCGCTTGAGATTTACTTCGCAGCCGGAAACAAAAACCTCAGCGCTGGCTCCACTCTCGCCGCCCACGCGCCTTCGCTATGGTCGGCTCCCCGCGCTTCCATGTATTCAAGGTCACGGCGAGGCTTCCAACCCTTTTCGCCTAACCGGTCCCGCAGCTGGCGCCCTTGTTCCCAGCCCGGCTCGGCCGTGCCGGTGTCGAGCCAGATTTTCAGCGGCGGTTTTACCTGAATGGAATCGACCAGCCGATAAATCGCGAAATCATCCCACCAGATTGATGGCGACATGACCATCAGGCGGGTAAAGGCATGCGAATACAAAATGCCAATCGCGAGCGTTACCAGGCCGCCTAGCGACGAGCCGCCAAGCCCGGTGAATTCCGCTTCGCGCTTGGTCCGATATTTTTTGTCGATCTCCGGTTTGAGTTCCTCGATCAGGAACTGCGCATAAAGCCGCGCCTGACCGCGACTCCGCGTTTTTCGTTTCGCTTTCCAATCGATCACGGCACGCGTGGGCGCGTATTCGTGAATTCGATCCTCGCCCATGTTGGCCACTGCCACGATGATGAGCGGCTCAATCGCACCCGCACGGATCAACCGCTCAGCCGTCTCATCCATCCTCCATTCCACGCCCGCAAACGCCGTCGCCGCGTCGAAGACGTTCTGCCCATCGTGCACATACAAAACCGGATAACGTTTTTGTGAGAATCGCGAGTAACCCGGAGGCAGATAGACCAAGACATCGCGCCGGTTGCCGAGAATCCCCGAGGGAAAAGCGCGATGACGTTTGATGTTCCCGGTCAGGGTATGTTTTGCCATGCGAAAACCAGACGCATCGTTGAGGATTGAACTCGCCGCAACCATCGGAGTTCGTTTTGGCCGCGGTCTTTACCGTAGCTTAAGCATTCGCAAAACATGGCTCGCGTTTGCCCCGGCCGCGGTTAACGCCTGGCAGCCCACAAACGGAGGAAGCGGAACTGCCAGGCGCCTCATGCGCAATCATCGGGCGGTCTCACTGACCGCGCGATGAAATCACCGTCTATCTTCTTCTCCGAGAATTGCGGACCGAAGTTCGCGAAAAATTTGAGGAACTTTTACTGGCATGTCTCAAATACAGCCGTAGCCGATAAGCGCCGGAAGCGCGGGAATTTATCCCGAGGCCGTCAGTGCCGGGGTTCGATGATTAGTTGCCGGCCCGGAAAGGGCCAGGACTGACCGTTCCAGCCGCTTCTGTCGCCTCTCGGGGCTATTGGGAAAAAAGGCTTGCTTAACGAATGGGAGAGCGGCATGATCGGCCTCCCTCAAGCCTGTGTCCACCTTAGCGTCAGCCTCAGACCGGTTTGCCACCACCCGGTGGAGCGTGGTGCGCTCTTGCTCGGAGGCAAATGGATCGAGAAACCGTGCGGCTGGCCAGGCTCTGGGCGAGCTTTGCCAAATTTATTGGCGACCGATTTTCGCTTATATCTGCCTGCGTGGTTATGGTCCGGAGGATGCCGAGGACCTGACCCAGGATTTTTTTGCGGCGGTTCTGGAAGGCTCTTTGCTGGAGAGGGCGGACCCCGGGCGCGGTCGGTTCCGTTCGCTCCTACTGCGGGCGCTGGGCAATTTCTTGAACGATGCCACCGATCGGCGGCGCAGCCGCAAGCGTGGCGGAGACATCAAATTTATTTCCTGGGACGATTGGGTGGCCGAATCGCCCTCGCAGATGTCGATCCCGGAGCAAGCGCTGCAATCGTGGTCGCCGGAGCAACTGTTCGATTTGCGCTGGGCCGCGACCGTGGTGGAGCGGGCGCTGAGGCGTCTGCAGGAGGAATGCCAAGGCAAGGGACGATCGCGCTTGTGTGAAACCCTCAGCCCCTATCTGGCGACCGAGCGCAGCGATGTTTCCTATGGCAAACTCAGCGGGCTCTTAGGCATCAGTGAAGCGGGCGTAAAACGCCAACTGTATAATCTGCGCCGCCGTTATCGCTGGCTCATCTGGACCGAAGTGGCCGAGACGGTGGAAGATCCAAGGGAGGTCAAAAGCGAGATCCGGCACCTGTGCGCCACGCTCACCGCCCAGGCCGCCTGAATCAAGTGGGTGACGACGCCAGGAGGTGGGGCTACTTAAGCTGCGGTCATTTTGCAGCTGCATCCATCTTCCATCTCCTGCGCACTGTTCCGCGCGTAGACGTCATCGTCGCGTCCCTCACGCCGAAGTGATGTCGATCTTCAAAGCGTTTCGCCACATAGGTTGCGAAATTTTTTGCTCATGCAACTGCTACAGACGTGCACAGTGCCGAGCGAGACACGATTCATATCGAGCAGCTCGAGCTTTTTGCCCGAATCGGCGTGACCGATGACGAACGCGAACGCCGGCAACGGCTCACTGTCTCGATCACAATCTGGCCAAATGAGCAATTTGATCATCTTGGGGATGACGTCGCGCGCGCAGTCGATTACTCGGTGGTCTCCGCAGCCGCGCGGGACTTCGTTGCTGCCCGTTCGGACAAACTCATCGAGACATTGGCCGAGGCATTGGCCGGCCATTTGCTAGGTGCGTTCCGACTTCAGCAAGTGCAAATCGAGCTCCGGAAATTCGCGTTGCCGGATGCACAATATGCCGCCGCCATTGTCACCCGGAGAGCGTCCGTCGGATAGCGACTTCCCCGAAATTTTGTGCTTGCCAATCCGTAGGCACGGAGTCAAACCGGCAGAATGAAAACATCCCTTATCCTCCTTTGGATCGCCGTCGCAGGCGTGATCGGCTACACCATCTACCAATCTCGGCAGCCGCCGCGAACAGACGTGCCGGTTCAGGTCGATCTCACTCTCCCGGGAGTTCGGGTCCCAATAACGAGTGGGAATTATGAAAAGTTTGAGCAAGTGCTGAGCACCGTGAGCAACCAGAATAATACGAATGGTAAAAAGGGAATGTGTGTCAACATCCTGTATCAAACAGCGGACGGCGGATGGTCAATGGTCAATGGACCCCCCTTTGACAAGGCCCCCCAAGGTGCGCAGCCAGATGGTTCGATGCATGTCACCCAGTCAATTCTTTACCACAGCCTGGATCAGTTGAACGACGTCATGAGTTTGCTCGAAACGGACACAACAAAGCCGACAACAATTCAAGCGCAATGCCCTTGATCGCGTTTACAAGAGTTGGACCTCGCGCGTTGTTCTCCGGGCCGGCCGATGAGTTCTAAAAGATCGATAGCGTGCCGCGCCGAAAACTCGTCTTTGTCGCGTGGTTCTTTCTCCACTTCTTTTTTATCGCGGCGATTTCGAGCCGAGACATTTTCTGGTTAATCGCGCACCGATTAACATTCCTGCCGCAAGCTTCGGTCGGCATCGGACAGCACTTTGAACCGATCGTGTCGCCGGCGATCGGGCAGAACATGGCGTCATCAAATCCGATCCGGCGCGTTCTGTTCACATATTTTCATCTGGCCGGAATCGAGCGTGGCTATGGGTATTTCGCGCCGAACATTCCGGGCCATTACAAGCTCGTCTTCGAATTGCATTATCCTGATGAGCGAGTCGATTACGCGTTTCCGACGGTTCACAGCGAATCAGCCGGTCTCCGCCTGGCAAGTCTCCTGGACGAAATCGGCCACGCCGAGTCCGACAGGTTGCGCGAATATCTCATCAGAGGGATCACCCGAGCAATTTGGCGGGAGCATCCGGATGCAATGTCGATCCGAGCCATCTTTGGCAGGAGTCGTTTGCCGACGATTGATGAATTCGAGCATGGCAAACGGGAGTCTTACGAATTTTTATTCGCCTATGATTTCAGCCGCGAGAACAACCGGGCAAATTCAAAGAATCCCTGAGCCAATCGCGCGAGCGCAAGAGCGGTTGCTGGAATTTTTGTTTCCCGCCGACTCTGGCGAATGGGTCAGCATTCTCCGAATCGGTTTGGGAATCCTAGTTGTTCTCTACACCGTGTCGCTAAGAAATGATTGGAACTTTCTCTTCGCCGGGTCACAGAGCGGTCTGATTGGCCGCGAGCTTCCCGAAGCCTTGCTTTCTAAACAGGGTGCGTTCGTGCCGCAGCTCGGTTGGTTAATTGGGCTCGGCGCGCTGGCGGGTTTGTCGGAATGGACTGTTCTCTCCATCGCGTGGTCTCTGCTTCTCTGGGCTGGCTTTGCTTTGACTGTGGGAATCTTCAGTCGGACATCGGCGATTCTGGCTTGGTTGATTCATCTCTGCGCGGCAACCAGCGGGAGTCTCGTTTCCTACGGCGTGGATAATTTCATGACGATCGGCCTTTTCTATCTCATGCTCGCGCCGCTGCCCGATCGTTATGCATTCGAAAACCGCTGGCGGCGAGCACGAGAACCGAATCGACACCTACTCGGTTTTTGGCGGCGTGTTTTGCAGGTCCATCTGGCCTTCATCTATTTCTTTGGCGGTCTTGCCAAAGCGCTGGGAAGCGGCTGGTGGGATGGAAACAGTTTGTGGCGCGCATTGACCAGATCGCCATTCAATCTCGTTCCCGCCGAGACCTTGGTCAGATTCAAATACATTTTCCCCATCGCGGGCGTCGCGGTTTGCGTTCTGGAGCTGGGATACGCCTTTGCCATTTGGCATAAACGAACGCGCGTGATCTGGCTGACTTGCATCGTGGCCATGCATGTTGGGATCGGTCTTGCCATGGGAATGTACCTGTTCGCCTTCATGATGATCGTGTTAAATGCGGCCGCGTTCGGCCCTGAATTGCTTTTTCGACAGAGAAAACAGGCTGATCTCTCCGCGGCAGGGCCGATTTGATCTCGACCACATTGAAAAAGTGGGTGTATCCTCCGGGCGAAGCGACACTTGCTTGCGCCAGATATGTCCGCTGAATCAAAGCCCGATCTTCCGCTCGAGATCGCGCATGTCTTGTTAATGGATGTGGTCGGGTATTCGAGGCTGCTCGTTAACGAACAGATCGAGTGTTTGCAGGAGCTGAATCAAATCGTACGGGGCACTGACACGTTTCGGAAGGCCGAAGAAAGCGGCAAACTCATTCGGCTACCCACCGGAGATGGAATGGCGTTGCTTTTTTTCCGCAGTCCCGAAGAGCCGGTGCAATGCGCGTTGGAAATCTGCCACGAATTAAAAAAACATCCGCATATTCGGGTACGGATGGGCGTGCATAGCGGGCCGGTCAGTCAGGTTAAAGATGTTAACGAGACGCCGAACATCGCTGGTGCTGGAATCAATGTGGCTCAACGAGTGATGGATTGCGGCGATGCGGGACACATTTTGCTTTCCAAACACGTCGCGGACGATCTGACCGAATACCGGCATTGGCAGCCATTCTTGCGCGATCTCGGCGAATGCGAGGTAAAACACGGGTTGCGCCTGCATTTGTTTAATCTCTGCAAAGACGAAATCGGCAACCCCAATGCACCGGAAAAACTCCAACGCCGAAGATGGAAATCGGACCCTGCGATCAAGCCGATTCATCCGCTCCGCTGGGCAACGTTGACGCTAATAATTTCTTTGGTCCTCATCCTCATCGCGGCGGGACTTTGGATTTTCTTGCATCGACAATTGCAGTCGTTTCCGCCCGACAAGAGCATCGCAGTTCTCCCCTTTGAAAATTTGAGCGACGAAAAGGAAAACGCCTTTTTCGCCGAAGGCGTGCAGGATCAAATCCTGACCGATCTGGCCAGAGTAGCCGATTTGAAAGTGATCAGTCGCACTTCGGTGATGCAGTATGGTGCGAACACAAAACGGAACTTGCGCGAGATCGCCCATGCGCTCGGCGTGGCCCACGTCTTGGAAGGGAGTGTCCAGCGCGCCGGTGGCCGGGTGAAGGTAAGTGCACAATTAATCGATGCGCGCACTGACACTCATGTATGGGCAAACAAATACGAGCGCGCGGCGGAAAACGTGTTTGCCATTCAAAGCGAGGTCGCAGAAAAAATTGTCGATGAACTGAAAAGCAAGCTTTCGCCTTCGGAGAAAGCTGCCATTGAACGGCCGCCAACTAGCGATCTTGCGGCTTATGATCTTTACGTCCAAGGCAAGACCCTCATCGCCAACGCAGTTTTCACCGAAGACCCAAGCAAGGAAAAGCTGCTCGAAGCGGTGCAGTTGCTAGATCAGGCCGTAAAGCGCGATTCGTCGTTTTTTTTGGCCTACTATCAATTAGCGCACGCTCACGATCAGATTTACCAGCTTGGACTCGATCATACTCCTGCCCGGCTGGCTTTAGCTGATGCGGCCATTCAAGAACTCCGTAGTCTGCGTCCCGACGCTGGCGAAACCCATCTGGCTGTGGCCAAACACCTCTATTGGGGCTATCTCGATTACGATCGCGCTCGCGGTGAACTCGATGCCGCTCAGCAAGCCTTACCTAACGATGTGTGGCCATTCTTGCTCGCGGGATACATCGACCGGCGCCAGGGCCATTGGAAAGATTCGACTCGTAACATGGAACGCGCGCTGGAGCTCGACCCGCAAAATCTCCTGGTTCTTCACCAGATGTCCCTTACGTATGAATGCCTTCGCCATTACCAAGAAATGGCCGCGATGTTAGACCGGGCTCTCGCGCTCGCGCCAGATCAAATCATTATCCGTGGCCAACGCGCTTTTGTCGATCTAGACTGGCGCGCCGATCCAAAACCCCTGCATTCCACGATCGAGTTGATCCTGCGTGAAAAACCGAGCGCCGCCCCGCAAATTGCAGATCAATGGCTTTATCTTGCTCTTTGCGAACGCGACCCCGACACGGCCGCTCGCGCCCTCGCTCTTCTTCCTCCCGATGGTTGCAATCGCGACGGGATTCCCTTTCCAGTTACCTGGTGTGAAAGCCTGGTCGCACGAGCGAAGGGTGATTTGGATTCAGCCCATGGTGCTTTGATAAAAGCGCGGACCGAATTAGACGAAATTGTGCGGGATCAATCAAATTACGCAAAAGCGCTCTGCGCCATCGGGATGATCGACGCCGCGCTTGGTCGCGATAAAGAGGCAGTCGAGGAGGGACAGCGCGCGGTCGAACTTTTGCCAGTATCAAAGGATGCAATCGATGGCGCGTTGCTCGTCCAGCACCTGGCCATCATTTACGCGTGGTGCGGCAAAAAGGATGCGGCTTTGGACCAATTGGAAGCGGCGGCGAAGCTTCCCGGTTATTTGAGCTACGGCCAATTGCGCCTGCATCCGTACTGGGACCCTTTGCGCGGCGATTCGCGTTTCGAACAAATCGTCGCTTCGCTGGCCCCGAAATAGCGGAGGCAAACCCCTAAAGAGAAACATGCGCAAGGGACGTTTCAGCAAACCGGCGGCGGAGATGGCGCAGCGCTACAGCGAATCGGTCTCTTTCGATCGGCGATTGTTTCGCCAAGACATTGCCGGATCGATTGCTCATGCTGCCGCGCTTGAAAAAGCGGGGATCATTAGCCCTAACGAACGGCGCAGGATCGACCATGGTCTGCGGATAATCGAGCGCGACATCGAAACCGGAAAGTTCCGGTGGGATCTCGCCCTTGAAGATGTGCACATGAATATCGAGGCCGCCTTGACCAAACGGATCGGAGCGGTGGGCGGAAAGTTGCACACGGCGCGCAGCCGCAACGACCAGGTCGCGCTCGATCTGCGTCTCTACGTCAAATCGGAGATCGCAGAAGTGGGATCGCGCTTGCGCCAGTTGCAACGCGCGCTGCTCATGCTGGCGGAAAAAAATGTCGATGTCGTGATGCCGGGTTACACGCACTTGCAGCGGGCGCAGCCGATCTTTTTCGCGCATTATCTCCTCGCGCAAATCGAGGCGTTCGAGCGGGACGCAGACCGTCTGCGTGATTGCCTTCAGCGAACCGATGTTCTCCCGCTCGGCTCCGGTGCGCTCGCCGGATCGACCATCGTGCTCGACCGGGAATTCATCGCGCGCCAGCTCGGCTTCGCAAGCGTGAGTCAAAACAGTCTCGACGCCGTAAGCGACCGCGATTTTGTCTGCGAATTCTTATTTGGTCTCGCCCTGATCGGCCTGCATCTTTCGCGCTTGAGCGAGGACCTGATTCTCTGGAGCACCACCGAGTTTGATTTCGTGGAATTCAGCGATGCCTTTTCCACCGGCTCGAGCTTGATGCCGCAGAAGAAAAATCCCGACATGGCAGAATTGACGCGCGGCAAGACGGGGCGGCTTTACGGAAATCTGATAGCGCTCCTGACGACCCTGAAAGGACTGCCCTCGTCCTACAATCGCGATTTGCAGGAAGACAAACACGCGCTGTTCGATTCGGTCGACACCGTTCGGGCCGCGCTCGAAATCCATTCGACGATGCTCGAGGATCTGAAAATCAACCGGGAACGGATGGAAACTGCGGCGAATGATCCAAGTCTACTCGCGACTGATCTGGCGGAATACCTGGTGAAAAAGGGAATGCCTTTTCGGAAAGCGCACGAGATCGTGGGCAGACTTGCCGCAAAAGGGAGACGGCTGGATCAAGTCTCGCCCGTCGAGTTAAAGAAGTCTTCGCTGTTCGATGTCGATGTTGCAAATGTGTTCGACGTTCGCTGTTCGCTCTCTGCCCGGAGCGCGACGGGCGCGCCGTCGCCGAGAAACATCGCGGCGCAGATCAAAAAATGGCGCCGAGCTTTGGGTTCAGAAAGATCATGAGTGCCGCGAATAAAATGCTCGACCAGTGCCGTAAACCCTCCGGGCTGTTTGGCCGCTTCATTTTGTGGGAAATGAATCGACATCACTCTAAACTGACGGATTGGGGTTTGATGCGCGTGTCTATCGCGAAGAGCGATATCATTCTCGACGTCGGCTGCGGCGGCGGACGGACGATCAATAAGCTGGCTGCGATCGCGAGCGAGGGAAAGGTTTACGGCATTGATTACTCGGATGAGAGCGTGGCCGCGGGGCGAAGAACAAATGCGCGATGGATCGACATCGGGCGGGTCGAGATCGAACACGGCTCGGTATCGCATTTGCCGTTTGCTAATGACACTTTCGATCTGGTCACGGCCATCGAAACGCATTTGTTCTGGCCGGATGTGCCGAACGATATGCGTGAAGTTTTTCGCGTATTAAAGCCAGCCGGCGAGTTGGCGATCGTCTCCGAGATTTACAAAGGCGGGAAACACGTCGAAGGCTTTCGCCAAAAGGTTTTGGAAAAGCACATCGCAGCGCAGATGAATCTTTTGACTCCGGACGAACACCGCGAGCTTTTCCGCCAAGCGGGCTTTTCCAATGTCCAGATTTTCGAGGAGCGCGCCAAAGGATGGATCTGTGCTGTCGGCAGAAAGTGAAAGTACAATCTTGGAAAGCCATGCACGTTCGATAAGGGCAGCGTGTTTGGATATTGTCGATCTTGGCACCTGAAATGAGCAGAGAACACGTTCCGATTCGATCCGAAATTCCCGAATCCGAGAAATGGGACCTGACGCATCTCTTCGCCGACGTCGGAAAATGGCAGGAGGATTTCGCCTGGCTGCAACGGACCTATCCGCAAATGACACAATGGAAAGGCCGCGTCGGGGCGTCGGGCAAGGATTTGGCCGCGTGCCTTGAATTCGAGAAACAGCTCGATCAGAAAATCGAGAAGCTTTATCACTTTGCTTCGCTTCAACTGGCGGAAGACGGCGCCAACACGGAATACCTGGCGCGGATCGGTCAGATGCAAAACCTGCTGACAAAAATCGGCGAGACGGCGGCGTTTATCGTTCCGGAAATCCAAGCGATCGACGACCAAACGTTGGCCCAATTTCTGGCCGAGCCTGCGCTGAAAGATTGGCGTATCAAGCTGGACAGAATCCGCCGCATGAAGCCGCATATACTCTCCGAGCCGGAGGAACGGATTCTGGCGCTGGGCAGCGTCGTCCTGGGCGGATACGACGAGACATTTTCGCAGCTGACCGATGTCGATATGAAATTCGGCGTCCTGAGGGACGAGGCCGGTCGCGAAAAACCGCTGACGCAAGGTTCGTTCAGCTCGTTCCTGGTGAAACGCGATCCGGAATTGCGCAAACGCGCGTTCCACCAGTTCTACGCCGAGTTTCAGGATCACCAATACACGCTGGCTGCCTCGCTCGCTTACTCGGTGAAGGCCGACATCTTTCGCGCTCGCGCCAGAAATTTTCCATCCGCGCTAGAAGCGACGCTTTTTCCCGACGATATGCCGTTGGCGGTTTACGACGGATTGATCAAATCAGTCCGCGGGAATTTGCAGCCCTTGTTCCGCTATTTCGATTTGCGCCGGCGCACGCTCGGCTTACCCGAGCTTCATCATTACGACACTTACGTGCCGCTCGTGGCCGAGATCGAAACGCACACCAGCTTCGATCAGGCATGCGATATGGTGCTGACCGCTCTTGCCCCGTTAGGCAAAGAATATGTCGATGTTCTCGCTCAAGGTGTGCGCCAGAGCCGGTGGGTCGATCGTTACGAAACGAAAGGGAAACGCAGCGGCGCGTTCTCGTCCGGCAGTTACGGCGCGCCCCCCTACATCCTGATGAATTATAAAGAGGACGTGTTCGCCGACATCTACACGCTCGCGCACGAGGCCGGGCACTCGATGCACAGTTGGTTCTCGCAAAAGTCGCAGCTTTTCCAGGATTACGATTACCCGATTTTCCTGGCCGAAGTTGCATCGACATTTAACGAGGAACTGCTCACGCATCATCTGCTCGAACAGACGCACGACCCGAAAATGCGCGCCTACATCATCAATCGCCAGATCGACGATATCCGCGGCACGCTTTTCCGGCAGACAATGTTCGCCGAGTTCGAGAAAATTATTCATGCCGTCGAAGAAAGCGGTGATGCTCTCACGCTCGACGTTTTCAAATCGGAATATCACAAATTGCTCGAGACATACTTTGCCGAAAATTTTATTCTCGATCCGGCGCTCGATCTCGAAAGCCTGCGCATCCCGCATTTTTATCACGCGTTTTACGTTTACAAATACGCCACGGGCATTTCTGCGGCGGTCGCGCTGTCGCAAAAAATTTTGCGCGCCGAGCCCGGTGCAGTCGAAGCCTATCTCAGCTTTCTCAAGTCCGGCGGCGCCAAGTTTCCGCTGGAAACATTGAAGCTGGCCGGCGTGGACATGAGCACGTCCGCCCCGATCGAGAGCACGCTGCGCTTGTTTGAACAGCGGCTGGACGAATTGGAAGCGCTGCTGTTGTAGGCCGTCTGTATCAGACGGCGGCCATGTGGCGTTTCACAGAAACGCCCTACAATTCTCAAATGATCCATCTCGATGCTGGAAATCTTCGCGCGCGAATCGAGCCGCTCTTTCGAGAAAACTTCGACAAGTTTGGTGAGCTCGGTGCGGGGGTTTCCATTTGGCAAAATGGAAAATCGATTGTCGATCTTCACGGCGGCTTTTGCGATGCGGCCCGGGGAAAACCGTGGGCAGCCGACACGCTCGTTCTAATTTGGTCTGCCACGAAAGGACCCGGCAGCGCCTGCGTTTTGCACACGCTCCAGGAAAATAAGATCGACATCTCGCAGCGCGTGGCTGAGTTCTGGCCGGAGTTTGCGCAGGCCGGCAAGGAAAAGATCACGTTCGCGCAATTGCTCTCGCATTCCGCCGGGCTCGCCGCATTGGATCGCCCAGTGGACATTCTCGATTACGCAGCGGTGATCGAGGCAATCGAAGTGCAAATGCCGAACTGGCCACCAGGCACCGGGCACGGTTATCACGCCCGCACGTTCGGATTCTTGCTCGACGAGATCGTTCGCCGGATCGCTGGCAAAACTTTGCCCGAATACTGGCACGAAGTTTTTGCCGAGCCGCTCGGTCTCCATCTTTGGATCGGTTTGCCGGAAAAGGAAAATGCGCGCGTCGCGACGATGTACGCGGCGAAATCCGGCAAACCGCCTGAGCCGAAAAATCGCCAGTCAAATGCCAGTGCGGCTCGCACCTCGGACTTTTATGCTGATGTAGCGACGCCGGGCACCTTCGCGCGAAGAGTGTTTACCTCGCCTTGCGGCTTAAACGCCGTGAGCGCGATGAACGACCCGAAAATCCGCGCCCGGCCGGTCGTTTCTTTTGGGGGAATCGGCACCGCCAATTCGCTCGCCAAATTTTATGCGACGCTCGCAAGCGGCGATCTCTTTTCTTCCAAAACCCGCGGTTGGATGACAACGACGTTAACGGATGGGTTCGACCGCGTGTTTCGGATTCCAACGGCGTTTTCCGCCGGGTTCATGAGAGGTTCGCACGCAAACATGACCGGTTTAAACGGTCATGTTTCGGCCCGACCGATTTTTGGGACATCGACGAGCGCGTTTGGGCATCCTGGCGCAGGCGGGGGACACGCCTTTGCCGATCCGGAAAACAAAATTGCGTTCGCCTATGTGATGAACCAAATGGAGCAATCGGTATTGCCGAACGCGAAATCGTTGCGACTGATGGATGCGATCTACGATTCAAGTTTGTGACCATCGCCCTTCTTGGGCGCAAAGCTTGCGACCCCGAAAGCCTTCGGGGCCGCTACAGGATCGACAATCATTCGCCGATGATTGTGAGGCAGACTCTGCGCCGGTGGGGCGCGCGGCGGTGTTCAAAGAGGAAAATGCCCTGCCATGTGCCGAGTTGCATTTGTCCATCGACAATCGGGACGCTTTCGCTCGTGCGCGTTAGGGCCATCCGGATGTGCGAAGTGCTGTCGTCACCGCCTTCGGCCGTGTGGACGAAATAATCGGTCTCTTCCGGCACGAGGCGCTCGAAAAATTCTTCCAGATCTGTTCGTGCCGTCCGATCGGCGTTTTCCATGATGATCAAACTGCAACTCGTATGCTGAACGAATACTGTGACGATCCCACTGCGCACGCTGGACTTGTCGATCTTACGCTCGACTTCATCCGTGATCTCATATGTGCCTTTGCCTTTGGTAGCGACTTCGAATCGGTCATGATGGACGCGCATGCCGAATCTTAGCGTTGGGCGATGTAGAAGGCTACGGTTGACGGCGCGAGTCCGCCAGCGCGCGCGACAGATATGCCTGGTTCGCAACATCATTCGGGGCCAGCACAAGCGCATTTCTGAAGCAAACGATCGCTTGCTCAAACTGTTTGTTGGCCGCGAGCTTTAACCCGAACTCGGTGTAACGCTGCGGATTGTAACGATCCATCCTGATCGCCTCCGCATCGGCGGCCAACGCTTCGCCGATTTTTCCTTCGGCAAAACAAGTGTCAGCCAGGTTGGCCAGCACGATCGGATTGGACGGGCTGAGCTGTAACGCGGAGCGGAATTCGGATTCGGCTTCGCGCAAATTCCCCAACGCCTGCAAGGCGTTGCCGAGATTGTTATGCGCCTGCATGTACCGTGGATTCTCCTGCAGGGCCTGACGATGGTGCGCGATCGCTTGCTCAAATTCGCCGCGTTGGGCGAGGACAACTCCCAGATTCGTTTGCAATGCCCACGCATGTGAATTCTCGGCGAGGACTGCACGGCAATAGCTCTCCATCGATCCATAAATAGCGCCTCGCCGCCACGTCTGGACCATCAGCATCGACAGTGCGACACACAGCATGGCATAGAGAGAAACGCGCACGGTTTTGAGCCGATCTGATAGCGCGCAGAATCCGGCCGCGATTCCGGCAAAAATTCCGGGGGCGGCGAGATATTGCCACCAATCCGCATACGATGCTTCCTGCTGCAATGCCATCCAGACCAAGCCGAGCACTGGCAGCAGCATCAAAAGATAGTAGCCGGAAACGAACAGCGGTGGACCGCCCCAGCTTTTGCGGTTCCAGAAAAGGATGGCCAGCAGTATGACGAGAAAAACGGCCGGGAGATACGTTATCGGGAAGTGAAGGTTTGGCTGCCATTGCGCGATCATCGGACTCAACTTGGTCGGCCAAAAAATCTCGCCCAGGTATAGCCACACCACGGTTCCGGCGCGGACGAGACGGGAAAGAGGATCGAAGGAGAATAATCCGTAATCGGGCGCCCGCGTTTGGTAACGAATCGTGAGGAATGCAACCGCGATGGCGACGAGCACGAACGGCGTCACCCGGAAAAAGTCGCGACCGGTGATCTTTCCGTTCCTCCAAAGTATGCAGAGGCAAAGGACAATGGGCAGACTAACGACAGCACCTTTGCTCAGCCCAGCCAGCGCGAACAGTGCGATGGACACAGCGTAGAGCCGTTCGTTTGGCCGCTCTTGCCAGATCAGAAACGCCAGGAGCGATGCAAAAAACAATACCGCCGAAAGCGTGTTCTTCAGCTCCGCGATCCACGCGACCGATGCGACGTTGACGGGATGAATCACAAACAACAGCGCGGCTAGCCACGAACCGCGAATCCGTAAGATCGACAGGTTTCGCCACAACAATCCGGCGGCGAGCGCGTGCAACAAAATGTTAACGACGTGATAGCCCGTCGGTGTGTTGCCCCAAAGCGCGTGTTCCAACCAAAAGATCGTTAGGGTTAGTGGCGTGTAGTCGCACGAATTTTTTCCAAGCCAGATTTGGTTCAGCCCGGAAACGCCTTCCATTTGCCGGTTCGCGATCAGCAAAAGATTGTCGTCCCAGATGAATCCAGCATTGATCGCCGGCAAATAGGCAATGACTGCGCTCAAAACCAAAAGCGCAGCACCCAATCTGAATCGTTCGATCGGCGGCCGGGAGAAAACAGCGAGATCGTTTGATGGCATGTGGGGAAAGGAGAGCGCCGAATTCCGCCGCAGGATGAATGCCAGGACGACACTTGGCGTTTTAGGATTCAGGACTCGGGTTCAGACGAAATTTACCGGACTGCGCGAGCTGAAGCCTGAACACTGAAATTTGAAGCCTCCTGAGCAAAAAATGTTACAATTAAAAGCTTGCACGGGGAGCGCCGTGCCCTGCATATTGTATTTCCGCCCGAACGGCTACGCTATTACTTGTTGTTCACCGGAATTCACAGGTTGTTGGCCTTGGCTGTTCACCAATATTAACTACAATTCACAACCTCAACCCCTCTCAAAACATGATCCAACTCAAGCCCGGAATCACACCCGCATCCCTCAGGAAAGGAGCTAAATTGGCGGAGCGCCACGCCAAGCGCACGCCAAAAAGGAAGACTGCCGGGCTGCAATTCGAGCGAGTTTTCAGTAGTCCGGCAGTAAGACCGTTTGACGAAATCGAATGGGAACGCCGAATAGCTGAGATCGCGGACGATAGCGGGAAGGTCATTTTTAAGCAGGAGAACGTCGAGGTCCCGAAAAGTTGGAGCGCGCTGGCGACCAAGATCGCGGTCTCGAAATATTTCTATGGCGATCTCGCGCACGGGACGGATCCGGCCAAAGCCGGACGCGAAACTTCGGTGCGGCAGCTCATTCATAGGGTAACGCGGACAATCACCGACTGGGGAATCGCGGACGGTTATTTTGCCGATGCGGAATCGGCGCGGATTTTTTACGACGAATTGACCTGGCTTTGCCTGAATCAGCACGGCGCGTTCAATTCACCGGTCTGGTTTAATGTCGGCCTCTATCACGAATACGGCGTAGGCCGGAACGCCGGCGCGGGAAATTATTTTTACAATCGCGAGACCGGCCAGGCCGAGCGCGCCCCGACACAATACGAATATCCGCAGGGCAGCGCCTGTTTCATCCAGAGCGTGAACGACACGATGGAAGACATCATGCGTCTGGCCACGAGCGAGGCGATGCTGTTCAAATACGGCAGCGGCACCGGCAGCGATCTATCCACGTTGAGATCGACCAGAGAAAAGTTGAGCGGTGGCGGCAAACCGAGCGGGCCACTTTCATTCCTTAAAGTTTACGATCAGGTCGCGAACGTGGTGAAAAGCGGCGGCAAAACCCGCCGCGCGGCGAAGATGAACACGCTCAAGGATTGGCATCCCGACATCGAGGAGTTCATCGACGCGAAACAGAAGGAGGAGAAAAAAGCGTGGGCGCTGATCGAGCAAGGCTATGACGGCAGCTACAACGGCGACGCATACGGTTCGGTCATGTATCAAAACGAAAACCTGAGCGTGCGCGTAAGCGACGAATTCATGGAAGCCGCGCTCGAAGGCCGCGAATGGTGGACGCGCCGCGTGACCGACGGTCAACTGTGCGAGAAAAAGGAGGCCCGCACGTTGCTGCGCAAAATCGCGGAGGGCACATACGTCTGCGGCGATCCCGGGATGCAGTTCGATACCACCATCCACAAATGGCACACCTGCAAAGGAACAGATCGACAAAATTCAACGAATCCCTGCTCGGAGTACCTTTTCCTCGACAATACCGCGTGCAATCTGGCGTCGCTCAATTTGATGAAGTTTAAGGACGCGGATGGCGCGTTCGATGTCGAGCGATTCAAGGCGGCGGTGCGCGTGTTCATTACCGCGCAGGAGATCATTGTCGATAACGCCAGTTACCCAATCAAGGAAATCGCCGAGAACTCGCACATTTACCGGACGCTTGGGCTCGGTTACGCCAATCTCGGCTCGCTTATCATGAGCTACGGATACGGGTACGACAGCGTCGAAGGCCGGGCGCTGTGCGGCGCGGTGACGTCGATCATGACCGGCGAAGCCTACGAGCAAAGCGCGCGAATGGCGCGCGTGCTCGGACCATTCCCCGGTTATCGCGACGCTCGGTGCAGTGGTGTGCCAAAACCGGTTTCGAAAAACAACGTCGCCGCGATGCAGGAAGTGATCGATCTCCACCGGTGCGCCGTGAACGAAATCCCGGACACGGATGAGTTCGTCCATTTAAAACAGGAAGCGCGCGAAACTTGGAACAGCGCGGCTGAGTTGGGCAAACGCCACGGTTATCGCAATGCCCAGGTCACAGTGCTCGCTCCCACCGGCACAATCAGTTTTCTGATGGATTGCGACACGACCGGAATCGAGCCGGACATCGCGCTGGTGAAATACAAACTGCTCGCCGGCGGCGGCATGTTGAAAATCGTTAACCAAACGGTTAAGCCCGCGCTGGAAAAACTCGGTTACAATTCACAGGAGATCGAGCGGATCACCGCCCATATCGACGAGTTCGACACCATCGAAGACGTGGAAGGTGGCAGCGCCGCCTCGCCGCTGAATGGCGAAGCCGGCAAGGAACGCGACGAGGCGTCGCGTCTACGGTCTGGCTTGAAACCGGAGCATCTCCCGATTTTCGATTGCGCATTCAAGCCGTTCAAAGGCCAGCGCAGCCTTAATTACATGGCCCATCTGCGGATGATGGCCGCCGCGCAACCGTTCCTGAGCGGAGCCATTTCCAAGACCGTGAATCTGCCGGAATCGGCCACTGTCGATGATATCGCGAACGCTTACATCGAAGGATGGCGGCTCGGGTTGAAATCGATCGCCATTTATCGCGAAAACTCGAAGCGATCCGCGCCGTTGAACACGCGCAAGACCAAAGACATGGGCTCGGCTGACGCCGCCCGCGCCGGTGCCGACGTGATGGTCGAGCCCGCCGAACTCCAGCAACGCATCGTCGAGCTCGAAGAAGAATTGTCGATGTTGCGCGGCAAACTGGACAAGCCATTACGCCATCGCATGCCCGACACGCGGATGTCGCTCACGCACAAGTTCGACATCGCTGGTCACGAAGGTTATATCACCGTCGGCCTCTACGAGGACGGCCAGCCGGGCGAGTTGTTCATCCAAATGTCGAAGGAAGGGAGCACCATCGGTGGCCTCATGGACACGATCGGCACGCTCACCTCGGTGTCGTTGCAATACGGCGTGCCGCTCGAGAGCCTGGTCAGAAAATTCGCCTATCAACGGTTCGAGCCGAGCGGGTTCACCAAAAATCCCGATATCCGCTCCGCCACCAGCATTACCGATTACGTGTTTCGCTGGCTCGGCTGCCAGTTCATCAAAGGTTATAAGGAAGCCACCTCACCTAACCGCGGCCAGCCCGAGCTGCCAATGAAAGAGATCGCCGAGATCGAGAAAAAAGCCGTGAACCGGCCCGTCCATGACCTGCCTCGGACCGGCGAAAAAGAATTGATCGACGTAATCACCGGCCACGCAATGAATGAAGGTTTACCCGCCGTTGCGGGCAACGGCCACAGTCACGCCGACCGCGTCCAGGAAGCCCTCGGCAGCATGTTCATGGACATCACCTGTAGCGTGTGCGGCAGCAATAAGGTGATTCGCGCGGGTGCCTGCGGC
The DNA here is from genome assembly GCA_963846775.1 of uncultured Verrucomicrobiae bacterium. Classification (GTDB taxonomy): domain Bacteria; phylum Verrucomicrobiota; class Verrucomicrobiia; order Chthoniobacterales; family UBA10450; genus CAVYXA01. The sequence goes on along the minus strand of CAWJXB010000003.1, from coordinate 152,178 downwards.
GTCTGCACTGAGTGTGGAACCAGCCAAGGCTGCGGGTAATAACGACCGCGGATCCAACAGATTGCCGCGAAGTGGGAACACACGCGTATCCGGCCGACTCGGCGGGGTTGCACCGCCCTAATATTTGAACACCTTCTGGCTTGATTCGACGAATTCGGCGTTTTCGACGGCGAGTGGTTCGTTCATCACTTTGGAAAGCTCCTGGGCGAGGACGATGGCGATGGAGCGGGAATCGCGGGTGTAAACCGGAATCGGGAATGACCCGGCGTTGCGATCGTATCCGTAGATCGTGCCGTCCGTTTCCCACACGCAATAGGCGTGGCCCGCCGCATGATCGCGATAGCGAACGAGGAGAATTTTCGCCCAGAAATTTTCCTCCAGTCCGTGGTGGGCTTTGACCACGGCCAGATAATTGCAAGCCGAGATGACGCAACCGTTGAGCACGACCAAATCGTTTTCGCCCGGAGTGAGGACGACCGGCGGTTGCGGGCGAGCGCTCAGGGTGAGGCAAGCGAGAAGCAGAGCGCAGTGATAAGCAATCTTGAGCAAGAGACGGGAGTTCATGTGACGATTTGATTATAGAGGTTATAAAAGCTATAGCACGCCCGGGTGCTGTTTGGGAAGCTTTTTGTTTAAGAGACAACTGAAACTGTGAGTCGTTCGCCATAGGCGCGATCTCTCGACCCAGCACCGGCCCAGAGATTTACACCCGCTCAGCGATGTGGTATCTTTTCTGTCAAAGGGGGCGCACTGGCTTCGACTCATCGTTGGAAGCGCAGGCGGCATGTCGAGGATGGTTCGTTGGCCTCGTTAAAAACCGGACCAAAACAAATAAACGCAGATCACCAAGATCTCGCTCTCGCGGCTTAATTGACCGTGACGTTTGGAGCTGGACGCCTGCTACGGCGCCAAACGTGGACAGCAGGCTAATCGGACGGCGGAGCGACCGCGCCGGACGGTGAAGGAAATTCGTGGATGCTCGGGAGACGGCAGTGCGCCGGTGCAACGTCGGCTCCTTAAACCTTAACGCCGGATAAACATGTAGATGTTTGCGCGGAGAGCGACGAGGACAGGGGTTCAACTCCCCTCGCCTCCAGCCCCGAAAGCTTTCGGGGCTGTCGCGGCGTAGCGCAGCGAAGCCGGACATTTTTAAATTGCACCGCCAACGTTGTGAGCTACGCCTCGGCAACCAGTCTAAAGCTCTGTGCGCTTCATCTACGCTTACGAAGTCTCGACCCTGACCATTTTTAAAGATCATCCTGGCGACCTGCGTGATCTCCGATGCGTCACCATGACGGTCGCTGTGCGTATACCGAGCTGGAAGCCGTCGCGAACGCGAAAGCCATTGTCGCGAAGGCTAGGCAACTTCTCCGAGAGTGACCCTGCCTCAAAGCGTTAGCTTTCGCTGTAGGTGTACCGCCTCTTCCGCCTCTTTTTACGCTCAGACGAGAGTTTGTGCTTGACCCTGTACGACGAGTTGGTGTAAACGCGACTCGTACCGCCATGAAAACTAGAATGAGCATCTCTTCCTTCGTTCGACAGTTAATTGCCAACCTGATATGCGGCATAGCCGCGTTGCTTTTTGCAAAAGACTCGCATGCCGCATTCGGGGATATCCTAGCGCAGTACAGTTTTAGCGCCTCTTCCCTGGTCATGAGTCCGACGCAGCCTCACATATATGCGACGATTCAATCCCAAAACGCTGTTGCTATCATCAATACGAATACCTTGGTGGTTGAGAGCACTATCTTTGTGGGTTCCGGGCCTACGAACCTCGCATTCTCGCCGGATGGACTGAAGGCATATATCGCGGCCAGCACGTCGAGTTTTGTGGTGGTTTTTGATACGCAAACCCGAATGGTCACGAATTCATTTGTTCTTCCAGAGCATCCGCAAGATGTCGTTTTCGCCAATCAGAACCGGTTGTTCGTTCTTGGACAAAACAACATATTTCAGATCGACGCGACAACAGGTGCCCCGACCGGACCGAGCATTAGCATTTTCATTTACAGCGGCTCTTTGGAAATCAGTCCTGATCGAAACACGCTCTATTATGGCGACTACGGGCTTTCTCCATCAACGATGTATAAATATGATATCTCCGGCGTAACTCCCGTTTTGCTGATGCAGACGCCGTTCGGAACAGTTGGATCAAATGGTCAAGCTCTCACCCTTAGTCACGATGGCAGCTTTATTTGTTACGCAGTCGGCTCGGGCAACAATAACTACGACATCGCGAAATTCCGAACCTCTGACTTTGCTGAACTTGGTTCTTTCAATACCGGCCCGTACCCTCGACAGATCGGCTTTAGTTCCGACGATCTTGTGGCCTACGCAGTTCATACAGATGGTGAGATAAATGTCTTTAACGCTAACACTTTTCTATCCATCGGCACCATTTCCGCGTCTGGCCAGGCGAGCGGCGCATTGACCGTTGATTCCACGGGCAGGTACCTGTTCGCCGCCTACGATACATTTGGTAATTTCAACGGTACACGCGTCTTTGATACCGGTCGGGTCTTTGCCGTGGGCGCTGTTTCTCGCAAGGCCCACGGTGCTGCGGGTAATTTCGACATTGCTCTCCCGCTTACTGGTACGGCGGGCATCGAATGTCGCACGGACGGCGCGACGAATGATTACACGATGGTGGTGACGTTCTCTGCTGGCGTCGCAGTCACCGGTAGTCCTCAAGCCCAAGTCACATCGGGATCTGCCACCATTGGCAGCGGCGGGGTGAGTAATGGGGGTGTGGTCGATATCAGTGGACCCGCTGTGACAATCCCCCTTACGAATGTGGCAAACGTGCAAACCATCAGCGTTAGGCTAAACGGGGTCAACAGCATCTCAGGTATTGGCAGCGTTCCGGTGAACGTGGATGTTCGCATGAGCTTGCTCCAAGGTGACGTGAACGGCAACGGCGCTGTCAATGCCGCCGACGTTTCCGTGTGCAAGTCGCACATCGGCGAGGCAGTAAATTCTACAAACTTCGCGGCTGACGTGAATGCCAATGGATTGATTAATGCCACCGATGCCGCGATTGTGAAAGCGCACATTGGCACCGGCTTGCCGTGATTCGCCGAACGCGTTGCCCATGCACGCCTACGAAGTCCGCCCGCGCACAGACCAGCGCGGAGTCGATCTAATTTCTGACGCATTGCCATTCGGTCGCCTGTGGTATGCCGATCTCATTCTGGCCGCGCATTTGTGAAAAAACACCTGTAATGCCGGAGCTGTTCTCCGCAATCCCCGCGACAAATCCTCGTTCGGCATAACAGCGTGCCAAACTGGTCAAACTGGCAACAGGACTGGCAACATATCTGCTGAGATTTGGGGACGTTCGAAACCATTGCCCAACGTATGCGCATTGAAGATCATCTGGGAAGCCATTCTCAACTCGGCAGGAATTACATAAAGCCCGAGACCTTCCGCCTTCCCAAATCTGGTCAGCGCGATCCCCATTTTGGTCTTTCACGTAGCTTCTACTACGAACTGGAGGCAGCCGGCAAAATACGCTTCATTCGGCCAAAAAAACGTGGCAGTCAGCGCGGGATCACACTCATTCCTTACGACGAGGTGTGGAATTATCTACGAAGCACATCGGAATGACAGATCGCGAAATCTGAAACCACCGCGAGGCTGCCGAATCGGTTTCACATCATACCGGCCCGACGTTTTATGGATTTGAAGTGGCGGGGTTATGCTGCGTCAACAAATGAATCGCCGTCTCAACCAAGGCATCGGTTTGTTGATTTGCCTCCAACACCGCATCCGCCCCGCTGGCGCGACCGACCCCATCATTCTGGGTCAGTTCGTCTGCAGCTCCAACGAGAACCAAAGCGATCGGCTTTTGACTTTTGATTTGCCGAACCGCGCGGACTGCCTGCTTCCATGAATCCGCGGCTGTGCCGCCAGCTGATCCCAACGGAAAGCCAGCCGGTGCGAGGAATCCAAGATCAAAATCTCCGTTCCCCGCCGCCTTAACAAACTGCGACAAGTTTTCGACGACCTGGATTCCCACGGCGCCGCCGGAGACGGCTTGCAAAGTGTAACCGCACAGGTTCAACCATTCCGAACTGGCAGAGCCCAAGAGAACCTTAAATGGCCGGCCGGAACGGGCCCGTTCTAACGCGAGGGCCGCAAACCTGACGCTCTTTTCACAGCGCTCAAGATGACTTTGCAAATCAAGTGCCAACTCAGGGTGCTCCTTGATCAATTCTTGAAGCAGTTTGAATGAGCGCGCGTCTCCGGAGTAGGTTAAAGTTCCCGTAATGTAGCTAATTACGGCTTCCCGATATTTCCCCTGCGCCGCGAGGGCGATGCCAAGATTCTTGTAGCCGTTAGGCCGAAGTGGATTGATCTGGATGGCGAACCGGCAGCATCTTTCGCCTTCGTCAAACTGGCCGACTTGATTGTAGCAGTAACCGAGATTGTTATGGATGAAATACCAGGTGTCGTTGCGGCTGGGTTCCATGGCCATCGCCTCACGGTAAAACCTAATTGCCGACGGGAAATCGTTGCACTGTTCCATCGTTTGCCCGAGCGCCAACACACAGCTTGCCTTCCGTTCCAAGTCTGACTCGCTTGCCAATATGCGACGCAAACATTGCAGAGCCTGATCCTGTCGTTTGGTCGCGTTATAGAGCCGGGCCAGTTGCCACAATACATCACGCGGATTCTTGTCGGCTTGATCTAATTGTTCTTTCAACTCGTGCTCCAGCTGAGCAAGGTCGGGTTGGGGTGAATCGGAGGGCGTTGAGGGTTGAGGTGTCGGTTTTGCACTCATAAAAAGAATGTTCTGCCACTAACACTCATAGGTCGGTTGATTCGGAAACAATTTTCGGATCAGCCCCAATAGTTTTTGCATTTCAAACGGTTTGGGAACGAAGATGCTGCCGGGAAGCTGTCTGGCCATTGCCACCCGACCATCGCTTGGATCGTCCGAAAAGAAGACGATTTTGGTGCTCTGCACCCGGCTTTTCGCCAATGCGCCAGCAACTACCTCAAATCCGGTCGGGTCGGGCAGCTCAATGTCCACCATGTCCAGACGGACCCCGCCGGTGCTGCGGGTATTATTGCTGGAGCCCAAATGGGCCCCGGTGGGTTTTAGCCCCCACATTTCAAAAATCAAACGTGGTTTGGGCCCACTGGAGTCGCAGGCTTCAGCGGTAGATGGTGGTGGCAGGCGGTTGTTGGAGTTCATGATTGTTTCCTTTCATTGAACTCAGAAACATTCGCCGCTGCCTGTGACGAACTATTTTTGCGTTTCTACTGATTGCTTGTGTCAATCTGAAAACGCATTCAAAAGGGACGAGATTTCCTCTTCAAGTTGTGTGGAGTCACACGTCTTCCGAATCTCCTCACGGATCAATTTCCGATAGCGTTTACGGAGGCGCTCCACTTCCTTCCGCGTAGCTCCTTGACTCATTTTCAAACGCTCGGCAGCGGCCCGATAGCTAGAGTCGTCTCCATCAACCGTGAGATGCGGTTGTAGTATCTCAAACAGCTCGCGTTTTCCTTCGGCCTGCCATTCCTGGCCCAGTTGCGACAGGACGTGCTTCAGAAGTGTAACGACCCAAGCCCGGTCATATGCGCGGTCCGGCGTCTCGGCGGTCATCAGTTGAGATTGATATGTTTCGTCGGCGGTCGCGCAGTCCAACGCAAGATGGTCGACGCCGCCGCCGCGTTTCTGGCAACTACTCCGCTTCCACTCGTTGCGCGAATAATTTTTGAAACATGCGAGCAAGAAGGCCCGGAACCGTCCGTGTTCACTGCTTAGATTCCGCAGATAATTCTTCTTCAAAAAATGGCTGTAGAAGCCTTGAACCAAGTCTTCAGAATCGGGTGTGGTCTGGCCGCGACGACGCGCGTAGACATATAATGGAAACCAATAGCGGTGACAAAGTTCATTCAACGAACTTTCGTGGCGAGGCGACTGAGGATTCCCCGCATTAAATACCAAGCTCCAACGTGTGGTAGCAAAATCGTGGGGAAGCGAGGTGTTCACGCAGCCTCGTCGAGTTCGCAGCCTTGCACTTCTTCCAAGTGGGACAGAATTTGTCTGACCTCCCGCAATCTGTTGGAGCCTTTAGGCAGTCGCAACATGAGCTTTTGCCCTTCTAATATGGCGTCCGCCAGACGACCTTGTTGCCGATAAATGCCGAAAAGTCTTAACGAGGGCCAGATGCTACCTTCCTCATCGTTGAGCTGGTCACAAATCTGTTTCAACTGTTCCCAAACACGCACATCCCCGGGGGTTTCCTGGAGAGCTTTTACAAGGCGATCACGTTGACATTTTAGATCACAAATCTTCTCTTGCACCGCTTCCACGGCCTGTTTGAACTCGCGAATGTCCTGATAGCGACGCGCCACGTCAGTTTCGAGTGCTTTGGACAACACCTCGTCCAGCAACGAGTCAACTTTAGCCTTTGGGGAGGGCGCAAGAGATCGATCCAGCGGCCGTTTGCCCATCAGCATCTCACGTAAAACCACGGCGACCGAATAGATGTCGGCCCGATGATCAACTGCGTCTGGGTTTTCGACCTGTTCGGGAGCCATGTAGCCCTGCGTGCCCATTCGCCGACCATCCGAGGTGTGCCACTCACTGGATGCGCCGGCGCCACCATTCAGTTTGGCGAGGCCAAAGTCGGCAATCTTTAAACTGCCTTCTTTATCTACCAACAAGTTTTCCGGCTTAATGTCCCGATGGATAACGTGACGCTCATGAACGTGTTGCAATCCATCGCACAATTGCAAAAAGAGCGGCACGGCATGAGACAAGTCCAATGGCCCGGATTTCAGCATCTGGCGCAAGCTTGATCCGTCCACAAAATCCATCACGAAATATGGGAAATTGCCCGCCAATCCGAACTCGTAAATGCGAACAACATTTCGATGATTAAATCGCGCTAGCGATAGAGCCTCACGTGTAAAACGGTGATAAGTGCTGCCACCATCGACGGCATGCGGCGACATGACTTTCAACGCCACGATGCGGTTGAGGATTTCTTGGCGCCCCTTAAAGACCGCTCCCATTCCACCGCGGCCAATAAACTCAATTGGTTCGACTCCGCGCATCACTTTGGCAAGGGATTCAACCGAAAGCGGCTCAAAGGGTTCGATGCCCTCCGTCGGCCGCCCTTTCAATCCTTGTTTCAACAGACAATTTGGACACAAACGGGACAAAACAACCGTGCCCAAAACAACCCCGCATTCTGGACACCTTCTTTGGTTTCCAGGGTCGCTTAGGTTGTTAACACGACGCAGCTTGTCAAACGCTGTGGTAATTTCTTGGTCTGACATAGGGGTTGAGCCTCATTGTTCTTACCAAGGAAAGCCATTAGCGTGCCAGGGCGGCCCTTATCTCAGCCGGCGAAATTCGACGATGTCTGGTGACGTTTGCTACTTGGGAAGACCATAGGGACAACGGATTTCGAGCGCTACCTCAAATCCCATTCCGGCCGCGCGTTTGCTAAGAAGCGTCTGTAGCTTCTGGGAAGGAAATCGCTAGTTAGCCTGTTCTGGGTTCGCCGCTCCACGCGACCAATGCGCGTTTGGCATGACAGCGCGGTAAGATTGGTTAAGTTGAAGTAAGGCTATGAACGAAGTTTACATTCTCGGCGGCGGACGCACCGATTTTAAGCGTAACCTGAAAAAGGAAGGCAAAACCATCCGGCACTTGATCATCGAGGCCGGCAAAAAGGCGCTCGAGGACGCGAAGATCGATCCCGGCGAGATCCAGGCGGGAGCGGTGGGAAACTTCAACGCCGGACAGTTCACGAAACAATTGCAGCTGGGCGCGTTTATTCCCGAGATCGATCCGAAATTGCGCGGGATCCCGACGATGCACACCGAGGCGGCTTGCGCGAGCGGCGCGCTTTCGGTTTTGTTAGGCGCGGAATGGATCATGGGCGGAATTTATGATGCCGTGCTCGTCGTCGGCGTGGAACAGCAAAAAACCATGTCGTCGCTCGATGGCTCGGATGTCCTCGGTGCCGCGGCCGATTATCACAACGAAAAACCGGAATATGGCGATTTCATGTTCCCGAAATTGTTCGGGCGTATCGCGCAAATTTACATCGACAAGTACGGCGCGAGCGAGGCCGACCTGGCCACGGTGGCATGGAAGAATTACGCGCACGCGAAGCTGAATCCGCTGGCGCAAATGCGCGACGCCGATCTCACGCTCGATTGCGCATCCCAAGTCTCGGATAAGAACCCGAGCGTCGCGCCACCGCTGAAGGTCTCGGATTGTTCGCAGATCACCGATGGCGCCGCTTCGGTCGTGCTCGTTTCCGGGAAATACCTCGAGAAATTCGGGCGCGACAAAAACAAAACGCCGCGCTTGTTAGGCTTCGGTCATGCGACCGATTATCTGGCGCTCGACAAAAAAGATGCGCCGACTTTTTCCATCGCACGCAAAGCTGCCGAAAAAGCATTTGGCATGGCCAACATGAAACCACGCGACCTCAACGGTGCGGACGTTCACGATTGTTTCTCGATCACCGAGCTTGTCGTTTACGAGATTCTTGGTCTGGCCGAGCCGGGCAAAGGAGCGGAGCTGGCCAAGAGCGGGGCCACGGCATTGCCCCAGGTGCGCAACGCGACCATGCGCGGGCCGTATACCTTCGAAATTCCGGTGAATCCCGGCGGGGGCTTAATCGGCGACGGGCATCCGGTCGGCGCGACCGGCGTCCGCCAGGTCGTTGAAGCTTATCAACATCTCACCGGTCAAGCCGGCGCTCGCCAGATTGAAAACGCCCGACGCTATCTGACATTCAACATGGGCGGCAGCCTAACGACGTCGGTCGCGATGATCTGGGGCCGCGGATAGCCGGAAATCAGAGGTCAGAAGTCGGAAGTCGGAGAAGACCACAAGACAACTGACCACGGACTACGAGACTGTCGGTCGGCGAGCAATGCAGACGTTGGCGATTGAGATTTCAATGCGTTAAAACGCGCCGTGGAGTGAAATCATCCCGTAGGGCGCGCTGCCGTCCTCGTGAAAACGGATATCGGCCCGGTAGAAATCGAAATTGCGATACGGCTGGTAACCGGCTTCGGCGGTGAGCGTGGCGTTTGAGGAAAGTTTCCAGTCGCAACCAACACCGGTCCGGACTTCGCTGTAGGTCAACACGGCATTGTTCAGATGCGAAATCCGATTGTTTACACCGGGCGTCCCATGCGTGTCGCCGAAGCGATCGTCTACGCGGAAACTCGTTTCCTTAATGTTAGCGCCGATGTAGAGTTCGACGTTTTCGTTAGGATAATATTCCAACCGCGGTTTTGGCATGACGGCATCGAGCACCCATTGTCGATGTAATTTCCAGCGCAGACCTCCGCCCGGCAGCACCGGATATTTGCGCTCAACATCGACGCTCACACCCGCGACGAATTGCAGATTAGCATTGTAAATGTAAGTGCCGCCGGCGACGAAGGGCACGTTAAAATTGTCGATATCGAAATGGTTCGTGCCATAAACGCCGGGATCGGCTTCAAAGCGAACAAGGATCGAATCGGAAAACTGCGTGTCGAGTCCGGCCACCAGATCGGCGGATTGCAAGGTGTTCGGCAACGGCGTCAGCGCGGGAAATCCAAACGAAAATCGTTCCCAATCCGCCCCGATTCGCAGCACTCCCGCGTCGATCCGTGGCGTCAGGATGAAACGCGCCACTGCATTGTGTTCATCAAAATCCGAAATGGTGTTTGGGCCGCGACGCACGTCCGATTCGCCTACATAGGTTGATTCGAAAAAGTACTCGGCGCTGAAGTCCTGGGCGACGATCGACAGCGCGCTGAAGCAGATCGTCACGGCGCCGGCACGCAAAAAGGTTTTGTATCCGGCGAAATGCATCTCAGTTGTTCGTTCAACGGCCCATATCCTTGCGGAAAGCCGCGATCGCTTTGGAAATTTCCTTCATCATGGACGATTCGGAGCCAAGCCGCTCGACGCCATGGAGCGAAGCCAGCGAGGCTGATGAGATCATATCGCCGCGCCAAACTAAAGTGGAAGCCTTTCCTTCAACATTCACCGGCCACATTTGATAGAGCGTGAGCGAAACGTAATACCCGCCGCTGGCGTAATAGAGAACATCACCCGCCTGGGCCGTACCGTTCACGCCGGTTGTGTGGTAAAACGCTCCCAGCGTGACGACGCCTCGATCGTCCACGTCCAGCAGTTCCCAATACGGCTCCGGCGCAATACCTCCGCCGCCGCGACCGATTCCAGTCTGGCCGACGAAACCGGAGAATTGTTTTCGAATCTTGTCTTGCTGTTTTAAGAGTGAATTGAGTTCTTCGTTAGGCCGAATGTTTTCGCCGGTGTAATCATAAGGCGCCTGCGATGCGCTTCCACCGGAAGCGAAGCTCCGCGCCCGTGCCGCCAGCAATTCGCTCCAGAAATTCACCACTGCCGCCGGCATCGTCCCGCCGCCGGTCGCACCGGTCGGAAGTTTCTTCGCCTCGGCTTTGCTGATTTGAAGCTCGGAACCGCCTTTGAGCGTCAGTTCGACGAACGATTGAACCGGCCCATTGCTCGGCGCGCCCTTCAACCGTGAAAAATTTGCCGGGCCCGGCGAACCCGGCAGGTCGCCGTGAAGCAAGATTTTTAGCTCGCTATGTCTGGTCGGATTCCAACGGCGAATCGCGTCGACCTGTTGGGCCGGCGAGCCCGACATCACGTAACAGCTCTGCACCGAAAGAAAACGCCCTCCCATCGGCGGCCCGTGCATGATCTTCGGTCCGCTCTTTGCCAATTCCGCAAGATCGACACCTTCGAAAACGGAAAAGCTCGCCATTTCCGAAATGGCGTCCGCGCGCGCGATTGTCGATGTTGTCCAGAGCAAAAGGAGAGAGATCGCCGGGAAATATTTCATTGTTAGCATAACTATTCGCTGGCCGTGGGTGGTTGCAAATGTGATCGCATCATCGCAAGTAGATACCAGCCGCTTTTGTCATGTTGAGCGAAGCGAAACATCTCAGTCTATTTCTCACCGAGGGGTTGACGCAATGATCGGAGATTCTTCGCTCCGCTCAGAATGACAATCGTGAGATGGTTTCTACTAAGAATTCGCAAATGAAGGAACCGGTGATCGTGCTCAATCATTTGAGCAAGACCTTTGGCGACACGCAGGCGGTGCGAGGTGTCTCGCTGGCGATCCCTGCCGGCACGATCTTTGGTTTTCTCGGCGCGAACGGCGCAGGCAAGACCACCACCATCAGAATGTTATGCGGCTTGACCCATCCCACCGGCGGCAGCGCCCGGATCGCCGGATGCGATGTCTGGCGGGATCGACATCAAGCCCGGACACAATTCGGATACGTGGCGCAGCGCTTTAGTCTATATCCCGATCTTACCGTGGAAGAGAACTTCCGGTTCTTCGGTGGCGCATGCCGTGTCCCGCCGGCGCAACTGGACAAACAGGTCGCGCGGTTGCTTCGGCTGACCGATCTGGAGCAAAAACGAAATGCGTTCGCGGGCAGTTTGTCCGGCGGGATGCGCCAATTGCTCTCCCTGGGCTGCGCCCTCGTCCACGATCCGCCGTTGCTCTTTTTAGACGAACCCACCTCCGGACTCGATCCGGTGCATCGACATCACATCTGGAGTCTGCTCTACGATCTGAGTCACGGCGGCAAAACGATCCTGGTCACGACGCATTACATGGACGAAGCCGAGCGCTGCACCGACGTGGGTTTCTTGCACGAGGGCCGCCTGCTGGCGCAAGCATCGCCCCGCGCGTTGAAAGCAAGTTTCCGGACGCGCCTCCTCGAGGTCGATGTCGATCCAGTCATGCCCGCGCTCGTTCGCCTGCGGGATGTTCCCGAAATTCTCGGGGTCTCGCTCCGGAGCGGCGCGGTCCGAATCTACGCGCCCGAACCGGAAAAGCTGATCGAACGCTGGCGGGCAAACTGGCCCTTCCCTGATTTGCGTTTGCTCGACGAGCGCTGGGTCGACCCCGACATGGAAGATGTCTTCACCGCCTATTCCCAGGGATACGAAGCGGTCTTGAAGAAATCGGCATCATGAAAAAGAAAACGTCCAACGCCCAACGTCCAACTCCGAAAGCTTTCGCGAGCAGGCAGCCCAACGCCGAATGTAGCGCGCGAGAACTCCAAGTCACTGAGTTCGATGTTGCGTGTTCGATGTTCGGCGTTCGGTGTTTGCAGCAGATCACACTGCGCTGCCGCGAAGAAAGCTGATGAAATCGCCTGCGCTCAATGCCATCGGCAGTGTTGCTTACAAGGAGTTTCTACACATTTACCGGGACCGCCGGATTCTGATTTTGCTGCTGGTTTTGCCGCCGTTGTTCACGGTCATTTTCGGTCACGCCTTCGAAAACACTGAGCTTACCGATGTCCCCGCGTTGCTGATCGATCGGGACCAAACCCCGCGGGCGGCCCGGTTCATCGACGTGATTTGGAAAGACAAGACATTCCACTGGCGAAAGGCGCCACCCGGTTTCGAAGGGGGGCGTGACCTCGTCGGCAACGGAGTGAAAGCGACGCTGATCATTCCGCCGGGTTGGAGCGAGAGCATCGACAAGGGCGATCCGAAACCAGTACCGTTGTATCTCGACGACAGCGACACCAACACAGCATCGGCGGTCGAAGGCGCGGTGCAACAAAATCTCGGCACGTTCCAGGCCAACGAGCGCGATTTGTTGGTCGAATCACTGCCGGAAAACGTGATCGAGCTGGGTAAAAAACTTCCGGTCGACATCCGTAAACAATTTGTCTCGCTTATGACGGCGTGGTCGGCGCAGCCGAACAAACTTTACAACCCGAAATCGCGCTTCATCGATTACGTCGTTCCAGGCGTGGTCGGGCTGATCCTGCAATTGCTGACGGTGACACTGATGGCGTGCACGATCGCGCGCGAACGCGAGTCCGGCACGCTGTATCAGTTGCTCGTGACGTCGCTTCGCCGGCGCGAAATCGTGATCGGCAAAATTCTGCCCTATCTCGCGATATCAAGCTTGCTCGTAGTCATGGTGCTCGCGGTCGCCGCGTGGCATTTCCAGGTCCGATTTTATCAACCCGGCGCGCTGGCGCTGATTTGTTTCTTATTTCTGCTCTGCTCGCTCGGGCTTGGCCTGTTGATTTCCGCCATCTCGCGCACGCAAACCCAGGCGATCCAGTTTTCCGTTTTCTTCCTGTTACCGGTGTTCGTTCTTTCCGGCGCGTTTGCCCCGCTCGAACAACTTCCCGGCGCGATCCGTTCTGTGGCGGAGATTTTTCCGCTCACCCATTTCTGCCGCGCCTTTCGGCTCGTGAACATGTATCACACCGGCGTAAGCTTTTACTGGGTCGATCTCATCGTGCTCTTGGCCGGCGCGCTGGTCACGTTCGCCGGCGCGGCGTTCTTACTGAAGCGGATCGAGCAATAACACAGGCGCGCGGCCGGAACAGTAAGAGATTTCTCGGCTAGGCTTGCAATTGCGGCTGGATTAGAGCCTGCGGCGGCGACACGCAACCAAACCAGCACCAATCGCGGCCAGCGCTATGAGCGCGAGCGTGCTCGGCTCAGGCACGACCGTGAATACGAACGATGCTTGCGGGAACGGCCATGTTTAAGTGGATCATGGAGGCCGCGAGGTTACCGCTGTTCTGCTTCACGATCGCGGCATCGGCGGCGTTGATGCTGCCATTTGCATTCACGAGCGCGAACGTAATGTCGGTTGAATCGACTGGCCGGCCGAGACGAGCGTTCGTCTGCGCTACGTCCGCCGCGTTCACGGTGGCGTTCGCGTTCGTGTCACCAATCAGGATGCTCATCGGGATTGTGAGATCGATCGCAGGAGCATCTGCGCCGAAGTTGTTCACCCCATTAATGCGCACGTTGATGGTCTGCGCGTTGCCAACGTTGGTCAGAGGGACGGTCACCCTATTCTCGCTGACGCTGACGCTTCCGTTGCACACACCTCCAGTGCCGACGCATCCGGTGCCGACCGTGACTTGTGCTTGAGGAGAGCCTGTCACAATGATATTGCCTGAGAAGGTCACCACCATAGTGTAATCGCTAGTTCCACCAGTGCTACGGCATTCGATTCCGGGTGTTCCAGAAACAGGAAGCTCGACATCGAATGTACCGATGGCACCATGTGTCTTCTCCGAAGCTGCACTCGTCAGGGTTGGTGCGCCAACACAGGGATCCTCCAGTTGTAGTGTGGCTCTACTGTTGTAGCCTACGCCATTATATCCTCCGGCAGCGACGAGCAGGTTGTCACCTATTGCGCCGCCAGACGGGAACGAGCGCGCTACAGCCAGGCTGGGCGAGCTGTGCCAAGTATCGGTTCGAGGATCATAATATCGACCACTATCGTCGACCGTGGGGAAAAAGAGATCGGATCTGTCAGGCAGGCTCTTGGGGGGGGACGGAAACACACAGCGGCTCGAACCCGTTGGATTGAACGGATTCCCACCACCGAAGACCCAAAGTCGGCCAGCCGCAACAGCACTGCCAGGAACATTGTTCTGAGATGAATAAGGTTCGTCAGCCTTTTGTGTATACGTATTTGTCGTCGGCTCGTATTCCCAAGTAAGATTGATGAGCTGGTTGTTGGCGTCGCGCCCGCCGGCTATGTACAGCTTGTTGTTGACAACGCCATATGCAAGGCCACCGGCTGGATGGGGAAACGGAGCGCCGGGAGTGAGATCGGTCCAAGTATTTGCTACCGGATCGTATGCCCATGTATTGGGCTGGGCGCTTTGCACAGAGCCGTTGCTATCCCCGCTGATGATATAAATCCGGCCTGTTGCAGAAATGTAACCGCCAGCCATAAGGTTTCGCACGTCGGGCATGGGTGCGCCCAAACTCCATGTGTTCGAGGCGATGTCGTAAATCTGTGTGAGAGCGTAAACAATCTCGCTATCGGGATCTATCCCACCAAAGACATAGATCTTATTCGTGGGTGGGTAATATACCGCGGCAGCGCTAGTTACTGCTTGTGGCATGGGCATGAGGGTCGTCCATGAGCCATTTGGCACCGGGTTGGGACTCCAGCGGTTGAGAATATTCATATTATACGGTGAATGATTGGATGTAAAGCATGCTCTTCTTCTTGTGCTGCTGCCACGATCACCGCTGGTGTGGCCATCCGCCGCAGTCGTGGTCATGAACCCAGGATCCGCTCCGGCGGTTGAATCAAACGACAATGGGAATATGAGTAGCGGCAGATGCTCGTCAGTAAATGTGAAATGCGCCACGTCACTGATGGTGAGGAATGGCGCAATTGAGGTGTTGACCTGCACCCAGTAAGACAAACCCCACGAGCCTCCTGCGAAGCCCGAGTATGTGTCAGTTGTCGAAAGCACGATGGATGCGCCTGGCGTCCATGTTGTGGGCCCGCTGAACGATAAACTCTGTGTCGCTTGTAGCGAACACATCGAGATCGTTAGGCCAATGACTGCGAGAAGTACTTTTTTATAATGTGGATTGTGGTTGGGGGCTAATTCCGCTTTTAGTCAAAAACGAACGATGCGCCTGGCGTCCATGTTGTGGACCCGCTGAACGATAAACTCTGTGTCGCGTGCAGCGGACTTATCGTGATCGTTAGGCCAATAACTGCGAGGAGCAGTGCTCTTTTCATAACGTGGATTGTGGTTGGGGCTAGACGCTGTTTACAGCCTGCGGCGATGGTATGCCACAATACTGGCACTGGCCGCCGCTAGCGCGATCAAGGCCAGCGTGCTCGGCTCAGGGACAACCGTGAATACGAACGATGCTTGCGGGAGCGGCGCATCGTTGAAGTCTGAGGTCACCTGGATGGAGCCGCGCGGGGACGCCGTCGTTGTGAGTAAGGTATAGGTTCCGGCCGGCGCGTTGGCGGCTAGCGCGAACGTGATATCAGTAATGTGGTACGAACCGTCCGGTACGAGCCCGTTAGCGCCGGCTCCGAGATCAGGAGCTTCGCCGGTGAAACCCGGTTCTCCGGCGACGTTAAAGAGGATTGGGAAAGGACCGGGGTATCCATTAGGAAACGGCGGGAAGTAAGTTAAGCCGGTGATCGTGAGGGATGGGGCGACCGCACTGGAAACTTGCAGCCAGTACGACGAACCCCACGATCCGCCACCAAAACCGGAATAGGCGTCCTGGACCGACAGAGTAATTGAGGTACCTGGCGTCCATGTCGTAGGTCCGCTGAAGGACAAACTTGCAGATTGTTGAGCGCGCAGCGGGGTCACTGCCGCTGCCAGGGTGATGAGTGCGACGAGCAGTGCTTTTTTCATAAAGTGAATATGTTTGGGCGGAAGCCACCCTTGTAGCCAAAAATCAAGAAAAGCGTCAAGCTTTTTCGGCGAGAGCTGGAACACAGACATCTTGTGTTATGGCAGGCCGGTCTCTGCCTGCCGACGTCCCGGAGCCGTCAGATGCTCGACAGACTGGGAGCCTGTCTGCCATGACAGCCTGGAAACTGTCTTCCATGCCATTCTCGCGTAGATTTCAGCGGCTATGACTCGGCCGGCGAAAGAGAGACCGGATTTCCAGAAGCGGGTGCAGGAACTGCCGCACAAGCCCGGTGTGTACTTGATGCGCGACCGGTTTAACCGCGTCATCTATGTCGGCAAAGCGCGGGATCTGCGGAAGCGGGTCGGCTCGTATTTTCTTCCGTCAAAGATCGCGCAAGCCGACTTGAAGACGCGGGCGATGCTGGATGCGGTTTGGGACTTCGATATTCACACGGTCCGCAGCGATGCGGAATCGGTGTTGCTTGAGGGCAAACTGATCAAGGAATATCGGCCGCGCTATAACGTTTCGTTCCGGGACGACAAACGCTTTCTTGTGGTCAAGATCGACCTCTCGGAGGAGTGGCCGCGCTTTCGGCTGGCGCGTTTCAAGAAAGACGACAGCGCGCGGTATTTTGGGCCGTATCCGCACGCCGGCGCGCTGCGGCAGACCCTCAGTTTCATGCGTAAAAGATTCGGTGTCCTGACGTTTGGGCGGGGATCGCCGACCGAGCGCGAGCTGAAATCGGCCACCTACCAGGTGCCGGTGCGATTAAGCGAGATCACGGCGGAGCAATATCGGGAACGCGTCGCGCAGGCCTGCGAATTTTTGGATGGCAAATCGCGCGAGCTGATCGCGATGTTGGAGGAACAGATGCGCATGGCGGCGGAGAAAATGGATTTCGAAAAAGCGGCGGAGCTGCGCGACATGGTGAGCGATTTGCGCGACACGACGAAACCAATCCGCCGTTTCACCCGCGGCAGTTTGCCGAGCACGATCGATCCCATGGCAGATGTGCAGGCGTTAGCGGATTCATTGCAATTGTCACGCGCGCCGCGAGTGATGGAATGCTTCGATATTTCCAACATCTCGACCACGCACGTCGTGGCGTCGATGGTCTGTTTTCGCGACGGCGTGCCGGACAAGGATAATTATCGCCGTTACCGGGTCCGGACGGTGGAAGGTCAGGATGATTTTGCGAGTATGGCGGAGGTCGTGCGGCGTCGTTATTCGCGAATTCTACTGGAATCGCGGGAAGCGCATCCGGAGGTGGCCGAGTTTTCGCAGGAGGATGCGATGGATGGACTGCGCCGGATGGAAAAGCAAACGCCGAACGCGAAACGCCCAACGCCGAACGCGCAATTGGGAGAGCAGAAGGTGGCGGCGCCTGTTCGGCTGCCGGATTTAATCATTGTCGATGGTGGGAAGGGGCAGCTTTCGGCGGCTTGTCGGGAGTTGCAGCGGTTGGGCTTGCATGATTTGCCGATCATTGGCCTGGCCAAGGAGCACGAGGAGATTTATCGGCCGGGATACGCGATGCCGCTGCAACTTTCTCTCGATTCCGGCGCGCTGCGATTGCTTCAGCGGATCCGGGACGAGGCACACCGGTTCGCCAACGCTTATCATCAGCTGCTGATGAAAAAACGGATTGGCGAAAGCGTGCTGGATGATTGTCCCGGTATCAGCGAGAATAGGAAGAACATTCTGCTGCGGAAGTTTGGATCAGTGAACCGGCTTCGGAAAGCGACCGTCGATGAAATTGCCGCGACCGAAGGAATCGGACGTAAACTGGCGGAGGAAGTGCAACGATATTTGCAGCGGCGTTGACGGGCGAGTAGGGCGAGTGAAGATGTCGATCCTCGGAATGAAAACGTGGGCGCTGGTCGGGTTGTTAGGCGTGTGGCCATTCGTGTGCCGCGGACAAGAGACGGAAGGGACCCCAGCGACACGGAGTCCGAGTCCGGCATCCACTGCGGCGGGCGCTGCCACATCCGCGCCCGACACGGGCGCCACTACAGACGAAGAGGAGATCGTTCCGACCTTTGAGACGCAAAAAATGGCACGGACTTACATTCTCGACATTCCGGCGCCGCGGGGCGAGATCACGGACCGGAACGGGGTGCCGCTCGCGCAAAACAAGCTAAGCTATAATCTCGCGTTCAGTTTTCCTACGCCGCTCGATTTTTCCGACGCGCAGGCGATTAGTTTTGCCCGGGAGAAGATCGATAAAGCGTCCAAGATTATCGGGCGCAAGATCGACATCAGCGACGAAGCGATCCTGCGACACTATCGCAACCGCGGGATCATGCCGTTCGAGATCGCGCAAAACCTGAGCGAGTCGGAATACAAGGAGGTCAAGGACGGAGTCGCGGGGTTGATCGTGCGGCCCATTTATGTGCGCGTGTATCCAAGGGGAAAAGTGGCCGGGCAAGTAATCGGTTATGTCGGGCGGACCGGGCGCAATCCCGACGGGATCGTGGACAATCATGAAACTCTCTGGCCCGAGACGGAAGGGCGGGAAGGCCTCGAACAGACGTTTAACGACATGCTGATGGGCAAACACGGCGAATACAAACTGGTGTTCGATAAGAATGGCCGGAAAACTTCGGAGAAACTGATCACGCCACCGGTGCCGGGCGACAATGTCATTACGACGCTCGATGTGCGTTTGCAGGAGTTGGCGGAAAAAGCGTTGGAAGCGAAAGCCAGGCGCGGCGCCATCGTGATTGTCGATCCTAACAATGGCGACATTCTCGCGTTAGCATCATGGCCTACATTCGATCCGAACATTTTTATCCCGTCGATCTCAGCCGAAAAATTCAAGGCGCTCCAGGACGATCCGAATATTCCGCTGTTGCCGCGCGCATATCGCTCGGCCTATCCCCCGGGATCGGTCTTCAAGATCGCCGTCGGGCTGGCCGCGCTCGAGACGGGTGCGATCCAGCCTAACGATGACTTCCAATGCGTGCCGTCCATTCAGATCGGGAACCTGACGTTTCACAATTGGAAGAAGAGCGACCGCGGCCCGATGAATTTTGTCCAGGCGCTGACCGAATCGTGCGATACCTGGTTTTACCAGGTCGGAATCAAGACCGGCGCAGAACCGATCGTCGATTGGGCGTTGCGGCTCGGTTTTGGAGCAAAATGTGGAATTCCACTGCGCGGCGAAGCCGATGGACGCGTGCCTAACGACGAATACATGAAAGCCACGCACGGCCGCAGATTCCTCAACGGCGATATCGCGAATCTCTCCATCGGCCAGGGCGACACGCTGGTCACCCCATTGCAAATGGCGCAGGCGATGGCGGTAATGGCCAATGGCGGGACGCTCTACCAGGCGCGATTAGTGGAGCAAGTGCAGACGCTCGATAACCAGGTCGTTAGCGCCTATCAAGTCCGCGAAAAGCGAACGCTCGAGGCCTCGGCGATGGCCATGGAACAATTGCACACTGGGTTAATCCAGGTCGTGAATGGACGCTCCGGTACCGGGCATCAGGCGAGCCTGGGCAAGGTAGTGGTGGCGGGGAAAACCGGCACCGCGCAATGGGGCCCGAAACACAAGGAGCGCACCGCCGCGTGGTTCGCGGGATTCTTACCCGCCGATCAACCACAGTATGCGTTTGCCGTCCTGTATGAGAGCGAAGTCGGCAGCACAATGCACGGCGGCACCGTAGCGGCGCCGATGATCGCCGACGTGTTCAAGCAAGTCTATAAGTCCGAGCAGCCTAACGGGCAGCGGCGCGCGGTCCTAGCGCAACCGGGCCAGCCCGAAGTTCGTCGAGCTGAACCGGTGGAAGAAGACGAATCCGACTAGGTCAAGGGGTGACGGCTTCCAAGCCGTCATGTCTAGGGCGACGGCTGCCCAAGCCGTCGTTCCTTGAGCGTCTGGCGCGATGGCAAGTCGCTAAATTTTACCTCTTGCGTGTGTACGCAATTTCCATCGTCTTTTTCTCCTGACCGCCCTGATTTTCGTACCATTCCAACATCATATGATTGTTGTCGGTCAGCTTCAGCACTTCACGAACTTGGGATTTCATGCCGGGCATGGGCTCCATTTCGCCTGTGAAATTGAACGTCTTGGTCGCCGGATCGTAGTCACCTTCGAAAAACTCAATCCCTGTGCCCATGTTATCGATCCATGAGCTGACGAACTTTTTCTTGACGTTATCGTAACCTTCCAGGCCCATGCCTTTGAATTGCACCTCCTTCATTTTGCCGTCGGCACCCGGCATTTGGAACTTGCCGCTTACATCCATCATGACGTAACGACCTCCCATCACGCTCTTGCGGGTCGCCATTCCTTTGGATTCCTGCGGCTTCGCGTTCGGATCGGGATTCATCCACATCTTGATGGCGTAATTCCAGTTGCCGTCGAGGCTGGAGAGAAGCTTGTGGTTCTCGTTCATCTTCGACATCTCCATCATCTGCTTCATCATCTCGGCCTCGTTCGGCGCGGCCGCCGCCGGGGCAACAGCTGCGGACGCTGGGGCTACCGCCACTGGCTCAGGCTTCGTTTCTTCTTTCTTCTCGGTTTGCGCGAGGACCGAACCGGCAAACGCGGCTATTAAAACACTCGTAACGAATAAGGAAGTTTTCATGGGACGCGATTGTTACAGGCGCGCGGGGCGAGTCAAGCGCGTTTCGCGTAACCAGCCGAGGATTTTTGCAACCTGCGTTCGCTAAAGCTAAGGCGTGGCAAGAGATCAGGCTACCAACCCAGGACTTTAGCAAATATCAATGGCGCCACGATGGTGGCGTCGGATTCGATGATGAAACGTGGCGTGGCGGCGCGGAGTTTGCCCCAGGTAATCTTCTCGTTAGGGACGGCGCCGGAATACGAGCCGTAGCTGGTGGTCGAATCGCTGATCTGGCAAAAGTAGGCCCATTCCGGCACGGACGCGCGTAGGTCCTGATTGAGCATCGGGACCACGCAAATGGGAAAATCTCCGGCGATCCCACCGCCGATCTGGAAGAAGCCGACGGCCGAGTTCGCGGTCACTCGACGATACCAATCGGCCAGCTCTATCATGTACTCGATGCCCGATCGCGCGGTATGAATGTCGCCAATCTCGTTTTCCATGCAGCGCGCCGCGTAGATGTTTCCCAGGGTGGAATCCTCCCAGCCCGGAACAAACATCGGCAGATTTTTTTGCGCGGCGGCCATCATCCAACTGTCAGCCGGATCGATTTCGTAAAATTTCTTTAGCCGGCATTCGCGCAGGATCTTGAACAAGAATTCGTGCGGGAAAAAGCTCTGCTTGTTTTTCGCCGCCGCGATCCATTCTTCGATGACGACGCGCTCGATCCGGCGGATGGCTTCCTCTTCGGGAATGCAGGTATCGGTGACCCGATTCAAATGGCGCGCGAGCAATTGTTCTTCCTGCTGCGGACTAAGCTCGCGGTAATTGGGCAGGCGCTCGTAATGGCTGCGCGCAACGAGGTTGAACAAGTCTTCCTCCAAGTTCGCCCCCGTGCAGGTGATGGCATGGACTTTGTCCTGGCGAATCATTTCCGCGAGCGAAAGGCCGAGCTCGGCCGTGCTCATCGCGCCCGCGAGCGTGACCATCATTTTTCCGCCGCTGTCCAGATGCGCGCTGTAGGCGTTGGCGGCATCTTTCAACACGGCCGCGTTGAAATGCCGGTAATGCCGATCAATGAATTCGCTGATACTTCCCATCTTTGCGGGCCTAACTCTTGCAATCTCCGTAGGCGGCTGTCGATGCAAAAATTTAAGGAAAGCAAGCGAGGATTCGCGAGGCTAACGCTTGTGGCAGCACACCGAGCAAGAGAACGAGAACGGCGAGGGCGGTCACACCAGAGCGAGTGACGAGTGATGCGTGACGAGTGAAAATGGACTCGGCGTGATCGACGAAGATCACCTTTAGCACAATCAAATAGTAATAGAGGGAAACGAGGCTGCCGAAGAGCGCGACCACGACCAGCCAGACCAGCCCGTGGTCTGGGCCGGCGCGAAACGCGACGCTAAAGAGATAGAATTTCCCAAAGAATCCGGCCAGCGGCGGCATCCCCGCGAGCGAAAGCATGAAAATCGCCATGCACCCGGCGAGCCACGGCGAACGCGCGCTCAGTCCCGCGAAATTTTGCAGATCGTCGCCGCCGGTTTCGCGGCGCACGAGCCCGACAACACCGAATGCGCCGATGAGCGTGATGGCGTAAACTGTCGTGTAAAAAAGCGTTGCCGAAAATCCGTCGTCGCCGCCGGCGACAAGCCCGAGCAACGTATAACCACCATGCGCGACGGCTGAATACGCCAGGAGCCGGCGCAGATTCGTTTGCGCCAGCGCCACAAAATTGCCTAGCAAGATCGACAATGCAGCGAGCAGGGCGAGCAGAGGCGACCAGCCGGCCATCAGCCCGTGCCAATCGGCGCTGCCATGGACTGGCGCGAAGCCGACGAGCACGATTTTTCCGAGCACCACGAACGATGCGACTTTCGATCCGGATGCAATGAAAGCCGCGCTCGGCACCGGCGCGCCTTGATAGGCGTCCGGCGCCCAGAGATGAAACGGCGCAGCGGCGATTTTAAAGGCGAAGCCGATCAACGTCATGACGATTCCGGCGGCGAGGAATGGTGGCACGGAACCCGTTGCCAATTTCTGGCCGATAGCGGCCAGAAATGTCGATCCTGACATTCCATAGATCACACTGATTCCAAAAAGTGTGAATGCGCTCGCCGTGCTGCCAAACAGGAAATATTTCAGGCCCGCTTCGGCCGAGTCCCGGCTGCGGATCGGTCTTGTTAAACGCGGTCAGGACATAAAGCGAGAGACCAAGCAGCTCGAGCCCAATAAAAATCATGAGTAGTTCTTCGCTACCGACCAGCAACATCAGGCCGACCGTAGCCAGCAAGATCAGCGCGAGATATTCACCCTGGTTCCGCAAACGCTCGCCGCTCGCCAGAAGCACGGTGAAAAACGCGAGCACGATGCAAATAATCTTGAAGAGGGACGTGAGCGGCGACAGCACCAGCATCCCGCCGAACAGGACTGCGTTCCGCGGTAACATCGACACCGCGAAGATTGCCGTCACCAGACCGACACCGGCGACAACCGAGCAGATCGTTGCCGCTCGCGTTGTCAGCAGGCCGATCGACAGCACAACCAGCGCGGTCACTACAACGACCGCTTCGGGCGAAGCGAACTTGAGAAGATCGAGATAGTTCATTTCAAAAAGCGCATCGCTTCGACGGCGGGTTGGATGCGATCGAGCAACAATTTGGGATAGAGTCCGACCGCGAGCGTGGCAAACATGAGCAAACAAGCACCGCATTTTTCGGGCAGCGTGATGGCTTGCTGCTCGTTCCAATCAGGATCGACCGAAACGCGGCCTTGTTGCATTCGCACCCCGCTGAAGAACGATTTCACCAGCGCGCGCAACGTGAACGCAGCGACGAGGACCATTCCTATTCCCGTGACCCAAACCGCCAATGGAAAACTTTTCCACGCGCCGATCAGAATCGTAATCTCGGCGGCGAATCCGCTGAAACCGGGAATGCCCATCGACGCGGCGGACGCGATGACAAACGTGAATGCAGCGAACGGCAGCGCGCGATTCAATTGCAATATCGACAATTGATCGAGATCACGCGTATGCGTGCGCCGATAAATCATGCGCCCGGCGACGGCGAAGAGCAGAGCGGCGATGACACCATGCGAAAACATTTGCAGCACCGCGCCGGAAACGCCGAGCGCGTTCGCTGTGGCCAGGCCGAGCAACACGAATCCCATATGGCTCACGCTGGAATAGCCGATCACGAACTTGAGATCGCGCTGGCGCAGCGCCACCGCGGCGGCATAGACAATCCCGATCACCGCCGAGCAGCGCGATCCATCTGCTCCACATATGGAACCCTTGCGGGAAAACATTCATCGCGACGCGCAATCCGCCGTAAGCGCCGAGTTTCATCACGATCCCGGCCAGCAACATTGAACCAGCCGTCGGCGCAGCGACGTGACCGGTCGGCGCCCAAGTGTGCAACGGCCAGATGCCGGCGAGCACGGCGAAACCGAGAAATAAGGCCGGGAAGGCCCACGCTTGCAGTGGGGTTGAAAATTGGAACTGCGCCAGCTGGTTCAGATCTAACGAACCAGCCGTCACGTAGGCGGCGAGGATCCCAATGAAGACCAGCGCACCACCAAAAAAGGAATAAAGCGTCAGCTTCATCGCGCCGTATTCCTTGTTGGTCGAGCCGAAGATCGCGATGAGAAAATACTTCGGCACGATCACTAACTCGTAGAAGAGGAAGAGCAAAAACAGATCAGCGCTGAGAAAGACACCGTATGACCCGCCTACCACGAGCAGCAGCCAGAAGAAAAATTCGTTCTGGCGTTCGTCGGCGTCGAAGGAAAAGAGAACCGTGCTAACCGCGGAAATGCCGGTAACAAGCACCATGGTCAGACTGACGCCATCGACCGCGAGATGATAATTCATCCCGAGCGCCGGGATCCACGGCACGCTCACGATTGTGGTGAAATGCGCAAGATCGACATCCGGCGAGAAAAAAGCGGCGAGACCAATCGCCAGTCCGGCAAGCGTGGTGGCGAGCGCGATCCAGCGCGAAAACACGCGCGGCATCAGCAGCGTCAGCACGGAACCGCCAAACGTGAAGTAAATCGTCCAGGAAATCATGTCCGTTTACGCACGCGATAACGCGGCGCTTTCTCGCGCACATGAAATCCAATTTCGCGTCGTGGTTCTTCGGACGGCGACATCAATTGCCGGATTGCTTCCATGATCTCGCTAATTTCTTCGTCGTGTTTGTCGACCCGCGCTTCGAGTTCCGCAAACTTGCGGGCCAGTTCGCGATTTGTCTCCAATGCTCGCCGCAATTTCACAAACGCGCGCATGATCGCGATGTTAACTTTGATCGCGCGGTCGCTCGTGAGGACACTCGAAAGCATGGCGATGCCTTGCTCGGTAAAAGCATAGGGGCGCTTGCGCAAACCACCCCAGCTTGAAATCACAAATTGTGATTTCAAATGCACAAATTCCTCTGACGTAAGCGAATACATGAAATCTTCAGGGAATCGATCCGCGTTCCGTTTGACTGCTTGGATCAACGCACTAACCGTGACGCCGTATAGTTTCGCCAAATCCTGACCGAGCATAACCTTCTCACCACGCAGGAAAACGATTCGGCGGGCAATTTGTTCGACAGGAATGATTCCATTGCTCATTGCGTCGAGGTTCAGCTCCACAACCGAGCCATCTGAACAATGGTCGTGTTGAAAATGTTGAATATGAACTGCGGCGCGATCCCGATGGCGAACATGAGCAGCGCGACCGGAAGAATGACGAACTTTTCACCTCGCCTAAGATCGACAATTGCGCCGCAACTTTCCGCGAGCGGTCCGCTAAAGAGTGATTGCATCGCGCGCATGAACGTGACCGCAGTGAAGAGCAAGCCGAGAACGGCGATAGAGGTGAAGGCGGCGGCGATTGCGAACGAGCCTTTGAAAATCAGGAATTCACCGATGAATCCGTTCAAGCCGGGAAGACCGAGTGAGGAAAACATGGCGACGCTCATCCAGCCGCAGAGGAGCGGTGTCCGTTGCATCAGGCCGCCAAAATCGTCGATCCCGCGCAGGCCGCGGCGTTGTTCGAGCAAACCGACAAAGTAAAACAGCGTGGCCGCAGTGATCCCGTGGTTGAAGATTTGCATAAACACGCCGCTTAATGCCGCGTGCATGTCGATCACGGATGAGGTCGGTCTGGCCGTGATGGCGAAGAGGCCGAGCATGCAATAACCGAGATGATTGATGGACAGATACGCGACCATTCGTTTGAGGTCGCGCTGCGCCCACGCGGCCAATGGGGCGAATACGATTGAGCAAACGGCCAGGCCGAGAAGCCACGGGCCAAAGATTTTGATCTCGTTAGGAAAAAGGGGCAGCAACAAACGCACAAAACCGTAAACGCCCATTTTTGAGAGGGCACCGGTCAGTACCATCGACACACCCGTCGGAGCAGTTTCGTAGGCATCGGGCAGCCAGGTGTGAAACGGAAAGAGGGGCACCTTGACTGCGAGTCCAAGAAAAATTCCGGCGAACGCGAGCCAGGCGAACTTGCCGTTCAACAATGGTCCGGTCTTGGCAAGATCGACAAGTTGCCCGAAATCGAATGTGCCTTTGGAAAAATAAATGCCGAGAAAGCCGAGCAGCATCGCGACGCTACCGAGGAAAGTGTAGAGAAAGAACTTCATCGCGGCGTGGTCGCGTTTTTCTCCGCCCCAGATTTTGATGAGCAGGAAAGCTGGGATCAGACTCATCTCGTAAAAGAGAAACCAGAGAACGAAATTCTGGGCCGTGAAGGTGCCATAGAGCGCGGCCTGCATGATCAACATCAGCGCGCACGCGCCGCGATCGAGTGGTTGGGCGAGAAATGCGAACGGAACGATCAAAGTCGTCAGTAAAACGAGGAGCAGACTTAAACCATCAATCCCGACCAGGTATTCGGCGCCGACGCTTGGGATCCAGGCGTGGCGTTCAACGAGTTGAAGGCCGGTAGCGTTTGAGTCGAATTTTTGCCACAGCAGCAACGCGCAGAGCGCCGCGAGCGTGTTAAACATCAGCGCGATCACGCGCGCGCTTCCCGGACGCCCAGCGTAAAGCGCAAATGCGCCAACCAGCGGAATCATGATGAGCGCGCTGATCAAGCCAACCATGCGAAGAAAAGGAGCAGCATCAGCATGCCAATGGCGACAATGCCGAGGTAAGTTTGGATCTGTCCCGAATGCCAGCTCGACATCACCCGGCCCAGGCCGCGCGCGCCGACCGTCACTTCATCAACACCGGCGTTGATGCCGTGCTCATCGACGTTGGTTGTAAAGATTCCGAAAAGCTGACCAAGCCGGCCAAACCCGCGCACCAGTCCATCCCAGAAGTAGCGATCCATCCAATCGGACAAGCGTGCGAGGATTTTGCTCCAAAGGATGACGGTTCCCTGATAAAATTCGTCGATCCACATTTTCTTTTCGAGAAATCGGAACAGAGTTGGTTGGGCCTCGGCCAATGGATCGATCTCAACTTCCCGATCGAGTGTGCCCACTTTCCGATAAATCACTAACGCGAGGCCGACGCCGATCGTCACCAGGGCGACTGAAATCAAAAGCATTGGTTGGATCAAAGAAGTCGGCTCAATATGTGTCTCGCCTAACAAGTAATAATGGAGCCAGGGCCAGGCGGGCGTGAGGACAACGCTGAAGCCGATCGTAGACAATGCGAGCACGATCAGAGGCCATGTCATCACGCCCGGGCTCTCGTGAGCGGTTCGCGATGCAACACGCGCCTGACCGAGAAAAACATAAATGATCTGCCGCATCATGTAGACGGCGGTCAAGACAACGCCGACGAGGGTGAGATAATACGGCGCCTTCGAGGCCGGCCAATGCGCGGCGACGTGCAAAATTTCTTCTTTTGTCCAGGCGCCGGAAAAAAAGAAAGGCACGCCGCTCAAGGCCATCATGCCGACGGCGTAGGTGAAGAAGGTGATCCTCATTCGCCCGCGTAACCCACCCATTTTGCGAATATCCTGCTCGTGATGACAGCCGTGAATAACCGAGCCGGAGCCGAGAAAAAGGAGGGCCTTGAAAAATCCGTGCGCCAACAGATGCATGATGCCCGCCGCCACGCCGCCCACGCCTAACGACACCATCATGAGACCAAGCTGCGAGACGGTCGAATAGGCGAGGATGCGTTTGATGTCCGACTGTGCGATCGCTATCAGGGCCGCCATCAACCCTGTGATCACACCGATCCAGACCACAACCGTTAACGATGCGGTCACCCCGTCGATCGCGCCCAGAGCGAAAATCGGATAGACCCGCGCGACAAGAAAAACGCCCGCTGCCACCATGGTGGCAGCGTGAATCAATGCGCTCACCGGCGTTGGGCCCTCCATCGCGTCCGGCAACCAGACGTGGAGCGGGAATTGCCCCGACTTCCCCACGGCGCCGCAGAAAATCAACAACGCGATAAATGTCGAGCTCGCGCCGATTGCGGCCAGGCCACCGCTGTCGAGGCAGGCATAGCCGTTATCGTAAAAGAGCAATGTGTCGGTTCGACGGTAGAGCCAGAGCATTCCAAGAAAAAATCCCAAGTCGCCGATGCGGGTGGTGATGAATGCTTTCTTGGCCGCAGCTGCAGCACTCGGTCTGTCGATCCAGAAACCGATCAAGAGATACGACGCGAGCCCAACAAGTTCCCAGCACACAAACAGCAGCAGTAAACTGTTGGCGATGACGACGCCGAGCATCGCTGCGGAAAAAAAAGAGAGATAAGCGAAGAAGCGGGTGAAATTTTTGTCCGCCGCCATGTACCCGATGCTGAAAACAAAAATGCAAAGGCCGACCAACGTGATCATCAGCATCATCGCGGCAGCTAACGAATCGAGGACCCAGCCGATGCGGAGCGAATTGTCGCCAAATGTGAACCAGGTGAAATTATGGATGGCGTGGATGCCCGGTTCGTGCAGCGTCCAAAGAAGAGCGAAGATCGACAATCCCAGCGCGAGTGATCTGGCCAACAATGGCAAGACCAGCCGCGGTTTTTCGGCACGAACTCCCCAGGCTCAAAATTAACAGCGAACCCGCAAGTGGAACCGCGGGAATCAGCCAAAGCTCATCGATGATCCAGGAATTCATGGCGACAGAAATAGGAAACGCCGACCGCCCAACTGAACGGACGCTCCAATTCGGACGTTGGCAGTTGGACGTTGGGCGATCGTCGTTTGCTTAATCATCCGCGTCATCCTTTGAGTTGATCGAGCTGATCGACATTGGTCGTGCGGTAGTGCCGATACACCGCGACAACGAGCGCGAGGCCAACCGCCGCTTCAGCTGCCGCGATGGCGATCGAAAAAATCGCCACGATCACGCCAGTCGGATGATGCGGCTCGCTCCTGAATCGCCAGAACGCGATGAAATTAAGGTTCGCGGCAGCGAGCATCATCTCGATCCCGATCAGAATGAAAATGGCATGTCGCCGGCTCAGCGCGGCGAGCAGGCCGATTGAGAAGAGAGCGGCCGAGACAACGAAGAATAATTGGAGTGTAGGATTCATTGCCGATCGCACAGAAAACGTCGAACGCCGAACGCCGAACGCCGAACATCGAACCGAAAAGCCTTTCCGAATTCGGCGTTGAATATTGGGCGTTCGGTGTTCGACGTTTTCCTCATCACCGTTTTTCCTCCATCACCAAAACAAGCGCTCCGATGAGCGCGGCAGTGAGAAGAAGCCCGACACATTGCAGCGGCCAGACATAATCGGTCATCAACACTTCCCCGATGCGTTTCACAGTGAGCGTTTCGGTTTGCGACGCAACGATGTTGAGCGATTGCGTTTTTAGAACTGCCCAGACCAAACCGCCAAACACCGCCATGGCAATGACAACGCCGCTCCAGTTGAACCCGCGATCTTTTTCCGGATCGTGTCGCGTCAGCAGGATCGTGAAAACGATCAGCACCGCCACCGCTCCGATGTAAACGAAAATCTGAACGAGCCCGACGAATTCCGCGCCGAGCAAAAAGAAAAACATGGCCACACCAACAAGCGTGAGCGCGAAACTGAGCGCGGCGTGCATGAGCTTCTTCAACGTTGCAGCGGCGAGCGCAGCGGCGAGCGTGAAAATTGCGATGAAAACAAAGGCGCACTACTCATTCAGTTATCCGGCAAAATCGGGCGGCTCGCACCGCCGGCCACTTCGAACAGAACAGCAAGCGGAGCGCTCGCGCTACAATCGATGCATCCACGCTGAGAATTAGAGCTCTTCATTCGGCGAAACGGTAAACGCGCGGAGCGAACTTCCTTCGCGTATCGAGCAGGATCGACAGGAAGACGTAAACGGCGGCAATGACGACTAGCGACCAAAGCCAGCCACGCAACCCGCGTCCGGCGTAATGCCAGACCGCAGCTGCGACGATGCAGGTGAACGCCATCGGCAGCATGAATTTCCAGGCGAAATTCATCATTTGATCGACCCGCGTCCGTGGCAGCGTGCCACGCGCCCAAATGTAAACGAAAAGCAGGATCGACAATTTGGCGAAGAACCAAACGTAGCTCGGAACGAACTCCAGGATCGACAATGGCGCATGCCACCCACCGAGAAACAAGGTGGTGCCGAGTCCGCTGACCGCGAACATTCCCAAATACTCGGCCATAAAAAATGTGGCGTATTTGAACCCGGAATATTCGGTCATGTGACCGGCGACAATTTCCGATTCGCCTTCTGGCACATCGAATGGCGTCCGGTTCGATTCCACCAGGCCGGAGACAAAAAATAAAATGAATGCCGTCGCGCCCCATGGCGTGAAGACGAACCAGCGTGGGACGAAGCCGAGAGCGTAGCCCCCCTGCGCCACAACGATCGTGTCCGGCATGAGCGAGCCGACGACCATGACCACTGGCAACACGGTGATGAGGAGCGGCAACTCGTAACTAATCATTTGCGCAATCGCCCGCATCGCTCCGAGCATCGAAAATTTATTGTTGCTGCCCCATCCGGCCATGAACACGGCAAGTTCAGTCGTCGATCCCACGGCGAAGAAAAACAGAATTCCGCCGTCGATGGTAAAGGGCGTCATGTTTCGTCCGTACGGAATCACGCCCAAGGTGAGAATTGCCGCCGCCGCAATCAGGACCGGCGCGAGAAAATGCACGATCTTGTCCGCCCGGGCGGGCACGATGTCTTCCTTGATCAACATCTTGATTCCGTCGGCGACCGGCTGAAGCAGACCGAATGGCCCGACGCGATTCGGGCCGTAACGGTTTTGCATGCGTCCGAGGATTTTTCGCTCCAGCACCGACATCAGCGCGAAGAGGGTGAGAAACACCCCGAGCAACGCGAAGATGTTGATCAGGCTCGACGCGATTTGAATGGCCCAATCCGGCGCGCCTGAAATAAGCGAAAGCAGCCCCTGTTTTGCATGAACAAAGATTTGATCGATAAAGCTGCCGTTCACTCGCCAAGAAGAAAAGCGGTGCGCAATTCCTTAAGCAAGAAAAACCTTAATCAGAGATCCTTCGCTTTCCCTCAGGATGACAAGCAGGGAGCTTTTCCACGACCAGAATATAAGCTTGGCAGCGAACCTTTCCGAGCGAATTTAATCGATATCTGATGGCTCCGGATCCTTATTTATTCATCGTCATTTTCGCAGGCGTGGCGCTGATGTTTCCGTTGATGCCGCTGGCGCTGGCGTGGTTGTGGCGACGATTTTTCCAGCCGCCCAAACCGGGGATGCAGAAGAATGCAATCTACGAGTGCGGTGTGGAATCAATCGGCGAAGCGCACGTTCAATTCCGGTCGCAATATTATCTCTACGCAATCATTTTTTTGATCTTCGATGTGGAAGCGATTTTTCTGGTGCCCTTCGCGGTCGCGTTCACCGGATTGCCCGTCGGCGCGTTTATCGCGATTCTCATTTTTTTGTTGCTGCTAATCGAGGGACTGGTTTGGGCCTGGGGCAAAGGTTGTTTAAGTTGGGAACGTTGAAGCCCGAGCCGGATTGGCGGTTATTAAACCATTGAAGCGTTGCAGCGGAATGAGGACGACGAACTACTGCCAGAGCCCATTCGTTTCCCGGCGTCGCCAGACGCGTGAGGTCAAGGTCGGGAGTGTCGGCGTCGGCGGCGACAATCCGATTCGTGTTCAATCGATGATCACGTGCGACACGATGGACACGGAGATGTCGATCCAGCAAACGATCGAGCTGGCCAATGTAGGATGCGAGATCGTCCGGATCACGGCGCCGACGGTGAAGGACGCACGGAACCTGGAGCACATCGTGAGAGGTTTGCGCGCGCGGGGCTGTGATGTGCCGATCGTCGCCGACATCCATTTTAAGCCGGAAGCGGCGATGGAGGCGGCAAAATGGGTCGATAAAGTGCGGATCAATCCAGGAAATTACGCCGACTCGAAGAAGTTCGTGATTCGCGAATACAGCGATGACCAATACGCGGGCGAGCTAAACCGGATTCGCGAGCGGTTTACGCCGCTGGTCGATCTTTGTAAGAAACGGGAGGTCGCGATGCGCATCGGGACGAATCACGGCTCACTGAGCGATCGCATTCTCAATCGATATGGCGACACGCCGCTCGGGATGGTAGAGAGCGCACTGGAGTTTGCCCGGATCGCGCGCGATCTCGATTATCACGACTTCATTTTCTCGATGAAAGCGAGCAACCCGAAGGTGATGATCGCGGCCTATCGATTGCTCGTAGCGCGGCTGACCGAACTCGGGCCGGACTGGAATTACCCGGTCCATCTCGGCGTAACCGAGGCGGGCGAAGGCGAAGACGCGCGAATCAAGAGCGCGATTGGGATTGGGTCGCTTTTGGCCGATGGGATCGGTGACACGATTCGGGTTTCGCTGACGGAGGATAGTCCGCAGGAGATTCCGGTGGCGCGAGCGCTGGTTGAAACGGTTGAGCAGAAAACGCCCAACCCGCCTTCGCCGCGGACGGGCTCCGCCGTGGCGAGCGCCCAACTCCGAAAGCTTTCGCGAGCAGGCAGCCTAACGCCCAACGCCCAATTGCCCTATGACCCCTTCTCGTATCAGAGGCGGGCAACGGAGACGATTGCTGTAGCCGGGATCGGTGATCCCGGCCAACGAATCAAGCTCGGCGGCGAAGAATTGATTCGCGTGATTGTTAGGCGAGCGAACTTCGATAAGATCGCGCACAAGATCGACAAGATGGGCGATTACCAGCCGGAAATTGTGTATGAAAACGCGCAGATTCAGGAGATCGATCCGCGCGATGAACGCGCGATTGCGCAGCTGAATCAAGATCGCCACTCGCAATTGGTAACAATGAAAGACGATGTCGATCTTCCTGTGATCGCGGCGTTTCGGTTGTTGGCGGCGAAGCTCGACGCGCGGCATCCGATTTTACTGAAGGATGTCTTAAATAATGACGAAGACGAAGGAACGAAGGACGAAGGACGAAGGCGAACAGGGTTCGTCATTCGGATTTAGTCATTCCTTCGTCATTCGACATTCGTCATTCGTCATTTCTCCAGACGCTTCTCGTTGCCTCGACCAACATCGGCTCGTTACTGTGCGACGGAATCGGCGACGCAATTTTGGTGCAAGGCGAAGAGGCGCCGGGGCAGGCGCTGCGATTGTCCTACAACATCTTGCAGGCCGCGGGGTCGCGTATTTTCAAGACGGATTACGTCGCGTGTCCATCCTGTGGACGGACGTTGTTCAATCTCCAAACGACGACGGCCAAGATCAAAGCGGCGACTTCGCATCTCAAAGGAGTAAAGATCGCCATCATGGGCTGCATCGTGAATGGGCCAGGTGAAATGGCGGACGCCGATTTTGGTTACGTCGGGGGTGCGCCAGGCAAAGTGAACCTGTATGTCGGCAAAACGGCGGTAAAATTTAATATTCCTGAAGCGGAAGCGGTCGATCGACTCAAAGATCTGATCCGCGAGCACGGGAAATGGATTGAGCCGGCGCCGGCGGAAGCGGTGACGGTATGATCCGCGCCAAGGACACAGCCGCTTCGCCGCACAGATTCGAATGACAAACTGGAGGAGAAATTATGAAAAAGAGATTGGCTTTGCTGTGCGCGATATTGCTAGGCATCAGTGGTGTGGCGGTGCCGATGGCGCGGGCGATTTCATTTAATGTCGAAGTGGGTGATCAGCCCTATTATCGTCATGGACCCGGCTATTGGTATGGCCACGCCTATTACGTCTGGGTGCCGGGACACTGGGCCTGGAGGCATCATAACCGCTATTGGATCCACGGGCATTACCGGCCGCGCTGATTCTCGATCCTGCACGCAGCCTAACGACAATACGGCTAAAGCGCGAGATTTGCGCGCAAATTCCTGGAAAAATAATTGACTCGGACAGCGCGCTTTTGGCAATCTGCGGGTTTCTTCCGATCAACGCAGGTTTCCAAGGGCTCGCTTTATGAACTCAAGTCGTTGTCGCCGGGGTCCGGTGTTCAGGACCGCGTCCGTTTTTGGAGTCGTCACATCCATCGCGATAACTTCAGCTTCGCCGAAACCTGATGATGCCAATCTCGCACCAGGAGTGCCTAACGACAGGAAACTTGCGTCGATCATGATCCAGATGGCAGGCGATCCCGCAGCAGTTGCCTATGCGGCGGCCCTGAAAGATGCGCAGACGAGAGTGGATGCGCAGCAGAACTACGCCCTGGCGCACCCGAACTTGAAAAGTTCTCGGCGATTGCTGAAACAAAAGGCGACGCCGGTGCAAATAAGTGCCATCGCGGCGCGGCAGGTCAGGGGAATCGTGCAGCAGTTGAATCTGGCGCAAGAAAAGATTTTGCCTAATCTCACCAGCCCCAACATTGGCGCTGAGGTGATTTATCGCGCGCAACGGGCGTATAACGGCATCGCGGTGGTTGTTCGCAAAGACAAGATCCCGCAGATCCTCCAATTGCCGGGGGTTGCGGCGATACACGCGATCGTGCCGAAGTTTCACACCGCGGCTTTCTCCGACATCGATTTTCTCGCGACTCGGCCAGCGTGGGTGACTGGCTCCGGCATCCATGGCGAAAACATCAAGATAGCCATTATCGATACTGGCTTGGATTACATTCATCGAGATTTCGGCGGCACAGGGGAACGGAACGATTACGCGGTGACGAACGACACCAGTCCCGTGCCTAACAACAACTATCCCACATCGAAAATTCCGGGCGGCATCGATCTGGTGGGCAACAGTTACAACGCCGACCCGAACGACCCCGATTACCAGCCGATTCCACATCCGGACAACAATCCGTTTGATTGCGACGGTCATGGCACGGAGACCGCCAGTCTGGCCACCGGCTTGGGCCTGACCAGCGCGGGCTTCACTTACAACGGCAATTACAACCTGAGCGAGCCGAACATGAATAACCTTGCCATCTCGCCCGGGTTTGCGCCTAACGGGCAGTTATATCCGGTCCGCGTGTTCGGCTGTGAGGGCTCGACCGAAGTGGTAGTCGAAGCCATCGAATGGTGCATGGACCCAAATGGCGACGGCGATTTCTCCGATCACATGGATGTAATCAGTATGTCGTTGGGATCGAATGAAGGGTTTGCCGATGATCCGGACGCGATCGCAGCGAGCAACGCGGCGGCCATCGGTATTCTCGTCTGTTCGGCGGCGGGGAATGGCGGCGACGGCTATTACATTCACAGCAGCCCGGCGGCGGCGACCGGCACGCTTTCGGTGGCGGCTACGTTCAACGATGAAGCCGGTTTCATCTACGATTCCAACGTGACCTCCAACACGACACCGGGTCACGCATTTTACTCCATCTTCGGAACAGACAGCCGCCATATTGGCTCTGGTGGTTTTGACGGCAGCGTGGTTTATGCCGTTCCTCCGGACGCGAACGCTCCAGCATTGACCAACGCCGCGCAGGTGAACGGCAACATCTGCCTGATCGATCGCGGCACCACGCAGTTTGTGGACAAGATCCAAAAAGCGTTCGATGCAGGAGCGACGGCGGTCATCATCAATAACTTTACCGATAACCCGAATCCATTCGTCCCGATCCAGATGTTCACGGATGGCCAGCCGAACATTCCAGCGGTGATGATTTCGCATAACGATCGAAATACGATCGTTGCCGACGCGGGCGGATTCGATCCGGTGACCGGTCTGCCGACCAAGCCGGTGAATGTCACGATCAACAACGACCGGGGCGCACAGATCATTCCGGCCCTCGCTGCGCCCGACACGGTCCCGAATTACACATCTCGCGGGCCGGGTTTGCCGGATAGCATAATCAAGCCCGACATTGCCGCGCCCGCGCAAGCTGTTGGCGTCGCATCACCGTTTACGGGGAATGCTGTCTTGAGCTTTGCCGGAACGTCGTCATCGACGCCGCACGTTTCGGGAATCATGGCGTTGCTGCGGCAACTGCATCCGGCTTGGACAGTGCAGGAATTGAACGGCTTGCTTTGCGCGACAGCAAACCACGATCTCTACACCACCCCGGACCATGGGCTGCAATACGACGTCGGGCGTATCGGCGCGGGCCGTGTCGATGTTGGCGCTGCAGCGCGCTCGGACGTGACTGCGTTTAATGGGAGTGACGCGAACCAGGTCGGCCTCTCGTTTGGCGTTGTCGAAGTCCCGGTCGATACCACGCGCACGGTAACGAAGAACATCACGCTGCGTAACAAAGGCACCGCGAGCGTCACTTACAACGTCTCGTTGCAAAGCGTAACACAAGTGCCGGGAGCGATGTTCGTCGTCTCGCCGACTCCGATTACGGTGAATCCCGGCGCGAGCGCGATTGTCCCTGTGGGCCTGCAGGCGCTTGGCCACGCCCTGACGCACACCCGCGAAGAGACTGTCGATCCGATGATTAACGGCAACCCCCGCCAATGGTTAACGGAAACGACCGGATACGTTGTGTTTACCCCAATCGCACAGAGCGAAATCAAAGGGGATTCGGCTCAACCAGTTTTGCGTGTCGCCCTTTATGCCGCGCCCAAACCGGCGGCGGCGATGCATTCCACCATCACAAGCTACGTGCCGGATCAACCGAACACGGGCTCGTTTAATATCCCAGTGTCCGGCGCTTTCGTAAACACCGGGCCCAATCTTGGCAATGGCTTCGACATCCTGAGCCTGGTGAAAGCGCTCGAACTGCAGTACGTCAGTCCGTTGATTGGCCAGCCGAACGCGCCAAACAGCCCGAACGTGATCAAATACGCCGGTCTAACTAGCGACTGGGTGAATCGGCCCGGCAACGGAACCGAAATTTTCTTCGGCATCGAAGGCTTCGCCCCGGCTGCGACGCCCGATTTCGTAAGCTCGGACAAGGAACTCTTCATCGATACGGGTGACGGCCACGGTGGGCCACCCGACGGCGAGCCTGATTTTATCATCTATTTGGGCACGAACGCCGGGGCAAACGTGTACAGCCCGATTATCTTTAACGTGCACACCGGCACGGCGACAGGTTCCAATGCGTTCACGAACGGTCTCACCGCCGCCATAGCGGATACCAATGCGTATAACAGCGCCAGCGTCGGTATCGCAATCAGTGCTTCCTTGTTAGGTGGGCCACGTTATCCAGCACTGGGAACGCCCGGCCATACATTTTTTCAGTACCAGGTCGTGACGTTCGATCGTGTCGGAGCCGAGGTCGATGAAACGCCGGTTCTTAGCTACGATCTGGCCAATCCGGGGCTGGAAGTTGAAAACTCTGCGCAACTGAGTGGCGTACAGTACCACGCCCAGCGGCGCCACGCTCGAGCCATTCTACTACAACGATTTGCCGGGGAACTTCATCCCAGTCAATTACAATGGCACCAACTTCCAGACTAACGGATCTCTCGGCGTGTTGTTACTGCACATGCACAATAGTAATGGCAATCAGTGCGACGCTGTCGCGTTCCTTAAACCGACGGCGACTGGATTCAACCCAACAAACGGTCACGTTGGCGCACAGATTACCATCACCGGCGCAAACTTCGGGTCCGGCACGGCGGTGCGCTTCTACAACAATCAGCCGGCTGGCTCGGTGAACGTGATCACTGGTAATACGTTGGTGGCGACCGTGCCCGAGGGTGCTATCAGCGGACCAATTCGTGTTTCGAATGCAGCAGGAGCATCCACCGCGCCGGGCAACTTTACGGTTCTGCCAGCAACGGCCGAACCTACCTTAGGATCGACAAGTGAGACCCACTAAGTCGTCCTCCCGAGCGAAACGGAGCGGAGTCGAGGGATCCCGTTGTCTTACCGAGAAGCTCCGATCGGTTGGGCGGCGCATATGTCACGCAGGTCGACTCATTGTAACTTTGGCGCTCGTCCTCCTGCCATTGGAGTCGCATGCCACGCTGATCGAAGGGTTCGAGAATGGCCTCACTCCTGGCTCGACTGTTGGCGACGCCAGCGTTCAGCTGAGCTATTTTGGAATAAATCAAACTGAAGGAGCTCATCAGCTCGCGCTCAGCACAATCAACCAGATCAGTGATCCGGGTTACACTCCAATCTCCGCAAGCACCGGCGCTGTTTCCGTCGTGACAATTGCCAGTTTCCTCGGTATCCCGACCGGGACCATTCGCGATGGTCTTGTCACCGGCCAGGAGGGCTCTGCGTTTAAGTTGAACCTCGGAATGTTGAACGCGGGCGACGTGCTCACGTTCGATTACAACTTCCTGACCGATGAAGTGCAACCGGGTGCACATAACGATTTTGCGTTTTACACGCTCGGACTCCCCGGCAACACCCCAATTGTTGCGGACACATTCAGTGGGCTTCTTCATCCGACGACGGGCATGGACAATCCATTCGTGCTGGAAACTGGCTATCATACTTTCAGCATCACCATTGATACCGCTGGGATGTACACGCTGGGAATCGGCGTCGTCGATGGGACAACAGCGGATGTCCCGTCCGCGCTCCTTCTGGACAACATCCAACTCTTTCCGGTGCCGGAGCCGTCCACATTTGCCCTCGCCTGTGTCAGCGCTGGCCTGTTGTTCGCCGCCCGTCGGCTGACGTCACTCCTCGGCGCCAGTTGACCTGTGGCAATTACGCACGCATATTGCTTGCCCCCTCTTCCGCACCCGCTAGGGCAGGGTCACTTTCTCTCTTATGGATAAAATCCGTAACATCGCCATCATTGCGCACGTTGATCACGGCAAGACCACGCTCGTCGATCAATTGCTGCGGCAATCCGGCACCTTCCGCTCGAATCAAAAAATCGAGGAGCGGGTGATGGATTCGATGGATCTCGAGCGCGAAAAAGGCATCACCATTCGCGCCAAGAACGCCGCTTTCCAGTGGAACGGTTATCGGATCAACATCGTCGATACGCCCGGGCACGCCGATTTCGGCGGCGAAGTCGAGCGGATCATGAAAATGGTCGATGGCGTCCTGTTGGTTGTCGACGCTCACGATGGCCCGCAGGCGCAGACCCGATTCGTTTTACGAAAAGCGCTGGAGAATAACGCCAAACCAATTGTGGTCATTAACAAGGTCGACAGGGAAAATGCCGAGCCGCATCAAGTGCTCGATAAAGTGTTCGATCTTTTTGTCGAACTGAAAGCGACGGACGAGCAACTCGATTTCCCGATCATTTACGCCAGCGCCAAAAACGGCTTTGCCACGCGCGAGCTTACTCAGAAACGCGACGACATGACGCCCCTCTTCCAAGCCATCGTCCAACACATCCCGCCGCCAAAAACCTCCAACGACCCGTTTTTCCAAATGCTCGTGTCCAACCTCGATTACAGCGATTATCTCGGGCGCATCGCGCTGGGCCGGATCGTGAGCGGGCGCGTCGCCGTGGGGGACTCGATCGTCTGCATTCACCGCGACGGTCGCTGCGAACGTGCGAACGTGACTGCTCTTTTCACTTACGAAGGGCTCGAGCAAATCCAGATCAAACAAGCTGCCGCCGGCGATATCGTCGGCCTGACTGGCTTCGAAGAAGTTTACATCGGCGAGACCCTGACCGACTCGGAGGACCGACAATCGTTGCAATTTGTCGATATCGATCCGCCTACGATTCGGATGCGCATTTTGGTGAACGATTCGCCGTTTGCCGGGCGCGAAGGAAAATTTGTGACCGCGCGCCATCTTCGTGACCGATTGACCCGCGAGACGCGCGGCAATGTTTCTCTGCAGGTGAGCGATACCGAAACGGCCGGCGCATTCGAGATCGATGCGCGCGGTGAAATGCAGATCGCGATCCTGGTCGAACAAATGCGGCGCGAAGGCTACGAAGTGATGGTGTCGCGGCCCGAAGTCATTTTCCATCGGGCCGAGGATGGCGGCCTGCTCGAGCCGTTGGAAAATCTGTATGTCGATCTTCCGAATGAAAATCTCGGCGACATTTTGCAATCGATTGCCAACCGCAAAGGCGAAGTCGTCAGCATGAGTCATCACGAAACGCGTGTTTCGGTCGAGTCGATCATTCCGACGCGCGGCCTGATCGGTTTCGAAACCGATCTGGTTAACCTGACCCGCGGCGAAGGTTTGATGAGTCATTTGTTCCGGGAATACGCGCCGTTCAAAGGCGAGATCGCCGGGCGCGGCCGCGGCGTGATGATCTCGATGGAATCGGGCGTGAGCACCGCTTACGCGCTCAACAATATTCAGGAGCGCGGCCGCTTGTTCATTGGCCCGCAGGAAGATGTCTATGAAGGCATGATCGTCGGCGAAAACGCGCGTCTGGAAGATTTGCCGGTTAACCCCTGCAAAGCCAAGCACCTAACGAACATGCGCAGCCAGGGCGAAGGCAAGGGCATCCAGTTGGAAGCGCCGTTGCGCATGACCCTCGAGCGCGCCATCGAGTACATCGACATCGACGAGTACGTCGAAGCCACGCCCAAATCCTTGCGTCTCCGTAAGCGCATCCTCGACGCGACCGCCCGCAAACGCGCCGCTGCCGCCGCCTAACGCCGCCTCGATTCGTAGAGGCAGCGCGGTTCCAATAGGGAATCGTCGCATTACATAGGTTTTGAACAAAGCTATGCTATCCCATGACCTCGTTGCCACAGTCGCACAAACGTTGCGTCATCGCCGGCGGGGGACCGGCTGGGATGATGCTGGGGTTTCTTCTCGCGCGCGCCGGGGTGGACGCCCTCGTCCTGGAAAAACACGCTGATTTCCTGCGCGATTTTCGGGGCGACACGATTCATCCATCCACTCTGGAATTGATGCATGAGCTCGGTTTGCTCGATGAATTTCTCCAGCGCCCGCATCAGGAAATGTCGGAGCTGCGCGGTGTGGTCAACGGACACCCCGTGGCGATCGCGGATTTCTCGCATCTGCCGACGCATTGCAAATTCATCGCTTTCATGCCGCAATGGGATTTCTTGAATTTCCTTTCCGAACAGGCTCGACGATTTCCCAGTTTCGAGCTGCGCATGGAACATGAGGTTATCGATCTTCTTTTCGAGGGGGAACGCGTGATCGGGGCACGCATAAAAACGCCGAATGGCTTAATGGACGTGCGCGCGGACCTGGTGGTCGGGTGCGACGGGCGCAGCTCGATCGTGCGCGATCGCGCTGGGTTCAAGCCGCGCGAGTACGGGGCTCCCATTGACGTGATTTGGATGCGCGTTTCAAAACGAGAACCCGACGCGGAGCAAACGCTCGGCTTCTTTCGGCACGGCAAATTGCTCGTCCTGCTCGACCGCGGCGACTATTGGCAGTGCGGTTACGTCATTCCAAAGGGCGGATTTGACGCCGTGAAAGCGCGCGGTCTTTCTGCCTTTCAAGAGGAACTCGTCGGCATGGCTGCGTTTCTGCGCGATCGCGTCGCCGAGCTCGATGATTGGGAAAAAATAAAGTTGCTGACCGTGCAGATTAATCGCCTCCGCCAATGGTGCCGGGAGGGGCTTCTCTGCATTGGCGACGCCGCGCACGCGATGTCGCCGGCGGGTGGCGTTGGAATCAATCTCGCCATTCAAGATGCGGTCGCGGCGGCGAACTTGTTAGCCGAAAAACTCCGGCACAGCCCCGTTTCGATTGGCGATCTTCGCGCGGTGCAAGAACG
Source organism: uncultured Verrucomicrobiae bacterium (assembly GCA_963846775.1). Lineage (GTDB taxonomy): Bacteria > Verrucomicrobiota > Verrucomicrobiia > Chthoniobacterales > UBA10450 > CAVYXA01. The sequence goes on along the minus strand of CAWJXB010000003.1, from coordinate 110,446 downwards.
GCGCGCCTGGCCGGCCGCGGTGATTCAACTCATACAAACACTTGTCCATCGTTACGTCGTCACGGGCCAGCAACGGTCGGACGCAACGTCGCTGCCACTTCTGCCCCGCCTATTGCAACTCTTCCCCGCGCTCCGCCAATTGCCCGCCCGTTTCATCGGAATCGGTCCAAGACCCGAACACATCGCCGGCCCTGTCCGCTAGCGGAAAGATCGCCGTGGTAGGGATTTCCACAGCTGGACATTCTACTTATGAGGGTCGGTTTCATCGCTATTTGATTGCGTTTTTGGCCGCGCTGCCGGCAGACTGCGCGGATGAACGAATCCGCGGCTCAGATCAAAGACACGACTGGCAATCCGGCGCCGCTGGGGTTGCTCGGTTTCGGGATGACGACCGTGCTGCTCAATCTGCATAACGCCGGCTTCTTCGACATCAACGGCATGATTCTCGCAATGGGAATCTGCTATGGCGGCATTGCTCAAATCATCGCCGGGATCATGGAATGGCGGAAAGGCAACACCTTCGCCACCACGGCGTTTACTTCCTATGGCTTGTTCTGGTTGTCGCTCGTTGCACTGATAGTTCTGCCAAAGATCGGCTGGGCGGCAAAATCGGATGACACGGCGATGGCGGCGTATCTGGCGATGTGGGGAATTTTCACCGCGATTATGTTTATTGGCACACTGCGATTGCATGTCGCCGGTCAGATCGTGTTCGGTTCGCTAACAATTTTGTTTTTCCTCCTCGCCATCGGCGATTACACAAACGCCGGCCCGGGCTTCAGGCATTTCACCGGCTGGGAAGGAATCTTTTGCGGTTTCTCGGCCATCTACACCGGCCTCGCCCAAGTGCTCAACGAACTTTTCGGCAAAGTTGTTTTACCGCTCGGACCGGTCCGAAAATAATCGGAGGATGAACTGAACACGGCCGGCCGTGATGATTGCCAATGAGAATGTTTCTGCTGAACAAAATACGCGCAGTCGGTCGCGAGAAGCGCACGAAGATGAGGCCGGTGATCATGGCCAGCCAAATCATTCCCATGAAAATCTCGATCGTGACAATGATGTGGCCATAAAGCGTCGCCGGATAATTATGTCCGTAACCGACCGTTGCCAGCGTTTCGACGCTGAAGAAAAATGCCTGTGGAAACGAGCCGGGTATTAGATCGGCGATGCCGCCGCCGACGGCATACAAGGTGGCGAAGAGAAGGTTTATTGTGACGTAGCTGACGACGAGGAAAAGCGCAAACTGCGGCCAGGTGAGCGAAAGCACCCAGTGATATCCGTCCCGCCAATCCTACCGAGCCGCGTTGATCGAGAAACTCGGTGCGTCCGGAGCGGACTGGAATCGGAGCGCGTGATCGTCGCGGCATACGCAAACGATGGGGCACAAAGCGGAATTGTCGATCTTGTCCGCGGTTCTGGCTTGATCTTCCCATATTTGCCAGGCGAAATGGCGATTGATGAATTTGCTGGGTCGGGCGCGGCAGCCGTTTGTCGGGCTGGCTCTGGCCGCGGGTCTCGGGGTACTTATTTCGGACCTGTTCGCATCGCAACCTTTGCCGACCGTTCCGGTCGCTTGGATGCTCGCGATCGGCGCTGGCCTGTGTTTCCTGCGACCGACGTTGCTCGGGACTTATTTGATCGTCGGGCTGGGCTTCTTTCTCCTGCACCATGTCCGCACCGTGGACACCCCGGGAAAGCGACTGGCAAGCTCGTTAGGCGATCGGCCGCGAGCGGTGACCGCGACAGGCGCGGTCGTGACCGAACCGACGATTGGCCGGAATGGATTCGCGACGTTCTTGCTCAAGCTTGAGTCTGTCGATGTCGGCGGCACGACTCAGGCAACCAATGCAATGTGGCAGGTCCGTTGGCGACGCACGCCTGAGTTCGGCGACGAATTGAAACTCTTCGGCGTTGCGGAACCGATCGAGCCGCCGCGAAATCTGGGCGAGTTCGATTTGCGTTCCTATCTCGCGCGGATGGACGTTCGCCGGCTTCTGTTTGTGCGTTACCCCGAAAACTCAGTGGTGCTTCGCCATGGCGGCGGCAATCCGATTCTGCGTGCGGCGCAAAACTCGCGGGCCCGGTTACAATATGCGCTCTGTCGCGGCTTGGACGACGCGCCGGACGTCCAGAGCTTTCTCAGCGGGATTGTTCTCGGACTGCGCCACCAAACCCCCGAAGACATCGAAGAGCCGTTTCAAAAAACCGGGACGCTGCATCTCTTCGCCGTCGCCGGACTTCACGTTGGCATTTTCGCGCAACTGCTCTGGATTGTAGCCATGGTGGCGCGGCTGCCGCGAAAAGTGGCCAGCGGACTGATCATTCCCGCCCTATTCTTTTACGCAGCCGTGACCGGACTGCACGTCTCGAGCGTCCGCGCCGCCACTATGACTGCGGTCATGCTGGGCGGAGTGTTTTTTGATCGAAAAGTTTTCATCCTCAACAGTCTGGCCGCGGCCGCGTTCCTTCTTCTCTGCTGGAACACAAACGAGCTTTTCGCCACCGGATTTCAACTCTCGTTCGCGGTTGTGGCTGCCATCATTCTGTTGGCCGACCCGATCTTCAATTTCTTTCGCCGCTGGAGCGCGCCCGATCCATTTCTACCGCGAAGCCTGCTCCGCGGCGCCCGGTTGTGGAGACAAAACGCTCTCGATTGGTTTTGCCGCGGCGCTTCAGTTTCGCTCGCAGCCTGGAGCGGTTCGATGCTGCTTTTGTTTCGCGATTTTTATCTGCTGACACCGATCTCGCTGTTCGCGAATCTCGTCGTGGTGCCGCTGGCGTTCTTTATTCTGGCCATTGCGCTGCTCTCGCTAATGGCGGCGCCGGTTTGGCCGTGGTTCTCGCTCGTTTTTAACAGCGCCAATTGGTCGTTAGGCAAAATGGTTCTCGCGCTTGTCCAGCTTTTTGCTCAAACGCCGGGCGGACATTTTTACTTTGCCCATCCGCATTGGCCGGAAAAGCTCGTGGCCAAGATCACCGTGCTCGATGTCGGGGTGGGCGCGGCGGTCCACGTCCGAACGCGTCAGGCCGAGTGGCTGTTCGATTGTGGCAGCGCGCGTGATTATCAGCGGACAATCCGCCCTTACTTGCATGCCGTTGGCATGAATCGGCTCACCGGCATCGTGTTGACGCATGGCGATTCGTTCCACATCGCCGGCGCGTTGCCCTTGCTGGATGATCTTGCTCCGGCGCGCTGGATCGACAATCCCTCGCCGGACAAATCGAAGGTTCACAAGGAATTACGCCGGTGTTTTCGGGAGCGCCGAATCACCCCCGCCGATTTGGCGCAGAACGACACGTTTCAGCTTTCGCCCGAAGTCACGGCCACCATCCTTCATCCACCGCGCGGACTGATTGCGGCGACGGCCGATGATCAGGCTTACGTGATTCGTTTGTTGGTTAAGCCATCCACCGCTGTTTTGTTCATGTCTGACAGTGGTGAAGCAACCGAGCAGCGCCTTCTCCAATCCGGCGCGGATTTGCGCAGCGACATTCTGGTGAAAGGACAACATCAATCCGGTCGCTCGGGTTCGGACGCCTTTATCGCTGCCGTGCAACCGAAATTGATTGTCGCGACGGCCGCCGATTTTCCCTGGCACGAGCGAATCAAACAAGAATGGGCTGCGAACGTGCGCGCGCACGGGGCCCAGATGTTTCGTCAGGATGAAACCGGCGCTGTGACACTGCGATTTTCGCCCCGCAGCTGGGAAGCCCGTACCTACATTACGGGCGAAATTTTCCGCAGCGTGAACCGATAAATCGGCGCGCCGCGCTCTTCGAACCGCTTTTGAAATCGCGTCGCCGGCAGGGCGTCGGCGCCGAAATTGTCAAGCCTGACGAAACGCGGATCGCTTTGGGCAACGCGCTGGATCTGCGCAAAGTAATTGCGATCGTCGGTCGCGATGTGGAGCTCGCCGTGGCGTCGGAGCGCGCGATGGATCGCGTCGAGAAATTCCGAGGTCGCGACCCGCCGCCGCTGATGCCGGCGTTTCGGCCAGGGATCAGGAAACAAAAGGTAGAACGTTTCGACCGCGTTTTCCGGTAACAGAAAACGCACCGCGTACAAAGTCTCCAAGTGCAGAACTCGAATGTTCCCGATCTTCGCCGCTTTGCGACAGACCTTTTCGACGCGCCCACGCATCCGCTCGATACCGAGGAAATTTCGCTCGGGGTGACGCTCGGCCATGGCAACCAGAAACGATCCGTCGCCGCAGCCTAGATCGACATCCAGCGGACCGCGTCGTCTAAACGCTTTTTTAAGATCCAGCGGCTTGACGTAAGATTCCGGGATCAATTCGACCACCAGAACGAATCGCGTTTTTAGGAAACCTATTCAAGTCTGCCTCTCCGCGTTCCGATCTTCCAGACAACGGATCGAACAAGAAGAGCGTCTTACATTGTTGCGCTGCCTTTGGTAAGCGCGGGCATTTTGCCGGATAGCCCCAGCGCGTCGCCCGCGAGTTACCGACGACAGAACTCCGACGATACGAAAGCTGCCAGCAACATGCAGGCGGCAGCGAGCAAAATCCTCGCGCTCCCCGAAGAACGCGCCTGATGGGTCCGAAAGCCCGAGTGACGGGGACATCAGCTCGATTCTCAATTTCGCTTTCCTTTTCTCAAAACTGCAATATTCTCCGCGCTGAGATTTTATGGCCAAAGTTATAATTATCGATGATGAGCCAGCCATGGTGGAAGTGATCGTGACTCTTTGCCGCGAGAAAGGGCACGAAGTTTTCCCGTTTAACACAGCGACGAAAGCGATCGATCAAATCGACACGATCCAGCCGCAGATTGTGATAACCGATATCAAGATGGAGACCATGAGCGGATTCGACGTTCTCCGGCATGTGCGGGAACATCATCGACAAACGTCGGTCATTTTAATCACGGCCTATGCGTCGGTCGATACCGCGGTCGAGGCCATGAAAATGGGTGCTTACGGATACGTGCCGAAGCCATTCAAGATCGACGAACTGCAAATGACGATCCAACGGGCGCTCGATTTTCAAGCCGCTGTTCGCGAGAATACGTACCTTCGGAAGGAGCTGAAGAACCGTTACCGGTTTGAGAACATCATCGGGACGAGTCAAAAGATGCAGCAGGTCTATAACCTCGTGAACAAGGTCGCCGATACGGACAGCACGGTGCTAATCGTCGGCGAAAGCGGGACGGGAAAAGAGCTGGTCGCGCGTGGGCTGCATTTCAACTCGAATCGGCAGCACCATCCATTTGTGGCGATCAATTGTAGTGCGTTGCCGGAGAACTTGCTCGAGTCGGAATTGTTCGGGCATAAGAAGGGATCGTTCACCGGCGCGGTTGCGGACAAGCGCGGGCTGTTCGAGGAAGCGAACCTGGGCACCATTTTTCTCGACGAAGTGAATTCGATGGCGCCGCAGTTACAGACGAAATTGTTGCGCGTATTGCAGGAGCGTGAGGTCCGGCGGGTAGGCGATAACAAAAGCTCGCCTGTCAATGTGCGCGTGGTCGGCGCGACGAACGAAGCGCTGGTGCCGAAACTCAAAGACGGAACTTTTCGCGAGGACCTTTATTATCGGCTCGCGGTGATTCCGGTCGAGATTCCGCCATTGCGCGAGCGACTCGAGGACGTGCCGTTGCTCGTGAACCACTTCTTGCAGAAACAGGCGAGCTCGGCCGGGGCCGAGCCGATAAAGATCGACCCGGAAGCGGTCGATATTTTGTGTCATTATTCTTATCCAGGCAACGTCCGCGAGCTGGAAAACGCCATCGAACGCGCGTGCGCGTTGTGTGAGGACCATTTGATTCTGCCGAGCGATTTGCCGCCGCATATCGTGAGCGAAGCAAAGGGAGGAAAGGCGCACGAGGAGCTTGAGAAAATGCGGGTGGGCGAGAAATTGGACGACTACATTCAGCAACAGGAACGCCGTTACATCGAGGCGACCCTGGCTCATTGTCACGGTTCACGCGAGAAAGCCGCCGGCATGCTCGGCATCAGCATGGCCACCCTTTATCGGAAGATCGAGCCCAAGAAGAAGTAGGAAAGGCGTGAACCGTGGTTCGTTACATCGTGAATCGGATCGCGCGACGCCGCCTAACGGTACCAATCGTTGCCGCTGACTTCCGACCTTTGACGTCTGACCTCTGAAGCTTAGCCGCGTTTGCTGAAGATCTTCAATTGCTCCGCAGCCGTTTGCATGTCGTCGAGCTGCTGCAGGGTCGTTTCCTGAGTTTTCAGCAGTTCTTCGTTCACCGTTTGGGTGTGTTGGAGTAGTTGGATGGCACTATCCAAAGATTCTGAACTCGCGGCTGGTTGCCGGTCAGACGGTGCCTTGGCGTCTTGCACCTCGGCGCCTGAATTCGCCGGGACAATGACCGGGATGGGCGATTGCGCATAGGCTAGGATCGACAATGCAGCCAGGATCAACGGGATTAGAATTCTTGAGTTCATGCCAGGTTAACGGCTGCGGCTGGAAAAAATGCGGGCGGTCCGAATCGTTTCGGCCAACTCGGCCAGCTTGCCGTCGATTTTCTTCTGATTGGAAACGATTTGCGCCTGTTGCTCCTGCACTTGCTTAGCAAGGGCAAGCAACTGTTCCTCCTGGTCTTTGGTGTTCGGCGCCTGCGCTTTCATCGAAAAAAGAGTGAACGCTGCGAAGCAGGCGATCAGACAAAGCGTTTTCATTGCAACGTGATCTTCGCCTGTGACAAAGCAAGTCGCGTTCCTGCTGCCAGAACCCGTCTCATAAATAGGATACGGGCGCGCTAAGCTCTGAGAGGCGGCCTGGTCCCCAGCTGCCGAACGCAGACGAAGGGTCGTAGCCGAAGTCCCGCGACGACGGGATGAGTTTGGAGCAACGTCGCTAGACGCACGCCAGAGCTCAACCCGAAGGATTGCCGATCCTTACTGCGGCGGCGGCGTTGCTCGTGGGTCAAAGATCCATGAAGGATTCTCCCTCCTCGCGCCATGCCGCAGAGCCAAATCTCTGGCGACTCACCCGTTTCCCTGTGGGATGTGTTGGCTCTGTTGAAAACCTGTGTCATTCCGAGCGGAGCCAGGAATCTCAAACTGCTTATCCGAGCGCAAAGAAAGAGTCAGAGATGTTTCGTTTTGCTCGACATGACAACAAAGGGGAGCTTTTCAACAGAGCTGGTAGGTTCTAGAATCTTCGGAACCAGGAATAAGGGAAGAGATCGCCCGGGCAATCGGTCGGCCAGCGCGGCGGGTTCATCTCGCGGTGCGGCCGGACGAGGATGTCGCCATTGTCGATTTTGCCACAGCGCTGGCGAAGGTAACGGATCAGTTCCTCGCAACATTCCAGCTGGGCCCGCGTCGGTTGGTCGTGATTGAAATCGCCCACGAGACAAATGCCGAGCGAGATATTGTTCAGATAATCGCTGTGGACGTGGCCGCCGTTGATCTGGCGCCGCCAGCGATCCCCCACTTCAACCTCGCCGTTGCCGGTCGATGTGCCGTTGCCGATGACGAAATGATAGGCCAGACCGTTCCGCATCCGGCGCACATGTCGATGGTAATAATCAAAGACGCGAGCGTTGCCCTGTCGCGTCCCGCTGTTGTGAACGACGATGAACTGCCAGCGGCGCCGTTGGACCGGCGCACGCCGAATTTGGTCGATCACCGATCTCGTTAAGTAATGATACGACGGCTCGCTGGAGCGGCGCAACCACGGCCAAAAGCCAAACCGCCGCGGCGGTGGCGGTGGGGGCGGCGGAACGAAACCTTCTTCCTCTTCCAAGCCGGATTTTTCCACGACGACCTGCGCCCGTTCTTCCGGTGAAGTCACGGGAATCGCCCGCGGGATCGACGGCGTCGGTGCCGGTGCCGGGCTCGAGGCGGCAGCCGCCGGCTGCGCTTTTTTCGGTACGGGCGTCGGCGTTTTCGCCGGACGCGCCGTTTTCTTTTTCGTTTTCGCTTTGGAAGTTGAACTCTTCTTCGCCGTCGATTTGTGTTTGGTCGATTTCTTAGCGCCAGACTTCTTCGTCCTGCGCTTCGGGTGAGGTGTCGGCGATTTTTCCGGATCGGACGGCGAGCCCAGCGTTTTTGCCGACGCCATGTGCTTCGGTTTCTCCTCGTCACCGACTTGGGCGCGAAGAACAGCGCCGAAAAGCGCGCCGAGCGCGAGAGCTGTTGCCAACCAGAGCCGGAGACGCACCACTTGAAGCGGAGCGTATCAGAGCGAACGCTCCAATCAACTCGCGAAAATCTCGATCACGCTGTCTGCGTTTCTGGTGCGGGCACAGGTGGACCGGATTCGGGCTGGCGTTCGCGCTCGCGCTGGAGAATTGCGTTGACCTTCCCGCCTAACAACAGGAGCAGACAAGTGAGATACATCCAGGTTAAGAGCATGATGATGGACGCGAGCGCGAGATAGGTCGGATTGTAGCGGTTGTATTTGACCACGTAATATTGGAAGAGCTTCGTCACCACGATCCAGCCTAACGCAAAGAAGACCGCCCCCGGCAGGGCCTGTCGCACCGTGAGATAGTTTTCCGGCGTAAGTAAATACAGGGCCAGGGCCAGAAGGGTCAGGGCTACAAAGATGAAGGGCGGGTTTAAATAGGTAAACCACGTTTGCAGCGGGATATTGAGCTGGAAATTAACTTCGGCGACACCGGCCAACCGCTGGCCGAAGACCACCGCGTTGAAGCAAATAAGTATGGTGATGCCGAACCAAAAGAGCATGAAAAACGAAATGATGTATTTCGACCACCAATGCCGGTCTTCGCGGACCCCATGCATCTGGCTGAGCGCGCGTGAGATGGTGGCGATGAAAACCGTGCCGAAATAGATACCGAGAATGATGCCCGCGTTTGCCAGCATCCCGTTCGAGCCGGTCACAACCACGCTGGCCATGGCGATGTCGAGAATGTCCTGCACCTTGGCGTCGGGCGGCATAAAACTTTTCAAAAGAACGAACATGCGATGCAGCTTGGCCGGATCGGTGCCGAAGAGGCCGAGCAAATGCCAGAGGAAAAACAGACAGGGCGCGAGCGCGAACAGTAACTGATACGCCATCTGCGCAGCCAGGCCGGGGGTGTTGTCGGTCGCGGTCTCCCAGACCAACCGGCTCAAGACTCGCCAAACGAATCGGAGATATTTCATCTCGAGTGAGAGTTTACTTTGCCGGAGAGAAATATCCATTAAACTCCGAATGCTTGCGCGAATAAGCTTGTCTCCGCCTCGGCCAGTCTTGTTTTCCTAACGAGCTGTGAAACGCATCCTCATCCTCACCACCGGTTTCGGCGAAGGGCACAACGCGGCGGCCCGTGGTGTGCGCGCTGGTTTGGTGAAAATCGCCGACGGATCGGTGGAGATCGAAATGCGGGATCTGCTGGCCGAGACGTATCCGGTTTGGTTCAAACTCATCAGCCGAACTTATCTCGGGATTGTCGATCATCTCCCGCATGCCTGGGGCGCGTTTTATGATTGGCTCGATCAGGAGGGTGATTTCGACCACCAGCTGCAGAAGTTCGCCCGGCTACGGCAACAGATCGCGCGCACGCTGGAACGTTTTCAACCAGACATCATTGTGTCGGTCTTTCCGCCCTATCCGTATCTCGTCGATCAGGTTTTGGGACAAAATCGGCAATGCAAGAGCATCGCCATTGTGACCGACTCGATCACCGTCAATGAAATCTGGTATCGGTCTGGCGCTGACTACTTCTGTGTGCCGAACGAGCAAAGCGCCACAATCGTGCGGGCCGGCGGCGTTGCTCCAGGGCGAATCAAGACCTTCGGTTTCCCGGTTAGCCCGATGTTCGCCGAGATCAATGAACATCGACCAACGCCGGCCCGCTCACGTCCGCGCGTTCTTTACATGATCAATGCCGGAACACGCCGCGCGCCGGCGTTGGTGAAAGCATTGCTCGATCAGGACATTGATTTGACCGTTACAGTCGGCCGGAACGAGCGACTGCGCCGCGCGATCCAACCGGTGGTGGCCAATCGGAAAGCGGAGATTGTCGGTTGGACTAACGAACTCCCGCGGATGCTGTGCGCGAGTCATTTGCTCATCGGCAAAGCAGGCGGCGCGACCGTTCAGGAAACGATCGCCGCGGGTTGCCCGATGATCATCAATCACATCGTTTCCGGCCAGGAGGAAGGAAACGCCATCCTCATTGAGCAGACCCATTCGGGTGTGGTCGCCCGCTCGCGCGATGAAGTAATCGCCCAGGTAGAGCGGGCTTTCGCGAATGACGCGAAACAATGGCGCGAATGGGCGGCAAACATTTCTCAATTGAGCCGGCCACGTGCGTCGCTCGATATCGCGGAGTTTCTAATGGCGTTATGAACCCGGTCCGAATCGCGATGTGGTCCGGGCCCCGAAATATTTCTACCGCCATGATGCGGGCATGGGGAAATCGATCGGACACCGCAGTGATCGACGAGCCATTTTACGCGTTCTATCTGAAAGCGACCGGCAAGAAACATCCCGGTGCGAATGAAATCATCACCACCGGCGAAACCGATTGGCACAACGTCGTGGCGCATCTGACTGGTCCAATCCCAAGCGGCAAACGCATCCTTTTCCAGAAACAGATGGCGCATCATCTCCTGCCGGAAGTGGATCGAGGATGGCTGTGCTCGGTAACGAATTGCTTTCTCATCCGCGATCCGGTGGACGTGATTACTTCATACCTAAAGAAGCGCGAAGACCCGTTGCTGGAAGATCTGGGATTCGTCCAGCAAAGCGAGATTTTCCACTTTGTACGCGACCAGCTCGGCACGGTCCCGCCGGTGATCGACGCAGAAGATGTGCTGGAAAATCCCGAGGGAGCGTTGCGGCTGCTTTGCCAGGCTGTCGATCTTGAATTCGACGGCGCGATGCTCTCATGGTCGCCCGGTTTGCGCGAGACTGACGGCATCTGGGCAAAACATTGGTATAACGAAGTCATCAGATCGACATCTTTCCAGCCGTCTCGGCCAAAGGGTATGGAAATTCCGCCGCATCTCCGCGAGATTCACGAGCATTGCCGCGAATGCTATGAACAACTTTATGAATACCGTTTACATTGAAAAAAAGGCTCATCGCCGGCGAAGCGCTTCGCCTACGACGGTATTTTTGGTAGAGCGATTGACCTTAATCGGCCGGCAGTTGACGTGAGCCGCTTCTTCCTTCCTCTCCCGCCTTTGCCTTCGCCTGAGTCCGGTTCGTTTCCAATTCGGCCAGATGTTTTTCCGACCATCGACAAAGCGCGTGCAACGGTTCGATTAAGGTGCGTCCCAATTTGGTCAACGAATATTCGACTTTAGGCGGAATGACCGGATGGATCTTGCGTTGGACCAGCCCGTCGCGTTCCAGGCTGCGCAATGTTTGCGTCAGCATTTTCTCCGAAATCCCACCAATGGCGCGATGCAAGGTGCCGTATCGCATTGTCCCTTGCGCAAGAATTTGAATGATCAGCGCCGTCCATTTGTCCGCAATGCGATCGAGCACAAGCCGAGACGGACATTGCGGCTCCAGGACCGATGGCGGCGATTTCCCCATCTCGCTCTGGCGGCGTTACTTGATCAGGCGCATCGCAAGCGGATACCGATACAGTTTGCCGTCGCTTGCCTGAATCGACGCGACAATGACAAAGATCGTGTTCAGCACCCAGAGCAAAATGAGAATCGGAATGCCGATGAGGACAAAACAGAGAACCACCGCGATTGCGTCGTAAATTAGCATCGACAACTGGAAATTGAGCGACTCTTTGCCGTGCGCATCGATTTCGGGCGAGTCGCCGCGTTTGACCAACCAAACGATCAGCGGCCCGAGCAAGTGCCCGAGAAAATGGAGGAATAAACCGAGCAGAGCGCTGGCGTGACAAAGCACGCACCAGGTGCGGACGTCGGATGAAGTGGTGGTTGCGGGTGGCGGTGGTTGGTCCATGTGGCGTTGTTTTAAATGACGAATGTCGAATGTCTAGTGACGAAGGAATGACGAACCCCGAATGACGCAAATCCCGTTTTTTGGCGGCATCGTCATTTGCCTCATCCTTGCACGCGTTCGATGTGCGCTCCGAGCTCGCTCAATTTTTCGTCCAGATGTTCGTAGCCGCGGTCGATGTGATAAACGCGGCTCACTTCGGTGACGCCGTCTGCTTTCAAGCCAGCCAGCACGAGCGCGGCCGAGGCGCGCAAATCGCTCGCCATTACCGGGGCGCCGAAAAGTTGGTCCACGCCTTTGATCACTGCGGTCGATCCCTCCAAGTCCACGTGCGCGCCCATCCGCTTCAACTCCGCCACATGCATGTAGCGTTGCGGGAAAATATTTTCCGTGATCAGGCTGGTGCCTTCAGTCGTGGCCAGCAACGCGCACATTTGCGCCTGCATGTCGGTCGGGAAACCGGGATAGGGTTCTGTGTTTAGCTCCAACGGTTTAGCCGATCCGTTAGGCACGATCGACATCGTCTGATTCGCGATTTTCACCGGAAACCCGCAAGTGATGAGCGCATCCGTGATTGCCGTCAGATGGGCCGGCTCGACACGATTCAAGGTCACGCCTTTACCGCAAATCGCGCCAGCCACGAGAAACGTCCCCGCCTCGATCCGATCAGGAATGATCTCATGTTCGGCGCCGTGCAACTCCGGCACGCCCTCAATGATCATCCGCCGCGTTCCCGCACCCTCGATCCTGGCACCCATCTTGTTGAGGAAATTGGCCAGATCGACCACTTCGGGTTCCTGGGCTGCGCCTTCGATCACCGTGATCCCTTCCGCGAGCACCGCCGCCATCATCACGTTATCGGTGCCGAGCACAGTGGGACCGAACCGGCCGCGTAGATCGATGATGGCACCGGTCAATTTCGGCGCGAAGACTTTCACGTTGCCCGCTTCCACGCGCACAGCCGACCCGAGGGCTTCGAATCCTTTCAAATGCAAATCGATCGGCCGATCCCCGATGATGCAGCCGCCGGGCATTGAAACCGTAGCTTCCTTGCACCGGCCTAACAATGGCCCGAGCACGCAGACCGAAGCGCGCATTTTGCGAACGATGTCGTAGGGCGCGACCGATGCGATTTTTTCCGCCGTCACGCTCACCGTGCCGCTGGCACGTTCCACTTGAGCGCCGAGGTGCATCAGGATTTGCAGCATGTAATGCGTGTCGCTGAGGTCCGGCACGCGCCGGATGATGCACGGTTCGCGCGTCAGCAATGTCGCCGCCAGGATCGGCAAGGCGGAATTCTTCGAGCCGCTGATCTTGATCGAGCCCGAGAGCGGTTGGCCGCCGTGAATGCGAATTTTATCCATACCTAGCGAACAAGAAACGTGTCATACCTTGATAATCGTTTTTCGCCTCGATGTCGCGCCAATTTTTTTCGCCGAGAAAGGCGGAAAATCCTTTCGCCTGGCCCATTCCGATCTCCAACGCCACCAAGCCGCCCGGTTTCAAATGGGCCGGTGTCTGCTCGATCAGGCGCCGGATCATTTCGTCACCCTGCTCGCCAGCAAAAAGGGCAATCTCCGGATCGCGTAGAACCTCTCGGGAAAGCGTTGGTCGATCTGACCTGGCGATATAAGGAAGATTCGCAACGATCATATCGAATCTTTCAGTAAAATCTTCCAGCAGGTCGCCTTGGCGAAATTCCACCCGCTCGCTCAGCCCGAGCCGCGCCGCATTTTCACGTGCCAATGCCAACGCGTCTTCGGAAACATCGACCCCGACAATCCGCGCATCTGGAAACCTGCTCGCCAAGCTGAGCGCGATCACGCCGCTGCCCGTTCCAACATCCAGAATTCTGATCTCTGCCTTCTGACCTCCTACCTCTGACAGCAGGAGCTCAACCAGCTCTTCCGTCTCGGGCCGCGGAACGAGCGCGCGTTTATCGCAAAGGAAAGTCAGGCCGCAAAATTCCACTGTGCCGAGCAAATGCTGGAGCGGCTCGCCTTCACCACGGCGACGAACCAGTTCGCGCAGCGGTGCCAGCTCGGTTTCGCCAAGCTCGCGTTCGAACTCCAGATACAGTTCCATCCGCGTCCGGCGAAGCACGTGCGCCAGCAAGTGCTCGGCATTCAATCGCGCGTTATCGATCGTGTGTTTTCTCAAATACTCAGTGCTCGCCTTAAGGACTTGGAGGACACTCATCGGATTGGGCGTTGAGCGTTGAGCGTTTGCTTCTGCCCAGTCACGCCACCATCGATTCCTTCATGCGCTCGGCCACATCAGCGGCTTGGAGCGCTTGAATCAACTGGCCGAGATCTCCATCGATGACGCGATCCAGATTGTAAAGCGTTAGGCCGATCCGATGATCGGTCACGCGGTTCTGCGGAAAATTATAGGTGCGGATTTTTTCTTCACGCCCGCCGGTGCCGATCTGGCCGCGGCGTTGCGCGCTGTATTTTTCCGCTTCTTCCTGTTGTTTGCGCTCGAGCAAACGCGCTCGCAAGATCGATAATGCACGTTCCTTGTTCTTGAGCTGGCTGCGTCCATCCTGGCAGCGGACGATCGTCCCCGTCGGAATGTGCAGCACTTGTACGGCAGAATCGGTCGTGTTCACGCCCTGCCCGCCCGGCCCTCCCGCGCGCGAAACTTCAATCCGCAGATCTTCCGGCTTCAATTCCACATCGACATCTTCCGCTTCCGGCAACACGGCGACCGTGGCAGTCGATGTATGGATGCGGCCCTGCGCTTCGGTCGCCGGCACGCGTTGGACACGGTGCACGCCGCTTTCGTAACGCAGTTTCCGAAAAACCGATTGACCCGAAACGCGGAAAATCACTTCCTTCAATCCGGCCAGCTCCGACGGACTCGATTCCAAGTCTTCCGCCTTTAGCCCGGCTGATTCGGCGTAACGATGGTACATCCGGTAAAGATCGGCGGCGAAAATGGCCGCTTCACTTCCGCCCGTGCCGGCGCGAATCTCGACAATCGCGTCGCGATTTTCGTTTTCATCCGGCGGCAGCAACGCGATCTGGACTTCGCGCTCCAGGTCGTTTACTCGCTTTTCCAAATCGGGGATTTCATCATCGGCCATCGCCGCGATCTCGACATCGCCCGAAGTGGCCAGCTCGCGATTATCATCAAGTTGTTTCCGCGCCGCTTCGAGCTCGTCCCATCTCGCCAGCAACTGTTTGATGCCGGCGTGTTCCCGCATCAATTCGCTCGCCCGTTTCCGATTGGAAAAGAGCGCCGGATCAGCCATCTCGCGTTCGAGCTGTTCGAAGCGCTCGCGTTTTCGTTCCATGAGAGAATTAAAGTCCATGATCGTTTGTAGCCACGGCGTTCTGTCACCGTGTTTGGAGACGCCTCGACCCAGCGAGGCGGCGATAGCTCAGCTAAGCAGTTTTGCCAGCGCGCGCGGCTCTGGTGCTACCGTAGCGGCGGGCGAATTTTTCGACCCGGCCCGCGGTATCGACAAATTTCTGTTCGCCGGTGAAAAACGGATGACAAGCGGCGCAAATACCGATCTTAATATCCCGGCGCGTCGAGCGGGTATGATACACCGTGCCGCACGCGCAAACCATGTCGGTCTCGTAATATTCTGGATGAATCCCGGCTTTCATCTTCGGAAAGGAGCGCGCAACTTAGCCGCATCCGGACGGTGTTGCAAGCGATGAAATCGCAGGACGCATTACTGGTCGCCTGGGAGAGAACGCTGACGCGAAAAAGCGGTGCCGCTGCGATCCTCGGCCCGAATGGAAACATTCTGCGTACATTCGACGAGATCGAAACACGCGCCCGCGATTTTGCGCACCAGATCGACAGCTTCCGGCCGAGCGACGTTGTCGCAGTGCAAATCGGCAATCATGAAGATTGGCCGTCGATCCTGATTGCCGGTTTGCGCAAACAAGTCGTCGTTCTTCCACTGGAGCAATCGATCAGCGATCAACAGCGCGATATCGCGCTGGAAGCTTGCGGCGCGATTGGCCTATTAACAAAACCGGCCGACTCCCTCACCCCAATTCTCTCCCAAAGCGAGAGGCGGTTTCTTCTCCCCAATGGGGAGAAGATGAGGATGCAGGGAATATCACTTCTGAAATTGACCTCTGGCACGACCGCGACGCCGCGGGCGATTCGGTTTCGCAGCGAACAGCTTCTGGCCGATTGCGAGCAGATTTGCGATACGATGGGGATCACCGATGTCGATCTTAACTTCGGCGTGATTTCGATTTCGCACTCGTACGGGTTCAGCAATTTGCTCACGCCGCTCCTCGTCCGCGGTGTGCCGATGGCGGTGAGCCGCGACCGAACACCTCGCGCCGTGCTGGTCGATCTTGCCCGCACCGGCGCGACCGTATTCCCCGGAATGCCGCTTTTCTATCAGGCGTTTTGCGAAATGGAAACGGTGCCCGATCTGACGAAGCTACGGCTTTGTATTTCGGCCGGCGCGCCGTTGTCCCACGCCATCGCCAAAAAATTCCGGGACAAGTTTGGATTGTCGATCCACTCCTTCTACGGCGCGTCCGAGTGCGGCGGGATTTGCTATGATCGTGACGGAACGAGCGATGCAGAAGGATTCGTCGGTCAGCCAATGAAAAATGTCGAAGTTGAGATGGTCGATCCTGGTGCGTCATCGAGCCAGATTCGAGTCCGCAGCGCCGCCGTAGGTGACGGTTATTTTCCAGAGCCGGATGAAGCGAAACTCGGCCACGGCGTCTTCACTCCGGACGACTTGCTCGCGCGCGTTGACGATGCCTCCGGAACACTGACTGCTTTAAGCAGTCAAGTTTCCAAAGCCAGTTCGCGCATGGGAGCGACGGGATACAAAATCGTTGGGCGAGTTTCGGATGTAATCAACGTCGCCGGCAAGAAAGTGAATCCGGCGGAAGTGGAAGCGCATTTACTGCGATTCAACGGCGTGCGACAAGCAGTTGTGTTCGGACGTCCGGCAGCTGCCGGAGCCTTGCGCAATGAAGAGGTGGCGGCCTGCGTCGTCGCCGATGTCGATGTGAGAGAAAACGATTTACTCGAATTTTGTCGCAGCGGCTTGAGCGGCTGGCAGGTCCCGAAGCGGATCTTTATTGTCGGTGCGCTCCCGGTAAATGAGCGAGGAAAGGTCAGCCGGCGTGAATTGGCCCTGCGATTTTTGCCGTGAAAAATACTTGGCATCCGCGCTGGAGCAGGCATCTCTAATTCAATGGCCGATGGGCGAATTCTGGTTTTAGAAGCAGACGAACAGTTGCGCTCGGCGATCATGAGTGCGCTGAACGAAGCAGCGCCGCACGCGCACGTTGATCTGGCGGGCACGCTCGAACGGGGCCAGGCGCTTGTTCTCGAGGCCAAGCCCGATCTTTTCGTGCTCGATCTCGATGCTGCACCCGAGGCAGGCCAGGATTTCCTTTACGATTTGCGCACAAGCCATCCCAATGCCCGCGCGATTATTCTGGCGGCGGCGCACGCTGCCACTCAACGCGAGCAAGTCGCAGGACTTTGCGCGATTCATTTTCTCGAAAAACCATTTCCGCATCAGAATTTCGTCGAGCTGGTTCAGGCATTGCTCCGGCCCGCCGCGGCGGGCGAAGAAAAATTTCACGGTACGCTGAGCGATCTGCACATGGCCGACATCATTCAATTGAAATGCATGAGCGGGGCGAGCGCGACGCTGGAGTTCACCAGCCCACGCGGAGACAAAGCGCGCGTGTTTTTTGAGCGCGGCCAGGTTCGACACGCGACCGCTCCCGGCAAGGAGGGCCTCGCCGCGTTCAACGAAATCGTGACGTGGAAAGGCGGGACGATCTCGGAAGTGCATGAGGACGGCCCGACGCCGCGCACCATCAATCAGGATTGGCAGATGGCGTTGATGAATGCCGTGCGCGAGTCGGACGAACGCGAAGCCGCAGCGAGCACGCGCACGTTTCAACCCAAGAAATCTTCCACGCGCAAAGTGCTCGTGATCGACGATAGTCTCATGCTCCTCCGGTTCGTCGAAGAAGTTTTGCTGGAGGCGAATTATCGCGTAGTCATCGCGCCGAACGCGACCAAAGGTTTGCGCGCGGCCAAGGCAGACCCGCCCGATTTGATTCTGCTCGATTATGTCCTCCCCGATTTCAAGGGGGACGAAGTCAGCCGCCGGCTGCTGAAGCATCCCGCGACGGCGGATATTCCCGTCGTGTTCATGTCGGGATTCGGCGCCGATTTGCACTCGGAGCAATCACGCAATCCGAATGTAATTGGATTCTTGAATAAACCGTTCACATCGGATTTGCTTATAAAAACCGTGGAGGCACATATGCCGCAATCACCTGGCGAACCTGAACCGACCCCATCGGAAACACCGCTGACACCGGCCGAAGAATCTCCGCAAACGGAGCCGACGCCCGTGTTTCAGGAACAATCCGCGGCAGAGGCCAAGCAGCCCGCTCCAGCGCCAGATGATTGGTGGAACGCGCCGCCCACGGCGCCAGACTGGTCGCAGCACCCGTCGAGCCCTGCATCGGAGCCTGCTCCGGGGACCATGGTCGATCCGTTCAGGCCGGCCGAGCCAGATCCGGCGTCCGTTTACTTCTGCGGCGACACCAATTTCTTTTCTTTGCATTGCGCGTTGCAAACGATCGAGAAGGAACAATTGACCGGATTCTTTCGCGCTTATTGGGACCACACCCCGGTGGAGCTGCTTGCGCGCTCCGGCGAAATACTCTTCGCGACCACGCACGACGCAGAACTTTATTGTCCCGACGCGCCCGTCACGCTGGCGAATGTCGATTCGGACCGGGTCGCCGTCGCGCGGGCCGAACAAACGCAGACCGGCTGCCCGTTGTTCCTCACTCTGGCGCGCGAAGCGCTGATCCTGCGTGATCCTGCGCTCCAGCTCGTTCAGCATTACGGACAAAAACTTTTCGCGCAGCTTTGGACCGCGCAACGCGTCCGTTTCATGTTCGAGGAGAGCCCAGAGCTCCCAGCTTATGCTAGCGAAGTTTCGTCGGAGCCGGACGTCGATAATTGGGCGCTCGGCTGTTTGCGTTTCATCCAGCTCCAGGATCTCGGCACGCCGGCAAATTACGATCCGGCACTGATTCCGGCTTACACCAGGAACGGCTTCGAGCGCGTGCAAAATCTGAAACTCACCGCAGCTGAAGCGCAATTTGCGTCGCAGTTCAACGGCGTCCGATCCATCGCCCAAATCGCGAAGAACCTCAGGCTCGATCTCAAGTTCGCACGGCTGACGCTCTTCCGTTTCCTCGCCTTGGAGATCGTCGAATGCTGGCCGTCGGCAACCGCAGTAAAGCCGCAGAGCAAAGGGATCTTTCAGCGGTTCACTCGCTCGTTAGGCGAAGGCGATTAGCGGAGAGCGGCCATAGCCATGAAAAAGAGGGTCCTGGTCGTCGATATCGGCGGCTCGCATGTGAAGCTCCTGATGTCGCTGGCGGACCAACGGAAGTTTTCTTCCGGTGCTGGAATGACTCCGCGCGATTTTGTGGCGAACTTCAAGGAAACGGTCCGCGGCTGGAGCTTCAACGCCATCTCGATCGGATTTCCTTCGCCGATTCGCAAAGGCCGGATCGTTCGAAATCCGAAGCATCTCGGCCAGGGCTGGGCCGGATTTGATTTTCGCAAACCGCTAGGCAAACCGGTCCACGTCATTAATGACGCTTCCATGCAAGCTCTCGGAAGTTATCACCGGCGCGGGCGCATGCTGTTTCTCGGACTCGGCACCGGCCTCGGCTCCGCCCTGGTTTGGGAAAAAACGCTGTTCCCGCTCGAGCTCGGCGACCTCCCGTACCGCGGCGGCGACATCATTGAAGAATGGGTCGGCCAACCCGGCCTGGAACGTCTCGGCCAGAAAAAATGGATGCGCGAAGTGGAATTCGCCATCACGCATCTGAAGAAATCATTCATTGCCGATTACGTCGTAGTCGGCGGCGGCAACGCGCGCTTTTTCGACCACCTTCCCGACGGCTTCGAGCGTGGCAGCAACCGCAACGCTTATCGCGGCGGAGTGCGTTTGTGGGAGATTGACCATCTCACGGGTAAGAAGAAATGGCGCGTAATGTAACGTTGACCTTCAACGTTCAACCCGCCTTCGCCGTGGACAGGCTCCGCCGTGGCGAGCGCTCAACATCCAACTAGTCGTCTCTGAATTGAACGTTGCAGGTTGAGTGCGGGGCGTTTTGGTACCTTCGCAAAATATTTGAGTCATTTCGGCATGGCCAATGTCCGAAAAGCCTGAAATGCCGGCGCGTTGCAAACTCGTTGCAACGCCATCGCAAAGCCATCCACGGGCGCAGCGAATGCAGTAGTTCTTAAGCCCACCTTTCGAACATGTAACAGGCCCGTCATCTTGGGTCACGTGTCCGTGACCAGATTATTACAATTGTCACTTTTACTTTCATCGGGGCTGGCGTGATGGAGTGCTCAATTCGAAAAACAGCATGAAAATACTATGAAAACACAACTTCATCTCAAATGGTCAAATAACAACAACCACACAAACAACGCGACCGGATTTTCCGGTTTCTTGCTCGGAAAACTCCCGCGCAAGATCGCACTACTCGCCGGCGTGGTGACTGGAGTCTTGTTTGTGGCGCAAACATCTCCGGCAAATCCGCCGCCACCAAATCCGCCGCAAGGAATCCGCACTGTGTTCGTGATTGCGATGGAGAATCATAACTTCACGCAACCGCCCACGCAGATGAGTCCGCAGCAAATCTTCGGCAACCCGGCCGCGCCGTACATGAATAGCCTCATTACGCCAGGCAACCCGAACGCAGCACAGGTTTCGTTCGCCACGGCGTATTACAATGCGGGCACCGGCGTCCATCCATCCGAGCCGAATTATGTTTGGGCGGAAGCGGGAACGGAGTTTAACGTTCACACCGACGCCGACCCCAATTTCGCCAATGGCAATATCTTCGGCGCTCCGCATTTGACGGCGCAACTGAACGAGGCGCACATTTCGTGGAAGAACTATCAGGAAGACGTTCAATTGGCCGCCAGCCCGCTCCACAGCGTGTCGGGAAGCAACGGACCGGTCAATCCATATAACGGCTCTACCCAATA
Source organism: uncultured Verrucomicrobiae bacterium (assembly GCA_963846775.1). Classification (GTDB taxonomy): domain Bacteria; phylum Verrucomicrobiota; class Verrucomicrobiia; order Chthoniobacterales; family UBA10450; genus CAVYXA01. Next base: position 89,522 of record CAWJXB010000003.1, on the reverse strand, counting down.
CAATTACGCCCCCAAACACAACCCGATGGCGTTCTTCGTGGATACGCTGGTTCAAAATGTTTATCCGCTCGCGCAATTGTTTGACGACCTCAACCACAATAAGGCGGGACGTTACAACTGGATCACACCCGACCAATTCAATGACGCGCACAGCACGTTGAGTGGCGGGTTCACTTATCATGGCATGCATTACACCGGTGACGCGGCCAACATTGCGCAAGGCGATAACTTTCTCTCGCAAGTTATTCCGCAAATCATGGCTTCGCACGCTTACCGAGACAACGGCGCGATTATCATCTGGTGGGATGAAACCGAAGGCGGCGACGACGCGAGCCGCACTTTAATGGAAGCCGTTATTTCGCCGCTGGCCAAAGGCAACGCCTACTCCACCAGCCTGGTAATGAGCCATTCTTCCGATGTAAAAACGATGGAAGAAATTTTCGACCTGCCGAACGTCAACAATCCCATCCCGGCGGGCGAGACCAACAACTTCGGCGGTCACAACAACGTCGCGATCGTTAATGATTTGAGCGACTTGTTTGTGCCGGGCACAATTCCTACAGCGAGTCTGTTGGTGACTCCCGGTGACTTCGTGTACGACCCGCACACGCATCAATATTCTCAACAGGTGCGCATCACAAACAACGGCAATGGTTCCGCGCCGTCGCCAGTGCGGCTCGTGCTGGATAATTTGAGCTCCAACGCCACGCAGCTCAATGCCGATGGAACGACCCAGGTCCTTGCCCCGCTCGGTAGCGCTTACATCGACATCGACCAGGGCAACGGCACGATCCATCCGCACGAAACACGGATGGTGACGCTCGAGTTCGACGATCCCAGCAACGCAACGATTACCTACAACCCGCGAGTGCTCTCTGTTGTGCCAACACCTTAAGCGGGGAAAATCAAGCACTCCCAAAAAAGCGGCTTCTGGAAACGGAAGCCGCTTTTTAGTTTTTCCTGTCTAGCCAAACCGGTGGAACTCACTCGCCGCGTGCCGCTCCAATTTTGATTCTGATCCTGGAAATCATAGTCAATGAAAACCATCCAGCCGGCATGGTTGGGAAACATCGAACTTGTCCCGACGTCGAAGATGTCGCAGCCGCAGGCGCAGCCCCACGCGCTTCTGGCTGCGACAAGTGCAGCGAGCAGGATTGCGTAAAGCCGCCGTTGTCCTGAGAAATGAAATAGGTTTTGCATTATGGTTCCTCCAAAGGTTGTGGGATGGCCGCGATAAAGCGCGACTCCCCCGATTGAATGCCGCCAGACGACAGGATCGTGCACCCGCACGCCGCCGGCTTTGCGGTTTGCCTCTGCGCTAGCCGAGTGCGTCGCGCGGCGGAGGATAGGGCGTCTGGTTGAAGCCCGAGCGGATTGAGCTGATTAAATCAGGATAGGCGAAAGGCGCAAAAGGCGGCAATAAAACGACTCGGCGAGTCGTGCAGATCAAATCGGTTTTCGCAACGGGTCTTTGAGCGTCGTGCTTCTTTTCGGTCTCCCGCGCTTTGCTGATGCGCTTGCAAAGATCGCACGGATGATCGCCATCGAATGTTTTCGCAATTGCCGTCCTAAAGGAACATTGCTGCGAATAAGTAACCACCATTTTTCCCCAGGCGACTGATTGTAAACAAAACCAGTGACCGCCGATCGATGAAGACAGCGTTAACGCGATAACGCAGCGGCCAATTCTTGCGAACATCAGCTGCAGATTACGGCGGTGGCACAGAGCATGTCAATACGAGAGCGTCCGGTCGCAACGCAATGTTCGCGTGTGGCAGAACGAACTTGGACTAACGAATGCAGACTTTATGTAATAAAAAACCTCGGAGCCAACGAGCAACAGCAAAGATCGATTACGATACGGCACCAGCCTTCGTAAAACGACGGCTTGGCAAGCGAGCACGAGCACCACCCGCGACCGAAACGGAGCCGCTTCGCGTCAGCTCTTGGTCAGGCGGGGATGCTTTACTTCTCAGCCCATGGGGAATACTCGCCCACGGACCACAGGTATCCCTCAGGATCGCGGACCGTGAATGCCTTTCCACCATATTCCATTGTCTTCATCTCCATGATGACCTCCGCCTTTGCAGCGAGAGCCCGCGCATACGCCCGGTCGCAGTCATTCACGATTAGGTAAAGCGGCGATGTCACGCGTCCGCCGATCTCTGCTGGGGTGACGTACATGTGCTTGAGCGGACTCTCATTGCTTGCCGACCCCAGCATCAGCATTCCGTCGCCGAACCGCAGCTCGGCATGAGCTATTGTGCCACCCGGTCCGTCATAGACCGAATGCCGTTCAAAGCTCGAACGCTTGTTCGAGCCACGCAATCGCTGCAGGCGCGTCCTTGTATCGAAGGCTTGGCATCAAAACTGAGCCATTCATCGGATCATTCTCTCTTCATCATCAGGTATAAGTCAGTCTAGCCGCTGTTTCACTCTCAAACCAGTCGCGACTTGAAGAATCTCCAATCCCATCGGTTGGTTAGGCGTAATTGGTAGGACTTTGCCATACGATTGCGATCAAAAAAAACACGATCCCGATGACAGCAGCGTTCCAGCAGACAACGGAACGTAGCAAGCCGTAGCCCGCCGCAGCTGTGAGCAGATAGCCTACACGACCCCAGAAATACAAATGCGCACCGACGATCGTAAGAAGACTGTGATGGTTGGTGATGTGCGCTAGCAACACGAGCGCTGCGAAAAACGGGAACGTTTCGAGGAAATTTGACGTGGCTTGATCGACGCGATTGGCCAAGCCGCGAAGCGGTGGAACGTCCTCTTCGCGGCTACTGGCAGTCCAGCGATAGCCACGCTGCCAACTGATGACATGTGAGCTGGCGATCAAATGCACTAAGCCGAGGACAACGCTCGCAGCAAGCAGCTTCAACTCGACTGTCATACGCTCCCCGCAAAGCCAAGCACCTTGGCGCTCGCCTCACCGGCCGGAGCTGACGTCGTTGCCGACTTCATCGTGCATACAAGGAGACTTTGGCCATGAATGCGCTCCATTTCGGACCAAGACGACCGCGATCGAGCAGGATTCTTGGGCAGTTTTTGAACCCTAAATCGCGGCCGTCACTGTAGCGGACCATGCGCCAGTGCATATGCGGGACAACATGATCGAGAGGGATATGATATTGACGCATCAGCGTGGCTGTGAGTTGCGCGGTGCGGTCGACGGTGCTGGCAATATTGTTACCCCTGTTCACACACATTTCGATCCCGATGGACGACCGGTTTCCAGGGCCTTCGTAATCAGCATGCTCTCCAGTTTCGTTCGTCGGCAGGCTTTGGTAAATGGAATGATCGTCCACAGTGAAATGCCAGGTGAGAAATCCAGTGCGATTGTGACGGCCTCGGAGCCCCTTCTTCATGGCGAGTGCGTTATGCAATGCGTCGGCGCTACGAGCCGTATTGTCAGTCGAATGAATAGTGATAAACGTCGGACGCATCGGCCGATGCAAGGGACGCCCGCATTTCCCTGGGGGAATGATGTCCTGCGTGATTTTCAATTCGCCGGCACCGGCGGACGCTAGACCGCTCATGGCAGCGATCAGCACGATCAGAAACTCTCGCATCTTTTTTTTTGGATCTAACAAGAAATCACGCCCCGAAAGCGTTCGGGGCAAAGTACGAGCGGATTTCACTATCGATGGACTCTCAACCATCAACTCTCAACTCTCAACTTCTGCATCCAGTTGGTTATGCCTTTCCTTGCCGCAGCTATGTGATTTTGAACTTTGATTCATCTGGCCAAATCTCCGAGTCAGGTCGGTCAAACTGAAGAAATTCTATCGGGGCGCCGTTGTGCACAATGAACGCAACTGTGACGCCCTCCGTCGGACTGTTCGGTTTAATGAGAACCTCCTTACCTGCAATAGCCGCCTCGATGTCATCCACGACGAAGGCAACGTGCGGGACAGTCTTGACCAACTCCGGCAGATCACAATCGGGGTCGAACTTCATCCACTCCACACCGTAAGGGCTTTGCAAATACCCCGAGGCATAGAGCTTGTACTTCTGACTGTAGTCCCCTGCCGGCAGCGGTTTGTCCGTGGGAATACCGATATGATGGTAACGGAGTTCAGGCATAACGCGCATTAGTCGAATATTGCTGAACTCTCAACCACCTGTCGCGCCGTCTTGTCACGGCGGAGCTTTAGCGCAGACGGAAGCCTCGGCGAAGACGGAACCCTCAACTTCTGAGTACGCCGGCTCGATTTCACTCCGCGCTAGAAACGGTCACGCTAACCAATGCACCTCGGAGTGATCTTGCCTGAGCCGGTGAGGATCGGGTATCCACTGGTTGAGAGCGCCTACTCGTAAGTCCTTTCGGAGGAAATTTCCAAGATCGATTGGCGACTTTAGTCGTCAGCGCTCCAGCGGAATCGAATCACGGCTAGCGTGCCGAACAAGATTGTGAAAAGCAATAATACCGCTATGGGCGCGAGTGCCGAAGAGAAACCCAAACCGCGCCAGGTCATGCTGTCCAAACCGTCGATTGCCCACCGCGTCGGAATGATCACCGTTAATTTCCGGAGCCACATCGGAAAAAGGAATGTCGGCACCCAGGCGCCACCGAGCATCACGATAATCAGTGTCGCCATAACAGAGTAACCTCGCGTCGCTTCGACTGTCTCGCCCAAGGCGGCGACAAGAAGGCCGAAAGCAGCAGTCATTAACGAGAATGCGGCGCAGACTCCCACAAAGCCGGCGAAGCTGCCTAGAACGTGAACGCCGAACACGATTCGTGCGAAGCCGAAGAGCACTAGAAGAATAAAGCCCGCGATCAAGGCGGCACTTACTGCCCGACTTCCCAGCAGCATGGTTCGGGAAAGTGGCGCGGCCCGAAGTCGCTGCCAAAGCCCGCTTTGACGGAGCATCAGCAATGTGATTCCAACATCCAGTCCCATAAAGAGAATGAACTGAACCCCCATTCCGCCAAAGGAATGCGCGTAACCATTATATTCGACGTTTTGACCTGAAGTGATTGCCTGGTCTCGCGTGTTATAAGGTAACCTAAGTCCGCCCGAGAATTCGCCTTGGTCGAGGCTTTCGGATTGCGCTCGTTGTTCGTTCCAGTTCCTGACACCGATCAACAGATTGCGCAGAGCCGTCCGGTCTTGTGTCGCCATATCACTTTTGTCGAGTCGGGCGATGGACTCGGCCACGAGTTCGCGCCCGCTCTGACCCGTGAACATTTCCCTGGTAACGGTCTGCATAACCGCGCCGTTCAGGACACCCTTCACCATGGCAAGCTCCAAGGCATGGGAAGGGTCGTAGAACAGGCCGAGCTCGGGCTTGACCGCGCTCGTGAAGAGGGCGCGCCCAGCTTCCCTGCCGAAATCCTTCGGGATGATAATCGCCGCGGTTGCCTTGCCTCTGCGAACCGCGTCGCGAGCGCCATCAAGTGTGGCCGGCTTTACGTCGAGATTCTTGTCCGTTGCAAGTTGAGCGATAAGTGCTCGGGAAACGTCGCTTTTGTCCTGATCGATCATCAACACAGGCACTTTACTCGTTTCGGTGGTGCCTTTGTGCCCTCCGAACAGGTAACCGAAGAAGGAGCCGCAAACAATTGGGACGAGCAGCCCAACCACCACCGCCCTGCGGTCTATGAAAAAACAGTTTCAGATCTTTTCGGACCAGCGCCAGAAATTGAGTCATCATGTGTCTCGAAGGCGCCTCCCCGTAAGCGTAAGAAAGACGGTTTCCAAGTTCGGTTGGTCAGTCGAAACCTGATGATAGGAGCGGCCATTGTCGGTGAGCCAGCGGAGAATGCCGGGGGCATCGCGAGAGAGATCGTGCACTCCGATTCGAAGCGTATTTTGTTTTAGCTCGACCGTCTTGACCTGCGGGAGCGTCTGGATGTTTTCAAGCGTCAATCCGGCGGCATTGTCAAGTTCGATAGCCAGAACGTTGGTGACGGGCAAGAGCTTGTGCAGCCCACGTAGCGTATCGTCAGCAATTACCTCTCCGTGATCGATAATCACAATGCGATCGCAAAGACGCTCTGCCTCCTCCATATAATGTGTCGTGTAAAGGAGAGTCTTGCCGCGCTTTTTTAGCGTCTCAAGATTTTCGAAGATAGCATTGCGGCTCTGCGGATCGACTCCGACTGTCGGCTCATCGAGCAGAAGGATCTGCGGATCGTGAAGCAAAGCCGCGGCCAGATTCAAACGCCGTTTCATGCCTCCACTAAAGTTTTCCACTTTGTCGCGGGCGCGATCCGACAGTCCGACCAGGTCAAGCGCCTGGTTGATTGCTGTGGTCGCTCGGGAGCGGCCAAGCTCATAAAGCGCCGCAAAGAATGTCAGGTTATCGTGAGCCGAGAGCTTGTCATAGAGGGCGATGTCCTGTGGGACAAGGCCGATCTTTAGCTTAACCGGGTCGGTGTCACCGTTTAACTGCTCGTTCTCGATCAGGACCTCTCCAGAATCCGGCTTTAGCAATCCCGCAATGATCGAGACCGTGGTCGTTTTGCCCGCGCCGTTCGGTCCGAGCAAACCGACGGTCTCGCCACAATTCGCTCGGAAACTGATACCATTTACGGCAACCAGCTCTCCGTAGCGTTTCGTTAAGCGTTTAGCCTCAAGTACTGGTGAAGGGTATACAACCGTCGGGTTCAAATGGGGTAAAAGCCTCCACTGGTTATCAAACTCATTCTCGCCAGTAAAAAGAGTCGGTTCCCCAACTGAAGCTAAAGTCGTGCTCTCGTCGAGCGCCAATTGAGACACGGGGGACAGTTCCCCATCTAAAAAAGAGTGATGCCGACGAGCAATCTAGTTCCTATGGACGATGCCAAGGACGTAGCGACAGTGCAACGAGCTGGATTCGTTGATCTCGGAGTCCTCAAGGGCAACATCGGCGACCAAAACTACAGCCTTGGTAGCGACTTGGATCTGGCGAAATACCGCCGTCTCTGAATTGAACGTTGAGCGTTGAATGTTTTGTACCTTCGAGGAGTATTTGAGTCATTTCGGCATGTCCAATGTCCGAAAATTCTATTCTGCAGTGGTATTGCAACCTGTTGGCGGCGCGATTGCATTGGCAAACCGTACGTCCGGCTAAATTGGGAAACGCGCCAGACTTAGGATTGCGAAATCATCGATTTCACAACGTCGCTATCCGTTTCAAATCGAAGAGTTTTGCCAGGGAAAGGCGGTTTTTCCGAAAATCGCATCGGGCTGTGGATAACGAGTAGAAAGGCCGTCGTTCTAGCACAGGGATGCGCCAGACTTTACACGGGCGATGCCGTCATTTGGCTAGCGATTGCGCGAGGTGAAACAGTTCGGCTTTGATCGGTTTCTGTTTGCCCACGATGTCGGCCAATGGCGTAACCGTAATTTCCGCGCCCTGCATTCCAACAAGAAATCCGCGGTCGCCTCCAATCAAATGATCGACTGCCGCCGCGCCCAGCCGTGTCGCGAGAATGCGATCGAATGCGGTGGGTGCGCCACCGCGCTGGACGTGGCCAAGTTTTGTGATGCGTAGTTCGAACTGAAGCCGCTCACGATGTTCGACAAAATATTTGTGCAGCTTTTCTGCGTTGTAGGACGAACCTTCGGCGACTACGACGAGCGCGTGCGATTTTCCGCGAGAGTAGGCGGCGCGCAATTCCTCAGCGATTGCTTCCGGCTGCGATTCCATCTCCGGAACAACGATGGCGTCGGCGCCACCGGCGAGGCCAGCCATCAAACCGAGGTAACCGCATTTTCGGCCCATGACCTCGACCAAAAACGCGCGGTGATGCGACGACGCGGTCACCTTCAATCGATCAATCGCTTCGAGAGCGATGTTCAACGCTGTATCGACACCGATGGTGAGATCGCTCCCACACAGATCATTGTCGATTGTCGATGCGACACCCGCAGCTGCGAAGCCCCGCTGTGCCATGGCATGAGCGCCGGTTTGCGAACCGTCGCCGCCAATGACCACAACTCCGTCGATGCTGCGGTCCGACAAGTTCGCCAATGCCTTTTCTATTCCGGCGTCTGTTCTGAATTCGTCGCAGCGCGCAGTCCCGAGTATCGTTCCGCCGAGATGTGAAATTCGGCCAACATCGCGCGGTCCCAAAGGTTGGAAATCATTAGCGAGGAGTCCGGCAAAACCGTTCCGAACACCGAGAACCTCAAGCCCGCGAAACACTCCGCGTCTGGTGACTGCGCGGATTGCCGCATTCATGCCGGGCGCATCACCGCCGCTGGTCAAAACAGCAATTCGTTTAAGGGAGGGTCCTGCCATATTTAAATCATCGCACCAATCAGAGCGTCGTCTCTTGCGCGAATTGCGTTTTAATCGGCGTTTTCTGCCACGCGCGTCATTTCAGAATTGCGAATCCGTGAGCAGCAAGAAATGCACAGCCTTCGACAAGCCGTGCCAGGCAGGGGAGCAGATAGGGCGCAAAATAGACTCATGACAACCGCTACACTTGAAATAAAAGGGAAGTCCATTCACTCACCGTCACATCGGCTGCATCTCAAAAAGATTTTGGTGCCACTGGATTTTTCGCCGCCGTCGCAGCAGGCACTCCGTTATGGAATTAGACTAGCGACGGAATTCGGCGCTGAGCTGATCGTTATCCATATCATCAGGGGCATCGCATCCCGCTTTCCTGATGCGCCGGATCTACCAGCAGTTTCTCCCGAAGAGCTGCAAGATGCTGAAGAACAACTCAGTAACATCGTCAGCTCGGCGGCGATTGAAGGGGTAAACTCCCGCTACGCTTTTCGGACTGGTTTGGCGTCCCATCAAATTGTTGAGGCAGCCAAGGAGCTGAACGTCGATCTGATTGTGATTGCTACGCACGGCTATACCGGTTGGAAACATTTCTGCATTGGCAGCACAGCCGAGAGCGTTGTGCGGACGGCGCCGTGTCCCGTTTTTGTCGTCCGCGAAAAAGAACGTGAATTCATTTGAGGAATTTCACTATGAAGAATAAATCGACGGCGAAAAGAGCCCATAGGCAGCGGCATACGCGAACGGCGCAAAAGCAAACTCGCCGGCGCCGAACCTCGGATTGCGCACCCTCGCGGATGCATTGGATTGCAGCACTGACTAGGACGGCGGCGCCAGCGCAAAAAATGGCCTTCATTTAGCAAGTAGCGGGGAGCGTCTTGCATCCAGCCACGCCAAGGTTGCAATGAATGAATTTCATTGCCATCAAAATGCTCCTCGGCGACCGGGCCAAGTACATCGGCATTATTATTGGCCTGACGTTCGCTTCCTTTCTGGTCACATGGCCCTCCGCTCTTTTCACAGGCGTGATGAGGCGATCGTTTAGTTTTCTGACCGATGTCGGTTTGCCTGACATCTGGGTTGTTAGTCCGCAGGCGCAATACATCGAAGACGTCAAGCCGCTCCGCGATACCGAAGTCTTGCGCGTGCGAGGCACGGAAGGGGTCCAATGGGCAGTTGGTTTGTATAAGGGTGCCATGCGCGCGCGCATGGATGATGGCACATTTCAAAATTGCACGGTGATCGGTTTGGATGATGCCACGTTGATCGGTGGCCCTCCGAAAATGATCGCCGGAGAGCTGGAGGACCTGCGGCAGGCGGACTCCGTCGTTGTCGATCAGGCAGGCGCGCGCGGGAAACTGGCAAAGAAGCAACCGGACGGGCGCCGCATTCCGCTGCAATTGGGGGACACTCTCGAATTGAACGATCACCGCTGCGTCGTTGTGGGGATTTGCCGGATCACGCAAACTTTTCAGAACATTCCGGTCCTTTACACGACGTACTCCCGCGCCACGACGATTGCTCCGCAGGAAAGAAAGTTACTGTCATTCGTTATCGCCAAGGCAAAATCAGGCACCGACATCGCCGCAGTTTGCGCGCGCATTAACGCGCTCGGGTTAAAGGCATATACACCTGCGGAATTCAAAAAACTGACGTTCTGGTATTTCCTGAAATACACCGGCATGCCGATTAACTTTCTAACCGTAGTCTCGCTTGGATTCATCGTTGGCGTCGCGATTTCCGGCATGACCTTTTACAATTTTACTCTCGATAACCTGCGCTACTTCGGAACGCTCAAAGCGATGGGCACAACGAATCGCAAACTACTGCGCATGATTTCCCTTCAGGCGGCAATGGTTGGAGCGATTGGCTACGGGCTCGGCGTCGGCGCGGCGTCCGCGTGGGGCGGATTTCTCAGCGGGCGGACCCAGATTGCATTCAATTTGCCATGGCCACTGCTTCTCATCAGCGCAGTCGCCGTGCTGCTTATTTGCGTGGGTGCAGCTGCGGTGAGCATTCGCAAAGTAATGAAGCTGGAACCCGCGATGGTCTTTCGAAGCTGAGGTGAACTTATGCTTGCCGAACCTTTGCTCGCAACGGATGTCGGAGTAGCGCCACAACAAGTTGCGACCCGAACCTCGGTGCGCTGCATCGACCTGACCAAAACTTATGGCACCGGCAGCACCGCTGTCCGAGCTCTGCGCGGAATCAATCTCGAAGTTCACGCCGGTGAATTAATGATGCTGGTCGGGCCGTCTGGTTGTGGAAAGACAACGCTCATCTCCGTCATCGCGGGTGTTCTCAGTCGCGACGGCGGCGAATGTTCAGTCCTCAATCGCGACTACACGCGAATGTCGCCCGACGATATCACGCGGTTTCGCGCCCAAAACATCGGCTTCGTGTTTCAAGCCTGGAATTTGATTCCTGCGCTGACCGCCGCAGAGAACGTGGCCGTTCCGCTAATCATCAATGGCGCAAAGAATCGGGCTGCGATTGAGCGCGCTTCGCAAATGTTGCGCAAAGTCGGTTTTGACAATCGCATGATGCAATCCTTTCCGCAGGACCTTTCCGGCGGTCAGCAGCAGCGCATTGCCATTGCACGGTCACTCGTGCATAACCCAAAATTAATTGTTTGCGACGAACCGACCAGTGCGCTGGACAGCGAGACTGGTCGCAAGGTCATGGAACTTATGCGTGAGCTCGCGGTCGGAGATGAACGCGCGTTAATCGTCGTTACGCATGATGCCCGCATCTTCGATCTCGCCGATCGCATCGCGCAGATGGAAGACGGCATCATTAGGCGCGTGCTGGATTCACCAGAAGAAATGAAATCGGAGGGATAAGACTATGGCTCGAAAATACATTCTACCGGCAGTCGCGCTGATCGGGATTTTACTGGCGATACTGGTCGCGTCGCGCGCCAACAAAACACTCCCGCCGGCCGCGCCAGTGGCCGGTGCTCCACAACCTCCCTACCACGCATTCGTTGCCGGTGCTGGTATCATCGAAGCTAACACGGAAAACATTGCCATCGGCACACAGATTGCCGGGATTGTGTCGAAAATTTATGTCCAAATCGGCAGCCAGGTGAAAGCGGGCGACCCATTGTTCACCATCGATGATCGTGCGCAACGTGCCTTGATCGCGACCGATACGGCGGCGGTCAACGCTACCTACGCGCAAATGGAACAGTCGAAGTACGAACTCAAACTCGGTGACCAGCTCATCGCTAAAAAAGTTATCAGTCAGGAAGACCTCGAGACCCGGCGCCATACTGCCGACACGGCGGAAGCACAATTCTTGCAGGCCCAGGCGAACCTCGAAGCGGCGAAAACCGATCTCGAACGGCTGACCGTTCGCGCGCCGCTTGACGGGCAAATCCTGCAATTGAAAATTCATCTTGGCGAATTCGCGACAACCGGCGTTCTTGCTCAGCCGCTCATTTTGCTCGGGAACGTCGAGCCGATGAATGTGAGGGTGAATGTGGATGAGAACGACGCATGGCGCGTGCGGGCAAACGCGGAAGCGATCGGATATCTTCGCGGCAACAATCAAATCAAAGCGCCGCTACGATTCGTTCGCTTCGAGCCGTATGTGGTGCCGAAAATGTCGTTGACCGGCGACACCACTGAGCGTGTGGACACGAGAGTTTTGCAAGTCATCTACAGCTTTGATCGGGGGAACCTGCCGATTTACATCGGACAACAAATGGACATCTACATCGACGCTACGCCGCAGCCAGGCCGGGAAATTCCTTCGATCGAGCTGAAGTCCGCGTCCAGCCACTAGCGGACGAGTTCTTCTTGAGGATCTCGATACAATGGCAGCAACCAAGTTATCATGGCCCCGTAACCAGAGATCATCCAACTCCTACATGGCCTTTTCGGGACGGAGGCAGGAGTCGCACATTTCGCTCATCTCGGAGGGATGTTAGGCGCCCACGCCGTTTTGAGACATTGGCGAAGTAAACAATCCCGTTCCAACTACTCCACGATCGGTTTGTAGCGAACGCGCGTCGCCGCGCACAACAACATTCGCTTACGAAAAAGCAAGAGATGCTTAGCGGTTGTAACTGCGATCCGTCACATTTCCTAAGAAAGGGCAGCTATGAAATTCATCAATCCTTTAAATCATCCTCATGCCGGCAAAGTGGGGATGGTGTTTGCCATTGCCATCGCGCTCGGAATCGCTCTGCATGAAGTGTTCTTCCTCGTCGCCCTACTCATCGCCGCGGTTGCGTGCGTTGAATGGGGCGCGCACGAAGTGCACGTAATCCACGAATTACACGAACATAAGATTCACAGCCGGCCCTTGCCTCCACCTGATAAATCTGGGTAAGCCTGATGAAAGCCAAGCCGTCCAGAAAAATGCGCCGCCGGCCGTCCCGGGAAAGTAAGCGTCTTCGGAAATCTCTTCCTCCATTGAATGAGATGAGCCGACGCCTTGCCGCCGAACTTCCCGGTGGCGTCGATGACGAACAGGCGTTGGTTGTCGAGGAATCGCTCGATGAGAGGGAAAGGAGAGGCTAAATGGCGACCGATTCGATGGCGAAGCGACTGAGCGCACATGGTCCGATCTACGGTTACGACGGGCTACCTCCGGACCAAGTAGTTGCCGATGTGCAACGGCTTGGTTATTATCAGGGCGCGATCGATGGCCTATTAGGACCGGCCACTCAGGCGGCGATCGAAAAATACCAACAGGACCATGGCTTGCCAGCGACAGGGAGAATCGATGCTCGAACGTTGGCGGTGCTTGGCTTTGTCTCTTGATAACTCAGCAAACGAATCAACGAATCGAGCGCGATGATGCAGGGCAAGATGCGATTGAAAGGACATTGCAATCACTGGTCCACTCGTTAGCGCTGTATGGCGAGAAAACAGCCTTACTAGCCTTAACAAGAAAGAAGCATCAGCAGTGGTCTTCAAAAGCTTGCTGCGTGCCGCGGTCGTTCGCCGGTGGACTGGTCGAGGCCGGGTTCAAACGCGGCGATACGATTGCGTCGTCGAGGGATCGCTCGATGAACGAGAACAGACAGGCTGAAATGATTTGCCGATCAAGCGGCCTGACGCGCCCGTTCACGCCGGCGGCGCTGCCGCGGATGGCCCCACACATCGCATGAGATCGAGCGCGGCTGAGCAAGACAAAGCTCGATCGCGTCCGCGAGATGGGCGTGTTGAAATGGTTTTCTCAGGCAGACAACCGCTCCGTGCCGGCTGACGATTGGCGTCACTTCTGACTTCTCCAAGCTTGTCAGGACAATGACCGGCGGCGCGATTGGATGGCCGCCAATCGCTTCCAGAATTGCCAGACTATGCACTCCGGGATCGAGATCGATGATGGCAACATCGACATTGCCCATGTCTGTGGCCAGAATCTCGAACGCTTGCCGCGTGCTGCTCACTTTGCGCAGACACCGCCCGGTTTGTTTCGCCACCGCTTCGACGATCGCGTTCGAATCGGCGTCACCGTTTGCTATTAGGAGAATCTCTCGTTCCATGCCAAAAATAATGCCGGAATTTTGCGCGAGACTCGTCTTTAATTGTGATTGTTGATGCAAAAATTGGCGTGCCTGCAAGATTTTGTAGCGATGCAAAGTGTCGCCTAGGTAACACCTTGGGTCTGGATCCAGCGGGCGGCGTAAGAGATCAACTCGGCTGCGCTGGCGGTGCCGAGTTTTTCGCGGATGTGTGCGCGATGAACTTCCACTGTTTTCGGACTCAAATGCAGTTCGCCGGCGATCTGTTTCATGGTTTTGCCCTGGCCGATGAGTTGAAACACATCCAGCTCGCGATCGCTCAACCCTTCCAACGGCGATTCCATGGTTGTTCTGCCGGAAAATTTCTCGAGCAACCGGCCCGTCATTTTTTCGCTAATGACAATCTCTCCGCGCAAGACGCGGCGGATGGCGTCGATCAATTTTTCGCCGCCTTCCTGTTTGCGAATGTAACCGCGGCCTCCGGCACGCAGGACGCGATCGGCATATAACGATTCGTCGTGCATGGACATAACGAGGATGCGCAGCTGCGGGTTCATCGCGCGCGCGTCTTTGATGAACTCGATGCCGTTCTTGCCAGGAAGCGTTATATCGACAATCACCAAATCCGGTTTCAGCTCGTTCGTGGCGTCGAGGCCTTCGTTTGCCGTCGTCGCTGTGCCGCAAACATCCAGATCTGGTTCGTGGCCGATGATTTCGGCGACGCCTTCCCGAACCATGACATGATCGTCAATGATCAAGACGCGACTCTTCGGCGCCGGAGGCGGCGAATTTCGATGGGCGTTTTTTTTCACAGGTTAGACCGGAAAGTGCAGACAATTTTGGTGCCGCGCCCGAGCGCGGATGTCACTTGGAGACCAGCGTCGATCATTCCGGCGCGATACGCAATGGTCTGCAACCCCATCCCCTCACCACTTTGCTGCGCTTCCTGCGGAGTAAATCCCCGACCATTATCTTCGATCCTGAGCAAGGTGTTCTTGCCGGCTTTTTCCAGCGAGACAATGATTTTCGACGGACGCGCATGTTTCAGGGCATTGTTGATCGCTTCCTGTGTAATCCGATACAGGTGCGTGGCCGCAATCGGATCCTTGACCGCGATTGTCTCCGAACCGCGGAACTCGCACTTCACTTTGAACAACGTGCTGAGTCCGCGGGTTAATTCCTGCAAGGCAGAGACGAGACCGTTCGTCTCCAACGCCACTGGCGCCATTCCGCGTGCCAGCATCCGCGTCCGGTCGATCGCTTCGCTTATATCAGCCCCAATTTTCTCCAGGCGCTCGGTTATTCCGTCTGATCCTGTCCTGGCAATTGTCTTCTTGAGCGCATCACAGGAAAAGCGGATGCCGGCCAGCCGCTGGCAAAGATCGTCGTGCAAATCGTGGCCGATGCGGCGCTGCTCGTGATCCGTGACCTCCAGAATCTCTTGTTCCAAACGTTTGCGCGCAGTGATATCGCGAACCAGGCCGGTAAAAATGCGCCGGTCGCCCAGCTTCGTGGCGCTCACGGCCAGATCCAACGGAAATTCAGTGCCGCCTTTGCGCCGTCCGCGCACTTCGCGACCGATACCGATGATGCGACGCTCACCGGTGCGGCGGTATCGCTCTAAATAGCCGTCGTGTTCGGAGTGATACGGCTCCGGCATGAGCATTGAGACATTGTTGCCGACCACCTCTTCAGCGGAATATGCGAAAATCTTTTCGGCCGCTGGGTTGAAGGTTTCCACGATTCCTTTCTCATTGATCGTAATAATGCCGTCGGCCGCCGTATCAACGACGCCTCGCAGACGCGCAGCAGTATCACGAAGATCGTTCTCGAATTGGGTCCGCGAGATTGCCGTTGCCAGAATGTTGCCGATCGATTCGAGAAAATGAACATCATTGGCGTTAAAGACGCGCAGCTCTCGTGTGTGCACGCTCAATCCGCCGAACGGCTTCTCGTGTCCCTGAATTACCACCGCGATGCTGCTCGTTACGCCATGCTCGACCATGAATGGCGGAAGATTCAGGCGCTTGTCGTTGGGAGCATCGATAATCACGATCGGCTGATTCAGATGCAAAGCCCGGCCGCTGGGTGTGCCTTCACCTGCTTGAACGCGCGCGACACCGACATGGCCGGCGCGCCAACCCGCGCCGGATCGAAGCAAAAGGGTCTTTCCATCGGCGGAAAGCTCGAACACGGAACTGAAATCCGTGTGCATTTCGCGCGCGAGCAGATCAGTCGCTGCATCGCAAATGCTCTGCACACTTGTCGCCCGCAGCGCTGTGAGGTTGAAACGCGCGGCACCCGCCTGTTCCCGTAGACGACGAATCAGTTTTTCTTCATTCGCCTTTTGCCTGGTGATGTCGCGCGTGCTTTCCAGCACAACCAAACGGGATTCGCTTTTTGAAATAACCTGGAACCGGCTAGACACGACGAGTTCCTTTCCTTCACGATTGCGGTGGCGAAGCTCGCCTTCCCAGAGGCCCGTTGTGCGCAACTCTTTGTCGATGTCGCTCCACGGCGAAGGAAATCTTGTCTGCAAGAGGTCGTGTGATTTTCGGCCGAGCGCTTCTTTTTCAGTGTAGCCGTAGAGATTGGCCGCGCCTTGATTCCAAGACTGAATTCCTCCCGGGTGGCTCCAAAGAAAAATCGCGTCCTGCGTAATCTGCAGAATTTGCGAAGGCTGGAGGATCTCCGAACTACTCGACGCTTTTGCGCGGGGGCTGGCTCCCGAGTTTTTCCGAGTTCGTTGCACCTGTTCCGTGCGTTTCATCGGATCGAAAATGAATATTAATCTGGCAAACGAGCCCTCATCGCCTTGGACGCTGGACCCGATAAGATACAAGAAATGCCCAATAAATGCCAAGTACTGCGCGGACTTGCGGAGTTGCCGCAGCTATTGTTGAGGTGTGATAAATTCTAGAAAACGAACACAGACGAGAGGCGCCAGTAAGAGGAACACTATTCTAGTGCCAGTCGATTTTTCACCGGCATCGAATTGCGCATTATGGTCGGCCCTATCAATGACGAGGGAACAATCGCGAATTATTCTTCTTCATGTCCTCCCTCCTTCGGCGGAAGTGCGTGGGCAGAGTGCTTCCCTGATCGACGCTACCAAAAAACGTCTGCTCGCATTCAATAAGAGCAACGGCGTTGATTGGGATCACGTTGTTCGGCCGTCGGTTTGTTTCGGCACGCCTTTCCAGGAGATCCTGAACATCGCGCGCGAAAGTAATGTTCAATTAATTGTTCTCGGCCTCGACGATTCGGGAGCGTTGCGCGGCGTCGAGCTCGGTCACACTGTCGATCTTGTTTCGCGATACGCGAAATGCCCAGTTTTGCTCGCGCGCGCCTGCGAATCCCAGGCGCCGCTCTCGCCGATCAGAGGCCGGGCTAAGAAGATTTCTCGTGACGGACTAAGGGATTTCTCTTAGCCGGGGTAAGGGCATTCCACGATAGCGATCGCTGGATTCTCCCAATTGTTGGCGGAACCGCGAAAGCGGATTCTTCGTGCATGCAAACGACAGCTCACCAAACAAATCTTAATGGAAATAACGATAAGAAACTGATCGAAGCTCTGACGCGCTCGAAAGTGTATCGCCAGTACCGAACGCACCTTCACCGAAGCCACCGGGTTACCGCTGGCTTTGCGTCCGGTGGAGTTCTTTGGCCTGCCGTTTCAGGGTAAGACAAACGAAAATGCGTTCTGCGCATTTCTCGCCGCCGACAAACGATCGTGTGCGCTGTGTCTCCAAACCCAGGGTCGCTGTTCGGAAAATCCGGGCGAACAGCCTCGGTCGATTAAGTGCCCGTTCGGCCTAACCGAAACAACAGTTCCTGTTCGTCTCGGCGAGCGCGTAATTGGTTTCCTCGCTACGGGCCAGGTGTTTACGCAGCCGCCGAAATTGTCGACGTTCAAAAAGAGCATTCGCCGTCTTTTTCCGGCGGGATCGGCATCGGAAAAGAAGGCGCTCGATCTCTGGAAGAAAACGCCGTTCGTCCCCTTAAGCAAATATCAGGCGACCGTTCAGCTGCTGAGTTTCTTCGCGAAACAGCTCTCAGCCATGAGCAACCAGATCGTGGTCGAGCAGGAAAACGCCGAGCCGCCGATCATTGCCAAAGCGCGACAGTTCATCGCGCAAAACAAGACCGAAATCCTGTCGCTCCCAGCAGTCGCCAGGGCCGCCGGAGCGAGCGTCTTTCACTTTTGCAAGGTTTTCCACAAGAGCACCGGCCTCAAGTTCACCGATTACGTCGCTCGCATCAGGTCCCAGGATGCCAGGATGCGATTGCTGAACCCGAACGCGCGAGTCAGCGAAGTCGCGTTCGATGTCGGGTTTTCATCGCTCACGCAATTCAACCGGACATTCCGGCGGATGTTCGGCCAATCGCCCACGGAATATCGAGAGAAACTCCCGGCGAATGGTGCAGCCATCGCTGCCTAGCAAACTTATCCAGGAGAAACCCCATGAAATCAAAGCTGGTTCTGTTACTGACCCACGACTCTGAATTAGAGGAACAATCCATCGAAACGGTTAGTGAAAGTGGCGCGCGTCTCGTGGTCGCTCGGAACGTCGCCGAGGCAATCGAAATCGTTTGTCTCCATGGTGCCAATCTGGACTTGGTCATAATTGATTTCGACAATGGCTGCCGCGGGATGACGTTATTGAGTGCACTCAACCTGCTGCGTAGGCACTTGCCGATTATTGCCATCACATCGGTCGATCGCGAACACACGGCCGCTGTGGCCTACGAAAATGGCGTTTCGGCTTGTCTAACCAAACCGATCAACTCGGTCGAGCTGGAGATAATGGTTCGCGCGCTGGTTCAGCCCGCGCTCGAACTGCAGGCAGCGTAATGATCCAGCCTGTTTATATCGTTAAACCATTCGACCTTGCGGCCGCGGGACGCTTATCATCATAACGTTCATCACCGGCTACCTCTTCGGTTTTGTCGGCGCAATCATCTGGAACAAAGTTCATCGCGGGTAAGCAGCGTGGTGGCATAACGCCCCAGAAGATGCGCTAGAATTGCTCGATCTTTCGCAAAATCCGGCGAGCGCTCCAGGAACAAAAAGCCTCTTATTTATGAAGAAAGAGAAGATCTATGGACAGCGCAACGGCAAATTCATCAGCGGCTTCAACGAGCTTCATCGCCGCGAAGACCTCCGAGCCGGTTCTGTTCAAGTTCCAGGACCTTGAAATTACTCGGAAGGCGCTCGTGATGCGTTTCCTTGAAGAGAGAACGGTAATTCCTCTAAGAGAGATCAAGTCGTATAGTTTGGCGTGGTTTCTGCATGATCCGACTTTCGCCAAAAAATATTGGTTTCTTATATTAGCGGTCCAGCTCAAGAACGGGCAGGAAGAATCTGGGCCAATCGCTGTCGCAAAGTTCAATTACATCGACGACGAGCGTGAGTCGCGGCAGCACATCGAAGGCAAAATTGCGGAGGCGATCAGTCACGCCCTCTCGAAGCGCAGCACTGCGCAAGAAAAGGTTACTTTTTAGCAAACGGCGGCGAGCATTCCCAGCTGCGGGACATAACTTTGCCACGTATGAAGAAACTAAATATTAAGAATATCCTGGTTCCAATCGATTTTTCAGAAATGTCGATCCGAGCCATCGCCACAGCAAAGAGTTTGGCCCAGCGCTTCCAATCCACGGTTCATCTCCTGAATATTCAGGAACCGTTTTACCCGGCAATGTTTTATAACCAAGGCGCCCCAGTTGTCGTAGCTCCGCTTGAAACCAGTGAGGAGTTGCGCAAAAGCGCCGCGGAACGGCTCAAGGCGCTGGCCAGAGAAAATGGATTAACAGGCAGATGCGACGCGGTGCTCGGCGCTCCCGTGTTCACCGAAATTTGCACGATGACTAAACGAATTCCGGCGGACTTGATCGTGACGCCTACCCATGGCCGCACGGGATTAAAACACGTTTTTCTGGGTAGCACCGCCGAGCGGCTCGTGCAGCATTCACCATGTCCGGTTTTCGTTTCACGGGAAAGCATCTCCCGTTCAAGCAGGAAATCGGCTTTGGCCATTAATACGATTCTGGTGCCGGTGGACTTTTCCAGTTGCTCGTTCGCCGGTCTGAAATATGCGATCGCCCTCGCCGAGCGCGTCGCCGCCCGGATCATCGTTCTTCACGCTCTCGATCTGGGGTACGCCTACACGGCCGACGGCTATGCCATGTATGATCTTGCCGCGTTGCAGGACGCCGCGCGCGAAAGTGCCGAGGCGCAAATGCAAAAGTTCATCCGCACGGCAAAATTTGGTAGTGTGAAGTTTGAGACTGCGATCGAGATCGGGCCATCGGTGTGGAAGATTTGTGAGTTCGCACAGGATCACCAGGTCGATCTTATCATCTCAGCGACCCACGGTTGGACTGGATTCAAACACATATTGATCGGGAGTACGGCAGAGCAGGTGGTGCGACATGCGCCCTGTTCGGTCCTCATTGCTCCATCTCATCCAAAAATCAGAATGACGCGTCTGACTCGGGCACGGGCGAGCAAGCGGACAAGAAATCCAAACGCGAAAACACGACGTCTTCAGTCGCGACCACAGCGATTCGCTCGACGATATCGGCTGCCGATTGCCAGTCCTTTTCCCGAGCGCCGCAAGACGAATAAATTTCGCGAAACGCACGCGTAAAGGGCGAGATCATCGCTGGGCGATTTCATCACACGCCAAAAAACGCACATTGTTTAGCAAAGATCGCCGAGCGTGTCCCGAATGGCTCGTGTTTGGTTTGCCCACAGAAAGGAAAATCAAATCATGAATACACTGGAACTGTGGAACCCGTTTCGTGAACTCGATGAAGTTCAGAACCGGTTAAGCAGCTTCTTCGGAAGGTTTCCAAACCGCCTGAGGACCAATGGCGACATCACGTTGCCCGAGTGGTCTCCGGAAGTGGACATCACCGAAGATGACAAGGAATACCTGGTCAAGGCGGACCTGCCGGAAATGAAAAAAGAGGAAGTGAAAGTGACGGTCGAAGAAGGCGTCCTTTCCATCTCCGGCGAACGGAAGAGCGAGAAGGAGGAGAAGAACAAGAAATTCCATCGGATCGAACGGTCCTATGGCAAATTCCTCCGCACCTTCACCCTGCCCGAGGACGCCGACGCGAAAAGAATCGCGGCGGAATTCAAGGATGGCGTGCTCAAGGTGCACCTGCCGAAGGGTCCGACGGCCAAGCCGCACGTTGTTGACGTAAAAGTGCAATAGCGGTTCGTGTGATTGATCGCCGGGCGTCGGATCGACCCGCCCGGCGATTAGCGCTCACAGCGCCGGCATGATCGGGGTGCGCGTGTGTCAGCACGATTGCGTCCGGCAGGTGTCGCTGGAAACGGCCGAGCCAGTCGGGTCCGCAATCGATCAAAACGCGCCGGCAACGATGGCAAATGAGCAGAGCCGAATGCCGATGATGCCGCCGCGAACGCGATTGAATCTGGCCACGCGTGCCAACGAATGTGAGCTTCATCACAAATCAGTTAGATCGACAATCACCGTTTCGTAGCCCGGCCACGCAACATTTTCTGCAACAGGTCCGGTGGACCGAGCAGTTTTATCTTGGGAACAGACGCGCCAGCGGATGCAAGCGCCGACGGCGTCGACGGACCAGCACCAATCGAGCTACGGGGAATGAGCGCGAGCGTCTCGCGAATGACGCTGACATCGACAGCGACGGCCAGCGGCACCGCGCCGGTTTTTGGTCCGATCCGTTCGCTGACCAGGCCCAATAGCTGCGGCGCACCGTGTCCGTGGGCGGCAAACACCGGCGCGCCGCTATCGCCTGAAAAGACGTTCGTGTGAACGAGATACTTTTCCTTGTCTGCTTGCGAGCCGGGCGAATAGGACGCGATTGTTCCACTGCGAAAAACTGGGAACGCCCCCTCGGTTCCCGGAAACACTTTGGGGAAACCGAGCACAAAAATCGCGTCGCCCACACGCGGTGAGCGTTGTTGTGTCAGCGCATTTTCCGAGATAAACGATCCCGCCCTCACAATGCGGGCGACGTCCGGTGGAATGTCGATTTGCATGGCCGCGATGTCCTGCAGCGGATGTTTGATGTAGGGATGTTTGCACTCCGGCGGGATGTCGATGCTCAACATCACTATGCCCGGATTCGCACCCGGCGCCGGCAATCGCAGAACAAGAAAATAGGGACCGCGCGGCGCGGCCGCGAGAACGTGAGCGCAAGTCACGAGCATCGGCGCGATGCCGCCCGGCGCGCTCGAGTCCCTGCGGTTGACGATCACGCATGTGCCCAGTCCTTTCGCGGTGGCAATTGGGTACGTTGACCATGCCATCTTCTCCGGCGTCGTAAGCTTTCCCGGCATTCTGGTGTCAATCGTTCCGCAGCTGGCGACGCCGAGAGCCAGCCACAAGAGGATTGCGGCTCTGAGAGTCACGGCCCAGCCCGCATTGCCAACGGAGAGCAAATTCATTGCTTACTTTTTAAAGATCGCGACGCTTTCCGCTTCGCAGCATTTGCCAAAGGCCAATCAAATCTTGCTCTCCAGGCGGAGCTCTCGCGCGGAGGCATGTATTTCCCTGAGCAGAACGAGCAACGGCTCTGGGTAGCGCCGCGTCGCACGTGCTGACGAAGGTCTCTGGCGTTCGGGTTTGCGCCTCTAACGTCGCGTACGC
This sequence comes from uncultured Verrucomicrobiae bacterium, assembly GCA_963846775.1. GTDB lineage: Bacteria > Verrucomicrobiota > Verrucomicrobiia > Chthoniobacterales > UBA10450 > CAVYXA01. Next base: position 67,160 of record CAWJXB010000003.1, on the reverse strand, counting down.
AGGTAGCCGAGAAAAGTTCGATTCGGCGCGACGCCGAATCCAGCACGCGGGACGCGTGCGTTACCCGCCAAAAAATGGCGAGTGTTTAGCAAACGATGCGAAGCGTCGCGTTTCGCGATGCGCGAATCTTTTCCCATGAAAACCGCCGGATTACGCCAGCCTCGCTTGAAGTTCCGACGACGTAAATCGCGCATGCGAGCGATCACGAGGATCATCGTTCCGACCGATTTCTCGCGCGGCTCTCTAAAGGCCATTCCTTACGCCCTTGCCATCTCGCGCCGGTTCGGTGCCGAAGTGCATCTCATTCATGTCATCGATACGACCCAGTATCTTCCGCCCACCGTTCTGATGTGGCCGGCCGCTTCGCGCATCGAGTGGAATGCGCACGTCAGAAAAGAATTGGACGCCGTCGCGTTGAGCTTTGCCAGGTTCGGCGAAATCACCGTGCGCGCACCGCTGGAAGGTTCTGCGCACGAACAAATTTGCCAGACAGCGCGACACCTCAACGCTGATCTGATCATCATCGCCACTCATGGTTACACCGGTTACAAGCGGGCGTTTCTCGGCAGCACCGCCGAGCGGGTCGCGCAGTTCTCGCCCTGTCTTGTTCTGGTCGTGCGCAAGACGTACGCCGGCGCGAACGGAGAGAATGGCCGGAAGGATCGTGCCGCGTTTCGGCTCGGAAAAATTCTGGTGCCCACCGATTTCTCGGCCTTTTCCGAAACGGCATTCGATTTGGCAACGGCATTGGCACGCGACCTACGCGCAAAAATATCGGTGCTTCATGTTTTGAAACCGCCCGTCTATCCGTTCGGTGATCGGCAGACCTTTTTGCCTGGAGCGGCAATTACTGAGGAGACGCGCAAAGCCGTCGTCAAACAGATGCGTGCGATGTCTGAAAAAGCAGGTGCCCGCGTTTCAGTTCAAGTTGTGCAAGGGTCGCCACCGGAAAGGATCTGCGAGTACGCGCGTCGCGAATATGTCGATCTTATTATCATTTCGACGCATGGCCGTTCGGGATTGAGTCACGTCCTCATTGGGAGCGTGGCCGAACGCGTCGTGCGCCATGCCGAGTGCCCGGTGCTGGTTGTGCCCCGACGCTGGGCCACCAACAAGCAACCTCAAGATTAAACCTATGTCACATAAACAAGTTCATTTTCGTTCGGAAGCGCGCGAGAAAATCCTGCGCGGTGCGACGGCCCTGGCCGATGCCATCCGCATTACGCTGGGGCCAAAATCCAAATCCGTTCTCATCGAGAAAAAATGGGGGAAGCCGCTCGTCTGCAATGATGGCGTGACCATTGCTAAGGAATTCGACCTCGAAGATCCGGAGGAGAACCTCGGTGCCCAAATGATTCGCGAGGCCGCGGAAAAAACGGGCGAAGCCGTCGGCGATGGCACGAGCACATCGACAATTCTGGCGCATGCGATTTTTGCCGAAGGCGTTCGTAATGTGACGGCGGGCGCGAGCGCGGTGGATATCAAGCGCGGACTCGATCACGGCCTTGCTGTCGCCGTCGATGCGATCAAGAAAATTTCGCGTCCAGTCGCGAGCCGGAAAGAAAAGGAACAGGTCGCGGCCATCTCCGCGCATAACGACGAGACGATCGGTAAGCTCGTCGCGGATGCAATGGAGAAAGTCGGACCTGAAGGCGCTATCACGGTCGAGGAAGCGCGGACCACCGAAACGAGCTTGGAAGTTGTCGAAGGAATGCAGTTCGATCGCGGTTATCTCTCGCCCTACTTCATCACCAATCCGGAGAAGATGGAAGCGATCCTCGATGACACACTGATTTTATTGACCGACAAAAAAATTGCGCACATGACCGATTTGCTGCCCCTTCTTGAGAAAGTGGCGAAGAGTGGACGCTCATTGTTGCTGGTTGCGGAAGATTTCGAAGCGGAGCCGCTCGCCACGCTTGTAGTAAATAAATTGCGCGGCGTGCTTTCCTGCATCGCGGTCAAGGCGCCGGGATTCGGCGATCGCCGCAAAGCGATGTTACAGGACATGGCGATTCTGACCGCTGGCCAGGTTGTTTCCGAGGAACTGGGACTCAAACTGGACAAGATCGACATCGAACAACTCGGCGGCGCCAAGCGCGTGGTCGTGGACAAGGACAACACCACAATCGTCGGCGGTCGCGGGAAAAAAGAGGATGTCGAAGGACGCTGCAATGAATTGCGCCGACAGATCAAGGAAACGACATCCGATTACGATCGCGAAAAATTGGAGGAGCGGCTGGCAAAATTGGCCGGAGGCGTCGCCGTCGTACATGTCGGTGCGCCGTCCGAAGCGGAAATGAAAAGCCGGAAGGAAGCATTCGACGACGCCATCAGTGCGACAAAAGCGGCCGTCGCCGAAGGAATCGTGCCCGGCGGCGGTCTGGTGCTGTTGCGTGCCATGGACGCTATCGATGTGGAAATCAAAAAGTGGGAAGGCGATGAGCGAACCGGTTTGTTGATTTTCAAACGCGCACTGGAATCCCCCGCGCGCCAGATCGCGATCAATTCCGCGGCTGACGACGGCGTCGTGGTTGATAAGATGCGCGGCGGCACCGGCAACTATGGGTTCGACGCCGCACGCGGTGTCTATGTCGATCTGGTCGAGGCCGGCATCATCGACCCGACCAAAGTCGTGCGTGTCGCGCTGGAGAATGCGGTTTCGGTGGCCAGCATCCTGTTGCTGACCGAAGCGACGTTGACTGAAATTCCCGAAGAAAAGGAAACGCCCGGCCGATCCATGGAATCCGAGATGGGGTAATCACCATGAAGCGAGTAAAAGGAAAGGTCGCGATTGTTACTGGAGCGGCGCTCGGCATTGGCCGCGCGACTGCAATTCTACTGGCAAAAGAAGGGGCGAAGGTTGCAATCACGGATCTACGCGACAAAGAAGGAAAAGATCTCGCCCAACGAATTAAAGATGACGGCGATGAAGCCGGTTATTGGCATCTGGATGTCGCTCGCGAGAAAGAAGTGCGAAACGTCTTTGAAAAGATCCATGAGCGCTTCGGCCGGATCGACATTTTGGTCAACAACGCCGGCATCGCGGGGACGAGCAAACCGACGCATGAAATCACCGAAGAAGAATGGGACACGGTTCAAAGCGTGAATGTGAAAGGCGTGTTCTTTTGCACCAAGCACGCGATTCCGTTTCTGCGCGAAACTGGCGGCGGCAGCATCATTAATCTTTCGTCGATCTATGGTTTGATCGGCGCGCCAGATGTTCCGCCATATCACGCTTCCAAAGGCGCAGTCAGATTGATGACGAAAACGGACGCCCTGCTTTATGCCAAAGACAAGATCCGGGTGAACTCCGTGCATCCCGGTTACATCTGGACGCCGATGGTCGAAGGGGTCGGCCAAGAATCGGGTCAAACGATGGAAGATTTTCGGAAAGAAATCGCCGCGCTGCATCCGCTCGGACACATCGGCGAACCAAACGACATCGCTTACGGCATTCTCTATCTAGCTTCGGACGAATCCAAATTCGTCACCGGCAGCGAGCTGGTGATCGATGGCGGCTACACCGCCCGGTGATCCTTGTTGTTCACGGCAAGAACTGCCCAATTGTTCGCAAAATTCGCCGAGCGCACACCTGCGCCGCGCGGTTCCATGTTCTCACAACCTAAACAAAACTATGAAAGTACAAGATATAATGACTCGAGATGTGCGGACCTGCCGGCCGGAAACGAACCTGACCGAGGCAGCGATGCAGATGTGGAGAGGCGATTGCGGCATTCTGCCGGTCGTCGCCGATGGCGGAAAAGTGGTCGGCATGATCACCGACCGCGATATTTGCATGGCGGCGGCGACCAAACATCGCGACCCGGCGGTCATTCGCGTAAAGGAAGTAACTTCGGGAAAAGTGTACGGCTGTTCGCCGGACACGGACATTCACGAGGCGCTCAAGATTATGCGCGAAAAACAGGTGCGTCGTTTGCCGATCATGAGTGCCGAGACCGGAAAGCTGTCCGGCATTTTGTCGATGAACGATGTGGCCGTGAAAGCCCAAGGCGGCGCAAAGGCGGAGCTATCGGCCGATGATGTCGAGAGCACAATGAGAGGCATCTGCACTCATCGCCAGCTCCCGTTGGCGCAGCCGATGCAACAACCGGCACTGCAAATGGCCGCCGCCTGAACACCTTTGCCGCGGTTTGCGTCCGTTGACAACGCGGACGCAATCCGTCGGCAGGAGAAAAAATTATGAGATCACATCAACCGGAAGTTTTCGAGACAACGCTGCAAAAAACCAATCTGTGGATCAAACAGATCAGCGATGCATTGCATTGGAACGACCCCCAAAAGGCATATCATGGTTTGCGCGCGGTGCTGCATGCGTTCCGCGATCGGCTGCCCGTGCCGGAAGCGGCGCATTTCGGCGCGCAACTGCCGATGCTGGTGCGCGGATTCTATTATGACGAATGGAAACCGGCATCGACGCCGGTGAAGATCAAGACTGCTCAGGAGTTCTATGATGCAGTCAAAGCGAACTTCGCCGCCGATCAGAATGTGAACCCGATGCGCCTCACCCATGCGGTGCTGAAAGTCCTGGCGGCGAATCTTTCGCCCGGCGAGCTGGAAAAATTACGCGCGATTTTTCCGCCACATCTGCGCGAGATCTGGGCCGAGAGCCAACGCAACGTCGATCTTTCCGATTACCTATGACAACAACATCGCTGATTATCGTGGCCGATCGCGGGAGCCTGCGCGCCTACCGCGTGACGGAAACACCCACGCGCGGGGCGCGCTTGAGATTAGTGCATGCCTTCGACGTGCCGGACGTGATGAACGCGGCAACGATGCGGCATCGCACGCCGATGAGCGCCTGGCCGCAAATGGAAGCGGAAATGGAACGACGCGCGTTCCACGACCTCGCGACGGAGATCGCGAAGATCGTCGGGTGCAACCGAGGCGAAGGCTGGTCGTTCGCCGCGCCCGAATCCATTTACTCGAAGATTGTCGATCTTCTGCCGCCCGAAATTCGGGAGCGAATCGTCGAGCACGTCGAATCCGATCTGGTGAAAACCGAGATCTCGAAACTGCCGGAACATTTTCGATCCCTTCAACCAATCTAAAATATCAACCGGAGAAAGCACATGGCCAAATGCGAACATTGTGGAAACGACTACGACAAGACGTTCGAAATCAAACGCGGAGCCGAAACGCACGTCTTCGACAGTTTCGAGTGCGCGATCAACATGATGGCGCCGCAATGCGCTCATTGCGGCTGCCGGATCATCGGTCACGGCGTGGAGAGCGGGGCGCGGATCTATTGTTGCGCCAATTGCGCGCGCGAGAGCGGGGAAAAAATGCTGCGGGATCGCAACTGAACGGTGCTTGTTGATGAACAAATTGCAGGGTGATGAATGCGCGCCTTATCTTGTTGCTGACCCGCGATGGTGAGCTGCTGGAGCATCTCAACCACGCGACAGGCGGCGGCACAACCGTGTTGCGCGCGCAAACCATCACCGACGCGATCCAGATCCTTTGTCGGCGCGGAAGCGAGCTCGACCTGGCAGTGATCGATTTCGCTGAGGGTTGTCACGGAATGACGCTGCTAAGTGCGCTCCATACGTGCCGGCCAAGCCTGCCGATCGTGGTTACGATGTCAACCAATGCGTATCACGCCTCCATGCTCGCCTACTCCCAGAATGTGGCGGCCTGCCTGGCGAAGCCGATCAGCGCCGATGAGCTGGCAATTGTGATTCACGAATTGGAAGAACCGAAGCTTCAGCTCAAGACCGGTTGATCCTCTTAATCATGGCCCCGATAACCAGATTGTTGATCGTCGCCAATTTTGTGGTTTTCGGTCTTCAACTGTTTTCACGTGATGCTTTGGTTGCCGGCGTTGCCCATTTTGCTCATCTCGGCGGGATGTTCGGCGCCTACGCCGTTCTGCGACACTGGCGGAATCAAGCATCCCGGTCCGATTACGCTGGCATCGGTTCGCGAGCCGAAACGGCGTTTTCAGGCAAAGCGACATTTGCCCATAAGAAAGCAAGGGATGCGTAGCAGTCGTCACCGCGATTCGTCACATTGTTTCCAAGAAGGGCAGATTATGAAACTCATCAATCCTCTAAATCATCCTCACGCCGGGAAAGCAGCGATTCTGTTCGCCATTGCCATGCGCTTGGAATCACTTTGCACGAAGTGTTCTTCGTCATCGCGCTAATCATGGCAGCAGTTGCGTGTATTGAATGGGGCGCGCACGAAGTCCATGTGATCCACGAATCGCACGAACACAAAATTCACAGTCACGTGTCGCCTCCACACGACAAATCTACATGAGCCCGATAAAAACCAAGTCATCTGGAAAAAAGAATCGCCGGCGGTCTCCGAAAAGTCGGCGTATTGGCAAACCTCTGCCTCCACCGATCGACATAAGCCGGCGCATTGCCGTCGAATTTCCTGGCGGCATGAACGACGATGAGGCGCTGATCGTCGAAGAGTCGCTCGATGAAAGAGAAAGGAGAGGCTAAATGGCGGCAACCGACCCGATGGCGAAGCGTCTAAGGGAACATCCGTTTCTGCGCGGATTGAATCGCACGCAACTGGCGCTGCTGGCCGATTGTGCACTACCGGCGCGGTTCAAAGCTGGCGAAGTGATCTTTCGCGAAGGCGAGAAGGCGCAGCTTTTTTATCTGATCGAGAAGGGCAAGGTCGTTCTCGAATCCGGCAAGGAATATGGCGAGCCGGTGGTGATCCAAACAATCGGCCCAGGAGATTTGCTGGGCTGGTCATGGATGCTGCCGCCGTACCGGTGGCATTTCACGGCGCGGGCGATTGAGCCGACCAAGGTGATTTATTTTGCGGGAACAATCCTCCGCGAATATTGTGAACAGGATCACTCGTTAGGCTTCGAACTACACAAGCGCATTAGCGAAGTGATGATGAAACGTCTTCAGGCGGCCCGGCAAAAAATGTTATCCATGCATGCGCATGGCGAAAAGCTGCCCCCAGTCGTGCTGCAATCGCCCTACCTGGATCAGGAGCTGGATGTCGATACCGACAAGTCAGCCGGCGCCGGAACGACAGAATGAAAATCATTGCAGCGCTGGCTTCAAAGCCTTCACGGTGCAAAGATGCTTCGCAAGAAAAGGTTCGCCTTTAGCAAGAGATGCCGAGCGATGCTAATGGCGATGGCTCAATTTAGTTCCATGAAAAAATCACTAATCGCAAGCACTGCTGCGACAGTCGTTTTCTTTATCATTAATTCTGCTTTCGGCGCTGGTCATGGGGGCGGGGGCGGCGGGCATGGGGGCGGATATGCCGGGAGTGCAGGCGCTGCACATGCAGGTGGGGGAGGACGCGTCTATACAGCAACGGCGCCGCGTTCTCCAGGAGTAGGTGCGGAACACTTCGCCGGGAGGCCTCACGGTACCTTTCCAAGAGCCGGAATTGCTCGGCCACCTGCAACAGGGAAATCCGCGCGACCGAACGTCACAATGGGCAAACAGCCTACTCAACATCTGGGCGGCTGGTCGCACAGTAATCGGACAGGCAAAAGCAGACTCGATTCCCAGACGACGGCTAAATTGCGCAATTGGGCGGGCAAACGTGACAACTCTGCCCAAGCCAATGAAGAACACCGCGAGCATAGGAGTCATCATCATGACCATGACTGGTGGCGACACCATTGTGCAGCGATTGTGTTTTTCGATGGCGGCTACTGGGGCTGGGAAGATGGTTGGTGGTTCCCCGCGCGGGGGTACGATCCCTACTATTCATATTATGCCTACGATGGTCCGATCTACGGCTACAACGGTTTACCTCCGGACCAAGTAGTTGCCGATGTGCAAGGTATTTTGCAACAGCTTGGTTATTACCAGGGCGCGATCGACGGCGTATTAGGACCGGCTACTCAGGAGGCGATCGAAAAATACCAATACGACCATGGCCTGCCCACGACAGGGGGAATCGATGCTCGAACGTTGGCTTCCATGGGATTCACGCAATAGCAAGCCCGACCTTGCTGGTGAAGGAGCCGGCGAAGAAGAAGGAGACACAATATGATTCTGCCAGTACAAATCACATTTCGTAACATGTCGCCGTCCGACGCGGTAGCGGCGCGAGTCCAGGAAGAAGCCGAAAAACTCGACGAGTTTTACAAGCGCATCACAAGTTGCCGCGTGATCATCGAGGTCCCGCACCGCCATCACATGGCGGGAGGACAGGTCCACGTCCGTGTTGAGCTGGGCGTGCCACGGGGCGAAATCGTCGTCCGCAACGAGCCGAGTTTACGCGGGGCGATGCAACGCAGCGACGAGCAGGAATGGGAGAAGCATCTTGAAGCAAATCCACAACACAAGGATGTCTACGTTGCGATCCGCGATGCCTTTAAGGCCGCACGACGGCAGTTGCAGGACTACGCGCGGCGGCTGCGCGGGCAAGTAAAGATTCACAAGGCGGCATCTCCTTTGCGGAAGGATAAACTCCTTCCCTGACGTCAAGGCCAGTTAGGCAACCCCGCATTTATATGAAAAAACCACAAATCGACGACAAGCTGACGTTGCTTACCAGCTTTGGTACAGACCGAGGCGATCTGCACCGAAGTGCTCGACAACCCCGTTACCGAGGAAGGCGGCGTGTTGCTCAAGATCATGGCGCGCGGCCCGTTCGAGCAACGCCAGCAATGCTGGATCGTAGATCGAGATGGATCGAAAATCGGAGCGGTTGTTGAAAGCGTTTTTCAACAAACCGTGGACAGCGAAGTGACACTGTCTGTCTTGCTGCCGGCGTGATCTGGCAGGTCTGCGCGCGGCGCCAACCGGACGGCACGGAAGTGCCACTCCGGGTTCTACACGCAGCATTCGCCCGGGTCACAGCGGCTGGCGTAATCATAATGCTGCGGTTCTTCGCCGACGCCTAGTTCGAGCACCTGCTGCGACTTGCTGCCGTAGCGGTAGATGGTGATCCCTTTTAGGCCAAGCTCCCATGCCCGCCGGTAAACACATGCGATGTCGTTAGGCGTGGCGTCCTCCGGCAGGTTGATCGTTTTGGAAACTGAGTTATCGACGTGGCGCTGAAACGCCGCCTGGGTTTGCTTTCCCCTTCGATTACGTCATCGAAAAGGCGCACCGCCACCGCTAGAGGCTTCGATCGTTCAGCAGCCGCAAAAAATGCGTCCTGTTTAGCAAGCAATGATGAGCCTGAAAACTTTTTCCCGACTTAATGTGCCCTGATGACAGATACGATGATCGAAAACCGAACCACAGGCGAGAAGGATGTCGCTGCCACGGGTTCGGCCGGCAATTCAACGTCCACGATCCAAATCAGCACCATCGTGGTGCCAATCGATTTCTCGTCGGAATCTTTTCGAGTGCTGGATTACGCAATTGTGGTGGCCGAGCAATTCGGCGCTGTTGTACATCCGGTTCACATCCGGTCTCACCATGAAGCGATGGCCATCGAACGTGCCGGCAACATAATGGGTAATTACCAGGACGGCATTTCCTACCTCCAGGACCGAATCACGGACATCGAACGCAAGCACCGAGTGAAATTTGCGCCGGAGCAGTGTCATATTTTTTCAGGCCGGCCATTTGAGGAAATCTGCAAGCTCGCTCGCGAAATTGACGCTGACCTCATTATTTTGGGATCGCGCGGGTACAGCGGATTGAAAAAAGTTTTGCTCGGCAGTACCGCCCAACGTGTAGTCCAGCATGCGCCCTGTCCGGTGCTAATTCCGCGCGGGCAGCGTTTCAAGGGAGTGCTCGGACTTGCGCGACGGATGCGTCTCACGTTGCACAATATCCTTATCCCGGTCGATTTCTCGGATTGCTCCGTAGCAGCTGTGAATTACGGCGTGTTTCTCGCCAAAAAATTTAACGCCGCCGTGCGTTTGCTTCATTCAATCGACCTGAACACCGAGTTTGTCGCGCAAAACCGCGTGTCAGGCGCTCTCGCAGTAGTTTTGAAGGCTGATGAGATAGCAGTTGAAAACCAGATGAAGGAATTCAGAAGTATTCACATCCCAGTCAACGTAAGCTGCGAGACCGAAGTTTCGATCGGTTCGCCCGTCGATCATATCTGCGCGCGCAGTCGAAAACGTGACATAGATCTTATCGCAATTTCGACCCATGGTCGCAGCGGCGTTCAGCATGCTTTGATAGGGAGCATAGCCGAGCGGGTCGTGCAACATGCCGAATGCCCCGTGCTTGTCGTGCCGGCCAGAACGCAACGTGTTCCAAAAATATGAGCGCTTCGCCCTGGGCTCATAACGCGTTCGCATCCTTTTTCGCGCATTCGCTGGTGCCGACAATCTAACGATGCAAATAACAGTGAATCGACAGCCGACTCGACCGAGCCAATAAACACGGCATGAAGCTAAGCTCTGATTTCAGACAAGAAACTCATCCAGGCTCATTGCGAATTATTCGAAACGCGAACACGAGTCCGAACATCGACATCGCCGGGCGGTTCGATGAGGTGGCGAATATTTTCACCAGGCAGGGCGCGAACCGGTTTCGTGTTCAGGCATATCGCAACGCGGCCAATGCACTGCGGCGTTTGCCCCATTCTGTGGCTGACATTTTCAAGCGCGAGGGAATTGAAGGACTCGAAGAAATTTCCGGCGTGGGGCCAAACATTGCGCGCTCGATTCGCGACATTCTGCTTCATGGCCGACTCGCCATGCTGGATCGTCTCCGCGGCGAAAGCGAGGCCATCGCCGTCCTTGCCTCTGTGCCGGGTATCGGAGGAAAATTCGCGCGACGCTTTCACGACGATCTCGGCATCGAAACGCTCGAAGAGCTCGAAACCGCGGCGCACGATGGCCGGGTCCAGAAATATCCCGGCATCGGCGCGAAACGGCTGTCCGGCATTCGCGATTCGCTGGCCCAACGTCTTGGTCGCATTCGCCGAAGGACAACCGTGTCGCCTCCGCCACGCGTTCCTCCGGTCTCCGAGCTGCTCGATGTCGATCTTGAGTATCGCGACAAAGCAGCTGCCGGCAAGCTGGCGCAAATCGCACCACGTCGCTTTAACCCGGAAGGCGAATCGTGGCTGCCGATTCTGCACACCACCCGAGACGGGCGCCATTACACGGCGCTGTTTTCAAACACTGCGCGCGCACATGAACTGGATAAGACGCGCGATTGGGTCGTTCTCTTTTGCGACGACGGCCCGACAGAAAACCGGTTCACGGTGATCACATCCGAGTTCGGTCGTTTGCAAGGGCAACGCATCGTGGCCGGACGCGAAGCCGAGTGCGAGAAATATTATGATCAGGCGCTTCTCGCGAATCGTTAGGCTGGCCGGCTTAATTTTCCTGGCGACATTCACAGCAGTGAACCTTGCCGCCGATCGGCATGTTGGCGCGTTGCCGCCGGGAAGATTTTTTTGGGAGCCGGAACTCGCGCCAAGGGGGCCTTTGGTTCTGATTATTAGTTTGCCCGATCAAACGCTGAGCGCCTATCGCAACGGTATTCGCATCGCCTACTCAAGCATCAGCAGTGGAACCAAAGGACGCAGCACGCCGAGCGGTGTGTTCACCATTCTGGAAAAAGAGGTCATACATTTCTCAAACAAATATCATCACGCCCCGATGCCATTCATGCAGCGGCTTACCTGGACGGGCGTGGCCATGCACGGTGGAGATCTGCCCGGTTATCCGGCCAGTCACGGTTGTATCCGGCTGCCGCGAGAATTTGCGAAAAAGCTTTACTCGGTCACCACGCGAGGCACGACCGTCATCGTTACCGGCGAGAAACGGACTGAGCCGACCATTGGGTTGAATCCGGGGATTTTTTTGAGCTCGGGCGACGCAAACATGGATATTTCGCGCCCGCTTGCGGGAGAGTTCGAATGGAATCCGGACCGAAGCGCAGAAGGGCCGGTCACGATACTGGCGAGCGGCGCAGATAAGACGGTTTACGTCTATCGCAACGGAGTGCCGATCGGTCGCGCCGCGTTCAAGATCGACAATCCCCGGCAGCGGCTCGGCGGGCACGCATTCACCATGCTGGAAGGCGTTGCCGACAAGCCGAGTGTGATCTTACCGGAGCGTCCCGCTCATCGCTGGATGGCGATTCGAACGGAAGGAACCACCTCCCTCAACGATATTGCTCGGCGCGTTAGCATCCCGCGGGCGTTCGCGGAGAAGGTTTACGACATCGTCTCTCCGGGAACGACGATTGTGGTGACGGACGCTGCGGCGCTGCGACCTTCACCATCGACTCATACTGTTTTTCTAATGGAGGCGGCAAAGCACTAACAAGGTTGAGGAGAGCAAGCGCTCGCAGCGGCCGCCGTCGCTCAAATTTGGACCACCGCGAAAGGTCGCGCGGTGCGCGACCGTGGATAAAACGCCTGGGAGCGCCGCCGCGCCAGCGGATAATCCTCACGCCGGCGGTTTAGTTCCCAGGACAACACGCACTTCGTGGAGCAGCGCGTCGTCACGCAAGGTCACGATTTTGTCGGCAGCCACGACTCCGTCTAATTCCACAAAGGTGACGCCTCTGGAACAGTGGTCAGGATTCTCCACTGTGATGCGATAGATGGTGTCTTGGAAACGATATTTTAGACGGAAGTCAGGCCAATCTTTCGGAATGACCGGGTCGATCGTGAGAGTGTCGCCGCGGCGTCGGAATCCCAGAATTTCTTCGAGCCAGACGCGATAGGTCCAAGCCGCCGCGCCCGTGTACCAAGTCCAACCGCCGCGTCCGACATGGCCGGCTAACGAGTAAACATCGCCAGCCATGACATATGGCTCGACCTTGTATCGCTCGCGATCCTCGTCATCTCGCGCGTGCTCGATAGGATTCAGCATTCGCAAAAGTCGCACCGCCTTATCGCCATCGCCGACGCGGGCGAAAGCCATGGGAACCCAGGTGGCCGCATGCGTGTATTGACCGCCGTTTTCCCGCACACCGGGTGGGTAACCCTTGATGTAGCCGATGTCGGCGGCGGTTTTGTCAAACGGCGGAGTGAAGAGCAAGATCATCTTGTCGGCCTCACGAACCAGATTTTCTTCGAGTGATCGCAGCGCGATTTCTACGCGATCAAGGTTGCCTTCGCCGGAGATCGCGGCCCAGCTTTGCGGAATCGAATCAATTCGGGCTTCGCTACATTCGCTGGATCCGAGAGGGGTGCCATCGTCAAAGTATGCGCGGCGATACCACTCTCCGTCCCAAGCCTGCGCCTCAATGGTCTTTGCGAGCTCGGCGGCGCGGGTGCGGCAGGCTTGGGCTTCCTCGCTTAGCTCGCGCAGGGTGAGCAGCTCAGCGAAATCTTTCAGCGCACATATCTCAAACCAGGCGAGCCAAACGCTCTCGCCTTTACCGCCCAGCCCAACGCGGTTAAGGCCGTCGTTCCAATCGCCAGTTCCGATCAGCGGCAATCCATGCGGGCCGGCGTTGGCGGAGCGCGTGATGGCGCGCCGGCAATGTTCGAGCAGTGAACCTTCCGTGTGGGAAACGACTGGAATGGAAAGGCTCTCGGTCTGTTGCTCCTCCAGCGGTTTGGCTTCGAGGAACGGAACCGTCTGATCCAGAATCGCGGCGTCGCCGGTAGTGTGCACGTAATGCGCGGTCACGAACGGAAGCCAGAGAAGATCGTCACTGATCCGGGTCCGGACACCAGCGCCTGACTCGGCGTGCCACCAGTGCTGAACATCGCCTTCAACAAATTGTCGCGCGGCTGCGCGCAAGATGTGGTTACGCGCAAGGTTAGGCGCGGCATGCACGAGAGCCATGACATCTTGCAATTGGTCACGGAATCCATACGCGCCGCTCGACTGATACAGCGCCGACCGGCCCCAGAGTCGGCAGCTCAGTACCTGGTAAAGCAGCCAGCGGTTGAGCAGAAGGTTCGTGGAAAGCTCTGGTGTTTCCACTTCGATCGTGCCCAGGATTCGGTCCCACCAGCGTTTGGTTTCCTGAAATGCGGCTTCGACGTTGGCTGGGTCGCGGAAACGCGTCACGAGTTCGCGCGCCTTTTCTTCGTCATCTGCCTGGCCGAGCAGAAAAGTCACCTCAACGGTGGCTTTGGGTTCAATCTCGACCACGACCTGCACCGCGGCGCACGGGTCGAGACCGGCGCCGATGTCACCGCTCAATCGTTCGTGCTCCATCGCGGCTGGATTGCGCAGCGACCGGTTGCGCCCGATGAACGCGGCGCGATCACCGGTCAGCGAAGCAGGCGCAGGAATCGAAGTGGCAAAGGTCACGCATTCGCAAAATTCCGGATTGTAGGAGTTGCGGGCGAACAGACTCTGGCTCTGCAAATCCCATTTCGTGACGATGTGCATGCCGGTTTCCTCGGGATCGGATCCGAGAACAAGCGCAGTGTAGGAGGTGACGGTCAGCTTCCGCCGTCGCGACGAATTGTTGCGCAAGCGCAGCCGCTGCAGGCGCACCGGCAGGCCGCCAGAGTTATTGACCGGCACGAAAGTGAGCAGACGTTGTTCGATCGCGTGGCTGTTGTGTTCGAAGCTTGTGTAACCCTGCCCATGGCGCGCGCGATAGGCGTCCTTTTCCCGAATCGGCTGGGGCGTCGGCGACCAGACGACGCCCAGGTCATCATCGCGGATGTAGATGGCGGTTCCGGGAGGATCGGAGATCGGATCGTTGAACCACGGCGTTAGGCGATCGTTCTGGCTATTGCGGCCCCAGACACATTCAGTCCCTGACTCGGAAACGAACGCGCCGAACTTCGGATTGGCCATGATGTTAATCCAGGGCAACGGCGTTTGCCGGTCAGGTCCCAGATAGATAACAAATTCTTTTCCGTCCTCGGTAAATCCGCCGAGGCCGTTGAAGTATTCTAGCTCCATGAAGGCGAGAGGCGCGGAGGGCTCTTCGTGGAATTGCCGGCCGGGCGCGAGCAGGCGCGGCTTCGCAGCAACAGGTATAGTCGCCGCAAGTTGCTGGCGAAGTGTGCCGCGAGCTGCGACCAGGACAATCCGGGCAGCGGCCTGCAATGCGATCAACTCTTCCTTCGAGATTTTAGTCGCGGAGCGGAGATAAACTCCCCCGGGCTGGTCCACTCCGGTCAAGTGAGCCTGTGCCTCAGTCATCTGACGCAGGTGAGCGGTCAACGGTTCGTCATAACTCGGGGATTCCTCACTCACGAACACGAGATCGACCTTCAAGCCACGCAAATTCCAAAAGGTGTGCGCGGTCAAACTTTCGCGCACGACTTCGATGTCGCGAAGGTGGCCAATCATGACGACGACAATTGGCAGGTCGCCGGAAATTCCCAGTCGCCAGAGCGCCCGCTGACCCTCGGACCGGCGGCCGAGCCGCGCGGGCGTCGGTCTCAGTTGAGCGTGCGGAAAGACAATGAGGGTGGCGAGTTGCTGAAAGGTTTGAGCATCGGCGGGCCGGATATGGAGCCGGCGCATCTCCAGCTGGGAATGCGTCCAAGCGGACTCAAAAGCCCGCCCGCAAGTGTAAAACTGCGAGTAACGCTCGGCCAGTGCGATCACCGCTTCGCGCGACGGCGCCACCACGGTAACGAGGGCAAACTGCAATCTCTCGTTAGGCAAAATGATGATGCGCCGGCGTAAACTGAAGATCGGATCGAGGACGGCGCCAACACTGTTCGTTAGGCTGCGGGTAATCGCTTCGGGATTTTCCAGGGTCCGCCCCCGGCCCAGGAATTGCGCGCGGTCGGTTTCAAACTCGATCGAGTCGATAAAAGTGGAGCGTTCGCCAACCATGATGTGCTCGGCCAATTCGTGTAGCCGCTTCCCCACAAGACTGGAGGGCTCGGCAACGATAAGGTGCGCGGCCCAGATGGGCTGATCGTCGAGAGCGCGGAGGCGACGCCGGGCGACCAATGCTTCGCAATGCGGCAGCCATTCGGTTTCAATGAAGAGCTTGTTGAATGCGGGATGCGCGCGATCGGTTCGGTGCGGCGCGAGCGCGAGCTCGAGGTAACTGGTCAACTCCAAACGGCACGGTTTGGGCGAGGTATTCACCAAGGTCACGCGGCGGATCTCGGCGTCGTCTTCGGCGGCGACGGCAATCTCCGTGATGGTCTCGCACGGTCCGCTCCTCCGCCGAAACTCCGCTTTATCCGGCGTGAAACTCCAAGTGTAACGGCGCTCGGGGGACCGCACCGGTTGATGGGTGTTGCTCCAAATGGTTCCGCTTTCCAGATCCCGGATATAACAAGCCGTCCCCGGCACGTCGCAGGTCCTATCGGCATGCCAGCGCGTCACGTCGAAATCCAGCCAACGCAAGGCGCCGGCGCCGGAGTTCGTCACCGTGACGGAGCACCTTCCATTGGAGAGGAGGTGAATGCGCGGCGAGGAGATGTCTGGTGTTTGCGCGACAACTGCCGGGCCGACCTCCGGCGCGCGGAGCAGGGGCCGCTCTTCATGCACCTCGCGTGTCGTAGGCAAAATCTGTTCGGGGATATGCTCATGCAAGAGCGGCTCAGTGGCGGCGACGCGAGGGTCGGAATGGAAGCGCCGCCGGATCACATTGTTATGCAAAGCATTATCGTAGGCGAGGAGCGACATGCCATGGTGATGCACCATGTAGCAGTGGATCATGATGCCGGCCGCGCCACCGGGTTCGGTCCGTCGCGAATAATCGATCGCTTCGTAGTAGCCATAGCCGCCGAGCAACGTCGAGTCGGCCAGGGTAGCAAGCTTCCGCAAATTTTTTACGGCGGCGGCCGGCTGAACGCCGAGAGCGAGCGCGGCCGCATACGGCGCTATCACCAATTCCTCTCCCTGCCCGCGCTTCAATGCCAGCGCCGGCACGCCGAAAGCCCGATACTGATATACGTTGTGGCGGTCGAGCGCGCTGAAAGCGGACTCCGAGACGCCCCACGGCACGCTGTTTTGCTCGGCATAGGCAATCTGACAGCGCACGGCATCCTGACACGCGCGATCGAGCAGCGAATTCTCATGCATCCGGGTGAACAAAATCGGCATCAGATATTCGAACATAGTTCCACTCCAGGAGAGAAGCGGCAGCCGTCCATAGGCTGAGCCAAACGGGCGGCTCAAAGCCCACCAATGTTCCACCGGCACTTCGCCGCGCGCGATCGCCAGAAAACTCGTTAGGCGCGCTTCGCTTGCGAGCAGATCGTAAAACGAGTTGTCGAGCCGGCGCTCCGCCACCTGATAGCCGATGGCGAAAAGCCGTCGTTCATCGTCGTAGAGAAATCGCAACGGCATGCCGCTTTCAAGTTGGTGGCTGCGGGAGATCAGTTCGTCCAATTGTGCAAGCTGGTCCGAAGCACTCCGGCGCGAATGTTCCACCTCGGTGACGAGAAGATCGAGCCACTCACGGACGTCGGGAGGAATTTCGTGTTCCTCCCGTCGCTCCTGAAAAGCAAGCAGCGACACGAGCCCGGAAATGCCCTCGACGGCGATATTGCGCAGCGAAAAGGTAGCGGCAAGCGCCTCCCGCCGGGATTCATGGGCCACTTCGCCTAACGACATCAATTGCGCCGGCAGCGCCATCAGCATTTCCACCGGTCGAAGATATTTATCGATCACGCCATTCCACGCCGCGACCTGATTTGAAATTTGCCGGGCCCAATAAACAGGCGGCTCGGTTTCTTCCCCGTGAAACTGTTGTAAAAGATCCTGTGCGGGCTGTTGAGCGGCCCGCAAGCACACGATGACTTCTTGCAGATTAGCGGCTTCACCTGTTGTCAGTTCCGCCAGCCGATCCAACGCTGGAGGATCGCCCGTTCGATTGAGTGTCACAGCTGTTTGCCGGAGCACGCCAAGCGTATCGGCTATTCCGCGCAATGCTGCCGCGTCCAGGAGCGGGCGGGCAGCGAGTTCATCGCAACTGCTCTTGAAAGCCCACAGGCTGGCGATCAGATTGCCGCTGTCGACGGTAGAGACGTAGCGTGGACGCAATGGTTCGAGTGTCTTCAGGTTGTACCAATTGAACAGATGACCTTCAAAACGCTCGAGTCGAGTCACCGTTTCGAGCGTGCCGAGGTTGCGGGCCACCAAGTCGTCGATCGTGATGTAACCAAAGTCATTGGCTGCCACGGTCGCGAGCATCCACAGCCCGACGTTCGTCGGTGAAGTGCGCATGAAAACTTCCCTGACGGGCATTTCCTGGACATTGTCCGGCGGCAACCAGGAGGTCTGTGGTCCGACGAAATCGTCGAAGTATCTCCAGGTTCGTCGAGCCGTCATCCGCAGGAATCGGCGATCGTTCGCGGTCAGGATTCCGCCGCGCCAACTCTTCGCTGGGCGATCGATCACCATCACCGCCACTGGAAAGAGCGCCGACAAAAGAAGAAACGGCCCCATTGCCACCAGCGCGGTTGGTCCACGCCAAGCCGCCACGGCGAAAAGGAGCGCGCAGACCGCGGGAATCCAAAGCCGACCGAGAACAAACTGCCGTTGTTGATTCTTTGCGCGCCGGCGGGCGTCTTGTGCCGTTTCCCACTCAAGCATCAGCCGATGCGATGTCATTCGTCGAAAGGCGACGCGAGCGATGGCATCGAGTGCCATTCCCGCATAATCCGCCATAAAAATGAACGCGAATACCGAGCGTATGAGGCGGTCGCGCGGCTCACGCCAGAATCTTGTCCCGGGTGGCGGCGGGTGGAACAAAATACTGAGAATAGAATTCAGGACCGGCCACAACATCAGTCCCGCGATGAGCCCGCTCCACAGCAGCGGCGCGGGCGTGAAAAGCCAGCCTACTAAAAGGAGCAGCGCGGTCGCCGGCGGGACCAGACTGCGCCGCAAATTATCGAAGATCTTCCAGCGGTTGAATGCGGACAGCAGGTTGGGCTCGACCCTACCGTCGCCAGTGGGAACGCACGGTTTCAACCAATCAATGATTTGCCAGTCGCCACGAATCCAGCGGTGCTGTCGCTTCCACCATTCCACGTAGCTGCCCGGAAAGACGTCCAACAGCTCGATGTCAGTCGCCAGTCCAACGCGAACATAACTGCCTTCCAAGAGATCGTGACTCAACAACTGGGCCGGTGGAAATCGCTGGGACAACAGCTGGTGAAACGTCCGCAGTTCGTAGATGCCTTTGCCGTGATAATTGCCTTCCCCGAAGAGGTCCTGGTAAACATCGGAGACGGCGCGGGTGTACGGATCAATCCCGCGTTGATCGGCAAAGATGCGTGAGAACCATGTCGCCCTCGCGCTTGGCAGCGAGGCGGTAACGCTGGGCTGAATGATTGTGTAACCGCGAATCACGCGGCGGCCATCCGGCGAAAGGCGCGCCCGATTGAGCGGATGAGCCAGGGTTTCGACTAATCTCCGAGCGGTGTCGCGCAACAGTTGGGTATCGGCATCCAGGGTGATGACGAACCGGATGCCTTCGAGTTGTGCGCGATCGCCCGTCCAGAGAAATCCTTCCAGCTCGGGCGCGGATTCCCCCACGAGGAATCGATTAAGCTGTTCGAGTTTGCCGCGCTTGCGTTCCCAGCCGATCCAGCGTTGCTCGCTTTCGCTCCACGTGCGCCCGCGATGGAAAAGGAAGAAGCGACCGGCTCCGTGGCGGCGATTTAGTTCCTCAATCCCCCGGACGACGATGTCGATATATTCTTCGTCTTCCGGCATGCTCTCCTGCGGCGCGTCAGCAAAATCGCTCAGGAGCGAAAAGCGCAGATTGGCATCCGTATTTCCGAGGTAACGAATTTCTAGCCGATCGAGCTCGTTCTGGATGGCTTTCGGAGTCGTTAACAACGTCGGTACCACCACTAGCGTGCGGCAATCATCGGGAATGCCTTCCTTTTCGAACGACATTTTCGGCAAGACCTGAGGCAACAGGAGCAACGTCACGAAATAATTCACCGCCAGCACTGCCAGCTCACTCGCAGGCACGAGCAACAGAAATGCGAACAGCCAGTGCCACAGCCAATGCATCGATCCGGCAAGAAAAAGGAGAGGAGCTGCCACCATCGCGGTCGTGAGCAGAAAAATGCTTCCCAAGTACGCGCCCGTCGCGTGCGCGCGAAGCCATCGGCGAGAAAATTCCGCGAGCGGAACTCTGGCGTTCGTTGCCCGCTCAAGCTCCGGTCGGCCCGCGTCGATCAAATAATAGCCGACGTGTCTCGCAACTTCGTTGTCCGCCGCCTTTGCCAGCGCCAGCGCCGCCTCGATCGTCTTCTGCTCCGAACACTTTGACCATCGCGAGATTTCCTCCACTGCGCTTCGGCAACGATCGCGCGTCTCAAAATCCATGTGCGCATAAACTGCGGCGGGATCGCTCGCCAATTTGTTTTCCGCCCAGCTGATCGATTGCAAAACTTCCCGCCACTGGACTTGCGTAATGCGGCGGCAACTGTTGATCAGATTGGCCAGCGCTGTTTGCTGCACCGCCTGCCGCCGGTGTTCCTGCTGAATGACTTCGAGCAGCGGCGCGCGGAGCGAGTGTTCCAGCCAGCCGCTTACGATCGGCAGCGCTGCTTCTTCGTCGTAGAGGTGCGCTATCAGTTCGCTCGCAAAATGCGGCGTCGGCTCCGGGTACCGCTCCACCAATTCTTCCATTATCCTGAGCGGACGGGCCGAACCGTGGCGCAAGGCGGTAATGAGCCGATTCGCCCAAAAGTCCGCCTCCTCGCTCTGGCTTTGTTGCTGCTCGACTTGGATCGCGATCGTCCGCAGGCTTTCGAGCAACTGCAATCGCAACATCAGCGGCAGCGCCCAGAGTTCTGCGATGTTCAGCGGTGCCGTCGCCTGAAAAGCGAGCAAAAATCCCCGGATGAACTCCAGCTCCAGCGCGCCGCCGCTTTCGGCTACTATTTCCGAAGCCAGTTGATAGACCCGCGGCAGTCCTGTCTCGGGGCCACTGGCGATGAGAGGCAGATCTCCGTATTGTTTTTGGGGGAGACTCTCCCGCAGATCGGTGACCTGTTCCCGAAGCACGTAGGCGTTATCGAGCAGCCACTCCGCCGAAAGCGTAAACGCATGGTGCACCTCGGTGGATACCGTTAGGCTGGTGTTTGCCCATTCCAAGGCGCGCTCGGTCTCACCCAACCGGTTCAGAAAAGATAGCCCGCGCGGCTTCACTTCAAGGTTCACCGGAAGGTCGTGCGCGAGGCGCTCCGCATTTTCTGCGAGCCGGTCACTTGAAGGGAGCTCGTGACCCAGCGGTCGAGCGCTCGGCTTGAATCGGAAAGGCGCGGGCGCATGAAAAGCAAACGTGACAGGCGCCTCTGCTTCCACATCTCGCAAAATCCCCAGCACGCGCGAGCTTTCGATGGGTTTAACTTCGGACAGCACCACTGTTTCACCCGGCAGGATGGTACTTGTGCAACGGGCCAGGCTCGCAGCACCGACGTGCCGCTCACGCAATCGAACAAGGAGCCAGCCGGCTAAAGCGCCAACCAGCATGAAAGTAATCAAAACCAATGCAAGCCCAACTGGCCCGTATTTGGTGACTATTCCGCGCTCCCAAAAAATGATTGCGCCAACGGCCACGCTGAGGGCTAAAGCGGTGATCGCGACGCCGGCCACCGAGATGCCAGGCTGCCCGACGCGCAAACGACCCGTAGATGAGGCGTAAATTACAGCTGCGCGGCGAAACCCGGCGCGGTGGAGATTTTTCAGCACGGCCCGCCCGATCTCGGACCTCTGAAAGATGCCCACGACCAGGACGCGATCATCTTTTTTCCTCCAAAATCTCATGCCAACTTACAGGGTATATTCAATTGGTAATTGGACGCCATTGATTAACTACGAGCACGAAAGATAGCGAATCTCCGTCAACCGGGGAGTTTTCGAAACAGCGTCTAGGACAAAAATTGCGCAGTTGTTCGCAAGATTCGCGGAGCGCCACATCGGGTCTGGCTGTTCTCTCTCTTTCAAAGGGCCGAAATTCATGAAAGTAAAAGATGTAATGACCAAAAATGTGCGTGCCACCTGGCAATCGGAATCGCTGCATCTGCGCATCCCGGCTGGCGAGGTCACGCTCGCCGGCGACCTGGTAATTCCGGACAAGGCTATTGGGCTGGTCTTGTTTGCGCACGGCAGCGGCAGCAGCCGGTTGAGCGTGCGCAATCAAGCGGTCGCGGAAGTTCTGCGGCGCTCAGGCATTGCCACATTGCTATTCGATTTGCTCACCCCGGAGGAGGAAGTCGTGGACGCTCACACGGGCCATCTGCGTTTCGATATCGGACTATTGAGCCGCAGGCTGGCCATCGTGACCGAAGAAATCGCGAACGATCCGCGTTCGCGAAAATTGGGGTTGGGCTACTTCGGCGCGAGCACTGGCGCCGCGGCAGCAATGCGCGCCGCCGCTGCGCTAGGATCGACAATCAAAGCAGTGGTTTCCCGCGGCGGACGACCCGATCTCGCCGGGGAAGCGTTGGCCCATGTGAAGTCTCCAACGCTGCTCATCGTCGGTGGACGGGACGAAGATGTGTTGCGCTTGAACGAACACGCCTATGAACAACTGACCTGCGAGAAGTCACTCGCGATCGTACCACATGCCACCCATTTATTCGCGGAGCCAGGCGCGCTGGAGGAAGTGGCGCGGTTGGCCGCGAACTGGTTCGAAAAACACCTGGAGGCGAAACCATGACAACGCAATTCAAGAATCGAAGCGAAGCCGGACAATTTCTGGCGACCAGATTAACCGCATACACCAATCGTCCTAACGTTCTAGTCCTGGCATTGCCGCGCGGCGGTGTCCCGGTGGCGGCTGAAATCGCCAAGAAATTGAATCTGCCATTGGACGTATTCGTCGTCCGCAAATTGGGTTTGCCAGATCATCCTGAGCTGGCCATGGGCGCGATCGCAACCGGCGGTGTGCGGGTGATCAATCGCGACGTCGTCGAAGGCTTACGGGTCCATGAGCTCATCATCGATGCGGTCGCCGCCCAGGAGCAGGAAGAACTCGCACGACGCGAGCGCGCCTATCGTGGCGATCTCCCGCCGCCGAACGTGAAAGACAAAACCGTGATCGTGGTTGATGATGGAATCGCCACCGGATCGACAATGGTCGCCGCCGTCGCGGCGTTACGCGAATTGAACGCGGGGCGAATCGTAGTCGCGGCGCCGGTGATGGCGCGCTCCGCGTTCGATCAAATGCATCATGTCGCCGACGAAGTCGCGACGATAATGGCGCCGGAAGAATTTTACGGCGTCGGCCAGTTTTACGACGATTTCTCGCAAACGACCGATGATGAGGTGCGAAAACTTCTGGCAGAAGCAAATCATCGGGATCACGCCCTTGCTGCGTAGTATGAAAGCAACCCTCAAAGAAAACGAACGAAAGGCTGTCGCCTCGACTGCTGGCGAGCCGTCACCCGCATTTCGATCCGAGCTTTCGGTCCCGGGGCGCATCAAGAGCATTCTCGTACCGCTTGATTTCTCGCGCACGGCCATGCGCGCGCTGGATTACGCCGCCGGCCTGGCGAAAAAGTTGAACGCGCAAATCCATCTCGTTTACGTGCAAACGCCCGACGAAGCCTGCGCTGTTCCGAACGCAGGCCATGTGCTGCGCGAGTCTGCAGAGTCGGTCATGTTTTTGCGCGAACAGCCGCGGGGAGTTGAAGCGGAGCGTCCTCCACAATTTTGGCCGGACAATTGTCACATCCGGACCGGGCGCGCCCATGAGGAAATCTGCAGCCTCGCGCGCGAGCTTGATGTTGATCTTATCGTCCTGGCGTCGCGCGGGAACACCGGGTTGAAGCGGATTCTGCTCGGTAGCACGGCGGAGCGGGTGGTGCGATTTGGGTCATGTCCGGTGCTGGTCGTTCGGCAACGAAAAGGAACGGTCGATATACGACTGGCCGCCGGCCGCAAATTTCGTATCAGAAAAATTCTGGCGCCGATTGATTTCTCGGAATGCAGCATGGCCGGCGCGACGTATGCCGCGTTTTTGAGCAAAGCGTTCGGCGCGAAATTATGTTTGTTTCACGCTGTTCAACCACCTGCGCCGGTTGTTGTGGATCGGGCCATCATTGACCTTTCGAACTTGGATGACCTCAATCTCAAGAATGCGCGGCTGGACATGGAAGCGTTCCGCAAGCTCGATTTCTTGCGCGACGTAAACTGCGCCGCGGAAATCCGGATCGGTTCTCCAGTCAACGAAATTTGCGGCGAAACAAAAAGAGGCGATATCGATCTGGTCGTCATCTCGACGCACGGTCGCAGCGGATTCAATCGCCTGTTGCTCGGGAGCGTGGCCGAACATGTCGTGCGTTATGCCGAATGTCCGGCCATGGTTGTGCC
Organism: uncultured Verrucomicrobiae bacterium; assembly: GCA_963846775.1. Classification (GTDB taxonomy): domain Bacteria; phylum Verrucomicrobiota; class Verrucomicrobiia; order Chthoniobacterales; family UBA10450; genus CAVYXA01. Next base: position 43,030 of record CAWJXB010000003.1, on the reverse strand, counting down.
GAGCCGCCGCTCAACTTCATAAGTGGAGGAGATTCGTATGCCCGATTCTGTTGTCGATCTTGTCAGCGAAAAGGCGCAGCCGCTGATCGGTTCGCCGGATGATTTCGATCCGATTGTTGATCTTGTCGGCAACGCACGGTTCGTTTTGGTTGGTGAAGCCAGCCACGGCACCCACGAGTTTTATCGAATCCGCGCGCAGATTTCCAAGAGGCTGATCGCGGAGCGCGGCTTTCATGCCGTCGCCGTGGAAGCGGATTGGCCGGACGCGTATCGAGTCAATCGGTTTGTTAGGGGAGCAAGTAAGGATAGTGACAGCATCGATGCGCTCAGTGGCTTCCAGCGTTTTCCACAATGGATGTGGCGTAACGCGGACGTGCTCGATTTCATCGGCTGGCTGCGCGAACACAACGACGGGGAATCATTCGAAGATCGGAAGTGCGGCTTTTATGGGCTCGATCTTTACAGTCTGCATGCTTCGATCGAATCGGTGTTGGCGTATTTGGAGAAGGTCGATCCGCCCGCGGCCAAACAAGCGCGGCATTATTACAGTTGTTTCGAACATTTCGGCAAAGACATCACGACTTACGGATACGCAGCTGGTTTTCAAATGACGCCGTCTTGCGAAAAAGCGGTCGTAAAAAACCTGGTCGAGCTCAGCCGTAAAGCGGTGGATTATTTGCGACGCGACGGCCAGGTCGCCGCCGATGCTTATTTCTGCGCAGAACAAAATGCGCTGGTGGTAAAAAACGCAGAGGAATATTACCGCAACATGTTTCGCCGCGAAGTGTCGTCGTGGAATCTGCGCGACACGCACATGATGGAATCGCTTGTGCGACTAGAGAATCACCTGGGCTCAAAAGATCGGCCTGCCAAAATCATCGTTTGGGCGCACAACTCGCATCTGGGCGACGCCCGGGCCACACAAATGGGCGAGCGCGGCGAACTAAATCTCGGTCAGCTCGTGCGCGAACGTTTTGGCAGGGAAGCGGTATCGATCGGCTTTACCACTTACGATGGAACAGTCACCGCGGCATCGGATTGGGATGGACCGGCCGAACGCAAGAATGTCCGCGCCGGCCATCCGGACAGTTATGAAGCGCTGTTTCACGAAGCCTGCCGCGCCATAGGTCGCCGCGGCGACCGAAGACGGGTCGATGTTCCAAATTTCTTTTTGAACCTGCGCGACGATGTCGATCTCGCGTCGCATTTACGAAACGAACGGCTCGAGCGCGCGATCGGTGTGATTTACCGGCCGGAAACAGAGATGATCAGCCACTATTTCCACGCGCGTTTACCGGACCAGTTCGATGCTATTTTGCATTACGACCACACCCGCGCAGTTGAACCGCTCGAGCGCACAGCGGAATGGGTGGCAGGCGAAGTCGAAGAAACTTTTCCAAGCGGCCTTTGATTTGTGTGAGGCCCTGCTCCGCGCGCGGATGGAGATTCGAAAATGTTGCACCACTTCAAAATCGCGAAGCGCGTCTCGGCGCATCAGATCGAAGTCTTCGTGGATCGGATCGAGCAGCTTTTCAATTCGATGGACCCATCGCCGTTTCACGAAAAAGACCTCGACCATGATGCGGAGGAATTCATCGTCAGCTGGGCCAAGGAATTTCCGAGAAGAGATCCGCTCGCCCTGATCGTCCATGTGAACCAGCTTCCCCCGCATGGCGACGCGCAGCGATTGGTTGAAACTGCCGTGCACAATTATTTTGCCTATCGGGCAAAGCTAAATCACTTCGAATTCCGGCACCTGCTTGAGCACGGTCGCATCAGTTTACTTATCGGACTGGGTTTTCTATCCACCTGTTTAGTGATCGGCCAGTTACTCCGTCATCGACCAGACACGCTCTCGATTGTGGTTCGCGAGAGTCTCATCATTGCCGGCTGGGTAGCGATGTGGCGGCCGATGCAGATTTTCCTTTACGATTGGTGGCCGCTCCGCCGCACCGGACAGTTGTTTGAAAAAATGAGCCGGATGCACGTGGAAGTGCGCAAACGAGGCGGCTAGAGCATTTAGATAAAACTGTGGCCGCATAAGCGCGGGAGGCCCCGAGGGAATGTAATCCGCGGGGCGTTAGCCCGGGGTTTCGACGGTTGAAAACAGCCATTTTCCCGCAGCACAAGATCAAGTGAGGAATTGACAAGAGAAACACCGCTATCCAACGACTAAAATAAGAAAATGGAGACGCACGCGAGCCGCATCGAACATCAATTGCAAGTTGGCAAAGGGGAATTCTCTTGCTCGCATGCGCGTTTACGAGAGTGAATTAAAGCGCTTCTGGGACGGAATCCGTATTCTTCGTAAACTGCGCCTTTTCAAAATCGAGACCATGTTGACGGGCCACAAGAGAAATGGATAACGGTGTTCAGCACAATCGATGCGCTGCCGGCCTAACTGGCGACGAGCCTCGTGAACGGCTCGCTCGATTCGGTGAAAACCGGATCCGGCGGGAACGACGCGCTGGCGCCCTGACGCTGTTTCTTGGGCAATTCAAAAGCCCGATTATTCTGATCCTGATCGGCGCTGCGATCGTCTCGCTCTTCTTGGAAGATCACACGGATGCGATGCTGATTCTCTTCATCGTGCTGGTGAGCGGAGTGCTTGGGTTTTGGCAGGAATACAGCGCGACAAATGCGGTGGCGAAATTGCGGGCGCTGGTCGAAACGACCGCGCGGGTGTTACGTGACGGCGAGGAAACGACCGTTCCGCTGGCAGAGATTGTGCCGGGAGACGTGGCCCTGCTTGGCGCCGGCGCGATCATCCCCGGCGACGGCCGGCTGCTCGAAGCGCGTGAGCTATTCGTTAACGAAGCGGCCCTGACCGGTGAAACCTTTCCAGCCGAGAAAACGCTGGTCGATCCTACCGACCAGGCAAAAACGCAAGTTTACCTCGGCACGCATGTGGTGAGCGGTTCCGGCATGATCGAGATCGTCGCGACCGGAAAAAGCACCCGCTTCGGCAAGATTGCGGAGAGCCTGCGCCTGCGCCGACCGGAAACCGAATTCGAGCGCGGCGTGCGGCGGTTCGGTTATTTGCTGGCGCAGATCACGCTGTTGCTCGTGCTCGCGATTTTTGGATTCAACGTTTTCCTGCACAAGCCGGTGCTCGATTCGTTTTTGTTCGCGCTCGCGCTCGCGGTTGGCCTTACGCCGCAACTGCTGCCCGCCATCATCACCATCAATCTTTCCCACGGCGCGCGCCGGATGGCCCGGCAGAAAGTGATCGTGAAACGCTTGGCTGCGATTGAAAACTTCGGGAGCATGAACGTACTCTGTTCCGACAAAACGGGCACGATCACCGAAGGCAATATCGGCATCCGCGCCGCGGTGGATGCGCGCGGAACAGAGTGCGAAAAATCGATGTTTTACGCGTTTCTCAATGCCTCGAACGAGACCGGATTTATCAATCCAATCGACGAAGCGATTCGCGCGCATCCGGCCTGGGATTGTGCCGGCTGGACCAAGGTGGACGAGCTGCCCTACGATTTTGCCCGGAAACGTCTGAGCGTTTTGTTCGAAAAAGATGGACGCCGCGTGCTGATCACGAAAGGCGCGCTGCGGCAGATTCTGGAAATCTGTTCGGAAACCGAGTGGACTGACGGATCGCGCGACAAGATCGACAGTGCGCGGGACAAGATCGACGAGCAATGGCGCAAATTCAGTTCCGAGGGCTCTCGGGTTCTCGCCGTAGCGTATCGGGAATGCGGCGCTGATTGTTCGCGAATTGATCGCGAGACGGAAACGGAAATGATTTTTCTTGGGCTCATCGTGCTGTCCGATCCGCCCAAACCCGGGATCGAATCGACGGTAGGCGAACTGCGCGAGCTCGGCATCCGATTGAAGATCATTACCGGCGATAACGTTTTGATCGCGACGCACCTGGCCAAACAAGTCGGGCTGAATGCCGAAAAAGTTCTCTCCGGGCGCGAGATTCAAACAATGAGCGATGCCGCGCTGATGCAGCAGGCGAATGCCGTCGATGTGTTTGCCGAGATCGAGCCGAGCCAAAAAGAGCGTTTGATTTTCGCGCTGAAAAAATCCGGGAACGTTGTCGGTTTTATCGGCGACGGAATCAACGACGTATCGGCATTGCATGCTTCCGATGTGAGTGTATCGGTCGATAGCGCGGTCGATGTCGCCCGCGAGGCGGCGGACTTCGTGCTGCTCGAGCACGACCTCGAGGTCCTGGTCGATGGCGTGCGCGAAGGCCGGCGCACCTTTGCCAACACGCTGAAGTATGTCTTCATCGCCACAAGCGCGAATTTCGGAAACATGTTCAGCATGGCCGGCGCGTCGCTTCTCCTTCCGTTTCTGCCGCTATTGCCGAAACAAATTCTGCTCATCAATCTGCTGACTGATTTTCCGGAAATGACTATCGCCAGCGATGACGTCGATCCTGAGCTCACCGAACAGCCGCGCCGCTGGGACATTCATTTCATTCGGAAGTTTATGCTTGTGTTCGGATTGGTGAGTTCTGTTTTCGATTATCTCACCTTCGGCGTTTTGTTCTGGCTCAATGCGTCGGTCGCACAATTCCGCACCGGCTGGTTCATCGAATCCATCATCTCAGCGTCGTTGATCGTTCTCGTCGTCCGCACGCGCCGTCCGTTCTTCAAAAGCCGTCCGAGCCAACTGCTCGCTCTTGCCACATTTGCCGTGGTGATCGTTACCGCGCTGATACCGCACTTGCCCTTCGCATCCGTGCTCGGCTTTCAAACGATGCCGCCGCATTTCTATCCCATCATCGCCTTAATCATTATCGCCTATGTAATCTCGGCCGAACTCGCGAAACACGTGTTTTACCGTTTCATTCGCTGAAAGCGCGTTCACGCGGCGTCCACCGTAGGGGCAACCCCGCTCCCCGGCATTAACGGCAAAATGCGGTCAATAATTCGCAACATTCGAGGAGCGGCTCGAATCGGCTTCTGGTTTGGTATTGCTATGAAAGGAGGCTCTCATGATAACCGTCAACCCCGAAGCCGTGGCAAAGTTGGTGTCGAACCATAATCCGTTCGACTTGATTGATGTCCGGCCAAAAGAGGAATTCAACAGATTGCATATCCTTGGCGCGCGCTCGGCTCCGCTCCAGAAAATGTCCCCGGTGAAACTTCTACACGAGCGCAAACTGCCGGCATCGGAGCCGTTCTTTGTAATATCGGAAAACCGGGCGCTGGCGGGAATGGCAGCCGGAATTTTGCGCGGAGCAGGTTGCAGTCAACCCGTGGTGGTGGAAGGTGGAATGGCGAATTGGGAAGCGCGGGGTTTACCGGCTGTGCCCAGGCGGCGATTTCATTTTTGAAGGCAACGGAAATGAGGAGCGCGACCTCAGATCGCATTGATTTTTACCGCGATGCGAATGTGCGTCACCGGATTCGCGAGTTCATCGGGACAAGGAGAGGCGGCAGTTATTCGGCTGAATTTGTCAGCGCGAGTAACGAAACGGCGCCACCACCCTTCATTCCATACCCGGCCCGAGCGCTCGAGTTGCTTCTCGATAATGGGTTTGAAATCTGCCGGTCGCTCTGGGACCACACCGCGCTAATCGCCGATTTCGATGTCGAATACGTTAACTTCGACAATCCAGCGGAAGCGTTTGTCGATCCTGCGCGCGTGTTCGCGATTCAGGAGCCGGTCGCAGAAACAATCGACCGTCTTCTGCGCGAATACGGCATTGATGCGCTGCATGTTCTCAGCGGGCGGGGCCATCATTTCGTGTGGCGCATCGGAAAGGAATCGGCCGCGTTCAGGAAACTTGCTGAGATCGGGCGCGGGCCGCCGAGTTTATGGCAGGTGGAGAGCGAGCCGCACCCGCCGAATGGCCGCGTCCTCCCGCCAGATCAGGCGCGCGCCTTTACCGGGCTTGGCCTGGTGATGGAATTTTTAGCGCATCGGGTAAAACAGATCGCCGCGCCGGCAACGAAAATTCCGGTTGAACTGACGGCAGTCGAAGTGGGGCCGTCCGAGCATGGGCGAGAGATGATTTCGATCGACGTCTCCGAGTACGGCGACCCACTCTATTCGCGAATCATGCGGGTGCCGTTCAGTGTTTACCTCAAACCGTGGCAGCAACCGTGGGGATTCTCGTCGGATGTTCTCGCCAATCTGCCGCCGATTTTCGTGGTACCGTTGCAAGGGATGGACTGGAAAAGCGGAATCTCTGCCATGCGCGATCCGCACACGGCGGCCGACCTGGCGTCGAATAGTGCGACGACGATTCCTGATGCGAAGGGTGGGATGAGCGGCCTTCTGGCTGATTATGAAAAATCCAAGCTCGCGGGATTTCACGCTTTCTTCTATTCGCAGGAGCAACATCCCGTTGATCTCTGGCCGGAAACGTACGATCGGATGCAGATGGAAATTCTGCCGGCTTGCGCGCGCGTCGCCCTCGAGCAGCCAAATGATCTCCTGTTGCGGCCGGCGTTCATTCGACGTCTTGTCCGGGTGATGCTTGCCGTTGGCTGGCACCCCCGTCACATCGCGGGGCTGATTTGTTCGAAATACCGACGCGATTTCAATTGGACGCAATTCGTCGATGTCGATCCGGCCACGCGGGCCGATTTTTACACGCGGGTTTTTACCGGCTTGTTCATGGCGGGCACGGATGATCTGATCGATTTCAATTGCGTTTCCGGACAGGAACAAGGCACCTGTGCGTTTTCGGGCTGCGGTTTCAATTTGCTCGATTTCAAAAAGTCGGCCTTGGAAAGGAGAGCGCATGACAAGCTGGCCCATCGGCCTTTCAACCGGCTGCTTCTATCATCAGCCCATTCATGATTGTCTGCCACTGATTCGAGAGAGCGGCTTCAGCATGATCGAAGTTTGTTCGTCGCCGGAACATCTCCATTTTCTCGATTTGAAAGCAGTCGAGCGGGCGGCGGAGCGGATCAGAGAGTTGGGAATGGAGGCATATTCGTTTCACGCGCCGTTTGCTCCTGAGATCGACATCGCCTCTTCCGATGATGCGCAGCGCGCCGCCTCGGTCGCGGAAATTTTCAAGGCGGCGGAAGCGGCGGCACTTTTGCATGTTCACTATTTCGTTTTGCATCCCGGTCCGGAGAACCCCGCTCCGATTGTCCCCGAAGAACAGTTGCCGCGAATGCAGCACGTGATCGAATCGTTGAACCGGGTCGCCCGGCGGTGCAAAGAGCTCGGCATCATTTGCGTGCTGGAAAACAAATTACCCCACCTGCTCTTTGGAAATACCAGCGACATCCTCTGGATCCTGGATGGCCTCAACGGCGCCGAAGTGGGCGTGTGTCTTGATACCGGACACGCTTTTCTCGGCGGCGACATGCATGGGCTTGTGCACAAGCTCTCAGGCCATCTGCGCATGATTCACGCCCACGACAACAACGGCGCGAACGACAATCATTTCGCGCCAGGGGATGGAAAAATCGATTGGGAGAGATTCCTGCGCGATTTGATTGAAGTCCGGTTTCGCGGCGCGTTCATCCTGGAAATGGCCGGCAATGATGACCCGGCTGTCACGATGGCAAACGCACGCCGCGGTCGTGCTTATTTGCGCAACATTGCGCGGCGGATCGCATTGGCGGCGCTGACTTCATCACGCTGAAGTGAGCGGGCGCGCAAATTATGCGCAATTAAAGCCAAGTGACGGTTATGGCGCGATTAGGCTCGAATCGACAAAGGAGGCGCTATGAAAAAGATCGAGTTTCTGGATGCGAGAACGGTGGCGTTAGTGATCGCCATGTTCCAATGCTTGCTGCGGTCGTGTCCATTTGTCCGCCGCGTTTTGATTTTGCAGCTTGTGTAATTTGATCACGATGAGGCGCAGCAAGGTCGATTTGCCGCGGCAAGAAATGCACAATATTTGACAAGCGCGGAGCAGCGCGAATCGAAAGGCGCAGGCAAAATGTCCGCATGAAAACGCAAGCATCACTCGAGCACGGCCCCGCCGCCGGCATCAATCTGAAACGAATACTGGTTCCGGTGGATTTCTCACCGTTGTCGAAAAAAGCCCTGCGCTATGCGACCCGCCTGGCGCATGAATTCCACACTGAGATTGATTTGGTTCATGTGGTCGAACCCAAAGTTCCACCTGCGTTCGATGGATTCATGATCGCGCCGCCACGCGTTTCCAACGGAGCGGGCGCGAGCTGTGCCGGGCAGCTAAAGGCATTGGCCAATTCGGTGCGTAGTACCGATGCCGTGCGTGTCGGTTCGACTGTGCGCACTGGTTTAGCTGCTTACGAGATCGTGGAAGTGGCCAAAGAGCTGGATGTCGATCTTATCGTGATGGCCACCCACGGGTACACCGGCTGGAAACATTTCGCCATCGGCAGCACGGCTGAACGCGTTGTTCGCGCGGCGCCCTGTCCAGTCCTCGTCGTTCGCGAGAAAGAACACGAATTCGCTTGAAACAAAAAAACAGAGCAAATCCTATGAATGCATTACTAGAACCACTCAGGAACACTAAACGAACCGAAGTTGAGCCGATGGCGACGCGAGTCGCGCTCCACCCGTTCCTAGCCGGAATGAACCCAACCCATCTCACGCTCCTGACCGATTGCGCGATTCCAGTCCATTTCAAAAAAGGCCAGATCATTTTGCGCGAAGGCGAAATGGCGAACCGGTTTTATTTGATCGAGACCGGTAAAGTTGTGCTTGAGTCCGGTGAAGGGGAGGTTGGCGATCCGGTCATCTTGGAAACGATCGGCGCGGGAGATTTGCTTGGCTGGTCCTGGATGTTCCCGCCTTACATCTGGCAATTCACGGCGCGAGCGGCCGAGCCGACCGAGGCGATATTTTTCTACGGGACAATTTTGAAGGAATACTGCAGGCACAATCCCTCATTAGGCTACGAGTTGCTCAAGCGAATGTCGCCGATCATGCTGCGGCGCTTGCAAGCGGCCCGGCGAAAAATGTTAAGCGTTCACGCGCGGGGAACAGTTCTGGAACCAGTTGATTAATTTTGGAACCGCCTGCCTTTAAGTTGCACGGCAGTGATGCTACATTTCGTCGTTTTCGCTTTCGCTCCCAATTCCCGATGCCGACAACTGATACCGCTCGCGCCGATTCCAATAAGCAACTTATCGACATGTTGCGACGGTCCCGATTATTTCGGGATTACGAGAGCGTATTCACTAAAGCAACCGGTCTGGCCCTCGCCCTGCGGCCGTTCGATTACTGGCAACTCGAACACCAGGGCAAAAAACACGAAAATCCATTTTGCCGGATGCTGGCCGAGCGTCCGAAGAGTCTCGCTGTTTGCCTGCAAGCGCATCAGGAAATGATCGACCATACCGGCGAGCTGCCACACACGGTGACCTGTCCCTTTGGTTTAACTGAAACGGCTGTGCCGGTAAAACTCGGCAGCAAGGTCACTGGCTACTTGCGCATCGGCCAAGTGTTGCGTCATATGCCGGTAAAAGCGGACACGAGCAAGGTGGCGCGCCAACTGGAGAAATGCGGCACTCCATTCGAAGGCAAACTTCGCAAGGCTTGGGAAACCAATCCGCTGATTCCGCCGGAGCAATACAACGCGATCGTGCGTCTGCTCTCATTTTTTGCAGATCAGCTTTCGAGCCTGGCAAATCAGCTCGTGCTCGAACGGCAGAATACCGAGCCGCCGCTGGTCCAAAAAGCGCGCGAACACATCGACAAACACAAGACCGAGCCGCTTTCGTTGTCGGCGGTGGCAAGAGCGGCCGGCGCGAGCGTGTTCCATTTTTGCAAAGTGTTCCGAAAATCCACCGGACTGAAATTTACCGATTACGTCGCGCGTGTTCGCCTTGAGGATGCGCGGACGCAGCTTTTGAATCCGAATCGCCGGATCAGCGAAGTGGCTTACGATGTCGGCTTTCAATCGCTCACCCAGTTCAACCGGATGTTCAAACGCATCTTCGGGCAATCGCCGACCGAATTTCGCACGAAGCTATCGTCACATGACAACCAGCCGCGCCGCCGCACCTAACAACGCGAGCGGCTTATTGCCACTCCAGTGCTGCCAAGCAGCGCGCCATGATGATGGCCCCGTCGGGCGCAACTGCGCGCATCTGTTTCGCGGCCAAGATCGACCTCTTCTTCAGCCGAGATTGAAATGTGACGCGCGTGGAAAGCCGGTGGATCCACGTGTCTCCGCACGACACAACACTGATCGAGATATTCGGTCATCGTCAGGACCCGATCCGTTTTCATAACTGTTCCTTCTGCGCTTAAGGCTAAGTGGGCCGCCGCTGTGCGACTTTGCAGCGATTGGCTTTTGCTTTGCAAAACTTGTTCTGGTCGTTCAAGGCCAACACCTCCGGCGCCGTTGAGCGGCTACACGTTTTCTTAAAATGCTCTAATGTTGCCTGGCTGGCCGCAGCAGCCGTAGCGCGTTCAAAATTACAACGACCGTGCTGCCTTCGTGACCAACGACGCCGAGACTGAGATTAATTTTCTCGAGCAGCGCTAAGACTAACAAAAGAAAGATTACGCCAAGCGAAATCGCAACGTTCTGCCCGATAATGAACCGCGCGCGACGGCTCAATCGAACTGCTTGCTCGACGTTATCGATCTTGTCGTGCATCAAAATTACGTCGGCTTGTTCGAGGGCCGCATCGGAGCCGCGCGCGCCCATGCCAATGGAAACATCGGCCGCGGTGAGACTGGGCGCGTCGTTTATTCCGTCACCTACCATGACGACTTTTTTCCCGGCAGCGCGCCAATCATGGATGCATTTGAGTTTTGCTTGTGGGCTGAGCTCCGCTCGGACATCGGTGATCCCAACCCCCTCTGCCACCATCACGGCCGGCTCCGCGCGGTCGCCAGTTAACAGCGTCACGTCCAAACCGGAATCCTTTAGAAAATCGATGACGCTCTTCGCAGTTGGCCGGATTTCATCGCGTAAATAAATAACACCCAGTGTTTGCGTGCTTCCGATCCAAACCTCCGCCTCGCTGGTCGACGCCACCTCGGGCAGAGCAATGCCGCGGTCGCGCATCAATCGCCGGCTCCCAACGAAAATTCTCTTGTCGTCGAGCGACCCTTCCATCCCCAAACCCGCCACGTTCAAAAAATCTCTGGCCGGGAGTCGTGTGAGCCGACGCTTTTCCGCCTCGGCCGAAATCGCGCGCGCCAGTGGATGAGTGGAAAAATGCGCGACGGAGGCGGCGATTTGCAGAGCGTCGTTCTCGGTTTGCGAATCGAAGGTCGCGATTCGCGACACTACCAGCGTGCCTTTGGTGAGCGTACCGGTTTTGTCGAACGCAAACTGCGTTGCGCCGGCCAGATTTTCGATGGCCACGCCGCCCCGAAAGAGGATGCCGTGGCGCGCGCCGGCGGCGATGGCGACGAGGATGGCCGATGGAATCGACAATACGAGCGCACAAGGCGACGAAACTACGAGCACGGTCATAGCGCGGTAGAACGCGTCCGGGAGCGAACGGTGCAGGACAAGCAGCGTGCAGAAAACGACGAGGGCAAGCGATAACGCGAACCAGGTATAATAACGGCTGAATGCATCGGTAAATCGTTGCGCCGGCGCTTTCTGTTGCTGCGCCACTTCGATGAGGCCGAGAATGCGATTAAGCGCGCTCTCTTCCAATTCGCGTGTGGCCCGAATGACTGACTGGCCGTCGATATTGAGCGTGCCGCCACTGACGGCATCGCCAATCTGTTTTGCGACCGGAATCGCTTCGCCCGTGAGGGCCGATTCATCGGCGGAAGTTGCGCCCTCAACCATCACGCCGTCGACAGGAAAAAGGTCGCCCGGTCTTACGAGCAGTTGATCGCCCGGTGCGACTTGCTCAACCGGCACCTCAATCCACTCGGTCCCTGACCGTCGCAAAGCGCGCTTGGGCGCGACTTTAAGAAGCGATTCAATGGACTTGCGTGTGCGATAATTAGCGAACTGCTCGAGGCCGTTGCTTAACGAAAAGAGAAAAAGGAGAGTGGCGCCCTCAGTCCACGCGCTTACGAACAACGCGCCGAGTGCCACGGCGATCATGAGAAACTGAATGTCGATCGTTCGGCGCTTGAGCCCGGCCCACACGTCCTGGGTCGCAAACCAGCCGCCGCTGAGATACGCAATCGCGAAACAAACAGCGACCATCGCCGGGTTGAATCCCGCGCGTTGCAACAGAAAACCGCCGAGTGTGCTCACTCCGCAAATGCCCGCGAGCAAGAGCATGATGCGGTGATCGCGCGAGACTGCACGCGGCACCGGCCGATTCCGCCAGGCCGGCAGCGGAATCCTTTTCCAGATCACCGGCGGCTCGTTCGCCGGATGGCGGCGATGAATTTCCGCAGTGTGATTGTCGATCTTATGCAAATGCAATGCCGGCCATTCGTTATCCGGGTCGATCGTCATGTCCCAATCTCTGGACAGTTCGCGGCGCACGTACGATTTGATCCGGTCCAGCGTTGCCGCTGATGGCGGCTCGTAAAAACCCACGGTCACGCCGTGGTCATCCAGGTTGAGCCGGACCTGCTTTACGTCCGGATGTTGCTCGATCAATTGCGCCACGCGCGACCATGTCCGGCCCGGCAAGGCGGCGTCGCCCGATTTTGCCGCTGCGAAGTTTGTCATTACCGCTTTGTTAGCCCTCCCCACCTGGAGTGTCTCCACGACTCTTGCGATTCACGCTGCATTTCTTGGCTCGATCGGCAGGGCATCCCGAGATAAAAACTACGGACCCTCGACACAAACGGGATTCGGATGATCCCACCGATCGCAATTAGAGCCAGGGGCCTGGTCTCTCCGTCAAAATTTGAGGTCGTTAATCCTGTTCTTTTCACCAGCGCAAGAAACGCCTGCCTTTTGCCAATAGCTGCGTGGCCGGTTTGTCCCAAAACCGCTTTATTAAAGGCAGCGATAATGACCACGTTTCAGAAATTCACCAGGGAAGGTCCACTTATGCAAACTCATCTAACTCTCCGCGAACCAAAACGGACACACCGGCGAAGATCGACAATCTCGTTCGGACCGCGTCGCGGCATTTACATCAACGCGGCGGACTGCGTCGAAGATGAGGGCTGGCCCCTTGAGGAGGCGACGATCGAACAGTGCGAAGCGTTCGATCTCATTTATCGGACGCTTTGCGCGGTAATGTACAATTATGTTCCGCTGTCCGGCCATCCGGGTGGTTCGATTTCATCGGGACGCTTTGTCGCGCGGCTTTTGTTCGACGTGATGGATTACGATTTGGCGCAGCCGAACCGCGGTGATGCCGACATCATTTCCTACGCAGCCGGACACAAAGCCCTCGGGCTTTACGCGATGTGGGCCTTGCGCAACGAACTCGCGCGGATCGCTGCGCCTGACCTATTGCCGGCGAATGCGAAATTCCAATTGCGACTGGAAGATTTGCTCGGGTTTCGCCGGAATCCCACAACAACGACTCCGCTGTTCACCAAATTTCATGCGAAAGCGCTCGACGGACATCCAACTCCAGCGACGCCGTTCGTTAAACTTTCCACCGGCGCATCGGGCGTCGGGATTCCAGCGTCATTCGGTTTGGCCTGGGCCGCGGCCGATCTCTACGGCGATGACGCGCCCCGCGTTCACATTGTCGAAGGTGAAGGCGGCATGACCCCCGGCCGCGTGGCTGAGGCGTTGGCCGCGGCTGGGACAGCATCGCTCGATAACATTGTTCTCCACATTGATTGGAATCAGGCATCGATCGATTCGAATCGCGTCTGTCGCGACGGCGAAACGCCGGGCGACTATGTGCAATGGACGCCCGGAGAGCTGGCCTATCTGCACGATTGGAACGTGATCGACGTTCCGGATGGATTCGACTGGCAGCAGATCACCGCGGCGCAAAGGTTGGCGCTCGATCTTCACAACGGGCAGCCGACCGCGATCGTGTATCGCACCGTCAAAGGCTGGCAATACGGCATTGAAGGGCGCGCGTCGCACGGCGCAGGTCACGGACTGTGCTCGAATGGATTTTACGCCGCAGTCGCACCGTTGCTGCCGAAGGACATGGTGCCGATCCCATGTTGTGACGCCGATAAACAACGCTGCAAAGGCGGCGCGGACGCGACGGTCGTTGAGGAGTGTTATTGGAAAACGCTGAGCATTATTCGGACGGCTTTGGAAAATTCCCAGCCAATGGTTGAGGCTCTTGCGGCGCAGTTGCGCGCGGCCCAGACGCGATTGAACGAACGCCAACGCCAACCGACCGAAAACCGACCGCTGATCGATCTGACATATGTGATCGCTGACGGCGCAAGCGATGCGCCGCCGCCGGTGGAACTCGCTCTCAAGCCCGGAACCAAAACGACCTTGCGCGAGCAGTTAGGCCGCGTCCTCAACTTCTACAACATAGTAACGGATGGCGGCTTCATCGTAGCGGCGGCCGACTTGCTTGGATCGACAAGCATTAACAAGGCTAACGACAAGTTCCCGAGCGGCTTTTATAATCGGCACACCAATCCCGGCGCGCGCGAGCTCGCCATCGGCGGGATTTGTGAGGACGCCATGATGTCGATGTTATCCGGCATCAGCGCATTCGGCGCGCACATCGGCGCGGGCTCGTCCTATGGTGCGTTCAGCGCGCCCCTTGGTCACATCGCCGCGCGGCTCCATGCGATCGGTAATCAGGCGCGTGTGTCCCTGGAGGGTGGATCATATCGTCCATTCTTTCTCGTGTGCGCGCACGCCGGACTGAAAACCGGCGAAGACGGCCCGACCCACGCCGATCCGCAATCGTTGCAATTACTCCAGGACAATTTCCCGCTTGGCACAATGATCACGCTCACGCCGTGGGACCCCGAGGAAATCTGGTTTCTCGTTTCGGCTGCACTGGCGCAACGTCCGGCGATCATCGCGCCGTTCCTCACGCGTCCGCCGGAACTCGTGCTCGATCGTGCCGCGCTTGGTCTGCCGCCCGCCCGCGCCGCCGCCAAAGGCGTTTACTGTTTGCACACGCCGTTTGGCAACGCGCAGGGCACAGTCGTCCTTCAAGGCACGGGCGTGACCAACGCGTTCATCACAGACGTGCTCCCCTTGCTCAAACGCGACAACATCGACATCAACATTTACGTTGTCACCTCGAGCGAACTGTTCGATCTGCTGCCCGCGTCCGAGCGCGAACTGATTTTTCCCGAGCGTCATCAACGCGACGCGATGGGCATCACCGATTTTACATTCGCAACTATGACACGCTGGCTGCGGTCCGATTATGGGCGCGAACATTCGCTCTATCCATTCCGGCACCGGCATTTTCTCGGCAGCGGTCCCGGCGCCGTGGTGATGAAGGAAGCCGGACTCGATGGCGTCAGTCAGTTCGAAGCGATCGGCGCATACATTCGGAATCGTTCGGGGAGGAATCATGCCTGAGGCGAGGCAAACATTGCTCGAGAAAGCACAATCAAGCGCTCCGCATCTCGATGACGATCCTATCGCGCTTTTTCGAGCGTGGCATGAGGAGGCGATCAACGCGGGATTCAAAGAACCGGGCGCAATGACAGTCGCCACGGTCGATGCCGACGGTTTTCCCGACGCGCGGATGATCCTTCTCAAAGGTGTTGACGAAGGCGGCTTTGTTTTCTACACGAACATGGAAAGCCCGAAAGCACGGGCGTTGCAGCACGATCCGCGGACGACACTTTGTTTTTATTGGGACATTCTCGGCAAGCAGGTCCGCATCCGTGGCCGGGCGAAGACGGTCAGCGATTCCGAAGCCGACGCATATTTCGCCACCCGCCCGCGCCTGAGTCAGATCAGCTCCTGGGCTTCGAAACAATCGCAACCGATGCACGGCTACTTCGAATTGGAGGCGAGTATCGCCAAGGCTGCATTTCATTTCGGCATCGGCGAAGTTTTGCGGCCGCCGTTCTGGTCGGGGTTTCGCGTCGTGCCGGAGCGAATGGAATTTTGGATTCAAAAACCTTTCCGTCGCCATCAACGCGTTCTCTATGAACGCAGATCCGATGGCTGGCGAAAACAGTGGCTTTATCCGTAATGAAAACGAGCATTCCACTGATCATTAACGGAAAAGCAGTCTTCCCTCCGAAGACTTTTGACGTGATCAATCCCGCGACTGGCGCGTCGTTTACCTCGGTCGCCGCCGGTGATGTGTCACATCTCGGTGCCGCCGTTGCGGCGGCGCGCGCCGCATTTCCATCGTGGAGCAACACTCCTGATGCCGAGCGTCAATCTCTTCTGCACGCGATCGGCGGTGCCCTTGAAAAAAACATGCCGTCGCTGATGGAATTGGTGACGAAGGAATCTGGGAAGCCGTTGAAAGGTCTCAACGGCATCGGCTCCGGAATGGAAGTAGGCGGTGCGATGGCGTGGACTCATGCCACGGCTGATCTCGATTTGCCGGTTGAAGTGATTCAAGACAACGAAGAAGCGCGCGTCGAAGTGCATCGCAAACCGCTCGGAGTTGTCGGTTCGATCACGCCTTGGAACTGGCCGCTATTAATTGCGATCTGGCATGTTATTCCTGCTCTCCGTGCTGGTAATACCGTCGTCATCAAACCTTCTGCGTTGACTCCGGTCGCCACCGCCAGGTTTGTTGAACTTGCCAACGAACTCCTGCCGCCGGGCGTGCTCAACATCGTCACTGCTCGTTCGGATTCAGGCGTGGGAAGCGCTATCGCAAAACACCCGGGCATCGACAAAATCGTCTTCACCGGATCGACCGCGACCGGCAAGAGGATCATGCAGGACGCCTCCGCGAACGTGAAGCGGCTCACGCTCGAACTTGGCGGAAACGACGCCGGAATTGTTCTGTCCGATGTCGATCCAAAAACAGTCGCGCCGAAGCTCTTCGGAGCGGGATTCCATAACAACGGCCAGACCTGCGCGTGCCTGAAACGCCTCTACGTGCATGCGAGTATTTACAAGGAACTCTGCGCAGAGCTGGCTCAACGTGCAAAAGAGGCAATCGTCGGTGACGGGCTAAATCCGACGACCGAGCTCGGTCCGGTCCAAAACAAAGCGCAATTGCGCTACATCGATGAGCTGGCGGATGACGCACGCGCTCACGGCGGGCGCATTCTTTCCGGCGGCCATGCCCGAAATGGCGATGGATACTTCTTTGAGCCGACGATTGTTGCAGATGTGACGGACGGAATTCGCCTCGTGGATGAAGAACAGTTTGGTCCGATCCTTCCCGTTATCAGGTACTCCGATATTAATGATGCCATTCGACGGGCGAATGCGAGCGTGAACGGACTCGGCGGCTCCGTTTGGTCGAGCAATGTGGAGAAGGCGACCGAGACTTGCGAGCCGTCTCGAGTGCGGAACCGCCTGGGTAAATGAGCATGGAGCAATTCAGCCCAATGCTCCATTCGGTGGCGTAAAGCAGTCCGGAATCGGTGTGGAATTCGGCCGCTATGGTTTGGAGGAATACACTTCGATCCAGACGCTCAAGGTAATGAAGCAGTAGAAAAGCCCAACCAAACCTTATTCTTTGCTTGAACGTTCGTCGCAGCAGCCGCGAATTAGTGACGCCACCGGTATGAGACCTATTGTTTCGCGACTCCCGCCATTTTTCTTTCACGAGCCGTTTCGGGTTTTTTTTCCAGCCGGAGTTTTACTTGGCATCGTCGGCGTCGCCCTTTGGCCTCTATACTACGCCAATCTGATTATCGTCTATCCGGGGCCCACGCACGCGCGACTGATGATTCAAGGTTTTCTGGGTTCGTTCATCATCGGCTTTCTTGGAACAGCCGGGCCGCGGCTAACATCGACATCGCCTTTCTCACAAAGGGAAGTTCTTGTCCTTTTCACGCTCGATCTGCTGGCAGCTGGATTGCACCTGGGCGAATCTCATCGCGCGGGCGACGCACTCTTTGTTTGTTGTATTGGGCTTTTTGTTTCCATCATCGGAAAACGATTCGTTAGTCGAAACGATTCGCCGCCGCCGAATTTCGTATTGGTTGCCCTCGGGCTGGTCAGCGGATTTGCCGGCGCGGCCCTGGTCGCTTGGTCGGAAACGGCACAGTACTTGCGCGCGTATCAATTCGGCAGCGCGTTGCTCAACGAGTGTTTCGTGCTGCTTCCAATTCTCGGCGTTGCCCCGTTTTTCATTCGCCGTCTGCTCGATTTGCCCACGCCGGACCTGCCAGAGTCGCGCGCGCTTCCACCGGCGTGGAACCGACAGGCCGCGTTCGCCGCCGTTATTGGCGCGCTCGTTATCGCGTCGTTTTGGATCGACCTCCTCAATTTGCCGAGGATCGGTGGATGGCTTCGCGTCGTCGCAATCGCATCCTACTTGGTAATAAAATTGCCGTGGCGCGGGCGCACGTTCTTAGCAAATTGTTTACGCGTAGCGATCTTGACCATTCTTGCCGGGTTCGTCGTGCTCGCGTTACTGCCGGTCTATCGGGTGGGCGCGTTGCACATCATTTTCATCAGCGGTTTCACCTTCATCACGTTCACCGTCGCAACCCGCGTTGTCTTCGGTCACGCCGGCCGAAACGACCTGTTGCGCAAGTCGCTTCCGTTTTTTATTGTCGCGGTCGTTCTGATTTTTCTGGCCGCTTTTTCGCGCTATGTCGCCGACATCGCGCTACCCGCGCGCACAATTCATCTCGTCGCCGCGGCGGTCTGCTGGATCATCGCGGCGTTCATTTGGACGATCAAAGTTCTGCCCAAGGTTTCAATTGCAGAGCCGGAATAAGACTTCGCGTTCACAGCTCACCCAGGTTTCGCTGAAGTAATTTCTGCAGCTCGCGTGGCTTTGTCAGCACGATGGTGTTTCCTTTCACGCGCAACAGGTTCTTGTCGCGAAATTTTGCTAGCGTGCGGGAAAGCGTTTCACTCGTCGCGCCGAGTTCCGCGGCGAGGACGCGCTTGGTGCGATCCAGTTTGATCTCCACAGTCTGATCGGAAGCGGGACGCGGGCAGCGTTTCAACAGCCAGTTGGCTACGCGCGTTTCCGTATCTTTGAGGGTGAGATCGTCGAGCAAACCAACGATCACGCGCAGATGCTGGCTCATCGAGCCGAGCATGCGCAGTGAAAGCTCCGGACGCCGCCGGAGAAGATCGACAAACTCATTTTTTGGAACGAGCAACACGGTCGTCGGCTCGGTTGCACGCGCATCCGCCGGATAACCCGATTCGGTCGCAAGTGTCGCTTCGGCGAATGATTCGACCGGCCGAAACAGATGAATCACTTGTTCTTTTCCCGCTGCGTTCACCCGATGCACGTTAATCGCACCCTTCTGCACGATGTAAAAACCTTCACCTCGATCGCCCTCGTGAAAGAGATGATCGCCTTTGGAGAGATGTTTCGACACCACGAACGCTGCGATTGCTTCGATATCGGCTGCCGGCAGCCCGTTGAAGAGCTGACAACTGCGCAGTGTGCTCTCGGCAACCGTTTGTCTGAATTTGCTCGCGTCCACGACGCGCGAGCCTATCGCGTCGCCAGCTAATCGTCGCGCCAAAAATGCGTGACCCACGCGCCCCCCGGCTGACGTTCAACGCGCGATTGAAATCCTTCGCTGCCAAGCTTCTCGATTAGCGGCGACGGAAGAAACGGCGCGACGATCGATAAGCCTTCGTCCGACTTGAGCGCGCCGACGCTGGCCCGAATTTTTTCGAATGGCTCGACGCCTTTGGCGATGAGCGGACGAACATCGAGCGTTTTGAATTTGCGCGGCATCGTGCTCATTCCTCCCATCGATGTAACCGCCAACCGGTGAGGGCAATCAATGTCGCGGACCAGGTAACTGCGATCGCGCTGAACCACGCGCTCGCGTGCGCGATCCACCAGCTCGCCAGCGGAGTTTTGTTTGCTGCCTCGGCCGGAATTTGTTCCAGTGCAAAAAGCGCTTCGATGCGGAATGAATCGAGCGGGTTCAGCATCAACAGCGAAACCCAAATGTCGGGAAATTTTTGGACAATTGTCCAACGCGCGGCAAACAAGCCGATGAGATCGACACCGATGAGCAGCAATAACCATACGCTTACGCCGATCACAAGCGCGTGCGCGCGATCGTGCGCGAAATAACCGGCGGCGAGTCCGCAAGCCAAAAACGCGGCGGCGAGCAGCAGTGCGTGGGCGTAAAGCAGCCCGATGCTCCGTGGCGGCGTTCCGGAAAATAGTGCCGGCAGAAACAGAAGGAGCAGCACCGCGGCGAAGATCAACATCAACGAGAAAAATTTTCCAATGACATAGGCCGACCGCGGTAACGGTTGCGTGAAAAGCAATTGCCATTCTTCGCGCTCGGCCTGGGCGCTGCCGACGCCGGCCAGCAGTGCAAACAGCGACACGAAATAGAGCGCAAGTTGGAGATCGAACACGGCCGCCGCGTTTGGGTCCTCGGCAAATAATCCCGCCGCGATTCCGCCGATCAGCGCGAGCCCGCAAAAAACCTGAAAATAACGGTTGATGAGCGCGGCCCGGAATTCGCGCGCAAACAGCGCGCGTATCGTGTGCGCCTCAAATGGCTTTGATAATGCGAGGTTCATTCTTGGAGTGCGCCGACAACGCGGCGCTTTTGAACGGGGTGACATGTCGCCTGGTGGGAAAGCGGCAACGTGTTGCCGCAGTCCAAACCATCGAGTTCATCGAAATCGTGCGGCAGATTTTTAGGATCGAGTTCGCACTCGATCGCGCCATCGCAGCAAAGAAGCGCGCGATGCGCGACGTTGTTCCATTCCGCGATCAAGTGCGTCGTAACCAAAATCGTTTTGCCACGTTCGGCCTCGAACCGCAGTTTTTGTTGCAACCATTTGCGCCAGCCGGGATCAAGACTTAGTCCCGGTTCATCCAGCAACAGCACCGGCGCATCGGGCAAAAGCAGCAATGCCAAACCGAGTCGCTGTCGCATGCCGCCGGAAAGTTTTCCGGTCCGCACGTGCGCAACGTCACTCAATCCCGTGAGTTCGAGCATCGTCGCGGACCGCGAAATGGGAACGCCGCGAAGTTCGGCGTAAAAGCGCAGGATTTCGATGCAAGTGAGCTTGGGATGGAAGCTCGGATTTTGCGGCAGATACGAAAGCGATCGTTGCGCCGCCAGCCGCTGAGCGACGATGTCGATCTTCCCGATGAACGCGCGACCAGCCGTCGGACGAATCAATCCTGCAAAAATTTTCATCGACGTGCTTTTGCCGGCGCCGTTCGGACCAACCAACAGGGTGATCTGCTTCGCTTCCGCACGCAGCGAGATCCCGCGCAACACGTCGTTATCTCCGTAGCGCTTCGTTATTTCGTCCGCGAAGATCATATTTGGGTAGCGCACCCCTCTGGCGGGCTGATTTCGGCGTCGCGCCGAAACGAACTTTTGTTTGATTTCGCCGCTGCGAGCGCAGCGCACTTTCGGGGAAAGTTCGCCATCGCGAGGACGCGCTCGGTCCGAGCCGGACTGGCATTAGCACGCGAGACGCGCGCGCTACCCGGAATCGAACCACGTCGTGCGTATCTTAGGCCTTTCATTTGTTTGCCAACGCTCTACGAGCCGACTGTTGCGCATGGATTTGCCAGTAACGTGACGTCAGCGGCGCCGGATCTTCGATTGCGCTGGCGCCGGGAATAATTGCGCGCTGATGCGCAAACCGCAGCAGTTTCAGCGCGGGACTGTCGGAGAGAAATGCGATCGCGGGAAAGTCGCGTCGCAGAATCCCGAGCAGATCCAATTCGCGGTGCGGCACGTCGTTGATTCCATCGCGGTCGAGATCAAGATCGACATCGGCATCCCAAAAATTGCCGACCCCGTTGATGGCCCAACGATTGTTCGAGACATCGGACGCGCCAGTCTCGACCGGATGCAAATTCCGCGCAAAAACATTTTCGCTAAATCGATTGCCGTCCGAGTTCGAGCCGAACCGCAGCCCGATATAGTTTTGGGCGACTCGATTGCCGATGACCTCGTTGTTGTTGCATTGATTGAAAGAAAGTCCGACCGCGTTTTCGGTTATCTCATTTCTTTCCAAGCGGCTGTGATCGGACGATTGGAAAATGAGGCCGTAAGCGCGATGACCGCGATTGCTGATGAAACGGTTCCCGCGCACGACGAGGTCTTTCGAAAACATGATCGCGGCGCCGGCTGCGTTCTCGCTGAACGTGTTGTTCTCGAACAAGTTCGTGTCGGAATACATGTAGTGTAGGCCGTAGCGGACATGATGAATCCAGTTGTTCTCCACGCGCGAATTGTTCGTGAACGAAAAATAAATCCCGTCTCGTGTGTCGCTGATCTCGTTTCCGCGAATCAGATTGCGTTCGCAATTCCATTGGTGAATCCCGTTGCCGCGGCGATTGGCGACGAGCGTGGTGTCGCAATTCTCGGCACTCTGGCCGATTCCTTTTTCGACTGACTCGGTCGAATCGGCGAGAGTCGTTTTGCCTTGAATCCGGTTATTGAGAACCTGCGCGCCGAAAACTTTCTTGAGATAAATGCCGTGAAGCGAGTTGGCGACGGTGCAGTTGTCGATCTTCGCGCGGTTGCCGGTCACGAATACCGCGGAGTCATCATCTGATAGCCGCAAACCCGATCCTGTGATTCGTAAGCCGTCAACCGTCACATCGTCGGCGGAAATCGTGATGACACTACCGACTCCGTTCCCATGAATCTCCGCGCCATCTTCGCCGATGAGCGTAAGTGGTTTGTCGATCTTAATTGGTCCGGCATGAACGCCGGCTTCAACACGGATTGTTTGGCCAGGCGCAGCCGCATCGATGCGTTCCTGCAACGTCGCAGCTCCTGCGTTGAGAGCGAGACAAAGCGTGATAGCGACAATCTGGGTTGCGCACGCGTCCCGCGTGCTAATGCCAGTCCGCCTCGGACCGAGCGCGTCCTCGCGATTGCCAACTTTTTTTTGATGATCAAAGCCGAGGGCGCGGTAAAACACGGTAAAAGTTCGTTGCGGCGCAACGTCGAAACCAGCACGCGGGACGCGTGCGCTACCCCGAGTTCTCACGCCGCCGTCTCCTTTCGTGAGAACCAGCCGGCCAGCACGATCAACAAGACCGAGACGCACAGCAGATACGCGCCTGTCTGTGGGAAACTGTGTTCGCGGAAGTTAGCGATTTGTTTCACTCCGATCAACAACGGCGTAAACGGTTTGATATGGACCGGAGCGTGCGGATCGAGGTTGTGTCCGTACTCGTAAAGCCGGTACCAAAACGACCCGATCGAAAAAAGGCCGAAATAAGAATAGAGCGCAAACAGATCGACCACGTTGCTCATCTCGCCGAATACGACCGAGCGCAGCGTGAGCAAGATGATGAGACCGAACACGAACGGCATCCAGCGCATCTCCAGGAAATCGGCAGCCTTGAGCGGCTTCATGCCGATGTAATGATTGAGATTGTTGATTTCGTTGAGATGTTGGCCGTTCAGTCCGCCGCCCTGGATCTTATAGCTGAAAATATAGAGATCGAGCCCGTCGGAATATTGCGGCGCGACCAAATGCATTTTCCAGAGCGGAAAGAAAATCGACACAGCAATGGAAATCGCCGCAGCGAGCAGCAAGAGCCGCGACCAAACGTTCAGCGGTTTATGCAAAAACCGAAACTCGCGTCGTAGTAATCCTGAAACTTGTTGGGTCATTGTCGATCCTTCCTGTCGTGCGGATCTATAGGGGAAGCTGTCAGCTTCCCTCACGAAGTCTTTTAGTTCCGCGAGTTGTCCGTTCATTTTCCTCCACTCGCACCGGTCGAGGATGGCATCGCCTCGCCCGCGTTGTGCACGACGAGATAACCCTGCATTTCCTGGTGCAGGGCCGAGCAGAAGTTCGTGCAGTAAAACGGAAACACGCCAGGCTTCGTCAGTTTGATGTGAAACGTCTTAGTCTCGCCCGGATCCATCACCATGTTGATGTTGTGTTCGACTAAACCGAAGCCATGAATCATGTCGCGGGTTTGCTCAATATTCGTGACGTGCACGATGAGATCGTCGCCGACTTGCGCGTCGATCCGATCCGGCGTGTAACGGCTTCGGATGGCTGTGATTTTGGCGACAACCTGGTTTCCAGTGCGGGTCACACCAGTCGCGTCTTTATCCCAAACAGCATTCGGATCTTTGTTCTCTTCCTTTGGATAAACTTCGATCGGCTGGATCTCGCTGACCTTTAGAATCTGCGCAAAATGTGGTTCCGGTTCGGAGTAGGATTCGGCCACCATCTTCATTTTATCGCCGCTGATATCCATGAGCTGACTCGATTCGGGCTGGGCCGGTCCCACGTTGATATGCCGCCCGGCGGAAAGCTTGTTCATCGCCACCAGCCACTTGCCATAGGGATGGGCCGTGTCGCTGCCCGCCACAACGAGATGACCGGTGCTGAAATGTGTTTGCACCTTGTCGAGCACTGTCTTGTTCATGTCCTTCCGCTCCTCGTCAGTCCATGGCGGCAGTTTCCATTTGGTGATGTTCGAATCGATGAACAGCGAACTGTAAGCGAAGCCTCGCCCGTCGAACTGGGTGTGGAGCGGTCCTAGACCGACCGGGACCTCGCCTTCCACCACCGCTTCGTATTTCACAATCGGAATGCCGCGAAAATCGCCTTCAAAGGTCTTGTTGTTAATCGCCGCCTGTAGTTTCTCAAAATTCACTACCGTCGTCGTCGGCTGGAGTTTCCCGCCAGCCACCACCCATTTTCCGGTAGGATCGACATCGAACCCATGTGGCGATTTCGCGATCGGAATGAAATACAAAACGCCGGGAACTTTCGCCGGATCGATGATCGGCACACCGTCCATCAACTGCGCTTTTCCATCCGCCACCGCTTTCTCGGCTGCGCGCCAGTTCACGATGGCGCACAGATCTCGATCTTTCTGGGACGAGTTCACTTCCAGTGTGTTGTGCGCCATTTCCGAGTTGTAGCTCGTCCAGAACGCCCAACCGCTCGACGGCCCTTTCCCAGTCGAGCCGAGGTCCCAATCGAATGGCGGCGTCAGGATTTGCCAGCCGACTTTCATCTCGCCGGTCTGCGGATCGACTTTGATGCCACTGACCATCCCATTGAATTCCTTCTCGTAATCATTTGGGTCGGCCACGCGGCCTTTTGGCAGCGGGACCCAAAAACGGGTCGCGCAGAGGATGTATTCGGTGTTCTCAGTCACGAACGACGACCCGTGATTGCCGATCGAATTTGGAATCGGCCCGAGGATTTGATGGGTCTTGAAATCATGAAGATTAATCCGTGCGATCCGGTTGTTGGCATTGTCGTTCACGAACAGCCAACGACCGTCGTATTTCGATGCTGTTTGGGAGAGCGCCGGATGATGGACATCGCCCCAGGTAAAATCGCCCAGCATTTTCCTTGTTTCGTCGTCGAACCCATAACCGGTCCCCGGATAGGGCGCGAACACTGGAATGGTGGTGATGTGCCGCAGCGATGGAATGCCGGCTACGAAGACCTGCCCCGAATGTCCTCCGGAGTAGAACAAATAATATTCGTCCTTTTCACCGGGCGCGACATAACTGGCCAGCGCATTCGCGGTGCGATCAGCCTGGTTGGTGCCGCTTTTGCCGCAGCCCATAAAACTGCCGGCGGCGAATGCAACGATCGCAAACGCGATCAGATGGTTGCCAATTGTTTTCATTGTCGATCCTTTCTGATGTCGATGTTCATTTCACTGTCATGATGCCTTTGGTGCCCTGTGAGTAGTGGCCGGGGAACGAGCAGAGGTAGAGATACTCGCCCGGTATGTAGGGCGCATTGAAGGTCACGATCTCGCTCTCGCCGGGCCCGAGTAGTTTCGAATGCGCGAGGACTTCCTTTGCTCCCGGCGGAACGTAATCGTGCGATGCCTCCATCGACGCCTTGTCGAGAAACGCCGATTGCACGTTGCCCGTGTTAATTCTCGCGATCGAGGAGGACGAAATTATGCCCCATCGAGAACTTCGGTGTGGTGCCGACGTTCTTGATCGTGACCGAGATCTTCTGGCCCGGCGACACCTCGAACGCGGTCAGGTCGTAGCGCATTTTATCGTCGGCTTGAATGGTAACTTCCTTGGGCGGCGCTTGTGGCGCCGGCGAACATGCGGAAATCACGAGCACGGACCCGACGATGAGATAGGCAATCGACATGTGAATTTGGATATGAGACTTGTTTTCGTTGGAGCGGACTTAAATCGATCCGATGTCAATTCGCTTGCCGAACATTGCGAAGAAACGGGCAATTTTTGCTTCGGATGACTGAGTAAACTTGAGATTTTCATGCGATCCAGATTAGGCGCCATGGCGCCGCGCTGCCTTGATGTAGATCAAGCTTTGTTGTGATTTTTTCTGGACGGATAAAACGTCTGATTTCAATTGCAGGATGCGAAATTTCGAGACGATTGGAATTGATCGCGCTACTCTGCATCGCTGGCCCGATCCCGGCCTGCCAGCGCGCATCACAGTCTCAGGAGGACACCGCGCGGCATTATGAAGCGCGAGGAATCATTCGCGGCATTGCGCCTGATCACACCAGTGTCGATGTAGAGCACGAAGATATCCGCGGCTTCATGCCCTCGATGACAATGCCGCTCTCGGTGCACGACCCGAAGGAAATTGTCGATCTTAAACTTGGCGACGGGATCGCATTTCGTCTCAACGTCACCGATCAAGATGTCTGGATCGACAAGGTTAGGAAAACTCCTGCAAGTGAGGTTCATCTGCCGTCGCCAACTCTCCCCGCGATTATCTCGCCTCAATCCTCAGCTCGCTTGCGAGAAGGGGACGCGATGCCTTCGTTTAGTCTGACAACCCAGGACGGCGAACAGATCACGCTCGAAACATTTCGCGGTCATCCGTTCGTTCTCACGTTCGTCTTTACGCGCTGCCCATTGCCGACGTTCTGTCCCCGCATGTCGCACAATTTTTCGGAGCTACAGAAAGCCATCAAGAAAGATGGAGGTGCGCTGGACCGAACGCGCTTGCTGAGCATCACCATCGATCCCTCCTTCGACACCCCGAAAGTGCTGAAACAATATGCCGCCTATCAAAAATCCGATCCCGATATCTGGACATTTGCCACCGGTCAGCCGTCACAAATCGATGGAATGACCCACGCCTTTTCGGTTTATGTTCAGACCGAGGGCGGCACGATCTCTCACGGTCTGGCCACTGCCTTGATCACAGCCAACGGCAAGATCGACAAGATCTGGCGCGGCAACGGCTGGAAACCGGAAGAAGTGATTGAGCAGCTCCGTGGTCTCCAGTCACAATAACTGCACAACAGGAACTGCACGGGTATTCCCAAAGTGACAATCGCTGAGCCAGAGTAATAAAGAATCTGATTTTGTGTTCGGGATACGCATCCGAACGTCCTTGTGTCCAATACCGGCGATAATTGCCAGCTGCACATCAAGTCTGAACCTGGGTATCGAAGCAGTTTAAACAAGCGAAATCGTTTTCCAAAATGGGAGTCCTCCTGGTGGCTTGTGCTCATGCTGGAGCGATGAATTGCCACAGGAAAGATCGGAATACTCGGGCAGTTCCGGAATTTGCGCGTTCGCACCGCAAGAAATGGGCGGCAATTCGCAATTAGCGCCAAGAACGTCAGATCAGGAGTCCCGAAATTAAGGTTGTGAAGGCCGCATCAGTTCTAGAGAAGCCAAACGTCAAGACTTGGGAGAAATCGACTGCCAGAGAATTGTGGTGCATCAAGTGGTTTCGGGAGATCGGCATTGGGGATGTCCCGACGGTTGGCGGCAAGACGGCATCGTTAGGGGAAATGTTCCGCGAGCTCACACCGAAAGGTGTGAAAGTGCCGAACGGGTTCGCCATCACTGCAGCCGCCTACTGGCATTTTGTCCGTGAGACAAGTTTGGATCGACAAATCGACGAGTTACTTGTCGATCTTGATCCGAGTGACTTGAACAAACTGCAAAGACGCGGCGCGGCGGTGCGCGAGGCGATCTTGGCTGCCGAGTTGCCCGAGGATTGGCAAGACGAAGTTCTTCGTGCCTATCGACAACTGTGCGGAAGCGATGCTGCCCCAATCCCGGTGGCGGTAAGGAGCAGCGCCACGGCCGAAGATTTGCCCGAGGCCAGCTTCGCTGGGGCACAGGAGACGTTCTTGAATGTGCGCGGTGAGGACGCACTCATCGATGCCTGCCGCCGTTGTTACGCATCGCTCTTTACCGATCGCGCGATTTCTTACCGAGCCGAGAAAGGATTCGCTCATGGAAAAGTGGGTCTGTCGATCGCAGTCCAAATGATGGTGCGTTCCGATCTCGCAAGTTCCGGCGTCATTTTTACCATCGACACTGAAACGGGATTTCGCGACGCCGTTTTGATCAACGCGTCATACGGCCTGGGCGAGAACATTGTTAAAGGCGTCGTTAATCCGGATGAGTTCTGTGTTTTCAAGCCGACGTTGAAAACAGGCTTCCGGCCGATCCTTCAGAAAATTTTAGGCAGCAAGGAAGCCAAACTCGTTTACGACGCGAATGGTATCACCGGGGTGACAAACGTTCCTGTGCCGGCGCAAGATCGACAACAGTTTTCCCTACAAGACGATGAAGTGTTGCAGCTGGCGCGGTGGGCCTGCATTATTGAAGAACATTACAGCGCGAAGCGCGGCCGCCCGACGCCGATGGACGTTGAGTTCGCGAAGGATGGGAGCACTGGCGAGTTGTTCATTCTTCAAGCGCGTCCCGAAACAGTCGAGTCGCGCAGGGACACAACGACGATCGAAACCTACCGGCTGAAGTCGCGTGGAACAGTTCTCGTTACCGGTCGCAGCGTGGGAACGAAAATCGCCAGTGGCGTGGTTCGCGTCATCGCGAGTCCGCAGCATCTCGAGAAATTTCACGATGGCGAAATCCTGGTCGCGGACAAGACCGATCCTGATTGGGAGCCGATCATGAAAAAAGCGGCGGCCATTGTGACGAACCGTGGTGGCCGCACATGCCACGCGGCGATCGTAAGTCGCGAGCTTGGCGTTCCAGCAGTCGTCGGCAGTCAAACTGCAACGCGGATGTTGCGCGATGGCCAGGCGGTGACAATTTCGTGCGCCGAAGGCGACGTCGGTCGTGTTTACGAAGGTAAACTGCCGTTTGAAATAGAGAGGATCGATCTCAAAGCACTCGCCCGGCCGTGGACGAAAATCATGATGAACGTCGGCAACCCGCAGGAAGCGTTCGCGCTCTCGTTTCTGCCGAACGACGGCGTCGGTCTCGCCCGCGAAGAGTTCATCATCAGCAATTACATCAAGATTCATCCGCTGGCGGCGGTCAATTACGCCAGCATTCGTAATCCGGTCTTACGCGCACAGATCGACAACGCGAGCGCCGGCTACGACGACAAAACGCAATTTTTCGTGGACAAACTTGCGCAAGGCGTAGCGATGATCTCTGCTGCGTTTTACCCCAAAGACGTCATTGTCCGCCTGAGCGATTTCAAAACGAACGAGTACGCGAACCTGATCGGCGGCAACACCTACGAGCCGACTGAGGAAAATCCGATGCTCGGGTTTCGAGGCGCGTCGCGCTATTACAATCCACACTATCAGGCGGGGTTCGCCTTGGAATGCCAGGCCATGAAAAAAGTGCGCGACGAGATGGGACTAACGAACGTGAAACTGATGGTCCCGTTTTGCCGCACCGTCGATGAGGGACGCAAAGTGATCGCTGAGATGGAAAAGAATGGGCTTCGGCGAGGCGAGAACGGGCTGGAGGTTTACGTCATGTGCGAAATCCCGAGCAATGTCATTCTTGCCGATGAGTTCGCGGAGATTTTTGACGGGTTCAGTATCGGCTCGAATGATCTCACGCAGCTCATTCTCGGGGTTGATCGAGACTCCGAAACGGTAGCTGAACTCTTCGACGAACGAAATCCGGCAGTAAAGAGGATGATCGCGGACGTAATCTTCGTCTGCCGGGAAAAGGATCGAAAGATCGGCATCTGCGGCCAGGCCCCGAGCGATTACCCGGAGTTCGCGCAGTTTTTGGTCGAGCAAAAGATCGACAGCATCTCGTTGAATCCCGACACGGTGATCAAAACTACGATTGCAGTTCTAGAAAAAGAGAAAGCACAAAACGAAACCAGGAAAGAAAGGACAAAATGAACAAGAGGACAAAGTCGATCATTGTTGTCACGGCAATCGCAGGGGTATTTGGAGTGTCCAACGCTGTTGCTCAGCGAAACTATGATCCGAAGACGGTCGAGACCATCGAGGGCAAAGTGTTGTCGGTGGAAAAAACGCAACAGCGTCGCCATGGAATCGAATTGGCTCGCCAAAATTCGTCAATGGATACGGGCTCGGTTAAAGAAGACTGACGACGGCAAGAGCGAACGCTGAGTTTCACATTGTCTGTGACCTAATGGCGCAGGGAAGCCGCGGGCAATTTTTGCCTGTTCAAAGACAAGGAAGGGTTATCGGGCGAATGCCTGCGGAATAAATTTAGACAGTGAAAGGAGAGGTTATGATAAAGATGAAACGGTGCTTGAAAATAGAGCCTGCAACGGTGGCTGTGGTGCTTGCTTTCACCATCGGTTTGGGGCTGGCAGTCCATGAAGCGTTTTTCCTCGTGCCGCTGGTTATCGTGTTGATTGTCGTCGGTGAATGGACCGCCAGGAAAACCCACGAGTATCTGGGACATTTCCACCTGCGTTCGCGACATCCATGAGGGACGTTAACGGTCGGCGAAGATGGAATCGCTCGCTCAGAGTCCCTGGCATCAACTCCGCATCAGTGAGGTCATCGACCTCCTCAAGAGCGATTTGTCGACCGGCCTTTCCTCGATTGAAGTCGCCTCCCGGTCCAGAGAGCACGGTCCGAACAGACTGGCCGAGGCCCCGCCTCAATGCTGGTGGTTAAAACTGCTGGGCCAATTCAATCAGCTGGTCATCTGGATCCTGATCGCCGCGACGATTCTATCGGCAGTGCTGGGTGATTGGCTGGAAGCGGGCGCGATTCTGGCCATTGTCTTATTGAACGCGCTTCTCGGATTTTTTCAGGAACAACGCGCTGAGAAAGCACTTTTATCGCTCCGGAAACTTTCGTCGCCTACGGCCAAAGCGATCCGGGATGGCGCGCTGCACAGCGTTGATGCGCAAACGTTAGTGCCGGGCGACCTGGTTCAACTCGAGGCCGGCGACCGTATCCCGGCGGACGTTCGTTTGATCGCTACTTTCGGGCTCAAAACACAGGAAGCCGCGCTCACTGGCGAATCGACATCCGTGGAAAAGGACGGCGCTGTTGTGCAACCGGAAAACGCTCCTGTGGCCGAGCGCGCCAACATGGTTTTCATGGGCACGACCGTCGTCGCGGGCAAAGCGCGCGGCGTGGTGACAGCAATTGGAATGAAGACCGAGCTCGGTCGCATTGCCGGTCTTTTGAAAACGGAAGAGCGCGAACCGACGCCGCTGCAAAAGCGATTAGTGGAAATGGGACGCGTGCTGATCATCGCCTGCCTCTTTTTGGTGGCGGTGATTTTTGTTCTGCAATTGCTGCGAGGCGAGGGTCTGGCGCAAACATTTCTGATGGCTGTGAGTCTGGCCGTAGCGGCCGTGCCGGAAGGATTGCCCGCAGTGGTGACGATTGCGCTGGCCTTGGGACTCCATCGAATGGTGAAGCGAAACGTGCTCATTCGCCGTTTGGCCAGCGTGGAAACACTCGGCTCGGTGACGGTGATCTGTTCCGACAAAACCGGAACGCTGACCCGCAACGAGATGACGGTGACGGAGATCGTTACCGGCGGGCGCATTTATGCAGTGACCGGGACGGGTTACACACCGGACGGCGAGTTCGTTAGGCGGCATTCCAGCGATGAAGAGAAGCTGGTCGAACCCGAAACCGATCCGGTGCTGATCCGGGCGTTGAAGATCGGTTTGTGGTGCAATAACTCACAACTGGAACCACCGGCGAAGAATGATGGTCCCTGGCAAATCGTAGGCGATCCGACAGAGTGCGCGCTTGTAGTTGTCGCGCGCAAGGCGGGACTTCGGCGCGGGGCCGATCACACCGTTGTCCACGAAATCCCGTTCGACCCTGACCGTAAATTGATGTCCATGGTCGTGGCAAATCCCGAAAACAAAACCGCGATTTATACAAAAGGCGCGCCGGAACTTTTGCTCGACCGATGCACGTTCGAACAGCGGAATGGTGAGTCCGCGCCGCTTTCACAAACACGCCGCGAAGAGTTGCTGCAGCAAAGTCGCGAGATGGCGGATCGCGCGCTGCGAGTGCTGGGACTGGCCTGGCGCGAGGTTAATGGAGATTTCAAGAACCATGGCGAACGAAATTTGGTTTTCGTTGGTTTGGTTGGGATGATTGATCCGCCGCGCGAAGAAGCGCGCGTCGCGGTCAAGAAATGTCAATCGGCCGGAATTCGTCCAGTGATGATTACCGGCGATCATCCCGCGACTGCTCTCGCCATCGCACGCCAGTTGAACATCGCCGGCGAAACCAGCACAGCCGTCACCGGTGCCGAACTCGACACAATTTCGGACAAAGAGCTGTCAGCGAAGATCGACAAACTATCCGTTTACGCTCGCGTTTCGCCGGAGCACAAACTTCGTATCGTAAAAGCACTCAAAGCCAAAGGACAGGTCGTGGCCATGACCGGCGACGGGGTGAACGACGCCCCAGCAGTGAAAATGGCGGACATCGGAATCGCCATGGGAATTACTGGTACCGACGTAACCAAGGAAGCGTCCGACATGGTGCTGACCGACGATAACTTTGCTTCCATCGTCAATGCGGTCGAGGAAGGGCGCGGCATATACGACAATATTCAGAAGTTCGTCCATTATTTGCTTTCCACTAACGCGAGCGAAATTGCGCTCGTTCTCTTTGCCGCGCTCATCGGCTGGCCTGTTCCGTTGCTTCCGATCCAGATACTTTGGATTAACCTGATCACTGACGGCCTGCCAGCCCTCGCGCTCGCCGTGGAAAAACCGGAACCGAATGTCATGGGGCGCCCGCCGCGACCGCCGAAGGAAGCGTTCTTTACCCGTCAGCGCGGATCGCAAGTCCTCATTCACGGCTTTGTGATGGCGACGGTAATCATCGCGGGATTCGCCTACGCTTACGTTAGAGAGGGCAGATCGTATGCGCAGGCGACGGCTTTCTATGTCACAACCTTCGCTCAGCTCTTCTTCTCCTTCGCCTGTCGCAGTCACCGTTATACGCTTCCTCAACTCGGGATTTTCACAAATCCGTACCTGTTCGCAGCGATTGCGTTGTCTGGGATTCTGCAAATGTCTCTGCTGTGGGTTCCGTTTACGCGCCATATTTTCTTCAAAGGCGTGCCGCACTTCGGCAAGGATTGGTTGGTCATTTTCTTGTTCGCGCTCATTCCGATCTCGGTGGTGGAGATTAACAAGCTTGTCCGTCATCGGCGGCTGGCCAGAGTCATTTAGATGACAAGCGACGGAGTTGCCGATTTACCTTTGTCGCATCGCCCGATTCTCGAGGCCATGTTCGCGCCGCGGTCAGTCGCGGTGATCGGCGCGAGTGAAGCGCCGGGGAGCGTTGGCCGCGCGCTAATCGAAAATCTTCAAACGTTCAGCGGCCGCGTTTTTCCGGTGAATCCAAACCGGTCAACTGTTCTCGGCCATAAAACTTTGTCGAAGATTGGCGACGTATCGGAAGATGTCGATCTTGCGTTAATAGCAACGCCAGCAGCCACTGTCCCGCAAGTCGTGGCAGAGTGCGCGGCGGCGAACGTAAAGGGCGCTGTAATTATTTCCGCTGGATTTAAAGAATGCGGGCCAGGCGGCGCGGAATTAGAGAAACAAATTCTCGCGCGACGCGGGAAGATGCGAATTATCGGGCCGAATTGCGTGGGTGTGATGTTGCCACACATCGGCCTGAACGCGACATTCATTAAGACCCTCGCCCTTCCGGGCAACATCGGGTTCATCAGCCAAAGCGGCGCGCTTTGCAGCGCGATTCTCGATTGGAGCTTGTCGAATCAACTCGGATTCAGCGCGTTTATCTCGATCGGCTCGATGCTCGACGTGAACTGGGGCGATCTCATCGATCATCTCGGGGACGATCCGCACACGCGCAGCATCTTGCTTTACATGGAATCGATCGGCGACGCGCGCGCATTTCTTTCTGCGGCGCGCGAAGTTGCCCTAACGAAGCCGATTATTGTCATCAAAGTCGGCCACAGCGCGGCGGCGGCGAAAGCTGCGGCGTCGCACACCGGCGCGTTGACCGGAAGCGACGAAGTTCTCGACGCGGCCTTTCGACGGGTCGGAGTGCTGCGCGTGGATTCGATCGGCGAGCTGTTCGACATAGCGGAGCTTCTCGGCAAACAACCCCGACCAGCCGGACCGCGGCTTGCCATAGTTACGAACGGCGGCGGCCCCGGCGTCCTCGCGACGGATGCATTGATCGAATGCGGCGGGAAGCTGGCCGAGTTGTCGTCGCAAAGTTTCGATGCCCTCAACAAACTGTTGCCGCCGCATTGGAGCCGCGGCAATCCGGTGGACATTCTCGGCGACGCGAGTCCGGAAACGTATGAGAAAGCGGTTGCCATTGTCGCGGGCGATCAAAATAATGACGGCCTGCTCGCCATCCTCGCGCCGCAAGCAATGACGGGGGCGACCGCGACGGCGGAGAAACTGCGTTCGTTTGGGAAACTGAAAACAAAACCATTCCTCGCCAGTTGGATTGGCGGTGCGAGTATTCGTCAAGCAACCGCGATTCTCAACGCCGCAAATATTCCAACGTTCGAATATCCCGATGCCGCGGCGCGCGCGTTTTGCGCAATGTGGCGTTATTCGCGCAGCCTCGACGCGCTTTATGAAACGCCGGCGCTAAGCGCGACACAAGAGATTGATCGGAGGAGCGTCGGTCAGATGATTGCGCGTGCGCACACGGCAGGACGCGCGTTGCTGACCGAAGTGGAGTCGAAAGAAATTCTGGCTGCTTACGGAATTCCTGTCGTTGAAACGAAAATCGCCACAAGCGAAGAGGAGGCCGCCGAGATCGCAAAAAAAATCGATGGGCCGGCGGTGTTAAAAGTTTTTTCGGAAACCATCACGCACAAAAGCGACGTAGGCGGCGTGAAGTTAAATCTGCACGGCACGGCCGCGGTGCGCCGTGCGTATCGCGAGATCGAAAGATCTGTAGCGGCGGTCTATGACCGCCGAATCAAGGAAGGGCGCTCTCGAGGTCGCCCAGACGGCGGTTTGGAAACCGCCGCTCCTTGCTTTCTTGGCGTCACGGTTCAGCCGATGATCGCGCATGATGGTTATGAGATCATTCTCGGCAGCAGCATCGACGCGCAATTTGGTCCAGTGCTTCTTTTCGGCGCCGGCGGAGTTTTTGTCGAAATCTTCAAGGACCGCGCACTCGGCTTGCCACCGCTCAATCGCACGCTGGCGCGCCGTCTTATGGAACGGACGCAAATCTTCACCGCGCTGAAAGGTTTTCGCGAACGCGGCGCTGTCGATCCTGCCCTGCTCGAAGAAATTCTGGTGCGCTTCAGTCAATTGGTAATCGAGCAACGCCGAATCAAGGAGATCGACATTAATCCGCTTATTGTTTCACCGGGCAAAATCGTTGCGCTCGACGCCCGAATTGTTTTGCACGATGCGAGCGTGCCGGACGATCTGCTGCCAAGATCGGCAATCAGGCCATATCCGGTCGAACACGTTCGTAAAATCAAAATCGACAATCACCACTTCACGATTCGGCCGATCCGTCCGGAGGACGAACCGTTGATGATCGAATTTCACAAGACCCTTTCCGATCGAAGCGTCCAGCTTCGGTATTTCGGGACATTAAGTCTGGAAGATCGAATCATGCACGAGCGGCTGCGTCGCGTTTGTTTCATTGATTATGACCGCGAGATTGCGCTCGTCGTTGATCTAACTGCGCGCGATGGAAGCCATCAAATTCTCGGCGTCGGACGCTTGATCAAAGAGCATGGAACGAATGAAGCAGAGTTTGCAATTTTGGTTAGCGATCCGTGGCAGGGAAAAGGTTTAGGCTCGGAATTACTGAAGTTGCTCGTGCAAATCGGTCGCAAAGAACGCGTGCAGCGAATCGTTGGCCACATTTCGGCCGAGAACACCACCATGAAACGGGTCAGCGAAGAGGTGGGATTTGCTTTGCGTTTCGATCAAGCTAATCACGAATGGTTCGCGGAGATTAAGCTCTAAGCAGATCGCGCACTGTCAGAACGCCGAGACGGAACGAACATCAACAACGCCCCAGAGCATGGCCCGGTCCTCGGTGGCGTGGTTCGTTCGCATCGTGCACTGGGGTTCGCAGAAGCTACGCCGCACTACCATCGCCCCGGGCGCAGCGGCGTGCTGCACCGCAGCGAGTAATCGTTCCTGGTACGCTGGGTTGGTACCATCGAGAATGTTCGAAAGAGAAAATCCAGTAAAACTCCCGGCCGGCTGACGTTCAAGCAAATCGGCCGCGTCGGCGCATTCAAGCTGAATGTCTCGAGGTTCGGGCGGGTTCAGCGCGGAGCGCATCTCGCCGAGGAGCAGTGCATGCGCATACGGATTGCGACGGTTGGGGTGCAGCGCGAAGCAGCGTTCCATTCGGGCCCGCAATACACTTCCGAAGTTTGGCGGCAGGCACTCCAGAAATGCCGCGGAATAAACGGTGCGCAGCATCGGCCGCGATAATAAAAAAGCAAAGGCGACACGAAATCGCCGCGTGTCCAGATGGCGCCGCCAATAGAGGATTTGTTGCTTCAGATCGTCCAGATCAAGGAATGCTCGCACTGTTCGTCTGTTCCATCCGGCGATAGGCGCGAGGGTGCGCGCAAAATCCAGAATGCGCTCGGCACCGCCACGTTGAAGCGAGCCGCCGCCGAGACGCCGCTGGACGTAGTCAATCTGAATAGGATTAATATCCACGGCCACGACCTTGTGATGGGCGGCGAGTCGCATCGCAGTGCAGCCAGCCGAGGCAATGCAAAAGATGCGTCCGCTAGGTTGGAACGCACGAAGTTCAATTTCGGCGTCCTCATACATGCGCCCGAAGAGCAGCTCGCGTGGTCCGGCCCGTGCGCGGAAACGGCCATTTTGCCAGGCTGTCGCTGGCACCGCGGAACTCATCTCCATGCCGGAAAGCTCGCAGAGACCCAAACGAGCACGAGGAAACCGAAATTTTTTACGACCATGCCAGCCGGATCCTCAATTAACCGCCGCGCCCATAGGAGTCCGCCAGCGTTTAGGGTTATAAGCAGCAAAGTTTGGGCGACTGCGCAAACAATGGGAGCAATTCCGGTCAAGACCCAAACGCCTAGTGCTGCCTCGAAAAATCCCAGCAACTTAAGCAACTCCCCGCCGATACGCGGTCCGTAGCGCGGCATTGCCTCGACGACGCGCAACTGGCGCGGCTGACCACTTAGAAGCTTGCACCACACACCCTCATAAAACCAGACGCCGGCGACCGCGACATGGATGAGCCAGAGTGGGGGAAGAAGCGATGAGATCATTGGTTTCTTGCAGAATGTCACTGCGATCAGAGATTGCCCCGCATCGCACTCAAAATGTAGTGGTGAAATGAGTGGCAGACCGCGGCTTCAACCCGGCCGAATAGCCAGCGAGGATAATTGGGACTTGCATAGCGAGTTGTCAGCGCGACTCGCGTGTGATCCTCCGAAAGCTGGCACAATGCGTACTCCCCTCCAAGAAGCCGTATCCCGCCAAGGGCGAGATTTTGTTCGATGATTTCGAAGGCATAGTTGTGCTCTGGAACTATGTGAGTCAGTCGTTTGATCAAGTGCCCGTTCACGTAGCGACATCTTACTTCGCCACCGACTTCAGACTTGCAACCTTCAGTTCCAATCGGAGTCGGAAGGAAGCGGCGCAAAATGAATGGCCGCATTCTTGGAACCTCTTCATAAAACATTAATGCTTCCCATACTGCGTCGCGCGGTGCGAAGAAATCCTGGCAACTCGTGACTGAAACGGAACGTTCCCGGGCGCGAGAGGATTCAATTGCTATTCCCGGCGTTATTTTCCAGCATTTCTGCGGATGCAGCGAATATTGTTGCATAGCTCGGCTTGACATGAGGTTCGCAGTTTTATGAGTCCACTTAAAGCACATGTTTGGAGAAGAGGTTGCGAGTAATGAGAGTCGCCGTCTTCAGCGCAAAAAGCTACGACCACGAGTTCTTGAATTCGGCAAATACGTCACATCAGGAGCTTCGCTTCTTCGAGCCACACCTGAATGCGGAAACCGCCGGACTCGCCGCCGGATTCGAGGCAGTCTGCGTTTTCGTGAACGATCGCGTCGACTCCGTCGTGATTTCGAAATTGGCATCGTTAGGCATCCGATTGATCGCACTGCGCTGCGCCGGGTACAACAATGTCGATCTAAAAGCGGCGACGAAACACGGCATCGCCGTTGTGCGCGTGCCGGGATATTCGCCGTACGCCGTCGCCGAGCACACGATCGGCCTGATGCTGGCGCTGAACCGCAAGCTGCATCGCGCCTACAACCGCGTGCGTGAGGGGAATCTCGCACTCGATGGTCTGCTCGGTTTCGATATGCACGGAAAAACCGTTGGTATCGTCGGCACTGGAAAAATTGGGTCGGTGGTCGCGCAAATTCTCTGCGGATTTGGTTGTCCGACACTGGCGTTCGATCCGATGCCGAATGAAACGTGTCGATCTTGCCGCGTGCGCTATGTGAAGTTGGAGGAGTTGCTCGGACAGTCGGACATTATCACCCTGCATTGCCCGCTGACGCCCCAAAACAAACATATGATCGGCGCGCGAGCGATTCAGAAAATGAAAACGGGCGTCATGCTCATCAACACCAGTCGGGGCGCGTTGATCGACACGATGGCTGTAATCGAGGCGCTCAAAAGCGGCAAGATCGGTTACCTCGGACTCGATGTTTACGAAGAAGAGGAGCAAATCTTTTTTGAAGACCGATCGAGTCTCATCATTCCAGATGATGTTTTCAGCCGCCTGCTGACGTTTCCAAATGTTATCATTACCGGCCATCAGGCTTTCTTTACGCGCGAGGCGTTGAGCAACATTGCCGCAACGACCATCGACAACATCACGAAATTTGGACAGGGCAGGGCACCTGAGGGCGATCGAACCGTTTGGATTGAGAGTTGTTAGGCGAATTCACCGCCACTCTGCCAATGGGTTCGGGAACAAGGACTGCAAGCGGGCTGTTTCTCACGCTCTCAGCAAGTGTAAGGTCTGGCGCGTCTAAACCAACGTAGCTTGGAATCCTGCGCCTACGTTGTCGATTCACAGAATATTTGAGTCGTCTTGGCGTGTCCAATGTCCAAAACTGGTCTTGCAATCTCCGAATCCTGGCACTACTCCGCCGACACGTGCGCTCCTGTTCCGGCAACAGAGCGTCTCATAAAGAAGACAACCGCAACCAGGACGACGGCAACGACAGCGAAAACAAAAAACGTGTCAAAGTAGGATAGCGACAGCGACTGTTGGTGGCGCAAATCCGCTAGGCTTTGCAGCGCCATTTGTTTCGCAGCGGCTGGGTCACCGGTTTGCTGAAGAAAAAAAGGCTGAGCTTGATCGAGATATGAATTTACCGATGGATTTAGCGGGTCCAGATTTTCGCCGAGACGTAAACTGTGAAATTGGTCGCGTCGTTCCTGGAGAGTCTGCGCTAGCGAGGTTCCGACACTGCCGCCTTCGTTGCGCAGGAGCGCAAGCAGACCGACCGCGGCGCCGCGTAATTGCGGCGGAATGTTGATAAAGGAGGCAACGTTTAGCGGCGCGAAGGTTGCCGAAAGGCCTGCGATGAAAACGAGCCGCGGCCAAACTACTTGCCAGGGACCGATTTCCACATTCAGGCGCGACATCCAATAACCGCCGATGGCAAGAACGAAAAGTCCGAACCCGATCAGGTAGCGAGCATCGATCCGGCGGCCTAACAAGCTACCAACGATTGTCAGCGTGATGATCGCTCCGATTCCCGCCGGTCCCAAATATTCAACCTCAGGAGATTTGTTTCGGCACAGCAGGAGAATGTTGCGGACATGCTAACTAGAAGCGCGACAAGCACAGGACGTGGCGAGATGCGGCCGGGTGGACAACGTCGGTCGCATGCTAAGGCAACCGAGCTTTCGCGAGATCGCGAATTAAAACCATTCGTGTTTGTCCTCATGCTTGCACGGTTCATTCGTCTTGGTCTCACCGATCGAAGCGTCTTCGCGCGTAACTTGGGGTCGGCTAGTTAATTCGCCCTTGATTTTTCGCGCTGCGCGCGCCGTCTCCCAATTTCATCCAAAACGGGCGCAAGTGAGGGGTCTCGCTTGAGGATCGCAACACGCAGGGCTTCGTGATATTCTTCATCCGCACGCTTGCGCTTCTCACTCGCTGCGCGGACCGCGGGATCGTCCTTCACCATTTCCCGAAGCTGATGTAGCTTGGCGCGGTCTGCTTCAGAAACGCCTTCGAACCACCTCGATCGTGATCCACGAGTTTGACCGGGACCTGCACAGCCGCACGCCAAGGCTGCAATACAGAGGACCAACCCTGCAATAATAAGCTTCTGACCAAAAGGACACAATCTACGAGCCATAGCTTTTAGTGTTTTTTCGCGACAAAAAGCCCGAACGCCATTGCGCCTGTGGCGTAGGCCAGGGTCATTAGTGGAAATGATTGGACGAAACGTCGCGTTGGAGCATCAGCGAGACGCACCAGCCAGTTCAATTTCAAGCGCTGCGCCATTTGGGAGCAATGTTCCCAGGTTCGAGCTACGTTTTTGGTAATATCGATCGCGGTTTCAACCTTCAGGTTCGCTTCGCGCATCCAGGCGGCGTATTGGCTGAGCGTATCGAGACTTGCGCTGAACATGGCCCGCCCAATGGTCGCAACCAATTCCTGATGTCGGTCTGGCGTGGATTCGTCTCCGCGAAGCCATGCACACACTGCAAGGACCCCGCCGGGTTTCAATGTGGTAGCGCATCGCTGGAAGAAGTTCTTCTTATCTCGGAAGTGTTCGCTGCTCTCCATGATCCATACAACGTCTGCGCTTTCAGGCTGCGGTTGCCACGCGTTTGCATCGGTGATCACGAATTGAACGCGATCCGCCAGTTGCTTCGCTTTCGCTTTTTTAGTCGCCATCCGCGCTTGAACTGGACTGATGGTAAACCCGGTAACGCGACAATCGTATTGATCGGCTAACCAAAACGCGGAGCCACCGAGCCCGCACCCAATGTCCAGCACTCGAGCACCGCGTGAAATTTGGGCCTTCTCGGCCAATTGCTCCATTAATCTTATCTGGGCACGTTCGATCGATTCTCCGTTTTCCCAGTAGCCATGATGAAGATGTTCACCCCACAGCATCCGGTAGAAGCGCGACAGGCGATCGTAATGCTTCCGGACTTCGAGGATATCGACATCAAATTGTGGCGATGTGGTCATATTCACTGTGTCGTTGTCGCGAGCCGGCTCAACTCGAGCGTGTAGAGTTCATTGTCGGGAAAGCGTCGATGCAGCTCCGCGAGGATCTCCCGCGCTTTTTCAGGGTGACCGTCGCGTAACGCGGCGACAGCGAGTAGCAGTTTTGCAAAAGGCTCCAGATAGTATCCCTGCAGCGCGGTCTTCTGTAATTTTTCCAGTCCCGCTTCGCGGTCGACTTGCGAACCGGTCAGTCGAAGCAGGATGCGCAATGCAATCGGTTTCAGACTCAGCAGATAATTTTCCAATCCGGGCCCGAGGTAGGCATCGAAAGCCTGCGAGTCCGCGGCAAGCAATCTTTCCGCGTAAACACGGCCTGCTTTCGTGTAGGACAACGCTTTTACTCCGCGTCCGTCGATCAACGCGACATAATCCGCGCGAAGTCCGTAGGTTAGTATCTTAACAAAAAGAGCGCGAGCGTCAGTGCTCGATTTCTGAAGCACCGAATTAGCAAGTCGATCCGCGTGGTCGATCCGATCGTTGAATGAAGCTCTAATTTGAGGATCTGGGCTCAGCGCCTTTCGATTTTTGAAGCGGTTGTCATCGACAAAAAGCGCGGACTCAAGAGAACCCAACCGCGTGAGTTCCGAAAACAGATAGGCTGCGGCGTCCGACGCCGGACCAAGCGAATCGTCCGGATGCGCTTCCTGCCAGCGCGCCAGCTGACGATGCGCTTCGTCGAATTTTAAATCGTACATCTGCAACCAGGCCGAATAAACTTCGTCTGATTTAAGATTGGAATCATTGGCGAACGCCGTTCCGATCAAAGCCTCGAGAACGAGAAAACCGCTGAGCATCGAGCGCATGGCAGTCACGTTTGATAAGAGTAAACCCTTCGCAGGTTGTGCTCGAATATTTTCGACGGAAGCATGCGCGTGACGATGTGGCGACCCATCACGAAGATCGAGTTCTGCCATTGCCCGATGTGACCCATCAAGAGCGAGCGTTGTTGAATGTGCCCGGTGCGGTTGATTCGCCGCGATTCGTACCGGCGCAAAGCCGCGCTCAAGGACGGTTCGCTCTTTATGCTTTTGGCCAAAACGAGCGCATCCTCAAGTGCCATGCAGCCGCCTTGGCCGAGATTTGGCGTGCAGGGATGTGCGGCATCTCCGAGCAATGTCACCAATCCTTTGCCCCAGTGCTTGAGAGGCGCGCAGTCGCGCGCGCCGTTCTTTAAAATCTCATTTTCGGGTGTGGCTCCCAAGAAGTCTGAGATTGGCTCATGCCATCCGGCGAAGAGTTGCTGAAGCTCGCGTTTCCGGCCAGAAGCCGAGTCGAGATGATGCGCCGGAACATTTGCGGTTGCGTACCAGGTAAATCGCCGGTGACCGGTATTGAGAATTCCGAAGCGCATTCCTTTGCCCCACGACTCGCTGTTGAATCCCGGCATGATCGCATCGCCATCATATCCAGCGAGACCGCGCCAGACCGTGTATCCGCGATAAATGGGATCTGAGATACCGAAGAGTTCGGCCCGGATCCGGGATCGAATGCCGTCGGCGCCGATAACTGCGTCATGCTCGACCTCCTGACCGTCTTTAAAGTAGAGGCGAACCTTGCCGTTCAACTGTTTCAATCGCTCGAACTCGCAACCCAGACGCAGACATTTCTTTGGCAACGCGCCTAACAAGATCGACAAGAGATCGGCGCGGCGCATGCAAACCGCGGGGACTTCAAATTGGCCCAGCGCAATGCTCATCAAGATTTTGCCGGTGCTCTTGCGCACAAGAAAATGAGTATTGCGACCGCTGAGTGCGACGACTTGTTCGAGCAGCTCGAGCTCGCGCAATACGCGCGTGG
>CAWJXB010000002.1:0-155634 GCA_963846775.1 uncultured Verrucomicrobiae bacterium | reverse complement strand
ACCATCTGCTTGATACTCGCATGGTTCTCAGGAACAGGCCGTCTTACTGACTATTCAAGCAAAGAAAAGAAAGAACCGAAGACTCCCGCTTCCGAAACGGGCGGCTCGTCAGGAAGTGATCCATGTTCCGAAAGTTTTACGGCGAAACTCGAGGACGTTGCGCGCAGTCATTTTTACGCGACAAAAGGGTCGCTACCGGCTAATGGAATGCAGGTCGACGTAAAGCTTTCGGGACGACTCGTAGTTTACGCGGCTGGTGGTGATCTCGGATTTTTACCCACGAAATACAACTATCTCGCAGGATGTATCAATCGAGGGTTCAAATATAGCGGAACCGTAATGTCGACTGCGACCTGTACCCATTCCCATGATCTCTGTCGAGATATCGCCAGTCTAAAGCGTGACGTTTCGAGCGCTGCTCATCGGCGATGCTCTTGTTGATGTTACCTTAGGAGCTGGGGCGTCACCTGCAAAAATGCGACTTGGCGGAGTTGTGCATGCGGCACGCTTCTGTGGGCGCTCAATGCGAATTACGAAATAGCCCTGATTGCTCCGAACTATCTGCAGGGCCAGGCAATTGACTATGCTACGCAACATGGAGCGTCAAAGGCCACGGTTATCGGAACAGTTACCGGTGCCCCAAACGTAATCGTCATCGGTGAACCGAAAGAAATCGGATTTCAGCATTTAGCGAGCTAATTTTACGCGACGAATACCGCTGCACTTTCGACGAGAAGATGCTTGTCTCAAAATGTGCCGAAGGGTTTACGGATATTCTCATCTTTCCCGGTCAGTACCATCTTCAGACTGTCTTACGAGCGTGTTCCAAAACCGAAGGTCGAGTTTACATCGACATTGCAAACGGATGTCTATGACTTAAAACAACTGGAGGCGTTTCGCCGTCCATTTGAGACGATGATAACGTCAACGTCGTCACAGTTATTCCTAAAGTGCTTTGACAGTTCGCCAACACGAATGGCTGAAGCCGCTTTAAAAAAGAGCCACCGTTTCCTATTTAAAGAGAACCGAGGCGGTGCGCGCCTTTTTGAGGGCATCGAGGTGTTAGAAGTGGGCGCGCAGTTGAGGCCGATCGTGCAATCGGTAGGCGTCGGGGATTGTTTCGACGTGGCATATGTTTACACAGCTTCCATCCATGAACGCACGCTGCTCTCGACGGCCTTGCTTCTTCGTAGCCGCTGATTATGCTGCAACGACGTATGTCGATGATTTTAAGCGCTCTGTTAGCGACACCCTAAGTAATTCACCGACGACCATCACGCAGCTCTCGGGTATCCGAGACCGTGGGACACCGACCCGATCTCCACATTTACATAGCCGCGC
This sequence comes from uncultured Verrucomicrobiae bacterium, assembly GCA_963846775.1. Classification (GTDB taxonomy): domain Bacteria; phylum Verrucomicrobiota; class Verrucomicrobiia; order Chthoniobacterales; family UBA10450; genus CAVYXA01. Next base: position 154,293 of record CAWJXB010000002.1, on the reverse strand, counting down.
CAGATTTCGATTTCGTGGATCGATCTCCGATAGAATCAGTTTATGAATCGCTACGATATCACAACTTTAGTCCTCACCGGCCGGTTCAGGAAAATGGGCAGATGGGAACGGATGCGTCCGCGACGCGGAGACAAAATTTATTCAACGAGGATATTAAATTGTTGGGACGTTGCCAACTGGTGACCGGTGCTGCCCTACGACGATGCAGGCACGTTGATTGAGATCGGGTTTGGGGCCGCTCAAGGAAAGCCGGTCCTTATTTTTGTTCCGGGAGGAAAGCCCGAAAATTTAATGCTTACTCACTTGCCACACTTGATCACGGAGCGGCAAGACGAATTGATCGACGAAGTTTTTCATTTGGCTGCGCAAGCCCTCGCGAGATGACGAAACGTGCGGATGTCGTGCTGATGGCTTCGGGCGGTCTCGACTCCACAACGCTGGCTTACTGGTTGCGTTCCCAAGCTATACCATTTGTTGCGCTCTCTGAGTTGACTACGGTCAGCACTGCGCGCAAACGGAAATAAGAGACACTCCGCTCCGTGCTCCCTACGGATGGCGTGATCGAATTGGATACCGTTCGCATAGCTGACATTTACAAGCGGGATACTTCGCGACTTATTAAACCGGCGAACTTGTGGACGGATAAAGTGGATCACTGGACCTTTATGTTCCCTACCGCAACCTGCTGTTGCTTACCGTCGGATCAGCTTATGCGCAGAGTCGCGGCGCCTCGGCTCTCTATTCGGCATTTTATCAATAGCAATCATGCGATTGAAATTGACTGCTCAGCGGCATTCTTTGAAAACTTAAGTGCGCTTCTTGCTTCTACAGGTTGGTTAGGATAGAAATGCCCTTTAGGATATGTCGAAACGCCAGGTATGTGAACTCGGAATTTCATTGCGCGCGCCCATCGGGAAGACATTTTCTTGTCAAGCGTCGCCAGACTTCCCGTGTGGGGCTTGTCCAAACTGTGTCGACCGACTGGAAGCCCTCGAAAGCCTTCATGAATAACGCGTCCTCGACGTTCAACAGTACGCGCAGCAACTGGTGGATCTTGTTAGGCTTCTGCCCAATTTTGAGATCCCGACAGAAATTGCTCGTTATGCAACGATCGGTCCTGTTTTGACCGATGCAGTCTTACAGCCGGTGTGAATTACAGAAACGTTGTTGCGCCGCGAATCAACCGCCTTATAGAGCGATATGCGGAGGCGTGTGAGGATGCGTATTCGTTCCTTTATCTTCTTCGAATTACACAGCTACGAATTGCTAGCTTGGCAACATTACGAGAACCACGCACGCCTGCTGCAGTTAACTGAATGGCTAGTCGCTCACGATGTTTGCAATGTTTGCGACCTACGAGATTGGCTTTCGTGTGAATCACGCACAGACGCTGATTGAAATTAAGGGCATCGGTGCCAAAACGATCGATTACCTGAAGAATCTCGTCGGGATTCCGACGGTGGCAGTCGACCGGCACATTAGAAAACTCGTTCTCTACGCCGGAATACCGGTAACGGATTATATGGAGATTCGCGCTATCGTTGGTCGTGAGGACCGTTCTTCTGTTCGACCTGATTATCTTGACCACGCGATATGGTTATATGCGTCACGCACCCCGTATCGCGATGCATAACGCGACTCCGTTACGATCCTTAAGTTATGCGTTACTGGTGGGTCAACCATAAGCAGACTTTTCAGCAAGAGTTCGGCGGAAATTACATCTGGTCACCGAAAACAAAACGGAGGGAAAGAATTGGGGTCAGGCAACAAATCTTGACAGCGGGGTTTGCTGAGGCGGAGCGCTCAATTGCCGGCTCACCTGATTTACCCTCGTCCCCGAACGTCATCCAGAAAGCTTCTGGATTTGGCTGACGGATGCGGCTCCCGTGAGAATCCAGGGAGCGATCGACAGCCGCCTTCACTCAGTTACGGACGAGCCAAGGAATCTTGTCTGATTTCTCCAGATTATGTTTTGCGCACAGCAACCGAATCCCGCGGCGCCGGGACCGCGGTCAGACTGCTTCCGCCTTTGGAAAACGGAATGTCGTGATCAACTATTACGGCCGCCACGATAACCGCGAGGAGACTCCAACAATCGCATTTGTGGCTCAACGTGCCCCTTTCGGTGCGCAACGTTTGCCTCGGAATTCGCTCCACATCTTCATTGCCCCATTGTGCCCACCCGGGATGACGAAAGCGGGCGAAGAGCTCTAGGTACGGTCCAGGTGAACACGCCTCAATGATGTCGTATATCTCGTCGGGCTTTCTCGAATGCTCACGCTTTCGCGTTGCCAGTAGATTCACTTGCGTTCGTCCCGGCTGCAAGGTCCGCATGCTTCCGCGCACCCCAAACAAGACAAGTTCAGTCACATTACGGAAGTAGAACCCCACCCCGCGCCCATCGGGGCCGCCGTCCTTCCGTACCTTGAACCACACGAGGTTTGATTTGTACGTGAAACCCCAAGCCTTCATCACCTGCAACCCTTCCATTAAGAGTGCGTTCGGTACCCACAAGTAAAGATGAGAACGAGCTGCCGCAAACCCGCCGATCGGCAATTCCAGAATCTCCTGCAGCTCCATCGTGGGGTAACGCAGCAAGCGCCGATGTTCGGGAGCAACCTTGCCTGTTCGATTCTGAAATTGCCACGGTGGATCAGCGAGAATCGTTGAAAACCGGCCTGCAATTTGTCCTGCCAGGTCGTCCCCTGGAGTAGGCAGAATTAGATTAGTTACTTTCATCATAAAGCGCTTTTGTCATGCCGAAGACCAACACAGGACAACCCCCGCCGCTTCCGCCTTCCAGCTTCCGAAGCAGTTTGCTCATAATGTGGTCGTCGAACCGTAGCTCGACCCCCGCCTAACTTGAATCGAAAACTTCCTGCAATTCGTCACAACGAGTGATGATTACGCCCACGTTTAACGCCCGAAGGTCGAACAACAGCCGAAAATTGTTCAGATCACGATCGTAGAACTCCGTCTTGTTGTTCCACTCGATTTCCACTCCGATGCCGTTCTTGAAGCAATCGACCTTATGAGTAGGGCTGTCAAAAACGTTCTCGTCAACCCGTATTTGAGTCGCAAATTTCCGTTTCCTCCATCCACGCTCCGTAAATGCCTTATCAATTGATCGCCACCTGCTTTTCCCGCCACCGACAGTGATGTGGCTCTTGCTTATCCGAAAACCTTTCAGGACAGCGATGATGTCCTGCCACTCGTTCGGGAAATCAGTCCGTAGAACAGCGGATGCATGTCGCCATTCATGGATTTCGTAATTCTTCCGAAGGGCAGCTGGCAAATCACTAAGAGCCACGAGTCGGATCTCTATCTGCTATTTGGAAAGAGATCCACTTCGAAAATTCCATACAAGATCATGATGTCGTCGCCAGATGCGCCATTTAGTGAACCATTCTAGGAAGCCAGTATTCCGGCGGCGTCAGTGTCTTCCTGGAGCCGCTTGCGAGCTCGCGCCACGACGTCATTCGTCCAGTCAATCTTCTCTCGCTGGCAATAGTGCAAAAGATCCATCACCAAGCTGCAGACCGCGTCTTCCGGCGATTCGGTCATGTCCACTGCTTCGTCAATCTGCTTCAGCATCAACTCTCGGTCGCGTGGGTCCGAAAAGAGTTCGGGCGTGGTTATCAAAACATGCGCTTTAAGCGCGAGTTCGGCAGCCGCGGCGCAGTCAACATGCAGGAAATCGTTCATCAGTCCGATAGTAAGCGACTGATGCGAGTAAATACAAACTTCCGTTTCAACAGGGCTGTTTGTCCGAGGAGGCGCGACCAGGATCGACGAGTTCCTAGCAACCCGACCACCATCATCTATCGTAACCTCCTTCGCTGAAGCTACGGCGGGTCAGGAGCGGCTTACGATGTGCTAAAATCGCTCTCGACATTGCAATAAAGTTCGCTTCGGCGAGACGCTGAAGCCAGCAGGCTGGCAGCCTATGCTCCCCGGTCATAAATCGTCGGACGTCAAAATAGGAATTCTGAATCCATCGTAACGCTGTAACCTTTGTGACGATTCAATATGTCGGTTCCGAGACGATGGAGCGGGTTGGGTGTTCACGTGCGCGGGCACTTCCTCCTTTTCGATAAGGTGCCCGGGCCGCTGTTCGACGCGGCGACCGGGGCTCGCCTCTTAATCATCGCGATCTTGGTCGAGGCGGTCAGGCTGATTCTCGTCCGCTGGCTGCGCCTAGAGGTGCCGCTGTTGATCCTGGTCCTGTTCCTGTTGGCTTGTGCACTCTTGTCGGTTCGGTTTGTTGGACGACTTAACCTGTCACAGATCGGGTTATATCCGTGGCACAAGTGGGGACCGATCGAAAAATCCTATTTTGTTCAGCTCCTGGTCATCGCGAATGTCGTTTTCCCGCTGATTTTTGCCAGCCGGCTCCGGCTCATTCTGACGCAGCCGTCGGCTCTGTCCACGGTGTGGAACGTGTTCGTTCCCTATCTTTTCTTCGGGTTTTATCAGGAGGTGGTTTACCGCGGGATGTTGCAGTCGGAGTTGGTTCGCCGATGGGGAGCGCTCATCGGCATCTTGGTTGCGAATGTCTTTTACGCGTTTGGACCGCTTCACTGGCGCTACTTTTCGGCACCCCGTTCGGTCGCGCTACCGATGTTCGCGGCAATCTTCGCGATCGGTCTTTTCTTTGGCGTTTTGTTCCGGAGATCCGGTAATCTCTGGATCGTGGGGATCATCCACGGCATTGGCAATGCCTACATCATCGCGAGCCTGGGGTAGATCAGAGGTCGGGCAGAGTGCAAGCGCAAGAAAAGCTCGTTTTCGCGAGGCGCAAGAATCGACACGCCCCGCCGTCACCAAAGCCACGGCACGCCAACGAGGCGCCCATTCGGCTGGGTTCCCACCTTCGCCCGGCTTCGGCGTGGCAAGCAGGGCAGGCTTTCTATTCACGATGTCGATCTTACAAAACCGCGCGCTCTGGCCGCAAGCCACGACGCTCGCATGCACGCGCCGGCCCCGGCCAGCTTCAAACACTCAATCGTGTCGAGCGATCCATCGTAACCTCCTTCGCTGAAGCTACGGCGGGTCAGGAGCGGCTTACGATGGAGCACTCCTGCTCAGGAAAGTTTTAGAAGTTTGCGCTCGCGCGGATTGGGCGGCGGCCATGGCTTGCCCGCCTTAAGAGCGGCGCGCTTGGCTTCGCGAATCGCGACCATCTGTCTGGCGTGCGATTTGGTTAGTTCACGTCGGCTGGCGAGGCCACCGCGCTTGCCGATCTCGGCGAGATATTCGCGCACTTTCTTTTGAGCTTCGGTCATTTTCGCTCAGGGACGACAGGTGGAGCGCCTGCCCTAATAGTTTGTTCGTCGATCCATAATGCATCATAAGCGGCTTATGGTGAAACCAAATTGCTGCAAGAAATTCAGGGAAGTTCCCTTCGGCGAGACACCGAAACCAGGTCGCCGCGGCGACCGCTACCCAGTCTTTTTGCGATAACGCGCCGATTTCTCGCGAACGGCAGGATGAACCGGATTGTTATCGGGTAACGAGTCAGAAGTCAGAAGTCAGAGGTCAGATAGATTCAGATGTCAGCCGCCTACGCACGAGGCTACTCCGAATGCTTTCGCGAGCTAGCTGTCGAGCCAGGGAGGTCTGCGGAGCGCAAAAAGCCGAGGGCGACTTTCCATCGAAACAAAACGCCCCCGTTGTTACACGGGGGCGTGGTTGTTAAAAAGCTGCTGAGCTTGTTTATTTATTTGCCGAAGACTTTTTTAACGTCGCCGACTTTTCGTTCGACTTTGCCGGCAACCTTCTCCGCCGTTCCACGATCTTGCAGATCGGGGTTCCCGATCGCTTTCCCGGTTTGTTCTTTCACTTTCCCGGCCACTTCCCTGGCCGTGCCTTTCACTTTGTCCTCTGTGCTTGAACTCATAATAACTTTTCCTTTCTTTCTTGCTAGGCTACCCCAGCCGGAGCTTTCGACATGGATGTCGTCGAAATGTCTTCCGCGTCTGCGCTCTCGAAGATTTCCTTGGCGCGATCTTTTTCGTCCCCGTCATGGACATGGACTGCGATCAGGTAGTTGCCCGACTTAAGCTTGTCCACGTAACGTTTGGCCTCGATTTCCGGTATTCCCAGACCGATCAGACCGCCCACCACGCCGCCAGTGCCCGCGCCGATGGCTGCCCCGCTGAGCGCCGCCATGATCGGACCGGCCGCGATAAACGGACCGACACCTGGGATGGCGAGTGCTCCAATGCCCGCGAGAAGACCGAGGACGCCGCCAGTGACTCCACCGGTCGCAGCGCCTGTTGTCGCGCCCTCAGGCGCTTTCGTCGCTTTGACATGACCGATGTCATGCTTGCCTTGGTTGTCGGGCAATAAGATGGAAATTTCCGATGAGTCGAAGCCGGCGGTTTGCAAGCCTTCTACGATTTGCTCTGCCTGAGCGTGAGTTTTAACGATCCCGAATACTGATGATTTTGACATATTATTTTGTTTTTCTGTTGTGAAGTAAGCGGTGCTATTTCGCACCTTTTACTTCGAGTTGATTATCGATCTTGATGTTGCTGGCGGCCGATTGAGCCAGCTGTTCAATTTTAGTTTTTTCTTCCGCGGTATTGACTGGTCCACGCAGCGTAACTGTGTCGCCGGCGGTAATAATTTTGACGTTCTTTGCCGTCATCGAGAGTGAACCGTCAGCCATAACTGCGCGACGAATGGCCGCGGTTGTTTGGAGATCCGACGAATTATTGGATTGATCGCCGGACGTCTGCGTATCGCCGGAGCGATCACGCTGATTTTTTGCAGTGTTGTCTGCTGGTGCGCCGTCCTGCGCGATCGCCGAAACGGCGAAAGCGGAGAGGCAAAGGAACGATACTGTGATTTTTTTCATTTTCATATATGTGTGCGATATCAATCAAACGCTGCTGCTACTCTCCCCGGTTCCTTTTTTTTAATTTGCAGAGAAATACTTTCGGAAGTTGGACGTCAGCTTCCGCGGCGCGCGTCGTCACTCGAATTTGGCGGAGACGGTTGGGAAGGCTTCAGTTCGTGCTACCACCAGCAACAGTGCGCGCACCTTATCCCGATCCATGTAAGCGGCTTATGATACGCTGCGCACTGTTCCGTAATGCAAGATCGACCCGCCTGCGCGTTCACGCGCTGTTGTCCCTATCGAAGAACAAAAGCCGCACGGTTTGACGGAAACCGTGCGGCTTTATTGGTGATGTCCCGGGCCGTGCGGGCTCAATCGACAACGACGTGATCAACCGTACGCAAACTTCCCCGGAATTGGAAATTGGGGTCAGGCAACAAATCTTGACAGCGCGGCTTGCTCAGGCTTGGCGAAGCGCCTTCGCATGTTATACATGATTCACGTATAGCATACCGGTTCATGCATCGTAAGCGGCTTACGATAGTGGGCTGGAGTTTGTTCTTCAGACAACCCCGCGGCTATTTGAACACGAGGTGGGCTACAGCAGCTTCGAGATTCCAATAGATTATTGCGACCGCTGTTAGATCGAACGCGGCATGGGCGCACATCACCATCCAGATGCGGCCCGTGGCTGCGAAGATCGTTCCGAAGACCAGCCCCGTGATCATCGCCTGTTCGACGCCGGGAAATCCCAGATTGGCGTAATGGCCGAGAGCAAACACCGCCGAAGTGAGCAGGACGATCAATACTTTTGCGCCGGCGGCGGTGCCGAAAAGTTTGCCGAGACGCTCGAACAGGAACCCTCGGAAAATGGTCTCCTCCCCGAAGCCCGCGCCAACAATCATCGTGAAAATTAGTCCGGGAAGTGCCGCCCGGTTCCCGATCAGGAAATGATAGGAGGAATTGATTTCGGGCGCGCCGAGCAGCGGCATCACGATCGCTTTCATCAGGAGTTTAAACGCGCAGCCGAAAATGATGCCGACGGCGAGAGTGCCAATCCAGCTCCTGGGTCGGACGTATCCGATCTCCCGCCATGGCGTATTCGACCGCCAGGCCCACAGCAGCACCAAAATGCCGCCGAGAGGTTTAAAGGCCGAGGCCAAAACGATGACGAGAATTGAGAGAAGCCCGAGCGGTCCGAATCCACGCAGACGCGCGGCCACGGGATCATCAGCCGGAAGTGTTCCTGGCGCTTCGCGCTGGACCACAGGAACGGGCTCCGGCAAATTGGGGACGTCGCTTGTCATGACTGTGCTGGCTTATCGCATCCGCTTACTTATGTGATGCGGCGTATAACCGGGTGGATTCAAGAATAATTGCGGCCTCTACGCGTGGTTTCGGCGTGGCAGGCAACAAGGCGTGACAAGCAGAACGATCGCTCAGACTTTTGAAACTCTCCTGGATGCATCGTAAGCGGCTTATGATGGATGAGTTCTGCTTAGGAAAGGCTCGTCAATTTACGATTCTTTGGCGGCCATGGCTTGCCGGCCTTCACAGCCGCGCGTTTCATTTCTCGGATCACGACCATCTGTCTTGCGTGCGACCGCGTCAGTTCGCGCCGGCTGGCGAGGCCGCCGCGTTTCCCGATCTCGGCCAAATATTCGCGAATGTGTTTCTGAGCTTCTTTCATCTCCTCCCACCAGCGGCAGGCGATGCGCCTGCCCCTGCAACTCAATGGCCTCAACATGCATCATAAGCGGCTTATGATGAAATGAATTAGCGAAGAATTAGAATCAAAAGCCCGAGAGGTTCGTGTTCGCGAGGGCATAAACACCAGCACGCGGCTCCGAGTCGGAGTGCCATTCTACCTGCCACGCCGTGCCCTCGTGCGCAGGCGGATCAACTTCCTCCAGTATCGACGGCTTTCCGACGCCGCTGGTGGATGAATTTTTGCCAGCGCAGGATGGGAAAGATGAGAAAATAGCCGTAGCCGCCCCAGGGTGGGAGCCAACGAAACCAGGCCAGACTCGCTATCGCCAGAGCAATAATCACCACGGTCACGAGCCGGCCAATTATGTACCGGGTATCAAATTTTTCGAGCGCGGATAAACCGAGTTGGTCCCGTAGTCGCCAGGCGTGCCAGTAAAGCAGAGTGAACGCGAGATACACCCCGGCAAAGCCAAGGCTGTAGATTACGAGCAGCGACGACGCCTCGGCTCTGGTCATGGTCGGCGCGACCGCCGCGTTGCCGAAAATCAGCTCATTCATCCCGAGGGTGAAGAGGAATTTCAACGGGTAAACGTAAAACAACACGATGAAGAGCAACACGCAGGTAAGAAAACGCGCCGTTCCATCGTCCAAACCATAGCGCCGGCAAAATCGGTAATGGGTATTCCAAATCGCGGCCAGCATCGCGAAACAAACTGCAAATGCCGGTATGCCACGCATGGTCGCCATAAGATCGGAAAAGCTCCTCGGCACTTCGAGCGAGACGACGAGCAACGTTAGGGCAAATCCGAAAACCGCATCGCTGAATGATTCGAGTCGTGTAACTTCGCGGCCGCGCATTCGAAATCCCTCCATGAATTCCGAATCGTGCTTCATTCGGGCTTCTCGCAGTGAGGTCATGTCTTTTGACCGAACTTTAAGAACAAATCACGGATAGGCGAGAACGGAAGGCGGGACAGGGAGCGGAGGTCAGAGAACGAAGATCAGAAGTCAGAAGTCAGAGGTCAGAAGTCAGCCGCCTACGACGAGGCTACTCAGTCGATCTCAATGGGAAGATCTTGGCGTCGGCTCTGGACTTCCGGGAGACGCGAAGCGTCTAGCGTCCTCACTCGAACGGTTTCAGATGTTCCTTCAGGGGTTGTCCGATGTCCCGCACCGCCTTGTTCGCGGCCTCATTTCCGGCGTTCGTGGCGATTAAGAAAATCATGTCGTGTTTAGGCATGATGCGCACGTCAGCGACCCAGTAACCGTTACTGCCGGTGTGCGTAAGAAGAGCGGGCACCCCGTCCGCTTCCAGTTTCGCGCCCCAGCCGAGAGCGTAATTTGTCGTCACCGGTGTCTGTAACTTGCGGTAGGTTTCCGGTTTCAACAGTTTTCCGTGGCCGTGCGTACCATCGAGCTGGTCCTGCGCGAACCGCGCCCAGTCTTTGAGTGTAATATTCATAGTGCCGGCCGGGCCGAGCGCCGGAGGGTTGTCCGCTGCGGAACTCGCTGGATCCAGCGGCACGAGTTTGCCTTTCACTTCATCGTGACCGCACGGCTGTCTGCCCAGTGGACCGGGCGCGCCAAAGCCCGCGTTCGTAATCCCGAGCGGAGTGAAGATCTGCTCACGGATCAATTCTTCCCAGGTCTTTCCGGTTCGGGCTTCGGCGATCGCGCCCGCGATGATGAAGCCGACATTGGAATACTTGAACTCGCCCACTTTGGAGGCCGGCGGATTCGTTAGGTATTTGCGCGCCAACGCTGCCCGTTGCGCTTTTACGCCGTCGACCGACTTGATCACGGAGTTAAACTCCGGCAGCTCCTTGTCATCGGTCAGCGGCGGCAGGCCCGCGGTGTGGCTGAGTAATTGCAAGACCGTAATCCCGCGAAACGCGGGGTCCATCTTGTCGGCAAAATCCGGGAAAGAACCTGCCAGGGTGTCTTCAAATTTCATCACGCCCTGGTCCACCAGACGCGCGATCATTGTCGCGGTGAAAGCCTTCGTGTCGGAGCCGATGTGCCAGCGATCGTTGACCGTCACTGGTTCGGGATGCCCGAGTGCGCGATTACCCAGCGCCGCCTCAGCCGCAATTTTACCGTCGATCTGGATCAAGGCCGCGACCGCCGGGAGATGGTCTTTTTCGCGGGCCGCGACAAGCGTTTGTTCGAGAAAACTCTGGAGCCCGGTGTCGGCCTGCGCAGACGCACAGGCAGACGCGGCACAGAGAATAAAGAGGGTGCGGATCAGTTTCAAAGCATCATACGTCTTCCGTAATCGACGTTTCTGCAATCGATGAACAAGCCGGGTCTACTCAATGAACCGGATCGTTATTGGATAACGATAAAACTTTCCGTCGCTGGCCTGGATGGAGGCGATGATGACAAAAACCGCGTTCAGCACCCAAAGGACGGCCAGAAAAAAGAAGCCGATCAGGACCAGGCAAAAGACCGCGGCGATGACGTTGTAGATGAGCATCGAGATCTGGAAGTTGAGCGATTCTTTGCCGTGGGCATCGATCTCGGGCGAGTCGTCGCGTTTGGCCAGCCAAACAATGAGCGGTCCGAGCAGGTGCCCGGGGAAATGAAGAAACACGCCGAGTAACGCGCTGGCGTGACACAGAATGTTCCAGGTCCGGACATTTGTGGTAATGGAGGTGGTCGGAGGGCCGCCGGCCGGTAGCGGTGGCGGCGTCGGGAGTGAGCTGGTCGTTTCCATAGCTATTCTATTTAACGGTTGGATGACGCTGGTGCGACGTTTGGATTCAAAATTCTGGTCCTCCCAAGCTTTCTATCCGCGTCGCCGGATCATACGCCGCCTACGATGGGATCAGTTCTATTTCAGTTTCCTTTTCGTCTGTTCGACATCGCGCCAAACCCCTTTCAGCTTGTTGAATGAACCGGATCGTCATTGGGCGGGGCCGCAGGCAGAGATCAGCCGCCTACGCACGAGGCTACTCCGAATGCTTTCGCGAGCAGGCCGTCGAGCCAGGGAGGACAGATGTCAGACGTCGGACGTCGGAGGTCTGCGGAGCCGCTGACCTCGGATATCATTTCGCTTTCTGCAACGCCTGACGAATCGACTCCGGATCGATCCGCTCCTGGTAGCCTTCCAGAAAGAATTTCGCGCGAATTGTCCCGTCAGTTCCGACGATGAACGTGCCCGGGTACGGAATGCCTTTGACGCGTTCCGGCGCTTCCCGATTAAGAATCCCGTAAGCATTGATCGTTTTGCTGCCGGCATCGGAAAGCAACGGGTAGGCGATTGAGTGTTTCGTGGCGAACCGGCTGAGAATGGCCGTGGAATCGTAACTAATAGCCACGACCTGTCCGCCGGTCGCTTCCAGTTCCTTCAAGTTGGCTTGCAGTTGGACCAACTGCTTCTGGCAGTAGGGTCACCAGTCCGCCGATCGGAAAAAGACCAGCGCGACCGGCCCTTTCTTGAGCAGGGAATCCAGCGAGACGTCGTGGTTCGCTTGATCTTTCAGCGTGAAGGACGGCGCCTTTTTTCCGACGGCCAATCCGGTGTGTTCGGGAGCCGCCGGTTCCGCCGCGCTCGCTGTCTGTGCCAGAAAAAGCCCGGAGATAAAAAGAGCGATCGCGACTGGGACCAATTTCATAGTCGGAACCATAGCGTACCAGGCGAGCCGAGCCAAGGACGTCAGCCGCCTACACACGAGGCTACTCCGAATGCTTTCGCGAGCAGGCCGTCGAGCCAGGGAAGTCGGAGGCCAGAGGTCAGCGGTCAGTCTCGAGCCGCGGCTTTCGCCGCAAGCTTCTTGGCCCACTCGTTACGCAGCACTTTCATCTCGGCTTTGAGCATCGTCATGCGCGGACCGACGCCTTTGTATTTTTTGGTGATCCCGTTGACGGTTCGATCAACTGCGCCCTGGTTGACCAGACCCTGAAGTTTTTCGTAAACGCGCAAGCGGAGCATCTCTTCCCCACCGCTGGCGGCGTTTCGTGCCCGAAGATTAAGCAGGATAACATCGAACAACGGTTTGAATTCAAACGAGGTCCTGGAAGAAAGCACGGCCACCAACTCCTCGGTTACGTTGTCAGGCATCCGACGTGAAAAAGAAGCACCAACAGATTTCAACATCGAAGACTATACGGCAGATCGCAAGGAATAGCGAGTGGGAGTGCCGTTGCGCCTGAGCTCGGAGCCAGCCTTTGATCTTCTCGAAGCTTTTCGGATTGAACAAGCAGGTGAGTTTGCCTAACGGATGTCGGACGACAATGCCGCGCCGCGCCCGCAGCAGCTACTTAACTAATGTTGGCACAGCTGCTGCTAAATAGTGGTCAAAGCTCGGGAGCCACTTAAAACACTTAAACTTGACGTTCCCTTCCGTCAGCTTTTAAAGCGGGATCAGAAATGATCCCGCTTTTTTTGGGTCGGAGACCGAGACTAGTGACCGCTAGACCGGCTACCGCGCAGATTTACGGACTAGGACACTTCGCTTCGATCTGACGGCGCTGACTCAGGGGGACGGGCTCTGCAGGAGCTCCAGTTCGTGCCAGCGCGCGTAGAGGTGGGCGACTTTGTCGCGCGCTGTTTTCAATTGAGTTTCCAAATCGAAAATCTCCGCGCGCGCTTTCGTATAAAAATCCGGCGCGGCAAATGTGGCCTCCAAATCCGATACCTCGTTTTCGGCGGAGAGAATGTTTGCTTCCATCGATTCCCATTCACGCTCTTCTTTCCATTTGAGCTTTCGCGGTTTTTCTTGGCCCCGCCTGGGCGGGGCGGCGATTCCGGCGGTCACGAGGTCCGACGCCGAGGCTACGCGGGACAGGCTGGCATCAGACTTCTGATCTCGGGTTGAGTCGCGAGCCGTGCCAAGCGCTTCGCGTCTTTCCAAATAGTAATCGTAGTTCCCGACGGAATAGGCGACACGGCCTTCGCCTTCGAAGGCGAGAATCGAGGTGCAAACGCGATTCAGGAAATAGCGATCGTGACTGACCACGATGACGCAGCCGCCAAAGGCGACGAGCGCTTCCTCGAGCAGGCGCAACGTTCCGAGATCGAGATCGTTCGTCGGTTCGTCCAGCATCAAAACGTTGCCGCCGCGCTTCAGGATTTTTGCCAGGAGCACCCGGCTGCGTTCGCCGCCGCTGAGTTGCGAGATCTTTGTGTTGATGCGGTCTTCGCTGAAAAGAAATCGGCGAAGATAAGCGCGCAAGGTGATGCTTTGCTCGCCCAGGGTAACGTGTTCTCCGCCGGTGCCGACTTCTTCCCAAACCGTTTTCGCATCGTCGAGATTCAGTCGATTTTGATCGACGTAATTAATCTCGGTCCGCGCGCCGATCTCCACCAGACCGCGGGCGGCGGGGAGTTCCTGCAGAATGACTTTAAGGAGTGAAGATTTGCCGAGTCCGTTGCGGCCGACAACACCGAGGCGTTCACCGGCCGTGAGCTTGAGATTCACGTCCTGAAAAAGGGTGCGTCCGCCGAGTTCCACGCTCACGTCGGTCAATTCGATGATCCGATTCGCGAGCTTCGGCGGCGTGGGGATAATTAACTCGACGTCGAGCTCCGCCTCCGGCGCTTCCTGCGCAGCGATCTCGAAATAACGTTCCACGCGGTCCACTGATTTCGTCCGGCGCGCACGCGGCGCTTTTCTCACCCATTGCAATTCGCGTTTCAAAAACTTCTGCCGTTTATGTTCCTGCATTTCCTCCACCGCTTTCCGTTGCACGCGTGCGAGCAGGTAATCGGTGTAGTTGCCGTCGTAGCTGATGAACTGGCCGCGCGACAGCTCGACGATCCGCGTCGCCACCCGATCGAGAAAATAGCGATCGTGGGTGACGAACAAACAGGTCCCGGCATAACGCGCGAGAAAATCCTCCAGCCATTCGATCGAGCCGGTATCGAGATGGTTGGTCGGTTCGTCGAGAATCAGAAAATCGGGACGGGCGAGCAGCGCCCGGCAAAGCGCGACGCGGCGTTTTTCCCCGCCGGAAAGCGTGCCCACGACGCGATCGGATTCCGGCGCGTGCAGATTCGTGATGAGCGACTTGATTCGGTGTTCCAAATTCCAACCGTCGACGTGGATAATTTGGTCGAGGAGCGTGGCGCTGAGCGGGCTTTCGCCCGGCACGCGTTCGTATTCGGCGATGAGGTCGAGAATCCGCTGCGCGCCGCTGAGAATATTGGCATGGACCGTGGCCGCATCGTCCAAGCCGGAAACTTGCGGCATATAGCCGGTGACGAGATCGCGTTGCCGGCTGAATTCACCGGAATCCGGTTGGCCGACACCAGCCGCGATCTGGAGGAAGGTCGATTTGCCCGAGCCGTTGCGGCCGACGAGCCCAATGTGTTCGCCCTCGGTGAAGGCAATCGTCGCGCCGTCGAGGACCACCTGATGGCCGTATTTGACGGAAAGATTATTCGCGCTCGCGATGACTGTGCCGGCTGACGTGTCTGCCATTGGAACCTGGAAGGTCGAACGCGCCACCCGCCTCCGCAAGGCTCCTCCGAAAGCGTTCGCGAGCAGTCGGCGGGTGCCGGACGTCCAATCGACAATCCCCCAATCAGAAATCAGAGGTCATTGCTGGCAGCGGATTTCGCCCGGAGTTTTTTGGCCCACTCCAACGCCGCCTGGCGATGAGCTCCAGGCACCGCTTCTAATTCCAAATCGGTGCCCAAAGACGCCGAAACCAGGTGGCCGGGCGGCGACCGCTGGTCAGTCTCTTGACGTAAGATTTTTCAAGGTCGTTTGCGTTGAAAGGAGTAGACTGGCGCAGACGAAACATGGAAGCGACTGACCCACCACCGCTTGACAACATTATTCTGGGCGAAATCCAGGTGCTGCTATCTGAAAAACGAACTGCGCTCTCTTCTCTGCGCACCGGTATCGCCATTTTCGCGTTGCCGTTGTCGGTGCTGAGTGTGCTGATCGCGACGTCGCGCTATTACAGCTTCGAGAAAGTGATGCCGTTGCTCGTGCCGCTGCTGCTGCTGAACCTGGGCCTGGTCCTGCTCGGTTCCTGGCTGATCTACAATTCAATCCATCGCCTTCGTCACTACGAGCAGCGCATCCGGGATTTGACCCAGAAATACCGGTCGCTCGCGGACTTTGTCGATTAGCGTTTTAAGCACTCTAATTTCCGGGACGCCAGTCCGGTCGCAGACTCGCCGTGGAGAGCTCGGACAATCTGTGTGAATCGTTCTGCAATCGCAGACGATTATTCCACGTCGATTTCGCGCACACCTTTTTGGGCGCGAATCGCTTCGACATGGTTGCGGATTTTGTCTCCGAGCGCGACGGCGCGCGGGATCGCGTCGATCGCTACCATGGGCGTCGAAACGTCGGACGTATTTACCCGGATATTTTCCAGCGCGACGACGCGATACAGAAACGGCTGGCGCGTTTCCAAATCTTTTACGCGATAGAGCTCCAGTGTGTCGGTCACTTTACTGAAAACGCCTTCGGTCGTCTTGAGGCGCTCGGTGGTTAGCTCATAAATCTTACACTTGGTTTGAAGATAACGGACCAGCGCCATGAAAACCGGCACGAGCAGGAGCAGCAAAACGTATGGACTGAACTGTTGAACTGGTGGCGACTGGAGGCGTCGCATAGCCACAAAAATCACCACCACGATACCAGCCACGATTGCGATTAGAAGGTATCGACCGAAATTTTTCCACTGCGACGATGCGCCGCGCCAAACGGTTTCTTCAGGCATCCGCAAGTGTTACCTCGATGGCGGTCATCATACAAGCATTCATACGCCGCTCGCGGTGTCGAGCTCATGATCCTGGCTCTTTATACGTCGTGTCGTTAGCTGATGGGTTGATTAACCGAGGCAAGTCGCGAAATTCCACTTCTGAAACTCAAACCGTCCCTCGACTGGCTTCTGATCTTCGTTCCGCTCGCGATCCTTCTGCGCTTCTGGCCCGGAGGCATCAGTCCGACTGCGCTCTTCGTTTGCTCCGCTCTCGGCATCATTCCGGTCGCAGGCTGGATTGGGCGCGCGACCGAAGCGCTCGCCGCCCGCGTCGGGACCGGCCTGGGAGGATTGCTGAACGCCACTTTCGGCAACGCCGCGGAGCTGATCATCGCCGGCATCGCGCTGTCCAAAGGTTTGACCAATGTGGTGAAAGCCTCCATTACGGGATCGATCATCGGTAACGTGCTGCTCGTGCTCGGCCTCTCCATTCTATTCGGAGGCACTAAATATAAAGAACAGCGGTTCAACCGCACCGCAGCGCGCACTTTCGTCATCTCGCTCTCGTTGGCCGCGATCGGTCTCATCATCCCAACCGTCTTTCACCTCGCCGCCCATTCCAGTCCTGCCGGCTGGAGCCCGCTGGTCGAGCAGAAGCTCTCATTAGCCATCGCCGTTGTCTTGTTCCTTACCTATTTCTGCATGCTCGGTTTCTCGCTCCGGACCCATAGGTATTTCTTCCAAAGCGCTCAGGAAGATGCCGCAGAAAGAGGCAGGCAATGGTCGCGCGGCAAGGCCGTCGCCGTCCTGCTCATCGCAACCGCCGTGGTCGCCCTGCTCTCGGAGTTTCTTGTCGGCACGATCGAAAACGTCCGGGACTCGGTTGGCCTGACCGAGGTTTTTGTCGGTGTGATCGTGGTGGCGATTGTAGGTAACGCGGCCGAGCACTCGACTGCCGTCCTCATGGCGATAAAAGACAAGATGGATTTGACCGTTGGCATTGCGATCGGCTCCAGTCTGCAAATCGCGCTTTTCGTCGCACCCGTGCTGATTTTTCTCTCCTATCTTTTCGGGCGGCCGATGGACCTGGAATTCTCGATGCCGGAAGTTGTCGCAGTCGTGGCCTCGGTTTACATCCTGTTTCAGATCAGCGGAGATGGCGAGACGAACTGGATCGAAGGCGTCCAACTTCTCTCGGTCTATGTGATTCTCGGGATTCTCTTTTTCTATCTGCCGGAACCGCAACACGTGGCACCATAGGCTTCGCGGCGCCAGTGACCCGCCGCAGCGGATAAATTGCGCTTCGTGGTCAGGACATCTTCTGCACCACACGTTCAACACGCGAGAAGCCTCAAAGCCATCTATGAGCGGCTTATGATGCAGCGATTCGGGACCGCGTATTTCGATTTCAAATGATCGATGTAAGCGCTGTAGGTTTCAGCGAGTGGCGCGCTTTCAATGAACAGAATGTTCTCGGCATTGAACTCGGCGCTGCGAGAGAAATTGTACGAGCCCGTGATCACGGTGTCGTCGATCACGAGCACTTTGTTGTGCATGAAATCGTGAATGCTCGTCGGTGTGTACGGGGTTGAATTTTTGCCGACTAACCCGGTGCCCGTGATGATTTCCCTGAGCGCACCGATCTTCCAATGATTGGATGGCACACCCTGCCATTGCCCGTAAACTTCTTCCATTTGCGTGCGATCGTAGATTCCGTCCACCCTGACACGGCCGTTGCGCAGGAGATTGCCGAGCTCGCCGATCAGTGTGCCGGAGTTAATCAGCAAGCTGCAAATGCGGACCCGGCGTTGCGCGACGCGCACGCGTCTCGCGATTTCGGCATCGATCTCCAATCCGCACCCCGGTGAAAACATCACGCGCGCCTCTGCCGGAGCTTCAGAAAAAGTCAGCGCCACCGGATCGGCGTGGAACTCACCCGTGCGATCGAAATTTTCTTTCTCCCAGAGTTGCTCGAATTCTTCCAGGTAATAATTGGCTAGCGGCGCGGAATCGATTTTAACGACGTTGTTTTCCATCAAGCAAAAGGCGTCATCGGTCATGTTGGTCGAGCCGGTCCAGATGGACTCGCCGTCGCGCACGATGAATTTGTTATGCATCAATTTCATTCCAGCGATTCGACGCCACGGATAGCCTAACGATTGGACAAAGGTGCCC
This sequence comes from uncultured Verrucomicrobiae bacterium, assembly GCA_963846775.1. Lineage (GTDB taxonomy): Bacteria > Verrucomicrobiota > Verrucomicrobiia > Chthoniobacterales > UBA10450 > CAVYXA01. Next base: position 135,899 of record CAWJXB010000002.1, on the reverse strand, counting down.
GTGCCCGATGGAGCCGGGTCCTGACCGGCGGCGACATTTGGAGGAGACGGTTTGTCGCCGTCGTAGCAAAAACGGATTTTTACGCCTGCGCCTGCGCGTTCGCGTAAAGCGGAACTCAGTGAAGCTTTAAGCGGATCACTGAACCGCATGTCGTAAACGGCAAAATCCAGACTTTGCCTGGCAGCGCGTATAAACGCGGTTAGCCGCGCCATGACCTCATCGCCCGATTGTTCGCCTTGAGCGAGAAAGAACACCGAAAGGCTATCCATCACAATTCCCGATCGGCTTGGCGATGGCAGAAGGAGCCTCCGATTTTTTCATGTGTGTCGATCTCGCGGGCTGGATTTCCTAACACTAATAGTAATGCATTTCCAAGGTTAAGGTGATCGTTGCATCGACTACGGCTGATACAGCCGCCTCTCATTCGGGCCACGTCGATGAGCGGCGAGGGCCGCCATTGCAACGTGACGACGTTGCAACATCTTTGCCGGTGATTCAGGGGTTTTCGGTTGGGCTGGTTATTCCCGATTTGTGGCAACAGGAAGCGGTCCGGGCGTTGCAGCAGGGGAAGGATGTGGTCGTGCAGGCGCCGACCGGTTCCGGTAAGACTTACATCTTTGAGCTCCTTTATCCGAACCTGAAAGAACAGGCGGTCTTTACGGTTCCGACGCGGGCGCTGGCTAATGATAAACTGGCGGAATGGCGCGCGCGCGGTTGGGATGTGGGCATTTCCACCGGTGACGTGGCGCTTAACCTTTACGCCCGGGTCGTTGTCGCCACGCTCGAGACGCAACGCGGACGGTTCCTCGGCGGAGAAGGGCCGGGATTGTTGGTGATGGACGAATTTCAGATGCTCGGCGATCCGATGCGGGGCGTGCATTATGAGCTCGCGGTCGCGCTCGCTCCAAGACATACACAGTTGTTGTTTCTCAGTGGCAGCGTGGCGAACCCAAAAGACGTCGTCGCCTGGCTGCGACGCATCGGTCGCGATGCCGTTTTGATCGAACATCGAGAGCGACCGGTCCCTTTGGAAGAGGCGGATCTCTTCGGATTACCGGACTCGCAGTTTGTGCAGTCGCGCAATTTTTGGGCGCGAATGGTCGGACGCGCCATTCGCGCGGAGCTTTCTCCCGTGTTGATCTTTGCTCCGCGCCGAGCCGCTGCGGAGCAGATCGCGAAGGCAATCGCATCGGCGGTGCCGGTGCGCGATCCGTTGCGACTAACGCCGTCTCAGGAAGCGGCCGCCGGAAAGGAGTTGACCAAATTGCTGCGAAATCGAGTGGCGTATCATCATAGCGGATTGAGCTATGCTGCCCGGGCCGGCGTGGTGGAAGGGTTGGCGAAATCTGGCCAGCTCAACGTAGTGGTCGCAACGATGGGTCTTGCCGCCGGTATTAATTTTTCGATGCGTTCCGTCATCGTGACGGATCGGCGTTATTTCGCCGGTAATTTTGAGCGACAAGTCGAGGCAGATGAGCTTCTGCAAATGTTCGGCCGCGCCGGCCGCCGCGGGTTAGACGAAGTCGGTTACGCGCTTTACACCAATGATCTTCCCCGGTTGAGCGATGCGCGACCGCGCCAGCTCAAGCGTGCGGCCCAGGTTGATTGGCCGAGCTTGATCAGTGTGATGCATGCAGCTGACGAACGCGGCGAACAACCGTTCGTGGCCAGCGCGGAATTGACTCGTTCGTTGTTCAGTGTGCAGCAGGTGCCACTCGGAGTGGAACATTCGCTCGAAACTGGTCCGCGTCCTTGCGGATTATGGGTAACAGACGAGCGGGCCAGGTTCGTCAGGCGCGGTGTAACGGAAATGTTGAATTCGAGAGAGGAATGGGAACCAAAGCCGCCAGCAGAAAATGTGACACTGGGTGTTGCATTTGTGCGCGAGAACCCCGAAAGCATTCGGGGCTGGCGGCGAGCATTGACCCTGCCCCGCACGCTCGAAGGGATTGGCACCGGAAATCTGTGCCGGCTGCGAAGCCTGAACCATTATGGAAGAGAACTCCCGGTAGCGACGATCCTCGCCTCGGGTGATCTCGCGCCGGTGAAGTGGTTGAAGAAGGCGATGCGCGAGAGAGCAGCCAAACGCTGAACTCCGAACGCTTTCGCGAGCAGGCAGCTCGAACCTTTAACCCGGTAAACAAAGGAAACGGGGCAACGCTGCTCAACGTCCACATTAAACAAGCCAAAGCAGCACGCGCGAGGTTTTCAGCGCCGAACAAGTTCGAAGCCGAGATTCTCCCGCTCATATCCGAGCTCGTTAAGCCGGGAGTAATTGTTGATCGTGTTACGCGCGGACGAACCGTTACGATTCGGATTAATTACTCGAACGTACCTATCGATGCGCACATTGATTCGTTAGGCAAAGCACTGGTCGATCCGCCGGAGCGCGAAAATCTGCCGGAGGTTTGCCGCAGCTGCGATCAGCTCGAACATGATAAGACGGTCGGAATCGTGAACTCGCCGGCCTACGCCTGGCGGCATCTTGGTTTAGTGGAACCGGATGGCACACCGACGACGCGAGGAATGCTCTTTTCATTTTTTCATGGAGGCGAAGGGCTCGCCATCGCGGCGGCATTGGAAGATGAAACGTATCCGATCGGCGATCTGGTGTTTGATATCGCAAATATCCGCGCCGGGCCGCGCTTCGCCGGAGAAGATGCCCCGATGGGCGGAAGGCTTGGGATTTTGTGTCAGCGTGTATATGGCCGGGCTGATTATCCGGGCTATCTGGTGATGGGCGTGCCGACGCAGTACGGCGCCGGCGCATCGGAAGTGATGCGTGAACTCGTGGCTGATCCGCGATCGAAGCATAAACTCATCGGCGACCTGCTTCGTCACGGCGATATCGAACGAGCGCTGGTTGAATGGCGGAGTCTGCTCCATCGTATCACCACTGGTCCACCTTATGACTTGCCGCGCTGGAATGAGTTGAAAACGGCTGCGGGTGAGCTCGTAGAAAAAACTGTGTCGCCGACTGTCGTCGATCTTGCAGGCCTGCTTCCGGTTCAGCAACGCCGCGTTTCCTGAAGGGAACCGAACTACACGACCTCATTATCGCGATTGAATTCACCAACTTGCCCGTTAGTCAGATCGAAATTTCTTTTTTAATTGGGCCCCTTCTTGCTACTCTCGGCGGCTTGTTATGAAAACATCAGCCGCCGCATATTTCGTTTCCATTCTGCTGGCTTCCGTTGTTCTGGCGGGGGCACGTCCAACATCGCGCGATGAAGCGCAGGCATTGATCGACCGCCTCAACTTTCAGCAGGGCAAGGTCGTGCTTCATGACGGACTGGCCACTTTGAACGTCCCTGAGGGCTTCCGCTATCTGAACGGACCTGATGCCAACAAGATCATTGTCGATCTTTGGGGCAATCCGCCGGGAGAGCAACCGCTCGGACTGTTGATGCCGAATGTCAGTCCGATCAGTCGAGATGCCTGGGCTGTGATCATTACCTATGCGAAAGATGGTTATGTGAAAGATGATGACGCCCAGAAAATCAATTACGACGAACTGCTTAAAAAAATGAAGCAAGGCATTCACGACGCCAACCCGGAGCGCGCCAAGCAGGGTTACCCGACGATGGACCTCGTCGGCTGGGCGGCGCCTCCGCGCTACGAACGCGACACGCACAAGCTTTATTGGGCCAAGGAACTGAAGTTCGGCGGGTCGGCAGAGAACACTTTGAATTACAACATTCGGATGCTCGGCCGACGAGGAGTGCTCGTCTTAAATGCGGTGGCTTCGATGTCGCAGTTATCCGAAATCGAAAAGGCTTCGCCGAAAATTCTTTCCGCCATTGATTACAATCCCGGAAATCGTTATGCCGATTTCGATGCAAGATCCGGCGACAAAATCGCCAGCTACGGTTTAGCCGCGCTCGTGGCCGGCGGAGTTGCAGCGAAGCTTGGCTTTTTTAAAGGCCTTTGGATCGCCATTTTGGCTGCGAAAAAATTCATTGTTATCGGCGCGGTCGCTATAGCCGCGTGGTTTCGAAAATTGTTCGGCAGAAAGAAGGCCAGCACGGAACAAGTGTCGGTCTAAGCAAACTTAGGACGGGAGATCGGAGATGGGAGATCGCGGGGCAGAGGTAATAAATTAGAAATCACCGAAAATTGCGCTGCGCCCTTGGCGCGGGCCTCGGGCGAGCTCATGGGATTTTCGACGCTTAACCTAGTAGTCGTGATCCGGTTGCGGATAACCGTCAGGACTTGGGCCGTAGAAAATTCGCGGTTCGGGTAGCGGCGGTCGGACGCGGGGGCGATCTACGATAGGCAGTTGACGGTGTTCGGGTGTCATGGCCACGATTTTGCCCGAAGGCAGACGAAACAGCAGGTTTCCTCGCGGGGTCGTTCCGATAAAATGGGCGCGGGTCCAGCGACCATTTACAAATTCGCGGTGCCGGGACCAGGCCGTAGGCAGGGATTTCGTCTGAGAGCGCATCGTCACTTTCGGTTGCGTTTTAGCGCGATCTTTGGATCGCGAGAGTGACGATGTATCGCCGGTATCCGGCTGCTCTGATGGCGGTTTGGGCTCGCGAGAGTCATCGCGTGCCGCAACCGCATCGGTCTCCGCCAGCGTTGGTGTCGCGGGCTTGTTTCCTCTTCCGGCTGAAGACGAACTGTTCGGATTATCCGACCGCGCGATTTGGGTGACCGGCGGCGGAGTTGAATTCGGAGCAGCCATAGGCTGATTTTTTGGTTTGGCCTGCGACGCAGCCGGTTCCTGCCGCGACGCTAAAGACGATGAAGAAGACGGCGCAGTCGGTGTCCGGCTTGCCAAGGCGCTCTGCGAGGCGGAAGGAGAAGCTGCTGATCGCGCGGCGGAGGCAGTGTTTGCCGGACTCAAGGGGGGAGCGGCCGGCGCAACAGTTTTCGATTCAGTCACCGGCACACCGACCGGGACTCCGATCTCCTTGACGGATCGGGTGCGATGGAAATAGCTAGGATAGAAAATCGCGCCAACAGCGCCCAAGGCCATGAGCAGCGCGGCCGCAGCTATTCCGCCGCGCACGATTTGTGCGACGCGCGAAGGTGACCGGACAATCTTACGCTGGACATACGCCGCCAGCGGGATTCCGACTTTGCGCGCGAAAGCGTGGCGTCGTTCGACCTCGTCCAAAATCGTGACCATATATCGTTCAAGCACGACCGGGTCGAGCGGTCGGTCCTCAGGATTTTCGGCCAGCATAACGCATAACAACTTCCGGACCGGTTTCGGCATGGATCGTAGCTCCGGCAAGCGGCGACGCCCCGGCCGTGTCGTTTTCGGGTCGTCCCCGCCTGGCAATGGGACGGCGCCGGTGAGCAGGAAACACATCGTCGCGCCGAGAGAATAGATTTCGGAACGAAAATCGATTGGCTGATTGCCCACTTGTTCGGGGCTGGCGAATTGCGGCATCACGGCCGGCGCCAGCTCACGCGCTTGATTGCTTTCGCCATGCACTTCCAGAGCCGCAGCACCGAAATTCAAAAGCTTGATGAACGGCCATCCGCCACTGGGAGATTCGCCACGCAGGATGATAATATTGGAAGGTTGAATCGCGTGATGGGTCAGGCCATGAAAAGCGGCGGCAGCAGTCGCCCTAACCACCTGGATACCGACGCGTAACACCGCATCGACCGCCATTGTGCCGTGCGCAACGACCCAGGCATCGGCGGTTTCGCCCCGCAGGTATTCGGTCACGAAAACGAAATGGTCGTGCTCAATGCCAGCAGCCAAGACCCGGGCGACATTGACGTGGTCGAGTTCGCAAAGTGATTTGGCGCGCGTCTCGAATTCATCGCGTCGGATTTGGTCGATCGCCGCCAGCGGAACCAACTGAAGCACGACCGGCTGATTCGAATTCTCGTCGACACCCCGGTAAGTGATCGCTGCACCCGCGCGACCTGCTTCCTCGGGGTTGCCCTGTGGGTCGCGACAGATCCGGTAACGCGCAAAGAAAATTTCGTCTCCCATGATTTCCCTCCGAGCCGAGAACTGTACCTCGCATCTCCAAAAGATAAATCGAAATCAAAGCGCGTTTGCGCGTGTTTTAGAGCGGAGAACTCGGTAGCCTGTGCTCCCCAGGCCGGAACTAGAAATTCATAGTGCGGTCGCTAAAATGCTCGGGTGGAGGCAACGAAGTTCGAGTTTGAAAAGCGCTTCTGGATCATCGCTGCGATTTACTTTGTCGGGTTTGCATTATCGGCTGTCGATCCAACGCCATTTACTGCCGCATTGCGGCATTGGCTGGCCCCTGCAATCGAACGCGGAAGTGCCCAAGCGAAGTTGTTTTCGCAAATCGTCATCGGCGTTGGTGCGTTACTCGTCTTTCTGACCGCCGCCTTGCGGACATGGGCGACCGCGTATCTGCGCACCGAAGTCGTTCACGACACCACTCAGCACTCGGAAGCGCTCGTGGCTGACGGCCCGTTTCGTTATGTTCGCAATCCGCTCTATCTCGCCAATTTGCCGATGGCGGCGGGCATTGGCGTCCTGGCCAGTAGCTTGGGCTGGATTTTTCTGGTGCTGGCCAACTGGATTTTCGTTTATCGCCTCATTTTTCGCGAAGAAGGAGCATTGTTGAGAACTCAAGGCGAATCGTATCGCGGCTATGTGAAGGCAGTGCCACGGTTCTGGCCGTCGCCTTCGCCGCGCGTACCCTCGGGCGGTCGGGAGCCGAAATGGGGTCAGGCGTTTGCTGGCGAAAGTTTTGTCTGGTTGTTCGGGCTGGCGGAGTTGGTGATCGCGGTAACTTTGAACGCAACCATCGGGCTCATCGTGTTTGCCATTGGATTCATCGCGCACTTTGTCGCCGTTCCGTTGGTCCGGAAACAAAAGTAATGACGCGACCGTGTCAGGAGGCAGGATCGTTGAGATGGAAAAGAAAATCCGGTGATTGAAATTTGTGCCGAAATCGCTCGCCGGTGAGCGTGCGTTATATAGCGGAGGAAAATGTCGAAGGCACATGCCAGTGGGCAAAGGGCGGCGCTGGGAGAGTCGGTGGTATAAGGCCCAGATTTTCCATATTTTCTATACTCTTCGGTCCGTTTATTGCTAACTAAATCCTCGTGAATCCCCACCGTTCACCCCGCACATGCAAACACTGCATCGCAGGGTTCACCATAGTCGAAACTGCCGTGGCACTCGGAATCCTCGGGATCGGCGTCGCCTGTGTAATCGGCACTTTAACCAAGATGAATGCAATTGCGGCGACAAGTCGAAACATAAGTGGCGCCTACGCAGCCGTTATGAGTCAGGTCGATTTGTTCGATTCGCTTGGCCCTTTCAATCCGCAAAGCAATCCGCAGCAGATTCCAAGGGATACAACCCATAATCCACCGCTGTACGACATGACCGTCGGGACTCACACGATCGGCTATCTGGATCCCGCAACTAACACGGTCAGCAATCAATGGCCAATCTACCAATACAGCGACCCCAACGGGAACACCATTCTTGTAAAAGGTACCCTCACAATCCAAGTAACAGATATCTCCAACGCCGACGCACCAAAGACGTATAGAGCCATTGTGACGATAAGTTACGATTACGGAAATCACACACTGGCGAATGGTAATCCATACACTTTTTCCATGAGCGCCCTGCGTACTTCCGATTCATGAAAGTCCATCGCTACGATCGCGCTTTCACTCTAACTGAGATGCTCGTCGCTGCCGGTCTGATCGGAGTAGTCGGTCTTGTCCTTTACTCGCTAATCAATATCTGTGCGGTCCTTGGCGCGAAGAACACCGTGATCAACGCGACTCACGAGCCGACGCGCGTCCAGGTCCTGGATATACTGCAAGATCTTCATTCCGCTGTTTCACTTCCGCAGCTCGTCAACAACGACGGAACGACACCGTGGACTTCCCCGACGCCGGCACCGGGAGTTTCCTTTCAAAAATGGGCAGTGTTTACGGCATTAAATCAAAGCGGACAACCGGTGCCACAGCCAGTAAGGCCATTCAAAATTTACCAGGATGCGCAAACCACCCAGAACTACCTAAAGATAGCCGTTCCCAACAACTGGAGTGCTCCCCTGGTTGGTCAAGGTCTAATCGTTCCCAGTCACCAAGTTGAAGCTGATATCCGGGCAGTCCAGACTGCCTCTGGTGCGCCATCCGGCTTTCAGGGGTACATGGTTACATTGTGGAATTTCCGAGACCGTCCGTTACCGAATTCGGGCAACCTGCCCGTTGCCATCAGCGGCACAACCAGCGCCGCCGGAGACATTGTCTGCTTTATCACCGACCGATGTTCCTACACAATCTCAAACAACATGCTGGCGCTGAATTTCCGTGGGAACTCCCACCGAATTGGTAGCGGCAAAGTCAGTACAAATTCTAACCCGTTCTATATCCCATCGCCGCTCGCCGGTCCAGCGTCAGGCGCAGCATTCGCGTTATCTACCTCCGATCTTGCCTACAGCAACCGTGGCTTCAGGTCAGGCAATATTTTTTTAAATGGGCAGGTTCCAATCAAATCGAAACTTACCACCTATCAATGAAAACTGGATCGAATCAACGCCAAAATGGAAGCACTTTTTCCGTCGTAATGATAACGATGATGTTGTTACTCACCGTGGTCGCCGTATCCACGGAATATACTACGACGGTAAACCGCCACGTCTATCGTACGAATACTTACGAAACCGCGCTGGCCGTTGGTGACAGCTGCATGGAAATCTTGTTCGCCAACTGGAGATCGATTTGTAGCGCAAGTCCCACGTCAGTCCAGAAAACGAACGCTTTTTCGGCGATCCCGACGCCCAGTCCCGGACAATTTCCAGGTTTGAACACCGGCGACATCCCAAACTTTGTGAACCGTGGAACAAGCTACGACCCCGATAATGACGAATACAGCGCCACTTACACAATCTCGAATTACAAGGTCGTGGCTGTCACGCCTGAATTCACCGCACTTTCGGCCGCCAACGCGACCCCCATACCAACTCTTGGCCGACTCGGCCAGCCCATCGCGACCCCATCACCTTCGACCTCGTTAGCCTACAATTACATCGCCTCTGCCGACGTGACACTGCCATCGATCGGTTCATCTAGTAGCAACGGAAGTGGAAAGGTCGTGGCCAAAGTCAGACGCGTCTTTCAGAAGCAGCAGACTTCCCCCTGGAACTTCGCCATCTACTACGAGGATCCTTTGGAGATTCATCCTGGGCCGCGACAGACGGTTACTGGCGAGGTGCATACAAATTCCGACCTTTATACCGCCCACAACACCCTCACTTTTGCCGACAAAGTCACGTACGGATCGGATTGGTCGATCGGCTTTATGCCCGGCGAGAACACCCACGCCGGCGAAACTCCTGCCTCTCCAAATTACCCGAGTGGGTTACCACCTTCCCGGGATCAAGCATTGGACGCTTTCGGACTTGATCCCTCGGTGTTCAACAGGACGGATTCGAACCCCAATAATGATAGTTATCGCGAGCTCATTGAGCCGCCAAACACAAACTATAGCGATCCCCTCCTCGGGGAGCGTTACTGGGACCAAGCTGGCATTATCATCGAAGTCAGCGACAATACTAATCCGAACGTAGCAGGGTGGGACGGCGTTAACGGCCACGACATAGTCAGGCTTTACACCGTCAACCCGTTAACGGGAGTTACAACGCAAATCACGACCGGCAGTCTCTACACAATGTTTCACGCCGCTGGTGCGATCACCACCAATCAGACAATTCAGGATAACCGCGAAGGCGCCAGTGTGCGAATGGCGACTCTTGATGTGAGTAGAATTGTAACGACTAGTGGCGCTACTTTGGCGTATACGCAGACATTCGGAAATCCTGTCGTTTATATGTATAATTCGAGCGCGACTTCCTCAGCCCGCCGGGCCATTCGGGTAAGAGGTGCCAGCAGTATCCCGGCGGCCGGGCTTACCGTGGCCAGCAACAATCCCGTTTATATCCAAGGCGATTTCAACACTGGCGGAACTGGGAGAGTCGTTCCTTCCAATGACCCTGGTAACTTGAGTCCCGATGGGACCTACAGGGATCCAGCGAATCCACCAAGTCCACAGGTTTCTGGTTACAATCGCGCCTCCTGTTCCATCTTAGCGGATGCGGTCAATATTCTTTCCAACAATTGGAATGACGCCAATTCGGGACGTACGTTGTCCCAGCGGGTCGCCACCCCGACCACGATCAATGCAGCAATCGTCTCCGGCATCGTCGCCAGCAACGTTTATAACGATGGTGGATACAGCGGCGGTGCAGAAAATTTCCCCCGCTTTCTCGAGAGTTGGTCGAACGTGCCGTTAACTTACTACGGTTCAATGGTCGAGGTTTTTAACAGCACGCAGGCAGGTGGCGAATGGCATTATGGTGGGAACATCTACAATGCGCCCGCGCGCGAGTGGTTTTTCGATACCAATTTTCCAACGAATCCGCCTCCGGGGACGCTAATGGCCTATAGCTATATCAAAGGGAAATGGACCGTTCAATAGGGCTGGCGTTACTGAGTGCTCTTGTGGCCCTCTCCGCCAGGGCCGAATTGCAGCTCACGCCCACTCTGCAGGAAAATCAAGGCGATGGCGTGACCTACAAGCAGCTTGCCTTCTCGGATGGGACAACGACCATTACATACCGGGCGCCGACAAACTGGCGTTACTCTGGCGACGCGAATCAGTTAGTTCTCCGTCCGCCAAACAAATCCCAGGCAGAAGCAACCATCACCAAGATCCCACTTTCTCAGGCTGTCCAGTTTGATGATGAGACTGTAAAAAAGCTTATTACTGAAATCACCGCGGCGGTCCCGAAGGAAAGTAAGGCCATAACCGTTGTTTCCGAGCAGAGGAATCCTATAATCATCGACGGGAAGGACACATTTCTGGTGATTCTGGATTACATCCTTGTTGGTCAGGCGTACAGTCGTTCTATTCTCTTTCTCAATCGTGGGACGGAACAGCTTCGTTTCCAGTTGACCTGCCGGGAAGCCGATTTCAAAGATCTTCAGGCCGCTTTCTTCCGAAGCCAATTTTCCTGGGAAAATCTGTAGCTTCAAAAAACGAATGACCTCGGGTGTGACGTGCGGACGTGCAGGCTACAAAGTTCGAGTTTGAAAAGCGTTTCTGGGGAATTGCCGGAATTTATCCGGTCGGGTTCACGCTTTCATCTTTCGATCACGCCAGCTTCATCTTGACCCCTGCAGCATTTGATCTCGCCGGGAAGCATCGTGTCGGCAAGGTTTGTAACGGTCAGTGATCATGTCGGTGCGTCTTGTCCAGAAACAAAAGTAATGACGCGACCGCCACCCGAGATGAGAGTTCGAAATGAAACGAAAAAATCCGGAAATTGAGATTTGTCCCGGCATTACCCGCCGAACAGTGGCGAGTGGCAAGACGATGTACCAAATGATCGCGACGCTGGCGGCCGGAAGTAGAATGCCGGCCCACTCGCATCCGCAGGAGCAGATCGTGCATATTCTCGCAGGTAAAATGCGGCTGGTTGTTGATGGTGTGCCGCATGAGCTTTCGACCGGCGATTCCTTTTATCTCGGCAGCAATGTTCCGCACGGTGTCGAAACGATTTTGCCAACGCGCGTACTCGATACGTTTAGTCCGCCGCGTGACGATTATCTGAACATCGACAGGGAGCGTGACGAGTGACGAACGGTCCGATCAAGAGCGCGGAAGGGCGAGCCCAGATGGCGGTGGCGGAACGGGAAGGCGCCGGTCCGGAATGCGATCACCATTCTCAATCTGCCGCTGCGGTTTTCGTATCCTTCGCATGGTGCGATGATGCGATCGACGATTAAGATTTTTCAACAAGGCTGTGATTTCGAAGATTTGACGCCTTGTTCGGCTCCGAAGGCTCGGGAACCGGGAGTGTGAACCAAAACGTGCTTCCTTTTTCAGGTTCGCTCTGAATGCCGATCTTTCCCCGGTGCGCTTCGACGGCAAGGCGGCAAAAGGTTAATCCAAGGCCGGTCGAATGCCGGTGTTCCTGGCCGGTCTCTGTTTGTCCAAATTTTTCAAAGATTTTTCGGTGCTGGTCCCCCGGGATGCCGTGGCCGTTGTCGCTTACGGAGATCGTTACATCCGCTGCGTTTTGTTTAACCTTCACCTCAATCTTTCCATCGGAAGCCGTGAATTTTACCGCGTTGCTGATCAAGTTTTCGAGAACGCGCCGAATCACATCGGCATCGCAGATCATTAAGACCGGGTCTGCTGGCACGTCGCAATGCAGCGTCCGGTTCTTGAGGACTGGCGAGAACCGACTCGCCGCTTTACGTGCGATCTCAGTGACATCGTGAGTTTGTAATCGAAGTGGCATTTCACCGGCCTCGAAACGACCGACATCCAACAAGGTGCTGATCATATCGCGCAGATCGCTGGCACCCCGTTGCGCTTCGGCCACGAATTTCGCTTCGGTCGAGCTAAGCTTTGCCGTCTCGGCCAGCACCTCCATATAGCCGGTGACGGCGGTCAGCGGCGAGCGCAAGTCATGAACGATCATGTGGGTGAGGTCGTCCCGGCTCTTTAATGTCGATCTAAGCTTAGCTTCCTCGACCAGCTCGAAGGTAAAATCCGAGACCAGGCAGAAAAGGACGTTGGTATTGAGAGCCAGAAGTGGCGCGAGGCATGGAAGGTAGAGGTCTTGGTGATTGTAGAACCATAGAGCGCATAGCGGCCCCGCACTGTTAACGGCGATAAGAGCCAACAAACGCAGCCATGGGGAGCGAAAACCTAAACAAAGTGCGGCGCCAAGCAGAGCCGCCAGCGCGGTAATCGCTGCACTCGCCAGCGGCGACGGTTCTTTCAAGAATTCGCCGTGCAGTAGCGCGTTGAGCACGTTGAGGTGAACCTCGGCCCCGGGCATCGGTCCGAATGGTGTGGCCAATTCGTCCTTTTGCCATTTTCCTTCCGCTCCTAGGACGACGATCTTGTTCCGGAAAAACTCACCCGATCCATAATTGTGTTGCCAGTATTCAGGGACGAAAATTTCGAATACCGGACGCGGGCGGAAGCCGGATCGAGGCGGACCGGTAAAGCGGATTAGATGCTCCGCGAGATCCTTCGGCACGAGTTCCGGATGCCCTGCTTTTGAAATCGCTCGGGCTGAAAGCGAAAGGTAAACCGCAGGCGGATGCCCGGGCTGCCTGAAAATGGCCCGGAATTGAGTTCCACGCACGACCTTGTCTTCGTCGGTAAAGAAATTCGTGAATCCGATCCGATCATCAGGCGTCGCCCCCTTCGGGATAATGGTTTCTGCCGGGGGGTCGTAAGTCGATGGGATCCGGCGGGAACGATCAATATCTGGGGGAGAAACGAAATTACCGCCAATTACCACCTGCGACTTGAATTGATCAACAACTGCGCGAAACGCGGTGTCGCCGGGGGTTGGTGCCGGAAAAAGACAATCATATGCAACTACCTTCACCCCAGCGCTAACGAGACGCTCTAAAATCAATCCATAAATTTCGCGGTTCCAGGGCCACCCTTTGCTCATGATTTCAAGAGCCCGGCGGCAGTTGAGGTCATTGGCACTCGAAGAAAACAACCGTTTCACGTCGAGATCTTCATCCAAAGCTACGGAATCGGAATCGATCGCGAGGAAAACAAGATCGGCATTTGCCGGCGTGGTGCGTCCGGAACGAGCGATGACATCGCGAAGACGGTATTCCACCGAAGCGTAATCCGCTGGACGCTTCCAGTCTATGTAAATTGCTGCCGCCGAGCAAATTGCGGTTATGAGAACGACTGCAACTATGCGCCCACGGAACATGACGTCGGATAGCCAGCGGGAAGCATGCCCGGCAGAAGCAATGCCGGGTGGCCATTACGGTCCGGTTACGAGCGCACGTCCAAGGACGACCAAATCTGCGATTTTCTATTGACAATCATTATAATTATGGTTTTTATAGTAAACAGAATTGCCCTTATGCATAAGAATAATCTATCTCTGTTCGTTGCCATTGTCGGCTGCTTCTTTTTTGTCCATTTATCGACCGCTGGTCCTCTGTCATCGGCGCAAGTCACGAAGATCATCAACCGCGTAAGTGTCGTCGATCCAGCAAAAGGTGCCCATTCCGCCGCGGTCCGGGAGGTCATCAAAGACGATCTCGGGCTCCAGACGGGCGCGCGATCACGTTCGGAGCTGCTTTTTCAAGATAACACGCTCACCCGAATCGGAGCGGAGACTTTTTTCAGCTTTAAGACGGGGACGCGCGACCTGACTTTGGAGAAAGGATCGATGCTGCTGCAGGTGCCGAAGGGATTGGGCGGCGCTAAGATTCACACCGCAGCGGTGACGGCCGCCATCACCGGCACGACAATCATGATGGAATATATTCCGCGCCGTTTTATTAAGGTTCTGGTCCTGGAAGGAAGCTTGCGCTTGTCACGGAACGGAGCCCTCGGTGGTTCAGTAGTTCTTCATCCGGGCAACATGGTGGTGATGCAACCGGATGCCAAAAAGATTCCCGATCCTGTCGATGTCAATATTGCATTGATCGTAAAGACGTCCCCGTTGGTGAACTTTCCTGGTGGAGCGTCGTTGCCAAGCATGGGCCTCATTCAAGCAGCGATTGATGCGCAAAAGGGACTGTTGGCGAACGGCCATCTTGTTCCAACAAATCTCGTAATGAGAGGAACCAACGTAATTTTTGCTTCTAATAATCAGCTGGCGACGCTCGGCCGCTCAGTCAACGCTTCAGGCGCGAATGTGACCGGGGCGACTTTGAGGCCGGTCACGGGGGCGCTCGGCGGAGTGGTGGGATCGGTGACCAATATCGCCACGAGTGGCACTGGCGCGGTAAACAATCTACTCGGCCCGAGCGGGGTTGTCGGTCAGGTCGCGACGAACGCCACCAACACCGTAACCAATGTTCTCAGCTCCACCGCCGTTCCAGTCTCCAGCACCACTCAGATTCTTGGGCTTCTAAACAACGCTACGCCAACATCTGGCGGAACGATCGTGATTACTCCAACTGTTGCTAACATTGTCCCAACCGCGGCAACCACCGTTGTCCAAAACGTGGCTGGCGGCACGGTGACGGCGACCGGTGCAGTTCCTACTGTTTTAAATACAGTGGGTTCTGCGCCAACGAGTGCACTCCTTCCAAATCAAACCGTAACAACCACTCAGTTGTTGTCGGGCGGGCACTAAAAAACAGCAGACAGAAAAAGCCCGGGAGATATTGCCCGCGGGATGGTGGCACATGGCAAGTGCTCGCACGGCGTCGAAGCCATTTTGCCAATATGCGTACTCGATACGTTTAGTCCGCCGCGGGACGATTATCTGAAATCGACAGGGAAAGTGGTCAGTAATGGACCGCTATATTTGGGCTCAAACAGCCGCGGCTCAAGACACAGCCGGGCAAAAAGCCGGACATTGTGCGAGAAACACGCCGTCTTGGTCCGGTTTCAATCGTGACGCGAAATTCCACGTTGCAAGTCTCGCAATCGCCGGGACGATTCACGACGTGGCTCTTTGTGTTTGGCACAGCCGCTGGAACGGCTTCTCGTAATCCGCAATTTGCGCGCGGGATTTTTTGCCCGTGTAATAGTTCGAAATGCTTGATCCTTCTGCCGACGAAATACGCGATTGGGGCAATTCTGTCATCGAATTTATGGCCGATTACCACGCCAGTCTGCGCGATGGCAAGGTCTATCGTCGCATGTCTTCATGCGAGATTCGCGACAGGCTTGATCCGGTGCTTCCGACCAAGCAAACCGATTTCGAGGACCTGCTGAATGTTTTTCGCGATACCATCATCCCGTTTACGCGCCAGAACGCGCACCCGCGCATGTTTGGCTACGTGCAATCGCCTGGGACCCCGGTCGCAGCGTTCGCTGACTTGCTCGCCTCGACTTTGAACGCCAATCTAACGGTCTGGCGTTCCGCGCCGGCGCCGGTGGAACTCGAACGCCTGACGATCGATTGGATCCGGCAAATTCTTGGATTCAATCCTGGAGCCGGCGGACTTTTCGTTAGCGGTGGATCGGTGGCCAATCTTGCTGCGATCGTCGCGGCGCGGCAGGCGAAAGATGATTCGTCGAATCGCTTGCGGATCTATGCGTCGAAAGAAACGCATTTTTCCATCGCCAAGGCGGCAGCGCTTTTAGGAATCGGACGCGAGAATGTGCACCAAGTCGCTGTGGACGAGAGCTTCAAAATTCGAATGGACGATCTTGTCACAAAAATCTCTGCGGATTTGAAGGAGGGTCATGTGCCGTTCTGCGTGGTTGCCAATGCCGGGACCGTGAACACCGGCGCGGTCGATTCGTTGAGCGAGATTCGGGAAGTCGCTGACCGCTTCAAACTTTGGATGCACGTGGACGGAAGTTACGGCGCGTTCTCCGTGCTCGCGGAATCGGCGAGAAAATTGTTCGCCGGTCTTGAGCTGGCGGATTCGATCGCGCTCGATCCTCACAAATGGCTTTATCTTCCAGTGGACGTTGGCTGCGTGATTTATCGCGATCCGCAGCGCGCGCGCGCCGCTTTTACGCACGAGGCAGAATACACTCGCATCATTGGCGAGGAGAGAGACGAGGCGTTCGCGTTTTGGGATTACGGTCCGGAATTGTCCCGGCGGTTCCGCGCGCTCAAAGTCTGGATGTTGTTAAAAGGAGTCGGCCTGGATGCGTTGGGCGAGGCGATTGAAAGGAACATTGCCTGCGCCCGTCACCTCGAGTCGTTGGTCAAAGCCAGCGACGACTTCGAGATGTTAGCGCCGGTTGAGTTGTCGATCTTTTGTTTTCGTCACATGCCGGCGCAAATCAAAGGCGCATCGCCGGAAGAGATCGATGCGTTCAACGAACGTCTCTTAATTGCGCTGCAACGCGACGGCAGTTCTTATTTATCGAACACAACACTCAACGGTCGGTTCGCGCTACGCGGTTGCGTGCTCAATTATCGGACAACTCTGCGTGACATGGAGATCCTGCTGGATGATTTGCGGCGAGTAGCAAGAACGGTGACGAGTTAAAAAAAGATGATCCTCACCCACAGATTCGATTGTGCTGATTTCCCGCTTTCCTGGTCAGAAAAATGTTTTCGCAATGATCCGGCACAGGAGCGGTTATCCTCCCTGGCGCTAGCCGGACGAAAGCGTTTAACCGATGTAGATTGTCACTCCGCAATGGTCCGCCGCGCTTATGGCTGAGGTTCGAAGCCGAAATCAGCGGTCATAGTGCTTTCGCAATCAATCGGCAGGGTAGAGGTTCGAGTTTGGGATCGGGAACGAGATTCGTCCCGAAGTAGGCTACGACGACATTTTTGTCGCGGTTGATGTAAAGCAACTGGCCGGCCCAGCCGCCTTTGGCCAGCTCGCCGCTGGCGCTCACCATGTCCCATTGATATTTCTGCGGCAACATGCCGTGGTCGTCCGGTTTGGCGTTCTGTCCGTCGAAGATGCGTTTGATGAGCGCATCGGAAATGATCCGGCCCTGATTCGGCGGCGGATTCTTCGTGTACGCCAATCCGAATCTTGCAACATCACGTAAAGTCGCGGCCATGCCGGCGCCGGACATCGGGTTGCCGTGCTCGTTAGTTGTAATCAACGCGTCACGTTCCGTGCCGATCTTACTCCAGATCAAGTCGCTGATGGTATCGGCGAGAGTTTTGCCGGATACGCGTGATACGATTTCGCCAAGCACGACGGTGTTGCTGCTGGTGTAAGCCCATTCTTCGCCGGCGGGAAGTTGTCGTTTGATTTCTCTCAACATTCCGAAAAGATCGCCATGCCGCGCCGCTTCCGGCAACTCTGGCGCCGTGCGTGGTTGCCACCCGAGCGTGGCTTCGAGCTGATACTCCTTATGCTTCGGACTGCGATAGGCATCGTTACTGTCCTCGACGCCTTCCATTCCGGAGCGCATATCGACGAGATAACGCACTTTCGTTCCGGCCCAATCGCTGCCCTTTAGCTCGGGCAAATAATTCTCGACCGGTCTTTCAATGTCGATCTTGCCCTGGTCCTCGAGAATCGCCAGCGCAGTCAGCACAAATGCTTTGGTGACCGACATGACAATGTGAACATCGTTAGGCCGGATCGTCGGATACTTTTCATAAACGATCTTGCCATCGTGCAGAACGATGCAGGCGTCCACGGCGCCGTTGTTGACGAACTGATCGAGCGTTTGTTCCGGTTCTCCCGGTTTATTCAGTTTCAACGCACCGATTTCAGGTTTCAGCTCCACCGGAAGATCGACAATCGGTCCACCGCGCTTGATGACTGCGGTCCGAAACAAATCCGGCACATGCGTGTAGACCCAATGCGAAAGCGCACCGCCTTTGTCCCAATTCTCAACCGAAGCCTTCGAGCGCGGCGATTCGCCCGACATATCTCTGGAGTTGTCTTCGGCTGCGATCGACGCGTGTTGCAGCACCACCGCCAAAAGCAACCCTTGCCCTAGTCTCATGAGCTTGTGATAACTAGAAAACGTTGCCCAGGCAATCAAATGCAGTGACGAGCGATCCTATCAGGAGGACGGAATGGCGAGCTGCCAAACGCAAAAGGTTCGCGGCGGCGAATCGGTCCTGTGGCGGCCCGTGCTCTCCGGGCCAGTAGTCGTAATCCGGTGGCGGACGGCCGTTAGGGGGAGCGGCGTAAATTTCTGGCGAGCCGGCAGACGGATTCGAACCGACGACCTGCTGATTACAAATCAGCTGCTCTACCAACTGAGCTATGCCGGCATTTACGAGGGAAACCAGCACCTTCGAGACCGTTTAAAACGCCCATTGTACCCCCTAATTGTACCCCTTTTGAGTACAACTGGCTGATCGCGACAAACGAGCTGAAAAGGCCAGCTTCCACAGGGTCACTACTCTCGCCGCGACTTTCTCCCAGGCAAGTTGATTTGCCGAAGGTTTCGCCTCTGCCGTGGGAGATCCCGTCGTCGGTCACACCGCCGGGGATGGCAAGGCGCAGTTCGGTCCGCACAGTCCACAAAACGGAATCCTGGGTGACGCCCGCCGCTCTACGGCCGAGCTGGGACAGCGCGCATTCGACACGAAGGTCGATTACGCGGTGAGGCAGATTCTCAGCCTCCTACCGACCAATTGATTCAACCCCGATTAGCACGCCATCCCCCGTCCCGGAGTCGACGATGCCATCGTCGGAGGAATCGCAGTAGGCGCGGTGGGTTGGATCGCGGACCAGGTGAGCAACGAGTTCATCTCGTGGCCCGCCTGCCAGTTGATCGACGCGCGACATGCGTGGGCACTACTTGCGCCGTCGCGCCTTCCGCCGATTCGCGGGTACACTCCTTCGGCTCCTCGTTACAGGCTTCCTTGTCTCGGCTGCCTCAAACACATGACGAATGCCGTGTTCCAACAGTTCGACGGCCCTCTCCAAGGCGCCGAGTTGTCCAACCCGCACCATCGCGACGGACATGTGCAAGTCGAAATGATGGGGGACGCAACACTTCAACCGTGTCGAGAGATTGTTCCTGGCAATAAAGCGCGCTGGCAGCAAGCCGACTCCATATCCGGACTGAACGAACGCCAGCTGCAGATGCATGTTGTGGATTTCGGCCGCAATCATGGGCGTTAGCCGGCACGGTCCATCTGATCGATGAGGTTTGCCCGAAGCCTGCAACCTGGCGGATTGAGCACCCAGGGTGCTCGGCCTAAGCTTTTCCAGTTGCCGCCGACATTGCCTGCCGCGCCTTGAACGATCTCCCACACGGTCCGTCGCGATGATATTCGTCAGAAGTGGTGGAGGCGCAGTTCTACCTTCAGCAAAGAGCACGGCTGCGACGTCGAGCTCACCGCGATCAGCCGGCTAAATAATTCACTCGTGAGCTCGCTCGACAGCCGCAGTCGGACCTTGGGGTATTTCTCAGTCAGCGCCTGAATAGGTTCGATAAGCGTCCCCTCGGCCAGGGGATGCGCGAGCCCGATGCGCAAGAGGCCGTGCGGTTCGGCGTCGCGCGACGCAAGAGATTTCAGCGCTTCCGTGCGCTGCAACAGATCTCGCGCTTGGTCGAGCACCCTGGAGCCGAGCGAGTTCAGACGCGGAGGCTTTACCGAGCGGTCGAGCAACTCGGCACCCAACGCAGCCTCCAGCCTTTGCAGCTTGCCGGGTAATAGCGAGGGCGTCCGGTATAGACGACCGGCGGCACCGGCTATGGACCCGGCGTGGGCAAACTCTACAAGGGCGCGTAAATCATCGAGCAAGGGAACCTCCTAAAAGACCCTGAAACCTTTCCCAACGAATAGCAGAATCGTGCCTAGAAGTCAATATCATGGTGATAATAATGAAGTTGTGGAATTCGCTCTGCATCAAAATAGATAGCTGATGCGTGGATACGAGCCTGCTGGAAGGGATTTGATGACCACATTATTTCAGGACGTGCGGTACGGCCTGCGGCTGCTTTGGAAGAGTCCCGGTTTTACCACCGTAGCGGTGCTTTCCCTGGCTTTGGGCGTGGGCGCGAATACGGCGATTTTTAGCATCGTGAACGCGGTTTTGTTGCGTTCGCTTCCTTTTCCCCATCCCGAGCGGCTGGTGAAGATCGTCGCCAGCAATCGGGGAGTGGGCGCGCGAGATATTGGATTTTCCGTTCCCGAATTCGACGATCTCAGGTCAAGGGCGGGCGTCTTTGAGCAAGTGACTGCCACCCAAGGTGGCCCAACAAACTTGACCGGCGGAGAGCGTCCGCAACATCTCGAAATGCTGGAGGTGAGTCCGAACTATTTTTCCATGCTCGGCACTTCCGCGCACATCGGACGGGTGTTCGGCCCGGGTGACGAGGCGCAGGGTTTCGCTGAAGCGGTCGTGATCAGCGATAGTCTCTGGGCCAGCGGGTTCGGCAGAGATCCCAGAAGTTCTGGGGCGAAAGCTGCAACTCGACAACGATCCCTACACCATTGTCGGCGTTCTCCCGCCCGGATTCCGCCATCCAGGCAGAACGGTTTCAACGGATGTCGAAATATGGGTGACATGTGGATTCAGGGCCGATCCCTACCCGAAACCTGATCGCAGCCTGCGGGTAGTGCCCGGAGCGATCGGACTTTTGAAGCCTGGAATCAGCCTGGAGCAGGCGCAAGCGCGGTTAGATACGTTCTCGTCCCAGCTGCGGGCGGAATATGCCACCGACTATCCGGCGGGGTCGGGCTGGTCGATTGAGGCTGAGCCCTTGCAGGAATCGCTCGTCGGCAATGTCCGGCCCATGTTGTTGGTGCTGATGGGCGCGGTGGTGCTGATCATTCTACTGGCCTCGGTCAACGTTGCGAATCTGCTCCTGGCCCGGGCTTCCGGGAGGCAACGGGAGATGGCCGTGCGGCTGGCAATGGGAGCAAGCCGTGCGCGGATGATTCGGCAGTTGCTGACCGAGTCGATGATACTGTCTCTGGTGTCTGGCGTGGTCGGTGTCCTGACCGCAATTGCCGCTTTGCATTTTGTACAGTTTCTACCCGCCCGAATTCCCCGGCTGGCCGAGGTGCAGGTGGACTGGACGGTGCTGGCTTTCGCCTTGCTGATTTCCCTGCTTGCCGGGCTGGGGTTCGGTTTGGTTCCGGCCCTGCAATCCTCGAAAGCCGAAATTGCTGTGGCCATCCGGGAAGGAGCCCGAGGCTCGGGCACGAGCGGCAAAACCAACCGTTTGCGCGGTCTGCTGATCGCATCAGAATCGGCCTTGGCGGTAGTGCTGATGGTGGGAGCGGGTCTGCTGTTGCGGACATTTTGGGGACTGCTTCAGGAAAATCCCGGTTTCAATCCATCAAGAATTGTTGCCGCCAATCTCTACCTTCCAGTACCCAACAATCCTGATATGGATCGCTACGCCAAGCCCGAAATTTTCAACTCTTTCGTGCGGGAGGCTGTGCGCCGCGTGAGTGCCATCCCCGGAGTTGATCTCGCTTCCATGACCACTGATTTACCAGTCACCCACTTGTCGTGGCGACGCCCCGTCAATATTGAGGACCGTCCGGACGAATCTGGCAAAGGTCTGTTTTCTGAAATCACCAGTGTGACTCCTGAGTATTTCAAGGTGTTACAGGCTTCGTTAGTACGCGGACGTTACTTCACGGAAGACGATGATACCGGCAAACAGCCGGTGGCAATCGTCGATGAAACCACAGCTCGTACCTACTGGCCGGACCGCGATCCGATTGGGCGCCGTTTGAGCATTAGGAGCACTAGGGGCGCAGCCAACCCGCCGTGGTGCACCGTGGTTGGCGTGATCAAGGACATCAAGAGTGATGGCCTCGACCAATCCGGAGCTCCCCACATCTACCGACCGATCTACCAGTTTCCAGGATCCAGGGCTTTGTCTTTAAGCGTGACGGTCCGGACCTCTTTGTCCGCCACCAGCCTGGAGCCGCAGATACGTCGTGAGATACAGGCAGTCGATCCGAACTTGCCGGTTTTCAATGTCCGTACGATGAATGAGGTCATTGACGGTTCTCTGGCTTCGCGCCGCTTCTCCGCGGAGTTGGTGGGAGTGTTTGCCGTGGTGGCGCTTCTGTTGGCGTCGGTGGGAATTTACGGTCTGTTGGCCTACATGGTGGGTCAACGGTCGCACGAGATTGGAGTGCGTATGGCGCTGGGAGCCATGCCCTCGACCATTGGGAAAATGATTGTGAGCCGCGGCGCGGGTCTGGCCGGCATCGGAGTGGGGATCGGCCTGATCTTGTCGGGAATCATGGCTCCGCTGATTTCAAGTTTGCTCTACGGAGTTCGACCGCTTGATCCGGAAGTGTTTATAGCTGTGCCGTTGATCCTCATGGTAGTTGTACTTTTGGCGAGCTACATCCCGGCGCGGCGCGCGGCCAGGGTGAACCCGATCGTCGCCTTGCGCGAAAGTTGAAACATTCACGAAGGAGAAAAAATGCTGCGGACACTCAGGCGCGAGGTATGAGCGGCGCACAGCGAGCGGTTCTACTTATCGGCACGGCAATCATCCTTTTAATGTTGTTGTTTCCGCCTTGGTCAGAAACCTATTCACCATACTCAGGACAAGCCACGCGGTTTGTTGGATTTCATTTCATCTTTCGATCAGACGCATCATCGTCAATTAGCGTGGGCCAACTACTCTTGCAGATTATTGGTGTCGCCGTTGCCGCGCGTTTGCACATCGAGCGCTGGAACCCAAACAGTGAATGAACCCATTCCCTGATTTCACGTTATGTCTGTCTCGTTGGGCACAAAACCTCATCACAATGAAAGAATCTGCCATTCTCACTAGCGCGTCGCTAGCATCCGTCTTCTTCTTCACGCTACATCTAGCGGCGTGCTCAGCCGTGCTTCTACTCGTTGGATTCGTCACGACATATCTCCCGGCGCGAAGACTGACGGCGCGGGAATCCGATGGTCGCGCTGCGCTGCGGATAACGCGATGCCGCGACTTCGACTGATGATCTACGCGCTCAGCTCGATCGGGGCAGTGAGCACGCTCGGTTTTATCGCATACGCTGGTCAGAGCTTTCGTTCGTTCTTCAGCGGCTTCACACTCTGGGCGTTGGTGTCTTACGCCCTTTTCGCTGTGGCTGGTGTCGCCGCCCGTCAGCAGTGGCTTGCCGCCATCGTCCTTGTGTCCTCGCTAGTGGCCACCCTCTTCGCTGCTGCCGCCTACTTTGATGCGTTCTTTATTCATGTTCATTCCACCAGCGCCATCATTTTTATTTTCCTGCCCTTTTATCAGTTGATTGTCGCTGCTGTCGTCTTGCTCCTTTCGTTGATTTCGCGTTTCGTCTGGCGTGCATCAACCATCTAACCAACGCTGTGCAGCTAAGCGCGCCCCGCTCTGTTTTCCCGCTGAGAGTAGCTACAGCCTTCAACTTGCAGCCACGCCCGGCATCGGGCGCGGTAGCTGATCTTGTGTCTCGTTAGCCCGCTCCTCCCAGTCGTATGTCAACGGGTTCTGAGCACGTCCGTCAAACAGAGAAAAGGAGAATGCCTATCAGACAAATGCCTTCTGCCCTCCAATTACATACTGTCAACCGACCATGTGCCTCTCGGCGAAGCACACACTGATCTCAACAAGGAGAAAAACAAATGAAACAACCCGTTATGTTAACCATCGCGTTCCCTGCTCTCGATCCTCTTCTTCACGCTTCACTTCGCGGACGACATCGTCCGGGGGATGGAGCCGGGAAGCTCAGAAGCCTCATCGCGGTGCCTATCTCTGTCGTCTGGCTCTACGGAACCTTGGTGCTGGCCGAACGCCGATCGGGGTACATCATCACCCTCCTCCTAGGCCTCCTTTCGTTCGTCGTCCCCATCGTCCATATGAAAGGAAAGGGTGTCGGAGTCGCCAGCAGCCTCGTCAATTCCAGCGGACATTTCTTTTTTGTCTGGACGCTGATCGCGATCGGCGTGACCGGCCTCTTCTCCGTCATCCTCTCGGTGCACGGACTGTGGCGCCTGCATGGCGCCGGCCCCGGTAGTCACAACCCAAAATGGAGAGGCCCGCTGCATCGCATAGGTCAAAGCAAACGGATGACGAGCCGGGTCAAGCTTGGAGCCTTACCGGGCTCGACCCTTAAGATTGTCGCGATAGATTTCTGGCAGTGCGTTCGCAGGTTCTCGAGCGCTTCGCGACCAACGTGCGTGTAATGCTGGCTCATCGCAACAGAGTCGGGCCGACAGCACCATAATTGCCGCGTCGGAACACCGGCCTCCTTAACCGAGTGACGCTGGTGTGACGCAGGCTGTGCAAGCTCAGCTTTGGTTCTGGATCTGGCCGTACGCCGCTGTCCTTTTCTGCTGTTTTTCGGTGCAGCGTTTTGGTTCGAAGCCCCGCCTGGGCGAGCAGGTCCGCAAAATGATTGCTTAGATGGCCACTCTTACCTTGCGCGGTGACGATGGCGTGCGCGCGGAGGGTGGAGTGGAGCTCGCGGTCGCTCCGCTGGCAGCGTTTCAACCGACGGCGGGGGAGGGGCGAGGGAATAATTAACCATTTACCGGACAGGAGCGAGGTGCGCAAAGCATCTAGCAATGCGTCTCCCAAGCCGCTTAGCCGACGAATAACAGAATCGTGCTCCAACGGAAGTATAATCGTGATAATAATGAATTTGTGTGACTTTCAGTTACATGGGATCGTGCGGAATTCGTTGGCGAAAATCTGTATGCCTCATGCGATCCAAATTCGGCAGACGGGCGGTCCCGAGGTTCTGAACTGGACAGCTGTCGATGTCGGTGAGCCCGGGACGGGTCAGGTGCGCCTGCGCCAGGCGGCGGCAGGCCTCAACTACATTGACGTTTGGCGCCGGACCGGTCCTGCCCGCAGCCGCTTCCCTTATCCCGGTGTCGACAGCGCCGGGACTGTGGAGGCGGTCGCCCAGATGTGCGCTCTGAAGTCGGCGATCGTGGCCTATGCCGCTCCTAGCGACGGCTATTCCGAGGATGAGGCTCATCGAGCCTAGCGTCTGGTACGATTACCTGCTGAAATCTCGTTAGTCAAGCACGCCGCGTATGCCGCAGGGTATTAGTGCTCAGGTGATGTCCGGCAGGCGTACCCTTTCAAAACGGGTGTCTAGCATCCTCATGCATGCCGCAGCCGGCGAGAACCGGCTCATTCTCTGTCAGTGGGCGGCCGCTCTCGGTGCGACCGTCATCGGCACCGTCTCGACAGAAGCCAAGGCCGAATTGGCCCACGCCAACGGCTGCAAACACACCATCCTGTATTCCAAACAGGATTTCGTCGCGGAGGTTGCTCGTATCTCCGGCGGCGAGAAACTGCCGGTGATCTTCGATTCCGTCGGCAAGGATAATTTCCTGCGCTCCTCGATTTCAAAAAGCACGCGGACCGATGTGACGTTCGGACAAGCTTCCGGTCCCATCGACCCTATTGCACCCGTTCTGCTGTCGCAGAAAAGGTCGCTGCTTTCTAACGCGCCCACTCCTCTTCCACTATGTATAGCGACACGATGCGCTCGAAGCTTCCGCGAACGAGTGTTCGACGTGGTGGCTTCGGGAAAGGGGCGCATTAACGTCAATCAGCGCTTTGCGCTCAAGGATGCCGCTGACGTCCACAAGGCCTTGGAAGCGCGCGCTACCTCGCGATCCACCATTCTGACCATCTAACTCCAGTATCCACAGGAGTTTGCTATGAACAAGACTGCAATTACCTCGCCCGAGCTCGCCCCTCCGGTCGGCCCGTTTTCCCACCCGATCGAAGTCGGCGGTTTCATCTATTTCAGCGGCCAGGTCGGTCAAGACCCGACCACAAGGCAAGTTGGTCGAGGGCGGTATTGCGGCCGAGACAGAGCGCTTCTTCCAGAATCTCTTGGCGGTTCTCAAGGCGGCCGGCAAGAGTTTCGATAATGTCGCGCGCGCCGGTGTGTATCTCACGAACATCAGTGACTACGTCGCGATCAATGGCATCTACGCCAAGCATTTCACTCAACCCTTCCCCGCCCGTACGACGATCGGAGTTGCCGCTCTGCCACTCGGTGCGTGCGTTGAGATCGACCTCGTCGTCAAGGCTTGAGGCAACGCACGGAGGTTAAATCCTATGAATTCACACATTTCACATCGTCGATGTTTTCAGTTCGACACCGTTCGGCGGCAATCAACTCGCGGTTCTGCCTAACGCGGCCGGCATTTCGACGGAGGGCATGCAGAAGGACCCTGGGCTGGCTCGTCGCATGCTGGAGATCGCCTTGGCTGCATTGAAAGCCTACGAAGCCCGAAGTGTCCCGGAGAACGCGCGCCGGCCATTTGACGGCGCGCTCGCCTCGATCCGACAAAATCGGCACATTGCGGGGCACGCCATGCCTGAGATAACGCGATGGGTTTCCGTGCAGGTGCACCAATAACGCCGAGTCCCGGTGGCCGTCGTCATGACCCCATTTGGTTTGATGCAACATTCCTTCGTGTTTGCCACGCTCTCCGCGCCCAGCGGTGGTCAGTTTTTTCTCGTCAGACGATCAGCCACCCGTGACCATGAAGTATATGGCGATTCAGACGTTTGCGCCAGGTCAACGGTCTGCCGTTTACGAGCGGTTCCACACTCACGGCGACTTCTTCCAGACGGCCTGCAGTTCATCAACAGCTGGGTGGAGAAGACCGGCGAGAGGATGCTTCCAGCGTAAGGAGAGAGTTCTTGATGAAACCACTCTCGGTTTCGTCAGCGATAACTGAGCTTTGTCTCTTAGATCCGTTGCGAAGCCACAATCAACACAAATGAAAAAAGCATTTCGATCTTCACGCGATGTCATTGTCCAGACCGACAATTGGACGAAGACCATCGAATTCTATCAGACCACGATGGGTTTCGCCGTGTTGCACCGAAGTTCGATTCTAATGGGCTTTGAGACCGGTGCATTCTGCCTTTTACGTTGAGGAGGAAATCTGCCAGGACCGTCTTCCAGTTTCTTGTGGCCGACACGCAGACTGCGAAAAGTCAATTGCTCGCCGCTGGTTATACGGTGGTAGAAGAAAACCCGGCGATTCCACGCTGCTACATCCGAGATCCGTATGGCCTTGTTTTTAACGTCGAAGAAAAAAGCGATTCTGCTTAGGTGGATCTCACCAGTCGATGAAGCCAACGGCCCCATCTGGAAATGCGTTCAGTGTGTTTGCCACCACACCCTGCCGTGTCTTATCTCTTTCTCGTTAGACCTCGACACCCATATGCCAAGCAGTGTCAATTCGATACTCGCCCTTCTCTTCTGCTTCTTCGGGTTTACTAACGCGATTGCCGCCTCTTCTAATAGCTCGGAAGCAACTGGCCGGATAGCCGAAGCCAGAGATAGTTGGCTGGCGGCGTTCAAATCCAAGGATGTTGGCGCGGCGGTAGACTTCTATGCCTCGGATGCAGCATTCCTGCAGCCAAGCGGTGACCGAATCGAGGGAATCGAGTCTATCCGTGAACTGTATCAGAAAATTGTGATGATTTTTGATACCAATCTAGAGATAGAAGCCGCAATCTCGAAGTGTCGGCGGGTCTGGCTTATAACTCAGGCGAGTATGAAGAGACCCTGACGAATAGAGCAACAGGACAGAAGCAGCATTTTCGTGGACAGGTACCTAATGATTTTCCGGCTATGCAGCAATGACCATTGGAAATTATTCAACATGCATGAACTGTTGCACCCAATCCGATCTAACCAATCACTGGAGTCAACCGCTGGCCGTTGTGATAAGTTGCTTTAGCTTTATGAAGCACTTCTCGATGTTTGCCATGCTCGCCGTCGCCAGCGGTGGCTCAGCTCCGTCTCCAGTTAGGCCTGTATGAGACGCTTTGTGCGATCCCGACCAGCGGAGCCGACCTTACGGATCTTCCCTGAATCGCCCGCAGTGGAGCTACAACCTTCAACTTGCAGCCACGCGCGCTCCCGGGCGCGGGCGCTGGTCTTGCGTCTCGATAGTCTCATCGCGCGTTACCTTTCTACGCCAATATCTCCCGCCAACTCTACACAACGCTATTGGTGGCGTGATCACGGCGGCCGTGCTCGCTATTCCAAGCGTCGCGGTGACATAGAACCACATCGTCTCGTAAAAATGAGGCAAAAGGGCTAGTTCAAACGCAGCGCCAGATTCATTCCAGACGCCGGCGTTGTTACAGGCCATTACTCGGAAGGTATAAGCCGGGGCGGTAGATTCGTATAGCGGTGAATCTTTGCTTTCCTGCATCGATTCAGTTGCTATCGGACCTTGCGTTTTCACGCTAAATCGGACCATTTCAGGCGCCACAAAGCTCAGAGCGATGTAATGAAAGAGAAGCTCGCCGTCGCCAGGTGGCACACGCATTTTTTTGCTTCGGATCAACCAACTGCCCGTCGCTAAGCATCTGCTCGATAAGGACACGGGCCCGGGCGCTTATGCCTGGAGGCTGTATCTTGCACGCCCTCGGGGCAAATCTCAGAATCGTGCGGAAACGGCAATATGATCGTGCTAATAATGAACTTGTAGAATTTTCGCTTTGCATAAACATGGTCAGGAAACACTCGGGACAGGTCAGGTTAATCCTAGTGTTAGCCCGAGACATGTACACAACAGAAGAAAAGAAAATTATTAAGACTATTATCTTATCCATGTGTCTAGCAGCTTCCTCACTTTCGCTTAATGCACGTGCCCAAGATACACTTACCCGGGATGCACTTGCCCAGAATGACCGCCAGTATACTGATGGCCCGGTCACTGAGGTGAACTACATACAAGTTGAATACGGGCATTTTCCAGAATACATCGATTGGCTAAATTCGACATGGAAGCCGACCATGGAAGCCATGAAGAAAGCTGGGCTAATCATCGATTACAAGGTCTTCCAGGCCAATCCAAAATCACCGGATCAGCCCAATATATTTCTCTATATCTCACTTTTAAAAACATGGCGGCTTATGGTGTTAACATCGCGATAAAGGCGTCGAGCAAGAATATGTGGCCAGGAATGTAATCGGTAGCACTGAGTTTCAGAACAAGAAAAGAGTGGAACGGAGTGACATACAGAAAAGTTCTGGGCATTGAATTGATTCGTGAAATTATTTTAAAATGAAATTGTTATACGTGTTCAAAGAGCGCGCGCCAATATCTATAGAGCTCGCATGGCGTATCTCGTTATCATCCGCCAGCAGACTTCTTGCGTATAAGTTACTCGAAGATAAAAACACATGCACCTCCGCCTCCTCACCATAACTTCTCTCATTGCGGGATCGGCTTGGCCGTAAGCGCAATCGCGCAACCAGCGGTTCCACCAAGAATGGTCGTAACGCCGTTCGAACAAGCAACTTGTTCCTATCTATCCATAGACCCGTAACCGACTCAGGCTGTTAGCCATAGTGACCCGGCCATCGGCCTTTCCTCGATGTATTTGAGTTCAATAAAGGCGTCAACCCACACGCTCGGAGATTGAGACAACCGCATAATAGTTTGTCGGCCTGACACCGGATATCCCCTTTTGACCCCGAGTACACTGAGCGGAATATGACTCTAAAGCAGTCGATTGACTGGAAAAATGAATGGTTTCCAATCGATGATGTCACGTACTTGAACTTCGCGGCGCACGCGGCGATCCCTCGCGTGGCGCTCAATGCCGTGCAGCTATCTGTTGCCGCAAAAATGCGCCCGCACATCGTCGATGACCTGTCCTTTTTCTCCGTTGCCGCGAGTTTGCGTCAGACGTTGGCGACCTTGATTGGGGCGAGCCCAGATGAAGTCGCTCTGACGAGCGGAGCGGGAGCGGGCCTCGCGGCTATAGCCTACGCACTTAAGTGGTCTGCTGGTGATGAGGTGATCATCGCGCGCGGCGAGTTTCCGTGCAGTACGCAACGTGGAAGCCGATG
The DNA here is from genome assembly GCA_963846775.1 of uncultured Verrucomicrobiae bacterium. GTDB lineage: Bacteria > Verrucomicrobiota > Verrucomicrobiia > Chthoniobacterales > UBA10450 > CAVYXA01. Next base: position 105,720 of record CAWJXB010000002.1, on the reverse strand, counting down.
GAGGCGCGCGAAGGTATTAAGGTGCGGATCAGCAGTCCCGCAAGGTCAGTTTATACAGTCCGGATGATCTGGTCGCAGCAATGACGCCCCGAGCACCCGAGTCGTTTCGGTGAGTCACGTGCGATTCGATACCGATCGACCTGCTCGACGCGTCATCGCTTGCCGTGGCGTGCAAGAGCAATGGAACCTTGTTGGTTCTCGACGTAAGTCAATCTTGCGGTGCCATACCGATGACGTGCGCAGTCTGGGCGCCGATTTTATCGTCTGCGCGGGCTACAAGTATTTGCTCAGTCCCTGGGGGACAGGCTTCCTGTGGACAAAAACGCAGAACTTGGATTCGCTACGACCAGGGTAAGTATCGTAAGTGCCTCGTTTGAAAGAAGTAGAGTCAGATGGCTAACGATAGCAAAACCGCCATTTCTCGATTACAAATCAGCTGCTCTACCAACTGAGCTATGCCGGCATTTACGAGAGAAAATAGCCTTTTCTGCGGCGTCCGCGAATCGCTTTCTATACGCCTTTTCTATACGGCTCGGTTGGAAGCCATTTGAGACGCTAGTTTGGGCTCGGCGGCACCGCACGCGGGCTAATTCGCATCGTTTTAACGCTTCTGCAATGACGTTTCGGCTGCGGGCTTGGAGCGGCAACCACATTCGTTCGAGCGATGGCTGGACCGATGGGAGAGCGTGTGTGAGCGCGTCGGACGAAAAGGTTTGCCAGACAACTGCCGTGCAGAATCGCGTCAGGTACGCACTGTCCGGCACATATTCTGGTAGTTCGCGAGGCAATATTGTATTTGCGTCACCTATCGGACTTGAAGAGTGTACGGCACTGACGGAATGCCATTGGCTACTACTTCGAATCTACTCGGACCTGTTTCTATGTTGGCCGGTATGTCCACCTGGGTTGTCACCTGGCCGGTGTAACCAACCGCCATTGTGCTATGATCATGCGTTCGGCAATAAAAGACATGGCCGGTGGCGACATTGGTAAGCCGTACGATTGGATAGTTAGTCGCGTTTTGAAGATCATCACCATAGGCGGTCGCCTGCGACAAGCCATTAAGCTTGAGGCCAACCATTAGGTAAATATGTCCGCGGAGAAGTACGGGCTGCGAGCGATTCGAGTCTGTTGGGTACGGAAAGGACGCCGAGGGCACCCAGTCGTAGTTGCCTCCTATGGGGGTGAAGATTTCGACGTCGTTGGTGTAATCGGTATACATGATCTGGCCGGTTGGAAGCACCAGCAGATGTCCTTGGAACGATGAAACATTGGGTGCGTTCGGTGGGCCTGGCACCTGAGTCAACGTGTTGCCATCCCATTCGAAGAAGACAGCCCCCGCATTGAAAATCAACGGGCTCGTCATCATGAGCATCTTTCCGTTCGGCTCCAGCGCTGCAGGGCCGTCGGCGATGTCGAGGTTGCCAGGAAAGTCTGGACCGGCGGTCCAAGTGCCCGAGTTGGTATGGTAAATTGCAGTGTGGCCCGCCCCGCAACTATTCGCTCCCGTTGCGAAAACCGTGCCGTTGGGAAGCAAAAGAGCAGGACCTACTTCGAAGGAGGCTTGGCTCTGTCCACCGCAATTAGCAGCTGAGTCCCACAGTTGGACCGGTGTGGTGCCCGCAACGGACCATGTCCCGGTGACGGGATCGTAAAGTTCGTAATTCATTCCACTGGATTGGTAATGTTGGACATACGCGTTGACGGTTAGGACTTTTCCGTTTGGAAGCAGGGTCCATCCTTCTTCGTCATTGATATCAAACTTGCCGGAGCCGGTCGCCGTCCACGTCAAACTCGCCGGGTTGAAAAGCGCCGCCTGCACGGTGACCGTGTTGGCCAGCATTAACTGCCCGGAGCTCAACACTGCCGTTGAGGCATCACCGATATTGTTCCAGCCGGTAGGAGCAGTTACACTGGTCCACGTATCGGCCACTGGGTCGTAAATCGCTCCCAGGCGGGTGAAGCCGGATCCATATTGGTTGTATTCACCGCCCTCGACAACTACGCGACCGTCAGGCAACACAGCAGATCCGAAAAAGAGAGGTCCATACCCAACGGGCAATGAAGCGATTTGTGACCAAGTTCCATTTATGTAACTGCCGTTAATGTCCGGCGTGAGCTTGTACCAAGCCCTGGTCGCTACGTTGTTGTTTTGGTCGTTCTCCTCGTGGGCGATGACCGTGCCGTCAGTAAGCAGGAGTGTCGTGCCAAGGTTAACCGGAGGATTATTCGTTGTGCGTGTCCACGGCGATACCAAGACTGTTCCAAGGCCTGCAAACTGGGAGAGCGGATGTGGAGCGCCGCTATCGGGGCTTTCATACAGATCCGACGGTTGCGGAGAAGCCTTAAAACTGGAGGCTAGCAAGATTGCCGAGATCGAGATCAGCGCCGTTGTGAGAGTGATCTGGAGCGTCCAAGCGCCGGTGGAATGTTTCTGTTGTTTTTTCATAGAGTTCCTGGGCTTGAGCGGAGGCATCCGCTCCGAGCCCTGATCAGATCAAGTCTGCAGCCGTTAGTCGAGAGAAAATCTCGATTCTAATGCGAGGCTTAAGACGACTCCACGCGCGCGCGAGCACGGAGGCTAAATGTTCACTGTCGTTTTCTACGGTCTGACAATCTTTGGCTGCAAGACAACGCAATTCTGCACAACATAGCGCGAACGATGAATGGCTGAATCACCTAGCGTCAGCGGGCTGTACAACACGGCGAAAAACAGCGCAAGATCCGTTAGGGCAATTACAAATCAGCTGCTCTACCAGCTGAGCTATGCCGGCGCAATTTGGCTGCGAATCTTACCTTACAAGACCGCAAAACAAGTTAGTGCCCTGAAATGATCAAACGCACGAAGGTGGCGCTAGGCATCTCGCTTGCGCCCCGCCGGACGAGGCCGAGGTAACGCCGAAGGCCAAAATTTAGTCGCTGCGCGGCCCACCCCAAGACTCTAGGCGGTCACGTGCACGAGAATCTTGTGCAGACCGGTCGCGCCGGAAAACCAGCCACGATCTTCTTCCCACTCCTGAACGTCGCCCTCGCCATCGGTCGCGCGCGCGACCAGGACGTGATCGCCCGGTGCTTGCGGCATCCAGCTTGTCTTCCAGAGCGACCACGCCATTTTCCCGCCGCTGTAGTAAATCTCCGCGTCGCTCCATGTTTTCTCGTCATCAAAACTGACTTCCATGCGCGTGATGCCGCGGTCGCCGCCATAGGCGATACCGCGAACTTCGATCGGTTCACGCAAATCGCGGATCGCGAATCGCGCCTGGTGGTCGGGCACGTCGATCCTCGACCGCGTCGGCACGATGAAATCCGGGCCCCAGCCTTGGGTTTCGTAAAACCCTTTCGCGTCCGCGCCGGCCAGCTCGATCCGCGTGAGCCATTTCACATGTTTCTCGCCAAAGTAGCCGGGCACGATCGCGCGCAACGGATAACCGTGGCGATCCGGCAATGGTTGCCCGTTCATCTCGTACACAAGCAGGGTCGTCGGCGCCATTGCTTTCTCCAGCGGGATGGTGTCGTTGTAATTGTCGACACCGTAGAGCCGGACGCGGGCCGCGTTCGACAACGGCCCGGCCGCTGCGAGAAAATCGCGAAGGGGCAAGCCTTTCCAGCGGGCATTGCTAATCAGGCCGGCATCGAGCCCGTTGCTAATGCACATCAATGTCGTTTCCTGCTCGATCGCCGGCAGCGCAATCAAATCCTGGAACCGCCACGTCGGGCGCTTTTGCACGAGGCCGGTAACTTCAAGGTGCCAAAGATTGGCATCGACCCTTGGATCGACAACGTTCTTGGTGACGCAATAAAAAAGTTCGTTAGGCGTGATCGGCTGAACAATCCGGCCTTTATACTGAGTGCCGTCGTAACTGAACGTGGCAACGCGCCAGAGTTTTCTCGCGAGCGCGACGCCGCCGCCGGCCATGACAAGGCCAAGCGCGCTCAAGACAAACGCCCGGCGCCCCATCGCCGGCGTGAATTCCTCTGTCGCCGGGCGAGTTGACTGCGGCCGCGCCAAAAACCGAAAGCCAAGAACGAGGACCCGCTCAAAAACGAGCACGCAAACAAAAAATCCCAGCAGTGTGGCGATTCGCGCCACATCGATTGGAAACCCGCGATAACTCGTTCCAAGCACCGGCCAGAGCGCGACGGCAACCAGAATGATCGGCAAGGCGACAAAGATCGACATGGTCCACTTCGTCACGCTCTGCCTTGGGCTGCGTCGCAGGACCAAGCCGTAAATCGCACCGGCAATCGCGCCCACCAAAAGCTGGCCCGCTATGGTCGATCCTATCCCGAGCTGCTTGAGATGATTATAACCGCCGACCTTCCCCATGATCGACAAAAACGGCCCCGGCGGAATAAAAACCGAGAGCCGATCGCCAATGATGAAGAGCGGGGTGGCGACACCAAACCGCGCGAGCAACAACATTGTGGCCGTCATGGCGACTGTGGCAACGAGTCCTGCCAATAATCCGGCAAAGAGTGCTTTCGATTTGCTCATAAAGACTGCCCGATCCTAGAGCTGTAGAGGCGCTTGTGCCAAGCGCCTGTTTCAGTTCGGCGTTTGACACAAACGCCCCTACAACTTGAAGGCCACACGCAGGAAGGTCGCGAGAATTCGCGCGCCGGCGACGAATGTTCCCCGCAATGTGCCGGAAACCTTCGATTCGCCTCCCGCGCGGCAGCGATGGGCCACTGGGATTTCCAGGATCCGGAGGCCGGCGCGAGCGGCTTTCATCTGCATCTCCAGGTTCCAGCCGTATGTTTCCTCGCGCATTACAAGCTTGGCCAGCGCATCACGGCGAATGGCGCGGAAGGGACACATATCGGTATAACGGACGCCATACAAGATCGAGATCAGCCAGCCGGCAAGTCGCCCGGAAAAAATCTGCTGGAAATTCATGCTGCCCGGTTCGCGTCGGCCGCGGGTGCGCGAGCCGATCACGAAATCGTGCGTGCCGGCAATGAGAGGATCGACCAGGCACTTCATGAATTCCGGGCAATCGCTACCATCGCCATCAAGAAAGACAATGACGTCGCACTCGGGCCGCACCGCCGCGACTCCCGCCGCGCACGCGCGGCCGTATCCGCGCGGCGCCGTCACCACCTGAGCGCCGGCTTCATGCGCGCTCTCGGCCGTTCGGTCCGTGCTCTGGTTATCCACCACGATGATTTCGTTAGGCATTCCGGTGGACGCGACTTCGCGCACGACGTTCCCGATCGGCTCCTCCTCATTCAGGGCCGGGATAACAACCGAAATGAACATAGTAGCGTTTGCGTCTCGCTTGCGATCACTGGTTTCGCAAGCCCCGAGGCATGCGCTATTTTAAAACCAGCCACGCGCTCGTGAAATAGATTAAGAGCGCGAAAATATCTGCCAACGCGAGCGTGATGGGGCCGGCGGCGATCTTTGGATCGAGTTTGAAGTGATGCAGTAGAGACGGCACAGCCAGACCAAACAAAGACGCCGTAACCAGTGAGAGCGCGACGCTTCCGCCGACAACACCCGCGGCACGCGCATCACCGCGCCAAGCCAGGACAATCAGTGCGACAAAGGCGCCGCAAGCTAGTCCAATCAGGAGCGCAGTCACAATTTCCCGCTTAAACGCAATCGCAAACCAACGCCACGTCACCGGCACCGAGTGCAACGCCTGGATCGTCACGCTCATCGATTGAGCGCTCACGCTTTCGGTCAAGCCCAACACCATCGTTAAAAAAAACGCGATGATGAGACTGTTTGCGAGCGTTGTCTCAAAAAATCCGGCTAAAACCGCGCAGATCGTCCCGCCGCCGACAGTGACAAGGAGCCATGGAAACCGATACCGAAAGACGCGCCACGACGATGCGTCGCGGACTTGCGAGAGATGAAAGCCGAGCGCCTCGAAGAAATCGTCGCGTGCCACGTCGCGCTCGTCCTCGCCCGTTTCGAGCACGCTTTCCATAAAAACGTCGGTGTCCACCACGCCGAGGATCCGGCGATCAGAATCGACAATCGGGAAAGCGAGAAATTTGTAGAGGACGAAAAAATCGCATGCTTCCAGGACAGTCGCTTCCACTGGCAATGCGATCACGCGCGGCACCATGATCTCGCGCAAAATCGTCGCAGGCGGCGTCGTTAATAAACGCCGAGTTGGCACCACACCGGCCAGTCGCTTTCCCTGATCGACCGCGTAGAAATAAATCACGCGTTCCCCCACGCCTTCGCGTCGAATTTTTTCCAGCGCTTTCTCGACGGTCGAGTCGACCTCGAGCAATGGAAAATCTTTGCGCGCGTAATTGATCGCCGGCGCGTTGAAATCGATCGCGCCGGAAATTTTCATCGCTCAATTGTGGAGCAAGTCGCCAACTTCCGGAACCGATTTAATCGGCGCATCAAAAGTTGCCCCACTTTTGTGGACGATCCCTTTGTGGCGCAAAATATTGGCGGCTTCGCTGAAGTAATCGCGGATGTCGGATTGGGTGCGGATCCAATCGATGTAGCGCTGGATGCCCTCAGCCAGATCGACGGTGGGTCTGTAGCCGATGGCGCCGATCCGGGTGGTATCGCTCGTTAGGTGACGCATTTCGCCGGGGCGAAATTCGCCATTCACTTCCGGGGCGATGTCGATCTTGAGCGCAGCGGAGATTATCTCCGCAATTTCGCGAATGGGAACGCCGCGGCCGCTGCCGACGTTCACCGGCAATCCGTCGAGTTTGTCGGTTTCGGCCGCGAGCAGGTTGGCGTAGGCGATGTCTTCAACAAAAGACATGTCTCGCGTCTGGTTGCCGTCTTCGTAAAAAACCGGCGCTAGGTTGTTTAGCAGTCGGGTGCAGAAAATCGCGATCACGCCGGTGTAGGGATTGAAGATCGACTGGCGCGGCCCGTAGGTGCAGGAGTAGCGCAACGCCACGGTGGGAGTTCCGGTCTGTTTTCCCCAGAGCAAGACGAGCCGTTCCTGATCCACTTTTGTTAGGCCATAAACCGTCTCACCGCCGACCGGCGCATTTTCCGGTGTGGGAACGCTCTTGGTGATCGCGCCGCAGATCGGGCAATGAACCTGCCAGTCGCCGCGGCGCAATTGGTCGATCGGCCGGACCGATGGAAAAACCATTCCGTGCTGCGAGCATTCCCCAGCGCCTTCGCTGTAAACCGCTTGCGAGCTGGCGACGACAATCTTTTTGATCGGGAGGTTTTTTTCCCGAATTACTTCCAGCATCTGAGCGGTGCCGAGAGAGTTCACGTGCACGAACTTCGCGATCTCCGGCATGTAACCGCCGTACGCCGCCTGGTGGAAAACGATGTCGATCTGGTCGAGCGCGGCCGTGATGGTGTCGCGGTCGCGCAGATCGCCGCGTCTGAATTCGGCCTTTTCGTTAAGCCACGCCGGTTTGCCGCGACGATGCGTTTGCGGCTCAAGATTATCCAGCACGCGGACGGTCCAACCTTCCCGCACGAGAAGATCGACCAGGTGCGAGCCAATCAGGCCCGCACCACCGGTAACAAGAGCGCACCGTGACATTGACATTCTTTTTTGTAGCGGCGGTCTGTGACCGTCGCAAATTTTCTGGGCGCAAAATGGCGACGCTCATAGAGCGCCGCTAGAATCACCGAGAAATTGTCGCGTCGTCGGTGCAAGATCGACCGGAGCGTTATTGCGAAGCAAGTCGGACTTCAGCCGCGTCAGGCTTGCTCGATCATCAACATCGAAACCAATCGGCAAAAACTCCACGCTGACGCCGATTTCTTCAGCGCGCTGCAAAGTCTGTTCGAAAACGCGTTCGGTGCTCCAATCGATCCGCTCAAAGAGGACCGAGTACGGTTGCTTCAGGCCGATCAGGTAGTAGCCGCCGTCCTCCGCCGGGCCGAGAACAATGCGGTCGCCGGGCGCGCTCAGTTTTTCCACCGCCTGCTTGTAGGCCAACGCCGGAACGGTTGGGCTATCGGAATCAATCAGGCAGGCTGATTCAAATCCGCATGCAAACAAATCGTCGATGGCAAAGTAAAGTCGATCACCAAAACTTTTACCGCGCTGAGGGATGAGAAAAAAATCCGGCGGCAAAATATCGTCATATATCGCTTCGGCGCCGACCGGTGTATAAACGGCCACCCCGCGAGCGTCATCGAGGGGGCGCTGATGGCAGCAGGCGGAAATCGCGGCCACCGTATCTTGCAAAAAACACTTGTTCAATTCCGCCGCTTGTTCAGGCGTAAGCGGCGGAACCAGCCGCGTCTTCACCTGTCCCGCGCGCGGCGCTTTGGTCATGATCGCGAGCGCGCAAGAGTGTCGTCCCGCCAAATCGGAGTGGCGGCCGCACGCGGGGTCAAGAATACGATGGACAACGTCCATTCGAAGAATGGTTCAACAATCGTCACTTTTCGCAAACGCCGGCCTGGCAATGACCGTTCTGACGAGTTATCTGGAGAGCACCACGCCGCCGGCGTGTAGTTCGCGGCAGCTTGCCGCGAACCGGCATTGAGACTCTTCCTGTTTGCCTTCGAAAATACATTCGTCCAGGCCGCCGAATGGTGCACGCCAGCGCCGAGCGCTTCTGGGACGCGAACCTATGCCGCGCTGCGGAGCAGTTGCGCAACCTCGTTTTGCACGTTCTCCAGCTCGTCGAGGCGCAACTGCGGGTCGAGCACGATAAAGACGTCGCCGGTCGCGCCGTGTTCGTAAATCAAAATGCGGCCGCGCTCGGTTTGCTCGGTTTTGATTTGCTTGAGCACGCGTTTGCGCTCCAACATCGCGGCCAGAACGTAACAGGCGTTCGCCGGCGGATTTTTCGATGTGAGCAAACGTCGAAAAAGTTGCTCGGCCGTTTCCTTGCCTAAGACTTCCAGGTTTGGCGGCGGCAGGGGTTCGTAGCGCGTTTTCCAAAAGGAGAATGGCCGGATGTTTTCGTTGCGATTTCGCCACGCTTCCTCGCTCAAATCTTCCCGGCGAAAACCACCGGTGTCGTGAAAGAGGAGCGTGTAAAAATATTCGCCCGGGGCGAATGGCCGATTCGTCACCGCGCAGGCATCGGCGCGATGTTTGATGGTCCATTCGTTTGGCAACGGATTCATCGAGTCACTATACGGCGCGCGGTGAAAAGATGAAAGCTGAACGCTTCGCGATTGGCGGCGCGGAGATAGAGAAGGTACAAGCCGACGACCGCGAAAGTGAGATTTGGAGTCCAAGCTGCGATCCAGGCCGAGATATGGTCGCCTTCGCCAAGCGCGAGAAAAAGATGAGTCATGAGATAGGCGTGGAGAAAGACAAGGATGATCGCCGCGGCGACGCTCCCCAAAACACCGCGTCGCGAATAACCGATCCCCAACGGCGCGGCCACGAAAACAACGACAAGGCATGTCCAGGGCAACGCCAGCCGGTATTGGAGATGGGTGCGAAATGGCGCGAGCAGCGTTGACGGAAAATCGGAGTTAAATTCGAGATAATCGCGAAGCTCGGGCACGCTGAGATATTCGGCACGCTCATTTGCACTGCTGAGGCGAAACGGTGTTTCACTCCAATGGTCGATCTTGAGCGACGGTATGAATTGTTCGTCCGTGATGTTTCCCGCGTGATCGTAATGCGCGACCCGCACGTTTTCGAGGCTCCACGTTTTTTGGACGGGTTCATAGACGGCGCGCGTGGCGATGTAGCTTCGGGTGATGTCGTTGTTCGCGTCCTGCTGAAGAATTTGCACGTTGGTGAAGATGTTTCCGCCGGGGCGAAAACTTTGGATAAACCACGTCCGTGCATCGGTGCGGTTCCGAAAGACTTGGCTGGTGATTACGGTCTCAGCTCGGGTGCGCGCCTCTTCCAACAGGCGTTTCCGGGCCAGCTCGGCATGGGGCGCGGCCGAGTAATTGAGTCCAATTGCCGCCGCCGTCGTGAGCAGCCCGAGCAGGATCAGTGGAGACAAGACGCGCGGCAGACTGACGCCGGCGGTCAGCATCGACACGATCTCGTTCGCGCGCGACATTCGCCCTAACGAGAAGAGCAACGCCAGCAGGAGCGAGATCGGCAAAAGGATGATCAAGACCTGCGGGATTTGGGTCAGATAATACCGGGCCACCACCCGCAGCCCGACATGCTCGTCCAGGAAGGTTGAGATATTATCGCTCACGTCGAAGATCAACCAGATGGAGATGAATCCGGCAATGCAGTAAAGATACACGTGCATGAAATTGCGAATCACGTAGCGATCCAGGAGCCGCATCGATTTTCAATGTCGATTTTCAGCGGTCGATTGCAACCGGCGAAAGCTCCAAATCCCAATCACCAAGTTCCAATTCAGCTCCAAAATTCAAGCTCCAATTCCTCGCCGCTCCGTTCTATTGTGCCTTGATGATTGGAGCTTCCCTGGGGTTTGGAGTTTGGGGTTTGGTGCTTTTACCATGATCGCGCTGAAACATTCGCTGGAGAGCAAGTTTGTCGAAGAGACTTGTGCCTTTTTTTCCGAAAACGGTCCATTATCCAAAGCGACGAACTTTGAGTTTCGGCCGCAGCAACAGGAGATGGCAGTGGCGGTGGCGCGAGCGCTCGAGGAAGATCGACATCTGGTCGTGGAAGCGGGCACGGGCGTGGGTAAATCGCTTGCCTATCTCGCGCCGGCCATTCTCTACGCGCTGGAGCAAAAGAAAAAGGCGATCGTTTCCACACACACGATCAATCTTCAGGAGCAGCTCCTGAACAAGGACATCCCAATCCTGAAAAAGATTTTGCCGGTCGAGTTTGAAGCGGCACTGGTGAAAGGCCGGCAAAATTATGTCTGCCCCCGGCGGCTGGAACGCGCGCTGCAACAACAGAACGAGCTCTTCACCGGGCCGGAGCAGACCGAGCTGAACCGGGTCGCGGAATGGGCGAGCAAAACGCGCGACGGCACGCTGAGCGATCTGGCGATCGAGCCGGACCCGAAAGTCTGGGCCCAGGTTTGCAGCGAAGCGCATATCTGCACCACGAAAACGTGTGGCCAGACTTCGAATTGCTTCTATCAGCAGGCCCGGAAACGATTGCTTTCCGCGGACGTGCTGGTGATCAATCACACGCTCCTCTTCATGCTTTTGGGCGACCCCGAGGAACAGGCCGAACGCGAAAGCGGTTTCCTTTTTCCGAACGATTTTCTCGTCTTCGATGAAGCGCACACGGTCGAGCAGGTTGCGTCGCGCCACATCGGCATCGGTATTTCCCAATACGGTTTAAGATCGACCATTCAACGGCTTTACAACGCGCGGACGAAAAAAGGGCTGTTCACCGTGCTGCGCGATGCCGATGGAGTGAGGTTAGCGGCCGATTTGATAGGGGAAGCGGACGAGTTCTTCGCCGCGATCGAGTCGCGTTCCGATTTCAGGAAGGGCCGCGAATACCGGGTCCGCGATGTCGATGTTGTGCCGGACACGATCACGGGCCGGCTCACTGCTCTTCAGGCGCGCGTGATCGATGTAGTGAAGCGCGCCGATGACGAATTTCTCAAGGCGGAACTACAGGAGCTCGGCCGGCGGATTCGCGATGCCCGCGTCGGCATCGCCGCCTTTCTGGAACAGAGCGCGCCGGAACACGTTTACTGGGTCGAGCGCACCGGCAAAACGGCGCAGTTTCTCACGCTCAACGCCGCGCCGATCGACATCGCGCCGGTCCTGCGCCGGATGATCTTCCGCGACAACTGTTCCTGCATCATGACCAGCGCAACGCTCGCCGTCGGCCGGCCCGATCTGATGTATTTCCGGCGACGGATCGGCGCGGACGAGGTCGATTCCTTGCTGGTCGGGAGTCCGTTCGATTTTCAAAAGCAGATGAAGATGTTCATCGTGCAGAAAATGCCCGACCCGCGCGACGCCGGATACGAGGAAGCGCTGGAACATTGGATCGCCCACTTTGTCGAGCAGACTAAGGGACGCGCGTTTGTCTTGTTCACCAGTTATCGCGGGATGCAGCTCGTGGCCGACCGGATGCGCGATTTTTTTGCGCGGAAGAAAATGAATTTGCTCGTGCAAGGGAGCGGCACGCCGCGGAGTTTGTTGCTCGAGCAATTCAAAACGACGCCGCGCAGCGTATTGTTCGGCACGGACAGTTTCTGGATGGGAGTCGATGTTCCGGGCGAAGCGCTCTCGAACGTGATTATCACCCGGCTGCCGTTCGCGGTGCCGGATCATCCCTTGATCGAAGCGAAGCTGGAACTGGTCCAGGCGCGCGGAGGCGATGCGTTCACGGAGTACTCGTTACCCGAAGCGGTGCTGAAATTGCGCCAGGGGGTGGGGCGTTTGATCCGAACCAAAAGCGACCACGGGATGATCGTGATTCTGGATAACCGGATCGTGACCAAGCCGTATGGCCGTTCCTTCATGAAGGCGCTGCCAAAATGCCGGGTCGAGATAATTTGAACCGGTTAACATGAGCGGAGTCAGATCAAACATGAAATCACGCCTCCTTGTCGTTGTCGTGGCATTGGGAGCGTTGCTTGCTGGGATCGGGATTGGTCGCTCGTTAGGGCTGCGCGCGGCCAAACCCGAGAAGAGGGAGATCGCTCAGATCCAGCCGTATCTCGCGTCGCTCGAAAAGCGGGCAGAAGCGCCGGTCCGGGAAAAGGCAGCGCCGCGGCCCGCCGAACTTTCGGTGAAGAGGTCGCCGCACGATCTCATCTCTCAGTTGAAAGAGGCGCTGGCGCAATCCGGGAGCCCGCGTGCCTTTGCGCGATTGTCGAACCTGATCGATTCCATCGATGCCGATCATGTGCGCGAAGTGTTGAATTTTGCGCAAAACCTGAAGCCGCAGGACCGGGGCTCGTTAGTCCCGCTCGTGATGGCGCGCTGGGCGGAATTGAACCCGGCGGATGCGCTGGCTTATGCGCAGCACCTGACGAACGCGGGGGAACGAATTCGGGCCGTCAATAGCGCGGTGAGCGGTTGGGCGGAGAACGACCTGGATGCGGCGTTGGCGTGGACGCAGCGTTTGCCGCAAACGCCGATGCGCGATCAGGCGATGCAAGCAGTTGTGACTGCGATGGCGGACAAAGATCCCCAACTGGCGCTCAATCTCGTGCAATCTATGCCCGGCAAAGGACGCCAGTCGATGCTTTACTGGGCGATCTTTAATCGCTGGGCGGACCGCGATGTTGTCGCCGCGGCGAATCAAGCGAGTTTGCTCCCGGCGCGATTCGGCGCCGACTCGGCCTTGCAAGCGGTCGCGTCCGCGTGGACGGCGCAAGATCCTGACGCTGCGCTTGCCTGGGCGAATTCGCTGCCATCCGGTCCGGCGCACAATCGCGCACTGCAAAGCGTGATTTCAAATGTGGCTTATCGCGATCCGGCTAAAGCGGCGCAGGCCGTCGCGGCGTTCCCGTCCGGCTCGGTGCGTGATCAAGTCATTGGCAGTATTGCCAGTCAATGGGCGCAGACCGACGTGAACGCCGCGTTCGCCTGGGTGCAGGAATTGTCGCCCGGCATGGCCAAGGATAACGCGCTCAGCAATGTCGTGCGCACCTGGGTACAATCCGATGCCACCGCGGCGGCCGATTACGTCGCGGCAATGAAGCCCGGTCGAACGCAGGAGGCATTGATCTCGTCGATCGCGTCCGAGCTTTCGACGAGTGATGTGCAAAAGGCGATCGAGTGGACGCAAAAACTACCGCGAAGTTCCGCGCGCGCATCCGCACTGACGAATATCGTTTCGCAATGGGCCGAGAACGATCCAAAAGCGGCCGCTAATTTTGCGGTGCGTGTCACGGAGAAAGAGGAGCGTGGAAACATGCTCATGATGGTCGCGTCGCGCTGGGCGGCCAACGATCCGCCGGCTGCGATTGCGTGGGCCGGAAACTTGAGCGACCCGGCCATGCGCGACGAAGTGCTGCCGGGAATGGTCGGCGCGATTGCGCAGAACGATCCGGCCCAAGCAGCCCAGCTGATTACTCAGTATTCCTCGGGCGGACCGAAAGCGACCGAAGCTGTTTCAACGCTGGTATGGCAATGGGCGAACACGGATCCGCAAAGCGCAAGCCGGTGGGCTGCCGCATTGCCTGAGAGCGATCTGCGCCGCCGCGCGCTGGAAGGCTTGATCAATCGCTGGGCGGAAGCCGATTCGTCGGGCGCAGCGGCCTGGCTGAGCACATTGCCTGGTGGTGATTCGCGCGATGCCGCCGTGGCCGCTTTCGCCCAGCGCGTGGTTCAGTCCGATCCGCAAACGGCTGCGCAGTGGGCCATGTCAATCGGTGATGAGAACAATCGCAACACGCAGATCGAGGCGGTGCTGAGCGATTGGCTCAGAACCGATCCCGGCGCGGCCAAATCGTGGCTGAGCGCTTCGTCCGTGCCTAACGATCTAAAGACGCGCTTGCTTGCATCGGGGAAATAGGAGCACAGCCATCTTAGCCGTTGGGGCCGAAGGGTATCACTTCCCATTTCGCGCGCGGGAACGCCGTTCCAAAAACTTGAGCACGGCCGCCTCGCTCGCGCGAAGATCGACATCTCGCCGCGCCGCGGAGTCCTTCATCCCATTCAGCGAATTTCCCTGAAGATAATTTTCGATGATCGCCGGATGAACGTAGCATTTTCGGCAAATCGTTGGCGTGTTCCCGAGAATCTTGGCCACGGCTGCAATCGCGTCGCGCACATTGGTTTTGCCCTGTTTTTTCGTTTCGAATTTCTCCTGGGCATGCAACGCCATTGCCGCCAGCACCGTCCCGGCCCACGTCCGGAAGTCTTTGGCGGTGAAATCTTCGCCGGTGATCTCGCGCAAATAATCGTTCGCATCCTGCGAACTGACATCGCGAATGTCACCGTCGTCAGCGACATACTGAAACAACTCCTGACCGGGCAGGTCCTGAAGGCTGGCAATCACTCTCGCGATTCGGCGATCGGAGAAATCGACTTGGTGATATCGGCCGCTCTTGCCTCGAAAACGAAATCGAAGCCTCACCCCTTTCACTTCCACATGTCGATCCTGCATGGTCGTTAGGCCAAACGAGTTGTTCTGACGAGCGTATTCGTCATTGCCGATGCGGATAAATGTGCGTTCGAGCAGCTGGACGACCGTGGCCAGGACTTTCTCGCGCGGCAGACCTGCGCGTCGCAAATCACGGGCGCCACGCCTCCGAATCTTCGGGAGAACCCGAGCAAAGCTCACCATCCGGTCGTATTTGTTCTCGTCGCGCACCTCCCGCCATCGATCGTGGTAACGATATTGTTTCCGTCGCCGCGCATCGCGCCCGGTCGCCTGAATGTGACCATTCGGTAAAGGACAGATCCAGACATCGGTCCATGCCGGCGGGATGGCCAGATGCTGGATTCGTAACAAGCGTTCGTCATCGCGAATCGGTTTTCCTTCGGTATCAAAGTACTCAAACTGCTTGCCTTTAGGCTTCCGCGTGTAACCGGGCCGATCATCGCTGACATACCGCAGCCCGGCTTGTTCGGCCGCCTCGGCCGGATCAGCCGCGCTTTCCGCTTTCAACTTTTTCGCAACCACATGCACCGAACTGAATTCGCAAGCGGTCGCGGTCCCGGCGGTGCTGGCAGACTGGAGATTTCAGCGCAAAATCGACTCTGCTGGATAGACAGCGCCGTTCTTAATCACCGTTTCGATATCCGAGGCGTGCGCGATGTCATCCAACGGGTTCGATTTCAGGATCACGAGATCGGCGAAATAACCTTGGTCGATCTTGCCGATGTGCGCGCCGGTGTCGCCGCCGAAGAGTTTAGCTGCATTCGCGGTGGCGCATCGCAAGATCTGCATGTTGCTGAGTCCGGCCTGTTTCATCAGCTGAAATTCCCGGAACAAGGCCGGCCCGTGAATTGTGCCGATGTTCCCAGCGTCCGTGCCGGCCGCAATGGTCACACCCGCGTCTTCTAATTTTTTCAAATTCGGCAACGCGACTTCGTAAGTTTTGTTGATCCGATCCAGCGCCGCTTTTGGATCGGCCAAAGCCTGTTTGACACGGTCCGGTAATTTATCCGGCGGAATTTTTGTCACGTCGAGCGACGCGATGACCTCCGGATTGCCCCATTTCTGTTCCTCCGGCGTCAGATTGAGTCGATGCGAAAATGTCCGGCCGTATCGCTCGAACACGACCAAGGTCGGACACAAAATGATATGTCGATCTTTCAAGAGTTTCACAAACGCGTCATCGACCGGTTTGTCGACAACGCTGTGCACGAGAATATCCGCGCCTTCCTCGACGGCCGCGCGCGCCGTTTCCAATTCCGTCGCATGCACCGCCACGCGAGTTCTGTGTGCGTGACTTTCTTCAGCCGTCGCCCGCACGATCGGCCGAAATACGTCGACCGGATGATCTTTGTCCACGATGTACCAGATCTTCACCAGGTCGGCGTGTTGATCGGTTAGCTTGCGCGCGAACTCGCGCGCCTGATCGGGCGTGTCGATCTTCACAATTGGCGGATCGCCCAGATCGAGTTTCTCGCGCGAAACGCTCGAGATTAACGGACCAGCAACTGCGACGCGCGGCGCTTTTGCGGTCGCGTTCGCCTTTTTGCGGACTTCGAAATTCCACAGCGGACCTCCGACGTCGACCACGCTGGTGATCCCGCATCGGATATAGCGCGCGAACACGTCATCGAGATGCGATTTGATCCAAGCGACTTCGTCTTTGTAGGGACGAACATTGTTCAAATCCGCGCCATCTGGGCGCGTGAACAAATCAGCCGATTGAAAGAAATGGACGTGTGTATCGATGTAACCCGGCAAAATGAATTTGCCGACGCACTCAATCTGTTTCCCAAGAGTCGCCGCATCCTGTTTGCCCATCGCGACGCGCTCGATCTTTTCGCCATTGATCACGACGGTCGCATTCGGCATTACTTTGCCGTCGGCTGGATTAATAACGGTCCCGCCTACAAGCGAAATCCTTTCGGCATGAAGCGAGACCGTTCCTACAACGAAAATCAGACAGAGTAGCGTTTTCATAGTGCGATCGTTGTAGCGGCGCTTGTATCACGCGCTAGCTTTTCGGTTCGTCGGCAATTTTCAAAACAACTTTTCCGCGGGTATGATGCGTCGCAGCCTGCGCATCGGCTTTGGCCGCTTCGGTCAACGGCAAGACCTGGGTTACGACCGGCTTTAGTTTTCCGGCGTCGATCCACTTTGTGATTTCGCTTAGCTCGTTCGCGTCGGGGTGCGAGAAGACCGGCGCACCGCGGATGCCGCGTTTCTTCAGCTCGGCCGGATCAGCCGGCGAAATGAGCGTCGCCATCGTGCCGCCTTTCTTTATCACGCCATAAGTGTGGGCCATCGTTTCGCCGCCGACCGGCATCAACGCAAAATCGACATCGTGCACGAGGTCCTCGAACTTTTGCGTTGTATAATCAATCGCTACGTCGGCGCCGAGTTGCTTCAACAAATCCTGATTCGCGGTGGACGCAGTAGCAATGACTTTGGCACCGCGTGCTTTGGCGATTTGAATGGCAAAACTTCCCACACCGCCGGAGCCGCCGTGGATCAGAACGGTTTGGCCACTCTGAATTTTTCCGATGTCGATCAATGCCTGCCACGCGGTCAGAGCCGCCAACGGAACCGCGCTCGCATCGGTAAAGCTCAGCGACTTCGGTTTGATCGCCGATTCGGTTTCGTTCGAGATGCAATATTCGGCCCAGCCCCCGCCCCAAAGCAGATAGGCGTAAACGGGATCGCCGATTTTTAGCTTCGTCACTTTCGTACCGGTCTTGACGACGACTCCGGCCATGTCGTAACCCAGAATCAGCGGCAGATGCGTTCCAAACTCCTTCGCGTATTTGCCGCCGAGAATGAGAGGATCAGCCGGGTTCACTCCGCTCGCGATCACGCGCACGAGGATTTCATTCTCTTTCGGCTCCGGAACTCGGAACTTGCTCCAGCTTCAAAACTTCCGGACCGCCGTACTGGTGCGCGACGACCGCTTTCATTGTTTTCGGCACCGACTGCGCGAAAACGGAAACAATCCCGTGAATCAGCAGAAAACTGCAGATCGCTATTCGCCGCATTTTATTCCTTCGATTCCGGCACCGCTTTCTCAGCCGCTTTGAATCCGATTTTGGAATGGGTGCCGTCGCAAAACGGCTTCTCAGTCGATGCGCCGCAGCGGCAGAGCGCCATTCGTTGTTCGACTGGAAATTTATTTCCGTCGCTGTCGATCACTTCCACTTCGCCCTTCACGATGTAAGGACCGTTCTTGATTGTCTCGATTGTTACCATGTTCGCACTCTAGCTGATGTGGCGCTGAGATAAAATGTTGTAGAGGCGGCTGTATCAGCCGCCCGTCTAGATGAATAGGCGCTTGGCACAAGCGCCTCTACAACGTCCAACGTCTACCGTTCGTGCCGAACGAGCGCAGCCGCTTCGCGTTCGATCGTCGCGTGATCGAGCTGGCGCGGCTTGATATAAAACTCGTCGATCACGATTTGCACAAGCGCGGCGGCGGGAAGGGCGAGGATGGCTCCGAGAATTCCGAATGAGGTGGCCATGGCCAGGGTGAAGAAGAGAATGTTGACTGGATGCAATCGCATTTCCTTACCCAGCACGAACGGCACCAGGAAATTGAGTTCAACCTGGTAGACAAGAAGAATCACGCCGAGCGCGAGCCAGAATTTAGTCGCGCCCATGCTTAGTGCGACGAACAGAATCGGGATGGCCACGAAAAAAGCGCCGACGTTGGGCAGAAATTCGCCAAGGAACGCAAAGGCCCCAAACATCAGCGCTGGTTGAATACCGATGAGCCACAAGAGCACGCCAATGGAAACACCGGTGATCGCGCCATTGATCGCGACGCCGCGCGCCCACATGACCATTTGATGCATCAAACGCGTGAGTGTTCGTTTTGCTTCCTCGCGAAAACGCAAAGGCGCCAGCGCCAGATAAAACGCGACGAGTGGTTCCGGATTGGCCAGAACGAAAACAAGCAACAAAACCGCGAGCGCCGCACTGAACACACCGCCGACGAAACCTATCGTCGATCTGAGCAGAATATTGCCGACGGTTCCGGCGGCCGCGGCGATTCGGCTGGCGATTTCGTCGGTCTGCGGCAACGCATCGCGAACGGCTGGATAACGTTGACCGAGCGCGTCCATGCGCGCGCGGATTCCATCCCAGACTTGGGGCGCATTTTGCACCAAACTGTTGAGCTGCCGCGCCAGCGGAGGGATTGCGAACAGAACAACGGTTGCCGCGACAACGAGCAGGCCGACGATGACAACCGCGACTGCCAGCGCGCGCGGAAAACGGCGTCGCTGTAACCAGGCGACGATCGGGTTAAGCACCATGGCAAGGAGAAAGACGATCGCGAAAAGCAGCAAGACCGACTGAAGCGCGTGCAAGATGAATGCGATAATTACGAGCAACAGGACGAGCCCGAGGAGTCGGCGCGCTCCGCGGTAACTCAGAGGCGCGTCCTGGGCGATTGAGCGGTCGGGTGATTCCATTTTGTCGCCCGGCACGGGATGCATGGCGGCTTTGCCGTTGTAGCAGCCGGTAACCGCTAAGACAAGAGGGTTACAACGGCGAATGAGTGGGTGGAGCAGTCGTTTGCTCTTGCCACGCCTGTTGGGAAAATTGATGTCGACCTGGCAGGCGGCGGTCTTATCGACGCCTTCGTCCGTATGAATAGCCGCGATGCGAACGGCCACCGCCGATCGCGCGTCGCCCGCCGACGGCTGATTCCGGCTCGAACAGAACCGTGTAGAGATAGGGAAAGTTTTCCAGCTTAAGGCGCGGAATTTTTTGACCGATGAAATGCTCGATGGCTTGCAGCGCGGCGACTTCTTCGCCGTTCATCAGGGTAAAGGCGTCGCCGACATTTTGGGCCCGCCCGGTCCGACCGATCCGGTGGACGTAATCTTCCGGATGCTCGGGGACATCGTAATTGATGACGTGACTCACGCCCGCGATGTCGAGTCCGCGCGCGGCGATGTCGGTCGCGACCATCACTTCGTATTTGCCGCTCTTGAATCCTTCGAGCGCTTCGATCCGTTCGCGCTGCGTCCGATTCGAATGCAAGACCGCCACGGAATGTTTTCCCTGTTTTAACTGATGCGCGATGCGATCGGCACCATGCTTTGTCCGGCAAAAAATCAGAGCACTATCGAAGTTGGTGCGTTCGAGCAGCGCCATCAGGAGATCGAACTTTTGTTCCGCGGCCACGGGATACACCGCGTGTGTGACCGTTTCCGCGGGCGAACGGCGGATGCCGATCTCGACCATCTCCGGATCACGCAAGACCCACGCCGCGAGGCGTTCGATCTCGGGCGGAAGTGTGGCCGAAAAAAGCAGCGTCTGTCGGTCGGTGGAGATTTTTTCTACGATCCTCCGGACATCGGGCAGGAAACCCATGTCGAGCATCCGATCGACTTCATCGAGCACGAGAATGTTCACGTCGCGAAAATGCAGTGTGCCCTGCTGGAGATGATCGAGCAGCCGACCCGGCGTCGCGACGAGAACATCGACCCCGCGCTTGAGATCCTCGCGTTGCTTGCCGTAACCGACACCGCCGTGCACGACGGTCGCGCGCAGATCGGTAAAGCGCCCATAATCGCGAAACGCGGTCTCGACTTGAGCCGCCAACTCACGCGTCGGTTCCAGCACGAGACAACGAAACTTCCCGTGACGTCCGAGCGAGGTCAGGATTGGCAAAGCGAAGGCGGCGGTCTTGCCGGTGCCGGTCTGGGCGGTGCCGATCAAATCTTTGCCCGCGAGAATGATCGGGAACGCGCGGAGTTGGATAGGAGTCGGCTCGACAAATCCCATTGCCTGGGTGCCGCGCACGACTTCTTCGGAAAGACTAAACTTGTTAAAGGGCACAGGTTGAAGCTAAGGCGAGCATCGCGAGACGCAATGGAGTATTGGAGTCATGGAGTATTGGGTTAGAGTTTTGTATTGCTTTATTGCTCCGTCACTTCCGCGAAATGCTCCGTATATTCGTTCTCGCCGATACGCATAACAAATTGCCGCCAAAAATTGTCCATCTTGCTGCGGGCGCGGACGAGATTTGGCATTTGGGCGACGTTTGCTCGGAGCGAATTTTGGATGAACTGCGCGCCGTTACCTCGCGCGTCACCGTGGTGCGCGGAAATTGCGACAGCAATTTTGATTGGCCGCTGATTGTCGATTTTGTCCGCGGCAAGAAACGTTTCCGGCTCCAGCATCTTCCACCGGAGCCCCGAACGCTTTCGGGGCCCGGGAATATCGATGTTGTTTTGCATGGTCATACGCACGTCCCGCGAAATGAAAAACGCGCCGCCGTCTGGTTTCTCAATCCCGGCTGCGTCACGCGGCCCAATCGCGGCGCGGCGCCGAGTGTGGCCTGGCTGGAGATTACGGATGGAAAAATAAATTGGCGGTTAGTTGAAGTGTAGCCACGGCGTTCGCGCCGCCGCCGAAGCGTTTTGGCGCGCAGGAGGCTGTTGCCGTGCCCGGTGTTGCCTTGACCCGCCTTCGCCAGGCTACGGTGTGGCGAGCAGAGCGAGGCCGCTACAAATCATTTCTCCTCGCTCGATTTTCGGCCGAACCACCGACGCTTCTTCGCCTTCGGTTCTTCGGCCGGTACCGGGGCGGGCGTTTCCTCAGCCGCGGACGTTTCCTTGGCGGCGGGAGTTTCCGCCGCTACCGCGTGCTCGGGCTTTGGCTCCTCGGCTTTTGCTTTTGTCTCTTTCTTTTTCGCCTTCTTTTGTTCGGCCGGTTCTTCCTCGGTCAGGAGGACGGCGGCGTCGACCCATTCGAGAAACGCCATCGGCGCGGAATCGCTTTTGCGCCGGCCCAGTTTTACGATGCGGGTGTAACCGCCATTGCGCTCAGCTGAGCGCTGCGCGATGTCATCGAACAACTTTTTCACCGCGTCCTTCTGGCGCAACGTCGCAAACGCAGTCCGCCGTGCGTGGATCGATCCTTTCTTGCCGAGGGTGACCATTCTTTCCGCCAGCGGGCGCACGGCTTTGGCCTTGGCCAGCGTTGTTTTAATGCGCTGATGGGTGATCAAGCTGCAAACTTGATTAGCTAGAAGCGCTTTCCGATGCTCAGCTTTGCGGCCGAGCTTGATTGTTTTCTTTTGATGCCTCATACGCAGTGCGGCGGCCGATCTTAAACAGGATTATTTCTGCTCGGCGGTGCCGTTTCCACTGGCGGCTTCGGCGGGCGCACCGAGTGGAAGATCGAGCAAGCCGGTCTCGAATTTCATGCCGAGACTCAAGCCGAGTTGCTGGAGTTTGTCCTTGATTTCGTTCAGAGATTTCTTTCCGAAATTGCGGTACTTCAGCATCTCGCCCTCGGTCTTCTGGGCCAGCTGGCCGACCGTGACGATGTTGGCATTGTTCAAACAATTGGCCGCGCGGACGCTGAGTTCGATCTCGTTCACGCTCATGTTGAGCAACTTCTTCAGCTTCATGTTCTCCTCGCTCACGCCGGCCGGGGTCTGGTCGAACTCGATCACGTCCTCATTGTAGTTAACAAACACGTCGAGGTGATGACGCAGAATCGCGGAGGCTTGGAGCAGGGCGTCGTCCGGAGTCAAGCGGCCATCGGTCCAGACTTCCAGGAGCAGCTTGTCGTAATCGGTCCGCTGACCGACCCGTGTGTTTTCGACCGCGTACTTCACTCGCGTGACCGGCGAAAAAATTGAATCGATCGGGATGAGGCCGATCGATTGATCGGGCCGCTTGTTTTCCTCGCCCGTGGCGAAACCGCGCCCGACTCGGACTTCGAGTTCGGCGTCGAACTTGTGTTTCTTGTCCAGAGTGCAGATCACCTGCTTTGGATTCAGAACTTCGTAGCCCTGGACCCCTTGAATGTCGCCGGCCACGACTTCGCCTTCCTTGTTCACGCTGAGCGATAATCTCCTCGGTTCATGATCATCGGCTTTGAACTTCACCTTCTTGAGGTTGAGCACGATGTCAGTGACATCCTCGACCACGCCCGGCAGTGTCGCGAACTCATGCTGCGCCCCGGTTACTTTTACCGCGGTAATCGCCGCACCTTCGAGCGAAGACAGCAGGACACGCCGGAGCGAATTCCCGACGGTGTGTCCGTAACCGGCCTCAAACGGCTCGGCCGTGAACTTGGCATAAGTGTCTGTAGCTGTGTTCTCGTCTTTGACGAGAGTTTTCGGCATCTCAAAACGACCGTAACGAACTGGCATATAATTAGGGGATCAAGGATGAGGGATGAATTATGAAAAGAGAAACCGAGTCTGTAGCGATTTCATCCTTCCTCGTTCAACCTTCATCATTTCGGATTTGCCGGGTTTCCCCTGGCGAGTGTGGTCTAGCGCCTAGCGACGCAGACCCAGGGACCAACGGCTAATTTAAAAACTCGCTGCGAAGCGTCTAATAAAGACCAACTGCGCGGTTTTGCAAGCGGATTTGTACGTTGGGACTGTAACCACGATCGAATGCGGGAAATCAACGTAGCTACGCCAGCGATGATTGCGAGCGAAGCCTTCTCGCAAATGTTGTTGTCGCCTCGCTCTGTCGAGGCGCTCCCGAGATTGTTGCCATGGCAGAACCGCGACAGAGCGGCGTGGCTACAGCAGCGCGCAGTTATGAGATAGCAACTAGCGTCTTTTCTTTCTCGTCCGGGCGGCCTTTTTGGCGGCGCGAGAGCGTGCAGCAGGTCCACGTCGGCGTGCGACTTTCTTGGCGTGACGGGACAAACTTTTGCGGGTCGCGGCTGTCCGGCCTTCACGGCGGAGCGCGCGTGTGGTCGCGCGCGAACGCGTGCGCGATGGCCGTTTGGCCGTGCCGCGCCGGCCCTCGGCAAGGTCGCGTCGGGCCTGTCTTTGCGTTCGTTTCCGGCCGCGCCGCGGCGGGGGCAAGTCCACGCCGGCACGTCGCGCCTTGGACAAGCCAATCGCAATGGCTTGCTCCGGCGAGCGCGCGCCATGTTCTCCTTCGCGGATGTGTTCCATTTCTTCGCGAACAAATTCGCCGGCTTGTGTAAATGGCGATTTGCCCTCTCGCTCGTCTTCACGAGCCCGTTCGATACTGTCTTGTTCTGGCATAGCATGAACCTTTCGCCACAAGCTGATGGCCTGGACGTGACAAAATCGCGTGCCATGCTCTTGGGATGAAAATCCGGTTGCCTGTGGCGGTTTTTTCCTTGGCTGTTTTGCTGGGAACGGCATTATCACAAGCCCAACCAGCATCGCCCGGCTCGACAATTTCGCCTTCGCCGATGGCCACGCCCATTGTCTTTTCGACGGAGACTCTCGCGGACTTGAAACGGCTGCAACAAGCCGCGTTAAACAGCGATTACGCCTACCGACAAGTTGCGCACCTGGCGAATAACATAGGGCAGCGTTTGAGCGGCTCGGCGCAGGCAGCGAAAGCAGTCGAGTATGTCGCGGCCGAACTGAGAGGGCTCGGTTGTGAGGTTCAGCTTGAGAAAACTATGGTGCCGCACTGGGTCCGCGGCGAAGAGACGGCCGCGCTCACGCAATTTCCAGGGATGGCCGAGAATACGACACAGAAGATTGTCCTGTGCGCGCTCGGCGGCAGCGTGCCGACTCCGCCGGACGGCCTAACAGCCGAAGTCATTGCAATTAAGACTTTCGATGAGCTGAAATCACTGCCGCGCGAAAAGGTGGCGGGAAAAGTTGTCCTGTTCGATTATCATTTCGACAAGGAGATGGCGGCCGAAGGTCATGGGGGCGAGGCCTACGGTGAAGCGGTTGAGTATCGCGGCAGTGGACCGAGCGCGGCGGCGAAAAAGGGCGCGGTTGCATGTCTCGTTAGGTCAGTCGGCGGCGCGGACTATCGTTTGCCGCACACCGGCGCGACCAACTATAGCGGCGACGCGCCGAAGATTCCGGCGGCAGCCGTCACCGCCGAGGACGCTGATCTGATTGTCGATCTCGTCCGGCAAGGCCCGGTGAAAATGAAATTGGTCCTGACACCGCAAACTCTGCCGGCAGTGGAAAGCGCGAACGTGATCGGCGACATCAAAGGCAGCGAACATCCCGAACAGGTCGTGATCGTCTCCGGTCACTTGGATTCGTGGGATCTCGGGACCGGCGCGATCGATGATGGCGCGGGCGTGGCCGTCTCGATGGAAACGGCCAATCTCATTCAAAGACTGCATCTCAAACCGAAACGCACCATTCGTGTGATCGCGTGGATGAACGAAGAGAACGGTTCGGCCGGTTCGAAAACCTACGCGAAAGAGCACGCCAAGGATTGGCCTAACCATTTCGCGACGATGGAAACCGATCTCGGGGCAGATCATCCGGTCGGACTCAATATCCATGCGAAGCCGGAAGTGAAAGCGATGCTCGCGCCGGTCGCCGCGGTCTTGCAGGAATCCGGCGCCGGCATCTTGCGTTTCGTCGAGCATTGCGGGGCCGACATCGAGCCGATGGAAAAAGCTGGCGTGCCCGCATTTAGCCCGATCCAGGACAGCCGGACCTATTTTAATTACCATCACACTGCCGCCGATACGCTCGACAAAATTGTCCCGAAAGAGCTGGCGGAAAACGCGGCCGTCGTTGCGGTGGCCGCTTACGCATTGGCAAATAGCGAGAAACCGTTGCCACGTTAACGCTGCAGACGCGTGCCGTTGTCATGTTGAGCGAAGCGAAACATCTCTGATCATTTTTGTGAGCCGACAGAGCGAAAGACTGGAAATTCTTTGCTTGGCTCAGAATGAAATGCTTAGCCAGCACACAACAACGCGCACATTACTTTAGCGCCCACGGCAGGAGCACGTTCTTCCGGCGTAACTTGCAATCATCGCTTACAAGCGTGAACCGAAGCGTATTGTTTGAGCGGCTGAAACGGTACACACCCCGGCCATCGCAATGTTTTGGTTTGATGCCGCCAGTCCTCAACAACGCGATGGTGTCGCCGGAAATGGTGTATTTCCCAAAGGCATCGCTTTGGCCGTTTTGGTTAAGATCGACATCGAATGTGCCGTCGGCTTTGATTGTCCAGACAGTGCCTAACGTATTGCTCCACGTCCCAACCAATATATCGCGCCCGGCGCGCGGGTGAAACATCGCACACGCATTGATGAGCAAAACGAAAAGCCAAACGGTGCAATGACGGAGAAAGCTCCGAAGCTTCATCTGTCAACATGCTGCAATAAACGTGGGCCTAACGTCAAGATCGAAACGGCGAAATCACTTGCGCGCGATTGAAATACGCTGGAAAATCCCGGCGCAATGAATTCTCGAACCTGGACCGGTCGTTTCATTGCTGCCTTTGTGCTGAGCGCGTTTGCCTGGGCGTTAGCGCTCAGCGTCGCGCCGCAATTGCATGAGCGGATTCACGCGGACGCGGATCGCGCCGAACATAGTTGCGCGGTCACGCTCATCGCCGCGGGCAATTGCGAGCACACCTCGCATGCGCCGCTTGGGAGCGAGCCGATGCTGCCAGTTTCGTTCGACACGATCGCAGTGCTGAGCCCGTCCTGGGTTCCATCGCCGTTTCTCTCGGCCAGCGTTCTCGAGCACGCTCCGCCCGTGTTGGCCTAACAACGCTGTAGCCGCCGCCCTGTGGGCGGCCTTTCTGCGTTCCACCGTGCCCCGCGCTTCGCATCGCGAAGCGACTGTAGATCGGCCCTAACAAGTTCAACCAATTCTAATTTGACCAATCCTAATGAAAAATTTTCTTTTGCTCCTAATGCTATTGTTTCTCCTCAGAACCACTGCGTCTCCCCAGCAACTCGCCCCGAGTCCTTCCCCGACGCCCGGCACTGCCACGGCGGAACAGGTCGTCGTCACTTCGCAAGAGCTCGACATCTCCCGCGAGCTCATCGTCCCGAGTCTCGGCGCGACGCGTTACACCATCGGCCCCGACCGCCTCGATTCGCAGGCGCAAGGCGAGAACGCGCCGTTTAACCAAACATTGCTGCGATTTCCCGGCGTGGCTCAGGATTCGTTCGGGCAATTACACGTCCGCGGCGAACACGCGAATTTGCAATATCGCATCGACGATGTCCTTTTGCCCGAAAGTATTCCCGGGTTCGGCCAGGAATTGCAGACCCGGTTTGCCGACAATATTTCCCTGATCACCGGCGCGCTCCCGGCCCAGTACGGCTTCCGCACAACCGGCGTGCTCGACATTCATACCAAGAATGGTGCCGTATTTACCGGTAACGAAGCATCCCTTTTCGTGGGCAGCTTCGACACCGTAATGCAAACCTTCGAGCGCGGCGGCGTGGCCGGGCAAATGAGCTACTACTTCACCGAAAGTTACCTGCACGATGGTATCGGCGTTGAAAATCCAACCCGCAGCTCAAGCCCGATTCATGATGATACCAATCAATATAAATGGTTCAGTTATCTCTCCTACATCATCGATGACACCAGCCGAGTCACCTTGTTGGTTGGGGCAAATCACAGCGATTTCGAGATTCCGAATAACCCCGGCCAAACGCCTGTCTTCACCGTCGGGACGAGATCAAATTTCAATTCCGCCAAGCTGGACGAAAATCAGGCGGAAACGAATGCCTACGAAATTTTAACGTACCAAAAAAAGATGGGCGATCTCAACTTTCAGGCATCGATCTTCAACCGCTACAGCTCAATCCTGTTTACTCCGGATAACGTGGGCGACTTGATTTTCAACGGAGTCGCTTCGCGGCTGGATCGCGACATTCTTTCAAACGGCCTCGAGTTCGATTCCAGCTATAAGGTCAACGACCAGCACACTCTTCGCGCCGGTTTCATCTTCAACGAGCAATATGCGACGGTCAATACCGCGACGCTCGTGTTCCCAGTTGATGCAATGGGCAATCAAACCAGCACCACTCCGATCCGCATTGTCGATAACAACAACAAGTACGGCTACTTCTACGGGCTGTATTTGCAGGACGAATGGAAGCCGTTCGAGCCATTGACCATTAATTTTGGCGGCCGCCTCGATTTCGTGAACGCGTTCACCGATGAGAATCAACTCAGCCCGCGCCTAAACATCGTTTACAAGCCATGGGATTTCACCACGCTCCACGTCGGATACGCCAAGTACTTCACCCCGCCGCCGCTTGAGGCTGTTCCTCAAAGCACTCTTGCCAAGTTCGACGGGACGACCAACGCGCCCGCGATCACGAAAGACTCGCCTGTCACGGCGGAGCGGGCGCATTACTTCGATGCAGGCATAACCCAGGAGATCACGAAAGGATGGAACGTCGGCGTCGATGGATTCTATAAGAGCTCGCACTCTTTGCTCGATGAAGGCCAGTTCGGACAGGCGCTGGTCCTCTCATCGTTCAACTACGAACGGGGACGGCAATACGGCGGCGAGTTTACGACCAATTATGATCACGGCCCGATTTCGGCTTACGGAAACGTCGGTTGGATCTGGGCCCGGGGGATTAACTGGAGTTCGGCGCAATTTCTGTTTGATCCGGATGAATTTGCTTTCGTCAAGAATCACTGGATCTTTCTCGATCACGACCAGCGCATCACTGCTTCGGTGGGCGCAGCTTACACCTGGCAGGATTGGAGAGGCGGATTCGACGTTCTTTATGGAAGCGGACTTCACCGGGCGTTTGCCAACACCAAAACGGTTCCCGAGTACTACACCGTAAATCTATCCCTGCAGCGGAACTTGAAGATTCCTTCACTCGGCAATTTCAAGATCCGGTTCGATGTCGTGAATTTGTTCGACACGATCTACGAGCTGCGCGATGGCAGCGGCATCGGCGTCGGGGCACCGCAGTTTGGGCAACGACGCGGGTTTTACGGCACAGTGGCCTGCGATTTTTGAGGATAACTGTTGCTAATCGCGGTAGGTTTTGCCCTGATGCATCGGACGGATCATTCCCGTTTTCGGAAGGCGCACGATTTCGTTCCCGATTTTTCCCACGCGGAACGGCGGACCCGCATTGTGATTGGGATCACGGCCGCAATGATGGTCCTCGAGATCACGGTCGGGTTGACGTCGCATTCGATGGCGTTGCTGGCCGACGGCTGGCACATGAGCACCCACGTGATTGCCTTTGTGATCACAGCAGTGGCCTACTATTTTGCGCGAAGACATGCCACGAATGCTCGATTCAGTTTCGGCACCGGGAAAATCGGCGTGCTTGGCGGGTTCACCAGCGCGGTTGTGCTCGCGATTGTGGCGTTCTTGATGGCTGGTGAATCCGTTCACCGATTGTTTGTTCCACTATCGATCCATTTTAACGAGGCGATCGGCATCGCCTGTGTCGGATTGCTGGTGAATCTGGGTTGTGCGGCCTTGCTTGGTGATCACCATTACGAGCATGAGCATGAAAGTGCTCATCATCATGATTTGAATTTGCGCGCGGCCTATCTGCATGTGCTGGCCGACGCCGTTACCTCTCTGCTTGCGATTACGGCATTGACTGGCGGCAAGTTCTTCGGCTGGGCCTGGCTGGATCCGGTCGTGGGAATTGTCGGGAGCGGTGTCGTTCTTTCCTGGGCTTACACGCTTTTGCGGGATACCAGCGGTATTTTGCTCGATTGCACGCCTTTAGCTTCAGATTTGCCTGACGAAATTCGGCGCGCAGTGGAGAGCGACGGCGATTCACTCGTGACCGATCTTCATGTCTGGCAGGTGGGCATCGGAAAATTTGCGGCCATGATCTCGGTCGTGGCCCACAAGCCGAAGAGTTCGGATACTTATCACGAGTTGCTGCGCGAGCACGACGAACTCGTTCACGTTACCATCGAGACGCAGCATTGCCGCGAACATCCGGCGCCTGCGGGAATGGCCAGCCATTAAATGGCTAACACGCTTTGGCAGGTTATTGCGGCTTATGTCTTTGCCCTTGCCGGTGGATGCATCAGCTCGACCCTCCGCTTGGCGCACAAGCAGTTGTGCGCGCTAATTAGTTTCGCCGCCGGAACTCTTCTTGGCGTCACGCTCTTCGCGATTTTGCCGGAAAGCCTGGGCACCTGCCCATGGTGGGCAGTGCTCCTGGCGATGGCTAGCGGCTACGCGCTTTTTTTCTTGGTCAGCAAACATGTCCATCATGTCTGCCCGGCATGCGCGGCCAGCCATTTCGACGCCGATGCGGCCAAACATTTCAGTGAGATCGCCAGCGTGTTGATCGTGGCGCTGGCGATTCACAGCACGACCGATGGCTTGGCCTTGGGCATTCAAGGCGAAACTCCTGCTTCGGCCGCGACAAAGTGGTCGTTATTCTCCGCGCTCTGCATTCATAAAGTTCCGGAAGGCCTCGCCTTGGGTAGCCTTTTGATCGGCGCCGGGGTGCAACGCGCGGCTGCGCTCGGCTGGGTGGCGGCGGTGGAGGCAACGACGCTTGTCGGCGGTGTGATCGGCATTTTCTTTCTGGCGAACGCTTCGACATTTTGGCTGGGCCTGATCATGGCGCATGTCGGCGGCGGATTTTTCTATCTGGCGGCGCACGCTGTGCTCGGAGAAATGCTGAAGCACGGAAAGAAACTTGTTCTAACCAGTTTTTCAGGGGGAGTGGCATTGATCGCGGTTCTGAATATCGGCTTGCGAGTGTTTGGGTAATCTGCGGGCTTCCTGTGCTCCCTAGCAGGCGCAACGCGTGCGCTACCCAGAGAGCGCGATTAGAATCCAACGTGCATGCGTTTCAATATCGTGATGGAAAACTTTGCGGCGAAGATGTCGATCTTGCGCGCGTAGCGGAACAGTTTGGAACGCCGCTCTATGTCTATAGCGCCGGAACAATCCTCGATCATTATCAGCGGCTCAATGCCGCCCTTACTCCGCTGGATCACCTTATTTGTTATGCGGTTAAAGCGAATTCGAATGGCGCGATCTTAAAATTGTTGGCCAAGGCAGGCGCGGGCTTCGACATTGTCTCTGGCGGCGAACTTTTTCGCGTGCTCAAGGCCGGCGGCGATCCAAGCAAGTGCACGTTCGCCGGCGTCGGCAAGTCGCGCGACGAAATCGAGTACGCGCTCGACCAACGTGTTTATAGCTTCAACGTCGAGAGTGAAGCGGAGCTCGATTACATCGACAAAGTTGCGCAGTCCCGCGGCCGCGGGATGCGGGCTCCGGTGGCCCTGCGAGCTAATCCCGATGTCGATCCGCACACGCACGAATACATCTCAACCGGCTCACACGAGAACAAATTCGGAATTCCGCTCGGCCGGTTGGCGGCGGTTTACGCGCGGGCCGCGCAAATGCGCCACATCGACATTGTCGGCGTGCAAATGCACATCGGCTCGCAAATCACCGAAGCGAAACCATTCGCCGAGGCGATTCGAAAGGCTGCGCCGCTCGTGCGCGAATTGAAATCAAAATACGCCATTCAATTTTTCAGCATCGGTGGCGGGATGGGAATCATTTACCGTCGCGCGCTCGAGAGCGGGTCAGGCAACTGGTGGCACGATCACGGTGGCGAACCATCCGCGTTCAGTGTCCGCGATTATGCCGAGGCGATTGTTCCGCCCTTGCGCAAGTTAGGCATTCGGGTCTTGTTCGAGCCCGGTCGTTTTCTGGTCGGCAACGCCGGCGTCTTGATTACGCGCGTCCGTTACCTTAAGTCCGCCGCCGGACGGATTCGCCGTGGCGAACAAACCGCAAGCAAGAAATTCGCGATTGTCGATGCGGGCATGAACGACCTGATTCGGCCGGCGCTTTATCAAAGCTATCACGAGATCGTGCCGGTGATCGAAGCGCTTTCTGTAGGGGAAGCTGACAGCTTCCCGTCGAGCAAGAGCAAGAGAAAGAGCATGAGTAAAGGCGCGAAAGAGAAGATCGACATTGTCGGGCCGGTGTGCGAATCGGGCGATTTCTTTGCGCTGGATCGCGAGATGCCGGAGCTGCACGAAGGCGATCTGCTCGCGATCATGAGCGCCGGCGCGTACGGATTGGTGATGGCGTCGAACTATAATTCGCGCCCAATGCCGGCGGAAGTCCTCATCCGCGGCGATAAATTCGCGCTCATCCGGAAGCGCCAAACGTGGGAAGACCTCGTCCGCGACGAGATTGGAGTGATGGAGTGATGAGTGTTGGGAACGAATCGCTGACCTCTCGCACTGCTCCTCTACTCCATTACTCCGCGAACCCTCATGGGGCCACCAAACTGAAGCCGTTCGGAAGAGTCGGGCCGGACGCGCCACTGACATAAACATTGTTGTTTAGGTACCAGATCGCTGTCCGGCCCGTGCTGGTGTTGGACAACAGGTAATCGGGCTTCCCGTCCGCATTGAAATCGGCCGTGCCGTTCAAGACGTAATCGCTAGCAATCGTTGGTCCGTAGGCGCCCCTAACAAGAATGTGATTGTTCAAGTACCAGATCGCCGTCTGCCTCGTGCCTGAATTAAATAGCAGATAGTCTGGCGCGCCGTTCCGGTCGAAGTCGGAGGCTCCTGCGATATACCAGTTCGCTGGCAAGGTCGGTCCATAAGCACCCCTCACGTAAACATTGTTGTTTAGGTACCAGATAGCGGTTTGGCGGGTGCTGGTGTTAAACAAAACGTAATCGGTCTTGCCATCCCGATTGAAATCGCCCACGGCAACCAATTCCCAGCTGCTGGGCAAGGTCGGTCCATAAGCACCGCTCACGTAAACGTTGTTGTTCAGGTACCAGATAGCGGTTTGGCGGGTGCTGGCGTTAAACAAAACGTAATCGGCTCTGCCGTCTCGGTTGAAATCGGCGACATCGACGGGTTGCCAGCCAGCGGGAAGAGTTGGTCCGTAGGCTCCCCTAACAAAAACGTTATTGTTCATGTACCAGAGGGCTGTGCGCCGAGAGCTCGCTTGGAAGAGCAGATAATCGGGTTTGCCATCGCGGTTGAAGTCGCTGGCGATGGGCGTCGGGCTCGGCATCGGCCTCGGGACGCCGAAAGCATAAACTCGATTATCGGCCGCGAAATAAATCCGGCCCTCCGCAACGATGCCGGTGTTCCACTTGCGCGCACCGCTCATTAATTCGTTCGCGCCGCCACCTGCGAAAACAACGGCGCCAGTCTGGCCGTCATAACCGTGCAATCGGTTATCACTTTCCGTCCCTACCACCCACACGATCGGGTTGTTTATGCCGTCGGTCGTAGTCACCCACGGTGAACCTTGTCCGCTCTGGGTGGCACTCCACGCGCTGACGATCGTCGGCGGATTAGTCGCAGTGATTCGATAGGCTTTAACCGCGCTCCCACCCTGGCGGAAGGCGAAATAGGTTCCCTGGCTCGTGCGATACGAGACAGCAGCTTGTCCTCGAATTGCGGCGCCGGTGTTAAACGATGCCACCGGCGCGGTGATGCCGCCCAGATTATTGCGATTTAGCAGATAGGCATAGCCGTCCTTGCCGAGGGCAAGCACCAACTGCGACGGTGTCGCGCCCGGCACGTCGATCAGAACCGCGCTGCAACCGCCAAGATCCGTATCGCCATTATCGAGGCTGAGCCAATTGGTCGGCGCCCAGTAGTTGGTCGTGTTGTTGTTGAAGATCGGCCCAGCTTGCAATCGGATGATCGCTTCGCCGCCGCCCCAGTTACCGCCAGTGCTAAATGTGTTCCCGGTGATGACAAACATGTTGGTGCCGTCACTCGCGACGCCGGAATGTCCCCAAATTCCGCCACCGATAGCGCTGGTCGCCCAGCCCAATACTGCAGACGGATTACTGGCTTGGACACCGACAACCCAGCCATGATAGATGCCGCAATCGCCCGCGTGTCCCGAGAACGGAACATAAACAATACCGTTCACCAGAGCGAGCGCGCCACGATTGTTTTGCACCGATGAAGTGAAACCGGGCACGGCGCTGTTTAGATTTACTGGCCAGCCAGCGTTGGTCACGCCGGTATCCACATTGAGCGAAAAGACGACATGCTCTTTGGTGGTTCCTCCATCGGGCGTTGTCATCGCGTCGAGAAAGAGTGAACGCGATGCAAGATCGACGACGGGGGTGTCGCTGATGCCGAGGGGATCAATGTTACCGCAGGGGAGCTGTGATCTCGCGACCGCGGGGCCGACATTTCTTTGCCAAATCACTGCGCCGGTGATCGGGTTGAGCGCGTAAACGTTGTTTGATTCGGTCACCGTGATGATCATCGCTCCGTTTGGGCCACCCTCGATGTACAACGGCTGGGCGTACACGTTACCGGAGATCGTGCCATCAAAGTTAAGATCGCGCGCAATATTGGCGGCCGCGGAACGGGTAAACGCGGAATCAATGTAGAGGCCGTCGCGAGAAAGATGGTTGTGCTCCTGAGTGACGTCGATCTGCGCCTCAGTCGTGAGGACTACGTAGCAGAAACCTGCGACCCAAAGAGCCCAGCCGGAGGCCAGGGGTTTCGTTGCGTATGCGAACCGCGCCATTTCAGCAATCCTACTCTTCTCGCGAATTTCTCGATTCCAAGGTCTCCACGCCGACGAAAAGTCAAGTCTATCGTCACCTAATGATCGGCCCGCTTCGAAGAAATTGCCGTCCCGCTTGCGCAGTTTCGCGCGCTGCGTAAATACTACTCCCCTCAATTCTCGGATGAAACGGGCGATCATTTTTCTGTTGTTGAGCGCGTTTTCTCAAGCCGTGGACGCGCGGCCGAAGAACAATGAATGGATTATTCTGGTTGGCGGACCGTCGCTGTATCAGTGGGAACAATATAAAATGCAGCCGCACGACCATTGGTGGGCGAATTTTGTGCGGGCGGCTCGGATTCGCACTGAGCAATTGCGCGCCGCGCTCGGGCCGGACGCGAAGATCACCTGGCTGGTTTACAAGCAGGGCTACATCGATCGCGGCAAACAAGAACACCAGGACTTGCTTAGCTACATCGATTCCGTCCGGGAGAAATTCAATCTGAACCTCGTTTATTTTCAGAACGGCGCGGATGTGATCAATTATTTGAACTCTGGTCAACCGCGCGACCTTGTGAAGATTTCCGGGTTCGAATATTTCGGGCATTCGAACCGCGCCTGTTTCATGTTCGACTACAGTAGCAATGTCGATAGCGCGGCGAAATCGTTTTTGCACGAGAACGATTTCGTGATGGTGAATCGGCGCAGCTTTACCCGCACCAGCTACATTCGGAGCTGGGGTTGTCACACCGGCGAGGAGATGTCGAAGAGATGGTACAACGCGACTGGCACACACATGATCGGCGCGATTGGCAAAACGCAGTTCATGATGGAAGAACTGCCGATCCTGATTTCCGAAGACGGAAAGTGGGTGAACTGAGATTCGCGCTGGTGCAAGTGCTCCGCGAATCCGGAATGCGGTTCTTCAATTGAGAACCAGACTCTGATCGAGCTTAACGAAACGAAATTCGAGTTAGCCCCGGACTGGGACATCAACTTGTTTGCGGTTCGGCGTTCAGCGTTGGACGTCGAACGTTGCGCGTCTTCTTCCTCATTTCGTTTTTCCCGGTCCCCACAAAGCGCGACCCGGTTTGGCATCGGTGTGCTCGCCATCTTTGATTACCTGGACGCCGTTAACGAAAACGTGTTTCACGCCGACGGCGTACTGATGCGGCTTGTCGAAGGTGGCGCGATCGGCAATCGTCGCCGGATCGAACACCACGACATCGGCGAACATTCCTTCCTTGAGAAAACCGCGATGGTCGAGCCCGAGATTCGTCGCAGGCAAGCCGCTCAATTTCCGGATCGCTTGCTGGAGCGTGATCATTTTTTCGTCGCGCACATATTTCCCGAGCACGCGGGCGAAACAGCCGTAGGCCCGCGGATGCGGATTCGATTTCAGGAACATGCCCTCCGGCGCTTGCGAAGCTTCATCGGAGCCGAACGAGATCCACGGTTTCCTGATTTCTTTTTTCACGTTCTCCTCTGACATGAGGAAGTAAATCGAGTCGATCCGCGATTCGTCTTCGGCGATCAAATCCATGATCGTTTCGATCGGATCTTTTCCGCGTATCTTAGCAACCTCGGCTAATGATTTCCCGGTGAGCGGTTTCAATCTCTCCGACTTGAAGCCGACAAGCAGAATCTTGTCGGGCGAACCGGCTGCCAGATAAAGATTTTCCCATTTGTCGCTGTCGATCTTTACTTCGGCGGCAATCTTCGCGCGCGTCGCCGAATCGCGCAGCCTCTTAAAAAGCGCGGGATAACCGCCCTCCTCCGTCCACGGCGGCAAACAGGCATCCAGTCCGGTTCCCGCGGCGGTGTAGGTGTACATGTTGGCGCGAATGTTGAGTCCGTCCTTTCGCGCGGATTCGATCCGCGAAAGCAGACTGTCGATCTTGCCCCAATTTTTCCGGCCAGCGGCTTTGATGTGATAGACCTCGGCCGGGATGTCTGCTTCCCGCGCGATCCGGATCAGCTCGTCCAGCGCTTCGAGCAATTGATTTCCTTCGCTGCGCATGTGTGAAATGTATTTGCCCTGATATTTCGCCGCCACTTTGCACAGCTCGATCAGCTCATCGGTCTTCGCATAAAACGCAGGCGGATAAATTAGGGATGTGCCGATGCCGAGCGCACCCGCTTCCATTTCCCCGCGGACAAGGTCGCGCATCTGATCGAGTTCTTCTGGCGTCGGCGCCCGATCGTCGAAGCCGATCACGTACTCGCGGATCGTGGTGGCACCTATGAACGACGCGACGTTGCAGGAGATGCCGCGCTTTTCCAGGTCCTGCAAATATTCCGCGAGCGTGTTCCATTTAACGCCATATTTGATGTCCTTCTGCTCGCGCAACATGTGCTCGCGCACGCGGTCGTTGACCGGCCCCATCGATTCGCCTTCGCCCATGATCTCCGTCGTCACTCCCTGGCGGATCTCGCTCTGCGATCGGCCATCTTGGATTAACGACTCCGTTGACCAAGAGAGCATGTTGATGAACCCCGGCGCGACCGCGAGCCCCTTCGCGTTGATGATCGTCGGCGCGCTTGCTTTGGAAAAATCACCGAGCCCAGCTATCCGATCGCGCCGAATCGCGACATCGACCTGTTGTGGCACGGAGCCAGTTCCATCGTAAACCGTCCCGCCTTTGATGATCACATCGAAATCGAGCCCTTCCTGGCCGAGCGCTGAGAATGCACCGATCAGAGCAAGAAGGAAAAAGCCTGTCTTCATCGCGCCGATTCAAAGGAAATCGACTGGCGGTTGTCGATCCTAAAACGGGCGGTGCGGGCCATCCCCGGCGGACGCGCCGTTTCTATTGCTTCGCTTGGCGCGGATCGTCGGCCGGATTCACATACTTGATTTCGAACGGGCCTTTGCCGCTGATCTGGACAATGGTTTCACCTTTGGCGAAGGCAAAATGCTGCATCCCGGCAGGCATAATCGCGAAGGTGCCCGGCTCCATCTGTTTCGCCGCAGCTTCATCGAACTTGGCCCCCATCCCGAGAAAGCCAGTCCCGGAAATGACGGTCACCTTTTCCGCGGTGGGATGAGTATGTGGCATGATCTTGTAGCCATCAGGCATCTGTAGCCGAATCGTGAACGGACCTTTCTTTGTCGGATCACCTTCCAGCACAGCGAGCTTGGCGCCGGCTGGCAAACCGGCAGGCGCTTCGCCCCATTGCAGGTCCGCCGGAGTCAGCAGCACATGTTTCGTGTCGGCTTCTGGGGCCGATTTTTGCGGTTCCTTGGTTTTTTGTTCCGCGGCCACGGCTAACGACGCCAGAGCCAGCGCAGCAGAAGCGATCACAGTCAGTTTGTTTCGGTTCATGGTGTTTAAGAATTGAGGTTTCGCGAGTGCTCCAGCACGCGCTGGAAATCGGCACCCGTTGGAATGCAAAATTCGCGCGTTGCAGTAGGCGTCAAGCGATTAGACTGATCAATCTCACGGTTCAAACCGGATTGTATTCGAAATCGCAATTTTTCACGCTTGATTCCAAGCTGCCACAATGCCCGACGCGCTTACTCCCATGATGCAGCAATATCAGCGGCTCCGGAAGAGCATTCCGGCCGATACGTTGCTGCTGTTTCGGTTAGGCGATTTTTACGAGCTTTTCTTCGAGGACGCAAAAGAGGCGTCGGGTCTGCTGAATGTGGCGCTGACGAAGCGCAATGGTGTGCCGATGTGCGGTGTGCCATATCACGCCGCCCAAACTTACATCGCCAGGTTGATCAAGGCCGGGCGGCGTGTCGCCATCTGCGACCAAACGAGCGATCCGCAGCCGGGCAAAATCGTTTCCCGCGACATCACGCAGATCGTTAGTGCGGGGACGGTGAGTGATCTTGATTTACTCGAAGCCAAACGCGCGAATTATCTCGGCGCGGTCTGGGCCGATGACGGCGTGTTCGGTTTGGCCTACGCCGATCTCAGCACGGGTGAATTTCGTCTCACCCAGGCGCGGGATCGGCAATCGCTCCTCGATGAGCTGGCGCGGGTCGGTCCGGCGGAACTGCTTGTGAGCGACGAGCAAAAGGAAATGTTCGGCGAACTGCTCGCCACGGCGCAGCCCGTCCACGGGTAGCGGGCCGGACGCACTCAGCTACGACGCGTATGCGTTCCTGCCCGAACAAGCGTTCTTCACGTTATGCGAGCATTTCAAAGTCAAATCGCTCGATGGTTTCGGCTGTGGGCAAATGCCGCAAGCCGTCGCCGCCGCCGGCGCAATGGTGCATTACCTCAAACATCAGCTCCGACGCAAAGTAGACCATCTCCGCTCGCTCCGTTGCGATGCGCCGGCGAATTACGTCGTGCTCGATGCCGCGACCCAAACCAATCTCGAACTGGTCGACTCTCGCAGTGTGCGCGATACGAGCCTGCTGGCGGTGCTCGATCGCACGGTCACGCCGATGGGCGGACGCAAGCTGAGGGGGTGGATTTTGCAGCCGCTGCGCGATTTGCTGGAACTCGGGCGCCGCCAACAAATGGTCGCTGATCTGCTGCAGGAACCGGACCTGCTCGCGTCGATTCGGGCTGAGTTGAAATCGATCCGTGACATCGAACGCGCTGCCGGACGGCTAAGTCAGGTCTCAGGTAACGCGCGGGATCTCACCGCCCTGAAGGTTTCGTTGCAGCAGATCCCGAAGTTGAAGGGTGAACTACAGAACCTACTCGATCGACTCGCGTTTGGCGCAACTCGAGTAAATGAATCCGGCGAGTTAGAATCATTGGCGCAGCGTTTGCAATGCGAGATTCATGAGATGCCGGCGTTGGCGGAGAAGCTAGGCCAAGCGATTGTGGATGATCCGCCGCTGGCGTTGAAAGAGGGCGGCATTTTTCGCGATGGTCACGATGTCGATCTCGACGCGCTCCGACAGGCGTCGCGTGAAGGAAAAAACTGGATCAGCCAATTGCAGGAGCGCGAGATCGCAGCCACCGGGATCAAGTCGCTGAAGGTCCGTTATAATTCGGTCTTCGGCTATTTCATCGAAATCACGAAATCAAATCTGGCCAATGTGCCCGGGCATTACACCCGTAAACAAACCACGGTCGGCGGCGAACGGTTCGTCACACCGGAACTGAAAGAAATGGAAGCGAAGGTCCTCGGTGCCGATGAGCGGGCGCGTCAGCTCGAATACCAGCTTTTCCAAAAAGTGCGCGATGAAACGCTGCGCGAGCTTGGCCCGATTCAGCAGACAGCTGCTGCCATCGCGATTGTCGATGCGCTTTGCGCGCTGGCCGAGACCGCCCGGCTCTTTCGTTATTGCCGGCCGCAGTTAGACCGTTCGCTGCGTCTGATCATCAAGGATGGCCGGCATCCGGTGCTCGATCAAAATCTGGTTGAAGAGAAATTTGTGCCTAACGATACGGCACTCGATGGCGAGACGACGCGACTTGCCATCATCACCGGGCCGAACATGGCCGGGAAATCAACTTATATCCGTCAAGTCGCGCTCATTGTCCTGATGGCGCAGATGGGCAGCTTCGTTCCGGCGGAGAGCGCCGAGGTCGGCCTGGTCGATCGCATTTTCACCCGGGTCGGCGCGAACGATGATCTGGCGCGGGGCCAATCGACTTTTATGGTCGAGATGAACGAGACCTCCAACATCGTCAATAACGCGACCGAGCACAGCCTCGTTATCCTGGACGAGATCGGCCGCGGCACATCGACATTCGACGGACTCTCCATTGCCTGGAGCGTGGCGGAGTTTCTCCACGATAAAATCAAAGCGCGCACCCTGTTCGCGACACATTATCACGAGCTGACCAAGCTGGCGGAAGAACGCAGCGGTGTCTGCAACCTGAATGTCGCCGTGCGTGAATGGAACGATCAGATCATCTTCCTGCGCAAAATCATCCCCGGCGGCGCCGATAAGAGCTATGGCATACAGGTTGCCCGTCTCGCCGGTTTACCCAGGGAAATCCTCGATCGCGCCAAAGAAATTCTGGCCCACTTGGAAACTCCAGCCGCTGCGGCGGAGCCGACACCGAAAACAAGGAAGCTAAGATCGACGAGAACCGCGCCGGAAAGACCGCAGTTGGATCTGCTCTAGCAGTTTGAATAAA
The DNA here is from genome assembly GCA_963846775.1 of uncultured Verrucomicrobiae bacterium. Taxonomy (GTDB): domain Bacteria; phylum Verrucomicrobiota; class Verrucomicrobiia; order Chthoniobacterales; family UBA10450; genus CAVYXA01. The sequence continues at coordinate 65,535 of CAWJXB010000002.1, read as the reverse complement.
CTATAGCCGCTCCGCTTAGGTAAATTGCGCGGAGCGTTTGTTAAACCGCCATGGGCGCGCTAGACAAGCTAAGCACGTCATCTCGGCGCTTTGCGCACGACACGCCCGCCACTACAATCACCGCGTGGAACCGAGCGGGTGGAAAACCATTTCAAGCGAACGACATTTTGCCAACGCGCATCTGGAAGTGGTGACCAATTGCGTGCAGACGCCATCGCGCTCGAAACCGCGGACGTGGACGGTTGTGCATCGCAAACCGGCTGTCATTATCGCGCCCATGACGCGCGACGGAAAACTTCTCCTGATCAGGCAGGAGCGCGTCCCCATTCGCGATTCCATTTGGGAAATGCCCGCCGGTCAGATCGACCATGGCGAAACCGATGAGAGCGCGATCAAACAGGTCGCGTTACGGGAGCTCCGCGAGGAGACCGGTTACGAGCTCGCATCCGACGGTAAGCTGATCGAGCTCGGCCATTATTTTTCGTCACCCGGATTTACCGACGAGTTCGGCTATTTATTTTTCGCCCGTCCGGTCGAACGGAGCGCTCACGCCAGCGCCCACGACGAGACCGAATCAATTCTCGATTGCCGCGCGTTTACCGTTGAGGAAATTCGCACCATGATTGCCGAGAACCAAATTCGCGATGCCAATACGCTGGGTATCTGCGCACGGCTGGCCGCGCGCGGGTTCATTTCGCTCGCGCCGCGCCTGGGAGCCTGTTGAAATACTCAGCCATGCCGCGTTGCTGTCGATCTTTCGTTTCTCCAAGGCGCGAGGAGGGCGCATACCAAATTGGGTCTGTAACCGACGAGCAACGCCGGAAAGACGAAAAGGCGGCGCAACCCGGAGGGCGAACCTGCCTTAGGCCGTCTAGCCGCGTTGCTCGCTTCTCACAGGTCGCTTTGGACATGCTCGTCGCTCGCGTCTTGCTATCCAGCCCAAGGCAAGCTCGCGCGGCATGGCTGAGTATTTTAACAGGCTCCTGACTCGATTTCCATGGCGCTTCGGGACATTTTCAAATTTCGCGAACTGCCCGAGAGCGAGACTTCCAAACCGTTTCTCGAGCATCTCGAAGATTTGCGTTGGACCATCGTAAAAATGGCAATCACGCTGGTCGCAGCCATGATTGTTTGCTTCGCTTTTCGATCCTGGCTGGTCCGGGTCCTCCAGGCGCCGTTGCAGGAAGTCGGCGGTGAAGTTGGCACGCTCAAGGCGCTCGGCATCACCGATTCACTGGTCATTTCGTTTCATCTCGCGTTTTATGCCGGCATTGTCATCTCGTTTCCGTTGCTTCTTTATTTCGTGGCCGAATTCGTTTTGCCGGCGTTGACCGCAGTGGAAAAACGTTTCCTCTTGCCCGCGATCTTTGTCAGCTTCGCCTTGTTCTTGATCGGCGTGCTGGTCTGCTATTTCTGGCTGCTGCCAAAGACGATCCTGTTTTTCTTTCGCGACACGCAGTCGTTAGGCTGGGCCCCCACCTGGACGGTGCAGCAGTATTACTCGTTCGTGACGCGATTCACGATTGGCTTCGGCCTGGCCTTTGAACTACCCGTAGTCGTGCTGGCGTTGGTGCGCTTTGGCTTGATCACTTACAAATTCATGGCCCGTACCCGGCCCTACGCCGTTGTCCTCATCTTCATCGCGGCCACGATTATCACGCCAACGCCCGACATCCTCACCCTGCTGGCGATGAGTTTGCCCATGTGCCTGCTCTACGAAAGCTGCATCTGGATCGCGTGGCTGATGGAGCGGCGAAGATCGACCATGGCAGGATCATGAACGACGCGGGCTATCGGATCATTTTCGACCTTTTCGCGTTCGTCTTCGGCGCGGCGATTGGATCGTTCTTGAACGTCTGCATTTATCGCTTGCCACTCGATCTCTCGATCAACAAGCCGCGCCGTTCGTTTTGTCCCAACTGCAAACAACCGATTCCGTGGCACCAAAATTTGCCGCTGGTGAGCTGGATCGTGCTGTGCGGCCGGTGTGCCAAGTGCGGCGCGCGGATCGCGTTTCGTTATTTTGCCGTGGAACTCGTCACGGCGTTGCTTTTTCTCGCCATCTGGCAGGCGTTCCCGTGGCCGATCGCGCTTGTGTATTGGGTTTTCATTTCGCTCCTCATCGTCGGCACGTTTGTCGATCTGGAGCATTTCATCATTCCCGATCAGATCACAATCGGCGGCACGATTGCGGGAATCTGCGCCAGCGTCGCGGTCCCGGAACTGATGAAAACGGATTCGCGCCTGGCCGCTGGCATTCGGTCGCTCCTGGCGGCGGCGCTCGGGTACGTCATCCTCCTCCTCGTCCTCGAAGCGGGGAAGATTGCCTTCGGCAAAAAGCGGGTTCGGCTCGACGCGCCGACTCCATTCACGTGGAAACGTCAAAGCGATGACGCCGAATTCGTCGTTGGCAGCGAACAAAGTCTTTGGAGCGATTATTTCGCGCGCGAGACCGATCGCCTGTTACTCGAATGCGATGAAGTCAGGATCGACCATCGCGAGTTTGGAAGCGTAACGCTAGAGTTTCATTACAATCGTGTCGCTGTAGAAGGAGAGACCTTCGTGCTCGATGACGTGGCCGAAATTTCCGGAGTCGCGCGCGAACTCCAGATTCCGCGCGAAGCGATGGGCCGCGGTGACCTGAAGTTTCTCGCAGCCATTGGCGCGTTCCTCGGATGGCGAGCGGTGTTGTTTAGTGTTTTCGCCGGCTCGCTCCTCGGGTCGTTAGTCGGGTTGTTCACCCTCATCCTGGGTAAGCGTGTTTGGTCGGCCAAACTCCCTTTCGGTCCCTACCTCGCTTTTGGGGCGGTGACCTGGATGTTTTTCGGTGAAGATTTCATCCGCTGGTACTTTAGTCTGATGAATCCGTAGCACCGCTACGGACCGCCGCAGCCAACCGCAATCGCTTGGCCAAGTGAAATTCAACACAATCCGCCAAAGGACGGATCTCATTAGAGATAATAAAGGTCGCGAAATATCGTGCTGGATTGTCAATCCAATTCTGCCTGAACCAGCGCGCAACGCGCAACGCTCAACGCCCAACGAAGAATTGAATGTCCGCCGCGGCGGATCTGTCCTTTGGCGGATTGGATGTTGGTGGTTAAGCGTAGCGTGTTGATGATATTCGCTAGCCCGGCGGACTCTCGCGTTTTCCCTGGTACCAGAGATCGAGCCGTCGCCCGCGCGAGCGGGCGCCACTCGGCCCGCGAATAATAATGGCGAAGGAGCGGGTCAGGATTTCGCGCGCAGAGTACATCCGCAATTTCCGGCCTGAAGTGAGCACTGGCTCGCGCAAGACTTTGAATCGGCCAAGCCTGCGCAACGCTAGGCTGAAATAAACTTCTTCGCCGATGAAATATTGCTCGTCGAAGCCGCCGATGACTTCGAAGTTCCGTCGGGTCGTGAAAAGAAATGCACCCGCTCCGAAGTTGAGGCCGAAGTAAAGCGCGCAAAATGTGCGCACGAAAATCCGGCCCCAGAGCGGCACGAAACCATCTACCGCCACGCGCGCGCTGCCTCCGGAGAATCCGCGTTGCAACGCCGCCATCGCGCCATCGACCTGCGCCTGATTGATCCGCGTATCCGCATCGACAAAAAACAGAATATCACCGGTGGCCGCGCGCCCGCCGGCATTTCGCGCAGCGGCAATGTGGCGCCGGCTAATCGAGATCACCCGTGCCCCGGCGCGTTCCGCGACCGCAACGGTCGCGTCCGTCGATCCGTCATCGACCACAATGGTTTCGAATGGTCGATCTTCCGCAGCGTCGCGAATCGCCGCCAATGTCCCAGGCAGTTCGTGCTGCTCATTGTATGCTGGAACAACAAAGGAAATCATCCGGCAATATGCGAGAGCAACGGAGCACTTTCTCTACCGCATTTTGGCCTAAAGCTCGCGGACCGCTCGACTTTCTTTAAATATGATCCCCACCTTCTGCACCTCGCGATATGGCATCAGCCAGATGAGCGATTCATCGTGAAGATCGACAACTTGAATCCGGTTCCCCCACGGATCGCGAAAATCACAGCGGAACGGTGGATCCAATTTCAGTTTGTATTTTCCAGTCAGCTTCTTGCGCACCTCCTCGAGCTGCTGCTCATCGCGGACCATGATTCCGAAATGCCGCATGTTCGCCGGCTTGACTTTCTCCACTTCGAAAACGGCGAGAAACTGATGTTCGCCCAGTTTGAAAAACGCATCGCCTTCGCCGCGATCGAGTTTTTCCAAATTGAAAACATCCTGGTAAAATTTGACCGCCCTGTCGATGTCGTCCACCTCGATGGCAACATGATTACAACCATAAACTTGCACGCTCATAAGGTAAAAATCGCGCTCTGAGACGCGGTTGGCTCTATGTCGGCCATCCTCTTGTCTTAGAGCCAGGCATTCTCCTCCAAGAGAACGCTCAATGTTCCTTCTTATTCTCCAAAAGAGCGCGCAACCCTCGGATTTCGCCCAATTTGGCCCTTCTAACAATATATTGACATCGATTCTAAAATTTATAATGATTGTAAAGTGAAATTGTCTTGCCCAATTCGGCTGAACTTGATGTTTTCTCGACATGCATAATCTGCTCACGGTCAAGGAAACAGCCAAGTATCTCCGGATACCGTTGCCCACCGTTTATTATCTCGTCCAGCGCGGGCAACTCCCCGCCATTCAGATCGGTGGCCGCTGGCGTATCAAAAAAAGCTCGCTCGACAAAGACATTCTCAAAGAGGATCAGTCCGGCCAGCCAACGGTCCTCGTCGTCGATGACGACGAAAGCCTGCAAAATCTCTTCCGGATTTTTCTCAAGAAAATTGGGTTTAGCCGCGTCGTTGTCGGCACGGTCAAGGAGGCGCTCGCCGTGCTCGAGAAACAAAAGTTCGACCTGATTTTTCTCGATCTAAAGTTGCCCGACGGTCCGGCCGACGATGTTTACGAAGCGTCAAAGAAGTCCCAACCGCATTGCCCGATCGTCATCATCACGGGCTACCCCGACAGCGAGATGCTGGATCGGATTTTGGCGAAGGGTCCGATCACGGTGTTGAAGAAACCGCTGAAAGTCGAACAGTTAAAGGAAACCGTCCGAATTCTTGGGCACAAAGACGCGGTCAAGCTGGCCGCGTGATTCGCTTTTGCTTGTAGCGGCCGTCCGTAACCGTCGCAAACTTCAGGCTGGATTATGGCGGCGGTCTCAGACCGCCGCTACAGAAGATAGTTGGCAAGACCGCCAGTTCCTGCCGCAGCCTTGACTGATCGCTGATCGCTGATCACTATTTCACTCTCTTCTCGCGCGGTTAGCTCAGTGGTAGAGCACTACCTTGACACGGTAGGGGTCAGAGGTTCGAACCCTCTACCGCGCACGATTTTGCTCCCGTCATGTTTTACACCTATGTCCTGAGATGTCGTGATGGTGATCTATATGTCGGTTCGACCGTTGACCTGCGCGAGCGACTCGCGCAGCACTGCGCTGGGCAAGTATCCGCGACCGCCCATCGACTGCCTGTAACCTTGGAGTATTACGAGGCATGTCGTTCCGAAGTGAAAGCCCGGCTGCGCGAGAAGCAACTTAAGACAGGATTCGGCCGAGCGTATTTAAAGCGGCGGCTGTCAGAGAATCGAGGTCAGACCGCGCCCGCATTGCTACGCGAAGCGTTGCGGGCGGGGGTTCGAACCCTCTACCGCGCACGATCGCAAACGCATTCAATCCTGCCGCATTCGATAGCCGAAGCCCCGGACTGTCTCGATGGTGCCGGCGGCCTTGCCGAGCTTGTGGCGCAGGCGACGGACGTGTGTGTCCACCGTTCGGGTGTTGATCAATGTCTCGTATCCCCACGCTCCGGTCAGAAGCATCTCGCGTGAGAGCAGGCGACCCGGTTTTTTCATCAGCATCGTCAGCAGTTTGAATTCCGCTGTCGTTAGCCGAACGGCTTTCCCCGCAGCGGTCACGTGGTGCCGAACCGGGTCGAGTGTGATGGTTCCGACCTTCAATTTTTCGTCGATCACTTCAGTGGCACGCCGGCGCTCAATGGACTTAATGCGCAGAATCACTTCGCGTGGGCTAAACGGTTTGGTGACGTAATCATCCGCGCCGAGTTCGAATCCGGCGACGCGATCGGCCTCGCTCGCTTTAGCCGTTAACATGATGATGGGAATGTGGCGGGTGACGGCGTCGGCCTTGAGAATCCGGCAGATTTCCGTGCCCGACATTTCTGGCAGCATCAGGTCGAGAATGATCATCCAGGGCAGTTCGGCCCGGGCTTTTTCCAAACCGGCCACGCCGCTCGTCGCAGTGGAAATGATGTACGATGTGTCTTTCAGAAGATGAAGCGCGAGCAAATCGATCACGTCCTGTTCATCCTCGATAATGAGAATGTTCTTGCTCGACTTCGTTTGCGCAGGCGCGCGCAGGGCGAAACCGCTGCGTCGATCCGTTGTGACAGGGAAAGGGTCGTGCATTAAGGCGTTAGGCTGTTTCATGAAGTTTGCGGGCCGAGCTTAGTCGTTAAGGCTCCGCCGATACTAAGCACGTCAACATGTCAATTGCGTTACGGTTTTGTTAAAATTAAGTGACGTTTTCGCGGCGTAACCTGGTTGTCACATTTCGACGCAGAAATGTAACCACCAGCGCCTTGAGAGCACTCGGCGCAACCGCATAATGAGCGGGTGCGACCTCTCGGACATGATTTTTTTTCTTCGGCCAGGCGAAATCGGCGCGGGGCGGGACGCATTTTGGGGACGATCTCGATCCTGTTTTTGCTCAGCCGCCTGCACTGCTTGGCAGTTGAAACCATGCCCGCAATCGGGTCGCTTTTTATCAAGCAATATCGGGTCGTTGGAGCGCATCATCTGACCAAGACCGAGATCGAGAACGCGGTTTATCCGTTCCTCGGACCAGCGCGCGGGCCGGAAGATGTCGAACAAGCCCGTGCCGCACTGGAAAAAGCCTATCAAGCAAAAGGTTTTCAGACCGTTTCCGTGCAGGTGCCACCGCAACAAGGCGCCCATGGCGTTGTCGTCTTGAAAGTAGTCGAGAGCACCGTCGGGCGGTTGCGCGTCCACGGCTCGCGTTACTATTCGCTTTCGAAAATCAAGGGCAGCGCGCCGTCGCTGGCGGAGGGCAGGGTGCCTGATTTTAACGACGTTACGCGTGATATTGTTTCGTTGAATCGATGGCCGGATCGACGGATCACGCCGTCGCTCAAGGCCGGCGTCCTGCCGGGAACGGTCGATGTCGATCTTACCGTGGCGGACACGTTTCCGTTACACGGCAGCCTGGAATTAAATAATCGCTACAGCGCCGACACGCCGCCCCTGCGTCTCAACGCGTCGCTGAGTTACAACAATCTCTGGCAACTCGGTCATTCCATCGGCGGGAGCGTCCAAATTTCACCCGAGGATACGAAAGAAGCGCGCGTCTTTTCCGGCTACTACGTCGTGCGATTTGCCGATCCCAGCTGGCTCACGCTTCTCGCCCAGGGCATCAAACAAGATTCGAATGTCTCGACGCTCGGCTCGACCGATGTGGCTGGCCGCGGCGAGATTGTCGGCGCCCGCGCCATTATCACGTTCCCGCAGCTGAATGATTTCTTTCACTCGTTAACGCTGGGCTTCGATTACAAGCATTTCATTCAAGACCTGACCATCGCCGGCCAAATGGTGGAGACGCCGGTAACCTATTACCCGTTGAGCGCGAACTACACCGCCACCTGGGCGAAAAAGAGCTCGATCACCACTGCGGACGTTGGCCTGACGTTTCATATCAGCGGGCTCGGCAGCGATGTGGAGGAATTCGACCTCAACCGGTTCAAGGCGGGCGATAATTTCATCTATTTGCGCAGCGACCTTTCTCATCAGCGCGATTTGCCGGGGGGTTTGCAGGTGTTTGGAAAAATTCAGGGCCAGGTTTCAGATCAACCATTGGTCAACAGCGAACAATTCGCCGGCGGTGGCCTGGCGACGGTGCGCGGTTATCTCGAGGCGGAGACGCTGGGCGATAATGGGTTTGTTGGAACAATCGAACTGCGAAGTCCGTCTCTGCTCGCCTCGTTAGGCACCGAGGCCAATGAATGGCGGTTTTACGTTTTTGCTGACGGCGGTTTTCTTGATTTGATCGACCCGTTGCCGCAACAGGATTCGACGTTCGCGCTGGCCAGCATCGGTAGCGGCTCGCACATTCGTTTTCGCAATCACTTCAACGGATCGGTCGATGCGGCCCTGCCATTAATCGGACAAATCCAGACTGCCGCGCTCGATTTCCGAGTCACCTTCCGTCTGTGGGCGGATTTTTGATCCCTAACAAACCAACTCTATGAAAACAAATCTTGTTAGATCGACCTTCTGCCTCATCGCGATCGCGACCGCGGTTCTGGTTTTCGCCTCGCCGAATACTGCCCAGGCCTGGTGGAACAAGGACTGGACCGTGCGCAAGAAGATCGACATCGATACTTCGACCAACGGCGCCGTCATTGGCGATCCCGTCGGGACCACCGCAATTCTGATCCGGCTGCACGACGGAAACTTCCGGTTCATTGACGCGAAGGAAGACGGTAGCGACATCCGATTTGTGGCCGCAGACGACAAGACGCTGCTGACGCATCACATCGAAAAATACGACGGGATTCTCAATGAAGCATTCGTCTGGGTGAAAATTCCCGACATCAAGCCGGGCGCGAAGGCGACGTTCTGGATGTATTACGGGAATCTCGGATCGAAAGCCACGCGCGTCGATGATGCGAAGGGGAGCTTCGACGTTAACACCGTGCTCGTTTATCACTTCGCCGAAAACAACGCGCCGGCGCACGACTCGACCACTTACAACAACAACGCTCAAAACCCGGCTGTTCCAGTGATGGGCTCGTTGATCGGGCCCGGCGTGCGATTTGACGGAACGAATCCGGTCACGATTCCAAATTCAGAATCGCTCACGTGGACCGAGGGCGGCGAGATGACGTGGTCGGCCTGGGTGAAGCCGACGGCGAATCAATCGAACGCGGTCATTTTTCGGCGCGAGAATTTCAGCATCGGCGTGGACAACGGCGTTCCATTTGTCGATGTGAATGGCACCCGCACGGCCGGCGCTCCGCCACTGGCGGCAAACAGTTGGCATCACGTCGCGGTCACAGCCAAAGGATCGGCCATCGTCCTGTATGTGGACGGCCAGAGCACAGCCACGCTCAACGCGTCATTGCCGGCATCGACGGCGATGCTTTCGTTAGGCGGTGATTCGAGCGGCGGGACCGGGTTCGCCGGCGAAATGGATGAGCTGGACATCTCGAAGACGGCGCGGCCGGCTGGATTCATCAAGGTCGCGGCCATCAACCAGGGACCGGACAAAGGTTCGAAGCTGCTCGGCTTTGCCAGTGACGAGACCCGCACGAGCTGGTTCAGCGGGGGATACGTCGGCATCATTCTCAGCTCACTCACCGTCGATGGCTGGCTGGTGATTTGCGTGTTGGTGGTGATGTCCGCCATCAGCTGGGTCGTGATGGTGAACAAGGCGAAATATCTCAAGACGACGATCGCCGGGAACAAGCAGTTCTTTAGAGATTGGACGGACGTCGCAGCCGACTTGAGTTTCCTGGACGAGCGCGATGCGCGTAAAGTCCTCACGCTCGGTGGCAGGATCGACAATCGCGAACGGCAAGTCGTGAGGTTCGCCTCCGTGTATCGCATCTACAAGATCGGCGCGGAAGAAATTCGGCACCGGCTCGCGGTCGAAGGGACCGCTCGATCGCATCTGCTCTCGGCCCGATCGATTCAGGCGATTCGGGCCATGCTCGACGGCGCGCTGGTTAAGGAAACGCAGAAGCTGAATAACTTGATGGTCCTGCTGACAATCGCGATCTCGGGCGGACCATTCCTTGGCTTGTTAGGCACGGTCATCGGGGTCATGATCACATTTGCGGCCATTGCCGCGCAGGGCGACGTGAATGTGAACGCGATCGCGCCGGGCATCGCCGCCGCGCTCGCCGCCACTGTGGCAGGCCTGGCTGTCGCCATTCCGGCGTTGTTTGGCTACAACTATCTCCAGTCGCGGGTCAAGGAAGCGGCCAACGACATGCACATATTCATCGACGAGTTCGTCACCAAGATCGCCGAGTATTACGGCGGCCGGAGCGGCAACGACAAGGGGCGTCGCGCCGTCGAATCGGAAGCGATGGAACTGGAGATGATCGCCTAACGACAAGTTGGGAATCGACATTTCGCCCCATGCAAATCCAGGAAGACAAGCCCTACGATGAAATCAACATCACGCCGATGTTGGACCTGGCTTACGTGCTCCTGGTCATTTTCATCCTGATGACCACGGCCACGGTGCAGGGATTGAAAGTGAACCTGCCCCGAGCGAGCCAGACACCAAGCCTGGCCAAGCCCCAGACAAAAGCCATCACGATTAATAACGAGGGAAAAATCTTTCTCGACACTGTCCCCGTCACCATTCCCGAACTGGAGCAACGGTTGAGCTCACAAAAAGCGCAGACGCCGGAGTTTCCCGTCGTCGTCAGGGGCGACAGCCTGACCCAATATCAAGCGGTGATGGACGTGCTCGACGTGGTCGGGCGTCTCGGCATCACGCAAATCGGCCTGGCTACAAAACCACAGGGCAAATGAGCGAGATCGACCACGAGTTCGACGACGAACCGGAACCGCCGGCGCAGAACTTCTTCAAGCGCTTCCGAATCGCGATCGTTGTCACGGGCGTTGTGCTCACCGGCATCATTCTCGTCGCGAAGCTGTCCTCAGGCGGCAGCTCCTCCAAGCGCGATACGCTCACACTGGTTAGCCTCGCCCCACCACCGCCGCCGCCGGTAATGACGCCACCGCCACCGCCACCGCCGGACGAACAGAAAATTGAAGAGCCAATGATCAAGGAAGAAGTGCCCAAGGAAGAAGCGCCCAAAGACGAACCGCCGCTGGGTACTGGAATCAAAGGAAACGGCGCGGGCGATAGCTTCGGGCTTGGAGGCGGCAGCGGCACGGGTCGCATCGGAGGCAACGGCGACGCCGGCAAATGGAGTTGGTACGCCGGGCAAGTGCAATCGCGAATTCAGCAAGCTTTGCAGCGGAATCCGAAGACGCGGGCAGCGAACATGTCCGTGAAGGTGCGAGTCTGGCCGGATGTGAGCGGTCGAATCGATCGGGTTCAGCTCGCCGATTCGACGGGCGATCCCGCCCTTGATAGCGCATTACGCAACGAGGTTCTATCCGGCTTGCAGTTGCAGGAGCCGCCGCCCCCCGGGATGCCGTCACCGATCACCCTGCGAGTTACGGCGCGGCGTCCCCATTAACCGCTGAATTTTCCAATGCTTTCGCTTAACCAACGCCTCATCTTCGCAACCATCGCAGGCTGTCTTTGCGCGGCGGCTGCGAGCCTGGCCCAGCAGGCCACCGAGTCAGATCTGTCGAGGACCGCCCCGCCCGCGCCAAAACCGACGCCCTCCGAAAACGTCACCATCAATTTGCTTCATCGAATGGTAGAGCGCGGTTTGCTCAAAGAAGAAGACGCCGACGAGTTGATCAAGGAGGCGGAAAGCGATGCGGCCATAGCTCGCACCGCGGCCAAGGAGAAAAATTCAAAAAAGACGGCATCGTCTGAGCCAAGCGCGCCGGCGGAAGGGGACGCCGAAACCGAAGAACCGGAGAATGAAGTCAGCGTTACCTATGTCCCCGATATCGTAAAGCAGCAATTGCGCGACGAGATTCGCGCGGACGTGATGGAACAGGCCCGCAATGAGAATTGGGCGAATCCGAGAACGTTCCCGAGTTGGGTATCGCGGTTTAAACCGTTTGCCGATATTCGGCTTCGTTATGACGGAACATTTTACCCTTCGGGGAACGATAACACCGGCGCCTTCCCGAATTTCAATGCGATCAACACGGGCCCGCCGTTTGATATCACAGGCACAACGTTTTCGCCGCAATTGAACGTCGATCAGAATCGACAACGGGGCCGGATCCGTGTGCGGGGCGGAGCCGAGATGGAGTTGGACGATGGCTTCACCATGGGCATCCGCATTGGCACTGGTGAAAACAACGCGCCGACATCGACGAACCAATCGCTCGGCGTGGCCAACAACGGACAAGGCGGCAACTTTAGCAAATACGCCATCTGGCTCGATCGCGCGTTCGTTCGCTACGAATACGGTGGCAGACCTGACGAGGATTACGTGGGCGAGATCGGCCGGTTCGACAATCCATTTTACACCGTTAGCGAGTTGATGTGGGATGTCGATCTTGGCTGGGACGGTCTCGCTTTCACCGCGAGACGTCAGGTGACCGACACGATTACTCCGTTCGCCGCCGTCGGAATTTTTCCCGTCTTTAATACCGATTTCAATTTTTCCTCGAACCGGCCTGATAAATTTTCGAGCGAAGACAAGTTTCTCTACGGCGGTCAGCTCGGGACGAATCTGCGATTGAGCAAGGATTTCAGCGCGAAAATTGCCGGGGCATTCTACGACTTTTATAACATCGAAGGGAAACTCTCCGATCCGTTTGTTCCCTTAACGACGTCGGACCAGGGCAACACCGATGACAGCCGCCCGTCCTTTGCGCAAAAGGGCAACACCTACTTTCCGATTCGCGACATCCTTCCGACGGCTGACAACGGCTTTGGCACGATGAAGCAGTTTCAATATTTCGGGTTGGCGACGCCGTTTCGCGTCGTCAATGTAGCGGGCAGTCTGGATTACGCCCACTTCGATCCGATCCACCTGATGCTGTTCGGTGAATGGCTGCGAAATATCGCCTTCGATTACAACGACATCAACGCCATTGCCGTCAACAATCGTGGACCGACTCGGCTGTCCGGCAACCCGGGAAGATTTGCCGGGGGGAACACCGGCTGGATCGTCGGGCTCAGAGCCGGTTACGCTGCCTTGGAGAAACGGTGGGATTGGACGGCGGGAGTGGACTACCGCTACCTTGAATCGGACGCGACTCCCGACGCGTTTAACGATTCCGATTTCGGCGGCGGCGGGACCAATCTCAAAGGGTACGAACTCTTCGGCGCGGTCGCGGTTTCTCCACATGTCTCGCTCGCCTTGCGTTGGATGAGCGCGGAAGAAGTCGCGGGGCCGACGGTTCGAACCAACATTTTGTTCTGTGATTTCAACGCCAAATTCTAAATGAAACCCACAACCGGCCCTATCATCCTCGTCGTTGTCGCTTCCTTGTTCGTCGCCAATGCCAAGGCCGACGACGCGCGACTCAAACAAACTCTGCAAGTGCTGACGCAGCGTCTGCGTTCCGCCGAAACGGAGCGTAACAACCTGCTCAGTGAAAAAGCGCAGTTCGATCAGGAAAAGAAAACCCTCACAGCCAAAGTTGATGCTCTCACCAAACAAGCCGCCACCGACAAGGAGCAGCTTGATCTCCTTACGAAAAAAACCGACGTCCAGGAAAAAGAATTGGCCGACACCAAGGAGGCGCTGACCAAGTGGAAAGCCGCTTTCGATCAGATCACGACGGATGCAAAAAAAAGTGAATCGGAGCGGGCGCGGTTGGCCGGCGAAAACGTTCTCCTCCAGAGGAAAGTGGAGGATCGAGAGCGGAAGAACCTCGAGCTGTGGCGGCTTGGAAACGAGGTTCTGACGCGCTACGAGAAGTTCGGTCTGGGGGACGCGCTGGCCGCGCGCGAGCCATTCACCGGCGTCTCGCGCGTGAAACTGGAGAATCTCGTTCAGGATTACAAGGACAAGATTGACGATCAAAGGGTTAAAAAATGAGCAGAGCAGCAGATCTCCGAGTAGCACATCCATCGTTGGCCGGGCGGGTGGTAAATCTCATTGCGCTGGTTTGTTTCCTCCACCTTCAGCTCAGCACAACCGTTCACGCGGGCGATATTTTGCGGGGTGGGAGCCCGGCCAATCAGGCCCACGGAAACGTCAGGGGAAATGCGACGGCGGCGGCGGTTCAAGCCGGCGCGCCCAACGCCAGCGACACCCTCGCGCGCACGACTCAGGCACTGAACGCCGTGCGAGCGATGCAGGCAGCGGCGCGCGCCGCTGCTCAGAACGGAGCCAACAATCTCGGGGCCGATCCGAACCATCCCGGGTTGCAACTGCCGAACGTGCCAAATGGCCTAACCACCAACGGATTACAGGTCGCTCCCGGCGTCGGGCACGATCCAAATCTGTGGCAGGGCGCAAACCTGCCCACACAGGCGGTCAACGGCGGCCGGACAAACGTCACCATCGTGCAGACGGCGCAACAGGCGTTGCTCAACTGGCAGACATTCAACATCGGCCGCGACACGCATCTTTCATTCAATCAAACGGCCGGCGGCGCCAACGTGCGCCAATGGATTGCCTTCAATTTCGTGAACGATCCATCGGGTGTGCCCTCGCAAATTCTTGGATCGATCGACGCGCTGGGCCAGGTCTATCTGATGAACGCCAACGGGATTATTTTTGGCGGATCATCGCAGATCAATGTCCATAACCTGACCGCCTCGGCGCTGCCGATCAACACCAACCTGATCGCGCGTGGTCTCCTCAACAATCCCGACAACCAATTCCTCTTTACTGCGTTGCCATTGCCGGCGGGCGCGAATGGTGGAGGCACGCCCGCGTTCACACCGCCGGCTTCGAACACGCCCGACGGTCATTATGGAGACGTGACGGTTCAGGCCGGCGCGCAGATTTCTTCGCCGACGTCGGCAGACCATGTCGGCGGACGAGTGACGCTGATTGGCGCGAATGTCGAAAACGCCGGCACGATCTCGACTCCGGATGGCCAAACGATTTTGGCGGCCGGCCTTCAAGTCGGGTTGGTGGCCCATAGCAGCGCCGATCCCAGCCTGCGCGGGCTCGACACGTTCGTCGGCGCAATAGTCGATCCTGCGTCGAATCTCGCGCCCTATGCCGGAGCGGCGACAAATAGTGGCTTGATCGATGCGCCGCGCGCGGACGTGACGATCACGGGGAAAAACGTGAACCAGTTAGGCTTCATCAACAGCACCACCTCGGTCTCACTCAATGGCCGGATCGATTTGCTGGCCGATTACGACGCACAGAGCGTTGTTCTGGGCAGTTCGCCACCGGCGAATCCTCCGTCCTTTATCTTTTTATCGAGCGGTATCGTCACGCTCGGCCTCAACAGCGTCACTCAAATTGTGCCAGAGTATTCGAGTACCGAGCGCATCGTTGGGACGGAATTGGCTCTTCCGTCGCAACTGAACATCCAGGGTTTGGCGATGCATGCCGTTTCCGATTCAATCCTGTTTGCGCCCAGCGCGAACGTGTCGATTCAGACTGGGACTTGGGTTTCGTATGTTACTGGCGGCACCGAGTTGAGCCAACTCATTGCCTCGGGTGGCCAGATTTATCTGGATGACTACGCATTGATCGATCTGTCCGGTTCGCCCGACGTCATCGGCTCGGTCACCGAAAATGTCGTCGCGGCGCAATTGCTCGGCGCGGAGCTGGCGAATTCACCCGTGCAACGCAACGGCCCGCTGCGCGGCCAAACCATTTACATCGACATCCTCAACACTGGCACGTACAACGGCCAAAACTGGATCGGCACGCCGCTGGCCGATGTTTCCGGGTACGCAAATCTCGTCCCGCGAAACGTCGGCGAGCTGACCATCAACGGCGGCAACCTCACCCTGACGGCCGGCGACTCGGTCGTGTTGCAGCCAGGCGCGACCGTGAACGTCTCCGGCGGTTGGATCTATTTCCAAGGCGGCAACGTTCGGACCACGCAACTCTTGTCCGGTGGACACGTCTTCGATATCTCGCAGGCCACACCCGACCGCGTTTACGACGGCATCGCCGGCACGTTCAACATCGCGCATTCGAAGTGGGGAATCCTCGAGCAATTTGCCAACCCGTTTCCCAGCCCGACCCGGTTTCAGGCCGGTTTTGTTCAAGGTGGAAACGGCGGCAATCTGACCATCAACGCGCCATCGGTTGCGCTCGATGGCACCTTTCTCGGCACGACCATTGCCGGTACCCGCCAGCAAACTACGCCACCGAGCGCGAGCGCATTCAATTTGAATTTTCAAGCGCAGGACCCGACAGCGCCTGATTTTCTTCTCATCTCACCATTTGCGCCCACCATCACTTTTGGGACAGGCTCGCTCGCGCCGGCCGATCCGTTCGCGCTGGATGCAATGGGGAATCCGCTGCCATTGAGCGATGAGCGGCGCGCCCAGGTGATTCTGTCCCCCGATCTGGTTAACACAAACGGCTTCGGCAATCTCAGCATCGACAATCGCGACGGCGATGTCACCATTCCGGAAGACGTGCGGCTAACGACTTCGCCGGACGGCTCGGTGCAGATCAAGGCGGCCAACCTCGACCTGGAGGGCCAAATCATTTCGCCCGGCGGAACGATTGTTTTGAACGTGTATGACATCTCGCGGGCCACTCTCAATGCGTTACGCGGCAATCCTCATCCCGAGACGCCGCCGCCGGATCCGACGCGCGGTCACTTCGTTCTCGGCTCGAACGCAGTGTTGAGCGCGGCGGGCATGATCACCGATCTGCGCCCGACCGCGGTCTCGCCACCGGCACCGACCTACAACGCCAACGGCGGAAGCATCAGCATTGGTTCCTTCGACGCAACGTTCGCCAGCGGCAGCCTCATTGACGTTTCCGGCGGCGTAACCGTCAGCGGCACCGGACAAATCGGTTATGGCAATGGCGGCGGCATTTCCATTAGCGCCGGTCAGGATTTGAGCATCGCATCTGTCATTGGTGGCGAGCTCAGTTTGAACAGCACACTTTCCGGATTTTCGGGATCGAGAGGCGGCTCACTCAGTATTCTCGCGCCCTCCGTCCAAATCGGCGGAACCGCTCCCGCCTTTAACGCGCTGCTTTTGTCCCCGGACTTTTTCACTCGAGGCGGGTTTACCAGCTTCACCATTGCTGGGCTCGGCGCGCCGACCGGTCAAACCGACGTGTTCATTCCGGCAGTCGTCATTTCTGAAGGCACAATGATTCAACCGTTCGTCCAAAGTTTAATCGCGCAATTGGACCCCAACGGCTTGGGCACGCTGGCGCTGACGCAGACCATATTGCCACCAAGCCTGCGCCCGCCGGTCAGTCTTTCCTTTGTGGCTAACGGATTGAACAATCTGCAAAATGATATCCCGCAATTCGTCCGCGGTGATTTTGTGATGGGAACCGGCGCGGTGATCGAGACCGACCCGCTGGCCACGGTGTCGATTTCGGCCAATACCGCGGCCGTTCTCGGCAGCATCATTGCCCCAGGTGGAAACATCTCGATCAGTGGCGGCGGCAACACGCTCGCCTTGTTCAGCGATCAGTCGCACGCCTTGCCGACGGTCGATCTTGGGCCCGAGAGTTTTCTGTCGGTCGCGGGAACGATTGTGCTGACCCCGAATGCGCTAGGCCTGCGCACCGGCAGCGTGCTGGCCGGCGGCAATATCACCGTTTCGGGCAACATTGTCGCCGAGAACGGCTCGCTCCTCGATGTCTCGGGCGCGACCGGCGTTCTCGATCTCGCGCCCGGTTACAGCGGAGGCTCCCCTAACGGATCGTCTAGCGGTGCCCGCTTCATTCCCACGCAGGTCGATTCCAACGGCGGTTCCATCACATTCAGCGGCGGCCAGGAGCTCTTTCTCGACGCCACATTCCGAGGCGCGGCAGGAGGACCGGGTGCGACGGGCGGAAGCTTGTCTATTTCTTCCGGTCGTTATCATGATCCGGGCGTATCCACTACGCCGCTCGATGAAAATATCGTAGTCACACAGAGCGGCCCGACGATACCCGTGCCTTTTTATGGGCCGGGTGAAAATGCGATTGGTCACGTCGTGATCGATGCCGATGGCAACCCGATTCTCGGGGAGGGCCATTTTGTTGCCGACGCATTCAACCATTCCGGTCTCGCGTCGCTGACGCTGAATGGCACAGTGCAGTTTAATGGACCGGTCACACTGAACGCCGATCGCAGCCTGGTCGTTGCCCGCGGCGGGGTGATTCGGGCCGACGACGCAGTCAGTCTCAACGCGCCATATGTTTCGTTAGGCACAGCGTTTCGGCCGCCCTTCGGCGCCCAGGAACAGACCAATGCGTTTTCGGTTGGTGGATCGCCCTTTTATTTCCCATCGACCTCAGGCACTGGAAGCGTGTCGGTTTCATCCCGCCTCATCGACATCGGGAATCTCTCGCTCCAGAACATCAGCAACCTCGCGCTCGTCGCCACGAACGGCGACGTGCGCGGCGACGGCACGCTCGATGTGGCGGGAAATATTTCCATCACCGCCGGTCAAATTTATCCGCCGACTGCTACTCAGTTCACCATCACGGCGGATACGATCACGCTGGCCGGCAGCGGCCCGCGATCGCTGCCGCTCTCGGCCGGTGGCCAGTTGAATCTTTACGCTTCCATCATCGACGATAGCGGCGTGTTGCGCGCGCCACTCGGCACAATCAACCTCGGTTTCGATGGAACCGGCACGGTCCCCGTGAATCAGATCTCCGGCCAACCATTCGGAGTCACGCAGCAGATCAACCTGCGCAGTGGCAGCGTGACTTCGGTTTCCGCCGTCGATCCGACTACCGGAATTAACTTAACCATTCCGTTCGGAGTGAATTCCACCGGCGCATCCTGGATCGATCCGGCGGGAAACGACGTTGCCCTCGTCGGTATTCCGGAGAAATCGGTCAACATCGCCGCGGCGCACATGTCCGATCAGGCCGGATCGACTATCGACATTCGCGGCGGTGGCGATGAATTTGCCTGGGAATTCCGGTCCGGAACTGGCGGCACCATCGACGTTCTCGATTCGTCAAGCAGCTTTGCCATTATTCCCGATTACCAGGCCGACTACGCTCCGTATGCGCAATTCAATTCCGCCGCCGGAACGCCCGGCTACGTCAACACCAATCTCCAGGTCGGGGATCAGATTTATCTAGCCCCAAGCAGGGGTTTCCCAGCCGGAACCTACACGTTGCTGCCCGCACGTTACGCGCTTTTGCCCGGCGCATTCCTGGTCACTCCGAAGTCCGGCACGCCGGGCACGAATCCTGTGCAGCCGGATGGATCGACAATCATCTCCGGATACCGCTTCAATGCCTTCGATCCGCCGTCGAGCCAGCCCATTTATTCCTCATTCGAGATTGCGTCTCAGTACGTTGTCCAGCAACGCGCCGAATACATTGACTTCTCCGCCAACCAATTCGTTCGCCAGATCGCACTTGATCGTGGCGGGGCCGTTCAGCGATTGCCGATCGATTCCGGCCATTTGCTCTTCGATGCCACCGAAACGATGTCGATCTTCGGCTCGCTCACCTCCCAGGCGCCGACCGGTGGCCGCGGAGGACTCGTCGATATCAGCAGCCCAGTGGATATCTTGCTCGCAGGACCGGGCGTGAGCGGTACCCCTAATGAATTGGTTTTGGATGCGTCCGCCATCAGCGCGTTCGGCGCAGAAAGTTTGTTGATTGGTGGGATCCGGCATACCACCGCTGACGGAACAGCCGTCACCGTGACGACGAACAACATCATGGTCGATAACGCAGGCGCCCCGCTCACCGGACCCGACATTATCCTGGTGGCCAATCAAAATCTCACGCTCGCTCCTAATTCCGACATCGAGCAACACGGCTCGCTGACTTCGGCGGATTCACTTTTCCTCGGCAGCTCCGATGTCGCCGGCAGCGGCAACGGCGTCCTCTTGCGGGTGAGTGCTGATCCTTTAGCGCAGATCGCGAGAATGGGCGTGACTTCATCAGATGTCCCGCACGAAGTGATTGGAGTCAACGCGCTCATCTCCGGCGTGAGCGTGACGCTGGACTCCACCTCGGCGACGTCGTTGGACCCGAGGGCGGTTCTTTCCGCGTCGGCGGTGAATTTGGGCAGCGGCCAGATCAGCATCCAGTTACCTAACGGATCGGTGCCGCAAGGGACGTCCGGGCTCATCCTGGCGGGCGTAGCATTGCAGAATCTGCAATCGATCAACGCCCTCTCGCTCTTGAGTTATTCCTCGATCGACATCTACGGAACTGGCACGATCACGGCGGCGAACAGTCTGGCGTTGCACGCCGGAGAGATTCGCGGTTTCAACCACGGCGGCACAATTGATCTCAGGGGCAACACAATCATGCTCGATAACTTGGCCAATGCCGTTGTCCCTGGGCCGGGGCCAACTCAAAATGGGACGCTGAGATTCGATGCCGCGACCATTCAATTCGGCGAAAATCAACTGGCCATCGATCAGTTTGCGAATGTGATCGTCAACGCTTCGAAGAATGTCCTGCTCCAGAACAAAGGTGGGACCGCGATCGAGGGAAATTTGACCATCTCCGCGCCGATCATCGTGGCCGATAACCGGGCGGCGCAAACGATCTCCGCGTCCGGCGCAGTGAATCTCCAATCGATTGCGGGTCCGATGCCGGCACCCTCCAGCAGTTTGGGGGCGAGCCTGACCATCTCCGGCGCGAGCGTGACCGATAACATCGACATCCTTCTGCCGAGCGGATCGGTTACGCTTCACGCGACGACAGGCAACGTCGTGGTCGGTAATCATTCCGGAGGGACGATCGATGTCGGCGGGACCGCTCAGACATTTTTTGACCTCGTGAAGTATACCAGCGGCGGCCTCGTGAGTCTCGTTGCCGACAACGGTTCGGTGAATATCGCTGCGGCCGCTTCGATTGACGTTGGCGCGCAAACCGGTGGCGGAGATGCCGGAACGCTGGCGGTCAGCGCGCCTAACGGATCACTGGCTGTCAATGGAACTTTGAACGGCGCCGCCGGCGCGAATGGACGAGACGGAAGTTTTGTCCTGGACGTTGGTAGTTTGCCGGCCCTGAGCGGGCTGAGTTCAGTTTTGAATACGGCGTCGTTCACCGAGTCGCGTTCGATTCGTGTGCGCACCGGCAACGTGCTCGTGGATGGCCTCGCCACCAGTCACAACTTCAGTTTGTCGGCTGATCAAGGTTCAATCACCGTTAGTGGAACGATCGATGGCTCCGGTGTCACTGGCGGCACGATCGATCTCGACGCCAGCGGCAGCCTGATTTTGCAATCGGGATCGCTCCTCACCGTCGCGGCGCAGCATTTCGATTCCGCTGGAAAAGGCGGCGCGATTGCGCTCGCGACCGGATCGGAGATTAATGGCGTGATTGATTCGAACGCGCTGCTCGATCTGCAAACAGGATCGACCATCAATCTTTCAGTCGCGAGCGCGGCGAGGCTCGGCGATTTCACAGGCTCGCTTCATCTGCGCGCGCCGCAGCTTGCCAATCACAGCGATCTGCAAATCAATCCAATTAACGGCACGATCATCGGCGCTTCCAAGATCGTGGTTGAGGGTTACGAGCTCTTTGATCTGACCCCAACCGGTGGCGAGATCGATACGACCGTGCAGGATATGGTGCGGGCGAACGGGAACATGTTCCTCGGCGCAGGTTACACGGCGATGTTGAACCGTTTATTCGCCAATAACCAAGGACTCGTCCCGGTTGCGATCATCGAAGTTGGCGCCGAGATCATCAATCGCGACGGCGACCTTACACTTGGCACCCCGAACTCCGATGCGAGCAGCGATTGGAACCTGGCGACTTATCGATTTGGACCTAACGGAGCGCCGGGGCAGCTCACATTGCGCGCATCCGGCAATCTCGTCTTCTACAATGCGCTGAGCGACGGCTTCGATCCGAACTCCTCGTCAAGCCTTTACAGCAATTCGTTGCTCGCCCAAAACACGTTAGTTCCGGCTAACGAGCAATCGTGGTCGTACCATCTCGCAGCCGGTGCGGACTTTGGCGCGGCTGATTTTCACCGTGTTCAGGCGTTGTCCCTCCTCAGCGCTGGCAGCGGATCAGTTTTGTTAGGCAAAGATTATGACAGAAACATCTTCGGCAATCAAAACTTCGCAACCTGGCAAATTCTTCCGACTCACTATCAAGTAATTCGCACCGGTTCTGGGGACATCGACATCGCCGCCGGCCGGGATGTGAAGCTGCTGAATCAACTCGCCACGATTTACACGGCCGGGACTCAGGTAACAGACGCAACCCTTGGCGGCACGTTCGATCTTCCGATGCCCAATTTCCAGAGCCAAGGCGCTGCGCTGGGTGTGGCCCAGCAAAATCCCGCTTATCTGGCGCAATACAGTCTGGCCGGTGGCAATGTGACAATTTCCGCGCAGGGCGACATCGTTCACCAGACGCAAATCGGCGGACAATTGGTTGATGATTCCTCGCGCGAGCTGCCGATAACCTGGCTCTACCGGCGCGGCCTGGTCGATCCAGCGACCGGCCTCTTCGCCTTTGTCAGTGGCTCTGGCGCGCCAAACGACGTCGGCTCAACGACGTGGTGGATCGATTTCAGCAATTTCTTCGAAGGCGTCGGCGCGTTGGGTGGAGGAAATGTTTCGCTGACGGCCGGGCACGACGTCCGCAATATCGATGCAGTCGCGCCCACCAACGCGCGGATGCCAGGCCACGACACGAGCGGAAATCCGATCGCGCCGAATGCGGCCAGTTTAGTCGAGCTCGGTGGAGGCGACGTTACTGTGCGCGCGGGCAACAACATCGACGGCGGGGTTTACTACGTGGAACGCGGTCACGGGTCGCTCACGGCTGGCAACGAAATCACGACGAACGCGACACGCTCGCCTTCGCGTACAAACATCGATATCCCGCCAGATGTTCTCGCCGAGGAAACGTGGCTGCCGACCACGTTATTTGTCGGCAAAGCAACTTTCGACGTTACCGCCGTCGGGGATCTGCTCCTCGGACCCGTGGCAAATCCGTTCCTTCTGCCGGAGGGCGTGAACAATTCCTATTGGTACAAGACCTACTTCTCAACCTACGCCGCGAATTCTGGGGTCGCGGTCGCATCGCTGACCGGCAACGTCACGCTCCGGGAAAATGCCACCGTCAATGAGTCACGGCAGCCCTTGCTGCAAGCATGGCTCGAGCAGATATCGCGTTTCGACCCAAACCCGAACACCGGTGTTCAACATGCTTCCTGGTATCAGCCGTGGCTGCGATTGGACGAAACTAGCGTAAACGCGTTTCCGACAGTCGTTTCTTTGCTGCCGCCTTCGATACGCGCAACTGCTTTCTCGGGCGATTTGAATGTGCAGGGAGATCTGACGCTGTTTCCGGCGGCGGGCGGCACCATCGACCTTGTCGCCGAAGGCGCGATCAATGGCCTGCAACCAGATGGCTCGTTAGCCCTGGTTGGTGCCACTGCCACCGCCTGGGATGCCAGCCGTATCAACCTTTCGGATGCGGACCCGAATCGCGTGCCCGGCATTGTGACGCCGTTTGCCTATCGTAACACGCTCAGTAACCCCGGGAATCGGCAGCTGAACCTATCGAGCGGGAATTCCACCTTTCTTAACACGACCTCGGCACTATTCGCGGAAACCGGTTCAAGCCAGGGCGCAGCCGCTGTGTTGGAAAGCAAGCAAACGCTGCACGCTCCCGGTCTGCTTCACGCAGCAGATCCGGAACCGATTCATCTGTATGCCGGCAGCGGCGATATCTCGGGCTTCACTTTGTTTTCGGGTAAAGCGGCCCGCGTCGTGGCCGGGCGCGACATCACCGATATCGCGTTTTACATCCAGAACGTCAGCAGCAACGACATCAGCCTCGTCGCCGCTGGGCGCGATCTCATTGCCTATGATCCCAGCTCGTCGCTGCGACTGGCAGCGAATGCTCCGGGAAACCTCGTGAGCGTAAGCAGTCCGCCGGCCGCTGGCGACATTCAGATCAGCGGCCCGGGCACGATCGAAGTTTTGGCCGGACGAAATTTCGATCTGGGCGTTGGCCCTAACAATCCCGATGGCACTGCTGTCGGCCTCGTCAGCATCGGCAATGCTCGCAATCCGTATTTGCCTTTTGATGGCGCCAACATTATCGCCGGCGCCGGCATCGGAATTTCCAGCGGATTATCCGGCAGTCATCTGGATTTCGCCGAGTTCGAAACACAATTTCTCGATCCAACTTCTGCGGGGCCCCAGGCGTCGCGTTATCTGCCGGAGCTGGGCAAGCTCCTTGGCCTGACCAACGCGAGCGATTCCGAGATTTGGACGCAGTTTCAACAGTTGTCGCCCGAGAAACAAGACGCGCTGGCGCTGGATGTGTTTTATCTTGTCCTGCGGAATTCCGGCCGCGATCGCAATGATCCGGACAGTCCCAACTTCGGAAGCTTCACAGACGGAGAAGCCGCCATTGCCGCGCTCTTTCCCAACAGCATAAACTGGCGTGGTGATATCTCGTTGACCTCCCGCGAGATAAAAACCAGGAACGGCGGCGATATTGACATTTTCGTGCCGGGTGGGCAAATCACGGTTGGCTTGACGGTTGGAGAAAATGCGCTCGACCAGGGCATTCTCACCGAGCACGGCGGCAACATCTCGATCTTCACTCACAACAGTGTGAATGTCGGCACCTCACGCATATTTACCCTGCGCGGCGGCAACGAAATCATCTGGTCATCCGTTGGCGACATTGCGGCCGGCGCTTCGTCCAAGACCGTGAAGTCTGCGCCGCCGACGCGCGTGCTGATCGATCCACAGAGCGGCGATGTTCAGACCGATCTTGCCGGACTCGCCACCGGCGGCGGCATCGGTGTGCTCGAGACCGTGGCCGGAGTTCCGCCGGCCGACGTCGATTTGATCGCGCCCAATGGGACAATCGATGCCGGCGAAGCAGGCATTCGCGTTTCCGGAAACCTGAATCTGGCCGCGGTTCTGGTGCTCAATGCGACTAACATTCAGGTGGGCGGAAGCAGCGTCGGCGTGCCGACCGTCGCCGCGCCAAATATCGGAGGCTTAACCGTTGCCTCGAACGCCACCGGCGCCGCCAGCAGCGCTGCGCAACAACTTGCCGGACAAAACACCGCGCCCGCCGCGCAGGAAGAAGTTCCATCGATCATCTCAGTTGAGGTGCTCGGTTATGGCGGTGGCGGCGACGACGAGGAACAGCGCAAGAAAAAGAAGAAGCAAGAAGAACAGCCGCCGCAATCCTCGGCCGAGGAAAACAACGTTCGCTTGTCGCAATCGAGCGCAGCCGGATCACACAGCACCGCGTTCTAGCTCACAGTTTCGGATGAAATGCTGTAGCGTCCGCTGTCCTCAGCGGATTGAACAGCGTGGCCCGCGCGGAGATTGGTGCGCTGAGGACAGCGCACACTACAGCACTGACTTTTTTTATGACGACTGGCGCTGATACAATGAACTGCGCGATGTCTCATGGCACAGCAAATAATCGGTCAAGCTCACGACGGCGCGAGTCTGCCCGGCTGGCCGATAGGATGCCTGCGCCCTTATGGTCGATCCTCCTGTTCGCGCTGGTGCTGGTCGTTTTCTCGCCAGCGTTACTTAATGGATTCATCGCTCTCGACGATCCGGCTTACGTGGTAACTAACCCTTACGTTCAGGCAGGCCTGCGATGGCAGGGTCTGCTTTGGGGGTTAGGCGGTCATGTGGCCAATTGGCATCCGTTAACCTGGGTTTCTCATATGCTCGATTGCCAGGTGTTCGGATTGAGAGCTTGGGGGCACCACCTGACAAACGTGCTCTTTCATGCTTTTAACTCTCTTCTGCTCTTCTTGGTGCTTGATAGGATGACGGGCAGGCTTTGGCGCAGCTTGTTTGTAGCAGCGCTCTTTGCGTTGCATCCATTGCATGTCGAATCGGTCGCCTGGATTGCAGAAAGAAAAGATGTCCTCAGCACTTTTTTTTGGCTGCTGACGCTCCTGACCTATACAATTTGGACGCAACGGTCGTCTGTCCTACAAGCCGGCGCGAAAACATTCTACCTCTTGTCAGTTGTCGCTTTTTCGCTCGGACTAATGAGCAAGTCGATGCTGGTAACTACGCCATTTCTCCTTTTGCTGCTCGATTACTGGCCGCTGCGACGAATCTCCAAACCCGGTTGGAAAGGAATCCGCCCAGTAATCATCGAGAAAGTGCCCTTCTTTTGTTTGAGTGCCGTCTCCGCTGTCGTGACATTTCTGGTCCAACGAAACGGCGGGGCGGTCGGATCGCTCACCAGAATTCCCGTAGTGCCTCGCATCGAAAATACTTTCATCTCGTTTGTTCGTTACCTGGAAAAGCTTTTCTGGCCGCGTGACCTGTCAATTTATTATCCACATCCGTGGGGCGCATGGCCGGCCTGGCAGGTAAATTCAGCCTGTGTCTTTATCGCCGGGATTTCTGTCATCGTGCTAGTTATTCGAAAAAAATATCCGCCGGCGTTTGTAGGATGGTTCTGGTTCGTCGGCACACTCGTGCCTGTAATCGGCATTATTCAGGTTGGCACTCAGACGATGGCGGATCGCTACACATATTTCCCCGCCATCGGCATCTTTATTCTGGTAGTGTGGTCTTGTTCTGATTTCGCTCGCGGCCGGCCAGGCGGTCGCTGGCTTTTGGGCGCGGCAGGCGCCGCAATCGTCCTTTGCTGCGCGACCTTGACCATACGACAGCTAGGTTATTGGCGAGACAGTGAACAACTTTTTCAACATGCCGCCGCTGCCGGTTATGATTGTAGTTTCGTCGAGGTTTATCTGGCCGCGGGTTTAAGCTCCCGTGGCGCGAACGAAGAAGCGTTGGCGCACATGCGAAGAGCAGAGCGCTTAAATCCCACAGATGGTTACACTCGAATGCATGTTAGTATTTATCTCGACAGGACGGGTCACACTGAAGAAGCGCTAACAAAGGTGCAAGAGGCAATCAGACTCTCGCCGACACTGCCCAAAGCTTATTTCATCGAAGGTCTCCTGCTTGAGAAGCTCGACCAATCGAAGCAAGCGCTAGCGGCCTACGAGAAAGCGGTCGAACTCGACCAGCTCCACGAACTCCAGTTTGCTCGTTACAACTCAGGCGTCCTCCTCGACAAATTCGGGCGGACCGAGGAAGCCATCCATCGATACCGTGCTGAGCTAAAAGTGAATCCCCGATATGCCGAGGCTTACAACAATCTGGGCAAGGCCCTTCTAGCCGAACATCGCTTGGACGAAGCCGCGGCACAATTTCAGAGCGCGATTCGAATTCGCCCGGATTTTGCTGAGGCCCACAACAATCTCGGCGGGGCTTTCTATTTTGCCGATAAGAAAGCCGATGCGGCGGCCGAATTTCGCAAAGCGCTTCGATTACGACCTGACTATGAAGACGCCAAAAAGAATTTGGACAACCTCGTTCATGGTAATGGCTCGAAATGAACGATGATCCCCAAAAGTTCTCTGAATTGTAACGTGAATGAAGACGTCGGCTCGCTATCGATTTGACAATGGAACGCTGTTACCAGATGCGCGTCAGTTTGACGGCACCCCCTCGAGAAAACTGGAAGCCGACGCGGCGACGGAAGACGCCGCAGCCAGGTTCCAACTCGGCCCGGTTTACTTTTATGTCCAGGGTGCGGACCGTAAGGACGCGAAAGCAGCGACTCGTGTCGCCGGCGCGGCAAAAGACCGCGATTCGTTTTAATCGCAATGTCCGCCGATTCGGTCATCTCAGGCTCGATCGCGATGTCTCGCTTTGAGGACGAACCGCGGCGCGGCAGCCGGCGACCGCTGATGTTGTCGATCTTACTCTTCGTCCTCGTGTTCGCGGTTTTCTCGCCCGCAGTGCGAAATGATTTCGTTAACTACGACGATCCTGATTACGTCACTGCAAATCCGCGCGTTCAGCAGGGCTTGACTTTGCAAAACATTGAGTGGGCGTTCCGAACTAGTCACGCCGCCAATTGGCATCCGGTCACGTGGCTTTCGCACATGCTCGACTGCACGCTCTACGGTCAGACCCCAGCCGGTCATCATTTCACCAGCATTTTCTTCCATGCGCTGACCACGTCGCTCTTGTTTCTCTTGTTCTGGAAAATGACCGGCGCGACCGGGCGCAGCTTCGTCCTGGCTGCGATTTTCGGGTTGCACCCGCTTCGCGTCGAATCAGTCGCCTGGGTTTGCGAACGTAAAGATGTGCTCGCCGCGTTCTTCGGCGTATGCACTCTTTGGTTTTACGCGCTTCGAAACTTGACCGGTTTAACCGGTCAAGTTTGGCGCCGGTTCTATTACGCGACTGCGCTGATTTGTTTTGCCCTCGGGCTGATGAGCAAATCGATGCTCGTCACGTTGCCGTTCGTTATGCTGCTGCTCGATTACTGGCCGCTTGGGAGAGTCAGAGATCAGCCGCCTACGCGCGAGGCTACGGCGAGCCAAAGGAAGTCAGAGGTCAGAAGTCAGTGGTCAGTGGTCCGTGGTCTGGTGGTTGAAAAAATCCCGTTTTTGGCGCTGGCCGGGGCTACGGGCGCGATTACGCTAGTCGTCCAGACTCACGTCGGCGCGGTGAAGACGATCACCGTTTATCCCATCGCCGCGCGCGTGGGCAATGCATTCGTTTCCTACGCGCGTTATCTCGGCAAATTCTTTGTTCCCATAAATCTGGCCGCATTTTATCCGCATCCGGTTTATTGGCCGCTTATCTCGATTCTTGCTGCCGCGTGTCTGCTGGTCGCGATCTCGATCCTTGCGGTTTGTTTCGTGCGAACATATCCATGGTTATTCGTCGGGTGGTTTTGGTTCCTGGGGACGGCAGCGCCGGTGATCGGCCTCATCCAGGTCGGCGCGCAATCGATGGCCGACCGTTACACTTACATTCCGTTGATCGGCTTGGGCGATGATTTTGGTCTGGGGCCTTTGCGAATTAGCGGGTGGACTACTGAAGGTGATCGCTTCTCCGAAGACGATATAGCCCCGACGCCGAAGGCGCAAACTTTCGTTTTCGCCTCACTCGTCGATCCTCGCGTTGAGCGGCTCCGTGGTTTTGACCCAGCGGCAGATCGGGTTTTGGCACGATAGCGAAACTCTCTTTCGCCACGCCATTGCGGTGACGGAAAAGAATCCTGTCGCGCATATGAATCTTGGCGTTGCGTTGTTGGATCGACACCAGTCCAGCGAAGGCCTGCGCGAATTGAAAAGTGCGGTCGAGCTGGCGCCTCATTACGATGAGGCGCATTTGACGCTCGGCACGGCGTTCGAGAAAACCGGCGATTATCAATCGGCGATTGATGAACTGGACGAGGCGATTCGATTGAACCCAAAAGCGAGCAAACCGTATTTCGAAGCAGGCGTTGTATTCGAAAAGATGGGGCATTCATCCCCAGCCGCCGATCTCTTTCGAAAAGCACTTGAACGCGAGCCAGGCTTTGCCGCGGCGCACGGCAATCTCGGCGTGGCGTTGGAACAAACCGGCCAGATCGATCCAGCAATCGCGGAGTATTCCGAGGCGCTGCGGCTCGATCCCAATTACTTCGACGGGCATCAAAACCTTGGCGCGCTCTATTTCAAAATGAATCGTGTTGATGAAGCGCGGGCTCAATTTGAGCAAGCGGTCAAACTGAAGCCGGATTCGGCCGTCGCCCACAATAATCTCGCCGGTGCGCTATTTCTTCTGGGCCGGATCGATCAGGCCATCGTCGAGTACCAGCAAGCGCTAAAGTTGAATCCGGACTATCCGGAAGCGCAGGCGAATCTCGATGGCGTGCTTCGAGCAAGAGCGTCGGGAAAAGGGCCATGACGACGAGCGACGACTTTCTTGAACGGGACAGCTTTGATCCGGAATTTGAAATCGCTTTTGCGCACGCTAATGGAGTAAGCTGGCATGAAAACAAAAGAATTTCTCTCCATTCTTCGCCGATCGCCGACCAAGCAACTCATTTTTATGAACGAGGACGGTGTATCGATCCACCCGGGCTATCACCTGACCGAAGTGAAAGTCGCTACCCTGAAGACGGTCGATTGCGGCGCGCAAAAAAACCAATGGAAAGAAACGATCATTCAATTGTGGGTGCCGGAGAATGAAAGAGACGAAACGTTCATGTCAGCCGGGAAGTTTCTGAGCATCTACGACACAGTCAGCGGCATGATCGATGTCGATCTTGCGGCGGAGATCCGCTTCGAATACGGCGACGAGAATTTCTTTCCGTCAAATTACCACGTCAAAACAGTGACCGAAGAGGATGCAGCGTTGGAGGTTCAACTGCAACCGCCGCAAACCACATGTAAGGCGCGAGATCGGCGTCTCGCGGGGGTTTCGGAATGTTGCAAATGATTTTTCAGTGCGCGGCCTTCGATGTAGGATTTCGACAATGAAAACCAAGGTGCTTTTTATCTGCGTTCATAACAGCGCGCGCAGCCAGATGGCCGCGGCATTGATGAACAAAATGTGCGGTGAGCTTTTCCAGGCAACGAGCGCTGGACTCGAACCCGGCACGCTCAATCCGCTGGCAGTCGAAGTTCTTCAGGAAATCGGAATCGACATTTCACACAAAAAAACGCAAGCGGTATTCGATGTCTTCAAATCTGGCCAGCTCTTCGCCTACGCGATTACTGTCTGCGACGAAGCGGAGGCGAAAGGCTGCCCGATCTTTGCGGGCGTGACCAAACGGCTGGCCTGGCCATTTCCCGATCCTTCGCTATTTCGCGGCACGCACGCCGAGAAACTTGAAAAGACACGAGATCTTCTCGAGCAAATCCGGGCCAGGATCGAGAGCTTCTGCCAGGAACATTGCGTGCCGGAGTTGAATGCGTGAAGAAGCTGATCGCGGAGTTTTTCGGGACGTTCGCGCTGGTGTTTGCGGGCACTGGCGCCATCGTCATTGACAACGTGACGGGAGGGGGCGTGTCGCATGTCGGTGTTGCGCTCACCTTCGGGTTAATCGTGCTCGCGATGATCTACACCCTTGGCGATATTTCCGGCGCGCACATCAATCCGGCGGTAACGATCGCGTTTTTCGCCGCGCAGCGCCTGCCGGGAAGAACCGTGTTGCCTTACGTGG
The DNA here is from genome assembly GCA_963846775.1 of uncultured Verrucomicrobiae bacterium. Classification (GTDB taxonomy): domain Bacteria; phylum Verrucomicrobiota; class Verrucomicrobiia; order Chthoniobacterales; family UBA10450; genus CAVYXA01. The sequence goes on along the minus strand of CAWJXB010000002.1, from coordinate 34,779 downwards.
TCAGTCAATGCGCAGGCGCATTTGTCGCCAGTTGGGTTTTGCGATTTCTCTTTCCGCGAGACGCAATGCTCGGTGCGACGATCCCGGCCGGACCGGCCATGCAATCGTTCGTGCTGGAAATAATTCTCACAGCGTTGCTCATGTTCGTGATTCTTGGCGTCTCGACGGGCGCGAGAGAGAAAGGAATTACGGCGGGCATTGTCGTCGGTGCGGTCATTGCACTGGAAGCGCTGTTCGCGGGTCCAATCTGCGGCGCCTCGATGAATCCTGCTCGCTCGCTCGCGCCCGCCCTTGTCTCCGGCAATACCGGCCTTCTTTGGATTTACATTCTCGGCCCCGTCATCGGAGCACTGCTTGCGGTCCCGGCCTGCGTCTGTGTGCGCGAGAAGGGCTGTTGTTCCTTGTCTGGCCCACGAGAAAACCCAGCGGTTAACTGAATTTCGTATGATGAGCAAGATATCTACGATCACCGCCGGCATTGTCGCGACTTTCACAGTTGCCCATGGCGCGGACTTATCGGCAGCCGAAAAATCTAAAGCCAAAAGCTCGGCTGTCGACGCCCAGAGCCAGTTCGAGCGCGCGCTGGCTTACGCGGAAGGCAACGGAGTGCCGCGCGATGAAGCGAAGGCGGTCGAATTATTTCGCGCCGCGGCTGCCAAAGGATACGCCAAAGCCCAGCACAATCTCGGCACGATGTATTTGCAAGGGCTCGGCGTGGAGAAGGACGCGGCCACGGCCTTGACCTGGTTCAAGAAAGCGGCGGAACAAGGAATCCCGGCATCGCAGGACGCGCTTGGTCAGACATATTTATCCGGCACAGGAACGAAGAAAGATTGTCATGAAGCGGCCCGATGGTTCCGGAAAGCGGCTGAGCAGGATTACGTTGAAGCTGAGTTGCACTTGGGGCGCTTGTACTTTTCAGGCAGCGACGGCTGCGAACGCGACTATGCCAAATCAGCGAAATGGCTGGAGAAAGCGGCCGCCGCGGGGAAGCCATGGGCGCAAAACACGCTAGGGTTTTTGTTCGAGCACGGATTCGGTGTGACCGAGGATAAGAAACAAGCTGAGCATTGGTTCAGAGAGGCGGCCGGGCAGGGTGATGCTAAAGCCCAGGCGAACCTGGGACGTCTTTACGCCAGTCACCATGACTTTGTCCAAGCCTATGTGTGGCTCAAACTAAGCACCGATCAAGGTGAAGCTACCGGCAGCGTGCCGCTGGACGAGATCAAGAAAGGAATGATTCCGGCGCAGATCGAAGAAGCCGAGCGGCTGGTTGAAGAACAGCGCGCAAAGATCGGCCACAGCTCTGCGCTTAGACTGTAGGGGAAACTGATAGTTTCCCGCGTGGCTTGGTTTATCGAGGAGCTGGTGGGGACTGACCTTCGGGCCGTCCGTCCCAATTCGGCGCGCCTGGCAGCTTGCGCTGAGTTTGTCGAATGGGTTTTCCTAAAAACAGAAACGGTGCGGGCGTTTCCGCCCGCACCGTTCCCTCAGCCCCTTTGTCCGCTATTCCTAATCAAATCAAAACCAGGCTACAATCAGATCAGTGCAGCAGCGAGATGACTGTCCCGCCGTCGCTGAAGCGTTGCACCTGCATATCGCTCAGCGCGACGTTCGGGTTCAGAGTTCCGGATGTTTCGCTCTGGATATGGCTCGTCAAATTGTTTGCGAAGGTGAGCTTGATGCCCGAAAGGGTGGACTTGAAACCCAAATGCTCGTAACCCCAGAAGGTGTATTGGCCTTCTTCAACATTTGACTGCGAGAAATCGTTTCCAGCATATTTCAGTTTTACTGCAGTGGCCGAGACGTTGTTATAGTCGCTTACTCCGAGATAGGTCATTAGATACCCACCGCCGGTATAACCCTTATCGACGTTGTTGACCGCTGTCTGATCGACGATGTTGGTCAAGTAACCGCGCAGAGTGCTGCCGCTCGATTCTCCTCCATTGCCAGGAACCTGCGTATCTACGCCATTGATCGTCGTTCGCGGATACAAAACAAGGCCAGTAATATGCCCGCTAGAAACCGTTGGCTTGTACTGCGCCAGCAGGGTCGTGACGCCCACCAGTGATTCAGCCATGGTAGTGAGGCGCGTGCCCGAGTCAAAGTCACGGCCGGTTGCGATCACGGCGGTATTGTGGTGGCTGGTGCTCCCTGTAATCATCGACAATGGAATAGCCCCGGTGGGATACAAAGCTTGTGACAACTGCCGCGTCATCGAGTACGAGGACGATGTCCCGCTGCCAGTGCCGATCGGGAATCCGCTGCTTGCAGCCCAGACAAATGTCACCACGCCTACAATATTATCGTTCAGGTTTGCGTAGGTCACGCCATTAAAAGTCCCGTGGAACGGAGTCGCACCCTGATAGACGTCGCTCATGGCTACGTCCGGCACCGCCAATTCTGCGGGGTTGCCTGGCGTTCGTGGGTCGGCATTATTCCCTCCCACAGCTCCATCAATCAGGAAGCGCACGTTGAATGCGGGGGCTCCAGCGACGGTTTGAACCCCGCCTGCTGATCCCGACCAGGACGCTTTAATCGTCACGGCTGTTCCGCCGATGTTTCCGCCGGTCCAGTTCACCGCGTTGGCGTTACCTATGCCGGTAACACCTGAGGTAAGGCCGTCATAGGCAGTGCTGACAGTGCCAGACAGTATGCCGCTGATGCCATTTACCGCCGCGCCTCTAAATGCGGTTGATCCGGTGATGTAGATCTTCGTCTGGGCAAACGCGCTCGACGCGATCGTGAGAGCGAGAACTCCCGCCATGATATATTTGGATAGTTTCATAAGATGATTGGGTTGTTTTGTTCTGTTTTGTTAGTTTTAGGTTGAGGTTTAGGACTGAAGTAGTTTACGAAAGAGCCGGCGACGGAATACGACGACGCCGACTAATCCGAGGGCCAACAGGGCGTAGGTGGATGGCTCCGGAACAGGCGTGAATGTAAGCAGCATACCGCTGGTGTCAGTCTGGGCGAGGCTGAAGGTTCCGAGGAGAGCGCCCATTCCGGTTCCGGGAACGAGCTGGACAAAATTCAAACTCGCATTGAAAACGCCACCACCGAAATTCGCTTCGGTTGTCGGATTGAAGAAGCCATAACTAATATTTCCTTGGGCATGACCGGCGTCGTTCGTGCCACCAGGCATATATTCCCTATAGCCATCCGGTGCCTGGGATTGCGCTTCCACCACTGCTGGATTCCCCGACGTTTGCTGGCCTGTGAATTGATTATACTGGTTCCCCTGGGCGATGATCTTGTTTTGCAAAGCCAGCGAGCTCCCAGACAGCAGCCGGCTCCAAGGTGTCTGGCGTACTTGATCCGAATACGTGACGTAATTTGTCCTGGCGACATCACCGGGCCGGCTGGTTCCGGCGATGCTCCACCAAACAGTTGGGTCATTGCCCCACCCGGAGCCGAAGGTCGAGGAGAGTAGTGTCCCAATATTTCCCAGGCTGAAGCTCTGGCTCACGCTGAAATCGAGAATTGGGCCAATATCCGCGAGGACACTGTTTGTGTTTCCCTCCTGGCGAAAGCCGACCAGGAAATCGCCGTTCGCGCTATCGTAAATCACCTGCGCTCTGGCTGAGGATGCGACCATGGAGGTTGCTGTCAGTGCCAGAGCTATTATTGCTGCGAGTCTTGTTAGTTTCATAGAGTGTGATTGCTATTGGGTTTGTATTCTGGGTTACTCCGAGGCGGCTACGGAACCTCCGCAAACGCGCCTTGGGATTGGCTTTATCGTAGAGTTGCGAACCCATTAGTCGAGAAAAGAAGAGTAACATCGTGACGCACCTGAAATGGCAACTGTGTGACAAACGGGAGTAAGCTTGACCTTCTTGCCATTGCCCGCTGGCACAACGCAATTCGGCCCGCAACTCGTTTCAGTGAAGGTCACGGTCTTGGCCCTGTGATTGGAGTTAGTGCTGGTGATGACCACGTTGACAAAAGACTTGCCGGCTTCCAAGAACACGCTTTCAGATGCGCGAGATGCTAACCTCAGTGCCTCGTTTCAGTCCAGAGCAGAAGGGTGACAATTCGATGCGCGCCAGATGGCAATTGTGTGACATGTTGTTCTCCGGGCGAGAACGGCGCTTCGACCCTCCTTCGTTCCGTAGTCGCGGGACAACGGCGTGGCCGACATGAGCGAGGCGACTCAAACATCTATGTTCGCTGCTGTAGCCACGGCGCTCTGTCGCCGTGCTGCCGTGGACCGCAGTAAAGTAAAGCGGCGGCTGGAAAGGCGCCGCTCCACTACAAGGCCTGTTAACTTACGGGATAGAGTGCCCGCTGTTTGCTTTGACGATGTTGATGTCGCCCGCGTTGATGCTGCCGTTCGCATTCACATCACTACGGAAGTTAGAGGCAGTAACCGGTTGGCCCGATTGCCCCTTCGTCTGCGAAACGTCAGACGCATTCACCGCGCGATTGGCATTCGTGTCGCCGGCCAAAACCCCCATCGGGATGTTGAAGTCCGTCGCCGGTGCATCCGCCGCACCGTTCACGCCGTTGATCCGGACGTTGATGTTCTGCTGATCGGTTATGTTAGTGAGCGGGACGGTGACAACATTGCCGCTGACCGTGACATTGCCAGTGCAGACGCCGCCGCTGCCGACGCATCCTGTAGCCCGTGGTCACTTGCGCCTGTGGACTGCCGGTGACCGTGACGTTGCCGGAGAAGGTGACCACCATCGTGTAATCGTTGGTGCCACCAGTGCTTCGGCACTCAACTCCGTCTGTGCCAGTAAGCGGCAAGGCTATGTCGAAGGTGCCCGCACCGCCGTGGGTTTTCCGCGAAACGGCACCGGTGATTTGCAAAGGCGCCGGCGGCGTAAAGGTCAGCGTGCTACCATCTGAGCTCAGAGTGAATGTTCCCAGGTCAGTGCCAGGTCCGCTTCCGGGAACGAGCTGAATGAGGTGCAAAGGCGCGTTAACAACACCGCCGCTAAAATTGGCCTCGTCGTCTGGATTAAAGTATCCGAAGGAAATATTTCCTTCGGCATGGCCGGCGTCGTTCGTGCCACCAGGCATGTATTCCCTGTAGCCATCCGGCGCCTGGGATTGCGGTTCCACCACTGCTGGACCCCCTGTTTGCTGGCTTGAGAACTGATTATACTGGTTCCCCATGGCAATGACCTTGTTTTGCAGAGCGAGCGAGGTCCCAGACAGCAGCCGGTTCCAAGGTGTCTGGCGTATTTGATCCGAATACGTCACATAATTTGTTCTGGCGGCATCGCCGGGCCGATTGGTTGCTGCGAGACTGAACCAAACCGTTTCGTTCGTCGCCCAATTGGCACCGAAAGTGGCGGACATCTTTGTGGCCAAATCTCCGAGAGGAAAAGTGTGACTAGTAGTGAGATTGGCAATCGGCCCGATATCGGCCAGGACACTGTTGGTGTTTCCCTCCTTGCGAAAGCCGATGAGAAAATCGCCGTTGGCGCTGTTATAAATCACCTGGGCCTTAGCCGACGACGCGATTATCGCGGTTGCGATGACTGCCAGTGCTGTTATAGCTGCAAGTGTTTTTAGTGTCATGAGTTCGGTTGGGTTCTGTTTGATTTCGTGTTTCACCGAAGGGGTCCCGGAGCTTCCGAGAACACACTTTCAGAGAGTCAAAATGTTATAGGCACGCACACATTTTAGTCTAGAACGGAACGGTGACATTTCGGTGCGCGCTAAATGACAACTGTGTGACAATTTCCTTTGTCGCGCCGAAGCCCCCAGCCGTAACGATTCCGACTGAAGCCCGCGAATCACGCAAATGGACGCGAGCGAAAGAGAAACAGAATATTGTTTGATGGAAGGCCGGATCGATTGATGACAGTCGCCAACGAATTACATTTTTCCCTTCGCTCTTGATGATTAGCGTTTATTCGCGTCATTCGCGGGTCTTTCTTCTGTATCAACAGTTTGCCGAGGCGGGTACGCCGGGCAGAAAAGAGATGGGGCTCGCTTCGCCAAGCGGGCCCCATCCTTTACCTCCCCCGAATGTTTTCCCGGTTGTGTTTTGCGCTCAATGCATGGCGAAGGCGTCCACTAAATCATTCACCGCCGGGTTTTTTTGTTTTTGTTCTGGTTGAGTGATTGCGCATCAGAGTTGTTCCAACACGTGCTGTTACCATTGAGCGGACGCCAGAAACGTCACGTCATAAGCTGGTAACGTTTGAATTACAGCGAGGTGAACGGATTGCGACAATTGCGCGAACTTCTCTAACGTACCGTTATGACGAATGCGATTGGGTTGTGAGAATGCCCCAGCGTTTCAACGCCGTGGTTTCAGAACAAATCTCGTCAGGGTCGAAAGGAGTGCTTAGAGCGCGGCAGATCTGACGGTTATGGTACGACTTCTGAACAGACCATTGTGTCTGCCCTAGCAATCGGCCGTCAATCCCGTTCAAAGGCCATGCGAAGTTTCCCAAATGTAACCTGGCTGTCATTAAGTTGTGACGACGAAGTGCAAGACTTTGGATCAACGATGAATTCGATCTGCGCAAAAGCGAAAAGGGCCGCTCGAAGAAACGGCGCGATAGGCATTCAATATTGGCCAGGCGGGCGAACAAGAAATCCGAAAATTCAGCAACACTACTCCGAGTCACTGCCAGATTGGGAGGACGAGAATGCGGTTCACGCGCCGGAGACGTCGGTTCGTCTAAAAAGATTAATTTCTGCTGCAGTGCGGGTCTGGGAACTTAAACGCGGAATGGTCTAAAGCGTCGTAAGCAAAGGTGTGGCCGCTTTTCGAGCGCCAGAACTGAGGGTCGGTTAGACGTCAATCGCGCCTGACACAAGCAGTCCGGCAACTGCCGGACTGGCCAGTTTTGTTGTGATAATAGCCCAGCGTTTTAACGCTGGGACTGAATAGCAAAGGAGACCAAGTCCCGCCAGGGACGAAAGAATCGCCTCTGCCGCCCCTGACGGGGCTCGTTTATTTTCATAACTCGTAGCCCAGCGTTGAAACACTGGGCTATTGTCAAAAGCAACCCCTTGCCTCCAAACCGCTCGCTTTCGTGTGCGCAATCGGTCAATTGCGCGAGGCGGAATTGTGCAGATGCGTCGCGTCTGTGTGACCTATGAATCGCGAGCCCGGAGGCACGCGCTGCTTTCTGACAAGAAAGACATTGCTGCTTAAACAGGTGCAGTTGTCGCGGTAACACCTGGCGCCGGCAGAATTGCGTGGACGTGTGGCAGGTAATCGACCATCGAAATGCACCCGGTTTCGTCTTCCACCAGCGCGGTGCAGCTTTCGACCCAGTCCCCGCAGTTGTAATAAGTGATGTTGCCGATTTTCCGAATCGCGGCGCTGTGAATGTGCCCGCAAAGCACACCGTCGACGGAAAACTTTTTCGCGTAGTGGACGATTTCTTCCTCGAACCGGCCAATGAAACTGACCGCGTCCTTAACTCGCTTCTTCGCGTAAGCGCTCAGGGACCAGTAACCGAGACCGAATCGTCGGCGGAAGAAATTGATGAGCGGGTTGAGCGAGAGCAAGAACTGGTAACCGACATCGCCGAGAAACGCCAGCCACTTCACGTTTTGCACGACGGTATCGAGCTCATGCCCGTGGATGACCAGAATGCGCTGCTCGCTGGCGGTAACGTGGATGACGCTTGGCCGAATGTCGATGTTGCCGTAGCTGCCCCGGAAATCGCCGACCAACTCGTCGTGGTTTCCCGGAACATAAACGACGCGCGTCCCTTTACGGGCCTTGCGCAGAATTTTTTGGATCACGTCGTTATGTTGTTGCGGCCAGTACGGCCCGCGGCGCATCGACCAGATATCGATCAAATCTCCCACCACGTAGAGCGTCTCGAAATCGTGCTCGCGCAGAAAAGTGAGCAGAGCGCCGGCGTTCGCGCCGCGCGTGCCCAGATGCGCATCCGAAATCCAGCCGGCGCGATATTTTCGCGGCGAAATCGATGTGGTCGATTCAGCGTCGAAGGAAAGCCGTTGCGGCGCGCTGAATGTTCTTCGTTCGTTCCTGGGGGGAAGGATGAGTGACTGCATTCCTCGGTCGCGGCTAACCTAATGGGCGAGCGCGGCCCCGGCAAAAGAACTATTGTTACAATTGTGTGGCGCCCACGAGAGATCGAGCAAGACCGGTCGTTCGCACGCATTAGGTGTGGCATCGTCTGATGGAAGGATCAGAGGCGGTCATCTCATTGAAGCCCATATCTTTCCATCGTGGAGTTATTCCTGACGGGATATTCTACGGGCTTTACATGAACAATTGGACGACGAGACAAGACTGGTGCTGCGGCTGACACGTTCATCCGCCGGCCCGAGAAAGTGCAGCATGAAAAATCGATTCGCCTCCGCCGCCACCGATTGCTTAAGGTTACTCCGAAAGTATTCGCGAGCAGGCGGCGTGACGAACAATTGCCTTTGCATGCCGTGCGGCGCGCGATTAAAGATCGAGAAGAGGAGTGTTGATGCCTACGCTCGGTAACTTGCTTTCGAAATGGCCGCTGCTGCGGCAAATTCGCGAAGGCAAAGACGGCACCGGGCTCGAGGCGATGTCCGACAAAACGCGTGCGATGCACGCGCGGATCGACGGTGCGGAAGTGGCGCGATCGGTTTGCCCGTACTGTGGCGTTGGTTGCGGTCAGCTGATTTTTCATAAAGAGGGAAAGCTGATTTCGATCGAAGGCGATCCGGAAAGTCCGATCAATCAAGGAAATCTTTGCCCGAAAGGTGCGGCCTCGTACCAATTGCTGACGCATTCGCGACGCGAAACGAAAATGAAATATCGTGCGCCGCGGGCGAAAGAGTGGCAGGAAATTCCTCTCGAGCGCGCGATGGACATGGTGGCGGATCGCGTCTGGGAATCGCGCAAGCGCACCTTCGTTCACAAGATCGACAATCGCACCATCAATCACACGACGGCGATTTGTCATCTCGGCGGCGCGACGCTCGACAACGAAGAAAATTATCTCATCCGAAAACTGTTTACTCTTGGCCTGGGGATGGTGTGCATATCCAACCAGGCGCGGATATGACATAGCAGCACGGTGCCCGGTCTGGGCACCTCCTTCGGCCGGGGCGGAGCTACGACCGCGCAACAAGATCTCGCCAACGCCGATTGCATCTTAATTGAAGGCTCGTCCATGGCCGAGGCGCATCCGGTCGGTTTCCGCTGGGTGATGAAAGCGAAGGAGCGCGGCGCGACGATCATTCATGTCGATCCCAGATTTTCCCGGACGAGCGCGCTGGCCGACATCTGGGCGCCAATCCGTGCCGGCGGCGACATCGCGTTTCTCGGCGGGATCGTTAGGCACATCATCGAGAACAATCTTTTCTTTCGCGATTACGTGGTTCACTTCACTAACGCTTCCTGCATTTTGCGTGAGGATTTTCGCGATACGGAAGAAGGCGAAGCTGGATTCTTCTCCGGCTGGAACGAGCAGCAGCGTACCTACGACAAAGAGAGCTGGCTCTACGAGGGCCATCCCGATCTCAGCTTCCCCGAGCGCGATCTGACTTTGCAACATCCGCGCTGCGTCTTCCAAACATTGCGTCGCCACTTTGCGCGTTACACACCGGAAATGGTAGAGAAGATCTGCGGGATCTCGCCGGCGCTATTTCACAAAGTTGCCGATGCACTCGTTAGGGCATCGGGCCGGGACAAGACCGCGGCCATTTGTTATGCGCTGGGTTGGACGCAGCATTCGAAAGGCGTTCAGATCATTCGCACGGCATCGATACTCCAATTGTTGCTTGGTAACATCGGACGGCCCGGCGGCGGTATTCTCGCCTTGCGTGGTCACGCCTCAATCCAGGGCTCGACCGATATTCCGACGCTTTACGATACTTTGCCGGGTTATTTATCGATGCCGCGCGGTGACGGCAGCGAGGAAAAGTTGAGCGAGCACCTTGCCCACCAGACCAAGGCAACCGGTCTCTGGCACAATTATCCAGCCTATTTCATTAGCACGTTGAAAGCGTATTACGGTAAGAATGCGACCGCCGAAAACGACTTCGGCTACAGCTGGGTCCCGAAACTCACCGGGAATCATTCGTTCTTCGAATATCTCTACGACATGGCGGACGGAAAAATGGAAGGCATGTTCATCATGGGGCAAAACCCGGCGGTCGCTGGCGGCTAACTCCCGCTTCCAACGCACTTCGCTCTCGAAATTGAAGTGGCTCGTCGTGCGGGATATGGTGGAAATCGAGGCCGCCACATTCTGGCGCGACTCGCCCGAGATCGATCGCGGCGAATTACGAACCGAAGACATCGAAACGGAAGTTTTTCTTTTTCCGGCGGCTGGTCATGCGGAAAAGGAAGGCGCGTTCACGCAGACGCAGCGGATGTTGCAGTGGCGCCAGAAAGCGGTCGATCCGCCGGGCGACGCGCGATCCGAAGCGTGGTTCATGCATCAGCTGGCGTTGCGCATCATCGCAAAGGCGAAGCAGTCAACCGATCCGCTCGATGAACCGTTGCGCGCGCTCGATTGGTGGTATCCGGAAGACGAATTGGGCGATCCCAAAATGGAAGCTGTGTTGGCGGAGATCAATGGCTGGTACACAAATGTTCAATCGAATGCCGATGGCGTGGTCTTTGGCACGGACCGCGATGGCAAACCGCATCACGGCCCGCAAGTCGACGGTTATCCGCGAATTGAAATCGGACGGTTCAACTGCGAGCGGCTGCTGGATTTATTCCGGCGTGCTCGGTCCGGACGGGATCAACAAGGCCAATTCGCGCCAGTCGAAAAACTACCTTGGGCATGGGTGGGGCTTCGTCTGGCCTGGCGATCGCCGTATTATATATAATAGAGCGAGCGCGGCGCCGACCGGCGAGCCGTGGAGCGAAGGGAAGAAGTTGGTTTGGTGGGATGCGGCGCAGCGGAAGTGGACCGGTATTGATCAGCCGGACTTTCCGGTGGAAAAACCGCCCGACTTTCGGCCGGCGGGAAACGAGAGCGGACTCGATGGGATCCCCGGCGACTCGCCATTCATATTACACGAGGACGGACTGGGCTGGCTACACGTCGCAAAAGGTTTGCAGGATGGACCGATGCCGACGCATTACGAACCGCTCGAATCGCCGGTGCGGAACGCGCTTTATTCGCGCGACACCAATCCGGTGGTGAATTGGTTCACGCGCGATGAAAACCGATTCGCGCCGCCGGGCGATCCGCGATTTCCATTTGTCCTGACGACTTATCGCCTGACTGAGCACCACACCGCGGGCGGAATGTCGCGCTATCTCAGCCACCTTGCCGAATTGCAGCCGGCATTGTTCGCAGAGATGTCGCCCGAGCTCGCGAACAAACTCAAGGTCAACAATGGCGATTTCATTTCCGTTGTTAGTCTGCGTGGCGCGGTGGAAGCGCGCGCTCTCGTGAGTCGAAGGATGCGGCCGATGCGGCTCAACGGAAAAACCGTTCACCAAATCGCGATGCCATTTCATTTCGGTTCAAATGGACCGGTGCAAGGTGGAGCGACCAACGATCTGGTTCCGATCTCGGGCGAACCGAACGTGACCATCATGGAAGCGAAGGCTTGCGGGTGCAACATTGTGCCGGGTCGATTGCCGCGCGGACCTGCCTTCCAGGAATGGATCAAAAAATATGTGCCGGCTGGCGGCCCGCCAAATCTGCATCCGGAACAACCACCGCCGGGCGAATCGGCGGGCCCGAAAGGCGGTGGTCACGGTCAACACGGAAAGGCCGAGTGAACCCGTTAAATCGTTCAACCGTTGAATCGTTAACCCGGTGTAACGCTGCAGCGCTTCAACACTTCAACGTCCATCCATGATCGGCGAAGGACTCCTGAGCACGAACCAGCGGAAACATTCCTACGTGCAGGATCATGTCGAAGTTGGGTTCTTCACCGATCCGAGTGTTTGCATTGGCTGCAAAGCTTGCGAAGTCGCTTGTAAGGAATGGAATCACGTGCCGGACGACGGCTTCGTTTGGTCGGGAAATTCCTACGACAACACCGGACATCTCGGCGCCTCGACCTGGCGCCATGTCATGTTCCTGGAACAAGACCGAGCGAAAGGAAATCAGATCACGGGGCCGATGGGCTTGGGAAATCAGAAGTCAGAAGTCAGAGGTCAGAAATCAGACTTGTCCGACGTAGCCTCACCGCCAGTCCGGCACGGACCGGACGCGGATGATCCATTTCGCTGGGTCTTCCTATCGGACGTTTGCAAACATTGCGAGGAAGCCGGCTGTCTCGAAGCATGTCCGACCGGGTCGATCGTACGCACGGAAGTCGGTTCGGTGCTGGTGCAAAATGACGTTTGCAACGGCTGCGGCTACTGTGTGGTGTCGTGTCCGTTTGGCGTGATCGATCGGCGACCCGCGCCGTTGCCGGATCACGGCGGCGCGTTCAAATGCACGTTTTGTTACGATCGACAAAAGAGCGGACTGGTTCCGGCATGCGCCAAAGTATGTCCGACTGAGTCGATCGTCTTTGGTCGTCTCGATGATTTGCGCGCGCGCGCGACTGAGCGCGTCCACCATCTGAAGCAAAATGGTTGCGCCGACGCGCAGCTTTACGATCCGATCGAAACATCGGTGCGCGGCATTCACGCGTTCTTTCTGATCTTCGGGGAACCGGAAGCCTACGGTCTTCCACCAAAGCCACAGGTCCCAACCATTTATTTGAAGTCAGCCTGGATGGCGGCGTTCGCGACAGCAATCGCATCGATCATCGCGACGCTCGTGGCATTCGCATTCTTCTCATGACCTCCGAGAAACGCTTAGACCAACTGCGCGAGCAAGCGTGGAAAGATGGCGTCGTTACGGGCAAAGGTGTCGATGTTGCCGGCGGGCCCATTCCGAGAAAGCCCGGTTACTACGGCCAACCGGTTGTGAAGCCGCCGGTCTGGACGTGGGAAATTCCGCTCTATTTCTTCTTTGGTGGAATGGCGGGGATGTCAGCGGTGATCGCACTTGGCGCGGCGATGTTTCACCATGCCGATCCTTCGCTCGCGGCCAGTGTCGGAATTGCGCGCGGCGCGATGTGGATCGCAGCAATCGCCGGAGCGGTCCTTTCGCCTATTCTTGCTGATCATGGATCTTGGACGTCCGCGTCTGTTCCTGAACATGCTACGCGTTTTCAAACATCGCTCGGCGATGTCGATGGGCGCCTGGATTCTTTCCGCATTCGGCGCGTGTGTCGTTCCGGGTTTGATCGCGCTCGAATTGCACGTTCATCAGATTTTCCCCGGCGCAATCGATCAACTTCTGCGGATCGCCGCCGGCAGTTTAATTTTTGGCGCAGCAATCTTCGGAACGTTGCTTGCGACTTACACCGGCGTCCTTATCGGCGCGACCGCGATTCCTGCGTGGTTCTTACATCGGACGTTATTGCCGATTCATTTCGGGACGGCGGGATTAGGATCTGCCGCTGCCGTCCTGGAATTACTGGGTCATCGAATCCCCGCGCTCAACTTTCTCGGCTTTTATGCGGCCGGTGTTGAGACGGCGCTTCTCATTTGGATCAGCCTCGACAAACACGGCGTTGCCGATCGCGCCATCCACGAGCATGGCTCGGGCTGGCTGATTCGCATCGGCGAAGTTCTAAATGGCCCGCTTGCAATCGTTCTGCGATTTTTCGGAATGGTTCCGTTCGCAGCTGTTTCCTTTTTGATCGGCGCGCTGATCAGTCGCATTGGGTGGATCGCCGTGGGCAAAGTTTCCGGACGCGATCCGGAATCGGTCTTCGCCGCCGAACACTACTAGGTGACAACGCTACGTTGTGTCCGAAGAGAGACGGGCGATCCCTCTTCAGTGGTAGTGGAAAATCCTACTCACGAACTGTAGCAACCGACGAAGCGCTTCGATACCGTTTTGCAATGAAGATCGCATTCGCAATTTGCAATCGTGTACCGGAAATCTAAGATCGACAATCGACCGGCCAGGGTGGCGGAATTGGCAGACGCGCCAGACTTAGGAATCCCAAATCGCCATTTTCGAGACGTCGCTTTACGTTTCAAAACATAGTCGTTTTACGAGAGGACATCGCGAGTTTTTCGAGAAATCGACCTGAACACGAATGGCGAGTAGAAGAGCGCTCATTCTAGCACAAATCCTAGTAGACAGACGCGCCAGAGTTCGATACATCCGCTTTCAGCCCAACGACTCAAAGGCTTAGTTGCGACTGGCGCGAGCTGCCCCTGGCGTCTACAATTTCAAATCTGCGCAGGAGAAAGGTTGGGAATATGAAAGGCGGCAGCCCGACGCAGTTCTCGGACAACTCTCGAGTCGAGAATTCGCTCGCTGAGAATTAACAAATTCCAATTTAAGGGAGTTTAGTGGGCGTGCCCGTCCAAGGCTCGGCGAAGGCGGAAGCTTTGCGCCAAGGAGGTTCATTCGCGGTCAAGAAGCGACACTGTACAAAAGCCAGAGTATACGACGTAAAGTACCTAGCTGATTTCATTTCACGCTTGCTGACGCCGCTTCTTTGGCGCATTGCCAGAATTTTTCCGCGGCTGGGCTGAGTCGACCTTTTGCCCCGACGATGCCGACCGAGATTGGTTTCGGCTCAGGAGTGATGTGCAAAACCTTTACTCGGTTTCCGAAACTGTGACCCAAAGTGTCCGCACCAATGGCGACCCCGGTTCCCGCTTCGACGGCCGAAATAATGCCGGTAAAACTGTCGTATTCCTCGATCACCCGCGGTTTCTGTTTCGACTTCGAGAAGACGATCGAGAGAAGATCATAGTAACTCGGATAATCTTCGCGGGTGAGGCCAATCAACGGTTCGGCCGCAATCTCGGCCAGCGGAACAGCGCGACGCCGGGCGAACGGATGCTGCGGGGCCACCGCTACGCAAACGCGTTCGTGAAACAATTCCTCATATCGTAAGTCCGGCAGCGCGCTCGCCTTCGCGGGAGGAACGATCAATCCGAGTTGAAGCCGGCCATCGCGTATCCCTTCGAGAATGTCTTTGTTGCTCCAATCGTGCAATCTGACGTGCGCGTTCGGCATCGCCCGCTGAAATGCCCGTAAGATTTTCGGCAGAATTTCGGCGGTTGGCGTCGGTGAGTAGCCGACGTGGAGTTCGGTAGGCTCTGCGCTTGCAACCGCGCGCGCTTTGGTGACGGCTTCGTCCGCGTTTTGCAATAACGCGCGCGCATTGTCGAGGAACGCCCGGCCTGCGTCGGTTAACCGAACTGACTTGGCCGTGCGTTCAAGCAGGCAGAATCCAAGTTCGTCTTCGAGATCGCGGATTTGTCGGCTGAGCGCAGGCTGCGAGACATGCAGCTTCAGCGCCGCGCGCGAGACGTTTTCGATCTCGGCCACGGCCACGAAATAGCGCAAGTGCCTGAGTTCCACGGCTGAGAAGCAGTATGCCTGTTAGTTATGGTGAGGCAAGAAACATGGTCTTTCCCAAGATCGACACACCGGACCGATCATATCGGTATGAAAATCTTAACTCACATCAGTCGGTTGCTGTTGGGTTTCATCTTTTTGGTCTTCGGTCTGAATGGATTTCTTCATTTCATTCCGATGCCTCCGCCGAGCGGAGTCGCGGGACAATTCCTCGGAGCGATGTTCGTCACGAAATATCTCCTGGTCGTCTCTGGGCTTCAGGTGATTTCGGGCGCGTTGCTTCTGATCAATCGCTACGTGCCGCTCGCACTCACGATTCTCGGACCGATCATCGTGAACATTCTCTTGTTTCACGCTCTGATGAGTCCGGTCGGTATCGGGCTGGCGGTCTTCGTTACGATCCTTTGGGGCGTGGTGTTCGGGAGCGTCAGATCGGCCTTCGCCGGAATTCTTGAGGCGCGCGTTAGATCAGCAACTGCGCCGATCAATCAGCGCGAGTCTCTCGGTTCATCAATTAACCATCGGATGGCCTAACGAACACAAACAAAGGGACAAAATCATGAGTAGAACCATCAAAGCGATTGAGCGTCACATGATCCCGAGATCGAGCCGCCTTCGGTCCGAGCCGGACTGGCATGAGGCTACGGCGCGCCAAGCGAACCAGCCTATTCAGATTGGCGAGCGCAAGTTCGTCGCTGAATGGCAACGCGGCGCGGAAATTCTCGGGCACGCGCAACGAAAACTGCGTTTGGCGTTCGCGCCTGCGCAATCAGCGTTATGACCAGAACACTTGAAGCAATCACCAGACACACAGGCGTTTCGGCTCAAACGACATCGCAAACCATGAAAGCAATTCGAATTCACAACTACGGCGGAACAGAAGTCTTGCACTACGAAGATGCGCCGCGTCCGGAGCCACAAGCCGATGAAGTTTTCGTCCGAGTTCACGCTGCCGGAGTGAACCCGATCGATTGGAAAGTTCGTGAAGGGGAGATGAAAGACTTTTGGCCTCATAAATTCCCGCTCATTCTTGGATGGGATTTGTCGGGCGTGGTGGAAGAAGTCGGGCCACGTCCGGCAGCTGCCGGACGCTTCAAAAAAGGCGATGAGGTTTACAGCCTGCCCGATCCAACCCGCAACGGCGCCTACGCAGATTACATCGTCGTTCGCGAATCAGAACTCGCACTCAAACCGAACTCGCTTCATCACATCCGCGCAGCGGCCGTGCCTTTGGCTGCGCTGACCGCGTGGCAATCGTTGTTCGATACGGCGCAATTGCAGCCGGGACAGCGCGTGTTGATTCATGCCGGCAGTGGCGGAGTTGGTCATTTTGCCGTGCAACTCGCAAAATGGAAAGGTGCCTACGTTTTCGCTACGGCCTCGACCAAGAATCAGGACTTGCTCCGAAAGCTCGAAGTGGATGAACCGATCGATTACACGCAACAGCGATTCGAAGACGTCGCGCGCAACATCGACATCGTCCTCGACACGCTTGGCGGCGAAACGCAGGAACGCTCCTGGTCGGTTTTGAAAAATGGAGGCAATCTCGTTTCCTTAGTCCAGCCGCCTTCGGAAGCGAAAACCGAAGAACTCGGCGTCCGGGCTGCGCTCCTCGGCGCGCAACCGAACGGCGCGCAGCTCGCGGAAATCGCGAAGATCATCGACTCGGGAAACTCGCTCCGATCATCGATCGCATCCTTCCCCTGAGCGAAGCGCGCCGAGCGCACAAGCTTAGTCAATCCGGCCACACTCGCGGAAAAATCGCCCTTCGGGTCAGCAACGGAAACGGAGCCTTGGAAAGGAAACAGTCATGATCGCGAGAACAAAATATGCAGCAAGACTGTCAGTCCGGCTCGGACTTGAGTGGGACTTCTCGCTCTGGTTCGCCCTGCTTAGCCCGTTAATCGGCGTGTTGCTAGGCATCCTCGGAGGATTCCTTCTTTACCACTAAAAGGAGACACAAAGATGAAAACGACAAACCTGAAGCAAACCAACCTCGCAAAGCTACGGAAATGGTTTCAACGGCGACGCTATTGGCACGATCCGCGCGAAGCGCGCCCAGAGGGCAGCCAGTTTGGCGGAACTGGCTGGATCGCCCAGCCTGTTCATGTGCCTGTTTCGTTGCGACGCCTGGCCTCGGTTGAACGGGCTGCCGCCAGCAGGCGGTCCGGCGATCCGATGCTGGTGTTGAACATGTCGATCTTTAATTCGGGAACTAGTTGGAATCGGATCTTCAGCCCGGTTCCACAGCGCGAAAACGTCTGGGGAGCACACGCGCCTCGCGTGTCGTTTTCGGCGCCCTCGCCGAAAAGCTCGTTTCACTTTGCGGCGAACCAGTCGTTATCATGAACACAACGCATTCTTCAATCCTCGTTGCCGAAGTTCCGGGTTACGCGAAGCTTCAGCGCGAGATTCATTACGCGCTTCGCGCGCAGCATCCGGAATGGATTGAGGCGGATGGCAGTTGCCCGACATGTGATTCTTACGAATCGCGTTTCGCAGAGCTGCTCGTTAGTGACAATCATCCGGATCTTGGTGGTTGCCGCAATTGCCGTTGCGACTCGAATGCCGAGCTTACTGGTTGTTGATATAGGCCGCGCCCACGTAAAGGTCCTTGCCATCCGAAATCGGCTTGTTCCGAAGAACTGATCTTTCGCAATTGCCAACATAGAACAGGAGCGGCAGCCCGGCCGGGACCGGCACGATTTTGTTCTTTACTGCCGCCCGAGGTGGAGGTACCAACCGAAGCAGCAACCGGGTGGAACTCATCACGATGAAATCGCTGGCTCGCACAGGTTACCCGCTAACTGCTGGAGGATGTGGTCAGCCAGCGGCCGATGGGCCGAGAAGGGTGAATTAAGTAAATGTAAAGACCCGAACATGCCTAGCTCAAATGCTCTGGATCCGCAGTCGCCGCTCGCGCGGGCAATCTACGACTTGGGCATTGTTTCATGCGTGGTCTTCGCGCTGATTTTCGTCATCGTCACCGGCGCGATCGCTTTCTCGATTTTTCGCTTTCGCACGCGCGCGGGTGAACCCGACCCGACTCAGATCCGCGGTAACCGGAAGGTGGAAATCGCCTGGACGATCATTCCGTTTTTGATCGTTATCTTTCTTTTCGTCATCACACTTGGCGCGATGAATCGCGCTGATCCGCCGCCGGCGCCTTCGCCCGACTTAGTGATAACAGGTCACCAGTTCTGGTGGCAGGTGGATTACCCCGGTTCAGGAGTGATCACGGCTAACGAAATCCACATTCCTGCGGGCAAGCCTTTGTCGGTCCAGCTGGAGTCAGCGGATGTGCTGCATGAGTTCTGGGTACCGAAGCTGACTCGCAAGATGAGCAATGTGCCGGGCCAACCTAACCACATCTGGTTACAAGCGAATAAACCGGGCATTTACATCGGCCAGTGCTCGGAATTCTGCGGAACGCAACATGCCTGGATGCGCATCGTGGTCGTAGCCGAGGAACCTTCGAAGTTCGAAGAATGGCAACGTGCTCAGTTACAACCAAGCCAGTCGCCGACAAATGATGCTATCGCAAAAGGACTGGCGCTGTTTAAGACCTCAACCTGCATCAACTGTCATGCTATCCGCGGTGTAGCTGGAGCGGATTTACGCGTCGCGCCGGACCTGACTCATGTCGGGAGCCGCAAACAACTGGCTTCCGGCGTGATCGATAACACGCCGGCCAACATGCGCGCTTTGGTTAAAAGTCCGCAGCACATTAAGCCGGGCGCGCTCATGCCGGACTTCTACCTTCACCGACGAGCAGCTTGATCAACTGGCGACGTATCTCTCGACACTAAAATGAACGGCACGGATACGATCGCAGAGTTCCGGGACATCGTTCCTGGATCCGGCCAAGCGCAGGCACTATCAGCTGGCCTGGCTCTCCACGGTCGATCACAAGCGCATCGGCGTCCTCTATATGCTGACCGGCCTGTTCTTTCTCATCGTGGGAGGACTCGAAGCGCTTGTCATCCGATTGCAGCTGGCCGTGCCTAACAATCACTTTGTTACGCCCGACACGTTCAACCAGCTTTTCACCATGCACGGCACAACGATGATTTTCCTCGTTGCGATGCCCTTGTTGTTTGGGTTCGTAAATTACATCCTGCCGTTGCAGATCGGCGCGCGTGACATGGCGTTCCCGCGCCTGAACGCTTTTGGCTATCTGGTGCCAGCCATTCGGCGGAATTCTTTTGCACTTCAGTATTCTCGCCGGCGGCGCTCCGGCGGTCGGCTGGTTCTCCTATGCGCCGTTGAGCGAGACGCCTTATTCCTCATCGCCTGGCGTCGACTACTGGGCGATTGCGATTTTCGTTCTCGGTCTTGGCACGATCAGTTTCGCGGTCAACACCATCGCCACCGTGATCTCCTGTCGTGCGCCCAGGCATGACGATGCGCCGGCTGCCGCTCTTTACCTGGATGAATTTCGTTAACTCTTTCCTCATCCTGATCGCGCTGCCGGTATTGAACGCCGGGCTAGCCATGATCCTGATCGATCGCCAGCTCGATGGACATTTCTTCCTCCCGTTCCGCGGCGGTTCAGCCGTTCTCTGGCAACACATCTTCTGGGCTTTTGGCCATCCGGAAGTTTACATCGTGGTTCTTCCTGCATTCGGCATGATCTCGGAAATGATTCCGGTCTTTTCCCGTAAACCGATCTTCGGCTACGAGTTTGTCGCTGCCTCCACTGTCGCGATCGCGGTGCTGAGCTCGCTCGTCTGGGGCCATCACATGTTCACCGTCGGCATGGGTCGGGCACTGGACCTGTTCTTCATTATCACGTCCATGCTGATCGCCATCCCGACAGGCGTGAAAGTATTGAACTGGAGCGCAACCCTGGTCGGCGGGCGGATCCGGTTTGACGTGCCGATGCTCTTTTGCATCGCGTTTCTCATCCAATTCCTCTGTCGCCGGCATTACCGGAATTAGTCACGCCAGCGCGGCGCTCGATTGGCAAACCAAGAATAGCTACTATCCTCGTCGCGCATTTTCACTTCGTCTTTGTCGGCGCCATCGTCTTCGCGATGCTCGGTGCGCTGCCATATTGGTTTCCAAAAATGAGCGGCCGGATGATGTCGGAGTCGTTAGGCAAATGGACCTTCTGGCTGATGGATCATCGGCTTCAACATGACCTTCATCATTCAGCATGTCCTTGGCTTCTACGGGATGCCGCGGCGCATCTTTACCTATCCCGGACATACCAGGCTGGGGTTGGATGAACATGGTTTCTACCATTCGGCGTGTTTTTCATGGGCGCCGCGTCGCTGGTCTTGGTTTGGAACCTCGCGCAGTTCGTTCTTCCGCGGAAAATAGCGGGCGATAATCCCTGGGACGCGTGGACCCTCGAATGGGCGACCACTTCACCGCCGCCGCATGAAAACTTTCTCGCGCTGCCACCGATCCACAGCCGCCGGCCTCTCTGGGATATCGCGAATCCGGATCGGCCGGATCCTATCGTTGGCGACGATCAGCTCGCGTTCCTTCCCGATCACAACAAATCGGCATCCTCGCCTTCATTTTCTCCGAAGTCGGGTTCTTCGGCACCCTTATCCTCGCCTATTTGTATTTCTACGCCCACCCGCAGCCCGGTCCCGGACCGAAAGAGCTGGATGTTCCGCGTACGCTGGTGTTCAGCGTTTGTCTTTTCGCGAGCAGCTTCACCTTTTGGCGATCCGAGCTTGCCCTAACGAAACAACGTCGTGGTTCGATGCTCGGCTGGCTCGCGCTGACCATCCTGCTCGGCGCAGTCTTCCTTGTCGGTCAGGGAACGAATACTGGAAACTCTTCCAGAGCGGGGTCGATCTCAGCACCAATATGTTTTCAACCACGCTTCTTCACCCTGACCGGGTTCCACGGTTTGCACGTGTTGTTTGGTCTGATCGTGCTGCTGATCTTTCTCTGGATGGCGTGGGAAGGGGATTCCGTTTCCTCCAAGTTCGACTCCGCCTTTAAATCTGTCGGCTACTACTGGCACTTTGTCGATGTCGTCTGGGTTTTTGTTCTGCTCACTGTTTACATCCTTCCACTTCTTCGATGACTACTTACCAATTCTTTACTACCGCCTGGACCTGGAATTCTATTGTTCTGATTCTTAGGCGCGCTTGCCTTCATCGGTTACTTTCTCGCCTTCGGCAGCGAGGCAGGCCGCTCTATTTCGCAGCTGCGCTCGTTGTATTTCTGTTAGCTTTGATCTCACCGTTTAATGCGCTGGCTAACGGTTATCTCTTCAGCGCCACATGGTTCAGCACATCCTGCTCGTTCTCATCGTTCCCGCGCTTTTGTTGCTAAGTCTTCCGCGATCGTTTTCACTTCGCTCTCCGTTCTCTATCTTGCTTATCCACTCATCGGATGGGTTGCCGGAGTTGGTGCGATGTGGCTCTGGCACGCGCCCACACTTTGTAACGCAGCGGCAACGTCGAGGACTGTCTCAGCGATCCAAACGACCTCGCTTCTGTTAATGGGAAGCGTGTTTTGGTGGCAGGTGCTCGCGCCGCGCGAAGAGCAACGGCTTTCACCGCTCGCCGGAATTGTTTACCTTTTTACCGCCTGCACTGCCTGCAGCGTGCTCGGCATTATCCTGACCTTTGCGCCCGTTTCGATTTGCCCGGTTTACCATGCACCCGGTCGATCGATTGGGAATACTTAGCACGATCCGCAGCGATTGGGGCCTAACGAGTGATCGTGATCAACAGATCGGCGGATTGCTGATGTGGGTTCCCATGTGTGCCATTTACGCGACCGCAATTCTCGCCCAGCTGGCGCGCTGGCATTCATCACCACAACCGGAAGCAATCAAATGCCTAACGAACCCTCAACTACGAAACATTCGGAGACGGTGCCACCGGGTTGGCAGGTCCTACCCGACGAGCCGCTACCGCACCCAACCTACTTTCCGGCAGGTTTGGCCATGGGAGTCGCCTTTCTCTTTTGGGGATTGATCACCACCTGGGTCGTTTGGCTCGTCGGTGTTGTCCTCTTCATCGCAGCGCTTGCCGGTTGGATCACGGAAATTCGCCATGAATACAAGTCTCACTGAATCGTCGTCTGCGCCGCTAACTGAAACGCCGGAGGAGATCAGCCGGCGGCGATTTTTTGAAAAACTCTCAATCGCCCTGATTGGTCTTTGCACCGCGATTGTGGGAGTGCCGCTAGTCGGATTCATCGTCGCGCCCTTTTTTCGGAAGGTGCCCCGGGAATGGGTCACGCTCGGCAAACCGGATGATTTCCAAATCGGCAAAACGGTGGCCGTGACGGTGACAGATCCTTCATCGCTGCCGTGGGCCGGCAGTCACGGCAAAGAGTGGCGTCTGGCTAAGACGCGTCAGCGCGGATAGCTTCATTGCTTTCTCGGCTAACTGCACGCATCTCGGGTGCCCGGTGCGTTGGCTGGAAGGCGCGGATCTCTTTATGTGTCCGTGTCATGGCGGTGTCTACTACCGTGACGGCAAAGTCGCGGCCGGTCCGCCGCCGCTCCCGCTATTTCGCTACGAGGTGCGGGTTGCAAATGGCGAAGTGCAAATGAAGCAGGCGATCGTTCCGATTTCCACCAGGCTGTGATCAAGCTACTCAAAACAATCTGGAATTGGCTCGACGATCGGCTCGGCATCGGCGTCTTGCTCTCCCCGATGAAACATATTGCGCCACAGGATTCGAAATGGTGGTACGTCTTCGGCAGCGCCACGCTGGTGGCCTTTATCGTGCAGATCGCAACCGGTGTCGCGCTGGCGTTCTCCTACATTTCCTCGTCATCAGAAGCTTACCAGACGCTTTTGTTCATAACTAACAACGCGCCATTCGGGCGCATCCTGCGCGGCATGCATTACTTCGGCGCGTCGGCGATGGTGCTGATGATCGGGGCGCATATGGCGCAGACGTTTTTGTTCGGCGCCTACAAATTTCCGCGCGAGATGACTTGGACCACTGGAATTCTGTTACTGACTTTTACTCTCGGAATGGGATTCACCGGGCAGCTACTCCGGTGGGATTCAACCGCGGTGTGGTCGGTCGTAGTCGCGGCGGAACAGGCCGGGCGTATTCCGATTATTGGGGACTGGGTGGCTCGCTTTATCCTGGGTGGTAATACGATCGGCGGGGCCACACTCAGTCGCTTCTTCGCCATCCATGTTTTCGTTCTGCCCGGAATCATGTTTGCCTTTATCGGCCTGCATCTCTGGCTTGTTTTTCGTCACGGCATTTCCGAGCCACCGGTCGCGGGCAAACCTGTCGATCCTGCGACCTATCGGGCCGAATACGAAGAGTTGCTCAAGAAAAGTGGCAAGCCATTTTGGCCAGACCTTGCCGTGGCGCGATGTCTATTGTCACGCGGGCTGATCATCGCGATCGCGCTCGCCGCATTCTTCGTCGGGCCTCCGGTTTTGGATAAGCCGCCGGATCCAAGCATCCTGGCAGCCAACCCACGACCGGATTGGTATCTTCTTTGGTACTTCGGGCTTCTTTCGCTCATCCCGGATAGAATCGAAGGCTATGTCATGATCGGATTCCCGATCCTGATCGGTTTCTTCCTGCTCTTTGTTCCTATTTGGAATCATAAGGGCGAGCGCGCGGCCTCCCGGCGCCCGTGGGCGATTGCGGTTGTGTGTCTCTCCGTGATCATGATTGGTGCGCTTTGGTGGGAAGGTCAGCACTCGCCCTGGTCGCCTAACTTCGACGCTCAGCCACTGAGCGAGAAAGTCGTAGGAGCTACAAGCGGCCCGGTCTTCACCGGTGCTCGATTGTTTCACGACAAAGGTTGTTTGAACTGCCACCTCATCCAAGGTAACGGCGGCCGGCGCGGCCCGGATCTGACCTACATCGCAGACAAGTTAACGCGCGACAATCTGGTTATTCGCATCGTCAACGGTGGCACGAACATGCCGGCCTTTGGCAGCTCACTTAAGCCCGGCGAGCTCGATGACCTTGGTTGCTTTCCTGGAAACGCGCAAGCGCCCAGTTCCTTCTTCAAGGAACGCTTCCGAGCGAAGTGAAAGCTATCTAGTAGCATTCAAAAAAGGAATAATTCATGCTAGCGGGCGTCCAATCCATCGGCTCTTCCGCATCTTTCCGATTGCGGAAATGTTCTTCTTGACTGTAAACATTCTCGCGTTGAATATTCTTAATCCGCGCCGCTTCTTCGACCGGGATCCCAATGTTGAAGGCGACATTTCGCTGTGCGTAGGCTGCGCGCCGAAGTCGTTCTGATTCCGTGGTTCTTCGTAACGATCTGCCTGACGATCCTGCGGCATCTCTTTTTGGACGCAGTAGGGCGGACGAATGCGTTTTCCAACTGCGTGTTTCGCCTATCCAAACTTGGCGAGAGATCTTCAAGATTTTGTGAAATGTTTGTCCGCAAAAGCTTGAGAAAGGAGTGGGACAGAGCCGGTAAGCGAACCGTGGCCAACGCGCTACCGAAGCCAATTAACAATCGCGTTCGATGTCGATTCGAGATTCAATTGATTCAATGACAACGTTTTTGAAACACCGAGGGCTCCAAACTAATGGAACCTCCCTTTGGTGGTGGCTCGTCCAACTATCTTTGGCGATCAGCGTCGCGAGTGCGCGGAATGATCCCCCGCCAAATTCTGAGAGGCCTTGGGCCCCGCCAAATCTTCCGAATTACGAACGTGAGCTCGCCAATTATCGTTCAAGCGAAGCGCAAGACGGCCCTCGGGTTTCAATCAATCCCCGAAAAGTTTACGGCTTGGCGGAATTGATCGACATCGCGCAACGGAACAATCCCGAGACTCGCGTGGCGTGGGAGCGCGCGCGGCAGGCGGCAGCGGCAATTGGCCTGAGCGAGAGCGCCTACTATCCGTATCTGGCAGCTTCCGTCGCCGCAGGTTATGACCGAGCATTCATTCCTTTTCCCAGCCTCGAGGTGAGTCCAAATTTTCTGGCAAACCCTAGCCTGAACAATGTTACGGTTACCGGCGGCGGCTCGCTGGTGACCGAATCCCGCGTATATCGAGCAGAGCTGAACGCGAAATGGCTTTTGCTGGATTTTGGCGAGCGCACGGCCGGCGTTAGGGCGGCGAGAGAGCGCTTGATGATGGCAAACGTCGGCTTCAACGGCACCCATCAAAAGATTGTGTTTGAGGTCACGGACCGGTTCTACAAGCTCGGCACCGCACGACAACAGGTTCTCGTCAGCCAAAGTGCGCTGGAGGCGGCGCAAACGGTTGAGCGGGCTGTGCAAGCCCGGGTTGATAACGGACTCGCGACCAGACCGGAACTTCTCCAGGCGCAGCAGCAAACCGCACAGACTGCCTTTGACGTAGAGGCTACAACGAGTGTCGAGAGCGACGCGAGAGTGGCACTCGTCGAAAGCATCGGAATTCTACCAACCGTTCCCCTCAAGGTCGCCGACCTGAGCCAAAGGTCGTCGTTCGCTGAAGCTGACCGTTCGGTTAACGAATTGATAGAACAAGCCTTGTCCCAACGACCCGATCTTGTGGCCAAGCTGGCCAATGTCCACGCCAGCGAAAATGAAGTCCGCAAAGTTCGGGCGGAGTACTACCCGAAAGTTGCCTTTTCCGCTCACGGCAGCGAGACCGAGCTCGATGTCAGCATCAAAAATTCGCCATATTTCGGCGATACCAGGCCCACCTTCGGCGCTTTCCTTACGATGGAACTGCCGATCTTTGATGGCTTCGCTCGACAACGCCAGGTGGACATGGCTCAAGCCGCACTGCGGGCGGCCGAAAATGAACTGGCCGGAGCTCGCGATGCGGCGGTGCGCGAAGTTTGGAAAGCCTACACCGACTTTAAGACAGCACTTCGCAAGCAGGATTCCGCGGCCAAGCTTTTGGCTGCATCCCAAGACGCGTTTGACGCAGTGCTTGAATCTTACAAGAACGGGCTTAGCACTTATCCGGAGATCGTTAGCGCGCAGCGCAATCTGGCGTCGGCGCGCAGCGTCAGTCACGACACACAGGCATCAATTTACACAGCGGCGAGCGCGCTTGCATTGAGCACTGGCGATCTGGCTCGGCCTGCCGCGCATGGAGGCAGACCGGTTAGACCTTTGGAAAGATGAAAAGCCGGATTTTCAAGATTGTGGCCGTCGGTGCTGCCCTCCTCGTTGTCGTTTTCCTCGCGGTGCAATTGTTCAGCCATCATTCACCGACTGTCGATATTCTCGGTTCCTATTTTCCGGCGTGGATGGTCTGCATCGTCAGCGGCCTGATGTTAACGCTGATTGCGCATTGGATTGTGCAGTCCAGCAACTTGAAATCCTACCTCGGTCCGGCCCCGCTCATCTATTCGTGTCTCATGATCATCTTCACGTTTACGACCTGGATTCTTGTTCTACCAAAATTGACATGCATCGACCCGCCACACCTGGAGAAAGCGTCATCACGCAGGCGGACCACAATGCCGTGGCGCGAAAATTCATCCGCCGGGTCGTAACTCTGATCATCGTCGCGAGCGCGGTGCTGATCACGCTCTACGTTTGGGGAATCATCGAGCGACACCCGCGCACTGATGATGCGGCTGCCCGCGCCAATGTGGTGGGCATTGCGCCGCGTGTGGCGGGTCAAATTCTTAACCTGAATGTTCAGGATAACCAGGCGGTAAAGAAAGGCGACGTGCTTTTCGAAATCGACCCGGAGGATTACAGACTCATCCTGGAAAAGGCTAAAGCTGAACTGGCCACTCTGGATCAACAGCTCGCACAAGCCCATAGCACCTTGCAGCGCCTGGAACCACTCCTGCCCAACGGCTTTACCACCGCCGACGACTGTCGACAAAGCCCGAACCGCAGTAACAACCCTGCAAGCTCAGCGCCAGGGCGCGATCGCGACCATCAACCTCGAGGAACTCCATCTCTCCTACTGCAAGGTCATCGCACCTTTCTCCGGACGGGTCATCAATCTCAACATTTCGGCGGGCGCTCATGTTACCGCCGGGGTTCCCGTCTTCTCGTTGCTGGATACGAGCAAATGGTATGTGATTGCAAATTTTCGCGAAGCCGAGATTCGACATATGGCTCCGGGCAGCGAAGCGATCGTTTATCTCTCGTCTGCGCCTAACCAACGCTTTCGCGGAAAAGTGCAGGGAATTGGATGGGCGGTGAAGCCCGAAGGCGAGATCGACCTACCGCCAGTCGGGAGTTCCTTATGTTAAACGCGAACTGAACTGGGTGCGCGTCGCGCAACGGTTCCCGGTTCGCATCGAAGTCGAAAATCCCGACCAGGATCTTTTTCGAATGGGCGCGTCGGCGGTCGCAATCATCAAAGGTCCGCCGCGGAAATAATTCCATGAGCGAGACATTCCTCGAAACATTCCGCCAGTCCGGCTCGGACCCGGGTGATTCGGATTGGTTTGGCTGGTTGAAACGCGAACTGGCGCCGACACACACGCGCGAAATCCGAACAGCCATCATCGTCGCAGGCGCGGTTTTGTGCGTCATCATTTCGATGGCGCTTCAAGTTCCGGAGCTGGCTACCAGCGCCTACATGATTTTCTTCGTTTCTAAGGAGAGCAAGCGACTCACGGCAATTACCGGAGTCGGTGGAATTATTGTTTTGACCATTGGCATCGGCGTCACTCTCCTGCTTTACAAGTTCACTTATGGTTATCCGGAACTGCGGGTTCCCGGAATGGCAATCACGCTGTTTCTCGGAATGTGGTTGTCGCGTATTCTTGTGACTCGGGCAGCTTGGATTTCTTCTCGGTTTTATCATCGCGGTCTCGCAATCCGTTGGCGAAGCGATTCCCTCACCGGAAGTATTGGTTCGTGATCTTCTGTGGTTATGGGTGGCGCTCGTGTACGCCATCGCGCTCACCGTCGTCCTGAACTTGTTGTTTTTGCCGGACACGCCGAAAGCCGCGGCATCTCGGCCGAAACCGAAGTCCGAGCTCTCCACGGCGAGTCGTCGACCGGACGGGCATCATTTATTCAAGCCGGACGCGTTCACGAACCCAGCGCACGCGCATTTCGCCCTCAAAGTCACTTTCGCCGCGATGTTCTGCTACATCGTTTATGAGGCGATCGACTGGTCGGGAATCCACACGGCGTTTATCACCTGCACGTTCATCGCGCTCGAGAGCACGGAGGCAACGCTCTACAAGGGAACTCTGCGATTCGTAGGCTGCGTGATTGGCGGAGCGCTCGCCCTTTTCTCCATCGTTTTCCTGATGCCGCACATGGAAACGATCGCATCGCTCGTTGTTCTCGTCGCGTGTGCCTCGGCCATCGCGGGCTGGGTCGCGGCCGGAAGCGAGCGGATCAGTTATGCCGGGCTGCAACTCGCATTCGCTTTCTTCTACAGCGTTTTCCAGGGTTACGCGCCCGATACCGATCTTGATAACGTCCGCAATCGTGTTGTTGGAATCCTCTTCGGTCTTGTCATTACCGGACTTGTCTTCCAATACATCTGGCCCGAGCGAGGTGGAACCGAATCGCGAAGCGCACAATAAGTGAAAACTGTTTTGATCCTTAGTGTAATCATCGCAGGGATCGCCACGCTGAATTCCAGCTGTGTGCGGTCGGGCCAAAGGGCGGGCTCGAAGGAAGGGTCAGATCCGGAAGAGGATCCCTTGGCACGGCCCAGGTCGCTTCAACAGGTGGGCGTGCCGGTGGAGCTGACTCGAGAGACAATTCCGGCAGACAATCCGCAGACCCCCGAGAAAGTCTCCCTGGGTCAGAAACTTTTCTTCGAACGCCGTCTATCGGCTGACGGCACCGTTTCGTGCCGCACCTGCCATAATCCAGAACTCGCCTTCACCGACAGGAAACCCACCTCCGTCGGTATAAAAGGCCGGGTTGGTCAGCGCAATGCGCCCACGATTCTGAACGCCCTGTATAATAAGACCCAGTTCTGGGACGGCCGCGCTAAAACGCTTGAGGGCCAAGCGGGGTTGCCCATTGTTAATCCGAGCGAGATGGGGCATCCAAACCTGGATGCAGCTGTGGCACAGATCGCGAGTGTCAAGGAATACCAACAGGCTTTCCAGCGCGTCTTTGGCCGCCCACCGAACGGTCCCGATCTTCTGCGCGCCATCGCGTCCTATGAACGCACCCAGGTATCTTTTGATTCTCCGTTCGATCATTTCATCGCCGGCGACACCAACGCGATTGACGCTTCCGCCAAGCGCGGCTGGGAGCTGTTCAATACGCAGGCGCTTTGCAACAAGTGCCATGCGCTAAGGGAAACGAAACGAGACGTCACTCTCTTCACTGACAACGATTTTCACAACATCGGCATCGGGATTACCCGACACAACGTCGTCGCGTTGGCGGGCCAAGCCGAGCAGCTCATCAAATCGGGCGATACTGCGGCCATCGATCACGCCGCCATTCAGTACGACATGTCGGTCCTAGGCCGCTATCTCATCACAAAAAAAGAGAAGGACATTGCCTCGTTTAAGACGCCGGATCTGAGGAACGTGCTGGTGACCGGGCCTTACTTCCACGACGGCTCACAAGAGACACTTTGGGACGTGATCGACCACTACAACAAAGGCGACGGTTTGCACAATCCCTGGATTGATGAAGACATCCAGCCGCTCGCCCTGAATGAGAATGATATTGACGATCTTGTCGCCTTTCTCGCGTCGCTAACAAGCGCGACCTACCGCGAACAAGGCGCGGCAGAGTTGGCGCGGCAGCGCGCACTCTCCCGGACAGACCGGTCCCAGCGCGACACAGCCAGGGCATTCGGCCCGAAACCACCGCGGCCGGAGGCGCCGAAATAAGCTTCGGAGGAGCTTTAGTTTTCCTGGTCGATATGGTGGGGAAGAAGGAACAAAACAATGAAAATTACAATACGGCGAATTTCTCAGTCTCTCTGCATCGTACTATTGCTGTTGACCTGCTGCTGCACGCTTTCAGCGCAGAGCGAAAAGGGGCGCGTGCGGAATATTGTTCTCGTTCACGGTGCCTGGGCAGATGGCTCGGGATGGAAGGGCGTTAACGAAATTCTGGTCAAAGATGGTTACAAGGTGAGTATCGTCCAGGAGCCTGAGACATCGTTCAAAGAAGATGTGGCAGCGACGAAGCGCATTCTCGCTGTGCAAGATGGACCATGCATTCTTGTGGCTCACAGTTATGGCGGCGCCGTAATCACCGAAGCGGGAACGGATCCATCGGTTGTTGGTTTAGTCTACATCGCGGCCCACATGCCGGATGCGGGAGAGAATGAGGCCGACGATGGAAAGCGTTTCCCAAGTGACCTCAGCAAGTCTGGTGCAATAAAGAAGACGGCAGACGGTTTTACTTACATTGACCCCGCGCAGTTTCAGGAGGTACTTCGCCGCCGACCTTTCTGCCGAGCAGGCGGCTTTCATGGCTCGATCGCAGGTGTTCAACTTAGCTGACAATTTCAAAGCTGTGATCACGACAGCGGCGTGGAGAAGCAAACCGAGTTGGATGTTGGTAGCGACGAAAGATCGAGCCATCAATCCGGACTTGGAGCGGTGGTATGCCGAGCGAGCCAATAGCCATAAGGTCGAAGTCTCGGGCGCCAGTCACGCTGTTTACGTCTCGAGGCCGAAGGAAGTCGCGGCCCTGATCGAAGAAGCTGCCACGCACGCTCGATAAACAGATTATCTGAAATTTCGGTCCTCAAAAGCTTGAGAAAGAAATGGCCGATGAATCAATCTCGACCGGCCATTGAATTTCAATGAAATCACGGCACTCAGGGCTCAAAAGGTTCCGGCGAGCCCAAATGGTCTTTGCCGGGGCCGCGGTTTTCGCCTGCTGCGGTTGCGCGCATCTCGCGACGGTAAAGGAAACGCGAGCGCACCTTCCGACTGCGACCGCGAGTGACCAACAACTTCAAGCTGCAAGGCAGCGCTTGTTCGTCGCGGAACGAGAACAACCTCTGCTCGCCTTAGGCAACGATCTTTCGGCCGCTAAACTATCGCTCAATATTTTGGAGCAGCGGCCTGACGATTCGTCCGCCTTGAACATCTACAACTTCTCCGTCGCGCGCGTGGTCGAAAACGTAAAGCGCGCCAACCTCCAACCGTGGCGGCAGGCGAGTGACCGTTGCGACGAATCAGGGAAGCTTCCTGCTGAGTACTCCGAAAGCAATCGATCCAGAACATAATCCGAGTCGATACGATCTGTTCCCGACCGACAGTTTGAAGATCAGTGGGAAATTTTTCAAAACGCGCGCGCCAGTCAGCGGACTCGGCGCGCCGCTGGTTGCGATCAGCCGCACAGAAAACCCGCAGTCTCGTGAACAGTTTAAGCTTCGTCGTGTTTACGCGCCGGCCACTGCAGTAGTGAAATTTTCCAGTAAGCGAGCCGCATTGGAGTTTGTCGATCCGATGAAGGCGGAGCGGGTCGCAATTGGCAAACGAACTTTTCCGCTGGCCGTCGATCTTAGCGCGCCAACCGCGATGTTCATCGCGCGAGAGCGGCCGGAGCGACTCGGATTCTCTCGACTGATGAACCCGCAAAAATACGCAGACACAACGCGGTTAACTCGCCTGCAGCAATTCGATCCCGCGCGGACACCCGTGATTTTCGTTCACGGATTACAAGAAACCGGTGCGAGCTGGGTCCCAATGATCGACACGCTCCGGAATGACGCCTGGATCAGGGAGCATTACCAGTTCTGGTTCTTCAGTTACCCCAGCGGTTATCCGTATCCATATTCAGCCGCTCTCTTCCGCCAAGATCTCGATGGAATGGACCGCACGTTTCCCAACCACAAGCGCGTCGTGCTCATCGGCCACAGCATGGGCGGAATGATTTGCCGATTAATGATCACCAACGCGGGCGACAAGATTTGGCGCGATTTTTTTGGAACGTCTCCGGCCAAAACGCCACTCCCAACCGACACGCGCAAACTTCTGGAAGAGGCACTGGTGTTTAATCATCGCCCGGATGTTCAAAGAGTAGTATTCATATCAACGCCGCATCGCGGCAGCAAACTGGCCTCTGGGTGGCTTGGGCGAATCGGTTCAGGTCTCGTCAGAACTCCCGGGCTTTTCACCCCGATTTATCAGGAAATGAAACCGCTTCTGGTCGCCGATCCCACCGCCGCGACGTTCAAACGCATGCCGAACAGTGTCGACACGCTCGAGCCTAACGACCGGTTTGTGCTCGCGGTAAACAAACGTCCCATAACCCCCGGCATTCCGTATCACTCGATCATGGGAGACCGCGGCCGGGGCGACACGCCGAACAGTTCCGATGGAATAGTTCCGTACTGGAGCTCGCATCTCGCAGGGGCGCAGTCGGAGTTGATCGTCCCTTCAGATCACGGCGCACAATATAATCCCCAGGCGATTCGAGAAGTTGAACGGATTCTGAAAGAGAACCTGACCGCAAGGAACTGATGAAGCGAATCCTTGTTGTTGTTTTTGTGGCGATGTCGATCCAACTCGCGCGCAGCGCGGAAGCGCCCGTTTTGATCGAGCGGCCGCAGGCGGAGGCGGGGCCGACTCGCGTTTCCGTGGGGATTTGGATGGTAGATATCACTAGCATCGATAGCGCGCAGCAAAACTTCACTGCTGAGGTCGCTGTTGTGCTGCGCTGGAAGGATCCGCGTTTGACACACACCGGAAACGGGATTGTGCGCTACCCGCTGGAACAGGTTTGGCATCCGCGGATCGCCGTCGTGAATGAAACAAACTCCGTAACTCGGAAGTTCCCGGACTTGGTCGAGGTCGAGCCCGATGGACGAGTGACTTATCGCCAGCGTTATGCTGGAGCGTTTACTCAGCCATTGCGGTTGCGATCATTCCCGTTCGACCGGCAAACGTTCCGGCTTCAGTTCGTCGCGGTTCGTTATCGGGTTGACGAAGTCCAATTCGTCCCAGATCAGGATTGGATCGACAACGGGCTCAAGCAAGCTGGCGGTATCGCGCCGTCGATCACGCTACCGGACTGGACGATCAAAAGCTGGAACACTAAGTCGCTCAACTACGCGCTTGCGCCAGGCTTCGAGTATTCAGGTTACGCCTTCGAATTCACGGCCACGCGAAACGTGCAGAATTACATCTTGAAAGTGATTTTTCCACTCGTCTTGATCGTGATGATGTCGTGGTGCGTTTTCTGGACTGATCCAACGAACTCGAACACTCAGTTCAGCATCGCCGTGACGTCAATGCTCACGCTCATCGCGTATCGTTTTACTGTTGACACCCAACTGCCCCGCTTGCCTTACATGACGCGCCTCGATGTCTTTTTCCTGATCAGCACGTTACTTGTTTTCTTTTCGCTGATTGAGGTTTTGGTGACCACGATTCTCGACAACAACCAGCAAACCGCTCTCGCCAAAAAAATCGATCGCTGCTGTCGCGCCATCTTCCCGGCAATTTTCGCGATCGCCGCGATTGCAATTTTCGTACATCCCCGCAGCTAAACACGACTGGAAATCTGGCGCGCCTGAGTGGATGGCCTCTCGTTGTGAAGCCCCAGGGCGCGCTTTTGTGCTAGAAGTGAGTCTTTTTTGGCGCCAGCATCTAGGTTCCTGACCTGTCCACGTAAAAAACTCTCGCGCATCGCTAATTTCTTCACAAAATAAGCCGTGCAGTACCGAATTTCCGGAGACGAAACATTTCCGTGCCTTATGCTTGGCTTCCGAATGCAGTGTGCGGTGCGAAGAGCGATCTAAGACTCTTTTTCGACGAGCAGCAGGCGATGGTGCGCTTAGGCGGCGGGAAAAACGTGGTGAGATGAGTTCCTCGGAATCAAGGATGCCAGGGTGGCGGAATTGGCAGACGCGCCAGACTTAGGATCTGGTGGAGAAATCCGTAGGGGTTCGAGTCCCCTCTCTGGCAGTTTAAGAAGAAAACGTTGTCCCTTCACGGAAAAGCTCGGGTGGAAGAGCGAACGGGCTGGACCAGTGAACAGCTTGAGCATCGGGTGAAGCGCTACAAGAGACTGACGGTGACACCGACAAAGAAGGACTTGGAAACGGTCGCAGCAAAATTATTGGGTATGAGGTGGAACACATGTGAGCAGAAGTGGAAGACGGCCGGCGCCGCTCCGCATCCTGATTTTGTCAGAATGGTTGTGGGTTACGCGCTCACTTGCAAAATGCGTCTGCCGGCGATAGCGGCCACCGTCGAAGAAGCCCGTTATCAGGCGCGCAAGGCAAGTCGATCACACTTAGTCGCGACTGATATTCGCACTGCCCTCCTCGATTATCAGATCCCTTCCGATGAAGCCCTTCAGAGCGCGTTCCAAACCAACCAGCCTTCGGTGAGACCTGCGACTACGCTCCGCTCGAGAATTGACCCAATTCTGCAACGCCGTTGCAGTGGCGCTGCAACGGGAATGCAGTAATCGCAGGGCACGTAGGGCAATCGCCCCGGATCGGCGAACGTGAGCTGAGTGGCGCCGGCTTTGTGAGGAGCAGCTACAATTCGTCCAAAAGCCGAATGGCTTCACTTTGGCTGACTCGCGCAACTTTATGATTTCGTTGAGTGAGAGGAGATTATTCATGAACGCAATCGCCAGTTTGTGGTCTGTTAACCTGTTATCGTTCGTGGATCCAGAGAGTAACGCACATTGCGCAGT
>CAWJXB010000001.1:0-366214 GCA_963846775.1 uncultured Verrucomicrobiae bacterium | reverse complement strand
GTCCCGACGCGGCCACCGGGCGCGTCGCCGATCTTTCTCCGGGCCTGGCCGGTGCGCTCGGATTAAACACGGACGATTTGGTTAGGATCACGATAACGGCCGAGCCGGCCATTTCGGTTAAGGGTAAGCCGGGAAAGCGCCCGATACGGCAGCAGCAATCCCGACCCGTAGCCGCTGATCAAAGCATTCATCGAAAGCCCAAACCATTCCGCGCGCGACGTCGACCAGGACACGAATAACAAGAATTCG
The DNA here is from genome assembly GCA_963846775.1 of uncultured Verrucomicrobiae bacterium. Taxonomy (GTDB): domain Bacteria; phylum Verrucomicrobiota; class Verrucomicrobiia; order Chthoniobacterales; family UBA10450; genus CAVYXA01. Next base: position 365,965 of record CAWJXB010000001.1, on the reverse strand, counting down.
TCTTAATTGGTGTTCATCAGTGTCCCATTCGTGGTTAGATTTTTGCCGGTCGGAAATGGCTGTCACTTGTCACCCCTACGGTTGTCCACGTTGGAAATGTTTTTGGGCGAGATCGGTCATGCCAAGGGACTGAAGGCGTTGGGCGAGCATCCAGTGGAAATAGGGATTATCGGGAGTGGATTGATCGGCTTGCAGTTCGTGCGCGGCGGCTTCTTCGACGCGGCCCATGGAACGCTCGGCGCCAGCGAGCTCGTTCGCCGCTAAAGCGAGGTTGGGGTTGCGGCGCACAGCGTCCGACCAAGTCGCGAGCGCTTCCGTTTTACGTCCGAGTTGCCAGAGCGATTCACCCTTTTCCTGGCGGGCTAGGATCAGATCGTCGCGCGCGGCCAGCGCCTGATCGAGCGAGACGCTGGCTTGCTCGAACTGGCCTAACCGATTCAGAATCGCGCCGCGATAATAAAGGCTGAGCGCTTTGCCCTCCCCACGTTGAACGGCGGCGGCTTTTTCCAGCAGCCCGACCGATTTTTCGGCCGCCCCACTTAAGTATTCAAACCAAGCCAGCTTTGCCAGCGCGTCGCTGCTTCGGAACAAACCGAAATCGAGGACCGCCCGAAAATGTTTCTTACCATCGACAATCGCCTGCCGATCAGACGGACTGAGCCAGCGGTCGGGATTCAATTGGGCCAGCGCGAGCTCGTCTGCAACGTGAAGCGCTCCAAAAGCGTGGTCGCCCTGGAGTTCATGGAAACGGATGAAACCACAATGGGCGTTCAGGCCGATCCATAACACGGCACAGCTGGCAAACACCCAGCCGGCCACGCGAATTTTGCCGGACGCTTTCAGGACGAACTTGTAAAAGACCGGCTCCTTATCTTTGAACAAACGCCACGTTTTTAGGGCGAGAAATGTCGTCACGGAGGCGCAGCCCAGCGCCATGAGGAAAGGAACCAGCGAGTAAACTCCGCGAACAGCCAGAAAACTTCCCAGAAATACCGCCGCACCGATGATTTCTTCCGGCCATGTAAGCGAGTAGTTTCTTTTGATCGCGTTCGATTTCGGGACGAGCAGGGTCGGCTTGCCAAAGCCAAAGTAGAGTGCCTCGTTGGGGCAAACGCTCACGCAATCCATGCACTTCATACAGCCAGGATCGACCACCATCCCGAATTGCTTGACCTCAGCGTGAACGAGCACATTCGATGTGCAAGTGGCGGTGCAATGTCCGCATTGGTTGCATGCATCCGTCACGCGAATCTTGCCCGGCGAAATCTTGTCGGCCAGACCAAAGAACCCGCCGTAGGGACAGGCATAAGTGCAAAATCCTTTTTGCCCCAGGAAATAAACGGTCATGAATCCGCAGACGAATAGAAATGGAATGGCAACGGAGACGGTCGCAAAGGTCTCCCAAAAATTAGTCGTGACCAGATGGTTGGTGAATTGGGGGATGAGCGGGCCCGGTTCTTTGTTGGCGAAGAATTTATAAGCTGTCGGCCAGACAAACATGTACAAGGCGGCAATCAGCGGAACATAGACGAGCAACCTTGATCGAAACGGTTTTGGAGTCAGTCCCATTTTCTTGAGGAGCCAGCCGCAGAAATCCTGCAGCGCGAGAATGTGACAACCCCAACCGCAGACGAAGCGACCGAAAATCAATGTCGCCAAAATTGCCAGGGAAAAAAAGATGAACCCGGCATTGATTGCGCCATGCTCGAGCGTCTGCATTGTTTCGGATGGTTCGATGGGCGAAATCGTTTTCCCCATCAGTCGCCACTGGACGAAATGGGCGATCATGAACAGGTTCAGGGCAATGAGCGCGGCAGCTCGCCATCGGCCCGTTTTCGATTTGCGCATTTGATTGGGCAGCACCGGGCGTGTTGTCCCCAGTTTCGGAGGGCGTCGATCGATGCAGCCGGCTTTCACAAGAATTTCCGAATCCCGCGAAAAAAGGCGGGAGGCCATTTTACCTCGATTCGAAAAATATGCTTGCAAAAAATTGGCAAGAAGGTTTCTACTAGTCGCTGCGCGCGTCGGCGGGTCCCTGGCTGGCGGCGGCGCTTTTGATTCTCTGAGGGGTCACCTAACGAAAGGAAATTAACATGTTGAAGAAGTTCATTGGTTTAATCTCGCTCCCGTTGGTCCTGCTTTTCTGGAACGGCGCGGAGATTTCTCAAGCACAGCCGAAAAAGGACAGTGCCGCAGCGCCGAGCGGGACATTGGAAAAAATGATCGTGGCCAACGGCGTGGTCACCATGAACTTGCAGCGCTCCGGCACTGGGAAGGAATTGGACGTCGCCCATTTCAACGTGGCGCCCGATTCCTTTTTCACCCTGCTCGTGTTCAACGATCAATTGCGCGGGCCAATGCCGAGCGGGATGGTGTTGACCGCTCAGAATGCAGCCGAGCTGCCAGCGGTGCTGAAGAATTCAGCGAACCAGTTGATGATCGAGAAACCGGCGTCGAATGACGGAGCCGATCTCGTTGTTCGCGACAGCAGGAGCGGCTCGGTTCGCTATAACATTGAGGGGCATCAATACAATTACGATGCCGGCAAACATCTGCTCACTGTCACCGGCGGGAGGCTCCTCACCAAAGATGGCGCTTCGGCCGGAACGATTTCAATCACGGCAACGTTAGTGCCGATCGAGGTCGACAAAATCGTGAATGGCGATGTGAAATCCGGCACACTGCCACGGCTAGAATCAGCCCGCCGTTGGGACTGTCCCCGGCCCGGACGTTATCGTGGGCGACCTGATCGGTCTGGACCAGGAGGAGACGGGCTCCGTCGGAGGCCGCGTCGGCCTCGCTTTGGGAACTGATGCCTGCAACCAAGGGACGGTGGACGCGGATTGGATTGCCTTGCCGAGCGGCGACCATCCGTTTATTCCGCAAAATGTTTACCGAATGAGTGGCGGCTCCACTAACACCGACCGGTTCGAGCAAATCGGCCAGTCCTGGGGCAAGCATGCATTCACAGCGGCATCGTCAAACTCGTGTGGCTTTGGCTGCAATGGCGTAGGCGGCCCCCATCTTGGCTCCGGCTGCTCTGATGCATACGGTGCCGGTTTGAACGGCAGCCAAGGCCAAATCGGTTCGCGCGCCTGGGTCAATCCGTTCACCGGAGTCTTCAACGGTTCAATAGCGAACAACCACAACGGCCACGTTCATGATGTCACGTCTCACCGAATTCTGGTTGACGTTAACGACCTGAATACGTCGCTAAATCCGGGAGCAACATATTTTGCCGAGGCGCAATACATCGTTCCACACGAATACGCCTGGTGCCAATCGCATCCTGGCCAGTGCAACATGTACAACAACGCTTCCTACCGTCGTTATAACGTAACCGGGATCAACCAGCCCTTTAGTTTTGCTAACGTGGGCGCCACCGTGCGAACGCAGCCGGCTATCATGGCTTGGACGGGCGCGACCGTGAACCAGATTCAGCCCGACCCGGGCGCGGATGGCATAGGCATGGTCGGCTATAAGGTAACCAATCCCCTCGCCGGCGTCTGGCATTATGAGTATGCGGTTTATAATGAGAATCTCGATCGCGCGATCCAATCCTTCAGAGTGCCACTGGGCTGTGGAATCACTGCCAACAATTTCGGCTTCCATGCGCCACCGCAACACCCCGGCTTTGCCAACGATGGAACAGTCAATAACCAGGGTTACAGCAACGCTCCGTGGTTGCCGAACGCAACGTCGGATTCCGTCACTTGGAGTTGTGAACTCATTGTCCAGAACCCAAACGCCAATGCCATTCGCTTCGGGACGCTTTACAACTTCCGCTTTGATTCCAATAAACCGCCGACTGCGACGCCGGTCAGCGCCACGATCGGGTTTTTCAAGACTGGTGCACCGATCACGGTGGGCGTTCTGGCGCCCATGCCCGATCCGTGCAATCCGCTACAATTGACCACCGTGGTCTCGCGCAAGACGCACGGCGCGGCGGGTGATTTTGATGTCGATCTTCCACTCAGCGGCGGCGCGGGCGTGGAATGCCGCGCTACGAGTGGAAATCACACCTTTGTCTTCACCTTCACCAATGATGTCGTTAGCGGAAACGCGGCGGTAACGAGCGGAACCGGCAACGTTTCCGGCAGCCCGAGCTTCTCCGGCAACACGATGACGGTGAACTTGACCGGTGTCAGCGACGTCCAGCAAATCACGGTGACCGTATCCAACGTAATGGATACTTTTGGCCAAACCTTGCCTGATACCGCGGTCAACGCCGTCATTCTGGCGGGCGACACGAATGGAAATCGCTCGGTAAACGCGTCTGATGTGGCGCAAACGAAAGCGCAGCAGGGTTTGCCAGTCGATCAGACGAATTTCCGCACCGACGTGAATGCCAACGGCACGATCAACGCCGCCGATACGGCCATCGTCAAAGCCAACGCTGGCAATTCGGTGCCGTAATGGACGCCGGCCACGGTGGCGGATGCTATAGTTTCGTTAGTCTAACCAATATGATTCACGACCACCATGTTTAAATCCACCGCCGTTAGTTTCATCTTGTCGGTTGTTGTGCTCTGGTGCGCGCACGCCACCCAGAACGGCTCCAACCAACAAACGGGCATCCTCGAAAGAATGCTCGTGACCAGCGGAAAAGTCGCTGTCGATCTTGACCTCAGCCGGTTGAGGCCGCTCAAATCGGACGAACCGACCACAGCCAATCTCCGATTCGAGATCGGCGCCGACTCGTTTTTCACCATTCGCGTCCTGAATCAACATTTGCGCGGGCCGGAGACGGGAACGATGGCGCTGATTCCGCAAAATGCCGCGAGCCTTCCCCAGCTACTCCGCGCCTCGGCCAACCAGCTCGTCATCGAAAGAGCCCAGCCAGGCGGACGATTCGATCTCGTGCTGCGCGACAGCCAAACCGGCTTCGCATTTTTCGACATTGAAGGACAAGATTACGATTACAATGCGTCCACCCATCTGTTCCACATCAAAGACGGGCGGCTTTTGATTTCCGAAGCGCTGGCTAACAACCTCGGTCGTGCGGGTGAGGCGGGCACGCAGGCCGGCACGATTTCGATCGACACGGCTGTGACTCCGATCGCCGTGACGAATCTTGTGAACGGCAAAATAAAATCGTCGATCCTGCCGCCCGGCAACGCGCGTATTTCAGGCGCTCCGGCATTCGTGCCCGGACCGGACATTATCGTGGGCGATCTGACCGCGATGGTGCAATCGGGCAGTAGCGGGACGCAAGTCGGCTTGGGCATCGGCACGACTTCATGCAACAATGGCGACCAGCCAGTGCATTTCTTTACTATTCCCAACACCGACCATTCGGTTGTTTCGCAAAATCTTTACCGGATGAGCGGTGGCACTGATAACACCGACCGTTTTGAACAAATCGGCGAATCCTGGGTGAAGCACACGTTCGCCGCGGACCAACTTAATGCTTGCAATTTCGGCTGCACACCCTGGCCCGATGGCACTGAGCTTGGCGTCGGTTGCTCGGATCCGTACAGCGCGAGCGAAAATGCGCAGTTACAGTCTGCTCGGCTCGAGGGCTTGGGTCAATCCGTTCACGGGCGCATTTCCCTCGAACCCGGCAAATCACACCGGACACACTCATACCGGAACGTCACATCGCGTTCTAGTCGCCATGAGTGATCTCAACACGAACTTAAATACAGGCGCCACTTACTGGGCCGAAGCTCAGTACGACACGCCCCAGGAATACGCTTGGTGTCAGGCGCACCCCGGACAATGCAACATGTATAACAATGCCTCCTATCGTCGGTTCAATGTTACTGGCACCACCAATTTCACCTTTACTGCGGTGGGTACAACAACACGAATGAAACCGGCGACCGAGGCCTGGACCGGCTCGATGAACGCGATAGTGGAGCCCGAGCCCGGCGTCGATGGTCGCGCGTTTGTCGTTTACAAGGTCACCAATCCCTCTGCAGGTGTCTGGCATTACGAGTACGCCATTCACAACCAAAACCTCGACCGATCGATCCAATCGTTCAGTGTTCCGTTAGGTTGCGGCGTCACGATCAGCAACGTTGGTTTCCACGCGCCGCCGAATCATCCCGGTTTCCCTAACGACGGCACTTTAAACAATGCCGGCTTTAGCAATGATCCATGGGCGGCAAATCAAACGGCCGACGCAATCTCATGGAATTGCAACACCTTTGCCCAAGACCCGAACGCAAACGCGATCCGGTTCGGCACTTTGTACAATTTCCGGTTCGATTCGAACAAACCGCCAGCGAGCGGAAATGCGACCGTCGGCTTCTTTAAAACGGGCGCCCCGATAACGGTGCAGATCCAGGCGCCGATGGCCGATCCGTGCAACCCATTGCAAATCACGAGCGTCGTCTCCCGCAAGACGCATGGCGCAGCGGGCGATTTCGACGTCGATCTTCCACTGAGCGGCAATGTCGGAGTGGAATGCCGCAGTTCCGGCGGAAATCACACTTTTGTCTTTACCTTCACAAACCAAGTTGTTAGCGGAGACGCTGCCGTAACGAGCGGAACCGGCACCGTCGTGGGCAGCCCGACTTTCTCCGGCAACACCATGGTAGTAAACCTGACGGGAGTGAGCGATGTCCAGCAAATCACTGTGACTGCATCCAACGTAATGGATACTTTCGGCCAAACCCTGCCCGATACGCCGGTAAGTGCCGTGATTCTGGCTGGTGACACGAACAGCAACCGCACCGTCAACGCGGCTGACGTCGCGCAGGCGAAAGCACAACAAGGTGCACCCGTCGATCAAACCAATTTCCGCGACGACGTGAATGCCAACGGCACCATTAACGCTGCTGACGTGAGCCTGATAAAATCCAGCGCCGGCAACTCCGTGCCCTAACCGAAGGGAGCCCGAATAACAAAGAAGTTTTCTTGTTTGGCGATTGCGTTGGTTTGGTTTTTTGGCGCCCACATCGCTGTTAATTCGGCTCCGCTGCCGCGAGGTCTGTCGGAAAATACTGCGCTTGGACCCGACATCCTCGTCGGAGATATCCCCGCTTTGATGCAACTCGGAAGCAGCGGGACCCAAGTCGGCCTTGGGATGGGCATCACCCTATGCAATAGCGGGGACACGGCATTGGGCTTTTCTGCGTTGCCGAACGCCGACCATCCCGTCATCGCCCAAAACCTGTACCGAATGAGCGGCGGCGCCACCAACAACGAGCGCTTTGAACAAATTGGTCAATCCTGGCCGAGGCACCTGTTTTGCGCTTTGGAGCAGAACAGTTGCGGCCTTGGCTGTACGCCTTCTGGCAGTTGTCGTTTGGGTCCAGGATGCTCTGATGCCGAGAGCGCCGCTTCGAATGGCTATCAAAACGGCATGGGCTCCCGCGCTTGGGTGAATCCATTTACCGGCGTTTTTCCAGGCTCCAATCCCAATCCGAGCGATCACACCGGCCATACTCACACAGGCACATCGCATCGGCTTCTAGTGGAAGCGAGCGATCTCAGCACAACGCAAAATGCCGGGGCGACCTACTACGCCGAAGCGCAATCTCTCACGCCGGACGAGTACTCGTGGTGCCAGGGTCACCCGGGCCAATGCAATATGTCTAACAATGTTTCCTATCGTCGTTTCAATGTCACCGGAACAACAAGTTTCGTTTTCACGGCAGTCGGATCCACTGTCGGCATGGCGCCTGCCGTCATGGCCTGGCCCGGAGCGACGATCAACCCGATCGAGCCTGCTCCGGGAACCGATGGTCGCGCATTTGTTGCTTGCAAGGTTACCAATCCATTCGAGGGCGTCTGGCATTATGAATACGCCCTTTATAACGAGAATCTCGATCGCGCCGTTCAATCCTTCAGCGTGCCTCTGGGGTGCGGTATCACGGTGAGCAATCTTGGCTTTCACGCTCCGCCACAGCATCCCGGATTTGCACACGACGGGACGTACAACGACGCCGGCTATAGCAGCACTCCATGGGTTTCAACTCAAACACCGGACGCCTTGACCTGGAACAGCGAGACCTTTGCTCAAAATCAGAACGCCAATGCCATCCGCTGGGGCACGCTGTACAACTTCCGCTTCGATTCGAATAAACCGCCGCGACCGCAAACTGCGATCGTCGGCTTCTTCAAGACGGGCGAGCCGATTACAGTGCAAGTCCAGGCGCCGATGGCCGATCCCTGCGATCCATTGCAAATCACCAGCGTCGTCTCGCGCAAGACCCACGGCGTCGCGGGCACATTCGATGTCGATCTGCCGCTCACCGCCAGTGTTGGAGTGGAATGCCGCAGAACGGATGGAAATCACACCTTTGTCTTCACCTTCACCAACGATGTTGTTAGCGGGAACGCCAGCGTGACGAGTGGCACCGGCACCGTTTCCGGCAGCCCGATCTTCTCCGGCAACACGATGACGGTCAACTTGACCGGAGTGGCCGATCAACAGCAGATCGTCGTCACGGTTAGCGAGGTGGTTGACACTTTCGGCCAAACCTTGCCCGATACTGCGGTAAGCGCCGTTATTCTCGCGGGCGACACGAATGGCAATCGAGTGGTGAATGCCGCCGATGTCGCGCAGGCGAAAGCACAACAAGGTGCACCCGTCGATCAAACTAATTTCCGCAACGACGTGAATGCCAATGGCACGATCAACGCCGCCGATGTCAGCCTGGTAAAATCCAGCGCTGGAAATTCAGTGCCGTAACACCAGACTAACGAGCGATCACGGCCCGCACCGTCTGTAGGGGAACTTGACGGCTTCCCCCGAGCTGCTTGCAAACATCACCGCTGACGCAACAGTGGCTATCATGGCCGGAACGATGGCAGATATTTTCGATTTAATTGAACGCGCGGTCGCCGATGCGCGGCTGATGAAATCTGCGGCCAACAACATTCGCGGTTTGTTGCAAGCCAATGAGTCACGAGATGTCGTCGTCTTCGAAAGTGTGAATGAGATCGTCCAACGCAGAGCTTGGAACGAGTTGAACGATCGCTTTTTCAAGACCCTCTCGTTCGGCACCGGTGGCCTGCGTGGCCGGACCATAGGGAAAATCGTCACCACCGCGGAACGCGGCAGCGCGGGAAAAAACGGTCCTCCCGAATTTCCCTGCGTCGGGACCAACGCGATGAATTTCTATAACGTTGCCCGCGCCACACGCGGCCTCACTGCTTATCTTCGCGAATGGCGCGATCGACAAGAATTATCCGGCAACCCGAAAATCGTCATCGCATACGACACGCGATTTTTCTCGAAGACATTCGGCGATCTGACCGCGAAAGTCGCAGTCGAAAACGGGTGCGACGCGCTTGTTTTCGACAGCCCGCGCTCGACGCCGGAGCTTTCATTTGCCGTCCGCTATTTTGAGGCGGACGCCGGAATCGTGATCACCGCGAGCCATAATCCGCCGCACGATAACGGTTACAAAGTTTACTTTAATGATGGCGGGCAAGTCATCGAGCCGCACGCCAGCGGTATCATCGCAAAGGTAAACGCAACCGGGAGCGAACCCACTGGCGCGCAAGATCGCCCGGGAGACATAACAACGATTGGTCCCGAAGTAGATCAAGCCTACATGCAACGGCTCGAGACATTGGTGCTCGATCCGCACCTTGTGCAATCTGCCAAATCATTGGGCATTGTGTTCACACCACTGCATGGGACCGGTGGCGTGATTCTTAAGCCGATGCTGCATCGCCTCGGTTTCCCTTGCCATGTCGTCGCCGCACAAGATCAGTTCGACGGAAGTTTTCCCACGGTGAAATCACCAAATCCAGAAAACGCGGAAGCATTGAGCATGGGAATCGATCTCGCCCGCAAAACGAACGCCGATCTCGTCCTCGCGACCGATCCCGATTGCGACCGCCTCGGCGTGGCGGTTCGGACAAGCAATGGCGATATGAAACTGCTTACCGGCAATCAGACCGCCTCACTGATCGCGTGGTATCGAGTCAAGACACTGTTCGACCAAGGCGTGCTCACAACAGCAAACGCCTCACGAGCGGTCGTTATCAAAACTTTCGTCACCACCGATTTGCTCAAAAGTATTGCCGACCACTACGGAGTGCGCTGCGTCGAGACGCTCACCGGCTTCAAATACATCGGCGCAAAGCTGGCAAAGTATGAGCGAGCGTTGCCCGCCGGTCTCAGTAACAAATACCGACAACTCTCCGAAGAGGAAACGCGCGCCGCCCGGCTTGAGCACTCGGCCTACTACATTTTCGGCGGAGAAGAGAGCTACGGCTTCAGCGGCGCCGATTTTGTGCGCGACAAGGACGGCAACGGCGCGGCGATCATGTTTTGTGAAGTCGCAGCCTACGCGAAATCGCAGAATCTAACGGTTGATCGTTTGCTGGATCAGATCTACGCCGAATTCGGCTACTTCGAGGAAAGGAACGGCTCACTCGTCTTCGAAGGTGCGGAAGGCGCCGAGAAAATCGAACGGCTGGTTCAGTCTTACGCGCACGAACCGTTCGCCGAAATCGCGGGAGGCAAAGTCATCCGCGCCACTAATTTCGGAACTGAGACAATCCGTGACATCGAAGGGGATGAAATTCCCAAGGAAAACATGTCGATCTTCGCCTTGGAGGACCACACTCGAATCGCGGTCCGCGCTTCCGGCACTGAACCAAAAATAAAGTATTACCTTTTGGCCGAACACCGCCCGCAGGATCGACCATTCAATTGGACGGAATTGGATCGGATCAAGACCGAGACGCACGACTGGCTCACGCGACTTTGGGATTGGTTGCAGGCGGATGCACGGGAGCGTGTGGCGCGATAGCTGCTCGAATGCAGGCTGTACATGGTGCGCGACATCAATCTGACCGGCAGCGAGATCGCCATTCTCAAAGCGCTTGGCTTGAGCGGCGCCGCCACCTTCGGCCGGCAATTACTGGAGCGAGTGGGTGAGATCGAGCCGGATGCGCTGCTCGACGATCTTCACGGCCTCCTGATGCTCGGATACATTCTGGCTGATCGAACAAGTATCCGAACCGTTGAGGAAATCGAACGATCCTCATTTCATGTCAACTCCAACTACCTCCGCGACCTGCAAGCAGCGATCAATCCCAGCCAGCACGACGAGCCCAAACGCCGCCGCCGGCGGCGCGGATAAAAGGGACGTCGCCTCAGGGAAACTGACACTTTCCCGCCTGGCTTCGTTCTTGTCCCTTTGCAATTCGCTCCTCGACATCAAACCTTCGAACAGCGGTGTTTGTCCGGTCGCGCACTCACAGCCCTTCTGCGGATGTAAGCAGCAACCATCTGTAAGATTCTACATATCCTAGTCAGCGGCTTTGCGATACCATTTTCCAGCTTTCACATAGTCCTTTGATGTGTTGGCCGAGTAAAGGAGAAGATCCGTCCAGATCCGTGCAGACGCCATCATTCCCTGCGTCTTTACAGCTTCTCAATTTCCTTTCGGAGTTCTTCTTTTGATTTCCCGAGTTTCTGTTGCAGACGACCAAGAAGTTCGTCGTCCTTCCCCTGAACGAATGTCAGGTCGTCATCGGTCAATTGACCGTATTTTTGTTTCAGCTTGCCCTTTGCTTCATTCCAACCACCCTTGAACTGTAGATTTGTCATAATAGATAAGCTTCGTTTGCCGGGGTAAGCTCGGTTTGTTTTTTATACAAATGATTCAGTCCGAGGTTTTCATTTCCGTGCGGCAGCTTCTCGGACGTTTCGGACCCAGTGTCGGATGCGAGACAGACCTAACTCGACCGATCTCTCCCGGCTGGCCCGGGCGTCCAAGCGGGACGTGCAGTGAAGGAGGTAATTGCTCCTTTCGTAGAGAAATAATCAAGTAACTCCGGGCTACGTCGCGTCGTCCGGCATCAAACGCTACCCTGACTCTCGTTTATACGCGTCCCATAAGGGCTAGGACTAATACGATCAAAAGAATCAATCCTAGCCCACCACTAGGCCAGTATCCCCAGCCCGAACTGTATGGCCAGGCCGGTAAGGCACCGACCAACAATAGGACCAGGATAATTAACAGAATTGTGCCCATGTTAGCTCCTTTCGGCGTTATTTCGCCGTCCCGCCCAACCTTGGATGTGGTGAAAATCCGCTTTCACGATCCAAGACGGAATTATTGTCATCGCAGCATCACTTCGCTTCGCGGCGAAGAAATTAGCCATTTCGACCGGCAAACGCATAGCCGGGAAAATTTCAAATCCAGCGGCGTCCGGTATGCGTATTGAAGATATATGACAAATCAAAAAGAAATTATCTCAACAATCAATGACCTGATCGAGACTCTTGAAGATGGGCAGAAAGGGTTCAAAGAAGCGGCGGATGCGGTAAGCAATCCGCAACTGAAATCGCTCTTTGTCGGATACTCGCAACAGCGATCCCGCTTTGCCGGCGAGCTGCAGATGCAGGCGAACAGCTTTGGCGAAAGCGAACCGGAAACGGAGGGGAGCACCGCCGGTGCCATGCACCGCGGTTGGATCAACCTAAAATCCGCTATCACCAGCAAGGAGGAGAGCGCTATCCTCTCCGAGTGCGAGCGTGGCGAAGACGCGGCTGTCCAGGCATTCGAAAAGGCGATGCGTGCTGACCTTCCGTTGTCTCTGCGCGACATCATTTCGCGTCAATTCAGCCAGATCAAAACCGCGCATGATCAGATTAAGACCCTGCGCGATACGGCAAAGAAGGCAGCTTGAGGAATTCAGCTGGATAACCGTCGGGTTGCAACCGGCAGGGTTCTATTGGTGAAGCGGGAGGATAATGATCCAGCCGCCGCGGCTGGAATGCGCCCACAAGACGCGCGCAAAGTTTTTCGTTCACGATTTTCCGCAAAGGAACGTCGTATGCGGTCGAAAAGGCGACTCAAGCGCTCCGACCAACTAACATACATCTTTCTTTGGCTTCTGGGAATTTCCATCATGGGTTTGGTCCTCCTTCTACTCCGCGGTTGCGGATAACGAAGATCGTTCGCTCCGATAAACAAAACGAATCCACCGAGCCGGCGAGACACGATATATAAATACGGAAAGGAGCAAAAACATGAAGAGATTATCCTTACTTGCTGCGGTCGGGCTCGCATTTGCGCTCTCTGTCGGCGCGCAAACGACGACGGATGAAAAGCAGGAGTCCACGCAGCCGCAGGAAAAAACCAACGTAGAACAGAACGCTAAAGCCGAACACAGCAAGGCCACGACCCATCGTGCGCCGATGCCAAATGAACAGACCAACGTCAGAGAAAAATCTCGGACTAACAAGCAGACAGACGCGACTGTAAACGAGCGCGCCGGCGCTAACGTCAACGAGCGTGAGAATACTCGTGTCAACGAGCACAGTAGAACGACGTCACGCGAGACGACGGTCTTTCGCAACGGGCGCGAGATGCACGAAAACCTTGCCCTGAGGCGGAGCTTCCGCGATCGAGCTGATGTTCACTTCTCGATCGGGACACATCCCCGGGATTGGTGGATCAGAACCTATGCCATCGTGCTGATGGATGGTTGCCACTACTATCTGGCCGATAACGGCTGCTGGTATCCGGCCTACGGGTTTGATCCCAGCTGCGATTATCCTGCAGGCGTAGTTTATTGCGAGTGAACCCGGTGCGGCGGCTTTCTAGCCGCCGCACTTCCCACCAACAAAATGTCTTGTCCAGCACGATAAGGTCCGGTAGCGCACCCGGCCCGCGTGCTGGTTTCGTTGTCGGGCCAAAACGAACTTTCCCTGGAAATCTCGGGTCTCGAATTGCGAGCTGACCAGTGAAAGTTCGCGAACGCCAGAGGCCTTGGCCAGCACACGGGACGCCCGCACACGGCGGGCAGGCTGCGCGCTACCAGATGCAGGCGAAAATTCGTTAAAACATTTCAGAGACTGCGCGGTTTTAGCCCAACGAGCCAAACGCCAGGCCCAGCCCGTAAGTCACAACGGCGACGATGACTCCAATCCAGGTCATCTCCAGACCAGAAGCCCACCATGACCGGATGGTGATGAGCGATTTCAACGCGCCGATTGCGAAATGCGCAACCAAACTAATCCCGAACGACGCAAACACGGCATCCAGTCCACCTGAAAAGAAAAACGGAATGATCGGAACAAAGGCGCCGATGGCGGTCGAAACGCCCGCCGACAAGGCAGCCGTCCAGTAATTTGGGAACCGATGCTCGGACAGACCGAGTTCGCTTTGCGCCATCGCTTGGACAAACTGCTCCGGTTGCTCGGCCAAGCGCTCGGCCATTCGCTGCGATTCTTCCGGACCAAATCCTTGCAGTTGATAGAAGAGCGACATTTCTTCGATTTCTTCCTCTGGATTCTCTTCGACCTCCGTGCGCTCGCGGGAAATTTCCGCTTCGTAAACCTCCGCCTCGCTCTTGGCCGCGAGATATGCCCCGGCGCCCATCGACAATGTTGATGCTAACATCCCTGCCAAACCGGAGATCAGGATGAAATGTTGCTGGTTATTCGTGGCGCCGGCCACACCGGAAACAATTCCGAACACGGCGCCCAAACCGTCGTTCGCGCCGTAGATCGCGTCGGCCACCCAACTGCCGCCACGCCCATGCCAGCGTTCGCGTTTTAGAATCGCGTCGAGCGCCGTCCGCGGACTCGGCGGAGCCGTCATCGCATTCAACGCGCGGGCATGCGCTTTTTCTTCCAGCGCGCTTTGCCGCAAAAAATCCTGCACATCTTTTTCTCCGGCCAAAACCCGGTCGGCTTGGTCGCGAAATTCGGCCTCGTGTTTTTCCTCGGCCGCTTCCATTCGGCGAATGGCAACGTTCGCGCCGGCAATCTTGTTCCACCAGCGATTCAACCGGCGACGGATCGTGCTTTTCAACGTCGGATGCTCGATCCCGAACTCTTTCAGTTTTACTTCCCATCGGGCGGCATGGCGTTCTTCCGCTTCGGCCATGCGCAACAGAATGCCCTTGCGTTTCTCGTCCGACTCGCGTCCGGCCAGATCGCGATAGGTCTGGGCTGTTTCGACTTCTGCCTGCCAGTTCCGCTTAACGACTTCGATCGTCTCTGCTGCCCGTGCCGGCCGCCGATCTTGCGCGTCATTCATGCTGCGAGACTAGAACGAGCGAGGGGTTGCTGCAATCTAAGCAAGAGCAAACAATCAGCGGCCGCCGCCGAACAGGCGTCTGAACGACTGAAAGAGTTTGCCGGGAAAGGTGCGGGCTTTGCGGCTCAAATCTTCGACCTTCTGGGTAAATATTTCGTCGCCGCCATGGACTTCGCAGGCTTGCGCCGGGACCTTGTCGGCCGGCAAATCGATTTCGTAAGCGGTGCCAGCAGCCTGACAACCAGATGTGGCGAGGTGATTGGAGATCGAGCAGACCATGGCACGCTGTATCGGCATCGTCGGCTCGAGCGGTTGCGGCGGATAACGTTGTGCGGCCTTGTTCATCACTTGCACCCAAATCGGCAACGCCAGCGCCGCGCCATAGCCGCGTGGCGCAATCGTCACCGGCTGATCAAACCCGATCCATACTCCACATGTGACGGTGCTGGTATAACCGACGAACCACGCGTCCTTGTAATCGTTGGTCGTGCCGGTCTTACCCGCAGCCGGCAATCGCCAGCCTAACGAGCGCGAACTCGCCGCCGTGCCACGCGTCAGCACTTCTTCCATCAATTGCGAGGTCATCCAGGCCGCGCTCGGATCGAGTGCCACGGCCGAAATATGCGCCGCCCGAAAGATGGGACGGTGGTCCTGATCGTCGATCCTCTCAATGACGTACGACTGCTTCCGAAGCCCGGCGTTTGGAAAAACCGAATAGGCCGCGGTCAGATCGCGCAGATCGGTTTCGAACGAGCCGATGTAAATGGCCGGGCCGCGCGGAACGCTTTGACTGAGGTTCAGCGTGGCTGCGACTTTCTGCACCGCGTCCAGCCCGGCAAACTGGCCCACGCGCACGCTCATCGTGTTGCGCGATTGGATCAATCCATACGAGCAGGGCAGGACGCCGCCATAGGTGCCGTCTGAATTTGCCGGCGACCAGCTTCCCGCGCCGGCGATTTCGCCTGGCTGAATCGGCCCATCGCTGATGGCCGCGCCGGGGAGGAGGCCATGGGTAAACGCGGTGGTGTAAACAAATGGTTTAAACGCAGAACCGATCTGGCGGTTCGCCGGGGCAAGCGCGCGATTGAATTTGCTCTGCGCGTAATCGCGTCCGCCCACGAGGGCGCGGATACCGCCGCTGGCGTTGTCGATCGCCACGAGCGCGCCTTCGAGATAGGGCATGGCCGCTTCCGGCTCGCCCGTCTCCGGCGAATGATAAGTCGCCTTGATCGGATGATGAAAATTCGATTGGTGCTCGATTTTTTCGAGCTGACTTTCGAGGGCCTGCTGCGCGATATTCTGCACGAACGGATCGAGCGTCGTGTAAATGAACATGCCTCCATTGTCGATCTGGTCCTGCGTGAGGAGGGAAGTCAGGTCCCGCTGGACTGCATCCATCGCGTAGTTCTCCTGAATCTGGAGCATCCGTTTGGGATGGGTGTTGATCCTGGCCAGCTTGGCCGCCGCAGCTTGTGCGCGAGAAATTTTTTTCAGCTCAACCATTCGATCCAGCACGGCGTTCCGCTGCGCGGCCGCGCCTTCGGGATTCTTAAGCGGTGAAAAACGATTCGGGCTGCGGATTAATCCTGCGAGCAGCGCCGCCTCGGAGAGATTAAGTTTCGACGCGTTCTTGCCGAAGTAAGCTTGTGATGCCGTCTCGACCCCGTAACAGCCGGCACCAAAATAAATGCGATTGATATAAAGCTCGAGGATTTGTTGCTTGGTGAATTCGCGTTCGATCCGCAGCGCCACCATTGCCTCGAGTAATTTGCGGCTGAGCGTTCGCCCGCCTAACGGAAGGCTGTTGCGTGCGAGCTGCTGCGTCAGGCTGCTGGCGCCTTCTTTCGCGCGCAGCGAGAGGACGTCCCGAGCGAGTGCACGCAAAACGCCGCGCCAATCGATTCCGCCGTGCTGGTAAAACCGCGCGTCTTCGCGCACGAGCAAAGCGTCGATGAACAAAGGTGAAACTTCGCTCAGCGAAACCTTCAGACGATTCGAGCCGGCCAGACGGCTGTAGATTTTTCCATCGACATCAAAAACCGTGTTCCGCTCGGGCATTTGGCCGACTCTCTTCATCTCGAATGTCTCAGCCCAGATGGCGTAAAAGCTGAGAACTCCGAGCGCGCAGGCGGCAATCAGGCCGAGCAGCGTCAGTTTCCAGCCGAAGCGAAAAAAGCCACGCCCGTTTTTCTTTCTTTTCGAACGGATGCGAGCAAAGAATTTCATGGTTGAAGCGCCAAGCCGTTAGAGCGTTGAAGCGGGTGATCGCTGTAACGCTTTAAGAGTCTCTTGACTCTTCAACGCTTCAACGAATCACAGATTCAGCTTCACTACGCCCTCATGAATTTCGTTCGCGCAGGGCGCATTGGTCGGCACGTCGGTGGCGGCATCGCTCGGTTGGATAAAGCCATTGTCGATCAAATATTTCTCAACCTCGTCGCCGCTCACATCCGCCAGTATCTGGCCATTGATCTCCAGGCAGGGCGAAAGCGGTTGCCCGCTCTTGGTTTCCATTTCCCAACGAAAGGCCGGGTTCTGGATAATGTCCTTTTCCGTGTAGGGAAGATGATATTTCGCGAGCACGGCGCGCACGCCTGCGCTCCAGCCGCAATACGTTTTGAGATAAGCCGTAATTTGGGGTGTTTCCATCGCGCAAAATGTAGCATGAAACGCCTCGCAGGAAAACCCAACGATCCTTGCGCTTAAATTCTACTCCGCAACGGCCGGATGGCTTGGGTTAGCTTTTGCAATCCGAGCTCGAGACGCGTCTTTACCGTGCCCAATGGCGCGCGCGTGGCGGCCGCAATCTCCCGATGGCTTAACCCCTTGAAAAAGGCCAAATCGATCGCTTCACGCTGAAGCCGCGGCAGATTCCGCATCCGTTTTTTCAAGAAACGGCGGAGATCGCTTAATACAAAGGTTTTCTCCACGTCCCGCTGTGGCCGCTGCGGTTGGCCATCCAACATGTCGCGATAACGCTCCTGTGCGCGAAAGTAGGCTTGCCGCCGGCGCAATCGATCGATCGCGCGACGCCGGGCAATTGTTACCATCCAGCCAATCGGTTTGCCGACTTTGGGAGAATAATTGTCCGCCTCTTTCCAAATCTGGAGAAAAATCTCCTGGAGAACGTCATCGGCCTCGGCTCCTTCGTGAACGAGACTGTCGATCATCGTGCGCAACATCTGGCCGTATCGACCATAAAGCTCGGTTAAGGCGACTTGATTTCGCCGCGAGATCTTCTTCAGCAGCGCCTCATCCGGGATGCTGGAGAGCCCATTGGGATCGAGGGTGGGTTTCAACATAACGAGTTATTTCGAGGTTGCGCCGCCCTTCGGACAGCGGCTGTCTTTTTCGGGCCGCCCAGCGCGAGCGACCAATCCTGATAAACTTTGTCTGAGACTAACGGATTGCCTGGACGGACCCAGTGCTGCGGGGTCGAGCTACAATCTTCCGTCGGACAATAGAGCGTGCATCGGCCACCGGAGCGTCTTCGAATGTCAACCTGTCGTCCGCTAAAGGTGCGTTCACACAGAATACAAAAACGGCGGTCGTCGAGCGACTGCCATTGGCGCAAGCGATCTTCTCTGCGCAGGATCGATAATCTCTCTTCCGGTCTCATATGTTGGTTAACCACGGCTCCTGTTTGCTTTTGATTCGGAAATCGCCAGTCAGATTGGAGCCTGATCGATGGATGCGGAAAACTCCTATGCAATTGAAAACGAGACGGATGCAAGCTGCCCCTGGCGCGATTGATGTTGCGGTCATTATCGGACCGCCTGCTTGAATCGGGGCGGCAATTTGGGGATTTTTATCCAGCTTTTGCCCCACCCGTAGCTTGTATGAATTGTTGAGCTGAGACAGCAACGTCACGGCTCAAGAATCTCACCGCGTCACTCGCTGCGACAATCGGAGGACTGGCAAGTCTCGGTATCGGGAAAAAACCTACCGCACCTCAGAAACCGCATCGATCGATCGTGCCGGTTGACCGCCGCCAAATCTGAAAAGAACTTCAACCCGGCGAGCTCTTCGGATATAATTCCAATTGTGAGAAAATGGAAGGCGATTGATCTCGCAAGCGTGGCCTCGGAGCAAATGAAAGCATACTGCGCGGCACACCCTGGCAGCCCAACGGCAGTGCGTCGGCCACGATTGTTAATCCGCAGTGATTTGTGGATCGCGCTGCTCGGACCAAACGATGCGGAGGGGATCGTGGGCATTGGTCGTACAGTCGAAGCTGCGCTTCAAGCTTTCGACTCGGAATACCTGGCCCGTCTGCGCCCACCGCCACGATCGAAGGCTTCTCGCGCTAATTCGCGGCGCTCGGTTTCTGATGACAAGCCGGCGACCGATTTCGCGTTTTGACTTGCGGAAAGCCGTTTGCGCGGCCTCGCGAAACCTGTTCTAATCCTGCGGCAGGTTATGGCGAACACGAGCATCGCAAAAATTTTGGCGCGCGAAATTCTCGATTCCCGAGGAAATCCAACCATCGAAGTGGACGCACAACTGGAGGGCGGCGCTTTGGGTCGCGCCGCTGTGCCCAGCGGCGCAAGCACGGGCGAGCATGAAGCGTGGGAATTGCGCGACGGCGATAAGAAACGTTACGGAGGCAAAGGCGTGCGCAGTGCGGTCGCTAATGTGAATGAAAAAATCGCGCCGGCACTGCGCGGCTGGGATGCGCTCGACCAGGCCAAGATCGACCATCAAATGATCGAGCTGGACGGCACGCCTAACAAGAGCAACCTCGGCGCCAATGCCGTGCTCGGCGTCTCGCTGGCCGTGGCCCACGCCGCCGCCGCGGCCGAAAACGTTCTGCTCTTTCGCTACCTCGGCGGCGCCAGCGCGAAAGTCCTGCCGGTCCCGATGATGAACATTCTCAACGGCGGCGCCCATTCGGATGCGCCGATCGATTTTCAGGAATTCATGATCGTGCCGCGCGGGGCGCCGAGTTTTGCCGAAGGCCTGCGTTACGGCGCAGAAGTGTTCCACACACTCAAAAACGTGCTCAAAGAACGACATCTTTCGACCGCGGTCGGAGATGAAGGCGGGTTCGCGCCGGAGCTCGATTCGGCCGAGGACGCGCTCGAATCGATCATGACCGCAATCGAGAAAGCCGGCTATAAACCGGGTGAACAAGTTTTCATCGCGCTCGATCCGGCTTCGTCCGAATTCTTCGACCCGAAGAAGAACGCTTACGTTTTTAAGAAATCCGATGGCTCGGTCAAATCCGCCGACGAGCTGATCGATTATTATGTCGATCTATGCGGGCGTTTTCCGATTGTCTCGATCGAGGACGGCTGCGCCGAGAACGATTGGGATGGCTGGAAAAAACTGACCGCCCGCCTCGGCGGCAAAATCCAATTGGTCGGCGATGACTTGTTTGTGACCAACGTGAGGTTTCTCCAAAAAGGAATCGATCAACACGTGGCGAATTCGATTTTGATCAAAGTGAACCAGATCGGCACGCTTACCGAAACGCTCGCCACCATCGATCTGGCGCGGAAAAATAAATACACCTCCGTGATCAGTCATCGTTCCGGCGAGACCGAAGACACCACCATTGCCGATATCGCCGTGGCCACGAACGCGGGACAGATCAAGACCGGCTCGTTATGCCGGACCGATCGAGTGGCGAAATACAATCAACTGCTTCGAATTGCAGAAGAACTGGGTGACAACGCCGTTTACGGCGCTAAGGTGCGCTAACGTGGAGCAAACAGATTTTCGGGCGCGTCGCGAAGCCACCGTCTGGCAACGATTGAATCGCCTTCTGGTTGCTTTGTTGTTTGTTGCGGTCTGGCTTGGCATGGCCTCGCTTTTTGTCCCGCCCTATAAAACGCTCCTGCAAAGCCGCGCCGAGATCGACAATTTGCAGGCGCAGGTGAACGAACAAAAACATTTGCTCGCGCGTCAGACCCGCGAGGTCAATCTGCTCACGACCGATCCGGCCTATCTCGAAACGATCGCCCGCGACAAACTCGATCTGATGAAGGAAGGCGAAGTGATCTTCCGATTAGAGCGAACGGAAAAGCCGCCGCGGCGCTAGTTGCAGAGGCGTTTGTGACAGGCGCCTCGGCGTTTGACCCAAACGCCGCTACATCTTTTGCATCTCGTAAAGGCGGGGCTATCTTCCGCTATGCCAACGGAGACCTCCATCATCGATGCCGAAGATCTGAAATCGCGCGTGCGCGATCTGCGGAGGTTTCTTTGACGTCGATGAGCTGCAAAAAAGCTAGGCGCGATTGAGGGGCGGATGAGCGCGCCCGATTTTTGGTCGAACCGTGAACGCGCCCAGGCGGACGTCGAAGAAGTTTCGCGACTGCGTTCGCTCATCAATCCGTTTCGGGAGCTCGAACGCGAGATTGACGATTTTGAAGTCTTGCAGCAACTCGCGGTGGAAGAGAACAACGAAACACATCGGGCTCAAGCGGAGCGCGACGTCGCGGCCGAGCACGATCGGCTCTTACGCAAGCTGGAGGAATTTGAGCTGCGCCAGTTTCTCGCTGGCGAAAACGATCGCGCCAATGCATTCCTGACCATCCACTCCGGCGCCGGCGGAACCGAATCGTGCGATTGGGCGGACATGTTGTTGCGGATGTATCAGCGCTGGATCGAGCGAAGTGGATTCAAATCGCAAACGGTCGATATTCAGCGTGGCGAAGAAGTCGGGATCAAATCGGTGACGTTGCTGGTGACGGGTGAATATGCCTACGGCCATCTTCAGACGGAGCGCGGGGTGCATCGGCTCGTTAGGATTTCGCCCTTCGATGCGAACAAGCGGCGGCACACCTCGTTCGCCAGTGTCGATGTCGTGCCGGAGATCGCCGATACCGCGCCGATCGATGTGAATCCGGCTGATCTTGAGATCGACACATTTCGCAGTGGCGGCAAAGGCGGTCAAAACGTGAACAAAGTGGAAACGGCGGTGCGCATTTTGCACAAGCCAAGTGGGATCGTGGTCGCGTGCCAGGCCGAGCGCAGCCAGGGACGCAATCGCGAGCTGGCGCTAAAGATGTTGAAGGCAAAACTCTACGAGCTCGAGGAGGACAAAAAGCGCGCGGAAATCGATCGGCAATACGGCGAGAAAGGCGAGATCGCATGGGGCAGTCAAATTCGTTCCTATGTTTTTCAGCCCTATCAAATGGTGAAAGACCACCGCACCGGCGCAGAGACGAGCAACGTGCAAGCGGTCATGGATGGCGAGATCGACCTGTTTATCCAAGCGAAATTGCGCGGGCAAAAGGCGGCCAAGGGCGAGAAAGCGGAGAATTTGGAATAGACCGCCGAACGCCCAGGGTCCAACACTCAACCCGAATGTTGAGTTCGCTCTTCGACGTTCGTTGTCGAGCGGTCGGCGTTCGCTGCGCGTCTTGCGAGATACCAGATCATGAATCCGCCGATGGGCAGACCGATCAGCGTTCTTGCGTCGTGGCGAAGAAACGCGATGAGCGAATCGCCGATTAGATTGATCGAGAGAATAATGATCGCGAGCCGCCGGCCCCATTCGGTTTTCCGCGCCAGTCCGATCGAAGCTAGACCACACGCGGCTCCGACCGCTGCCATGAGGGCAATCGATGCCGCGTTGCCAATCTCGTAAAATTGGTCACGCGCCTCTGATTTTAATCGCCAAATCGATTCGAGAAAACTTCCGGGAAACGCCAACGCCAGCAGCGTGATCAGACAAATGAGCGCGCCTGCTCCGAAGAAAACCGCGAGCAAGATTGTGCCGACAGTTCGTTGTGGAATCACTCGTGAAATCGATAACCGATTCCCTGTTCGGTCTTGATGAGGCGGGGTTGCGTTGGGTCGGTTTCGATTTTTTGGCGGAGATGCGTGACGTAAACGCGCAAATATTGGCGGTGTTCTTCGGACTTCGGTCCCCAGATTTCGCGCAGGATGTAGCGGTGCGTCAGGACGCGGCCGGGATTTTTGACGAATAAGCGTAGAAGCGCGTATTCGGTCGCAGTCAGTTTCACTTCGTGTCCGCCGCGGGTCACGACGCGCGCGGTAAGATCGATCATCAGGTCGCCGTGTTTGAAAACTGAGATCTCTTCGGCGGGCCGCCTTTTCCGCTGAGCCGCGCGAAGACGGGCGAGCAGTTCCGGCGTGCTGAATGGTTTGGTTACATAATCTTCCGCCCCCGCGTCCAGTGCCGCCACTTTTTCCTGCTCGTCATCCCGGACCGTCAGAACGATTACCGGGGCTTCGCTCCATTCTCTTAAACGTTTCAACACTTGAAGACCGTCCATGTCGGGCAAGCCGAGATCGAGAAGAATCACCGCCGGTTTGGAGTTGGCGATCTCAACCAGACCCTCTTGCCCCGTCTTGGCCTCGTGGACGTCATAGTTTTCATTTTCCAGCGCGACGCGAAGGAGGCGTCGAATCTGCACTTCGTCGTCGATGATCAGAGCGACAGGTTTCACGCCGTTGCTTCGCTAGGCAATCGCATCGCTTCGCCGATTGGCAAGCGAATCGAAAAACGCGCGCCGCCTCCTTCGCGATTTTGCGCCGTGATTTGGCCACCATGCGCTTCCACCAATTGACGTGCAATCCAAAGCCCGAGACCCAAACCGCCGGGCGCAGTCCCTGGGCGGCGATAGAATTTTTCGAAGACTTTGTTCTCCTCGCCGGTGACGAGACCGGGGCCGCGATCGGCAACAGAGAAGACCATCATGGAATCGTCCCGCGCGACGCTAATCTCGATGGGTTCCTTGCTTGTACCGTGCAGTGCCGCATTGACCAGCACGGAAATTAAAGCCTGTTCGAGGAGGCGGGCATCCACTGAAATCGCGGGCAAATCTGGAGCAATATTCAATTTGAACGCCTTTTCTTTCAGTGGCGATTGTGCGATGGCGTCGCGCAACAACTCTCCCGGATCGCACCATTCGCGAACTGGCTGCAACAGACCGGACTCCAATCGCGTCGCGTCGAGTAGATGATCCACGGTGCGGGTGAGACGGCCAACGGCCTGCTTCAATTCGGCCCGGTCCGGTTGCCGTTGCTGCAAGGCGGCGGATATCGCAGCCAGCGGAGTCTTCAGTTCATGGGAAACAGAATCGAAAAGCGCGCGCTGCAGTTTTTCCGATTGCCCAGAAATCTGGGCGGCCCGGCTTTTTTCGAGCGCTCTTTCTTTGTTAACGAAAACGGCAAGTTGTGCTGCGAATGCGTCGAGAAGTTCGCGTTGTTCGAGAGTTGGCGGAGTCGTTAGGTGCATACTGAGCACACCTTCGGCGCTATCGCCGGTCACGAGTGGAACGTGGAGCGATTCGGCGTCGGGAAGTGTATCGGTTGATCGTCCAGCCGGTTGTTTCTTTTGAAAGCTCCAAATGGCAACGCTTTCATCTTTGCTCGACGGAACAAACGTGCTAGCCGGATGCCGCGAAAGACCGTTCTCGTCGCACAACCAGACCGCGACATCGGCTTGGAATGTGTTTGTGATCAGCGTCAAAACCTTCGGTAACGCTTCATCGAGGTCGCGGCTCGCCGCGAGTGCACGCGTGAATCGGTAGAGGGCTGTGGCGCGTTCTTCCCGACGCCGCTCCGCTTGCTCGCGTTCGCGCAATTTCGTCGCAAGATGAGCGACAACCAGAGCGATTATGAAATAAGCGACGAACATCAAAAGGTCCGGCAACTGATTGATGTAAAAAGTAAAATGCGGCGGAACGAACAAGAAATCCCAGAGCAAGGCACTGAGCGCAGCGAGAAAAAGTGTTGGCCAGCGACGCAATCGCATTCCGGCAAGGAGGACGGCAAATAGATAGAAAAGTGCGACGGCCCGGTAGTCGATAAAGTCGGCGATCAGCAACGAAAACCCGGTAACGACAGCGGCGAGGCCGAGCGCAATTCCAAAGTCTAGCCAGGGCGCGCGCGCCAGACGTTCTTCGAGGCCCTCGCTTCTGGGCTGGGCCGATTCTTCCGCCGGAATCATGTGAATATCGATGTTGCCGCTATTGCGCATCAGCCAGCGCAACAGATCAGGCTTGAGAAAACTGAACCACGGCGTCCCCAGCGGTTTGCCCATGATGATTTGCGTAACATTGTTTTCTCGGGCGACGCGCAGCAGCGCTTCGGCTACATCCCGGCCCGGCGTCGTAATCACCTCCGCTCCGAGCTGACGCGCCAGTGCCAAATATCGAGTAAGCCGCGCCTGTTCATCCTGCGACAGCGATCGAGGCCCTTCGATGTTTGCCACAATCCATGAAGCTTCCATCGACGAGGCCAGCCGGCGCGTGTAACGAATCAATCGCTCGGAGTACGGACTGGCGCTGACTGCAACCAGCAACCGGTCGGCGCTTTTCCACGGGCCCGGTATTTTTTGCTCCGACATGATCTCGCGCAGATCGCGATCGACATGCTCGGCCACGAGCCGTAGCGCCATTTCGCGCAACGCGGTGAGATTGCTTTCCCGGAAAAAGTTTTCCGCCGCCGTGGCGGCGCGCTCGCCGATGTAAACTTTTCCTTCGGCCAAACGTTCGCGGAGCTGCTCGGGAGTAAGATCGACAAGCACGACGTCATCAGCCAGATCGAGCACCGAATCGGGGACAGTCTCCGTGACCGTGATTCCGCTGATCTGCCTGACAACATCGCTCCGACTGGCGACATGTTGCACATTCAACGTCGTGTAAACATCGATCCCTGCATCGAGCAATTCGAGCACGTCCTGGTAACGCTTCGGGTGCCGCGAACCCGGCGCGTTCGTGTGGGCGAGCTCATCCACAATCGCCAGGCCCGGATGCCAGGTTATAATGGCATCGAGATCCATTTCAGTCAGTTTCGTGCCACGATATTCAACCTGCGTTCGGGGCATGATCGGCATGCCTTCGAGCAGCGCTTCGGTTTCTTTGCGGCCGTGGGTCTCCACAATTCCCACGACGACTTCGCATCCTTCGGTCTGTTTTTCGCGCGCGGCCTGAAGCATGGCGTAGGTCTTCCCGACGCCGGGCGACATCCCGAAAAAAATCTTGAGCTTCCCCCGCGCAGACTCCGCCTCTTCGCGCTTCAACTGCGCAAGGATCGCATCGGGATTCGGCCGTTCCGTTTCCGCCATAACCGATAGATTACCCCATCTGATGGGCAATCAAACAAAGGGCAAACCCCCAGGGCCTTAAAACGTAAGAACGCAGTCCACCCCAAAAGTGAACTGATCGCGGTCGCGAGAATCATTGAACGGTTGCGTGTCGTTGAGCGACCTGTCGTATCGTACTTCGGGACGAATCGTTAAGCCAGCGATCGGCTTAGGCATGATCGGTTTGATATTCACTCCAGCCGTGATGGCGCCATAGGTCGTGCGGCCGCCGCCTACGGTGCGCGGATCGATCGTCGGCTGGCCCTCCAAAGCGCGCATCGGATCGTGCGGATCGGCAAATGAAGCGACATAGAAACCCTTTTGATCGCTGAAGACTTCACCGCGAATTCCGGCAGTTAGCCAATCATTGACGGCGTAAGTGAAATATTGGGCGACGCCAAAGGCATCTGCGTCTGCACCATCATCGCGCGCATAATTCAGGTCGGTGATCGAGGTAAGTTTATCGGTGATTTTCCACGTCGTTGTGATGGCATTGAGATAACGGTAATCGTGATTGTTGTTTGGTGTTTCGGGACCAATGTGGGTCGAAGCGGCGACGACAAGTTTGCCTTCGTTAAGATTTAGACCGACGCCTCCGTGGAATGCGACCGAGTCATTATTGTCGTCAATACTGGTATTGACGCCACGCGTGACACCGCCCATCAGATCCAACCATTTTGCGGCGTGCAACGTTGCCAGCGCGCCGGTATGATCGAACGGAATTCCGAAATTAAAGATGTAAGTATGCGAGTAAAAGAAGTTCGTTCGTGGATCGATTGTTTCCGCGCCTTCAAGGGTGACCCACTTCCCGAGCTTGAGATCGAGGCCGCCCTCGGTGATCACCGGAAAGTGCAAATTGAGATAAGCCTCAACCAAATCGGGCTGCATAATCGACGTGGCGGCGGTGCCTGAGAACAAGCCGAGCCCATGGATAAAACGTGCGTCGCTACCGTACATAAGCTGGAGCTTAAACCCCCAATCGAATTCGCCGGGCTGGGGCGCGAGCGCGCGTTCGAAATTCATCACCAACTGATTGAGCAATGGTTCGTTCGAGCGATCGTCGAACAGTCGGCCGAAATTCTGGTTATCATCAGGCGCTGCTGGATTGAAAGTGACGCCGCTGTCGATCCAACCGGTGATCTTAAAACGTGGCTCGGGCGCCTTTGTTTCCTCCTTTGCACTTGTTTCACCAGCGTTAGCCGCCGCAGCGATAAGAAATGAAACTGAGACAGCACATGATTGAACAATGGTTTTCATAATTGATGTCCGGACCACTGACGCGGGTTGTCGATGAACCAGGTCCAGAATGGAAACTCCGCGCGTGCCGTTCGTATACCGCCAGCGAAACGCTCGCGAAGTTTTCGGCGATTTTTGTGCACCTTCTTCACCAACGATTGTCGAAATTGTGGCGAAAACATCCCCCGCAACGACTGAAGCAATCGGTGATTTTGCTGCGGAGCCGTCGTTGACCTGGTCGAACAAGCCGGGATGAAGACGAAAACGAATGTGGTCTTCGAACCGTTGCCCGCGATCTCGTTGAACGCTCGCAAAGTCGGGATGGATTGCTTCACGGTTCTTTCGCGCCGGCGTCGAGCGCGCGATTAAGCTGAAGGACGTTCACGCCTGGTTCCCCTAGAAATCCAAGATCGCGTCCGTCGGTATTTTGCCGGACTAATTCGCGGACTTTGTCTTCGCTCAGGCCTCGTGCTTTGGCGACGCGCGGCGCTTGTAGTTCGGCATTTCCGAAACTGATGTGCGGATCAAGCCCGCTACCGGAAGCGGTCACTGCATCGGCTGGAACGGCGTCCGTTTCTTTCAAATTGTTTTCCGATCGATACGTCGCAATCCGGTCCTTGATCGCATCGTTCAACTTTTGCGAGGTTGGTCCCAGATTGCTGCCGCTGGAATTGGCGGCGTCATAGCCGTTGCCAGCGGCGGACGGACGCGGATGAAAATATTTTGGATCGCTGAACCCCTGGGCCAGCAACTTTGAGCCGCGAACCGTTCCGTTTTGATCGACAATCAAGCTGCCGTTAGCCTTGTCGTGAAACAGCGCTTGTCCAAGGCCGTAAACAACGAGCGGATAAACTCCGCAGCAGACGACCGCGAGCACGAGCGTGGACAGGATTGCCGGCCGAAGTTCTGCAAAGAAGTCTTTCATAGTCAGATGAGGTGAACGGCGTTGATGATGAGGTCGATCAGTTTGATGCCGAGGAACGGAACGATGACGCCACCGAGTCCGTAGATCAGCAGATTGCGCTGCAAGATTGCGAGCGCGCCGATTGGCTTGTAAGCGACGCCGCGGAGCGCAAGCGGAATCAGCGCGACGATGATGAGCGCATTGAAGATAACCGCGCTCAGGATCGCGCTGGTTGAGCTTTGCAAATGCATGATGTTGAGCGGTGCGATCGCCGGGAACGTGCCCATCAACATCGCCGGAATGATGGCGAAATATTTCGCCACGTCGTTGGCGATACTGAAAGTCGTCAGGCTGCCGCGGGTAATAAGCATCTGTTTTCCGATCTCGACGATGTCGATCAATTTGGTCGGATTGCTGTCGAGATCGACCATGTTACCGGCTTCGCGCGCGGCCTGTGTTCCGGTGTTCATGGCCACGCCGACATCGGCCTGCGCCAATGCGGGCGCGTCATTCGTCCCATCGCCCGTCATGGCAACAAGGTGACCGTCCGCTTGTTCCTGGCGGATGCGTTTCAGTTTGTCTTCCGGCGTCGCCTGAGCCATGAAATCGTCCACGCCGGCTTCGGCCGCGATCGCCGCCGCAGTGAGCGGATTATCGCCGGTGATCATCACCGTCTTGATTCCCATTTTGCGCAAATGCGCGAATCGATCTTTCATCCCGCCTTTGACGACGTCCTTCAGCTCGACCGTGCCGAGCGTCATCATGTCCGACGCGACGACGAGCGGTGTTCCGCCCCGATGCGAAATTTCATCGACAATCTTCATCACTGGTTGCGGAAAAATCCCACCGGCCGATTCAACAAACCCGCGCACAGATTCGGCTGCACCTTTGCGCACGCGCATGGTTGGCTGTACGCCGTTGGCGTGAAGATCAACACCGCTCATGCGTGTTTGGGCCGTGAACGGAACGAACGTAGCCTCGAGCTCGTGCATTTCGCGCGCGCGTAAACCGAATTTTTCTTTTGCCAGCACGACAATGGAGCGCCCTTCGGGCGTTTCATCGGCGAGCGAGCTCAATTGCGCTGACGCGGCGAGATCGTTCGGCGAAACGCCCGGCGCCGGATGAAAGGCAACCGCCATACGATTGCCGAGTGTGATCGTCCCGGTTTTATCGAGCAACAGAACATCGACATCGCCCGCCGCTTCAACCGCGCGGCCGCTCATGGCGAGGACGTTTCGTTGCAGCACGCGGTCCATCCCCGCGATACCGATTGCGCTTAGCAGTCCGCCGATCGTCGTCGGAATTAAGCAAACAAGAAGCGCGATCAACACCGGAACGGAGAAGATCGTCCCGGCATAAATGCCAAACGGCTTCAGCGTCACGCAGACCAGCAGGAAAATAAATGTCAGCGCCGCCAGCAGAATAGTGAGCGCGATTTCGTTAGGCGTTTTTTGCCGCCGCGCGCCTTCCACCAGCGCGATCATGCGATCGAGAAAACCCTCGCCTTTCTCCATCGTCACGCGAATGACGATGCGATCGCTCAAGACGCGCGTGCCACCGGTGACGGCGCTCCGATCGCCGCCGCTTTCGCGAATGACTGGCGCAGATTCGCCGGTGATGGCGGCTTCATCGACACTCGCGATTCCTTCGATGACGTCGCCATCAGCCGGAATGATGTCGCCTGATTCGCAGACAACTGTGTCTCCC
Source organism: uncultured Verrucomicrobiae bacterium (assembly GCA_963846775.1). Taxonomy (GTDB): domain Bacteria; phylum Verrucomicrobiota; class Verrucomicrobiia; order Chthoniobacterales; family UBA10450; genus CAVYXA01. The sequence goes on along the minus strand of CAWJXB010000001.1, from coordinate 336,087 downwards.
TTCTGCAACATTGGCGCTGGGACTTGCTGTTCGCGGCCGTTGTGGAGAACGCGCGCCATCGTTTCCTTGCGCGCGCGTCGCAAGCTTGCCGCCTGCGCTTTACCGCGGCCTTCGGCCATCGCTTCGGCGAAGTTCGCGAAGAGAACAGTGAACCAGAGCCAGATCGCGAGTTGAAACACGAAATTACGCAGCCCCGGTTCGGCGGTAAAAATTACGGTCGTCGTTAGGGCGGCGCCAACCATGGTGACGAACATGACCGGGTTTTTCACCATCAGACGCGGACTCAATTTCTGGAACGCGTCGCCGATAGCCGGCCTAACGATCTCCCAATCAAACAGTGGACGAGCTTTAGATTTCATTGTCGATCTTAGAAAAGTTTCCCGCCTTGCATGAGAAAGTGTTCGACGATTGGCCCGAGGGTCAGCGCGGGAACGAAATTCAACGCGCCGATCAAGAGCACCGTGCCAGTGAGTAAAATGAAAAACGTTCCGCCGTGGACCGGAAACGTGCCCGCGCTTGACGGTGTCACTTTTTTGCGGACCAACGATCCGGCCAAGGCAAGGATCGGAACGATCATGAGGAATCGGCCTATGAGCATGGCAACGCCAATTGTTGTATTGAGCCACGGCGTGTTGGCGCTGATGCCGGCGAACGCACTGCCATTATTGCCTGTGCCGGAACTGTAGGCGTAAAGAATTTCGCTGAAACCGTGCGGGCCGCCGTTGTTCATCGCGCCGGTGCCCCATTTGTTGACCATCGCCCAGGCGGAAAAGGCCAGAATGTCGATCGCGAGAATGAGCAGCGCTAACATCGACATCTTCACGTCGTAAGCTTCGATTTTCTTTCCGAGATATTCTGGCGTGCGGCCAACCATTAGGCCCGCGATGAAAACCGCGAGTACGACAAAGACGAGCATGCCGTAAAGTCCGGCGCCGACGCCGCCGAAGATGATTTCGCCTAACTGAATATTGAACAACGGAACGAATCCGCCGAGGGGCGTGAACGAATCGTGCATCGAGTTCACCGCGCCGCACGAAGCGTCGGTTGTGATCGTGGCGAAGAGCGCGGAATTGAAGATGCCGAAACGAACTTCCTTGCCCTCCATGTTCCCGTCAGCCGCGGCCACGCCTAGCGAATGATGAATCGGATTGCCGGCCGCTTCCGAATTCCATGCCAGCAAGACGCCGCCCACAAATAGCGCCAGCATCACCGCCCAAACTGTCCAGCCGTGTTTCTGGTTCTTCACCATTCGGCCGAGGTAATAAGTGAGACCGCTGCCGATAGAAAAGATCGACAACATCTGGAAAAAATTCGAAAACGGCGTCGGATTCTCGAACGGATGCGACGCGTTCGCGTTGACGTAACCGCCGCCGTTGGTCCCGAGCATCTTGATCGCGATCTGCGATGCCATCGGTCCCTGCACAATGTTTTGTTCGGTAACGGTTTGCTCCTCCATCACTGGTTTGCCTTCGGCATCGACGACCGGCTTTCCATCTTTGTCCGTCTTCGCGACGGAAACTTTCATCGGCTCGATCAACTGAGCTTTCGTGTAAGGCTTGAAGTTTTGGATCATGCCTTGCGAGACGAGAAAGACCGCGAAGACGAGACAGATCGGAATGAGCAAATAGTAAGTGACGCGGACGAGATCGACCCAGAAGTTGCCGATGGTCTGCGCAGAATGACGCGCGATTCCCCTAACGAGTGCGGCGGCAATCGCGATGCCAACGGCGGCAGACACGAAGTTGTGGAAGGCAAGGCCGACCATTTGGGAAAAGTACGACATCGTCGTTTCGCCGCTGTAGCTCTGCCAATTGGTGTTGGTGGTGAAGCTCGTCGCGGTGTTGAACGAACAATCCGGACTGACCGCGGCCAGCCCCTGCGGATTTAACGGCAGAATATTTTGCAGACGCAGAATCGCGTATGTGAACAAACATCCGACCAGGCTGAAGAGCAGCATGGCAAAGGTGTATTGCTTCCAATCGTGCTCTTTCCGCGGATCGACACCCATGACGCGATAGGTTCCGCGCTCGAGCGGACGCAGGATGGGATCGAGCCATGTTCGGCCGTTGACGTCGAGCACGCGCAGCAGATAAAGCCCCATCGGCTTCGTGATGAGCACGAGCGCGACAACATAAAATGCGAATTGAATCCAGCCTGAAGCTTGCATGATCGGTTCCTTAGAATTTCTCCGGGCGAATCATCGCGATGAACAGATAGGCAAAGAGTAACAGCGCGATGATGCTGACAATGATGGTTTCCATGGCGTTCTCCTAAAGGTGGTCGCAAAAGCGGACGTAGAGAGCGCTCACGACAAAAAACAGAACTACGATTCCGGCGAAAATTAGGTCGTTCATAAAATGGCTAACAATGATCGGCCGATTAGAGGCGTACGCGGATCGGGTGTCCAGCCGCGGATTGCGTTTTTTTGGGCAGAAATTGGCTCGCCTTCTTGCTCACGTTCTCGCAGAAGCGGGAGTAAAGCCAGTTCACGCCGGTAATGACGATGATTCCTGCCACAATGAATTCGCTCATGAACTGACGATGAGCGAGTTTTGGCGGCAGCGTTAATTAAACTGCGGCGAAAAAGCATTAAAAAAACATTAACGCCGTCCGAGTCGCGCCTAGCGTTACCTGGAGAAAAAGAAGATCGACACCAAGGCGACTGCCGGAACCAGGATTGGAACCGCAAACTTCCAGATATAGGCGATAAAGCTCGGTGTGGGCGCGCCCGCATGCTCGGCGATTGTTTTCACGAGCAAGTTCGGGGCATTGCCGACGTAGGTGAGCGCGCCGAAAAACGTCGCGCCCAACGAGAGGGCGGCCAGCTCGCCGCCATTTTGCAGAATAAAAGCGGTCACGTGTGACGGGTTGCCTATGTGGAAGCCATGGCGCCCAAGCGCGGCGGCAAAAAAAGCAAGATAAGTCGGGGCATTGTCGAGAAGTGCCGAGAGTAAACCGGTTGCCCAATAGAAGGCAGTCTCTGAGGTTAACCCGAGTTTCGCGGCAGAGTGCTCCATGTACTCGAGAACTGGAATCATCGTGCCGAAAATCCCAAGAAAGAGCCAGCCGACCTCCTTGAGCGGAGCAAAAGTGAAATTATTAGCCTCGCGGACTCTTTTGGGCGTTCCGAGATAAGATCCAAGCGCTGTCAGGATGATCAGCGGTTCGCGCCAACCCGCCGGCGCGGCAATTAGCGCAGCCAAAATGACGAACAAGAAAATAAAATTGTGTGCGCCTTCGCATCTCCATGAGCTCAGATCCTGTTCAACAACGCGTTTCCTCCTCATTCGAAGATTGATGGAATCGAGCACGAAGAACACGACCAGAACAATCCCGACCATCATCAGCCATTGCCTCCAGCAATGTTGCAGGGTCCAGCTAAATGGCACGCCTTTGAGAAAACCGAGGATCAAGGGAGGTCCCGCCGGCAAAACCGCGCCGCCGATGTTGCTGACCAGAAAAATGAAAAATGCGACATGCATCGGCGCGGCTCGACCCTTGTTCATCGTGATCCAGGGACGAATCAGTACCATCGACGCGCCGATCGTCCCGATCAGACTTGCCAGCATCGTGCCGAGGAAGAGAAATAACGTGTTTCGGATCGGACCGCTCGGCGATCTGACGCGCAGATGAATCCCGCCGGAAACGACAAAAAATGAGCCGACCACAAGCATGAAGCTCGCGTAATCGATCGCGGCATGGAAAACGCGGTCGGCCTGCGAAACGACAAACAATTCGTAACCGCAAACGACTGCGGCCAACACGACGCAAACTTGATGATAATGCCGTTCCCAATGGTATTGCGCGATCAACGGCCCCAAGGCGATCGCCACCAGCAAGATTCCGAATGGCAGCATGATCAGCCAGTTCAGTTCCGCGACTGTAGCAATCAGATTCATTTCGTCCGCCTATTTGGAACGTTGATTGAATGCCGGGTCAAACGAAACCGGCGGCGAACGCGCGTCCGGAAGCGAGCGAGTGCGAGAAAGAGCTTGTCACCATCGACCCCCACGAGAAAGTCAAACCGAGGGAAATGGCTGATTTGATTGTGACTGAAAGCGGCGCAGTGCACCGGCCGAGAAATGTCGATTGGAAACGCGCGGCAGCGTTGCTCTATGGCGACTGGGGCACGAGCAAAGCCTACGTCATTGGCCTGGCTTTTTTGGCCGCAGGTTTTTCGTCGTTGCCAATTATCCTGGCGGTCTGCGCGCTCACCGGCCTGGTCGGGATCAATTACATGGTCATCTGCCGACATTTCCCAGATGGAGGCGGCGTTTATTCGGCCGCGCGATCACAGGGACGGTTGCTGGCGGTGGTCGGCGCGCTTCTTTTGCTTGCGGATTTGACGGTGACGGCTGCACTGAGCGGCTGGTCAGCGTTGTCCTACATCACTTCCGGTACCGAACATATCGCCTGGATCAAGTTTCTCCGCGATCACATCGCGCTCGCCACCATTGGTGTCCTTTTGGCCATGGGCGCTGTCAACTATTTCGGCCCGAGACATTCCGGCAATCTCGCTGTCGCACTCGCGGTCCCAACCGTCATCGTGGTGATCTTGTTGATCGCTCCTGAGCGCGCCGCATCTGACGACCCACTTCCTTCAACCGCGGCACGAAAGGCTCAGCACGCTTTGGGTCCAATTCGTTGGCGTAATCCTCGCGCTCTCCGGCGCCGAATCGATCGCGAACGTCACGGGCGTAATGAAGCTGGATCCTGGCTCGACCATGGAGCGTCCGAGCGTGGCGCGCGAATCGTTGAAGGCGATCACGCCGGTGGCGATCGAAGTCGTGGTCGGCACGGCGTTGCTGGGCTGGGCGATGTTGTCGGTGCCATCGGTGCTGGAAAAAACGCTTCACCTTTCCGATGCCTCTTCGATTACTTCTGTGCTCCAACTCCGAAGCGAAGACATGCTCCGATTCATTGGCGAACAATTCGCCACGGCGAGCTTTTCGCCGGCCATCGGAAATTTGTTTGGCTGGATTGTTGGCATTGTTTTTTTCCTGCTGCTGCTCAGCGCCGCCAACACTGCAATCGTGGCCATCATTGGCTTGCTTTATATGATGTCGCGCGATCGCGAGATGCCGCGGCAATTTCGCCAGTTGAACCGGCATGGCGTCCCGATCTATCCCCTGCTCATCGCGATTGGGCTGCCGACCGTCGTCCTCCTGTTTGTCGCAAGCTTTACCGCACTAGCCGGCTTGTATGCGATCGGCGTGGTCGGCGCGATCACTGTGAACGTCGGTTCGTGCACCTTTAATCGCAGCGTCGGGTTCACCTGGTACGATCGCGTTCTCTTCGGCGTCACATTTTGCGTCTTGTTTTTGGTCGAATTGACTCTTGCTCACACCAAACTTGATGCGCTTCAATTCGTTGTCGGCGTCCTCGGTGTCGGACTTGCCTTGCGCGCTTACACATTAAAACGACAAGGCCTCACCACGTTGACCGTGACCCGGGAAGTGGCGGCGATGGTCGCACCGGATTTGGAGGCACGCGTGCGGCCGCGGTTGCATGAAGGGCAAAAAATCATGGTCGCCGCGCGCGGAATCACACCCGTGCTCGGATTTGCGCTCGAAGAAGCGCAGCTGCGCAAGGCCGCGCTTTATGTGCTCTACGTGAAAGAGATCGCTATTTTTTACGGCGGTGGCCCGATACCCGGCGGGCGGGCGCGCTGGCAGGATGATCCAGGCGCGGCCACGATTATGTCGATGATGCTCAAGCTTGGGACCGAGCGCGACATTTGCGTCCTCCCGGTTTATGTCGTTAGTGAAGACGCCTCTTCCACGATTCTCGATCTTTCCGCCACGATGGGTGTCGATTGCCTCATCATCGGCGCTTCGCAACGCACCGCCATGACAAAACTTCTCCGCGGCAGTGTCGCCACCAATGTCGCGCAGCAGTTACCCGAATCGATCCGGCTCATCATTTACGGCTAAATAATTTCTCCATTCGGCGTTGGACGTTCCTCCTTCGCTTCGCTACGGCGGACAAGTGGGCGGCTGCCAAGCCATGGCTTGCGAAGGTGGGCTGAGCGTTGGACGTTTTCCCCAGTTATATGGATTCACCCAAGGTCCTCATCGCCGATGCAATCTCCCAACGTGGAGTGGAAGAACTTTCTCGCGGGGACGCGCTCGAGGTCGCGGTCAAAACCGGTCTGAGCGAACACGAAATTGTCGATCTTATCCCCGCGTTCGCGGCTCTGGTTGTGCGCAGTCAGACAAAAGTGACCCCCCATATCTTGAATGCCGGAGCGAAACTGCGCGTGGTCGGCCGTGCCGGCGTGGGCGTGGACAATGTCGATGTAGAAACGGCGACACGGCGCGGGGTCATCGTTCTGAATGCACCCGGTGGAAACACCGTTTCCACCGCCGAACATGCCTTCTCGCTTTTGCTTTCGGTGGCACGCAAAATTCCCGCCGCCGACGCCAACGTGCGCGACCAAAGATGGGACAAGAAGAATTTCGAGGGGGTCGAGCTTTACAATAAAACATTAGGGGTAATCGGGATGGGGCGAATCGGGAGTGAATTGAGCCGGCGCGCCATCGCTTTCGGCATGCGGGTGGTTGCGTACGATCCATATCTTTCGGCCACGCGCGCCCGCAGTTTGCAGGTTGAGCTAATGGATGAGCTCGATGATCTACTCGCAAGCGCAGATTTTATTTCGCTCCACACGCCGCTCACGGCTGAAACGCATCACATTCTCGATGCGACGCGATTGGAAAAAACAAAACTCGGTGTGCGCATCATCAACTGCGCCCGCGGTGGATTAATCGACGAAACCGCGCTCATTAAGGCGTTGGAAGATCGACATGTGGCCGGCGCGGCGCTGGATGTTTTCGAAACCGAGCCATTGCCGGCCGATTCGCCATTGCGCGGCGCGCCGAACCTTGTCCTGACGCCGCACCTCGGAGCATCGACAGCCGAAGCGCAGGAGAGTGTCGGCATCGAGATCGCGCAATCGATTCGCGCGGTGCTGCTCGAAGGCACGATCCGCAACGCCGTGAACATGCCCAATCTTGACGCCAAAACACTGTCGATCATCGGGCCGCACCTTCGGTTTGGCGAAAGGCTCGGGAAGTTCTTGTCCCAAATCGCACCAAAACGCGCCGATTCGCTCAACATCAATTACAGCGGCAAAGTCAACGAAGTCGATACCACCGCGATCACGCGCGCCGTGCTGAAAGGATTTCTTCAAGCCGCTGGCGGCAGCGAAGTCAATGAAGTGAACGCACCGGCGTTTGCGGAGAGCCTCGGCTTAAAAGTGAGCGAATCACGCCTGAGCTCGCCCGGCGATTACACTGACATGCTCGAGCTGTCCGCCACCGGCGAAGGGAAAACGCTCTCGGTCGGCGGCGCATTTTTCGGGGCCACGCCGCGGATCGTCAGCATCAACAGTCGCCCGGTCGAAGCGCGCCCGCATGGCGTGGTGCTGGTGCTGGAAAACACCGATCGCCCGGGAATGGTCGGACGCATCGGCACGTTGCTGGGCGATTACGGCGTTAATATCGCCACCATGTCGTTAAGCCGAAACCAGGCCGGTGGGACCGCATTAACTGTTTTGAATCTCGATAGCGCTCCGGGCCAGGAACTTCTCGCCAAAATTCGCGCAAGCGAAGACATTCGCTCCGCTCAAGTGATTGAGCTGTGAATGATGCGCAGATGGATGACTGCGCCCCTCGCGATCGGTTTTAACATCGGGCTCGGGCAGCACGATCCACCTTTCCATGTCGATCCAACCCACCGCTTCAACGCCTCAACTCCGACAGTCTTCGCGAGCATGGCGCTTTAACACTCCAACGCTGCTTGCCGCAGGGGTTATAACCGTCGTCGCCGGCGTCTTATACTTCTTAACGGCCGCGCGCGACATCGTCGTCGGCGATTCGCCGGAATTAACAATGGCCGCCGCAACTTTGGGGGTCGCCCATCCGCCGGGCTATCCATTGTTCACGATGCTCGGGCATCTCTTTAGTTTGGTGCCGCTCGGTCCGATCCCGTTCCGCGTTAATCTCCTGTCCGCCGTCTCTAATGCTCTCACCGTGGGCATTGTTTTTCTGACCGCGTTTCGTTTGAGCCAAGCGCGCCTGGCTTCAACCATGGGCGCGTTGGTTCTGGCGCTCAATCCCCTTTTCTGGTCGTGGTCGCTTGTCGCGGAAGTGTTTCCGCTCAACAACTTGCTGGCCAGTCTGCTGATTTATCTGCTCGTGATTTGGTTCGAGGAACCGGAACGGACCGGAACGTTGATGGCTGCATTTTTTGTCGGCGGTCTCGGGATCACGAATCATCAAACGATTGTGCTGCTAACGCCGGCCGTCTGTTTCTTATTCTGGCGAAGACGCACGGTGTTGTTTCGTCCTCAAAACATCGCCCTTTGCCTAACGAGCTTTCTCTTCGGGCTCTTGCCATACGCCTACGTGGCGTGGGCTGCTGCGCGACACCCCGCTTACAACTGGGGTGGCGTCTCGTCGCTGGGTGATCTGTTCGCATTAATCACCCGCCAGAATTACGGCACGGTCCATTTGACCAGCTCGTCTCACCAAGGCGGCTCAGCGTTGGATCGAGTCTTCGCTCTGTGCGTTTTCTTTGGACCGCTAATGGGATCACTTGGCCTTCTTGGGCTGGTTCATGCCTATCGACGGCGCAGATGGTACTTTTGGTTCACCTTGCTGGCATTCACTTGTGCCGGCCCGTTCTTCGCGATCATGACCAATCTTAATCTGGCCAGCACGCCGCAGACCATCTTCGTGTTGGAGCGCTTTTTCCTGTTACCCATGGTGATTACGGCCCCGGTATGCGCGCTCGGCATCGTTGCCGTTGGCGAACTCATTAGTGCTTACGCGCCAAAGCTACTCCTTGGGCGTTCGCCGGTCGCGATCGGAGCTGTCGCCATCGTGCTGTTGATTGGTCTGCTCGCAAATTATCGCCGTACCGATCAAAGCCGGAATCACCTGGCCCGGACTTACGCCCAAGACGTCTTTGCAACCGTTGAACCGGGCACAATTCTGCTCGTTACCGGAGACGGGCTTTCACTGCCATTGCTATACCTGAATGTCGTCGAGCGAACACGGCCTGATGTGACATTAATCCTGCCGCTGCTCTTGCCCGGTAATTGGTATGTCCGCCAACTGCGCGAACGCTATCCCGGTTTGGTGATTCCATTCGAGCAATATGATAGCCAGCACAATAATTTGAAAGCGTTGGTCGATGCCAATCCGGGCCGGCCAGTCGCAATCGTTGGAGCACTGCGGGACAACAGTCTTGACCAGGATCACTGGGCATATCTGTACGGACTGGTCAATCTGCTCGAGCCGCGGTCAAAGAGAATCATGCTCAGTCAGATGGTGAGCGACACTGAAGAGCTGATGCAACGCTACCGGCCGCCGCCGGCTGCCAGCATCAAATCGAAGAGTTTCGAAAGCGAAATCTTATCTCTTTACGCGCAGCCGGCCTGGCGAATCGGCGATGTTTACCAAAGCGGCGGCCAAATAACTGACGCTCGCGCCTGGTATCAGCGCGCGCTGGCGTTGGATCCGGATCTGCCAGACGTCCGGCAGACGCTCGCCAAACTTAATAATAAATGATACCTCTGATCCGCTCGAGTAATTGAAATGTCCGTGCGGCGCAGATGGGATTGCGGGTTCGGCGATTGGTTTTAACATCGGGCTCGGAGATCACGATTCCACCTTTCCATGTCGATCCAACCCACCGCTCCAACGCTTCAAATCCGAGAGCCTTCGCGAGCAGGGCGATTTAACACTTCCACGCTGCTGGTTGCGGGGGTTGTGACTGTCGCTGCCGGCATCTTATATTTCGTCACCGCCGCGCGCGACATCGTCGTTGGCGATTCGCCGGAATTCGTTATCGCCTCCGCAACTTTGGGCGTTCCGCATTCGCCAGGCTATCCGCTGTTCACAATGCTGGGACATCTTTTCAGTTTGCTGCCCATCGGGCCGCTCCCGTTTCGCCTGAATCTGTTTTCGGTCGTGTGCGATGCAGCGGCAGTGGGCATTGTTTTTCTAACCGCGTTTCGATTGAGCCAGTCGCGTCTGGCTGCGGCGATGGCAGCGCTGGTCCTCGCGTTCAATCCCTTGTTCTGGTCGTGGTCGTTAGTGGCAGAGGTGTTTCCGCTGAACAATTTGTTGGCTGCGCTGCTGATTTATCTGCTCGTCATTTGGCATGAGCAACCGGAACACTGCCGTTTTCTCGCCGCCGCCTCTTTTGTGGCGGGTCTGGCGCTGACCAATCACCAAACCATTGTCCTGCTCGGCCCGGCGGTTTGCTTTTTGTTATGGCATCATCGCGCGGTCTTGGTCGCCCGGCCACAAATCATCCTCATTTGCACGGCGACTCTCTTGCTGGGCCTGTTGCCCTACGCCTACGTCCCCTGGGCGTCGGCCCATCATCCTATTTACAACTGGGGCGACGTCTCCTCCTGGCGCGACCTCTTCGCTTTGATCACACGCCAGAGTTATGGCGCAGCCCATTTGGCGCAGGCGAAATATCAGGGCGGCTCGTTGCTGCTTCGTCTGGCCGCGTTGACTGAATCGATCGGCGCATTGATGGGGTTGCTCCTCGTGTTAGGCGCGATCTACGGGTATCGCCGGCTAAATTGGTATTTCTGGTTCGCTCTGCTGGCCTTTGTCTTCGCCGGACCATTTTTCACCGGCATTACAAATTTCGATCTCGCCCGCTCGCCATCCGGTTTGTTCGTGCTGGAACGTTTCTTTCTCCTGCCTCGCGTGGTCGTCGCGCCGTTGATGGCCCTCGGCCTGGTGATGATCGCTGAAATGGTTCGCGGTTACGCACCCTCGATGCCCATGCCACCTTTGCGGGTCGTTTCAGGAGGAATCGTGGTCGTTCTCGCGGTCAGCGTGGTTACGAATTACCGGCAGATCGATCAAAGTCACAACCACATAGCCCGTTCCTATGCCGAGGATCTCTTCGCGACGGCCGATCCTGACACGATCCTGCTCGTTACCGGTGACGGGCCCGCATTGCCACCGCTGTATTTGAACATCATTGAGAAGGTGCGCCCGGATCTGACGTTGATTGTCGCGCCCATGCTACCCGGCGATTGGTATGTTCGCCAACTCCGCCAGCGCGATCCGCGTCTGAAGATCCCGTTCGACTACTACGACGGCGGACAGAACAATCTCAAAGCATTGGTCGAAGCCAATCCCGATCGCCCTATCGCTATCGTCGGTCCGCCCCCGGACAACAGTCTCGACCAAAATTATTGGCCACGCCCGCGTGGTCTGCTGAATCTGGTCCAGCCGAAATCAAAGCCGTTAACGCTGGAGCAAATGATCGCGGACAACGAGCAGCTGCTGAGCCGTTATCATCACTACTCCTTGCCCGAAATAAAATGGAAGACCTTCGAAGGCGAGATCATGGAACTCTATGCCGTTCCATTGTGGCGGATTGGCCACGAGCGAGAGCGCGAAGGTGCGAAGACGGAAGCGCGCGTCTGGTATCAGCGTGCGCTCGCGATCGATCCCAATTATCCGCAAGCGCGCAAAGCCCTAGCCGACATGCAATAGCTCGGATGTCAGGCTGCCAGCCTGCCCGCCCGGCCTCGCTTTTGTGCTTGCCGCACTGTGGCGAATCCGATACACCCACGGCCATGGACTTCAGTTCTCATTCCTTTCTCTGGGTTCTGCTGATCGGTCTTGTCGTCGGCGCGATCGCGAAACTACTGATGCCCGGCAAGGATCCGGGCGGTTGCATCATCACGATTTTGCTCGGCATTGCCGGGGCGTTCGTTGGCACTTGGATTGGACGAATGTTTATGGGCCCGAACTATGTCGCGCATTGGATCATGTCGATCGTCGGCGCCATGGTTCTCCTGCTGCTCTATCGAGTGCTTTTCCGTCGCGGCTGATCGGGGCACAGTCATCAAGGAGCGACGGCTTGGGCAGCCGTCCACCTAAACATGACGGCTGCCGCCTCCGCCGAGCCTACGGCGAGCCAGGGGAAGCCGTCACTCGCTTGAATTGGATTGACAACGTCGCGGCCGAATTTTACTTGCCCGAACGCTCGGGCAGATTGTGCTCTGCCATGGGTGGACCGAAAAAAATTCAGGTCATCATCGCGTTTGCTGCGCTCTACGTCGTCTGGGGCTCAACCTATTTGGGCATCCTGTTCGCCATTCAAACGATTCCGCTCTTCCTCATGGCCGGCCTGCGTTATCTTCTCGCCGGCGCAATCATGCTCGCTATCGCGTGGGCGCAGGGCACGCCCCGCTCCACAATCGGGAGTTGGCTCAATGCCGCCATTGTTGGCGCATGTCTCATTCTCGTCGGCAATGGCGGCCTAACCATCGCGGAGAAATATATTCCGTCTGGTCTGGCCAGTCTCATCGTCGCCACCGTGCCGATTTACATGATTCTGCTTGGCTGGATTTCCGGGATGTCCCCTCGCCCGCAACCGATCATCTGGCTCGGACTCGTCGGCGGTTTTGCCGGCGTCGCGCTTCTACTGGGTCCGGCGCTGCGATTTTCCGGTGAAGGCGCGAATCATTCGGCCATTGGCATGTCGATCCTGTTGTTTTCCTCATTCATCTGGTCGGTCGGATCCCTCTACTCCCGTCGCGCAACGCACCTGGCTGCGTCATCGCCGTTTCTCTCTGCTGCTCAGCAAATGCTTTGTGGTGGCGCGCTCCTTCTTTTGACCGGAACCATCACCGGCGAATGGCCCGATCTTCACCCGAGCAAAATCTCGATCCTGTCCATCGGCGCCTTTGTCTATCTTGTCCTGATCGGTGCTGTGGTCGGGTTCACCGCTTACATTTGGCTGTTGCATCACTGCGATCCAGCCAAAGTGGCGACTTACGCTTATGTGAATCCGATCGTCGCCGTGCTGCTCGGCGCGGCATTTGCCGGCGAGGCCTTGACTCTGCGGACGCTTATCGCCGCGGCCCTCATAATCGGGTCGGTCGCTCTCGTTATCACCATGCAACAACTCCGCGCCCCGGCCAAAGTCCGCCCGGTTCCGGCCGCCGTTCCCGAAGTCAATTGCGGCAGATAATCACGCGCTCTGGCAGACGGACTTCCTTCATCCAAGTGTCTTTCAACGTGATCGTGGGATGCTAACTTTGCCAGTTTGTTATGCGGATTCTTGTCATCACCGGCGCCGGCGTTTCAGCCGAGAGCGGAATTCCAACGTTCCGCGGTAAGGATGGCTACTGGCGCAATCTCGATCCGGCAAAACTGGCCACGCCGGAGGCGTTCGTACGCGATCCGGAATTAGTCTGGCAATGGTATCGCGAACGGCGCGCGCAAATCCGCGGGGCGAAACCGAACGCCGCGCATGAGGCGATCACGCGATTGTCGATCTTGGTCCCGGCGTTCTTGCTTGTGACCCAGAATGTCGACGATCTGCATGCGCGCAGCGGAATCGCGAAGGAAAACATCGTCCAGATTCACGGCGATATTTTTGTGACGCGATGTTCGCGGTGTGGAGAGGTAGCGCAGGAGCAAGCGGAAAGGGAAGGGCTTCCGAGATGTGCGGCGTGCGGGGCGATGATGCGCCCGGGCGTGGTGTGGTTTGGGGAGCAGCTTGATTCGGCCAAGATCGACAGGGTGGAACTCTTTCTCGATGGCGGCCCGTGCGACTTAGTCATCGTTGCAGGAACGACGGCGACGTTTGGTTACATTATCGATTGGGCGGTGCGTGGCAGAGCCGGACGCGGCGAGTTAATCGAAGTGAATCCAGAAGAAACCGCGCTCACGCCGTTCGCCACAAAAACCTGGCGCGAGCCGGCGGCGGCGGCCTTGCCACGCATTGTTGCGGCTTTGGAGCGCGGTGACATGTCACCCCTTTAAAAGCGCTCCCGCCGGCGCGGGATCGGCGCACTCCAAAAGCCGGCCTGTAATTCGAAGGCAATAGATCAGCGGAATGGCACCGAGAACGCCGAAGCTGCAATCGATCAGCGTCCAGAAAAATGGAATATGCCGGATTGCGCCGGCGATGAGCGCTGTGATGATGACACCGGCGCACGCCAGCAGGCCGATGGAGAGAATCGCGCGGTAACGAATCGGATCCACAAACGGCAAAACGAAAAACGCTGCGATGACGAGGTGACCGAAGCCCAGCCAATCCGTGCCGTAACCAAGAAAAGGAAATCGCGCGTAGGTGAAATTGAGCGCGAGATGCACGTTGTAGATGAAGATCTGGAGCGGAAAGAGGAACGACTTTGGACTGGTCGATGCATCCAGGCCAAGAACGCGGTTCAAAAGAGCGGTCTCCATCTCCAGGGCGAAAGCGGTGATTCCGCTAACGATTAGCCCAAGAATAAAAATGGCGAGGCTGATTCGGCAGCGGAACAACAAACTTTGGTGCGTCGTTTTCATCAGCTCCTCGGTTTGTAGCGTTAGTCCGCGACAACCGCAAATCACCGGCGTTTCGCTTCACCGCGCTTCGCAGAACGCGAATCATTTTGTGCTCGCCAGAAATGGATCGTCTTTTAGCCAGGTCCGTGAATTGTAGCTGTTGCCGCACTATCTGGCCTTTGTCAGGATCACGATATGAAGCATCTTCTTCTGGCCTGTCTCTTTCCCATGACGTTGACAGCTCAAACCATGCAGCAGTTGACTGAACAGTTAGGTAAAACTGTTCTGTACGGCGACATTGCTCTTTCTCCTGACGCTGGACGCGCCGCCTGGGTGCAATCGACCGCCGCGACAACGACCAAGCGCATTTACGTTCACGTGGCGTCGGGTGAAGGTGTTCCTGTCAGGATCGACATAGGAAATGAGGCTAAACGAGTCGATGCCGATCCCACCTGGTCGCCAGATTCCAAAACGCTGGCGTTTTTCTCGAATGCCGCCGAGGGCGAACAGAAACAGCTTTGGATAGCGAACGCGGACGGATCGGCTCCGAAAAAACTCACGAAGCTCAGCGGTTACGCCGCGCGTCCGCGCTGGTCACACAACGGAGAGCAGATTGCCCTTCTATATATAGAGGGCGCGGGTGGCGGTGGGCCTTTGCTGGCTGCGCCTCCAACAACCGGCGTAATCGACAAGGCGATCCACAATCAGCGAATCGCGATCCTCGATCTTGCTACCGGGCAACTCCGCCAGATCTCGCCCCCCAATCTTCACATTTACGACTTCGATTGGTCACCGGACGACAAGATGTTTGTGGCCACAGCCGCGCCGGCTCCTGGGGACAACAATTGGTGGATCGCGCAGATCTATAAGATCGATATCGACACTGGCAACGCGACTTCGATTTACAAACCGTCACTACAACTCGCGGTGCCGCGCTGGTCACCAGACGGAAAACAGATCGCGTTCATCGAAGGCTTGATGAGCGACGAAGGATTTCACGGCGGCGATCTGTTCACGCTGTCGCTTCACGGCAACAACGTTCAGAATCGCACCCGCGGCCGCAAGACTTCAGTCAGTTCGTTCTTCTGGCAAACGCCGGAGCGGATCCTCATCACTGAGTATGTCGGTGGCGGCGGCGCCATCTCGGAGCTCAGCCTGGTCGACAATGCGACGCACACAATTTGGAGCGGGCCAGAGAGCTTTCACGCGTTTGGTAATTTTCCCAACTTCGCGCTTGCGAAGGATGGACAATTCATCGCCGTCGTGCGCAGCACTTACAACATCCCGCCGGAAGTCTGGGCGGGGCGGACTGGGGGCTGGCGTCAATTGACCAACAATAATGCCACAATTTCTGCGACCTGGGGAAAAGCGGAAAGTGTCGAATGGACTAACGAAGGATTTAATATTCAAGGGTGGTTGGTTCCGCCGGCAACCATCGAACCGAACAAGAAATATCCGATGGTCGTTCTGATTCATGGCGGGCCTTCGGGTGTGACCACGCCGGAATGGCCTGCTTCATTTGGAATGTCGCGCGCCATGATCGCCGGTCTTTCCTCGCGCGATTATTACGTGTTCCTGCCGAATCCGCGCGGCAGTTACGGGCAGGGCGAAGATTTTGCTCGCGCCAACGTTAAAGATTTCGGCCATGGCGATCTTCGCGACACGATGGCCGGAATCGATGCAGTTACCAAGAAACATCCGGTCGATCCGTCGCGTCTCGGCGTAACTGGCTGGAGTTATGGCGGGTTCATGACCATGTGGACTGTCACGCAGACCAATCGTTTCCGCGCCGCCGTGGCGGGTGCGGGCATTGCCAATTGGCAAAGTTATTATGGTCAGAACTTGATCGATCAATGGATGATTCCGTTCTTCGGCGCATCCGTTTACGATGATCCCGCGGTTTACGAGAAAAGCTCGCCTATTCGGTTCATTAAGAATGTAAAGACCCCCACCCTCGTCATTGCGGGCGAGCGTGACGCGGAATGTCCAGCATCACAATCCTATGAATTTTGGCACGCCTTGAAGACGCTCGGTGTGCCCACCCAGCTGATCGTATATCCCGGTGAAGGCCATCTCTTCCTGAAACCCGAGCACCACGCCGATCGTTTGGAGCAGACGGTCACCTGGTTCGACAAATATTTAAAAGAATAGACAGGGTTCTCTGCCTTCTGCCTTCTGCCTTCTGCCTTCTGCCTTCTGCCTTCTGCCTTCTGCCTTCTGCCTTCTGCCTTCTGCCTTCTGCCTTCTTTCTTCTAGCTCCCCGTTCAGGCCCCGTCGGGTCTGCTTTCGGGCGCCTCCGGCGTTGATTCAGGCCCAGAATGTTGATGATCGCTCGATCCGGCTTGCGCATTCGCCTCAGCGGCTTTCTTAGCAGCCCATCTGGCTTTCATCGCCGCCGCAAGTTGCGCGCGGCGTTCCGGTGAGATATTCAGTTTCTTCCTCGCTTTCTTGATCGTGCCTGTCTTCTTTTCGACTGACTTGGAAGGCTTGGCGACACGGCGAGACGCTCTCGCGCGCGCAGCCGATTTCCTCGCGGCTTTCACTGCCCTTGCTGCCTCGGCCGCCTTCAGCCTTTGCTTCAGTTTCGCCAATTTCTTCGGGCCTCCTTGCAGACGCTTCTCGAGTCGTTGGATCTTTTTCTTGAGATTTTTGAGCTTCATAATTGTGTGCTCGCCGTGCGGCGACGGGATTGGGACTTACAGTTAATGAAGAAATCTCGCCGATGTCACGCTCTTCTTTGGCCACTTCGATGTCGATCAAGATCTGCTAGGTCTGCCGCCAGGTTCAACGATCACGTTGACATGTCCCCGCCACAGGGAGCTCGGCTCCGTCCGCGCCGCGCGTGAAATGGCAAAACTCAGCCTTTGGAACCTTCTCGTAGCGCTTCGTGCACGCCCGCGATAGCCATGCTCCCTTCGCCCACCGCGGCGGCACAACGTTTGACCGAGCCTGAACGAACGTCACCTGCCGCAAAGATTCCAGGCAAGCTCGTTTCCAACGCGGCTGGGGGGCGTGCGGCTTTCGCCCACATCGGCGCCTCGGCAACAAGCGTTCCCGTTTGGATAAAACCTTTTGTGTCGCGCATGATTTCCGGCGGCAACCATTCTGTGCAGGGCGTCGCGCCAATCATCGAGAAAACCGCCGGCGTTTCGACGGTGCGGCGTTCAGCCGTCTTGGTGTTTTCCAACTCAACCGCCTCGAGAACGGAGTTACCTGTCATTCGTCGAATCGTCGTCGAGGAAAGCAGTTCGATATTTTCCTGGGCGAGCACGCGCCGGGACAAGTAGTCCGACATGCTGTGTGAAAGATCATTTCCGCGAATCACCAGAAGCACTTTCGCCGCACCCTGCGACAGAAACATCGCCGCTTGTCCCGCTGAATTTCCACCACCCACAACAATCACAGTCGCGCCGCGACAAAGCCGGCTCTCGAACGCGGTCGCCGCATAATACACACCGACATTCTCGAAACGTCCGCAACCTTCGGCTTCGAGTCGGTTGTAGTTTGCGCCAGTCGCGATCACTGCGGCTCTGGCGCAAAGAGTGGCAGAACAGCCTTCGACCTGGAAGTGGACGCGATATTCGCTCTCAGCGCTGTAGGTCAAGGTCAACGCCTGCGCTGGCGTGGCAAATTTAGCACCAAAGCGATAGGCCTGAAGCTGCGCACGCCAGGTTAGATCACCGCCGCTGATGCCGGTGGGAAAACCAAAAAAATTCTCGATTAACGATGAAGAACCTGCCTGACCGCCTGGAGCATAACTTTCCAGCACCACCGGTACTCAACCCCTCCGAAGTCGCGTAGACCGCCGCCGCCAAGCCTGCCGGGCCGGCGCCAACAATCGCGAGGTCGCATTTGATCTCCTCTTGGTTGTCATCGGTGTGCGACTGCAGCAGACCTGCCTCGCGCGCCACTTCACGGAGCGAAGGCCGGCGTAACGGCATCCCGCGCGGCGCGATGAGCGCCGGCAGATCTCGGTCCGACAAATGCAAACGTTTGGCCAGCGCGACGCCTTGATCGCTCCCCACATCGATCACGCGATGTGGAATATGGTTCTTGTCGAGAAAATCGTCCAGCTGCCGAGCCTCACGCGAATCGGGCACTGCCAGGATACGATGTCCGGCAAAGTCCCGGTCGCGGTTCAAACGTCGCCGACGCATGATCAGCGCGTTCACAATCGGCTCGCCGATCTGCGGCATCTCCGCGAGCGCGCGCCGCAGTTCGCGCGCGGGAACTTGCAGCACTTCGGCCTTCTCGGATTTCACGCGCGCGCTGGCCAGGGCCGAGGTCCCTTGCAGCATCGACACGTCGCCGAGAAAGTCGCGCGCTTGCGCAGTCGCAAGAATTTGCTCGAGGCCGTCGCGCGCTTCGAACGCCTCGATTTCTCCTTCAAGCATAATCGTGAGCGGAAATTCGCGCTGGCCCGCTTTGAGAACGAAATCGCCACGACGAAGCTGGCGCCGCTCCCCCAAAGGTTCCAACAGCGCGAGTTGCTCGTCGGTTAATTTCGGAAACGCAATGGCCTCCGTATCCCGATAAAATTGCTCGTCCTGCTCCACCGATGTCATAAACGAACTTAACCGCGTCTGCCGCGCCGGCAAAGCCCTCCGTCGCATCTGCTTTCGAAATCTCTTAAATCCGTTCGACTCTCATCTATCAACCATCAACTATTAACGTGTGAAGTGGGTCGTTTTCCTTCGCGCGGTGAATGTCGGTGGAGCGAATCGGTGCCGGCCGGCAGAGATTGCCAAGAAGTTGGCCAAGTTCGGTGTCGTGAACATTGGCGCGGTCGGCACGTTTGTCGTCCGCGAAGATGTCAGCGAATCGGTTCTACGCGCCGCGATTGTTCGAACATTGCCGTTCAAGTGCGAGATCATGATTTGTCCGGCGAAAGCAATTGTTGATCTTGCGTCAAGCGATCCATTCTCCAGTCAGCCGGCCGGCTCAGGCATCACCCGGTTCGTGAACGTCTTGCACAAACCACTTCGTCAGCCCCCTCCGCTTCCGCTTAGTCTGCCCTCGGACAACGATTGGTTAATGAAGATCATCGCAATTCAAAATCGATTCGTCCTCGGCCTGTATCGGCGCGAGATGAAAGCAATTGGTTATCTCGGCAAGATCGAGAAGCAACTCGGAGTCGCCGCGACGACGCGCAATTGGAACACGATCGACAAAGTCGTGAAGATTCTTAGAGAAACGTGATTCACGACAGAAGACATGGAGCGCACCGAGGTGGAAAGCGCGCCCATTCCGCGTGTTGGCGTAATGAACACAAGTGTAACATAATTTTACGCGGTCCGCGCGCCAATTTGCCCCGTTACCTAGGGAAGATCGGGTTGGTACTGCCGCTGCTAAAGGGTTTCAGAAACAACTGCACGCTTATGATCCTCGAAAAAATTCTGCATATGAAACAACCAGTGGCTGAATGCAAAGAGCGTTTGGCCAGCATCCAATCGTACCGCCGACAGTTCCTGATCAAAACCCAGGCGACGGTAACATCGTCAAAAACGGTGGACTTCAGTTTTGGCGGCCCATTCGGTCTTCGTGCACACACCGTGTTGCTCGCGGTCGATAGCGAGTCGCCCGATGAATACGCGTTCGAATCGGTCGGCGGAAACATCGAGCTGATGGGGCTAATCGATTTCGCCGAGATTCGGGAGAATTGCACCGAGATCACGCTGGCGTTGCATTACGAGATCAAGAACAAGTTTTTCGCCTGGCTGGATCGACGGCTGCATTTTGTCGATGCTTTGGTCAACACCGAGTTGCGCGGGATGCGCGCCCACTTCGATCGGCCGCCGGTCCGCGAACAGGCGCCAGCGTTCTCGATGTTGGAAACTGCGACCGCTTAGGATCGACAGATCCTTTCACCGAAAGAGCACGCGGTCTCGCACCGCGTGCTCTTTGTTTTTCCGCTGTTACTTGATCCGCACTGCATGCGTCTTATCGAGCCGCAAAATCTGACCGTTTCGCAACGCTACCTTCGCCATAGGATCGACAATTTTCTCTCCGTCGAGATGAACGCTGCCCTGTTTGATTAACCGGCTAACTTCTGTGCGCGATTTCGTGAGGGAGAAATTTTCCGCGTAAGCGCGCATTACAATTCTCACCGCGGCATCTTCTCGCGCGCTGAAATCCGGCAGATCAGCTTCTTCCAACCGTCTTTGGCCGAACCGTGTGTTCCAATCCTCCAGCGTTTGCTTTGCCACCGCCGCGCTGTGATACGTCTGCACAATTTCAAACGCGAGCTGCTTTTTCGCTTCGGCGGGATGCGCCTCTTTCGACAGATCACGTCCGAGCAACAGCGCGTAGTATTTCGCCATCAATTCATCCGAGATACTCATCAGTTTGCCGAACATTGTGCCCGCCGGCTCGGTCACGCCGACAAAATTACCCAGGCTCTTGCTCATTTTTTTCGCGCCATCGAGCCCTTCCAAAATTGGCAACAGAAAAACGACCTGCTGCGGCATGCCCTCTTCGCGCTGAAAATCGCGCCCGACCAAAATGTTGAAAAGCTGATCGGTCCCGCCCAGCTCGACATCGGCCTTCACCATGACCGAGTCCCAACCTTGCATGATCGGATATTGAATCTCGTGGGCATGGATCGCTTGCTGATGATCGATGCGGGCACGGAAATCTTCGCGCTGGAGCATCTGCTGCAACGTGACGCGGCTGTTCAACCGAATCACATCTTCATAATTCATTTTGCGGAGCCAATCGCCGTTGAAGACGGTTTCAGTCCGCACCGGATCGAGCACTTTGAAGGCTTGCTCGCGATAGGTCTCCGCGTTGGCCATCACCTGTTCGCGCGTGAGATGCGGGCGCGTGGCCGAGCGCCCGCTCGGATCACCGATCATCCCGGTAAAATCGCCGATGATCAACACCGCCTGATGACCGAGGTCCTGGAACTGCCGCAGTTTGCGCAAAACAATCGTGTGCCCGAGATGAATATCGGCGCTCGTCGGATCGACCCCGAGCTTAACACGGAGCGGACGGCCAAGCGCGAGCTTTTCGCGCAGTTCATCTTCACTGATGATCTGCGCGGCGCTGCGCTTGAGAATCGTGAGAGCCTCGTCTGATCGCATTGTCCACTTGCTTCAGCGGACAATCCGCAACGCCGCGACGCGCGCTACTTATTTTTGTTCAGCAACTCGCGAATCTCGTCGATCGTGAGCGGTTCATTTTTTTGGTTCAGCGATTTTTGACTCTTCCCGTGGTCGAGGAACGGACGCTCGCCCGCAAACGCACCGCTCTGTGCGAGTCGGTTGGAATCGTGGACCGTGCGAACATCGCTTGTCGATCTCGTCGGGATCTGCCGTTGCGCATTCAGGATCTGGTTAGGCGAAGTCGCCGTATACGCTTGGCTTTTCCCGCCGGCAAAACCTGCGGTGTCGTACTCGGGCGCCGATAATTGCTTTATCCCAGTAAATCGTTTTGGCCCGGATTTCTGTTGCACGTAAAACGTCCTGACGTTGGCCTGTTTGTGAATCGAGGTGCGATCGGCGACGAACTTCTTGTCTTGCGCGTCGTTCTTCAGCTCCATGTCGGGCCGTAGCAAACGATCAATCAGCTTTCGCTCCTGATCTTGAGCGAAGCCGGTCGTGGCGATCGAGCAAAAGCAAAGCATACCCGATAAACCGCTTCACCTTCGCAGGTGACGAAATGGCGGAACCCTTGTAAAGGAAATTGTTGGCTGTAGTGGCAGGCGTGTCGCCTGCGATTAGAGACTCTTGCAGCCGACACGGCTGCTTCTACAGTCGCCAAATGATTAAGGACCGTCCGCATCGGCTTGATCTGATTTACATCCATCAACCCCTCTATTTCGTTACATTTGCAACTCGTGATCGGACTTGCATTTCTTCACTTGATTGTGCCCGCGCTGCTCTCGAGCAATACGGAGATCATGCGTTTGCTAAGTTTAACGTTGCAGTCGGACGCTATGTGGTCATGCCTGATCACGTTCATCTCTTTGTTCGCGGCGATCGAAACTTCAAACTTTCATCTTGGATCGGTGGTCTCAAGCGTGGCATGTCTGTAGCACTTGACTCGCCGCGTCTCTGGCAGCCTGGATTTTTCGATCACATTCTGCGCAGCGACGAAAGCTATGCAGAAAAGTGGAACTGCGTTCGAGATAATCCAGTTCGGGCCGGCCTCGTGGAGTGCGCGAATGACTGGCCACACCAGGGAGAAATCGTCGTGATCGATCGAGCGTGATTTCTGTAGTGCCAGGCGCGTCGGCTGCATAAATTAAAGCATTGCAGCCGACACGGCTGCCTCTACAGGGGTAAAGTCTGCCGTGACTAACGCGTACTTGCATTCTGCAGCACAGAGCTTTTCAACAGAGCCACGAATATCGTAAGAATAACAGCGCATGATAGAATCAGCCCCCGACCTGTCTTACATGCGTGAAGCGTTGCGGCAGGCGGAGAAAGCGAGCGCGGCGGACGAAGTGCCGGTCGGGGCGGTGGTCGTTCGCGAGGGGAAGATCATCGCACGCGCTTACAATCAAATGGAGCTGCTCAAGGATGCCACGGCCCATGCTGAGATGCTGGCGCTGACGCAAGCTGAAGCCGCGGTGGCGGATTGGCGCCTTGCGGATTGCGATCTTTACGTGACCAAGGAGCCTTGCGTCATGTGCGCGGGCGCGATCGTTCATACGCGCATCCGGCGCGTCATTTTTGGATGCAGTGATCCGCGCAGCGGCGGCGCAGGCGGCATCATCAATTTGCTCCAGCATCCTGCGCTCAATCATCACTGCGAAATCACCGCGGGCGTCTTGCAAAGCGAATGCGCATCGATCTTGCAGGATTTTTTTCGCAAAAAACGCGCGCAAGAACCGCCGCCAGATCTTTCCCGGTCTGAAACTTGACCGGTTAAACCGGTCAAGTTGTCAGCTTCCTCTAGTGTAAACGCGCGAGGCGAGTTGCGAAAAAAGCAGATTTCGCCGATTAATTTTGTTCTCTTGCCTCGTGGTGTAACGGTAGCACCGGAGATTCTGGATCTCCTTGTCTAGGTTCGAATCCTAGCGAGGCAGCCACGTAAAAGCCTTCGGCTCACGTGGCTTCGCCCCAGCGCTCGTCACGGACCGCGTGAGGCGAAGCCTTTTACGCGGTCTCACGTGCCCAGCACAAACTCGTCCCCTTCGCGCGCGCCGACGACTTCTAACTTCGAGCTCGATTTCGCGGCGAGGGATTGCGCCTTTTTAATCATTTCGTCCAACATTGCGTCGTCGTGGTTGGGATCGTGATGCGAGAGCACCAGCTTTTTCACCTCAGCATCGAGCGCGAGCGCGACGCAGCCACTGGTCGAGCCGTGTCCCCAACCGATGTGCGATTGATATTCTTCATCAGTGTATTGCGCATCGAGAATCAGAATATCGGCGTGACCGAGAAAATGCACCAGCTCGGCGCGTTCTACCTTCGACCGGACCCGGATCTGCTCGGGGCTTAACAAATCTGAACGCGACGAGTGGAGCTTGAACGAGTCATACGGCTCGTCGTCAGGCAGAAAAGCGATCGTGCCGCTGTTCGTTTCCAGGCGATAGCCGACACAGATTCCGGGGTGATTCATATAGTGCGCCCGCACATGGACTCGGCCAATATCGAAATCCATCTTGTGCAGTTTTTTGATCTCGATCCGGCCCGGCAAATCATAAAGGGCGACCGGAAAAAACGGCGCCGCCATTTGGCCTTTGAGGATTTCGCGCAGCCCACCGTCGTACCCGTAAATGTGGATTTCGTTCTTATCGTTGTAAGCGGGCACGAAAAACGGAAACCCCTGGATGTGGTCCCAGTGCAGGTGGGTGAGCAGGACACTGATTTTGATCGGGTCCGCGCCGAATTCTTTCTCCAAGGCGGCCCCGAGCTCGCGAATACCGGTGCCGGCGTCGAGCACGATGATTTCGCCTTCAGCGCGCACCTCGGCGCAAGTTGTGTTGCCGCCGTAACGCAAAGTGCCCGGGCCCGGCACGGGAGTCGAGCCGCGCACGCCCCAAAGCTTCAGTCTCACAACCGGTTCGGCGGAAGCTGGCATGCGAGCGATTGTGGCACGCAACTAACGGAGAACCAAGAGTTTTCCTGCACGCTAAAGCAAGGTCGATCCAAACGGAGCCGGCCCTTTTTTCCAGCGCAACTCTGGATGGAGATTGATCTGCGCCAGCGGAACGTCGAACCCAGCCGAGCGCAAGAGATAGGCGATTCCCTCGGGGCTCTCCATCGTTTCTTTCAAACTGCGGGCAAACAGCTCGATGTATTCCTTATAGGATTCCAGCGCGAGTTTGCCCTCGGCGAAATGCTCCGCCAGCGCTTCGTCATGGTAATCAATCAAGTCGATCAACGCGCGCCGCAGTTCCATCCGCATCTTTGGATCGATGACGACCTTGAACGGCGTCGCGGCGGGATCGGCTTTCGCCAAAGCTCTGCGCGTGGTGACGGTCTGCTCAGACGCCACAATTCGGAAATCGTGTTCTTCTGCCATACCGATCTTCTAGCAGATCAGTAGAAGTTTTGCCCGCTAAATTTTTTGGTCAGCACGCGCCAACGGCGCAATTCACGCCAGCCCTGGGGCAACGCCCCAGGAACATAGAAGCAATGCACGCAAGCGCTGAAAGCGCGTTTCAATGCGCAATGAGTCGCGCCTTCAGCGCTGAGCTTTTGCGTCTCAATACAGCCCTGGGGCGTTGCCCCAGGCTGCCGATGAACAGCGCCTTTGGCGCTAAAAGAAGATCGGGATAATCAGGATCGCCATGATGTTCACCACTTTGATCATGGGATTGATCGCCGGACCGGCTGTGTCCTTGTAGGGATCACCGACGGTATCGCCCGTGACCGCCGCGGCATGAGCGAACGAGCCTTTGCCACCGTAATGTCCTTCCTCGATAAATTTCTTGGCGTTGTCCCAGGCGCCGCCGCCGGAGGTCATCGCGATGGCCACGAACAATCCAGTCACGATTGTGCCAACCAATACTCCACCAAGAACGACGGGGCCGAGCGGTTTGATCAAGGCAACGCCAACAACAAAAACCAATGGCAACAACGCCGGAACGATCATTTCGCGCAATGCCGCCTTGGTCACAATATCAACACATGTTCCGTACTCGGGCGTGTCCTGGCCGGTCATGATTCCGGGATGTGCTTGAATTTGCCGGCGCACCTCGCGCACGACCGCGCCGGCCGCCTTGCCCACCGCGTCCATGCTGAACGCCGTAAAAATAAACGGCAGCAATCCACCGATGAACAAACCAATGATCACCTTCGGCTCGGTGAGCGAAAAGGTGAACTGCGCAAAGGCGGGGTTATGGGCCTTCAATTCTTCGACGTACGACCCGAACAGGACCAGCGCGGCCAATCCGGCAGACGCAATAGCGTAACCTTTCGTGACCGCCTTCATGGTGTTACCGACGGCGTCAAGCTTGTCGGTCGTCTCACGAACTCCCCTGGGCAGATTGCTCATGACCGCGATTCCTCCGGCGTTGTCGGTAATCGGGCCAAAAGAATCGAGCGAAATGATGATGCCCGCCATCGACAACATCGACATCACAGCGATCGCAATTCCGTAGAGACCGGCGAAATGAACGCTGAGCAGGATAGCGATGCCGATGAAGCCCACGGGCAAGGCGGTGGCATGCTGACCAACCGCCAGACCGGCGATGATGTTGGTGGCGTGTCCAGTCTCCGACGCGCGCGCGATTTTTTGCACCGGATGAAAACGCATCGACGTAAAATAATCGGTGATCACCACGACCACAGCGGTCATGACGAGGCCCACAATTGACGCGAAATAAAGATCGTTCGGCGAATGGGCGACTCCGCCGATGGTGACACCATTAGGAAACAAGCGGTGCGTCGCCGGCCAAAACAGAATGGCGGAAACGAGTGCGCTTGTTCCGACCGCGCCCATCAAGACGGTGCCGGGTTTTCCGCGGCTGATGTTTACGAAAAGAATTCCGCAGATTGCGCCGAGCACCGAAATTCCACCCAGGACAAAGGGATAAATCACAGCTGCCGGTTCCGCCGCGAGCGTGAGCGCACCGACCAAAATCGCACCAATGAGGCTGACCGCATAAGTTTCGAAAACGTCCGCGGCCATACCGGCGCAATCGCCCACGTTGTCTCCAACATTATCGGCAATGGTAGCGGGATTTCGCGGATCGTCTTCTTCCAGGCCCTTCTCGATCTTGCCCACGAGATCGGCGCCGACATCGGCTGCTTTGGTATAGATTCCGCCACCGAGTCGCGCGAACACGCTGATCAAGCTCGCGCCCAGAGCCAGACCGATCAGGCTGCGCACAGCCGCGTCGTGTCCAATCATGTTACCAGCGACGGTATAAAAGATCGATACCGCGAGGAGCGCGAGACCAACCACGAGCAGACCAGTGACAGCTCCGCCGTTAAAAGCGACGCGCAATGCCGCCAGGAGCGAGTTTGTCGCCGCCTGAGTCGTCCGTACGTTCGTGATGACCGCAACGCGCATGCCGATGAAACCGGCCGAAAGCGAGCAAAAGGCGCCGATCACAAAACCGATCGCAGTCGGGTGATCTTTGAAGATCCAAAGGAGAATAAAAATCACAACCGCGACTGCGCTGATGGTCATGAGCTGGCGATTCAGATAGGCCTTTGCGCCCTCCTGTATGGCCGAGGAAATCTGCCGCATCCGTTCGTTACCCGCCGGCAAACGCCTAATCAGCGCAATCAAAATGAAAGCTGCGAGCAGACCGATCGCCGCACACCACATCGACAAAGAGATCCCGGAATGGAGAAGGTCGAAGGCAAGGCAAGTCATAACCGGTAGGAATTAAAGCGCACGACTTTATGAAGAATCCTTCGCCTGGCAAAGCCTATCTTTGACCCCTCGCTTCTGTAGCGGCGGTCTATGACCGTCGCCATTTTTCCGCCAGAGGATTTGCGACGCTCGCAGAGCGCCGCTACAGAGAGTGCATGGCCGAAATCCGTGTCCGTTTCGCCCCATCACCCACCGGCTTTCTGCACATTGGCGGCGCGCGCACGGCGCTGTTCAACTGGCTTTTCGCGCGACATCACGGCGGCAAATTTGTTTTGCGCATCGAAGACACCGATCGCACGCGCAACATCGAAGAGGGAATGGCGGCGATCTACGAAGGGCTGCAATGGCTTGGCTTAAACTGGGATGAAGGCCCGAAACTCGGCGGCGATTTCGGCCCGTATTTGCAAAGCGAACGCACGGAACTCTACCAGCGTTACCTGAAAAAACTTCAGGATGCCGGTCACATTTTCGAAGACCAGGGGGCGCTGCGGTTTCGGTCGCCGCGCGAGCACGTCATCGTCGATGATCTCGTCTGCGGCAGGATCGATTTCGACCTCAGCAATCCCGACACGCACCCCGACATGACCATCCGTCGCCCGGACGGCTCGTGGATTTTTCATTTCGTGAATGTGGTTGACGATCTCGAAATGAAAATCTCCCACGTGATCCGGGGCGAAGATCATCTCTCAAATACGCCCAAGCATATCGAAATTGTTCGCGCGCTCGGCGCCGAGCCGCCGCAATACGCGCACATCCCGCTCATCCTGAACCCCGGCGGCACAAAAATGAGCAAGCGCGACGAAGGCGCGCGGGTCGAGTATTACATCCAGCGCGGTTATCTCCCCGCAGCGGTGCGAAATTACCTGTGCCTGCTCGGCTGGTCGCCAAAGGATAATCGTGAAAAGATCGACATCGCCGAGAGCATCCGGCTTTTCGATCTGCGCAATGTTCATCGAAATGCGGCAACGTTCGATCCGGCCAAGCTGCTTTGGCTGAACGGCGAATACGCGCGCGAGCTGAGCGATTCCGAGTTCCACGATCGCGCGGTGAAAGAACTGCGCGCCCGTGGAGTTAAGCTCGACAATTTCTCCGACGAATACGTCCACGCCGCGCTACAAACCTGCAAAGGCAAGATCAACACATTCGATGAGCTACCGGCGTACTGCGGTTTCTATTTTACCGACGATTTCGAATATAACCCCGAAGGCGTCGCCAAACATTTCACCGTCGAAAACAAGCCGCGGTTACAAGCCGTCCGCGATGCGTTTGCCAAGACCGACAACTTCACCGCCAACGAAATTGAAAAGACTATGAAATCAACCGCTACGAATCTCGCCGTAAAAGTCGGCGCGATTGTGCATCCAACGCGGCTCGCTGTGACCGGCAGCAACGCCGGTCCCAGCCTCTATCATTTGCTGGAGGTCCTTGGAAAAGAAAAAGTGATCGAGCGAATCGATCGCGCGCTTCGGAAGACAGGCTTCTAGTGTAGTGCGCCAGAAATCACTTTACGTACGGAGGTTCCGATAAAATCCTCGCATTCGTGCGCGAAGGCCTGGTTACGCTTGTGGAGCGATCCTGGCTTGATTTGCAAACTGCCGCCGGACATCACTATCCAAAACGCTGAAACGTCTTCCAAAATTGATCCCACGGCACCTTCAGTCCGCGACAGAGAAAGATGTCCGGGTGTTCCCTTGTCTCCTCGTTCACGACCCCTTGGCGATTTGAGGTGTGCGCCACTAACTCGGCCGACCGGAAATAATAATCCACAAACTCGCGGTCGAAGCCGACGACGATGACAACTTCGGGAGGCGGATTCCCGTAACCGCGCCACCAAAAGGAATTCGTGCCGCTGATCGCCGGTGGCAAACCGTGCTGGGACCCATAGAGGTTGATGGCTCCAGCTTCGCCGTAATTCCCGGCCAAAATTCCGAGCCGCTCTCGATCTGCTGCCGGCAGCCGATCGCGCACCCGGGCCAACGTCTCGACCAGTTCCGGCCAGCCGATTTCCTCGACCAGGTCGCCGTTGTTCGCGACGGCGAAATTCCACCAGCGTGAATGAATCGGTGCGATCGGGAGCACGACCGCGCCGGCGACCGCGCCGCCCGCGAATAAAGCAAGGCCGACGGCCACGTAGGTCAGGCGCCGGAAACGTGGCTGCCACCGGCTGACAGTCTTCTCCAGCCACACCGCGCCGCCTGCAAAAAGTAAAGGATACGCGGGCGCGAGATAGTAACCGCGGCCGTGCAAAACGAAGAACAGGATGAACGGAACCACGTATAGCCAGCCCAGTGCTCGCCCCTGCTTTGCGTTAGGCGCAAAGAAGTAGTAAGCCAGACCAGCCAGCGCCAGCGGCAAACCGAAGAGATTGATGCTCAACTGATCGGGCAGAAAATCCTTCGTTCGTCCGATCCGCACGTCGCGCGCATGGATATGACGCAGGAACTCCAGGGAGATGAAATGGTGTTGGGCCTGCCAGATCACATTCGGCAGGAAGACGAGCACTGATAAAGCAGCTCCCAGCCAGAGCCACTTACTTGCAAGCTGCCGCCGGAGAGGCGTCGCGATTACTCCTATGACTATGCCTGCTATACAGAAAAGCATGCTGTACTTGGTCAGCATCCCGATCCCAAAGATCGCACCAAGCGGCAGCCACCAGCGCGGGTCTTCCGATTTGCAGAGGCGAACGAAAAAGTAGGCGGCCGTGATCCACCAGAAATACTCAAACGCGACGTATTGCATTAGGCTGCCACACCCGAGCGAAAAGGGCATCGCCGCGAGCGCGGCCAGCAGCATCGCCCCGCGACCACCGCCCAGCTCCCGCGCCAGCAAACCTGTCATCACCACACCTCCGCTGGCAGCCAGTGCGGCGAAAACGCGGAACCCTGTAAGCGAAGTGCCGAAAAAGCGCAGCGACAACCATCCAAAAAATGGAGTAACCGGAGGATAAGCGACATAGCCCCACGCTAGGTGGCGTGCGTCATCCAGCGTCGCAAGCTCGTCCCGATGGAACCCGTAACGCTCACCAGTCAGGATGTGCGCGATCAAGATCGCTCCAGCCAGGCCGAAGACCAGAAGCAGCCCGCTCTTTCCATTACCTCGCGACAACTGCATTTGGCAACAGTATCAGGCGATGCAACTCCGTCGCCGCAGCACAGGTCCTGACGGGCTATGTAAGCCAGCGCGGGCCTCTGGCAATTTCCGCGGGGCGAGTGCGGTTCAAAAGAGCTGCGGCGCGCGAATCACTTGTGCTTGCTCAGCATCAGTTAGTAAAACAAAGCAAATGACCAAAACCTTGATCCGTTTCAAAGCGAAACTCTTCCGGCCAGCCGAAAGCGACCCCGAAAGCATTCGGGGCTGGACCTTTCTCATCCTGCCAAAGAACACCAGTGCGAAACTCCCCTCGCGCGGGATGACGGCAATTGAAGGCACGCTCAATGGCTTCCCGTTCCAAGCGACGCTCGAGCCAGACGGCCAAAAAAGCCACTGGCTCAAAGTGGAGCGGAAGCTGCGCGAAGCTGCCGGCGCAGAAGTAGGCGACGTTGTTAGCCTCGAGATCGCGCCCGCGGCAGAGGAACCGGAACCCACGGTGCCGGCAGATTTGAGAAAAGCTCTCGCGGCCGCCCCGAAGGCGAAAAAATTGTGGTTGGACATCACGAGCATTGCGCGCCGAGATTGGATCCAGTGGATCACCTCCGCCAAGCAACCAGAGACGCGCGCGCGTCGGATCAAAAATGCCTGCTCGATGCTCACCGCCGGGAAACGCCGCCCTTGCTGCTTTGACAGGTCGGGGTTCTACGATAAAAGCTTGAGCGCTCCTAAAGCGGCGACCTAGACGAATACCCGTTTGTCGCGTTAAACGGAACTCGAGCCATCATTTCCTTATGAAATCGTGCCTCGGCTTCTCGGATATTCCGGCACCTACCAACGTAGAATGGAAGGAGTTTGAGAAATTAGCTGCGGCGATTCAGCGTGAGTGGTCACCGGATATGAGAACTGAAGAGGTCAGGCCGTGAATCTTGCAACCCGACGTGCGGAGTTGATGTAACTTGCCAACCTTATGATTACCTCGATTCACACCTTGATTTACTCCGATGACGCTCAGGCGACGCGGGCGTTTCTGCGGGACGTGCTCGGCTGGAAGTATGTGGCTGAAGATTGGGATAGCGACTGGCTCATCTTCAAATCGGGACCGAGCGAGATGGGCGTGCACCCGACCCACAGCGAGTGGGAAGGCAAAACTTATGATCACCCGCGGCAGCATTCGATCGCGCTCATGTGCGATGATATCGAGGTGACGGTGGCTGGGTTGCGGGCGAAAGGCGCGCAGTTCCGAGGAGAAATCGAGGAACGCGAGTACGGTCGCGTGATCATGATGGTCGTGCCCGGCGCGGATGACATGCAGCTTTATCAGCCGACGCACAAGCTGGCGTATAACCTGTAGCGCCGGCCGCTGGCGCGGCCGGCATACGATTGATGGAGAGATCGATGACGTTTTGATGGAGGGACACGCGCTGTCGTGTCCCTAACTTTTGGGACGCGACGACGCGCGTCCCTCCAATTTCGCCCACGCGTCTTTCAACGTGATCGTACGGTTCCAGACTTGGCGATCCTTTGTCGAATCGGGATCGAGAGCGAAATAGCCGAGCCGCTCGAATTGATAACGCTCGTCCGGGCGCGCGTTCTTTAACGCCGGCTCGCACTTCGCGGTCACGATCTCGAGCGAGTTCGGATTGATAAACGATTTGAAATCACGCGGCGGCCCTGTCACGCCGGGGCCTTTGGCAGAGGCGGAGTCTGGCTCTGGAACGCCGAATAATCGATCATACAATCGAACTTCCGCATCGACCGCATGCGCCACGCTGACCCAATGAATTGTCCCTTTCACTTTCCGGTTCGCGGTCGCGCCGCCTGATTTGCTCTCCAGATCGACCGTGCATCGCAGCTCGATCACCTTGCCGGCGATGTCTTTTACGACTTCATCGCATTTGATGATGTAAGCGTATTTGAGCCGCACTTCGCCGCCCGGCCGCAGCCGAAAATATTTCGGCGGCGGAGTTTCCATGAAATCGTCGCGATCGATGTAAAGCTCGCGACTAAAAGGGACCTTGCGCGTGCCGGCGCTCGGATCTTCCGGATTATTGATCGCGTCGAGCTCTTCGGTTTTTTCTTCGGGATAATTCGTGAGCACGACTTTGATCGGCCGCAGCACGGCGAGCCGGCGCGTGGCGGTGCGATTGAGCTCGTCGCGCAAGGTATGTTCGAGCACCGCCATCTCGGTCATGCTCGGATATTTTGTGATGCCGATGTTATAGGCGAACGCGCGCAACGCGCTTGCCGTCACGCCGCGCCGGCGCAGCCCTGAAATGGTCAACATCCGCGGATCGTCCCAGCCGTTCACGAGTTTCTCATTCACCAGCTGGATCAATTTGCGTTTGCTGATCACGGTGTAGGTGAGATTCAGCCTGGCGAACTGGTACTGATGCGGACGCGGCTCACGCAACTCGAGCGCGTCCAGGATCCAATCGTAAAGCGGCCGGTGCACTTCGAACTCTAGTGTGCAGACCGAATGCGTGATTCCCTCGATGTAATCGCTCAGCGTGTGCGCCCAATCGTACATCGGATAAATGCACCATTTGTCGCCGGTGTGATGGTGCGACGCGTGTTTAATTCGATAAAGAACCGGATCGCGCAGCCAAACATTTGGCGCGGCCATGTCGATCTTTGCCCGCAACGTTTTAGCGCCATCGGGAAATTCGCCGGCTTTCATCCGCGCGAGCAGATCTATATTTTCCTCTTCCGGGCGATTCCGAAACGGACTCCCTTTGCCGATACGCCGGTATTCATCAGTTTGATCTTGGGACAGATCGTCTACATACGCTTTTCCTTTGCGCGTAAGATCGACCGCGTATTCGTAAAGTTTGTCGAAGTAGTCGGAAGTGTAGAGCGGCGCGCCACCGAGGTTCTTGTCGGCCCAACCGTCGATCAACCAACGCACATCGGCCATGATCGAATCGACATACTCGGTTTCCTCCTTGGTCGGGTTCGTATCGTCCATGCGGATGTTGCAAATGCCGCCGAACTCGCGCGCGATCCCGAAATTGAGACAAATCGATTTCGCGTGCCCGATATGCAGATAACCATTCGGCTCCGGTGGAAATCGGGTCACAATTTTCTTGTATTTTCCCGTTCGGACATCCTCCGCGACGACGTCGCGAATAAAATCCGAAGGCGTTTCAGTTTGAGTCGTCATTGCAAGGCGCCAAGCTATCGGCGAACGCGCAGATCGACAACTTGCGGCCGACTGAGTAGCGCTACATCTCCCCTGCCAATGCCAGTCCGGCTCGGCTTTCGCCGTCCGCCTCTCCCTCGGGGAGAGGGTATGGGTGAGGGCTCCTTTTCTTACTATCGCGAGTCGAACCTTGGCACAGTGCGCAACTCGGCGCTACCCATTGACCGAACTAACGTCTGAGATTACGATCAACGGATGAGTATGCCGCCCGTGCTCACGGAGGCGGCTTCACTTCGAAGCCGCACGAGAAAGAGCGATAAAAAAGGAGTAGTGCCGTCGGAGATTCTCGAAACGATCGAGCAACACATCTTGCTCGACGGTTTTAAGATCGTGGTCGATCTCGAGAAAAGCCGGGGCTCGTATTTGCATAATGCCGTCGATG
This sequence comes from uncultured Verrucomicrobiae bacterium, assembly GCA_963846775.1. Classification (GTDB taxonomy): domain Bacteria; phylum Verrucomicrobiota; class Verrucomicrobiia; order Chthoniobacterales; family UBA10450; genus CAVYXA01. The sequence continues at coordinate 302,315 of CAWJXB010000001.1, read as the reverse complement.
ACCGGCGGCTGATCGATCTGTACGGATTCTTCGGATCACTGACCGTCGGTTTTAATCATCCGCACTTCGATGATCCCGGCGTGCAACGCGAGTTGGTGCAGGCAGCCAAGGTCAAGATCGCGAACTCGGATGTGTATTCGGAAGGTTACGCCAATTTTGTCAAAACCTTTGAGCGCGTGGTCGGTCTGCCGCCACTGCAACGATATCTCTTTATCGAGGGCGGCGCGATGGCGGTCGAGAACACGCTCAAAGCCGCGATGGATTGGAAGGTCCGCAAGAACATGGCCGCTGGTCATGGTGAGCGCGGAACCCAGATTCTGCATTTCCGGCATGCCTTCCACGGGCGGAGCGGTTACACCATGAGCCTCACCAATACCGATCCGCGCAAGACGGATTTGTTCGCGAAATTCGATTGGCCGCGCGTATCGTCGCCCTACATCAATTTTTCGTTGCCAGACAACCAGCGCGAAACCGATGTGGTCGCGCGCGAGAAACAAGCTGAGAAGGAGATTCACGATTTCATCGAGCAGCGCCGCCTTGATATTTGCGCCCTCATCATTGAGCCGATCCAGTGTGAAGGCGGCGACAATCATTTCCGGGGCGAGTGGCTGCGAAAATTACGAACGATTTGCGATGAGCACGAGATCCTTCTCATCTTTGACGAAGTGCAATGCGGCGTAGCCGTGACTGGCCGCAACTGGTGCTGCGAAAACTTCGACGTTTTGCCAGATCTGCTCGCGTTTGGGAAAAAAGCGCAGGTCTGCGGCGTCATGGCTGGTCCGCGGCTGGACGAAGTAAAGGACAACGCATTTCGCCTTTCCAGCAGGTTGAATTCGACCTGGGGCGGGAACTTCACCGACATGGTGCGCTCGACTCACTATCTTCAGATCATCGAGAAAGAACACTTGGTTGAAAACGCCGCCAAAGTAGGCGCGTATTTTCTGGATCAACTTCGACAACTGCAACGCGACGAACCGACCATCTCCGCCGCGCGCGGCCGCGGGCTGCTGCTTGCTTTCGATCTTCCCAATCCAGAAACGCGCGAAGAATTTTGGAAAGGTCTTTTCGATGTCGGTGTTCTGACGCTGCGTTGCGGTGAGAATTCCATTCGGTTCCGGCCGGCACTGGATATTACGGCGGACGTTGTTGATGAAGCGATGGATTTGATGCGAAAATTTTGCCGGAGCCGACGCCAGTAGAAACGTTGGAGCGTTCAAGGGTTGAAGCGCTAGTGTGATTATCATGCAAACCACTCTCGAAAAACTCGGCCTAACGGATGTAAACGATGGCGTTTTCGACGGCGAATGGCGTGGCGGGGGTGCAAAGATCGACAAAATTTCGCCCATCGATGGCCAACGACTTGCCAGTGTGCGGACGGCGTCGGCTGATGATTACGACAAGGCGGTCTCACGCGCGCAGGAAGCATTTTTGAAATGGCGCACCACGCCCGGCCCAGTTCGCGGCGACACGGTTCGGCGCTTGGGCAACGCGTTGCGCGAATTGAAACACGAGCTTGGCCAGCTCGTGACGCTCGAGACGGGAAAGATCATCGCCGAAGGGGAAGGCGAAGTGCAGGAGATGATCGACATCTGTGATCTCGCGGTCGGTCAATCACGGATGTTGTATGGCCTGACGATCCAATCGGAGCGGCCGAATCATCGGTTGATGGAGCAATGGCATCCGCTCGGCGTCATCGCCGTGATCAGCGCGTTTAATTTCCCGGTCGCGGTCTGGTCGTGGAACGCCGCGCTCGCGGCAGTTTGTGGTGACGCCACGGTTTGGAAAGCATCCGAAAAAACGCCGCTCACCGCCATTGCGGTCACGAAAATTGCCGAGCGCGTTTGTCGTGAGACGGGAGCTGATCCGGCGATTTTCACCTTGCTCATGGGCGATCGCAAAACCGTGGGGGAAAAGATCGCGAACGACGGGCGGATTCCGCTCGTCTCAGCGACCGGCTCGACCAACATGGGATTCAATGTCGGTAAAGCAGTGCATGGCCGGCTGGGCCGAACGATCCTCGAACTCGGTGGGAATAATGCGCTGATTGTCGCGCCCAGCGCCGATCTTGAAATGGCAACGCAATCGATTTTCTTCGGCGCGGTTGGAACGGCGGGGCAACGTTGCACTTCCACCCGGCGTGTCATCATGCACGAGTCGGTCGCGGCGAAAGTTCGCGACATACTGCTGGGCGCTTACAAAAATCTGCCGATCGGAAATCCGCTGGATCGAAAAACTATGATGGGTCCATTGATCGACAAGACCGCCGTGGACATGGTGCAACATTCGATCCAGCGGCTGAAAGACGAAGGTGGCGAAGTTCTTTACGGCGGCGATCGACTCGATGGCGAAAAGTTCAAGGGCGGTTGTTACATGAAGCCGTGTCTGGCGACGGCGAGACCGAATTTTGAAATGGTGCAGCACGAAACGTTCGGACCGTTGCTGTATTTGATGACATATCGCGATTTCGACGAGGCGATGTCGATCCACAACAATGTCCCACAGGGATTGACGTCGTCGATCTTCACCAATGACGCCCGTGAGGCGGAACGATTCATGAGCGCAGCCGGGAGCGATTGCGGCATTGCCAACGTGAATACCGGAACAAGCGGCGCGGAAATCGGCGGAGCATTTGGCGGTGAAAAACAAACCGGCGGCGGTCGCGAGAGCGGGAGCGATTGCTGGAAGAGCTACATGCGCCGGCAAACGAATACGATTAATTTTTCAAGCGAACTGCCGCTGGCGCAGGGTATTCAGTTCGGCGCAGGCGAAGGAAGCGGAACAGCGTGACCACTCCGTTGTCATCCTGAGCCAAGCGAAGGATCTTTCTTTGTCTCAGACCATTAGGAAACGTCGGAGATATTATGGGTGTTTAGCGCCAACGGCGCGACTTTTGTTGCTCAGCCTGGGGCAACGCCCCAGGATTTGTAGATCCAAGGGGCACGAGCGCTGAAAGCGCGATTAACCGAGCTCGTTTTGAAACGCGCTTTCAGCGCTGGTCCTGATGCTACATTGTTTTTCCTGGGACTTTGCCCCAGGCTTCAATGAGATCGCGCCTTCGGCGCTAACACATCTAGAGATGTTTCACAAAGCCTGTCCTGAGCAAAGCCGAAGAGCTCAACATGACAAACCTCCTTTGGTGAGTCGATCACGCTCGCCAATTAGCATCGACGCTGTTCTCGCCAACGCGGACCGGCTTCTCCCGGAGTTCCAATCCGCCGTCGAAGCGATCCCGCAAGAGCAACGTGGTCGTGGAATTTTCCTTAGCGAAATGTTCCTGTTTTTTTGCGTGGTTCGACCGTTGAAACCCGCGACAAATCCTCGAATCCGGCCGCGCCCAGGGCGGAAGCACGTTGGCGCTGGCACATTGTTTTCCCGACGTGCGAATCGTGAGCGTGGAATTGGATGTTGCCTCGACTAACAACGCGATTGCGCTGGCCAGGCTCGCTCCGCATCGCAACGTGGAATCTTTGTTTGGCGATTCCCGCGATATTCTGCCGCGGCGTCTCGAAGATGGTGATGCTGTTCTCATCGACGGGCCAAAAGATTTTCGCGCGCTGAAGCTCGCGCTCAATCTGCTGCGGACAGACGACCCGAGCGTGGTTTTTCTGCATGATTGCCCCGCCGGCTCGCGCTGGCGGAAATTTATCGACGACGAGTGGCCGGACGCGTTCTTCAGCGATCATCCCGAATTTCTTCGTCGCTTCAGTTACCTCGACGATTTTGGTCAACCGCCGCGCGACTGGAGACGGGCAAGACCGACAACATTCGCCTGCTTGCCGCCTGGTTTGCCTGCGCCATATCACGTCTTGCTAACGAAGCTCGTGCTTGCTCGCGCCATTTGGCTGATACCGAGTAAAATCCGCGCCGTGCTGAGACTGCCGCGACAGTAGGTCAGCGTGCGACTGTTAACGCGAGGAGCTCGTTAACAGTCTTTGCACTGTCGATGTTCATAATGCAGTGCTGCAATTTTTTGCACTGCTCTTTACCGATCACGCCACTACCGAGTGCGGTAAATTTCACTGCAATCTCGTCTTCGGTCATAGGATCGCGCGGATCGCCTTTGGGGACATCGACACGGGTTGAGTGCTCATTGCCATCATTCGTAGTGATCGTCACCCGGCTGGGCTGAAACTTTGGAAAGAGCGCTTCGAATTCTTCGTTTGGAACCACTTTCACCTTGTCCATGATCGGAATGAGCGATTTGTCGAGAACGCGTTCTTCTTTGAATTGCAATGGGGTCACCATTCCATCGACGAGACCGACTGCCATGCAATAAGGCAACGAATGGTCGGCCGTTTCTTTGGAATCCGGCCGATACTTGTGCGGATCGCCCAAAATGTCGGCAGCGCGCGCGATCACTTCGACCTTGATTTCTTTTACGTCGTCGGCCTTGATCTTGTGCTCTTTCACGGTCTTCATCATCGCGGTGAGCGGCGCGTGACTGAGCGCTTCGATCGGAAAACTTTTCATTCCGCAATCGAGTATTCGATAGTGCGATTTCGGTGAGGTTGGTAAGTCTTTGATTAAGCCTTCTCCATCGAAAGTCGCGGGCTGACCTTTGTATTGGACGTGTTTGAACACCGCAAACAGTCCTTCCTTGCCATCGATGATGTGCTCGGGCCCGGAAAATCCTTCGCGCGCGAGCAGCGCACTCTCGGCGCCCATTCGTCCGGCCCACGGATCAACCGTGTTTTTCATATTGGTCAGTTTGCCCGCGGTCACGGCGCCCGGACAAAATGTGCGCGCGGCGCTGATGCCCATCGCCGAAACCATCTGTTCCGGCGTGAGATTTAGCACCCGACCCGCCGCAACCGGCGCCGCGAACGCGCTCAGAGTCGCGTGATGCCACCCATATTCGCGCACACCCGGCCGTCCGATCTCGCACAGACGCATCTCGATTTCGTAGGCGATGATCGTTCCGAGAATGAGATCTTTGCCGCTCAGTCCTTCGCTTTGGCACAGCGCAAGCGGCGCGGCGATGAGATCGCTGGGATGACACGGATCGGCTTTCCAATAAATGTCGTTGTAATCCATCGCCCGGATCATGTGACCATTCAGAAACGCCGCATCGACCGGATTGGTTTTGAACCCGGAAACAAACGCCGTCGCAGTACCGTCGCCACCGGACGAGCCCGACCTGTTGTCGGGCTTCTCGCATCCCATCGCTCGATAATGTTTCAGCAGAATTTTCGCGTCCTCCTGCTGACTCCCGCCCAGGGCGCAGCCGATGGAATCGAACCAGAATAATTTCGCAGCCTGGATCGCTTCCGGCGAAAGATGTTCGAATTGCAGCGCGCAGGCCCACTCAGCGATTACATGGGAGAGAAGACGTTTCGATTCAGTTGTTTGATGTACCATGGCGATGTCGATCTTGATTGCATCGCGCAGATTTTCAAGCGGCATCAAACGCGTTTCCATGACAAATACCGCGTTTTCTGGTAAGACGTGCAGCGTGACGAAAACAACGCGATGAATCCGAAGACGTTCTTCGGTGAGCTGAAGCGGCGCAACGTTTATAAAGTTACCGTCGCCTATCTGGTTGTCGCATGGCTGGTAATTCAGGCCGCGTCGATTCTGCTGCCCACATTCGAAGCGCCGGCGTGGGTGATGAAAGCTTTCGTCGTCTTTCTTGCCCTCGGCTTCATTCTAGCCGTCTCCATCTCATGGGCGTTTGAAATGACGCCGGAAGGAATGAAACGAACGGCGGACGTCTCGCCCGAGGAACTTCGCTCCCTTCCCTACTGGAGTAAAAAGAAGTTCGCCGCCTTCATCGTCAGTGTCGCGGTCATCGCTGCTGGTCTTTTCGTTTTTCAATTGCTGCGCGCGCCAACATCGACTGTGCCTTCGAAGTCCGACAACAAATCGATCGCGGTCTTGCCATTGCTGAATGAAAGCGGAGACCCGAAGGACGAATATTTTTCCGACGGTCTTTCCGAAGAATTAATCGCTGCTCTGGCCCAGATCAAAGAACTGAAAGTCATCGGTCGCAGCTCTTCCTTCCGATTCAAGGACAGGAAAGAGGAGCCCAAAACGATCGGTGAAAAACTTGGCGTGACTACTTTACTCGAAGGCACGGTACGCAAACAGGGTGAACGGATTCGAATTGTAGCCGAGTTGATTAACGCAGCGGACGGAATCGAGCTCTGGACACGAACATTTGATCGCGAGCTGAAGGATATCTTCGCTCTACAGCAGGAAATCGCCGGCGCGGTGGCTTCCTCTCTGAAGGTGACATTGCTTGGAGCGAACGATCGAGCGACGGCGAAACCAGCGACAGAAAACACGGACGCGCACAATGCTTACCTTCTGGGTCATTATTATTTCCAGCGTCGGAATATCGAAGACTATCGCAAAGCGATCGGTTATTTCGATGAGGCGATCCAGCTCGATCCTGATTACGCCATCGCTTACGCCGAGCGTTCGGAGGCCTGGACGCTGAGCGGCGATCTCACCGGCGAGGGCGAAACCGCGTGGCCCAAGGCACGCCAGGATGCGGAGAAAGCGGTGGCAATAGCCCCCGGGCTGGCTGAGGCGCACGCCGCTCTTGGCTGGGTGCGGTTTTTTACCGAGTGGAAATTTGCTGAAGGTTTGAATGAGTTAACACGCGCCAAAGAACTTTCGCCTGCTAATCCAACCGCGAACGATCTGCTCGGCCGCGTCATTGTTTATCTCGGCAAACTCGATGAGGCCGAGAAACAGGCCCGGTACGCGGTGGAATTGGATCCGCTCGCGAGTTCGACGCAGATCAACCTCGCACGCGTCCTTTTCTTCGAGGGTAAACTGGATGAAGCCGATGCGGTTGCACGCAAAGTGGTAGAGTTGCAACCGACTGCCGCTTCCAGTCGCCGATTCCAGGTGCTGGTCGCCGTCCAGCGTCGAGACGGCGCGACCGCGCTGCGTGAAGCGCAATTGGAACCTGACCCGAACTATCGTCGTTTTGAAATCGCGCTCGCGCAATTCGTGCGCGGAGATCGCAACTCGGCCGACGTCGCGTTGGCCGATCTCATCGCCAATGGGCGCGGGTTGGCCTATCAAATCGCGGAGGTTTACGCCGTGCGCGGGGAGAAAGAGAAGGCTTTCGAATGGTTACAGACCTCATACGATACTCACGATACCGGCACGCTTGGTCTTTTAGTTGATCCATTATTACGCGACCTGCGCGGCGATCCGCGTTACAAGGCTCTGGTCGCCAAAATGAGTTTCCCGACTTCATGAGCGAGAAACCTTCGTTCTTCTCCGAGCTCAAACGACGCAACGTTTACAAGGTTGCCGTCGCCTACGCGGTGATCGGCTGGTTAATAGCTCAAATTGCGACGCAAATATTTCCTTTCCTGAAAATCCCGAACTGGATCGTGCGTTTGGTGATCGTGTTGATCGCGATTGGATTTCCGATCGCACTCGTGATCGCAACTGGCTATGCACAGATGGGCGATGCCGATCATGCTGTGCCCCTGCTCGATTCGGTGCTGCACCAGACCTACGTAGACGCAATCACTCCGGCCTACCTGCGATTCGATCCAAGATATGATCGCATCCGCAACGATCCGCGCTTCGAAAAACTTTGTCAGGAGAAGTAAGACGGCATGTGCTCCGAATCTCCTTCAGAACTAAAGTTCGAGATCGGGCACGTGTTGTTCATCGACATTGTCGGTTACTCGAAACTGCTCATTAACGAGCAGAGCGAGCAGATTCAAGAACTAAAGGAAATCGTGCGCGGGACGGAGCAGTTCAAGATAGCTGAAGCCGAAGGCAAGTTGCTGCGCCTGCCGACGGGCGACGGCGGCGCGCTCGTCTTTCGCAACAGTCCCGAAGCACCGCTTCTCTGTGCATTACAAATTGCCAAAGACCTCAAGGCGCATCTGGAACTGCACGTGCGAATGGGAATTCACAGCGGCCCGGTAAATGAAGTTACCGACTTGAACGAACAAGCCAACATTGCCGGCGCTGGCATCAACGTCGCGCAGCGGATAATGGATTGCGGTGATGCCGGACATATTCTTCTCTCGAGGCACGTGGCAGACGATCTCAAGCATTACGCTCGCTGGCGGCCGTATCTGCATGAGATTGGCGAATGCAAGGTCAAACACGGCGAAATCATTTCGCTGGTCAATTTCTATACGGAGGAGCTGGGTAACCCGCAGCGGCCCCAAAACATCAGAGGCGCTGCGCCAGCCAAGTCCGTCGCGGTGCTGCCATTCGTCAACTTGAGCGCAGACAAACACGACGAGTATTTGAGCGACGGGATGACTGAGGAGCTAATTAACGCCCTGGCCAGGGTACCGGGGCTGCGCGTGCCGGGACGGACATCTTGTTTCGCTTTCAAGGATAAAACCGAAGCGGATATTTTCCGGAAAGTCGGTGATCAGCTGCAGGTCAATACCGTTCTGGAAGGAAGTGTGCGCAAAGCCGGGGAGAAGCTGCGCGTCACCGCTCAACTCATCAACGTGAGTGACGGTTATCATCTCTGGTCCAAGGACTATGATGGCGACGTCAGCGACATTCTGAATTTTCAAAGCAACGTGGCAGAGCGAGTCGTGCAGGCGCTGAAAATAAAATTACGTGGCGACGAAACGCGCGCATTGTCGAAGAAGCCGACTGAGAATCCGGAAGCTCATCGCCTCTATTTGCTGGGACGCTATGAATTTGGCAAATACAGCGAAGCCGGCTGGACCAGCTCGATCCGCTATTACGAGCAGGCGCTGAAACTCGATCCTAACTATGCTTTGGCCTATTGCGGATTAGCCGACACCTACGCCTACATGGGAGGAGTCGTGATGCCGAGCAAAGAAGCGGTAGCTAAAGAGAAGGAGTTCGCGCAAAAAGCGCTGGAACTCGACCCGAAACTGCCGGAAGCGCACCTTTCCCTTGCTTGCGCTCTTGGCGGTGCATTCGATTGGCGGAATGCCCAGATTGAATTCGATCGCGCCATCGAACTAAATCCTAATTTGGCCTGGGCATATGAAATATATGCATGGTTCCTGGGCGGGCTTGGTCGATTAGACGAGGCGATTGCGAAAGACAACAAGGCGATCGAACTCGATCCCCTGAATTCGTTCTTTCAATCTGCTTTGGCATACTACCTGTATCACGCACGTCGATATGACGATGCAATTGCCCAAATCAAAAAGACGCTGGAACTGGATCCCGCTTCGACGCTCGGCCGTCATTTGTTAGGCTGCTGCCTCCTGTGGAAAGGCGACACGGCGGGCGCAATCGCAGAATTTCAGCGAAGTAAAATAATGGTGACCGGTGCCTGGTATCAGGGACTCCTCGGTTATGCTTATGCCATTTGTGGAGATCGACCGAATGCCGAGCAGATCTTGCGCGAACTCGAAGAGATGGCAAAACGGCAATACGTCAATTCGACAGCGTTCGCTGACATTCATCTAGGACTTGGCGAAAAGGAGAAAGCTTTGGATTGGCTGGACATATCTTATCAGGATCAGGAGAGCGCCTGTTGGTATCTAAAGGTTGACCCGATTTACGATAGTGTGCGTAATGAGCCGCGCTTCCAGGCGCTGGTCCAAAAAGTTTTTCACGAAACACAATGAAGATCGACAATGGAACCGGCGGGAGCGGAGAGACATCGACGGGAGAGCCCGTGAGGGTTGACGAGCGGGGACGCGAGTCTATCAACTTCTTCGCCGAGCTGAAGCGGCGTAAAGTATTCAAGGTCGGCGCAGCTTATCTTATTGTGGCGTGGCTCGCTGTGCAGGCGGCCTCAATCGGCTTTCCGGCATTTGACGCACCGCCGTGGGCGTTGCGCATTTTTATCCTGATCGCATTGCTGGGCTTTCCCATCGCGGTGGTCATGGCGTGGGTCTTTGACGTCACACGCGAAGGCGTGAAGATCGATCCCGGGCCGTCGGGCAGCAAGGCCTTGTTCGCCGTGGCCGCGTTGCTGATCGTGCTGGCACTGGGCTGGTATTTCTACGGCCAGCCGTCATTCCGCAAGGGCGACGCGGCTACGCCGGCGATTGCCGGTCACAATTCGATCGCCGTCCTCCCGTTCATCAACATGAGCAGCAAACCGGACGAAGATTATTTCTCGGATGGCATGACCGAGGAACTGCTCAACGTTCTGGCGAAGATTCCAAAGCTCAACGTGGTGGCACGCACCTCGGTCTTCGAGTTCAAGGGCAAAGGCGGCGATGTGCGGGAGATCGGGCGCAAACTCGGCGTAAGTAACATTGTCGAAGGCAGCGTGCGCCGTGATGGCCCGGAGGTACGAATCACCGCGCAGTTGGTCCGGGTGGCTGATGGGTTCCATATTTGGTCCGAAACCTACGATCGCAAACTGGAAAGCGTGTTCGCGCTCCAGGACGAGATCGCGCAACGCATCAGCGCCGCGCTCAAGCTCTCGCTAGGCGTTTCCGCGCCAGTGGCGGCGCGCGCGCCGGTCGACCCTCAAGCCTACGATGAGTATCTCAAAGGACGCGCGCTGCTGCGTCAACGCACTGATCTGCCAGCCGCGATCGCACACTTAAAGACCGCTGTCGCGAAGGCACCGGAGTTTGCGGCGGGGTGGTCTTCGCTGTCGCTCACTTATGAGGTGAGCTTCTGGTACACACCGCACATCACTCTCGCTCTCGAAGCTGATCTTCTTGCCGGAGAGGCCGCAGCGGCGGAGCGCGCCGCCGCCCTCGAACCTGACGCAGCGACCACCGAACATGCCGTTGGCAACGTCGCGCGCGCACAGTTCCATTACGCCGACGCGGAGCAACATTATCTGCGCTCGATGCAGATCGACCCAGGCTACCCGGATGTGCGTGAAGATTATGGGGAACTTCTCTACGAAGTCGGGCGCTTCGAAGATTCGGCGCTGGCGGCGCGCCAGTTGGTGAAGCTCGATCCCTACTTTATTGTTGCTTGGGTGCGCCTGCGGGATGCCGCCGCTGCGCTCGACCGCCGCGACGAAGTCGAAGAGTCGGTGCGCCAGCTGCGCGCAATCAACCCGAACTACGCCACTGGCAGATTTGGCTTGCTTCATTACGCGCTCGCCCACGGCCGAGCTGAGGAGGCCCGCGCGGCGCTCGCGGAGATCGTAACACGCTGGCCAAACGACGCCACATTTGCGCAAACGTTGCTGCCCTGGGCGCTGGGAGCAACAGGCGTCGATCAAGGAAAAATACGCCGAGCTATCGCGGATACGCCGGAGAACGACGCCAGCTACTTCCTGATCGCCCGGCAGGACGTCGACGCCTACAACGCAGACATCGAAAGTCGCGGCGCGATACTCGAGGCTTACTACTTCGCCAATCTTTACAGCAGCAAGCCCGCCGGTCACGCGATGCTGCGCGATCCGCGCGTCAAAGAGAAATTGGTGCGCTACGGTTTCCCGGCGTATTGGCGTGAGAAAGGCTGGCCCGCCGGATGCCGGCCGCTGGGCGGAGACGGATTTCGAATGCGGATTGGATACGGCGACCGGCAAGTGATATGAACTTTTCGCCGAACTGAAGCGGCGCAATGTTTACAAAGGACTCGGGGCGTGGGGTCGCGTCTCAACATTGACATTCCGATCAATTTCTCTTGAAGGAAGCTCACAAATCGTTGGCGGCTTTGCGCCAGGAGGTCCACCACTACCTGATCGCCGCGATCCGGAATGGGCCGGTCCTCCCGCGCGGCAGAAATTCAAGTCAGCCTCTTCTTTCCCACAACTCAGCCAGGTGGGCGCAGGCGGTTACGGCCGACTCCATATCCTGCACCGCAACCCATTCGAGCGGCCCATGCGCGTTGTGCTCACCGCAAAACAGGTTGGGAGTGGGAAGGCCAAGCTCGGTCAGGCGTGAGCCATCAGTGCCGCCACGCACGACGTGATCATACGGTTTAAGTCCGGCCGCCACGAACGCCTCGCGCGCCAGTTCAACCGGGCGCATGTCTTTACGCAACCAGTAAGCCATGTTGCGATACTGTTTGCGGATCTTGCAGCGGACGCGCGCCCGCGGCTCGGTGGCTTGTAACCCTCGGCAAAGGCGCCGCAGAATTTCGCGCTTCGCCGCCAGCCCGTTCAGGTCGAAATCGCGCAGGATGAATTTCACGATCGCACGCTCGGTCCGGCCCTCGACACTGATCGGGTGAATGAAGCCCTCTCTCCCCTCGGTTGTCTCCGGCGCGCAACGCTCGCGGGGCAGTGCGGCGAGAAGCTTGCCCGCCAGATAGGCCGCGTTCACCATACCTTTGGCTCTCGCCTCCATGGTATGAGTGGTGATGCCATCGATGATGACTTCGGCCGCATCGCCAGAAAAGGTTTCCCAGCAAATCTCCCCTGGCGCGCCGCCGTCGAGGGTATAAGCAACATCCGCTCCGAGCATTCGCAGATCGAGTTTTTCCACGCCCCGGCCGATCTCTTCATCGGGAGTGAAGCAGACTCGAATCAGCCCGTGCTTCCGCTTCGTCTCCCGGAGCAACCTCTCGACCAGCGTCTTGAGCACCGCCACACCGGACTTGTCGTCGGAGCCCAGTAACGTGGTGCCGCTGGCGGTAATAATGTCTTTGCCCAGGGCCGTTCGAAGCTCCGGCGAGGTCGTTGGATCCAGAGTTAGATGAGGGTTATCCGGGAACTTAATGACGCGACCGTCGTACTTGCGATGGACAATGGGCTTAACGCCTTTGCCGGAGCAGTCCGGGGCTGTATCGACATGGGCGAGAAAAGCCACGGTCGGCACGCGGGCTTTGCGCGTGTTGGCGGGTACGCTGGCGATGACGTAACCGTGCTTTGTCATCTGCACGTTTGCCGCTCCCAGTTCACTCAGTTCCTGTTTCAGCATCTCCAGTAGCACCAATTGACCCGGCGTACTCGGAAACGTAGAGCTGGTCTCGTCTGACTGCGTATCAATCCGCACGTAGCGCAGGAATCTTGAGAGAAGGTTGTCGCTCATTTCGGACTCTCCGTGCCGAATATCCCCGCGCAACTCTCCTGGGCTCAAGCTGGGTCGAGGTTCGGGTGATGCACGACTGGGCGATCCGTTTGATCGTCCTGCTCATAAATACGAGGGCGGCCGATTACGTTGCACGGACCATCATTGACATAAAACCAGCTTTCTGGGAATATGGCGGCATGAAAACCACGCTGGATTTGCCCGATGAATTGATGCGGAAAGTAAAGATTCGCGCGGTTCACGAACACAAGAAGCTCAAAGACACGATCGCCGAGTTACTCCAGAGAGGCATCGCCGCAGGCAAGGCACGTCGACCGAGGCTTCCGAAGCCGGTCAAACTGCGCGGCGGGTTCAAGCCGACGACGGAAGAGATTGAAGCAGCCATCGCTTGGGGCCGCGATTAACTGCGATACCTGGAATGTTTGTCACCGACACCAACATCATTGCGCCGCTGTATGTGCGGAGCGCGCGCACCGACGCGGTGACCAAATTGTTTGCTCAGGATCAGATTTGGCGGACCGAACCGCTCGCGCTGATCGAGCTAAGCAATATGCTTATAACGTACGAGCGAGCGCGCTACATCACGGCTGCGACCGCGCGCGACTGCCTTGCTCGCGCCGCCGCGTTTCTCCAGCCGAACCTGTTTCGGGTCAGCCATCAAGCTGCTTTGGATGCCGCGCTTCGTTACGGCACGACGGCGTACGACGCGCGCTTTCTCGCGCTCGCGCAGCAACTCGGCAGCCGCCTCGTGACTGAGGACGCGAAATTACGGGCCGCTGCACCCGCGTTGACGCAGTCCCTGAACGAAGCGCTGGCGTCAGTTTGACTACAGCCGGCGCAGAGAATCGCTGACCTCCGACCATGAATTCGAAGAACTTCTTCGCCGAGCTAAAGCGGCGCAATGTTTACAAAGTCGCGGTCGCCTACATCGTCGCTGGCTGGGCGCTCTCGCAAGGAATCGCGCAAGTTTTTCCGGTGTTCGACGTACCGAACTGGGCGATTCGATTCATTGTGCTGTTAATAATAGTAGGTTTTCCCGTCGCGGTTGTTCTGGCTTGGGCGTTCGAGCTGACGCCGGAAGGGATCAAGCGGACTGACCAAGCGAACGCGATGCCCGCGATGGCCCCGCACAAAAAGCGCGTCTGGATTTATGTGGTCGTGCTCGGAGCGTCTGTCTCGATCGCATTATTTCTTCTTGGCCGCTACAGCGCAAAGCAAAGTGCTGCGGTCGATACATCAACAAAATCGATCGCCGTGTTGCCATTCGAAAACTTGAGCGACGACAAACAAAACAGCTACTTCGCGGACGGAGTGCAGGATCAAATCCTAACCAATCTGGCCAAGGTCTCTGATCTAAAAGTGATTAGCCACACCAGCGTGCGCCAATACAAAACCGGAGCCGCGCGGAATTTGCGTGAGATCGGTCAACAACTCGGCGTCGCCTACATTCTTGAAGGCTCCGTGCAACGCGCTCGAAATCGGCTTCGGATCAATGCGGAATTAATCGACGCCCGCACGGACACACATATTTGGGCCGAGACCTACGATCGCACCGCCGCGGATTTGTTCGCCATCCAGAGCGAGCTGGCGGAATCGATTGTCGCCCAGCTAAAGGCGAAGCTTTCGCCCACGCAAAAGGCGGAGATTGAAGAGCGGCCGACCCAGGATCTGGTTGCGTTTGAGCTTTATCTTCAAGCCAAGCAAATCATCGACAGCTATCTCATTGCCGAGGACGTGCGAGCTGCCTTGCTCACCGCACTGCAATCATTGGATGAAGCGACCAAGCGCGACGGGAACTTCGTCTCCGCCTATTGCTACGCGGCGCGAGCGAATGATCTGCTCTACTTTTTCGACCTTGACCCGACCCAGGATCGCATCCTTCTCGCCGAAGCGGCGGTAAAGGCCGCGCTGCGACTTCGGCCCGACTCAGCCGAAGCGCATCTTGCGATGGGCGATTTTTTGTTCCGTTGCCGTCGCGACTACGATCGCGCGCTGGAAGAACTCGCCATTGCCCGTCCCGGTCTGCCCAACAGCACGCCTTTCTTTATCCTCTCCGGCTACATTAACCGGCGGCGGAATCATTGGCTCGAGGCGGAACGAGATTTTTCCACGGCCGTCGCGCTCGATCCAAGAAATCCGAATGCCTACAATTTGCTCGCCGACACCTTCGTTCTGCAACGAAGATTCCCGGAAGCTGTCCAGACCTACGACCGGGTGATCGCGGCGGGAGAACAAACCCCAATTGTTCAATTCCGGCGGGCCTCTGCCATCTTCAGCGGAACCGGCGACTCGAAACCGTTGCGCGACACCTTGGCCGAATCGGCGGACATGGACGTGGCCGGCGGGCAAACTCCTGCTCGCGTCATGTTCGCTTTGATCGATGGCAATTACGCGGAAGCCGAGCGCGTCCTGGCCGCTTCGCCCCGCCAGGATTTTCAAGACATCGATTTCAGCTTCTATTATCCGAAGGCCTGGTTCGAGGCGATGATTGCACGCGACAAAAGCGATTCCGCGCGGGCCGCTGCCGCTTTCCGCAACGCCCGCGCGATTTTGGCGCAGCGATTGGTCGTTAAGCCAGAACACGCGCGAACAATCGCCGTTCTCGCACAGGTCGATGCCGCTCTCGGCCAAAAGGAGCTGGCGTTGCAGGAAGCGCAGCATGCCACCGACTTGATGCCAATCTCGAAAGACATATACGATGGCGGATTAGTGCTGGAAGGCTTGGCCCAGGTTTACACTTGGAACAACGACCACGATCGGGCCATCGAACTGCTGCAAAAACTGGCGTCGATGCCGAGCTATATCAATTATGCCCGGTTGAAGTTTCATCCGCTTTGGAAGCCGTTGCGCGGCGATGCGCGATTTGAAAAACTGGTCGCCTCCCTCGCGCCAAAATGAAGATTCACAATTTCTTCGCCGAGCTGAAGCGGCGCAATGTTTACAAGGTCGCGGTTGCTTACATCATCGCCGGTTGGGCGCTCTCTCAAGGAATCGCGCAGGTTTTTCCGGTCTTTGATGTTCCGAACTGGGTGATCCGATTAATTGTTCTGCTCATAATAATAGGGCTGCCGATTGCCCTGGTCCTCGCCTGGATGTTTGAACTGACGCCGCAGGGAATTACCCGCACTGAAACGGCCGATGCGATGCCAGCAACGGCCGGGAAGAAAAAGCGAGCATGGATTTATGTCGCCGTGATTGGCGCCGCGATTTCGATCGGGTTATTTCTTCTCGGACGCTACAGTGCTTGGAATACTGCCAGCGCAGCTCGCACGGAGCTACCCGCAAAATCAATTGCGGTATTGCCGTTCGATAATCTGAGTCGCGATCCCGACAACGCTTACTTTGCTGAAGGCGTGCAGGACGAAATTCTGACCCGGCTGGCGAAAGTGGCGGATCTCAAAGTGATCTCGCGCACTTCGACGCAGCACTTCAAGAGTGCGCCAGAAAATTTGCCGCAAATCGCAAAGGAACTCGGCGTTACGAATATTCTCGAAGGCAGTGTGCAAAAAGTGAAGGACGAGGTGCGCGTTGATGTGCAGCTGATCAATGCACTGAGTGATGCGCATCTATGGGCTGAAATTTACGATCGCCAGCTGACCGACATTTTCTCCGTCGAAAGCGACGTCGCAAAAGCCATCGCAGAAAACCTTGAGGCAAAGCTCACCGGCTCCGAGAGAAGGGAAATATCGAAGAAACCCACCGAGAACGCCGAAGCCTACGAGCTTTACCTAAAAGGGAGATTCTTTTGGAACAAACGCACGAGTGCGGATATGAAGACGGCGCTTAGTTACTTCGAGCAGGCAGCGAATTCCGATCCGAACTATGCTGTTGCATACGCCGGAATGGCAGACTGTTACCTGCTCCTGCCTCTTTACGGTGGTGGAGTGCCGACGGAAATGTATCCGAAAGCGATCGCGATGGCGGAAAAAGCCGTCGCCCTCGATCCGAATCTGGGCGAACCGCACGCCTCGCTTGGTCTCGTTCACGCGCTTTTCGATTTCGACTTTCCCGCTTCGGTTCGCGAGTTTGAGGAAGCGATTCGCTTAAATCCCAATTACGCAATCGCGCATCACTGGTTCGGAGATTCCGTCCTTCCAGCGCTGGGAGAATTTGACCGCGCGAATGCCGAAACGAAACGTGCGCTCGAACTCGATCCCCTCTCGATCGTCAACAACACTGATACCGGAACGGTTTACTGGATCACAGGACATTATCAGGAAGCGGTCACACAATTCAAAAAGGCGATAGAAATGGATCCGCGCAATTATTCGGTACACTGGGGTCTTGGGCAGGCGCTCGAACGCGTTGGTGATTTGTCCGGTGCCATCGCCGAATACGAAAAAGCAACTCAGCTCGATGATGATCCCTTGCCACTTGGTTTGCTTGGTGCCGCAAAAGCGAAAGCAGGTGATCGAACGGCAGCTCTCAGCATTTTGGATAAGCTTCAGGAAATCGCGAAACAGCGTTACGTCCCCGACTATTCATTTGCTCTCATTCATCTGGCGCTCGGCCAAAAAGACGAAGCCATGAAATGGCTCGAGTCGTCCTACGCGAAGCACCAGCCGGACCTGAATTGGGTCAGAGTGGATCCTGACCTGCGTCCACTGCACGGTGACGCGCGTTTTGAAGCGCTGGCCGAGAGGATCGTTCCCACGAGAGAATTCAAGGGCTCGGTTGTTTTCAAGTGAAGTCAGCAGGTTTTTTCGGCGAGCTAAATCGGCACAACGTTTGCACGCCTCGTCGCCGCCAACCAGTAAAGATCGATAAAACTGCATCGCCGCACCGTCACGATTGAAGCCGTGACGGTGCGCTTCTGCCATGTTGATCTAGCTTCGCCCTTTTCCGTTGTAACGGTTCAGCGATTCAACCAATCCACCGCGCCGGCGGGCAGCGCAGCCTACTCTTTATCGTAAACGGCTTTGGACATGAACTTCTTCCCGTTCGCGTCTGTCCCATTCATAGTGACCGTGCGGGATTTGCCATCCTTCGCGACTGTGATCTGGCCCGACCAAGCCACTTTGCCATTCTTCCAAGTGGTAATGGCGTTGGTGTGATCGTTCACCATTTTATAGGCGGCTGAATCCCAACCCGGATTCCCTTTCGTCTTGTAGGATTTTCCATCGAACTTGCCGACCCAGACGCTGTGCGCCGGTTTCCCATCCTTGTCCATGCCATCGACTGTCACTTTAGTTTTGTCCCCTTCCTGCACGTACATAACGGTCGTGTTCTTGCCCATCCCTGGCCGTAATTTCGATTTGGCCTCATTAAGTTTCCACGTCCCCATCTGCGGGTTCGCGGCCATCTGCGGGTTTGCCGCCTTGTGTGGGTTTGCTGCAAAACAGGCCGCTGTCGCGATAAACGACAGAGCCACAGACAGAACTGCAATTGGAGTTTTAATCATGGCGGCGATTCCGGCAGAAACGCCGTTCGAGGTCAATAGCGAAAATCGAGGCTGTTTTTCGCATGCAAAAAAAACCGCAAAAAGAACTTGCGCGTGAGCTGGTGTTATAGTTCACTATAACACCGGATGAACCGCCTTCGCTATTCCAGTTCACAAAGGTTCCCAAGCGATGAGGAGCTGCTCCGAAACCGTTCGCAAGCGGGCGGCCAGGGTAAAGAATGCAGCGAACTAGGCGGGAGATTCGAAACACACACGGCGACACATTCGACTTCGCTCAGTGCAGGCTCCGCCCGTGGCTACAGGGAGAGGTGCTCGGAAAACAGGGATGAATCGTGAGTGGAATGATAGTCAGCCGATTTATCGCCAGCTGCGTGATCGGGCCGTGCATATGATTCTCGACGGCTTGCTCAAAGAAGGTGATCCGTTGCCCTCGGTGCGTAATGTCGCGGCCGAATACCGCATCAATCCGCTCACGGTGTTGAAGGCTTATCAGCAATTGGTTGATGAAGATCTGGTCGAGATGAAGCGCGGTCTCGGCATGTTCGTTAAAGCCGGCGCGCGCGATCTGTTGCTCAAAGGCGAGCGCCAGAAATTTCTCAACGAAGAATGGCCGCGGGTCGCGGAGAAGATTCAGCGGCTTGGGCTGACCGAGAAAGAACTCGATGGTGCGAAGCGCACTGCTAGTAAAACAAATAAGCACAAGGAGGCGCGCTAACGACATGGCTACGATCGAAGCACATGGTCTCCGCAAAGTTTTTGGCACAACTGTCGCGCTGGACAATGTGGATCTTCGCGTGGAAGAGGGCCGCATCCTCGGGCTCATCGGTCCCAATGGCGCGGGCAAGACGACCGCGCTCAACGCGATTCTCGGTCTCACTTCATATCAAGGAAAGTTAACCGTTCTCGGACGCGACCCGTGGAACGCGCGCGAGCAGCTTATGCGCGATGTTTCTTTCATCGCCGATGTCGCGGTCCTGCCGCGTTGGATCCGCGTTTCAGACTTGCTCGACTACGTCGCTGGCGTGCATCCGAAATTCGATCGCGCAAAAGCGGAAAGTTTTCTGGGGAAGACGGAGATCAAGCGCACGAGCAAGGTCAGGCAATTATCGAAGGGGATGGTGGCGCAATTGCATCTCGCGATAGTGATGGCAATTGACGCGAAGTTGCTGGTACTCGATGAGCCGACGCTCGGTCTCGACATTCTCTATCGGAAACAATTCTACGATTCGCTGTTGAACGATTACTTCGACGGCAAACGCACAATTATCGTGACAACGCATCAGGTGGAAGAGGTCCAGGATGTCCTGACCGATCTCATGTTCATCAATCATGGCCGCATCGTGCTCGAATGCAGCATGGACCAATTCGAAGCGCGCTACGTGGAAGTAATGCTGCATCCCGACCATGTGGCCGGTGCGCGCTCGCTGAAGCCGATGCATGAGCGCCAAGTCTTCGGGCGCAGCGTGATGCTGTTCGACCAGGTCGATCGCGGGCAACTGTCCGCGCTGGGCGACGTGCGTACGCCGAGCATTGCCGATTTGTTCGTGGCGGTAATGGGAAATTCAGAGGTCAGAAATCAGAAAGCAGAGGTCAAAGAAGCGAAATGAATACTTCATCTGCAGATGAGAGGTCAGTAGTCAGTGGCCAGATGTCAGTGGTCCGTCCCTTCTACTGGTCGGTGTGGCGCGAGGTATGGGAGAACCGTTCGCTTTACATCGCGCCCCTGATTGTTGCCACCGTTGTCGTGCTTGGTTTCCTGGTGAGCACGGTCGGTTTGCCGGAACGCAGAGCAACCGTGTTGATGCTCGGGTCGGGGAAAGCGCGCGCTGGGATTGAAGCGCCCTACGACGTCGCAGCAATGGTGCTGATTTTCACCGCATTCATTGTCGGTGTTTTTTATTGTCTCGATGCGCTGCATGGTGAACGCCGCGATCGCAGCATTTTGTTTTGGAAATCGTTGCCGGTTTCCGATTTCACGACCGTTCTATCCAAGGCGACAATTCCCCTCGCCGTTCTGCCATTGATCGTCCTGGTGATCATTATCGCAACTCAGCTTGTCATGTTATTTTGGACGAGCGGAGTTCTCATCGGGCACGGAATGAGTCCCGGATCGACATGGACGACCATTCCGTGGATTCAAAACTGGATCGTGCTCGTTTACGGCCTTGTTGTCATCGCGCTCTGGCATGCACCGATTTACGGATGGGCGCTGCTGGTTTCGAGCATGGTGCGACATGCGGCATTTCTTTGGGCGGTGTTGCCGCTGATCGTGATTGGAATTTTCGAACGAATCACATTCGGCACCTCGCATTTCACTTCGATGCTCAAGGAACGCTTATTCGGATTCGCGCCGGGAGCATTCGGCTTCGAACCGAAACATGGCGTCGCGATCGATTCGTTCTGGCAACTGACCCCCGGAAAATATCTGAGCAGCCCTAGTCTCTGGATTGGATTGATGCTCGCCGCGCTATTCATCGCGGCGGCAATTCGACTGCGACGTTATCGCGGACCGCTCTGATTCACCGCAAAAAAGCTGAAACCCATGCATCCTACCAAGAAAGCCGGCCGTCTCGCCGGCGCCATCTACGCATCAATGGTGTTCGTCGGGCCGTTTAGCCTGATTTACGTGCCTAACCAATTGATCGTCCGCGGCGACGCCACGGCGACGGCGGCGAACGTACTCGCGCACCAGACATTATTCGGTTTCGGGATCATGGCGGACATGGCTGGCGCAGTGATTTTCATTTCTCTCGCTGTCGCGCTCTATCGTCTGCTCAGCGATGTCAGCGTGCCCTGGGCCTTGCTCATGGTCGGGTTTGTTTTCGTTTCCGCCGCAGTCGGATTTGCCGATACGTTGAACAACGTCGCGGCCCTTTATTTTTTTCGTGGCGGGGAATTCCTCTCCGTGTTCGATCAAACTCAGCGGAACGCGTTAGGCATGTTCTTTCTTCGCCTGCACAGCCAGGGAATTTTCATGAACGAGCTCTTCTGGGGTCTGTGGCTCTTTCCGTTCGGCCTTCTCGTCTATCGCTCCGGATTTCTGCCGCGCTTCATCGGCGTCTGGTTAATGATCGATTGTTGTGCGTGGCTTGTGCTCAGTCCGATTGCGCTATTTGATCCACCTCTTTACGAGATTGCCTTTAAGTGGGCGCAACCAGCGTTGTTTGGCGAATTGGCGATCATGCTCTACCTGCTGATCAAAGGCGCGAAGGTATCATCCGAATCGTTAACAGCTCCCGGTGTCGCGCCCAGTCACGCGACGTGACCATTCATCTCGTTAGGTTATGAAGATCAAGCGGGTTTTGAAATGGAGTCTTCTCCTGATTCTTTTCGCGGTAGGAACGTGGATCTTCATCGCTTACTGGAGTTCCACTAACGACTGCGATCGCAAGACCGCCGTCCCGACTAACCCCATGAAAGCTATTCGCTATTGCGAATACGGTTCGCCTGACGATGTCCTAAAACTTGTAGAAGTCGAAAAGCCAGTCCCGAACGACAACCAGATTCTGGTCCGCGTTCGCGCCGTTTCTCTCAGATTTTTCGATGGCGGCATGCTGCAAGGCGGTATCGGCAGACTCATCTTCGGACTTCGTAAGCCGAGAAACACTATCCCGGGATCTGACTTCTCCGGAACGGTTGAAGCGGTTGGCAAGAATGTGACCGAGTTTCAACCGGGCGAGGAAGTTTTTGGAGTAAGGGCAGGCGCTCTCGCCCAATACATCTGCGTCAGGCGTGACGGAGCGGTGGTTTCCAAACCGAGCAACCTCAGTTTCGAACAAGCTGCGTCGGTCCCGACCGCGCTTGTTGCTTTGCAGGGGCTGCGTGACACAGGCCGGGTCAAAGCAGGGCAAAAGGTCTTGATCAATGGTGCGTCCGGAGGCGTCGGGACGTTTGCCGTGCAGATCGCGAAGACATTTGGCGCAGAGGTCACCGGTGTCTGCAGCACGAACAACATTGACCTCGTCCGATCGATCGGTGCCGATCACGCGATTGACTACACGAAAGAGGACTACACAAAAGGCGATCAGCGGTACGACGTAATCTACGATCTCGTCAACAACCATTCGTTTGCTGAACGTCGCCGCGTTCTTAAGCCGGGCGGCATCTGCGTCTTGGCCGGAATAGGCGGTTCAGGGATCCACCAAGAGACGTTGTCGCGGGTAGTCGGCGTGTTCGGCGCCTCATTTCGTTCGAGGTTTGTCCACGAAAAGTTTGTCACCTTTGGGGTTAGCTTTAACACGAAAGACCTCGACATTCTTCGTGATCTATCCGAAAGCGGAAAGGTCGTGCCCGCTGTCACGAAAACCTATTCGCTTACTGAGAGCGCCGCCGCCTACAACTATCTCGCAACCGGACACGCGCGCGGAAAAATCGTGATAACTGTGGAGTAACTCTATGAAGGTGAAACGCGTACTAAAATGGTCCGCCGGCGTAGTTTTTCTGACGTTGGTGCTTTGGCTATTCATCGCCTACTGGACGTCCACGAACGACTGCAATCGCATCGCAACACCAACTAACCCCATGAAAGCAATCCTGAACTGCGAATATGGCGTAGAGAATCTTCAGCTCCGCAATATCGAAAAGCCGACGCCGGCGGACAATGAAATCCTGGTCCGCGTTCGCGCGGCTTCAGTCAATCCAGTCGACGGACACACCATCCGGGGCAGCTGGCTAATGCGGCCAATGAGTGGACTGCGCAAACCGAAGAACACGCGCTTCGGCACTGACTTCGCCGGAACCGTCGAGACAGTCGGCAAAAACATCACGAACTTCAAACCAGGCGACGAAGTGTTCGGCGCAAAAAACGGGGCCGTATCGGAGTACGTCTGCGTCAAGACCGAGCGCGCCGTCGTAATGAAGCCAAACAACATTACATTCGAACAAGCGGGTTCGGTCGCCGTTGCCGGGCTGACGGCATTGCAAGGTCTGCGCGACAAAGGGCACATTCAGGCTGGACAGAAAGTTTTGATCAACGGCGCATCCGGAGGAGTTGGTACTTTCGCCGTTCAAATCGCGAAAGCGTTCGGCGCGGAGGTCACGGCTGTTTGCAGCACCCGCAATGTCGATCTGGTGAAATCAATCGGCGCGGATCACGTGATCGATTACACCAAAGAAGATTTTACCAAGACCGATCAGCGTTACGACATGCTCTACGATTTGGTGGGCAACCATTCGTTCTCTGAGCGCCGCCAAATATTGATGCCCAATGGCATTTGCGTTCTTGCCGGAGTCGGCGGAGCCGGGCTTCATCCGGGAATGTTAGGCCGAGTCGGCAGAAATTTCTGGAACGCTTTCCTATCAAACTTCACCCCGCAGAAGTTTGTCTTCTACATTGCGAAACTGACCAAAGACGATCTGAATGTTCTGCGCGAACTCATGCAATCCGGAAAAGTCTCTCCGGTGATCGACCGAACTTACAGAATGAGTGAGACGCAGGCAGCAGTCCGCTATTTGGAAGAAGGTCATGCGCGCGGCAAAGTCGTAGTCACTGTCTCCTAACATGAAACCTGATTTTGAAGACGGCGGAGACATCAGGTCATTCAAGAAACAATCCAGGATCGCGGCGGCCTTGTATTTCCTCAACGCTCTTCCCGCCCCTTTCGCGCTTCTGTACGTCCCGAGCGTGCTGATCGTTCGCGGAAACGCAATAGCTACCGCCAACAATGTCCGCGATTCCGAGACACTTCTCCGGCTCGGAATGGCGGGCGAGCTGTTCTCCTCAACCGTCGTAATTTTCGCCGTCCTGGCTTTCTACAGCCTGTTCAAGGCTGTGAGTGGAAAACACGCCCGGGCGATGCTGGTCCTGATTCTGATTTCCGTCCCTATTTCGTACCTCAACGGCCTGAACGATGTCGCCGCGATCACCTTCGCGCGTGGCCCCGAGTTCTTATCCAGCTTCGCTCAGTCTCAGCGCGACGCTCTCGTCCTATTCTTTCTCCGCTTGCACAGCCAGGGATTTGTCCTCGCTCAAATCTTCTGGGGTCTGTGGCTATTTCCCTTTGGTATACTTATTTGGCGATCCGGTTTTATCCCCCGCATCATCGGTGTCTTCGCGATAATTGCTGGCTGCGGCTATGTGATTGGTTCTTCTGCGTCCCTCTTTCTGCCAACGTACGCGAGTATGATTGGCCAATACGCGATGATTCTTCAAGCCGGCGAATTGTCGTTTATCTGGCTGTTGATCTGGGGCGCAAAACCACAACCCGGAGCGGCTGCGACTGAAGGAATGCAATGACAACCGATGAGATAGACAATTCACAACGCACCGCCGCGAAAATCGCGGGAATCGCCGGGCTCCTCGCATTTGTCCTGGTCGTCTTCGGTAACTATGTATTGCTCAATCCGCTGCTCGTGCCGCGCAACGCGACCGACACCGCACGAAATATTCTCGCGCATCAAACGCAATTTCGTCTCGCGCTGATCTGCTTCATCACCTACGGCATCGGCGCCATCGTTCTGCTGACCGCGTTATATGTCGTGCTCGCGCCGGTGAATCGCGGACTCGCTCTGGCTGGCGCATTGTTTCGCCTTGTCTTCGCGATGTTGTGGCTTGTTGCTCCGCTCAACAGTCTGGCGGCGCTTCGACTCCTGGGCGATTCGGGTTACTTACACGTTTTCGAACCTGAACGCTTGCAAACGCTGGCGCGCGTTCAGATCGCCGGAAGTTTCGATGATTATTATGTCGGCCTGCCGTTCTTCGGATTGGCCGCGACGGTTTGCGCGTGGTTGTGGTTTAAGTCGAAATACATCCCGAAAGGATTGTCGATCTTTGGCGTAATCGCGTCCGCGTGGTGTGTATTCTGCGCCATCGTTTATCTCATCTTCCCTAATTTCAACAAGATCGTTAACGATTACATCTTCGATTCTCCCATGGCGCTGTTCGAATTGATTGTGAGTGTTTGGCTTCTGGTTAAAGGATTGAACCCGGCCGCGCCGAATCAATTCCGGACTGGTCAGGTGTGATTTCCTCGATCATCATCGACATTCGCAGTGAATCTCAACAACACCCGCTATGAAACGAATATTCAAATGGTTGTTCCGCATTGTTCTCGTCCTGTTGGTCCTCGCCTTCGTCTTTGTGTTTATCGCCTACTGGCGATCGGCCAACGATTGCGAACGCTTAACGGCTGCTCCGGCCAATCCGATGAAGGCGATTGTTTACTGTGACTACGGCATCGCCAATCTGAAACTGGCCGACATCGAAAAGCCGACGCCAACAGACGATCAGCTTCTGGTCAAAGTCCACGCCGTCTCGATTAATCCATACGACTGGCACTTCATCGAGGGCACGCCATACTTCATGCGCGCGATTGGCGTCGGGCTGCGTAAACCAAAAAACATACAGCTTGGCGTTGATTTCTCCGGGACGGTTGAGGCCGTCGGCAAGAACGTCACCCAGTACAAACCCGGCGACGAAGTATTCGGCGGAAGCACCGGTGCATTCGCGCAGTACCTGTGTCGTCGCGCAACCGGATCGGTGGCGCTGAAACCGGCGGGCCTCACGTTTGAGCAAGCAGCGTCGATCAACATTGCGGGCGTCACTGCGCTCCAGGGTGTTCGTGACAAAGGAAAAGTGCAGCCGGGGCAGAAAGTTTTGATCAATGGCGCCTCGGGTGGCGTCGGCACGTTCGCGGTGCAGATCGCGAAATCATTTGGCGCAGAAGTCACTGGTGTGTGCAGCTCGCACAATATCGAGATGGTCCAATCGCTCGGTGCCGATCACGTGATCGATTACACCAAGGAGGATTTCACCAAGGGCGACCAAAAATACGACGTGATTCTGGACAACGTCGCGAACCATTCATTGACCGAATGCCGGCGTGTGTTAACGCCAAACGGCATTTACGTTATGATTGGGGGCGGCAGCGCGAACGAGCAAGGCTTCCTTGGCGCGCTTAGTAAAGCGCTGAACGCGGCAGTGTATTCGCGTTTTGTTAAACAGAAAATGGGCATGATGATGGCACAGCCGAGCACCCAGGACCTCACGCTCCTCGCCGAAATGGTGCAGTCGGGAAAATTGAAGGTGGTCATCGACCGGACTTATAAATCGTTAAGCGAAGTGCCCGACGCAATTCGCTACCTCGAGCAAGGTCACGCCCGCGGAAAAGTCGTGATCACGGTTGAATGATTCTTCAGTCCCTTGGATATCGGCGTATCTGATAAAAGCGGAGAGCTGAAAGCGATCAACAGAAGGAAACGAAGGCAACCAAGTTCGGATCGTCGGAATAGCTTTGTTTTCTTTGTTACCTTCTGTTCAAATTCGCAGATGGTTGATCTTGCCGAGCTAGCAAAGTTCGCGTCGCGATATGCCAAAGCGTGGTGTAGCCAGAATCCTGAAAGCGTAGCCGCGTTTTTTGCCGAGAACGGTTCGTTAAGTGTAAACGGCGGGACACCCACGCCGATCATCGACGTGGCGCACGGATTCATGTGCGATTTTCCGGACATGATCGTGACGTTCGACAAGCTGGAGCAACGATCAAATGGCACCGAATTTCATTGGACGTTAACGGGAACAAACACCGGGCCCGGGGGTACCGGAAAGCGAGTTCGCATCAGCGGCTACGAGCTTTGGGAGATCGACAACGACGGATTGATCGCGGAATCCAAGGGCCATTTTGACAGTGACGACTATCGACGCCAGCTCAAAGGCGATTAGCGTTTGACCCATGCATGGCAATGATAAGCAGCCGGCCCCTGGACCTGTGCGACCTTTGCTCGTTCTGGTCGCGGCGATAGTGTCAGTTTCGGCAAGTGCTGAGCGACAACACTCCGATCATCACCTGGGCACAGTCGATTTCCGGACATCGTGCTCCGAGCGAGCGCAGGCGGAATTCAATCGGGCCGTTGCCCTTCTCCACCACATGACCTATCCACAGGCGCGAGAAGCGTTTCAACATGTCGCAACAATCGATCCGAAGTGCGCGATGGCGCATTGGGGCGTGGCGATGACTTTGTTTCAGCCGCTCTGGCCGACACGGCCCTCAGCCAAGGCGCTTCAACAAGGATGGGACGAAGTGCAAAAGGCGAAGGCGCTGAATCCGCCGACGGAACGGGAACGCCTCTTCATAGCTGCAACCGAGGCGTTTTTTGTCGATCCAACCTCGACCGATTACTGGCTCCGAATCCATCGATGGGAACAGGCCATGGAAAAGGTTTACAAGGCGTTCCCGGACGATCCGGAAGCAGGCGCTTTCTACGCCCTGGCGCATCTGGCCACGGCTCCATCCGATAGAATTTCCCGAGAACATTCCGATCGCGCCGCAGAAATTCTTCTCCGGATTTACAAGCAGAATCCGGATCACCCCGGCGCGATGCACTATCTCGTTCATGCCAACGATGTCCCGGGTCGGGAGCGCGAATCGCTCGAGATCACCCGCAAATACGAGGAAGTCGCTCCGGATAATCCGCACGCGTTGCACATGCCGACCCATATTTATACCCGGCTCGGCGACTGGGACGGATCAATCCGCGGAAATCTCCGAGCCGCGGACGCCGCCCTTAAATATCCCGCGGGCGAACACGGCGAGTTCGTTTGGGACGAGTTTCCGCACGCGATCGAGTATCTCATTTACGCATATCTTCAGAAGGGCGCGGACGACCAAGCGGACGCGCAGTTGAAGCGGCTGCATGGTAAGGCGCATATCGAACCTACCTTCAAATTGGCGTTCCATCTGAGTTCGACTCAGGCCCGTTACGCTCTCGAGCGACGCGCCTGGAACGAGGCAATGTCGATCGTGCCTCGCCAGCCCGCCGATCTCGATTGGGACCATTTCACCTGGCCGGAAGCAATCTCACGATTCGCCCGCGGTTTGGGCGCGGCCCATTTGGGAAAACTCGACGTGGCCAAAGCAGAGGTGAAGCGTCTGCAAGAGCTTGAAGAAGCCACGGTCAAAGCGAAGGAAGATCTCTTCGGCCGGAACATCCGGGTCCTTCGTCTCGAGCTGAGCGCGTGGCTCGCCCATGTCGAAGGAAAAAAGGAATCCAGCGTCGCGCAGATGCGAGAAGCAGTAGAGCTCGAAACCTCAACACCAAAAGCCGCCGTGACTCCGGGACCAACTCTCCCTGCCTACGAGCTTCTGGGCGACCTGCTCATGGAGCAAAAACAACCGGCGGAAGCGCTCGTCGCTTACAAACGTTCGACGGAACTTTATCCGCGCCGTTTTAACAGCCTGCTTGGTGCCGCTCGAGCGGCCAGTGCCCAGGATGATAAACCCGCCGCGCACACCTTTTACAAACAGCTTCTCGAAGTCGCCGATGGCGGAACGCGCCAACCCGCCTTGCAAGAAGCAAGGAACTATGAGACTCAGCCCCGGTAACTTGCGCGCTGCGCCACTCTCCTTCTTGTCAGTCCGAGCGAAGTCGAGGAATCTCTCACTGTTTTAAAGCCAGCGGGAGGTGTCTCAACGCTTGGCCGACCACTGGATGAACCGATGAATCTCAACGACCTGGCCAATCTCGGACAGATTATCGGCGCCGTTGCCGTCGTCGTTTCGTTGATTTACGTCGCGTTGCAAATCCGGCAGAACACCCACGCTGTCCGGTCCGCGGCCGCCCAGGTTGTGCACGAACATTTCGCGAGCTGGTATCACTTGCTTGCCAACGACGCCGAGCTTTCTCAAGTCACCGTGAACGGATTGCGCGATTACTTCTCGCTTTCGGAAACGGAGAAGGCTCGGTTCATCGCGACTTTCATGGCGTTCCTCTCCTACTCACAGAATGCATTTCTGAAATGGCGGGAAAAAATGCTCGAGCCGCCGCTGTGGATGGGCTGGGAGCTTCTTATCATGAACCTTGTATCTTCGCCGGGTGGCAAGGAGTTCTGGAAAGAACGCGGTTATCTCTTCGGCGAGGAATTCCGTCGTCACGTGGAAGACGATCTCATGAAAAGAACGCCGCACCCCGACGCAAAGCCGATGGGCGCCTTCAGTATCGGTCGCCCTTCCGAATAGGCCCGACCCGGACTGGCGGTAAGATCGGCAACGGCGGACGAAGGGTAATGAGTTGTAGAGGCGCTCGCCGCGGCGAGCGCCTATTTTTTGGTTTCAGTGCTTCATACAAGCACTGCTACAACGGCTCGCGACAGGAAAGAGTGTCGACGTTACACAGCAAAATACGTTTAATCGCTTATCGAAAGAATTGAAATGAGGACAAGTAAAATTTTGTGCGCCGCCGTTGGCGCGGTGTTGACTGCTACGGTCGCGTGCGCCGGCGAAACGGTCATCGTCAGCAATATCCTTGGGCCCGAGGGTCCGCTGTACATTAGCGGAGCAGGCCGAGAGCGAGCCCGGAGAAAAGCATGACTGAGCCTTCGCGCATGATCATTCGCAACACCATCCCGGGTTGCGCGCCGAGCGCCATGCGAATCCCGATTTCGCGTGTTCGTCGCGCAACCGAATAGGTCTTTACTCCATAGAGACCAACGACGGCGAGACCCAGTGCAAGCCCTCCAAAAATGGAAAACATCGCGGCGCCGGCGCGCACAAGCCAGAGGTCCAGGTTCGAATCAAGGTAATGGGCAAACGTGCCTAACGAAAGGATCGGAATCGAAGGATCGACATCGCGAACTGTGCGCCGCAGCAAATCGGCCGTCGCGGCTTCGCTCCCGGCGGCAATTGAATGGAACCGGACAAAAAACGAAACGTAGCTTTGAAATCCGCGCGCAAACGGCAGGTAGATCGAGCCGTCCGGCTCTTCGTTTGCAAAAAGATCGTGGCGAGTTGCAGGCACAACGCCGACTATTTCCATCGTCCCCTCATGTTTGTCCTTTTCGTCCGCATATTGAATTTGCTGCCCAAGCGCGTCGCCGTCCGGCCAAAGTTTTTTGGCCAGAGGTTCATCAATGATCGCTACTTTGGGACCGGGCTGCGTCGCTTCCGCTTGAGTAAATGCGCGACCACGAAGCACCGGCAATCCAACTGTCGTAAAATAATCCGCGCCCACACTGTTCCAGGCTGCTTTGAAGGCAAGGCCTTCGGCGGCGGTCGCCGGTTTTGCATCCGCCCCGGGGCTGATACCGGCGCGCTGAACATTTTTGTCTGACGAAATGATTCCCAACGGAATCGTTGCCGAAATGCTCGCGTGCTCGACGCCCGGCAGCGCGGCCAGTTTCTCGCTCAGATTTTGATAAAGTTGCTGCGCGCGGTCTGGCGCGTAACCGGCCAGGCTGGCGTCGACTTCGAGAAGAAAACTCGCACCCGGTCTTAATCCAATATCAATGGATGCGGCTTTGCCTGCGCCGCGAACGAACAAGGCCGCCGCGGTCAGCAGCGCAAGCGAGAATCCGATTTGCAAAACAACGAGTGGATGGCGCGGCAGAAATTTCCAGCGACGGCGCACCACATCTTCTCCGGCGTGTTCCTTGAGATCCGTCACCACGACGCTGCGCGAGATTTTCAATGCGGGGCCGAGAGCAAACATGAGCGTGCCGACCAGGCAAAATCCAAATGTCGCCGCGAGGATGGCGAGGTTTGCTCCGCTCGACCAGACCATGTCGAACGGCATTAACCGGCGCATGGAAGCCACCAGGAGATCTGACGACCAGAGCCCGAGAACGAGTCCGCCGGCTCCACCGAGCAGTGCGAGCACGAAACCTTCGCTCAAAAGCTGGCGCACGATACGCCAGCGGCTTCCACCGAGGGCGAGACGAATGGCGATTTCTTTGCGCCGCGCGGTGCCGCGCGCGAGCAACATGTTGGCGAGATTCAAACAGGCGACGAGAAGCACCACCACCGCCATCCCAAGCAATAAGGGCGCGATCGCTGAGATCCCGCGATCGACTCCCGGGCTGTTGCTGGTGGTGTTGCGGGGCACCGGGGTCGTTAGGAACGTCTGGTCCTTTTGTTCGATCGGGTAGGCTTTTTCCAAATTAGCCGCTAGCCCCACGAGTGCAGGTTTGGCCGCGGCCGCGGTGATCCCGGATTTAAGCCGGCCCATGATCCGGAACTGCGTTCCGTTGCGATCGTTCATGGTAATCTTGTCTTTCGATCCGAAATCGTTCGCCACCTGATCGTAAACGCTCATCGGCAACCAAACTTCCGGCGCCAAAACCTGCATCGTGCCGATGAAACCTTTCGCTGTTATACCGACGATCGTGAACGGCCGGCCGTTAACGAGTATCTGCGAGCCGAGCGTGTTTGGATCGAAGTTGTGCCTCTGCCAATAATTGTAACCGACGATCGCGACCGGCATGTCGCGGCCGGGCGTCTCTTCTTCCGGCAGAAATGCGCGACCGCGCGCGAGCGGGACACCGAGCACGGAGAAATAGTTCGAACTGACTACGGCGGCGAACGCGCGGCGCGTATCTCCCTTTTGCCCGAGACCGATCAACGCGAAATTGAAACTCAGCGCGTCGCTGAAGACGGTGTTCTGTTCGCGGATATCGCGATAAGTCGGATAAGAAAAACCGCGAAACTTCTTCGGATCCTTTTTGTTCTGGGAAAAGAGCTGCACCATTTCGTGCGGCTTGGCGTAAGCGGGCGGAGCGAAGAAAAGCGTATTGACCAAGCTGAATACGGCGGTGTTCGCTCCGATACCGAGAGCCAGGACGAGGACGGCAGCGATGGTAAAGCCGGGAGCTTTGATGAGTTGCCGGAACGCGAAGCGAAAATCCTGGATCATATATATAAGACGCCCTCTCCTACTCATAGGATACATTGAACCCGGTAATTGGATTCAAAATTAAAACCAGAGATCCCGCCTTCGCCGAGGCTACGGCGCGGCAGACAGAAGTCAGACATCAGCGGTCAGAGGGCAGACATCAGCGGCGGGCCAGTCATGTTGACATCAGGTCGTTGACCGCTGACCACTGATTATGGCCGGTCTGTTTGATCCGCTGGCGATTCGAGACCTGAAGTTTGCCAATCGGGTGTTTGGCTCACCGATGTGCGAGTATTCGAGCCGCGAGGGCTACGCTAACGACTGGCATTTTGTTCATCTCGGCAGGCGCGCAGTTGGAGGCGCTGGGCTCATCGCGCCTTCCGTATCGGTCAACCCGCCAAATAGGATTATCCCCCGGTTTAAGCTCGCCCCACTTGCTAACTTGCAGACATGTTGTTTTGGTCACGCCGAAGCCTCGTGCGTAGGTGGAAGCATCGGTCGGCCCGCCGAATAGATGTTGCATCGAGCCGCTGCTAACCGGAAAGGAATCAAAATGAGGGTAAGTAAGATTATCTGCTGCGCATTTGGCGCAATGTTGGCTGCAACGGCAGCGTGTGCCGACGAAACCCTCATCGTCAGCAATCTTCTTGGACCCGAGGGCCCGCTGTACGTTGACGGCAACCTTTACTACGTTGGCTGGGTGTCGAACACGCTGTCGAAATGGAATGGCAAAACGTCCATGGTGTTGAATCATACTCCCGGTTGCGGCCATAACGGGTTGGCGCTCACGAAGGATAAGACATTCCTGCTCGCGTGCACTGAGGAGCATGGCGCCATTCTTGAGCTCGATATGACCGGCAAGCAATTGCGTCGTTGGGATGCCGACAAAAACGGGAAACCATTCGACGGCGGCATAAATGATATTGTGGTCACCGCCAACGGCGGCGCTTATGCCACGGTTTTCGGTCCCTACAAGGATCTGCCGACCTCCGTCGCGGGGAAAATTCTCTATCTTGCGCCGGGCAGTGAGAAATGGCTCGAGGTCGCGGACGATCTCAATTACGCCAACGGAATCGGCGTCTCACCCGACCAAAAAACCCTCTACGTCAGCGAAACAGTCGGAAACTGCATCTTGAAATTCACAATCAATGACGACGGCACATTGAGCCACCGATCCAATTTCGCTTTGCTAAATCTGCTCGTAAAAAACAAGAACAAGTCCTGGTGGCTCGGGCCCGATAGCATGAAGATCGACAGCAAAGGCAACATTTATGTTGCCCAATGGTTCGGCGGGAAGATTTTGAAAATATCTCCGCAAGGCAATCTGCTCCACGTCTTTCCCATCGCGGCCGGGGACGGCACAACCAATGTCGCCTTCAGCGAAGGCGAGAAAGAATTGTACGTGACCGTGGTGAAGGATCCCAAGGACCCGCAAGCAAAAGGCAGTATCGTAAAGATCCCTAATGTGCAGTAACGGATTTGAAGCGGCTCCGTCGATTCAACGCTTCAACGCTTCCGCGTAAAAGACTCGCCGCTGCGCGGCTTTGTCTCACGCGGTTCCGAGCCGACGTTTTGCAAAGTAATTCCGCAGTTGTGAGCGGATGAGTTTACGACCGGCTCCGCTCTTGAGATAACGTTCTCTTCCGATTGCATCTGCTTCTTCCAGGTAAGCTTCATAATAAATCAGCGTCCACGGGCCGCGAAAGCCGGTCGCTTGAGATGCACCCTCTTTGTGTTCGCTGAGCCGCCGCCGCAGGTCTGCTGAGTAGCCAATGTACAGTCCCGAATCACTCTCGGAATGGAGCAGATATACATAAAACATTTCGGTCACTGACCGCGTGAGGCGGAGCCTTTTACGCGGCGATCATGGACCGCGTGGCGCGAAGCGTTTTACGCGGAACTCGTTCCCCGGTTTCCATTCGGGAAATTTGTCGCCGTTGGCGACTTGATAGCCGACTTCGAATAGAAGATCGACATCCTGGACGGCACCGCTCAGGTCCCAATCGGGATGAATTTCGTCGGTGACTTGATGGTAATCCTTCAAATCGAACTCGTCGGTGCGCAGCGGCGCGTTCTCGGGCCGCGAAAGAAGATGAACTTTGTTGCCGATGTAAAGCGACGGCAGACCCACTTTGCTGAATTCGAAGTTGTCGGCGCGATAAATACTTCCTTTTTCGGGACGCGGATTTGGAATCATGACCCGGCCCTGGCGTTTCGCCGCAGCAGCGAGCATGTCGTCGAGATCGGAAAAACCGAAGCTGGTGTCTTCCACGTCGCGCGCTTTGCCCCAGACGTTCATGCTGTCGATGTTGATATCGGCCAGCGTTTTCTCGAGCGGATAGAGAGGATGCTCGGCATACCATTTCGCGCCTAACAAGCCCGCTTCCTCCGCGGTCGTGCACATGAACAGGACCGAACGTTTCGGCGGCGGATTTAATTTCGAAAATGCGGCGGCCAGTTGCATGACGGCGGCGTCGCCGGATGCATTATCGACCGCGCCGTTGAAAATCTGATCGCCCTGCAATTCCGGATGTTTGCCGAGGTGGTCCCAGTGCGCGGTGTAAAGAACGTATTCGTCTCTTAATTTCGAGTCCCTCCCTTCGAGCTTGCCGATGACATTGTGCGATTTGAACGACCGCAACGCTTGCTTGATGTCGATCGTACATTTTGCGTTGATGGCGACCGGGCGAAAATTTTTCGTTATCGCCGCTTTCTTCAACGCATCAAAATCCTGACCCGCGTCCGCAAGTAACTTTCTGGCGACATCGAGCGTGATCCACGAACGCGCCTGCACCGCGCCTATGTTTTTGTCCGGATTATCGAGCTCGAAATTTTCCTTCGACCAGCTCGTCCTGACGACCTGCCAGGGATATGCCGCCGGCGCGGTCTCGTGAATGATTACCGCCGCAGCCGCGCCGCGTTGCGCCGCGATTTCGTATTTGTAGGTCCAGCGGCCGTAATACGTCATGGCGCGGCCTTTGAACATTTTCTCGTCCAGCTGTTGCGGATCGCGCGGATCGGGAATTGGCGGATCATTGATCAACATCAGAATCGTTTTGCCGCGAACATCGACATCCTTGTAATCGTCCCAGCCGTATTCCGGAGCGACGATTCCGTAGCCGACAAACACGATATCCGAATTGTTGATGTCGATCTTGTCCTGCAAGCGCGCCGATGACGCGACGAAGTCATCCGGAAATTTCAAATCCATCGGCGGCTTGCCCGCGACGGTGAAGGTCATGTGCGGATCGCTTTTGATTCCGGCCAGCGGGACTTCCTGAAAATAACTGCCGTTCGGATTTCCGGGCTTCAATCCGATCTTCTTGAATTGCTCCTCGATATATTTGATCGAGAGCTGTTCGCCTTTGGAACCGGGCGCCCGGCCTTCGAATTCATCGGAGGAAAGCGTTTTGATGTGCGCGAGCATTCCGTCCGGCGTGATCGCGTCGAGGCCTGGCTTGAGTTTGTCTTTCGGCTCCGCCCAAACGGCAAACCGGATTGGCAGTAGAAGAAGCGCGAGAACAACGAGCGTCGTTTTCATCCTTCTCCTGTAGCGGCGCTCAATCAGCGTCGCAAACATCAGTGGTGGCAGGCGGCTCTTATGAGCCAGGGTAATCGGCGAAAGCTTTGGCTACATCGAGGACGGAATAGATGGCGTCGATGAAAATCAATGTGCCGCTCAATCCATCCCAATACTTCGCCCAGCAGCCGCGGTATTCGTCAAAAATCTAAACAAAGCCGGATGTTCGAAAACTGTGAAGTTGGCTAAGGCCATCACCGCTGCCGCTATATCCGCAACTTCTGCCGCTCTGCTTTCTGGCCTGCCTCTCCAAAGCTTTTTCACATCCTCGACTATTTCCCGCTCGACACCTTTGCGCGTCGCATTCCCCGCCTCGGTATTCAAATATTCGATAATTGAATCAAATTCCGCCCGATCGAGCCAGATGCCGTGACATTTTGGACACCAGTCAATAACGACCGATGATTTTCCAAAGACAACCGAAAGCAGTTTGCCGCCATCGGATTTGGGGCAGGCCCGTTCACTCGGAACGGCAGCGGTTTTTTCGATGCTGTCTATTTCATCGTTCAGCCAATGCAGCTGTCCTTCCAACGCCTTGTTCTTCAGCTTTCGTAATTCATCTTTGACCAACCACATGCCGTGGCATTTCGGGCAGCCTTCAAACTCCATCGAAAATATTGAATAGCCATCGAGGGTCGTGCCATCAACCGGACACTTGTCATTGGTTGGTTTTAAATGTTTTGCGCCTTTGATCGGTTCCACTTCGATTTTGAAATCTGTTTCGCTGCTGTCTCTTCTGATTCGTTTATACCAGTACGGAATATGAACGTTGTTTACAAAATCAGAAAATCCATGACCGCTGACGGGCATGATTTTTTCAAGCTCGTTATCAATTAAGTTCAGCTCGGCGCCATCGAGCCAAAATCCGCCGCAGTTTTTGCAATGATGCAAAATAATATCTGTCTCACCGAGGAATCGCACTCTCGATAGCGTGACGCCATCACATCGAGGACAATTCTTTGGTTGCCGCTCAGGCGTTTTGTCCTCCTCGTTCGAGCAAAATTCAATGCTACCGCGGACCTGAAAAGCCATTTTATCCAATTCACCGGAATCCAGCCAAAGACTTCCGCACTCTTCGCAGACATCGTAGGACAACTCTCCCGTTTTGGTGATCACATCGTAATTCACCATCTCCGCGTTACAGTTCAGGCACTGCATGGAAACAAATTTCTGCCGGTAATCGGCATTCCGCAATTCGAATTACCTGCGGTTCAACTCGCGTAATCGGCGATGGCTTTGGCGACGTCGAGGGTGGACGCTTTTCCGCCCATGTCGTAGGTGCGGACTTTGCCTTCCTTGATGACGCGGGCGATTGCGGTTTCCAGACGCGTAGCCATGTCAGTTTCCTTCAACCAATCGAGCATCAGCTTCGCAGTCAAAAGCATGGCGATGGGATTCACCTTGTATTGGCCGGCATATTTCGGGGCGGAGCCGTGAGTCGGTTCGAAGACGGCATAGCTGTCGCCGAGGTTGGCGCTGGGTGCGAAGCCGAGTCCGCCGACAAGGCCGGCGCACAGGTCGCTGACGATGTCGCCGAACATGTTTTCCGCCACGAGCACGGAGTAATCCTGCGGGTTCTTGAACATCCACATGCAGATCGCATCGATGTTGGCGTCGTCGGCGCGGATGTCAGGATAGGTTTTCGCCACATCGTTGAAACAACGCATCATCAAGCCGCCGGTTTCGCGGAGCACGTTTGGTTTCTCGATCAGCGTGACTCGTTTGCGCCCCGTGTTCTTGGCGTATTCGAAGGCTTGTTTACAAATATTGGTGCAACCTTGCTTGCTCATGATTCGAGTCGAGAGCGCGATGTTTTCCAGACCTGCTTTGTCTTTCCATTTCTTCATCTTCGGGTTCGCGCAGAGCGCGGTGTAAACCGGTTCCGGCAACGGGAAAAACTCGACGCCGCCGTACATGCCTTCGGTATTTTCTCGGAACACGACCTGATCGATCGGGACGTCTTCGCCGCTCGGGTTGGTGATCTTGCTGCCGCGATAGTTCAGCGGGTTGCCGGGATAACTTTTGCACGGCCGCATGTTGGTATGGAGATTGAACAACTGACGCAGCCCAACGATTGGCGAAAAGTAAACCAGGCCTTTGTCTTTTAGTTCCGGACTCAATTCTTCCTTGGCTTTGTCCTGCGGCTTGCTGGTAATCGCGCCGAAGAGCCCGCAGGTCGTTTCCTTGAGCGCTTTCACCGTGCGATCCGGCAACGCGTTGCCTTCCTTGCACCAAAATTCCCAGCCGATGTCGCACCGCACATACTCGGCATCGAGTTTGAGACGATCCAATACCAGGCGCGCCGCCTCCATGACATCGTTGCCCACGCCATCGCCGGGCATCCAAGCAATTTTGTATTTAGCCATAGGTTGTCGATCTTATCGGGGAGCGCCCGGCTCGCAAGTACTCGCAACAATCAACGCGCGCGCTGCATCGCTACGGCGTAGGCATCGAGCAGGCGCGCGCGGAAATGGTCCCAGGTGAAATTTTCTACGATGCGTTTGCGCGCGGCCTGGCCCATTTGCTCGACCAACGCCGGCTCGCGATAGAATCGTTCAATTGCCGCAGCGATCGCATCGACATCTCCTGGCTTAACGATGATGCCCTCAACACCGGCGCGCACGACATCGCCCGCTTCGCGCGTCGTCACCTGCGGCAACGCACAGGCCGCCGCTTCGTAGGTCACTTTGGCGCTGCCTTCCAATTGCGATGGAAAAACGTGGATCGTCGCTTGATTGAGATAATTCTCCGGATCGCGCACAAATCCAACCACACGGATATTTTCGCGCCAGAACTGCTTGAGAAACGGCTTCGCTTCCTCGTGCACCGAGCCAACCAGCCATAGCTCTGCGTCCGGCA
This sequence comes from uncultured Verrucomicrobiae bacterium, assembly GCA_963846775.1. Classification (GTDB taxonomy): domain Bacteria; phylum Verrucomicrobiota; class Verrucomicrobiia; order Chthoniobacterales; family UBA10450; genus CAVYXA01. The sequence goes on along the minus strand of CAWJXB010000001.1, from coordinate 264,001 downwards.
GCTTGAGCCGGTTCCATGCCTCCAACACATGCTGAATCCCCTTCCGTCTAATCAATGCCCCGGAAAAGATTGCGCGAAACCTCGCCGGGCGTGTTCCCGGCTTGAACCGATCCACATCGACACCGCGCGGCAGATAAAACAGTTTCTCCTTCGGAAGACCTTGCACACGAAAGGTCTCGGCCGCGGTCTCCGACAACACGAGCAACAGATCAGCCAGATCGTATTCCTCGATGAACCGCTGCCTCTCGAGCAACAGGTCAGCTTTCCACTTCTCAAACCATGAGGCATGGGGTCGCGGCATGACCGGAGCCGGCTCTTCCGTCTTCACTTTCGCGCCGTCGCGATGCCACGTTGGAATTTCGACAATTGACGGGATCCCGCGCTTTTTTGCGGCCCGAAGCGAGAGCAAGCAATCGCCCGACCAACTGTGAAACAAGTCGTAATTCCCCCGCTCGAGATGCCGCGACGCAACCCAATCGAGATATTTCTTTTTCGCTCCGTAGTAATATGGCCGGTCGAGAAACGAAATCAGCCGCACCGGATGCCAGCGCAGGGAATGAATGTAGCGCGCCGGAATCTCGCGCTGCCGATTGTCGTACGCCACCGCCGTTCCGAGAAATCCGCCTCGATACGATGCCCGCAGCGTCTCAAATGCGTCTGTGTCCAACCCCGATCCGCCGATGCGCGCAAAGATCGAGTAAAGCAGACGCTTTGGCAGCAAAGGTTCGGTCATAACGATGAAACGAGAAGCGTCCGCTAAACACGCTAAAGCAGGCCAAAAGTCAAAGACGCGTTGCTTTTCCTGAAGATATTGGCCTCATTTGGCGTGGATGGCGGATCCCAGAAAACTCAGCATTGCCTTTGTCCGCCGCGGCCATTCGCCGAGCGGCGGCGCGGAAGCGTATTTAAAACGGCTGGGCCAGGCGCTGGCCGGGCACGGCCATAAAACCCAACTCCTGGCCACAAGCGATTGGCCGAAAAGCCAATGGCCGTTCGGGCCAATCACGCATTTGCGCGCCAAATCGCCAATCGCGTTTGCCCACGAAGTGGAAAAACTGCGGCCACAACTTCGGTGCGACGTGTTGATGAGTTTCGATCGGCTCTGGCGCTGTGACGTTTACCGCGCCGGCGATGGCGTCCACGCCGCCTGGCTCGAACGCCGCCGAAAGTTCCAGATGCCGCTCGAACGATTTCTGCACCAGCTCAACCCCAAGCACCGCGACATCTTGCAACTGGAGGAATCATTGCTCGCCCAGCGCGGCGCAGCCCGCGTCGTTGTCAATTCGCAAATGGTAAAAAGGGAGATTGTCGATTTTTATGAATACCCCGAGGAGAAGATCGACCTCGTCCGCAATGGCATTCCACTGAAAGACTTCGTGTTTGATCCGGTGTTGCGGGAACAAGCGCGGGCCGAGTTAGGACTCAAGCCGGACGAAATCGTGCTGCTTTTCGCCGGGTCAGGCTGGGAACGAAAGGGATTGTTATTTGCCATCGAAGCAATTGCGCTCTGCAAAAATCGCCAGATGCATCTGCTGGTAGCAGGGCGTGGAAATGCGCGTTCCTATAAAGCAAAGCGCGTGCATTTCCTGGGCGAACGCACCGATCTGGCGCCGATATATGCCGCGGCTGACATTTTCATTCTGCCGACGATTTACGATCCGTTTTCGAATGCCTGTTTGGAGGCGCTGGCGTCCGGCCTGCCCGTTATCACCACGCGAGACAACGGTTTTTCGGAAATCATCGAGCATCAGGTGCATGGCTCGATTGTCGATCATCCCAACGACCTGATGCGGTTGCGCGATGCAATCCAATTCTGGTCCGACTCGGCGCGCCGCGTCCTCGCCAGATCGGCCATCCTCGAACGCGCATCGCAATTCGATATCGCCAAAAATGTCGAGCAAACACTGGCCATCTTGTTACAGTTTCCCGGCATCTGAAATCTGACGTCTGAAATGATTTTCGGCCAACGAATCCGTGGCGTCCTGGCGCCCGTCGTAACCCCGTTCAAGGCTGATCTTTCGCCCGACCAGCAACGATTCATCGGGCATTGCCAATGGTTACTTTCACAGAACTGCGGGCTGGCTGTTTTTGGCACGACCAGCGAGGCCAACTCGATGTCAGCCGACGAGCGAATGAGGTTACTCGATACCCTGGTCGCGGCCGGCACCGATCCGTCCCGCATGATGCCGGGCACCGGTTGTTGCTCAATCTCCGAGACGGTCGAGCTCACGTCGCATGCGGTAAAACACGGCTGCGCCGGCGTGCTGATGCTTCCGCCGTTTTATTACAAGGAGGTTAACGAAGAAGGTCTCTACCGTTACTACAGCGAAGTGGTGCAACGCGTCGGGGATGCGCGTTTGAAAATTTACATCTATCACATTCCACCGGTGGCGATCGTCGCTATCACACCAAAATTAATCGAGCGTCTCCTGAACGCTTATCCCAACGCGATTGCCGGGATGAAAGATAGCTCGGGCGATTGGAACAACACCAAGACTTTTCTCGACGCGTTTGCCCAGGATGGGTTCGACGTGTTTGTCGGCAGCGAATCGTTTCTGCTCGCCAATATGAGCAATAGCGGTGCGGGCACTATTTCCGCCACGGCGAACGTGAATCCGGCGGCGATTCACGATTTGTATCAGAAGTGTCGCGGCGTTTGTGTCAAACGCCGATCGAAACAGGCGCTCGCCGCGGCGAGCGCCTCTACAACAGAACTCGACGCTCAGCAGGCCCGATTAACCGTCGTGCGGCAGGCATTCAGCAACAGGAAGTTTCCGTCTATGATCGCGGCGTTGAAGCAAGCGATTGCGATCTACCGAAACGACCCGGAATGGAACAGAGTGCGGCCGCCGCTGGTCGAGCTCACGACAGCACAAGCAAAGTTGCTTACCACGGAATTGAAAGCGATCAGGTTCGCGATGCCGGAGCATGGACGTTCGGAGTTCTCCGCGCAAGTGAGAGGTCAGATCTCGACTCAACCAGCCAGCGCGGCATCTACATCCGGGAAAATTTGGAAGACCTGATCGAGGCGAGCGATCTCGAAAATGGTGCGGACCGTTTCCTGCAAACCGGCAAGAGCGAATTTGCCGCCGTATTCCTGGACGTTTTGCATCGCTTCGATCAACGCGGCCAGACCGGAGCTGTCGATGTAACTAACTCGGGAAAGATCGACCACGAGCGTCTTTGGCTTTTTCTCAAGCATCTTCGCGAAAGCTGCGGCAATCGTGGGTGAGACGTGCAAATCGATTTCCCCTTCGAGCGGGAGTACGTTCGGGTGGTTTTTGCGCGGCTTGGGCGGAGGCGGTGATGACATTTTCTTCATTATCTTACGATCAACAGTCGATGATTTTGGCAGGGCGTCCATTCGAGAGGCTCAGGGCAAGCTGCCGGGCGCGCCGCATCCGGGATAGAACGCGGCGGATGGCCTGGGCTAGCCGCCCCTCCCATTCGCATTTCATTTTCCAATCGGCAATCGATCACCATCCGAGTGTATCGATGACGCGATTTACGTCGGAAAGATCCTCGATCAAGAAATCGGGAGCATGTTCCGCGAGTTGCTCGCGTGTCCACGTCCCGGTGGCAACGGCGATAGTCCGCGCACCGATCGCTTTGCCACAAGCGATGTCTCGCGGGGTGTCGCCGATCACGTCGATCTCGGCCGCGGAAAATTCGCGGCCATGTTTTTCTTTAGCGCGGGCGCGGGCAAACGATCCCAGTTGGTTGCGATCGTGATGATCGTCGGCAAACGCGCCGAACTCGAAAAAATGCCAGACGCCGTAATGTTCGAGTTTGAGTTGCGCGCCGCGCGAGACGTTGCCGGTGAGCAGCGCGAGCACGACATGTTTTCGCGATTGCAATTTCTCGAGCAAAACAAGCACGCCGGGAAGCAGGCGGCCTTTGCGACGCGGCAATTCGAGCGATAGAAAATGCACGTAGCTGTCGAGGAATGCGGCGACGCTCTCGGGCGTCGCGGGAATTTTGTGTTTGTTCAGAATGCTGATCACGATCCCGGAATCGGTCATGCCCGCGATCTCGATGCCCGCAAGATCGTCGTCGATGCCGAAACGCTCCTTCAACGCAACTTTGAGCGCCTGGATGCCGGCGCCGCCGGAATGGATTAGCGTGCCGTCAATGTCGAAAAGCAGAAGACGAGTCGCAATGGGCGATTGCGGATTGCGGATTGCGGATTGTGGTCGCATAAGAATCGGGCGCCGACCCACCTTCGCCAAGGCGCTTCGGCATGGCAAGGGGCCCGAACGCCTTTCAAATTAGAAAGCGGGCGCGTGCATCATTAGGACGGCGATCATGCTGCCGAAGAACGTAAGCAGCGCCACCGCCGCGGCGGCGACCAGCGTGTTGCGAATCGGGTCTTTCTCTTTCTGTCGGCAAGGGAAGGGCGACGCATTTCCGAAATCAACCGGGATGGCGCTGGATTCAGCGGGCGTGGCTAAGATTTCCTCAAGCGCCGGCAAAGCCTGGGAACCTCTCGCGTCAGATTCATAGCGCGCTTCCGCCGCCCCGAATCGGATGCGATCATTGAAGCGCAAGGCCGTTTCCGCCATCGGGACTCCGTTCACGCGCGTGCCATTGGTCGATCCAAGGTCCTTGAGAATGCAGGTCTCACCGGTTAGGCGCAGCTCGGCGTGATGGCTCGAGACCGACGGCTCGTCGAGCACAATCGCATTATCCGGAGCGCGGCCGATGGTGACACAACCTTCCGTAAGCTCGTGGACACTGCTGTTAATGACGAGCTTGGGCATAATGGATTTATACCGTCGTCCCGAGTGAAGTCGAGGGGCGTATAAATGACGAAGCAGGAATCCACGAACCACCATATTTCAGCGGCGCCAACGCTTTGCATTCGTCGTGCGCTTGTGCTCCAAACCGATCGAATTGAGAAAGACCATGAGTAAGAGCGCCTTCGTGCTCGTCATTCGTCATTTCCATGCCCTCGACTTCGCTCGGAATGACGAGGCGGGTGGATTGACCCATCCACTGTCTGCCCGGATAGTGACCGCTCTCCATGGCAATCGAATTGACGCGGAATTTCTGCATCATCGCGCATATCGATCACGGCAAGACCACATTGTCGGATCGATTGCTCGAAAGCACGGGGACCATCCACGAAAGGGACAAACAGGATCAGTTGCTCGATTCGATGGACTTGGAGCGCGAGCGCGGGATCACGATCAAAGCGCATCCGGTAACGATGAAATATCGCGCGAAAGACGGGCAGACCTATCGATTGAATTTGCTCGACACGCCGGGACATGTCGATTTTGCCTATGAAGTTTCGCGGAGTCTGGCGGCGTGCGAAGGAGCGATTCTGGTAGTCGATGCTGGGCAAGGGGTCGAAGCGCAGACTGTAGCGAACGTCCATCTCGCCCATAAACAAGGCCTAACGATCGTGCCGGTGATCAACAAGATCGATCTGCCAAACGCTGATATCCCCGCCGTGGATCGACAATTGGAAGAAATTCTCGCTATTCCATCCGAGGAAGCGATTCACGCGAGCGCGAAAATGGGAATCGGGATTGACGAGATTCTGGAGGCAGTCGTGCACCGAATTCCGGCGCCACGCCCGCCTCAGGACGCGACGTTGCGCGCGCTCGTGTTCGATTCGGTCTTTGACGTTTATCGCGGAGTGGTCGGTTACGTCCGCGTCGTTTCCGGAACGATGGAACTCAATCACGCGATCAAGCTGATGAGTAACGATGCGCGCTATGAGATCAAGGAAGTGGGCGTGTTTACGCCAAAGATGTTTGTTCAACCCGGGTTGAGTGCAGGCGACGTCGGCTATTTCATCGCCAACATCAAATCAACGGCCGATATAAAAATCGGCGACACGATCACCGATCAACGGCATCCCGCGCGCGAACCGCTCCCGGGTTTTCAGGAAATTCATCCGATGGTGTTCAGCGGCATTTACCCGATCAACACCGGGGACTTCGAGCATCTCAAAGCGGCGATCGCGAAACTGCGGCTGAATGATGCCGCCTTTGTTTACACGCCGGAAAGTTCGGTCGCGCTCGGATTTGGGTTCCGCTGCGGATTTCTTGGGTTGCTGCACATGGAGATTATCCAGGAGCGGTTGCGGCGCGAATACAACATGGACATCATCGCGACCAGCCCGAGCGTGGTTTACGAAGTCCAGACCACGCGGGGCGAGACGCTTTCGATCGACAATCCGGCCTATCTCCCGAACCCGAGTGAGATCGAGGAAATCCGCGAGCCAGTTGTAAAGGCGTACGTCCTTTGTCCAAACGAAAACATTGGCGACATCCTGCAATTGATTCTGGAAAAACGCGGACAGATGGACCACACGGAAACGCTCGATGCGCGCCGCGTGATGCTGCATTGCGAGCTGCCGTTGAACGAAATCCTGGTCGATTTCAACGACAAAATTAAGTCGATCACGCGCGGTTACGGCTCGATGGATTACGAGCTCGCCGGTTATCGCGCGGCGAAACTGGTAAAGCTCGATCTGCTCGTCAACGGCGAACCGGTCGACGCGTTCTCGACCATTGTGCACAAGGACCGCGCGGACGCGCGCGGACGCCAGCTCGCCGCGAAATTAAAGGAAGTGATCCCGCGCCAGTTGTATCAGGTCGCCATCCAGGCCGCGATCGGCGGAAAAATCATAGCGCGCGAGAGCGTTTCGGCCTTGCGAAAAAACGTGACCGCGAAATGCTACGGCGGCGATATCACCCGGAAACGCAAATTGCTCGAGAAACAGAAGGAAGGAAAAAAACGGATGAAGAGCATCGGCAAGATCAACATTCCGCAGGAGGCGTTTATCGAAGTGCTCAAAGCGCAATGATGCGCTGTGAAATGACGAAATACGAAGCACGAAGAAGATCCGAATGACTAAATTCGAAACCATGCCGTCGCGAAAATGTGTTGGTTCGGCATTCGAGCTTCGTCATTGTTTCGTCATTGGTCATTCGTCATTCGTCATTTAAACCATGTTCACACCACGCTACATCAAACACAGCAAACTGCTCCTGCGCCATGCCCAGAAATACTTGCGCTACAAGCACGATCTGCTCAGCCCCGCCGCGCGCGAGGAATTGACGGGTGAGATCGCGCGATTGCACGAGGCGCTGAAGAAACGCGATCACGAGCGGATCAAAGCCGAGGCCGAAACGCTCGACGCCAGGATGCAGAAGCTCACACCGGTGACTTGGGAATCGCACTGGCGCGAAAATGTCGAAGTTGTTTTTGTCGCGATCGTCGTCGCAGTCGGAATTCGTTCCTATTTTTTGCAGCCGTTCAAGATCCCGACCGGGTCGATGCAGCCGACGTTGAACGGAATTATTGGTTATCCGCGCACCGAGGCTGCGCCAAACTTTCTGCAACAGATCGGAGAGTACGTCGTGCTCGGTCGAAATTACATCGATAAGGTCTCTAGAGAGGAAGATCAGCTCCTGCAAATGCAGCCGCGGAAGATATTTTTCTTTTTCACATTTACCCGGCTGATTTTTCAACACCAGCAATTTCTGGTTTACGCCCCGATCGATACGCTTAAGCATGATTTCGGCGTTTATCCCGGGCGCAATTACAAAGCCGGAGAAGTGATCGCACGCGGCGCGATCGATACCGGCGACCAGGTATTTGTGGACAAATTCAGCTACAATTTCGTTAAACCGCACCGGGGCGACGTCTTTGTATTTCGAACGAACAACATTCCCGGCATTCCCGGTGATGTTGAAATGGGTCAGCCGTTTTACATCAAACGCCTGGCCGGACTCCCGGGAGACACGTTGCGGATTTCCAGCCCGGATTTGTATATCAACGGCAAACTGGCGCAGCAGTTCGGGTTTAAACGTGTCATGGCGGCGCAAGATGGCTACCGCGGTTATGGGAACGCCCCCGGGAGCCTCTATCTGTCCAATTCGAGCAGCACCGTCACCGTGCCGGCACATGGCTACTTTGCGCTCGGCGATAATAGCTACAACAGCGCCGATAGCCGCTATTGGGGAATCGTGCCGGAGGAGGATCTGGTCGGCCGCGGCTTTCTCGTTTACTGGCCGTTCAATCGGCACTGGGGGCTGATTCGGTAAGTGGAATGGAGTAGTGGAGTGAAAAGCTAGTTGGGATTTACTCCGTCACTCCCCTACTCCACTCCGATGTTCCTGCCCCGCATTTACCTGCTGCTCGGTTTCTTTGCCGGATACGTTCTGCTGATGCTCTTTAATCCGGTGCGTCTCTCGATCCGCGATGGATTTCGTTGCGTCGCTCGTTTCAAGCGCATCGGTCTGACCTTTGTTCTGTTCGGGTTCGCCTATTTCGTTTTCCAATTCGCCACGTTCACGCCGATTCAAAATATAGACGATGTCGATCCCGGCCAGATCATCTCCTTCGCGGAGTGGCACTGGCCAAGATTTATGGAAATCAGGAGTGACGTGCCGTTGCCGGTGCTTGAAGGAGTGGCTGGCATCTTCGATAACGCGACTACGACCTATCCGCTCTCGGTCATCGCAGCGTTCCTGCTGTTTTCGAACTGGCGCGGCTTGCATGGCGTGCTCTTCGGCGCGCTGCGCAAACGCTATCGCTTTTGGAGTTACCTCATTTATCTGATCCTTTTATTAGGCGCTTTGGCCTCACTCCTGAAGCCCATTGTCTTTTGGCTCTTGCCGCATTGGGGCGGAGAACTGGTTGGACTGAGAATGTTGCAAATCTCGGCCTCGGTCGATGTGGTCGCCTTTGTTTTCGAGTACCTCTTTGGCGTTTACGTTCAAGTCTATCTCATCACGGTGTGTCTCGCCTGGATCAAAGGCCTTGGCTTCGAAGAAGGTGAGCTCCTCCGGTTCGCCATGCGTCGGTTCAGTTATGTTTTGGAATGGGCTGGCATCTTGATCATTGTCAGCACGCTGGTTCTTCGCCTCCCGCTATTACTCGCTTATTTTACCAACATCCCCGACGTGCTCGATTATCTTCCGATCCAACGCGTTTTCATGAGTGGATTAATCATCGCGTTTTGCTCGGTACAGATTTCGCTGGCGCTGCACAATGAGAATCTGGGCGTCGCCCTTCGCGCCCACTGGGAATTCATGAACCGAAACCTGACCCGGCTCGGTTGGTTTCTTCTGATTTGCGCGATCCATTTTTTCCTGCTCGCCAGCTGCGACGCGATCGTTCGCGGCGCGATTGCCGATCGTTTGCTGGCGTTGTTCCTGTGGAAAACCGCTTTCGTGCTTGCCCGCGGATTTATTATCGGCTGGCTCCTGGCCTCGTGGGTCTGCCTATTCCGGCAATGCGACCGGGCCCGGATCGGCCAGGAGACATGGATCGCCTACTAATGTGAACGCGGCGAAAATTACCCGGGAAAGTAAATCGAATCTCGCGCTCGCGTTTATCTCGTTGAGCGGCGAGCGCAAGCGCGACATCACGACGTTCTACGCCTTCTGCCGCCTGATCGACGACATTGCGGACTCGACGACGTTGGATGTGGCTGAGAAGCAAAGCCGTCTCCTGGCCTGGCGAGAAATGCTGCAAGCGCCCGTCCGTAACGAACCAACGCTGGCCGCCGATGTCCGCCGCTTGATCGACCATTATTCGCTCACGCCCGACATGCTGGAAGAAATTATTGCCGGCGTGGAGATGGATCTGACCATCTCGCGTTATGACGACTTCGAAGATCTCCGGCTTTATTGTTACCGTGTTGCCAGCGCGGTCGGCCTAGTTTCCATCGAGATTTTCGGCTATCGCAATCCCGCTTGCAAAGAATACGCCATCCAACTCGGCCTGGCTTTGCAGATGACCAATATCATCCGCGACGTCGGCAAGGATTTGCGAAATGGCCGGATTTATGTGCCGCTCGATGATATGACACGCTTTGGTTATTCTGAAACGGAATTGCAAGATCGACAATACAATGAGCGTTTCATTCGATTGATCGAGTTCGAAGCGGCCCGGGCCCGTGGTTTTTTCGCTCGCGCGACGGAATTGCTCCCGAGCGAAGATCGACGGTCGATGGTCGCGGCCGAGATCATGGGATCGGTTTATCGCGGACTCCTGGATAAGATGGAGCGCGACTGCTTCCGCGTTTTCGAAAAGGAATACCGACTAAACAAGATCGACAAAGCGGGCCGGATTCTCGTCCAACTATTGAAATCGATTTGAATCGCACCTGTTAGCGCCAAAGGCGCGTATCATGGCTGAGCCTGGGGCGACACCCCAGGAACTGGTGTGTTTAGATATCCCTAGCGCTGAAGGCGCGATTTCATTACACGCTTTGAGACGCGCTTTCAGCGCTCTGCCCGGGCCTGCATTCTAATCCTCGGGCGTTGCCCGAGGTTGTCATTGAGGTCGCGCCTTCGGCGCCAAAACATTCTATGAATTTTTCGCGTGATGCGTCCGTCCGAGTTTTCGTTTGCGAACCTCTAGTAACTGTCGATGATGGGAAACGAGACTTATGAAAATCAATAAAGCGACTCTATCAGCGGGAATCTCCGGCTTGGCGTTATGTGCGCTCGCCTTAAATTCCTGTGACACGTATGCCGGACAAGGCGCCGGCTATGGCGCGGCTACCGGTGCGATTATTGGCGGCGCAGCGACGGGACACGTGCAGGGCGCAGCCATCGGCGCGGCCATCGGCGCGGCCAGCGGCGCGCTCATTGGCAGCGCGATCGCGCAGGAAGAAGCAACACGGTACGGTCCGCCTCCTCCAGGTGGTTTCCCATTCGCTCGTTACGCCGGTCGTCCCGGTCTCTACTACAGTCCTTACACCGGGCGAGTCTACGATCTGCGTGGAGTTCCGCACGGCGGATTGACGCGCGATGCTGATAACGGCCGATTGTTCCGAAGGCCGTAGGTGAAAAGCGTCACACTCCAATAATCTTTAGCGGCCCCGAAGTATTTCGGGGTCGCCGTTTTGGGCAAGGAGTTTGCGACGCTCGGCGACCGTCGCTACAAATCAGGGTTTTAGCTCGCACTCGTTTTTCGCTGGAGCTCATCCACGAGCTTACGTGCTTCGTCGGTCATCTTTAGCATCTCCGGCCAGGAGCGCCGGTAGCCTTCGCCCGGCAATTTTCGCGTCGCGTCAAAGCCCATGTGTGATCCAACGTTCTGCTCGGTCGGCGCGTGGTCGAGCGAATCGCTCGGATTTCTGATGATGGTCGTGTCGCGCGCCGGATCGGTGTTCGCGCACAAACGAAAAAGTATTTCGCTGGTGTTGTGCACGTCGCAATCTTCGTCCACCACAACGATGTATTTGCTGAACATCATCTGGCCCATGCCCCAGAGACCATGCATCACTTTGAACGCCTGATACGGGTACTGTTTCCGGATGCTGACGAAAACGAGATTATGAAACACCCCTTCGGGTGGCAGCGTCATATCGACAATCTCCGGAAAGTTCATTTTGAACACGGGCAGAAAAATCCGGACGGTCGTGTCACCCATGTAAAAATCTTCCATCGGCGGAATCCCGACAATCGTCGTCGGATAAACGGCATCGCGCCGGTGCGTGATCGCGGTCAGATGAAAAACGGGGTAATCCTCCACCGCCGTGTAAAAACCGGTGTGGTCGCCAAACGGACCCTCCGGCCGCATCTCGCCCGGCTGAACGTAACCTTCCAAGACAAAATCGACATCGGCCGGAACATCGACGTCGATCGTCTTGCAGCGCACCAGCTCGACCGATTTCTTGCGCAAGAAACCGGCAAACAGAATCTCATCCAGCCCATCCGGTAACGGCGCGGTTGCGGCAAACGTATAAACCGGATCGCCCCCTAGCGTGACCGCCACCGGCATTCGTTCACCGCGCTCGTAATAGCGTTTCCCATGACGCGCCCCGACCTTGTGAATCTGCCAATGCATCGCGGTCGTGCGATCGTCGTAAATCTGCATCCGGTAAACGCCGACGTTCCGTGCGCCCGTTTCTGGATCGCGCGTGTGCACGTTAGGCAAAGTGATGAATCGCCCACCGTCCTTCGGCCAGCATTTCAGGATCGGCAGATCAAGGAGTGACGGCTTTCCAGCCGTCATGTTGGTAGATGACGGCGCGGAAGCCGTCATTCCTTGGACAATCTCGACCACTTCCTGGCACGGCGCGTCCTTCACCATCTTTGGTCGCGCATGGAGCAGATGAATTCCCTGTTTGAGCAACGCAAAGCCTTCGCGCAAATCGGTCGGCGGTTTAGCTTTCAGGATCAGTTGAATTTCTTGTGCGATCTCTTCCACCTCAGCCACGCCCAACGCGAGCGCCATTCGCCGGCGTGATCCCATGGTGTTGATCGCCACCGGGAAGGCAGACGTTTTTCCATCGACAATTGGTTGGTCGAACAGCAACGCCTTCCCGCCACCGGGCGATTTCATCTCCCGATCGGCCCACTCGCTGATCAGCAGATCGGTATCAACCGGGACCGCAACGCGCTTCAACTCGCCTGCCTGCTCCAGCGCTTCGAGAAAGGTCCGGAATGAGCGGTAAGCCATGGCAAATCCAGATTGGCTTCGCTCTGCGGCAAGTCAATGCCGATCAGCGGCTCGGATTCATCAGATATTGGAACGATACCACCCGGCCATTTGAGAACGTGACGGTCTTGTAGGGAACTGGGATACTCGGCGGGATGTACCATGAATAGTAGAACGGATCGTAGAATGGATCGCCAAAGAAGATGAACCGATGGCCGTGATGCGCCCGAACCAAACCCCCGTAGCCAAAGCCGTAGCCGTAGCCGCCGAAACCGTACGGCCCGTAGGGGTAGCCATAAGGATAACCATACGGATAAGCCGTCTGATACTGAACGTACACCCATGTCTCGGTTTCACGTCCCCGCATGTTGCCCGCGATCTTTCGGTCTGGATTTCCCCATGCCAGCCAGACTGCATCCATCGACATACCACCGCGGATCCGGCCCTCGCGCGCCAGCGCCTGATCCTTAGGAGAAAGATTGTTGTAAATCTCCGGGTGATCGGAAATCCGGCTCTCGACTGTCGAGCAGCCTGTTAGTGTCAACGTGCCCGCGACTAGCGCCAGCATCAGCGCCCGAAAAATAATCTGACGCGTCATCGTGAAAATCATACAGCCTCCTTATTTCGAGTCTATTATCGCACTTCCTTGATTCAACCTTTTATCGTTCGTAAAGTTGCGTCTGGATGCAGGATCGTTATGGCCATCGCATTTCGTATCTGCGCGTGTCGATTACCGACCGTTGCAATGAGCGCTGTACCTATTGCATGCCGCAAGAGTTGCAGGAATGGCTCCCGCGCGAAGATATTCTCAGTTACGAGGAAACGCTGCGCCTGATCCGCATCGCCGCGGACCTGGGCGTGTCCAAGGTGCGAATCACCGGCGGCGAACCGCTCACCCGCCGCGACGTTCTCCATTTCATGCGCGCGCTGCCGAAGATCGACCATCTGCGCGACATCGGCCTTTCGACCAACGGAACGTTGCTCGCGCGCGAAGTCGAACCCGGCCTAACCATGGCGGCAGCTCTGCACGCGGCCAGCGTCCGCACCGTTAACATTTCGCTCGATACGCTGGATCGACAGATTTACGCCGCCATCACTGGCCGCGATTTTCATTCCCAAGTGCTCGATGGAATCGATGCTGCCATTGCCGCTGGCTTCGATCAGATCAAACTCAATTGCGTTCTCATGCGCGGCCGGAACGAAGATCAATTGGTGCCGCTGGTCGAGTTCGCCGGGGCGCGCAATTTGATTCTGCGTTTCATTGAGCTGATGCCGGTGAGCACGAGCGAAGTGCTCGACGAGCGCAATTTCCTGTCGATCCTGGAAGCCAGGCGTGCGATCGAATCACACTACGGCAGTCTCATGCCGGAGCCGGAATTTCGCACAAACGGTCCAGCCACTTATTATCGACTCCCTGGCCGCAATCAGTGCGTCGGTTTCATCGGCGCGATGACGAACCTCCACTTTTGCGAGAACTGCAACAAATTGCGCCTCACGTGTGACGGTAGATTGCGCCCATGTCTCGGTAGCTATCTCGAGTTCGACATCATGACCCCCCTGCGCGCTGGCGCGAGTGACACCGAGCTGCGACAGTTTTTCCTCGACGTCGTCGATCGCAAACCAAAGGAGCACGATTTTCGCAATAGTTATCAGCCCAATCGAAAGATGATCGCCATCGGCGGATGATTCTGTAGCGGCGGTCTGTGACCGCCGAAAGGTTGTGAAACGCCTTACCCACATCAGCACCGACGGACGCGCGCAGATGGTCGATGTCTCTGCGAAACCCATGAGCGCGCGGCGCGCAGTTGCCGCCGGTAAAATTCGACTTCAGCCGGCGACTCTTGATTTGATCACGAAGGATAAAATCGCCAAAGGAAATGTGTTCGCCACCGCGCGAATCGCCGGTATTCAAGCAGCGAAGCAAACCGCGCAGCTCATTCCTCTCTGCCACACCTTGCCGCTGGGCGAAGTGAAGATCGACATCGACATGACCGGCGACGGGGCGGAGGTAAAATGCACCGCGCAAACCATCGCCCAGACCGGCGTGGAAATGGAAGCGCTAACCGGTGTCACGGTCGCGCTGCTGACGATCTACGACATGTGCAAAGCCGTTGATAGCCAGATGCAAATCTTCGATGTGCGTTTGCTCGAGAAAACAAAACAAGCTCGTTAGCGGGTTTGCGCCCGACACGGGCGCCACTACACCGCAAGGCCGTCTGTTGTAGAGGCGGGCGTGTCGCCCGCAAAACCGCTATTCAAATTCCGCCCAAACCGGGGCGTGATCGGAGGGTTCCTTGCCTTGGCGCATCTCGCGATCGATCCCAGCCGCGGTACACTTTTCTGCGAGCGACCTGCTCGCCAGCACGGCATCGATGCGCAGCCCGCGATTTTTTTCAAAGGCGCGCATCTGGTAATCCCACCAACTGAAGATTCCGCCCTCTTTGTGATGGAGACGTAACGTATCGACCAAACCAAGTTGACCCAACGCCTGAAACGCCTCGCGTTCGGCATCGGAACACATGATCGCGCCGCGCCAGAGCGCCGGGTCGTAAACATCGATATCTTCCGGCGCGACGTTAAAATCGCCGCACACGACCAGTCCGCCAGCGGACGGACTCGCCGTGGCGAGATCGGCATTCTTCTCCCGGGCGATGCAATTCCGCAGACGCCGGTACCAATTCAGTTTGTATTCATAAGCCGGCGAACCGACTGCTTGTCCGTTAGGCGCATAAATGGAATAGATGCGCACGTTCTCGATCGTCGCCGAAATCACGCGCGCCTGAGGATCAACAATTTCATCACCCAACGATCGTCCTACCTCGCGCGGCTTCGCCTGCGAAAGAATGGCCACACCATTGTACGATTTCTCGCCGTGATAAACCGCATGGTAGCCGGCGGCCTGCAACGCCAATTCCGGAAACTGGTCATCGGTGCATTTTGTTTCCTGAAGACAAACAACCTCCGGCTTCGTGGCTTCGAGCCACGCGAACAGACGATCCTGACGTTTCCGGAGCGAATTGATGTTCCAGGAAACGATGCGCATCACGACTAAAATGACGAATGACACGAATGACGAATCAATGACGAAGCACGAATGGCGCAGAACTGTGGCGGCGATTTTCGTCATTCGGTCATTCGGCATTCCTTTGTCATTGGTCATTCGTCATTCGTCATTGCCTTCTCACCTGCCAGTCCTCGACCAGCTTGTTAGGAATTTCCTGGAGAAATCGCGAGGGCCGCTGGAACATCTCGCCGTAGCCGGCGTTCAAGCGCCTGTGCGGATACGTGAGGTAAAGCTCGTCCCTGGCCCGGGTGATGGCGACGTAAAATAATCGGCGCTCTTCTTCGAGATTCTCGCGCGTGTCGAGCGAACGGCTGCTCGGGAACATCCCATCGGTAAGCCAGATCACGAACACGGTGTGAAACTCCAGACCTTTCGCCTGATGCACAGTGGAAAGATTGACCGCCTCCTGTTCGTTGCTGGCCGCGGGTCCGGCTTCCGCATCGACATTGCTGATGAGCGCGAGCTGCGCTAGAAATTCGTTCACGTCTTTGAACTGGCGCGAAAATGCGGCCAACTGATTCAGATCTTCTTTACGCAGCTCGTAATTGGTGAAATTCGCCTTCGCATAATCGTCGTAGATCGCTTCGACGATCGAGGTGATCATTTCCGACGGCGGATTCGGTTGTCCGCCCGGCGCGATCTCTTCCAGAGTATGGGCCAGTTGGGTCCACAATTTCTTCGATTTCGCCGGCACATTCATTTTGAGAAGCATTTCATCGAAGTTGTAGTCCCGACTCGTCGGGATGACCCCGGCGGGCGCAGATGTTGCCTCATTCGGGAGGCCGGGATCAGCGATCCCGGCTGCAACACTTGCCCAAAGGTTCTCCGCGGTTCGATTCCCGATTCCGGGCAGTAATTTCACCATGCGTTTGAACGCCACTTCATCGCGCGGATTTGCGACGAACCGAATGAACGCCGTCACATCCTTGATATGGGCCTGCTCGAAAAACCGGACGCCGCTGGTGATTTGATAGGGAATGCCGCGACGCGACAGCTCGAGCTGCAATTCGATTGCGTGATAATGCGCTCGATAGAGCACTGCGATCTCGTTTAGATCGACATTTTCATCGCGTAGCTCCAAAATTCGCTGGGCCACGAATTGCGCCTGCTCGGCGCTGTCATTGAGCGCGACGACGGCCGGCTGCACCGCATTCGATTCGCGCACGGCCGCGAGATGTTTTTGGAATTGCTCGACGTTGGCCGAGATAGCAGCGTTGGCGACCTCGAGAATCTCCGGCACGCTGCGGTAATTCATTTCGATCTTAAACACGCGCGCCTCGGGATAGCGCTTCGGGAATTCGAGGATGTTTTTGAAATTTGCGCCACGCCACGAATAGATCGACTGCGCGTCGTCGCCTACCACCATCACGTTGCGATGCTCGGCCGCGAGCGTGTCAATAAAATCGGCCTGGATTTTGTTCGTGTCCTGGTATTCGTCCACCAGGATGAATTGAAATTGCCGGCGATAAAACGCCGCAATCCGCTCGTGCTGTTTTAACATCGACAATGTCTTTTCCAGCAGATCATCGAAATCGAGCGAGTTGGTTGCCTTTTTCTTTTTCTCGTAGCGCTGGTGGACATCCTTGATTTGATCGAGCAGCGGGAGGAAATAAGGAAACTTCGACGCCAGCAATTCTTCCATCGGCGTTTCCGTGTTCACGACAAAACTAAAAATCTCGGCGAGCACATCGCCTTTTGGAAACCGGACTTCCTTCGGATCGATGCCCGCGCCGGCCACGACGGTGTTGATCAAATCCTTCTGGTCCTCGCGATCCATGATGCTGAATCCGCTGGAATAACCGAGCGCGCTTCCATGCCGCCGCAGCATTCGATTACCGATAGAGTGAAACGTTCCGCCCCAGATTCCGCTGGCGTCGAACGGTAACAAGTTCGCCACCCGATCGAGCATTTGCCGCGCGGCTTTGTTGGTAAACGTGAGCAGCAGAATGTTGCGCGAATCAATCCCGTTCTCGAGCAGATACGCCACGCGATAGGTCAGCGTCCGCGTCTTACCCGAGCCGGCGCCGGCGATGATCAACTCCGGGCCCGGCGGCGCCGTCACGGCCGCAAGCTGCTGTTCATTCAACTCCGCCGCGTAATCGATATGGATCGATGTCGACGTGGGCGCGCGCTGGAGTGTGTATTCGCGAGACATTTTGATGATTGCGGAGTGCGGATTGACGATTCCGCATTTCAAACAACTGCAGCAATGCAGTGTTCGCAAATCGTCCAGAAGAAGCCCGTCAAGAAGAGGTCGCCACCTACATGACAATCGCTAAGCGACGCAGATCGCAATCGATTTCCAAAATAAACAGCCGCCACGCTGCTGAAACGTGGCGGCTGGTGCGAATTACGGCTTTTCTCTGAGCTTTTGCTACGGCACCCGTGTCGCCGTTCCCACGGCGACTCCTGTACCGTCGCCGGGGCCTCCCCCAGTCTGGATGATCCAAAGCTGTTGAGCGCCCGGGCCGACGTAGATGTTAAAGTCTGGGCCGATTGAGAGCGTGCCCGTACAGTCCGGGTTCATCGTATAGGTTCCTGTCGCGCCGGCGGCGTTGATAAGAAACGTCCCTCCGATGTTGACTGTGCCGAATTCGGCGACCACCGTCCCATCTCCATTGAACCTAAGTCCTTCGATAAGGTCTTTTGGTACCGGGTTCCCGCCGAAGTTTTGGTACCCATCCGCGGTCCATAGGTACAAGCCCCTTAACGTGTGCAAGCTGCAATGCGCGTTGGATGCGGACTGCGCGGTAGCGGACGTGCCCAGCGCCATCGCAGCCGCCAGGCAGACCGACGCACAGCCAAAGGCCAGGGTGCTCATTATCATCTTCGTTAACTTTGTCTTCATAGTTGTTGTTTCTTTCTGTTTAAGTTCTGTTGTTTTGGCCTCTCCGCCTTCTCGTCATTGAGAAATTCAGTTCCGGCCGTTCAGTGATGTACTTCGCAAAATTTGCCTGTGCGTTACGCGGAGAGTGGCTTCGCCGGCTAAAATGGTGAAGCGCCTGATCAGTTTACCCGCCGTGGCGGGCGAAAGCTTTCGCAGTTGAAGCGTTGAAGCAGGCAACCGCGGATTACTCGGATCGCGCTTATCGGGGAGAGCTTTTGGCTGGCAGTCAAGAGAAGGGCGCGACGCGCAATGCCGGGATCACCGATCACTGATCACCGCTCACTTGGGAACGAGGCGCTAACGAGGCGACGATCTTTTCGAAACAGGGCTCGCTGACCCCGGGGCGCGGCGCGCAGTCGCCAACTACACGTTCAATCGTTCCTACTAAAACCAATTAGTAGATTGTCTTCGGCTCCGGTCCAGCGAGAATTTTCTGGAAGCGCGGATTGCTGCGGAGAGAGTCCCACTCCCACCGCAGACGAAGCTCGGCCAGGGTAATGCTATGGGACAGATCTGGGCCACTGGCCGCGCCGGGAGTGGAAAGGAGACGCTCGATCAGCGTGATCGCCTGGTCCGGCTCGCCCACGAGTGCATAAACCAGCGCCAGATTGCCCGCATAGAGAGCGCCGTGAAATGCGTTTTCGCTTTCTGGCTCGAGTTCGATAGCACGACGACTTTCTCGAATGGCATCATCCTTCCTCTGCATGTAGGCGTAGAGCAATCCGAGTTGGGCATGACGCTGTGCAATGTCGGGATCCTCGCGCACCCGCTCTTCGATAACTGGCCTAGCCGCGGCAAAATAGCGCTGGGCCGATTCGATGTCGCCGCGAGCAAGCGCGATGCGGCCCTGGTAAAATGATTTTGGGGCGTCTCCGGCGTCTGGAAAATTTTCCGGAGAGTCAGCCAAAATCTTTTCCGCGCGGTATAATCCCGCTCCAGCATGGCCAAGTCCAAGCGTGCCGAAGTCACTCCCCCATAGGGGGATCAATCTCCGGAATGTTCTGCAAAATTTTTCTGCCGGCAGCGGGATTGCTGTTACGAAAGACTTCGAGATAGGCAAGGCCGACCTTGGGACGCACGAAATCCGGCGCAATGTCCAGGGCGCGATTGTAACAGGCAGTAGCAGCAGGCCAGTCACGCAGCCAAAGGTAATTGTTGCCGGCATTGAAAACGATGCGCGCGGTTACGAGGATCGAGGGACATGGCGCGTTCGAAGCTGGCAACCGATTCGCGCCAACGTCCCTGCCGGCGATAGATGCCAGCAACGTAATCGTAGATCTTGGCGTTATTGGGAGAAGTCGCCGCGGCGACCTCGAACTCCTTGAGAGCTGCGTCGTACTTCTTATCCCCCCAATAGAGGCAAAGACCTAACGCCATGTGCGCTTCGCCCAAGTTTGGCGATAATCGCAGAGCTTCCTCCGCTTGGACACGCGCTTTCGCCTTACGCGCCCGATGATCGCTGGTCATCGCCTGGAATCCGGCTGTTGAGAATGGAAGCTCGCGCGTAAGCTAATGCGAAGGTGGGATCAACCGTAGTGGCCTGCACGTAAAGCTGCTCCGCCGCGATCTCATCTGTTGCTTCCTTTCCGAGTGCTGTCAGGTAAAGCACGTAGGCCTCTGAGTTAGCGGTCGGTTTGGCAGCAAAGCGCGCCATTTCTTCTGGCGCGAGTGTCGTTTTCAGAGCGGCCGCGATCTGTGTGGCCAGTTCGCCTTGAAGGCCGATCGAATCGGCGACGGTGCGGTCGTAACGCTCCGCCCAGAGGTGACGGTCGTTGCGCGCGTCGATCAGCTGGACGTTGACGAGCACGCGGTTGCCCGTGCGGCGGACGCTCCCTTCGAGAACATTCGCCACGCCCAGCGCCTGGCTGATCTCACGCATATTGCGCCCGCCGGGTTTTTGATAAGCCATCACGCTCGTGCGGCTGATTACTTTCAAATCGTGAATCTGCGCGAGGCTCGTCAGAATATCGTCTTGAATCCCGGCGGCGAAGTAGGAGTTTTCTTTGTTGTCACTGAAATTCTCAAAGGGCAACACGGCAATGCTCTTCTCGGGTGGTGGACTCGTCGTTACCGGTTGCCGGATCAATTCACTTTTCCAAATGTTCCAGCCGCTTGCCGCGGCCAATGCAACCAGAGACGCCGCCAGCAGCGCTCTGGTTGGATTTCGCCGCACCCATTTTCTTGCCGCGGGTGAAAATTCCAGTGCGGCGCGCCTGAATCGGTTCGTGCTTTAGCCAGCGTTCCAAGTCTTCGGCCAGCGCGAGAGCGGAAGAGTAGCGGCGCTGTGGATCTTTCTCGAGACACTTGAGACAGATTGTGGAGAGATCGCGATCGATTTTCGGATTTAACAGCCGCGGTTGCCGCGGCTCGGTATCCAGGAGCAACTTGATCGTCTCGTAGGTTGTCCCACCGGCAAACGGCGGATGACCTGTCAGCAGTTGGTAAAGAACTGCGCCAATTCCGTAAACATCTGTGGCGCTGCTGACCGCCGCGTTGTTTCCCATGGCTTGTTCCGGCGCCATGTAACTGGGCGTGCCCATTACTTCCATCGTGCGCGTGACCGTGCTTTCCGATTCAATCAGTCGCGCAAGGCCGAAATCGGTGAGATGCGGTTCGCCTTTTGTATCGAGTAGGATATTCCCCGGTTTGATGTCGCGATGCAGAATGCCGTGTTCATGCGCGTAATGCACCGTGCGGGCCACCTTCGCGATGAGTTCCACCGCCTGCCGGATCGACATCGGCTTTCGCCTGACTACTCCATCAAGCTGACCGCCTTCGACGAGCTTCATGCTGAAGTAGCACGAGCCATCGCGCTCGCCGACTTCATAAATCGGCACGATCCCCGGATGATCGAGGCCGGCAGCCGCCTCAGCTTCCCGGCGAAATCGTTTCAGGTGCGCTTTGCTTGCCCATTGGCCAAGTCCAATGATTTTTAACGCCACGGTGCGGTTCAGGCTTTTCTGCCGGGCACGAAACACGACGCCCTGACCGCCACGTCCGATTTCCTCCAGC
Organism: uncultured Verrucomicrobiae bacterium; assembly: GCA_963846775.1. GTDB lineage: Bacteria > Verrucomicrobiota > Verrucomicrobiia > Chthoniobacterales > UBA10450 > CAVYXA01. The sequence continues at coordinate 242,621 of CAWJXB010000001.1, read as the reverse complement.
AACTCGTAGTCGCCGACTTCGCCCAACAAATCAGCCGTGCGTGCTGTAGCCGGCATCGATGATGCCGGCCCGCCGGGGTCATCCGCCTCCGCTGAGTCTACGGCGGACGAGGCGCTCCCGGCTACAGGTGTGTCCGGCAAGATGCCGAGCGCCGCTTTCAGCGTGCATCTGGTGCAAAGGCCTTCCGGCGCATCGGAAGGAATTTTCGTGCCGCACTTCGTGCAAATTTTGATTACCCTGATCATTGCCGGAGAGTCGCTCGCGCTCTCTTCCTGTTGTACTTCGAAAAAATCTCGCATGCGTTACGATTCGAGCACCGATATGAGATGGCGCAGCTCATCTTCAATATCGCCAGGCGTGGCGACCGTGTTGGCGATTTCCTCGCGCATGAGCGATTGATAGCGTTGCCGGAATCGGTGAAACGCTTGCCGAACCGCATTTTCGGTCATCCCCAATTGCGCCGCGATTTCCGCCTGTGACGGCGCGCCTGGGTCATCGGGCAGCAGTCTTTTCAAAGAATCAAACAACGCGGCGTTGCCTGCGGCGCGGTATTCATCTTTTAATCGGCTCAGCACGTGTTCCAACAGCGTGGAAGCCCACCGTCGTTCGTAAATCAGTTCGGCGGTCGTTGGGTCCGCGGGTTCCATCTCACTACTTGCATCACCACGCAGTTCTTCCAAGGGGACCAGCCGCTGTCCTTTCCCCCGCTTGATCGCCATCGTCCGCCGCTGTTCGTCCGCCAGAAAATATTTCAGCGCCCCAAGCAGATAAGAACGCAACCGCCCTTTCTCCTTGCGGACGGCATCCAGACTTCTGCGCTCCAGTAGCTGGGCAAAAAAACCCTGGGTGAGATCTTCCGCTTCCTCCGGACGGGCCCCCCGTCGTCGAATGAAGGTATAAATCGGTCGCCAGTAAGTGCGGCAAAGTTTTTCAAGCGCTTGTTCCGCTGCGGCCGACTCGCCTTGCGCGGAGAGAACCACGCTCCAATGGGTAGTGGCAAACGCCGCCGCTCCATCATGCGCGCCTTCGCCAGTCCCCGTCAGGGACGTGACCTGATCACCCGCAGACACGCTGCAATCCAAGTAAAAAGTGGCGTCAAAAGCAAGATTTGATTGCAGTAGCCCGCGCTACTCTGCGTTGAGATTTACAGCAACTAAGAAGGATCGAGCCCGATGTTGGCACGCGCTTGCTACGCTAGTATTCGTTCTCGATCTGGTGAACGTTCCCGCCGTGGACCTGAATCGGATTTTGCTCTTTGTCGCGGTCATTTCGCCGTTGCTTGTCTTGGCCAAAGCCTGGCGGCCGGGCGAGATTTATCGTGGCTGGCGCGTCGCGGCGGCTATCGTGCTGGCGATCACCGGGCTGGCCTGGATTTTTGCGCGCAACGCCGCTGGATTCATCGGCGGCGGTGCGTGGTTCACGCTCTTGTTTATTCCCGCTGTCGGTCTGCGGAAAATGACGGAGCTTGCGGCCAAGCAACACTACACTGCGGCCCGCCGGCTCGCTCTCACGCTTCAGATCTTTCATCCGAGTGCCGAGCTACGCCGGCAAATCGAATTGTTTCGTCAATTGGAATCGGACCGACCCACCGTATTCGTTTCCGGCGTTCCGCTTCCACGCCAGCGAGCGCAGGATCGACGGCGACGTTTTCGACATGCCCCGGCGGTCATAATTTTCATCGCACTGAATGTCGCCGTGTTTTTGCTGGAGATCTCGTACCACCATCTGCCGGAATCCATCATGCTTCATCGGCTCGGCGCCTTGGAACCATATCGGGTCGTATTTTTGCATGAGTACTGGCGATTGTTTGCTGCGCTGTTTCTTCACGCGGGTGTGGCGCATCTCCTCTTCAACCTGTTTGCGCTCTACGTTCTCGGGCCCGGCTTGGAACGAACGATCGGCTCCTTGCGCTTCGTCCTCTGCTATTTGTTATCCGGATTCGGCTCCAGCGCGGGTATTGTTGTGTTGTGGTTGTTACGACTAACGGATGCGACCCAGGTCGTCGGCGCGTCCGGGTGTGTCATGGGAATCGTCGGCGCGTGGGCGGGATTTCTTCTCCGGCATCGGAACGCTCCACGCGCCAGGGAGCGCCTGTTCAACATTCTACTCATCATCGGAATTCAGACCGCATTCGACTTGATGACGCCGGAGGTGAGCACGGCTGCTCACGTCTGCGGCTTGATCAGCGGATTCATTGTCGGCCTCGTGATCGCTCCACGGGCGACGGGCGATCGGATTAAATCAGACCCCGCCAGAGCAACGTCATCAACAACAGGCCGATGATGATTCGGTAAATCGCAAATGGCGCAAATCCATGCTGGCGCACCCAGTGCATGAACCACGCGACGACAGCGAGGGCGACAAAAAACGAAACGACGAACCCGATTGCGAGGACGATCCATTGTTGCCCGTTCATCGCGAACGGCGCGAGATTTTGCTCAGCATCGAGATGACGATAAGACCCGATCGTTTTCAGAAAATCATAACCCGTCGCCACGATCATCGTCGGCATCGAGAGAAAGAATGAAAACTCGAGTGCGGCCGAACGCGACATGCCGGCGACTTGCCCCGCCGCGATAGTGGACATCGACCGCGATGTCCCGGGAAAAACAGCAGAAAGAATTTGGGCTGCGCCGATCCAGACCGCTTGGGGCAAGCTCATTTCTTCCATGTGTGTCACGCGTGGGCGCGTGCAGACGGAATCGACAATCCACATCACGATCCCGCCGACGAGCAGGGCGATCGCCATTACCCACAAGCTCTCCAGATTTTTCCCGATCTGTTTTGTCAACGCCCACGCCGGAATCGCTGTCACGGCGAACGCGATCAGGGTGAGGCTGAGCGGATGCGTAACGATCGTGCGATCGCCCCGCTCCCCTTTGGGAAATGTGCGAAGAAACTGGATGAGCCGGTTCCAGAAATAAACCGGCAACGCCAGAATCGCGCCGAGCTGAATGACAATCGAGTACATCTTCCAGAAACCATCATGCAGATCGATATGCATCAGCGCCTCGCAAATCCGGAGGTGCGCCGTGGAACTGACGGGGAGGAACTCAGTAAGACCCTCGACGACGCCGAGGAAGAAAGAGAGCAAATAATCGTGCATTTCTTACATCATTGAAGCGTTGGAGCGGATTCTGACCTCTGATCGCTGACTTCTGACCTCTGAACTAAACGGCTTCCGGACCACGTTCGCCCGTCCGGATTCGCACGGCTTCCTCCACGGGAGTCACGAAGATTTTACCGTCGCCGATCTTGCCGGTCTTGGCCGCGTTCAAAATGGCATCGACCGCGCGCCCGACGCGGTCGTCGGCGATCACGACTTCGAATTTTACTTTCGGCAAAAAATCGACCGTGTATTCGCTGCCGCGATAAATCTCGCTGTGGCCTTTCTGCCGCCCAAATCCTTTCACCTCGCTCATGGTCATTCCTTCGACGCCGATCTCGATCAGCGCTTCGCGGACTGCTTCGCTCTTAAACGGCTTGACGACCGCTTCGATTTTTTTCACCGCGCCACAGTAGAAGGAGCAAACAAAAGCGCAAGCCGATCTGCTGATCAGGGCTCGACGGTCACGGGCGTGCCTACTTTAACGTGATCGTAAAACAACTTGGCGCCATCAGCTGACTCGCGGATGCAACCATGTGACGCGGGATAGCCAGGCAGAATGCCGATATGCATCCCGACGCCCTCATCTGTTAGGCGAAGAAACCATTTCATCGGCGCGCCGACGTAATGCGTGCCGCTCGGCGCGGAATCGATCCGCGAGCTGATTCCCGCGCGCACCACGCGGCCACTACCATCGACAAAGTCGCCGTAAACAGTGGAGCGATGGTCCGGATCCTTTTCCAGCACCTTAAAATTTCCGGTGGGCGAAGTGTGGCCCCGTTTGCCGGAGGAGATGGGTCCGTCCGCCACGACTTGATCGCCAAGCATCAGATACGCGCGCTGTTTCGCCAGCGAGACGATGATGTGAACATTTTCCGGCGTGCATTGTTTGAGCAGCGCTTCATTCACCTTCAACGGCTCCTGCCTTCGAATTAGCTCGCTCGCTTTGCGCATCGGTTGCGATGTTCCGCTTTTTTGCGGCGGCGGCGTCCTCTTTTGCCACGGCCACTGTGCGCTCGCCCCGGGCGTTGTGCCAGTCACACAGGCAATACAAGATGCGAGAAGGATAAGGCGACGCATGAAACTAGCCCCGACTGTAGCTGTTTACGCGATTTAGCCAACCCGGTAACCACTTCGCTTCGTGACGCTCCGGCGGCGCGTTCGCCACCCGCCTTCTCAAAACGGCGCTCGCGGCACGGGAAAATTCTTTTACTGGGTCGGGATCGGTCGCGCGCATTTCCGATAGAACCTGAAGCAGGCCCCACCCTTCCTCCTTGTATCGCTCACTGGGGAGAACGCCTTCGCCCTTGAAATTGACGTAATCGACCAGCGCATAACGGCCTCCCGCGCTGCTCGCAACGCGATTGAAATTTTTCTCCACCATTTCACGCTGCGACGGCACCGCTTGGGCCAGCATTTTCGGAAGGGCCGCCTGCAATCGCGCGACCAAAAATTCCGCCTGAAGATCGACCGTATCGGCCAGAAACTGACGCAACTGTTTCATCTCAGGTGCTTGCTGGGCCCGGAGAAACTCCCCACGCGAATTCCAAGGACAATGCAGCTCACCAACGCCCAGCAAAATCTGGGGCAGCTTCGCGCCGCGTGCGGAAATAAAACTAACCAGTTTCGGGAAACTTTCCTGAAACGGGCCGTGCACGTCCTTTGGGTACCAGATAAAGTGACCGATGCCTAACGAGGCGAAGTTTTCCCCTTCATTCCAGGAGGTCAGGCCCGCGATGCTGCCATTACATTCATTTTGCCAGACTTTGTTTCCGATCCGGCGCGCCTCGGCGGGAGAGAGAGTGATGTCGGCCGCGCTCGCGCCCACGAGCGCGAGACAGACGAGCGGGCAGAGCAGGCAGCGAGGTTTTCCTTTGCTTGACGAGCATCGTTTCTCCATTAGCGTCCAGCTTTCCGCGCTCCGAATTAAAGCGCAACCGCAACTAAAAATCGACTTTATGAAAAAAATTGTCCCTACCCTCGCCCTGCTCGCGCTGGTTACGCCGGTTATCGCACAGGAAAAAACGCAGTTCAAAGACCCGAAAGATAAGTCGAGTTACGCCATCGGCGTTAATATCGGCACCAATTTAGGCAAGCAGAAAGTTCCGGTGAATGTCGATGCTTTCGCGGCCGGGGTGAAGGACGGGATGGCCGGAAAACCGAAGATGACCGAGGCAGAAATCAAGGACACCATGATGGCGTTCGAAAAGGAGATGGAGGCTCGACAGAAGGAAGCGGCGGAAAAAAGTAAGGGCGAGGGCGAGAAATTTCTGGCCGAGAACAAGAACAAACCGGGCGTGAAGACGACGGCGGATGGTTTGCAATACAAGACGATCAAGGAAGGCGCCGGCGCTTTGCCCAAAGCGACCGATACTGTGACCGTAAATTATGAGGGGAAATTGATCGATGGCACCGTGTTCGACAGCTCCTACAAGCGCGGCCAGCCTGCGACGTTTCCGCTTAACGCCGTGATCAAAGGTTGGACGGAGGGACTTCAGTTGATGAAGGTCGGCGGGAAATCCCAGCTTATTATTCCATCGGACCTCGGCTATGGCGAGCGCGGCGCGGGCGCTGATATTCCGCCGAACTCGGTGCTGATCTTCGAGGTCGAGCTTGCTCGGGATCAAAGCCCCGGAGACACCAACAGCCACGCCGCCATCAACAACAGCCGCTCCGTCGCCGTCAAAGCCGAAATGACGGATTTGGTAGGGCGCGACCGCCGGGCGCGCCGCATCGTGGGGCTACAGGCTGTAGCGGTGGCTTCCTTATTCCAGAAATCGTGCGGCTTCCTTTTGCCCACCCGCGCACGCTTCCGGACGCCAGCGAAATTTCTGTAAAAGCGGATTCGGTTTTCCTTCCACGGCATCAGCGATGATTTCGCCCAGCACAGGCGCAAACTTGAATCCGTGTCCACTATCACCTGCCGCGATCACCAGCCACGGGCGATCCGGATCGGGCGCGATCCAGAAATCGCCATCGTGCGTGTCGCAATACAAACAGACGCGGGTATAAACAATCGGCGCATTGGCCAGCGCCGGAATTGTCGATCTTAAAAACTCGCGGACTTCGTTCTCTTCGTCTGGAGTGACGAACCGCTCGGGCGAATCGGGCGACATCTCGCGACCCGCTCCGTGGTTTGCGATTTTGACCACGCCTTGGTTGATCGAAAACCCGTAGTAGCCAGTCGTAGAAATGTCGGTCGTAAAAAACGGAAAACGCTCCGGCACGAACAGCTCCGGCTTGGCCGGACGAAAATGGAAAACCGGCTGACCGCTCGCACGGAAAAAACTTCTCGTGAATGGCAGAAGGTAAGGCGTCCATGCGCCGGTCGCGACGACGACCATGTCGCCCAAAATCGACTCCGAAAATTTTCGCGAGCCCCGATTGTTTCGGGGTTGCGTATCTTCGAGCAGAACGCCTCGATCATTTTCCAGCAGGCCGACCACCTTGGCCTGCTCGCGCAAATCTACGCCCAAAGATTTCGCGTAATCGAGGAGCGTAGCGACAACATGCCCACTCTCGACGTACCCAGCTCTGGGATCGAACACGCCGTCACTGAAAACCTCGGCGTTAAATGCCGGAAACCGCGCGCGGAGATCCTCTGGCGTGAGCCGCTCAAATTTGTGTCCGCGTTCCAGGAAAAGCCGGCAGCTTTCATATTCAAAATCGCCCGGCTGCATCGGCCTGCGGCGAAGAAGTAACATGCCCACTTCGTGATACAGTTGAACCCCGAATTTCTTGTTCCATTCATGCCAAAGCGCAATCGAGCGCTCGGCCATCTCGGTGTAAATTTCGTCCGGCCCATAAGCGGCGCGGACCGCTTTGCTGATGTCGGTCGAAGCCGCCAGCGGATGCGGCAGCGGCCCGGGATCGACCAGCGTGATGTCGTGACCGCGATTCTTTAGTTCAATCGCTGCGGTGGCGCCGTTAATGCCGGCACCGATGATGATCACCTTCAGCATGATTAGTTGTAGCCGCGGGCGCTCCGTCGCCGCGCTGAGGACGTTAATCAAAGGGCAGAGTGGTTATTTCTCCTTGGTAGGGCCACGCTTCTGCCGTCGGACTCAAACCTGCTCGCACCGGATTCATTCGAACATACTCCCACTTTTGCGAATAGCTCTCGCTGCTCCGAAGCAAATGATCGAAGAATCCTTCCTGCCAGTGCGGTTTTTGAAATCCGCACCTCAGTAGTGTTTTGCCCATCGCGGATCGCATCGCCTGTACCCATTTCGCAAGCGTGATTCCTGTCACCGGTAACGCGACAAAAAGATGAGCATGGTCCGGCATAAGAACGTAACGCCCAACTGCTACCTCGTGCTCTAACGCACGAAAACAGAAAGAACGAAAAGCCTCGTGCACTTCCTGATGCGCCAATAAAGGCAAACGCATATAGGTATTAAAGGTTAGAAAGTAGAACGGGCGTACATTAGCGAAGAGCCAGAGAAGACGCGGTGGGCGACGCGGGTAAGAAGACGTTGAGCCATCGCTCATTTAATGAGTTTGAAAAGAGGCCCGGTGATTTTGCAACCCGAAACGCCTCGACAGAGCGAGAAAACGCCTCGACAGAGCGAGGCGGCTACAAGCGTTGCGAACGCGTCCAGCGTCACGGCTGCATCTCGAAAATGATTTTGCCACTGCGTTTGCCTTGGGCAGCGTGGGCGACGGCGGCTTTGAACTCACTGAGCGGATATGATTTCTCGATCTTCGTTTTCAACAGGCCGCGTTTGGCCATGGCGAATAAGCGGGCCGAACGCTTCCATTCGCTCGGCCTGGGTCGCGTTGTCGTACCATTTGTTGATCCAAATTCCGCGGAAACGCAGGTCTTTAAAGATGAGTAACCCGGTGGGAATTTTTAGCGGTTGCAAGCTCATCGCACCGAATGTGACCATGGTCGATCCGGGCGCGAGACAATTCGCCAGGCGGAGCGCGCTTTCGCCGCCGACTGCATTTAAGGCCAAACGGATAGGCGCGCCGTTGGTTGCGGCTTTCACTTCGTCGCGAAGATTTTCACCATCGACCAGAACGACATCGCCGCCCTGGGCGCGCAATTCGTCGATCAACTCGGCGCGGCGGACAACGTTCACCGTTTTGTAACCGAGTTCGTGAGCGATCTCGATCACGGCGCGGCCCGCAGCGGAATTGGCCGCGTTTTGGATCAACCAATCGCCGGGTTTGAGCTCGACGTAACCATGCAACAATCGCCACGCGGTTAACGGATTAATCTTCAGCGTCGCGGCGTGAACCGGCTCGATGCCTGCCGGCACGACAACGAGCTCGTCGGCTTTCACCGCAACGGCATCGCGCCAGGTCCCGATGTTGTGCGGCAAAATGACAAGATCGTCTGGCGACAGGTTCTTCGTATCCGAGCCAAGTCCGCCAGCGGACGGACTCGCTGCGGCGAGATCGACAATCACGCCTGCCCCTTCGAATCCGGGCACGGCTGGCACTTCACGCCGGCCCGGATATTTGCCTTCGATCGCGTTCAGATCTGCCGGATTAATCGGCGCGGCCCGCAGCTCGACGACGGCCTCGCCCCGCTCGGCTTTTGGCCACGGCTCAGTCTTAATTTGCAAAACGTCTGCCGGATTTCCGTGCCTTTCGTAAACAACAACCTTTATTGTCTCTCTCATTCGATGAATTCGGCGTCGCATCCTCAGCCTGTCGTAAACAATCTGCAAACCGGCGCGCGCGTCGCGCTGGTCGGCATGCTGATCAATCTCGCTTTCGCCGCGGCAAAAATTATCGGCGGCATTCTCGGCAACGCCTACGTTCTTATCGCCGACGGCATCGAATCCGCGCTCGACATCGCCGGTTCGTTAGTCATCTGGGGGGGGTTAAAATTTGCGGCGCGGCCACCGGACGAAACACATCCCTACGGACACGGCAAAGCGGAGCCGATCGCGGCCGTGGTGGTGGCGTTCGGTGTGCTCCTGGCCGCGGCCGGCTTAGCGGTTGAAAGCGTTCGCGAAATACTAACACCGCACCACGGGCCCGCTCCGTTCACGCTCGGTATTCTCATCGTCGTCATTGTGGTCAAAGAAATCATGTTTCGTTATGTCAATGGCATCGGACGCAATGTGGAAAGTACCGCCGTTCAAACCGATGCCTGGCATCATCGCAGTGACGCGCTCACCTCGACCGCGGCATTCATCGGTATTTCCGTTGCGCTCATCGGCGGCGAAAGATGGCAGAGCGCGGATGATTGGGCCGCGCTATTTGCGTGCGCCGTCATCGCGGCGAACGGCGTTCGATTGTTGCGTCCCGCTTTGCAGGAGATCATGGACACCGCTCCGACTGGCGACATTGTCGATCTTGTTCGCGACGCGGCCGCATCCGTTCCGAGAGTAGTCGAGATCGACAAGAATCGCGTCCGGAAAATGGGTCTGAGCTTTTATGTCGATCTTCACGTGAAAGTAGACGGCAACATTTCCGTTCGCGAAGGCCATCACATCGCCCACGAAGTAAAGCGCGCCATCCAACAGACCGATCCGCGCATCGCAGATGTCTTGGTGCACGTCGAGCCAGCGACGTAAATGTGAAGATAGATGACCAAGCTCGAATGAAATGCGGCGCGACTGCGCTTTCTCCCTCCTAATTGAGCGGTAGGCGTTTTCCGGATTCGTCGAAGAAAACAAACGTCAAAAGCCCAATGTCCAATGCCGAACGCCTAATGTTCGGAGCGACGCGGCTTGTTAGCGTCCGACAACCGGCACGCTCTCGACCGTCGTTTCCGCCATGACCTCGTCGGTCTGCGTGACGCGCACGACTTCTTCGATGGTCGTCTTGCCCTGCGCCACGCGACGCCAGCCGTCCTGACGCAGTGTTTCCATCCCTCCGGTCACGGCACATTGTTTCAGCTCGCCGCCATCTGACCTGCGCATGATCAATTTCCGCAACGGCTCGGTAATGACGCAGATTTCATAGATGGCCGCGCGCCCCTGATAGCCGGTCTGCCGGCAATGATCACAGCCGCGCCCGCGTGAGAAGATCGTGCCGAGTTCTCGCACGGGGACACCGATCTCGGAAAGGTAATCGCGCGGATACTCGACCAGCTCGGTGCACTCCGGACAAATGGTGCGAACGAGTCGCTGGGCGATGAACGCTTTGACCACGGACGCGAGCAGAAACGGCTCGACATCCATGTCGATCAAACGGGTGATGCCCCCGACGGCATCATTCGTGTGCAGAGTGCTAAAGACGAGGTGACCGGTCATGGCCGCGCGAATGGCGATGTCTGCGGTCTCCACGTCGCGAATTTCTCCCACCATCACCACGTTCGGGTCCTGTCGCAAAATGTGGCGCAGCCCTTTCGCGAAGGTGAGGTTGATCTCCGGTTTCACGTCGATCTGCGACACCCCCGGCAAGCGATATTCTACCGGTTCTTCGATCGTAATGATACGGCGCTGGACCGAATTAATACTGCTGAGAAAACAGTAGAGCGAGGTCGATTTTCCACAGCCGGTCGGACCGGTCAGCAAAATGATTCCGTTAGGCTGGGCGAGCAGGCTGCGGATGACCGTTTCCTGCTCCTGGCTCAGATCGAGCCGGTCGAAGCCGAATTGTTGTTCGCCGCGGCTGAGCAAACGCAAGCTGATCGATTCGCCGTTCACGGTCGGGATAGTCGAGACGCGGACGTCGATCTCCTGACGGTTGGAATGCAAATTCATCCGGCCATCCTGCGGGAGCCGCCGCTCGGCGATGTCCATGTGTGCCATCACTTTCAAGCGCGAGATGATGGCCGATTGCAGCACGCGCAATTGCGGCGGCACAGCCACCTCGTGCAGGATTCCGTCGATCCGGTAACGAATTCGGAGATCATTCTCCAGCGGCTCGACGTGAATATCGGTCGCGCGCTCGGCAATGGCTTCGCGAATAATCTGGTTCACGAATTTCACGACCGACGCTTCCGGGTCATCTGCGTTCAGCTCGATCGCGGTTTCGGTGTCCTGAAGCGCTTCGTAGCCGCGGTTCGTTTTTAGAATCTCGTCGAACGTCTCCGCGCCGACGCCGTAGAGCGTCTTCATCGCGCGCAACAATTGCGTGCGCGGCACCAGCACCCATTCCGCTGGTTTTTTCAAAAGCTGCGACGCCAATTGCCGGCCGATTGAGTTAAAGAGGTCGTAGGTCCCAAGCACAACCGAGTTCTCTTTGATCTCGATCGGCAGGATCTGGTGTTGGAAAACGAACCGGCTCGGCAGGATCGACAATGTTTCTCGAGTGATCGTCTTCGGGTCGAGGGCGATTACCGGCACGTGGAAATGAGCGCCGATGACGTTGAGAAACTGGTTCTCATCGACCTTGCCGGAATCGAGCACCTGCCCCGTCCACGATCCGCCGTTCAGACCGGAGACGAGCTGCAGCCGCTTCCTCGCGCGAAGGAACCCCGCTCGCGACGAAGCAAATCGATGACAGACTGGCTAACCGGCGCATTCATTTTTCAATGGCGGAGAAATTACGGCAAATGCAATGCTCGTCGCACGGGAATGGTGAGTGTGCCTGTGACACGCATGGAGTAATTCTTCTGGAATCGGGCGATCGCATCGCCGACTTGATCGGAAAATACGCCATCAATAGGCCCGCAATAATAGCCCAAACGCGTCAGATCGCGTTGCAACGCGCCGACGTACGCCGGTTGCACAACCAGTTGCTCAGAAGCCTTAAAGTAATACTCCCAACGGCAACGATATCTCGGCGCGAAATCGGTATCGTTTATGATGCGGCCTTGGTGCAACAATCCTAATTCATCTCGCGCAGCCAATGGATCGCTGGAATGAAAAAGCGGATCGCCCCAACTAAGACCTCTCCGAATTGGCGCAGACGCCGTCCTCAAGCCAATCAACAACGCGATTAGAATTAGCTTTTTCATATCAGGTTCACTTTTCTCGAACTACGTCTTTCACTGCAGGCAGATCAGGCGGCGGCAGCGGCCCCAGTTCTTTGCCTTCACTCGCCCTGGGCGGGCAATCCGGACATTCACCCTGATCAATTTCCGGCCCAAAATGGGTTTTGCCCTCCCATTTCTGTCGCAGCCGATAAGAGATCCAGCTTCGTCAAGGTCACTTCCGGACACATAAGAATGATCAGCTCGTGCCGCGATTTAGTACCCGCTGTCTAGCGGAAGAGTGCGCCCAGATAGGGGAATGCGCGAAAGATAAGGAATACCTTGGTAGTTCTTCCCGTTGCTCTCCGTCGATCAACCCGCCAAGGATGATGGTGGATCCGTTCGGCAGCGGAAACATTTGTGCGGATGTAACGCGTGTCAATAGTTGGAATAGAATTGCCACTGATGTCTACATTTCCACCTACCACAATGCTGTCGATCTTCTGGAGAATATCAAGCGACACTTCCTTGTCAGAATTGATGAGTGGCACGACCTCGAGCTGTAGTGCGACCTTCTTGTACTCAATGCTCGACGCAACAGCAGCTGTGTTATTTACACCCCCTGCAATGTTCGCATTTGTCAAGCGTATTTACCGGAACTGGAACTTCCTGTCCGGATGCGATAATCGCTTTCTTGTTGTTGCTCGTGAAAACCGTCGGCCGCGATATCACCTTAAAGCGTCCGGTAGCTTCCAGCAGGTGCACAATCGACGCGAAAGCATTACCGGCAGCGACATAAACATTTGTTCCACTTCGCTACGCTCTGAATAATTTGACTGAAATTGATCAGATTCGCTGGATCGATCACACTCGATCCACTGAGGATTCCAGGTGAGACCGATGGAGCGGCAGAAGGAATTGGAATCGCCGGGGCGTTAGTAGCAAATACAGAGTTGTTGTGGGAGATTCCGACGAACCTTCTTATTGTACTTTGCAAAGTAATCGACGCCGAAATTCTTCGTCATTGCTGAGTGTCAACTCGCCGATCACCGTGCTCAGCGCGACCTGAGGCGCTCTTACGTCCATTTCATCGAGAATTTTTTGCACCTTTACCACCACTTCGCGGTTGCCGAGGATGATAATCGAGTTCGCGCGCTGATCCGCGATGAGCTTGGTGTTGCCAATCGTAACTGCCTTTGGCGTCGTATCGACCGCATTGGTCTGGAGCTCTTCACTGATGTTGAGTGAGCCGCCTTCGCCTCCTGTAGTCGAGGTTTGCTGATACGGATTGTTCGTGTTCGTCTGATTACGACGCTGCTGCTGTTGTTGCTGCTGTTGCGGTTGCCGCCCGCGCCGGTTGTGCGCCGGCCCCGCCTTCTTCGCCGGGTTCGGTCAAAGCCTGGACGAGGACGGGCAAAACATCGCCCGCCGAAATGTACTTCAGGATACCGCGTGACCGGCTTGGCAAACTCGACGTTGGCATCGAACTCCCCGATCAATTTGCGGATAAACGGCATGTTGATCGGGCGCGTGACAACGTGGATCCGGTTCGTGCGCACATCGGCCGTGATCTTGATCTTGCCCACCACGATCGATTCCTCGGTCAGCGCGGTTAACCCGCCCAGATCGCTCTCGACTCTTTGCCGGGTTCGGCTGATACCGGACACCGCGCACCCCCACGTTCGGCGGCATTCCAGGTGGTTGTGCGCCGCCGGGTTGATTCCCTTTCTCGAAAATCTGATTCAGAAGATCGACCACCTTGCTCGCATCGGCGCGCTCGAGCTTGATGAATTCGCTCACCACTTCTGCCGGCGGAATATCGACCTGATCGATCACCGACACGAGCTTGCGAATCACCGCCGTGTTTTCCGTGACGAGCAGACTGCCCGATTTCGGCAACGCCAGAAACGAGGTGTACGGCTGGGGCGGCGACAGATATTGGCCGAGCACCTGCTGCAATTCCGTGCGGATCAGCATAGCGCAATTTGAAGAGATAACTGATGACGTGTTCGCCCTCCGGAATATCCGATTCATCCGAAACCACCGGGATACCGGCTGTGCGCGGATTTTTGCCGGTGCCGATCACCTTGACGATGTCATCCTCAGCCGGAACCAGCGAGAAGCCGTTCATGAGGAGATTCATCTCGATGATCTTGATCGCTTCGTCGGCCGGGACTTCTTTGGAGAGATTAATGTTGACCTTGCCCTGGACGAAGTTGTCCATCACCAGCTTCGTGCCGGTGAGCGTCTCGTAGAGGCGAAGCACGTCGGTGACATCGCTGTTGGGATATTGCAGGCGGACTGGAGTAGAGCCGCCGGATGGACGCGGCACCCGCGCCGCCGGCGGCGCTGGCTGCTGCGGCGTCGCGGCTGCGACAGCAGGGGGATTCGACTGGTCCGGACTGAGTTTGGTTTTAGGCGAGACTGGTTTGGTCCCCTGACCGAAAGCCAGAGTGCAGGCCGCCAGAAGCACGCCGATTGCGTAATAAAGTTTCAGCACGGTCGTATTTACTTATTCACCATACCATGGTCAACCCACTTCGCCTAGGAACCATTTCTCGGAGGACTTGCAACCGTCCAACATCCAACCCGCCCCCGCCGTAGACCGGCTCCGCCGCGGCGAGCGCCCAACGTCCGAATGCAGAAATTGAGTTCGACGTTCGGTGTTCGGCTTGGGCGTTCGGCGTTCGCTTCCAAATCTTCGGCGGCTTCTATGCTGGACAATTCCGGTGGGTCGGCGTTAGAAAAATTATTGATGTTGCCGAAAATTTGCATCGTTCTCCTCGCAGCAACCATCTTCGAAGCAGCAACCATTCCCGCGAACGCTGCGCCCGATGGGGCGGACGAAATTCGCTCCGTCCTGAAAGCCCAACAAGAGGCGTGGAACCGGGGAGATATCGACGCGTTTATGAACGGCTACTGGCGCTCCGATCTCACCCGGTTCGTCTCCGGAGACGAAGTCACGCGCGGCTGGCAGACAGTGCGCGACCGCTATAAGAACAAGTATTCCGATCGCGGGAAAATGGGCACGCTTGCGTTTTCTGACCTGGAAATCACGCTGCTCTCAGCGGATGCCGCCGTCGTGCTCGGCCGTTGGCAATTGAAAGGCGTTAACGAGCCGCCTTCGCGACGCTCCGGCGTGCCAGGCAAACCGCATGGAAGATTTACTCTGATCCTGCGCAAATTCACCGAGGGTTGGCGCATCGTGCACGATCACACGAGCGCCGCAAAGCAGCTGTAGCGGCGGTCTATGACCGCCGAGCTTTTAACGATCAGAGCGATATTCGAGCGGAAAAACTTCGCCGCGGAAGGGCCAATCTTCCCACCTGCTTACAAGCCCGGCTCGTACAGGATTGTCCCGAACGTAATGCCATTTCTGCCTGTAGGACTCTGCGCTACGAAGGAGATGGTCGAAAAACGTCTTTTCCCAATGCGGCGAAGCAATGCCGTTTTGACGCAGGGTTTTTGAAATCGAGTTTTTGAACGATTTGCCCCAAGCCGAGAGATTTAGTCTTTGATCATCGATTGCGACGAAGGCGTGAACGTGATCGGGCATGAGAACGTAGCCGCCAATCCAGGCGCCATAGTTAGGACCTTGGTTCGCGAAATGCAGAAAACTTTCATGCGCGGTGTGAATCGCGAGGATTCTCCGGCGATTATGCGTGCACGCGGTGATAAAGTATTTTGGCGCGTGCAAGTATATGAGCTCAAGACGGCGCAGTCGTGGCTTGTGATTTTCGACGGTCATCGCTTCGGCGGTCACAGACCGCCGCTACAGTTTTCGCGCAATCTTCTGAGCAATTTCTCATGAATTCCATCGAACCCGCCGTTGCTAAACACGATCACCACATCCCGCGATTTCAACATCGGCACGATTCGATCGATAATCGTGTCCGCGTTCGCCTCGTAAAAGGCCGGGCGTCCCGATTTCGCGATCGCTTCAACCACCGCTTCCGGATTGAGCCGTTCCTTTTCCGGAATCTGTTCGAGCCGGGCGACCTGCGAAATGAAAACCCCATCGGCCAGCTCAAACGCTTCCGGCAATTGCTTCTGAAAAACGGCGCGGCGGGTCGTATTTGAGCGCGGCTCGAAGATCGCCCAAAGCCGTTGGCCCGGGAAACGATGGCGTAGCGCCGCGAGCGTCTGCGAAATCGCGGTGGGATGATGCCCAAAATCGTCGATCACTTTCACCCCGCCCGCTTCACCGCGCACCTCCTGGCGCCGCGCAATCCCGGCAAAACTCTCCAGCGCACTGTCGATCTTCGCTTTCGGAACATCGTAAAAACGCGCAGCCGTGATCGCCATCGCCGCATTGCGGACGTTGAACTCGCCGACGAGCGGAATCTCGAACGTCTCCTCGCCCAGCTTAAAACTCGATCCGTTAGGCGAACAGACCGCTTCACGAATCCGTTCCGCGCAATTTTCCGAAAAACCGATCTCGATCATCTGGGCCAGGCATTCGCCGGCCACGTCGATGCAATTCGGATCGTCGCCGTTGAGTAGAACCATTCCGTTTTGCGGAACAATCCGCAGCAGATGGCGGAAGCTCGTCTTGACGTCGTCGATGGTCCGAAAGATGTCGGCGTGATCGAACTCGATGTTGTTCACGATCACCAGCTCCGGCAGGTAATGCACAAACTTCGAGCGCTTATCGAAAAACGCCGTGTCGTATTCGTCGCCCTCGATCACGAAATATTTCGAATCATTCAGCCGCGCGCCTTCACCGAAATTTTTTGGAATCCCGCCGATGAGAAAACCGGGGTTGCGACCGGCTTTTTCCATGATCCACGCCAGCAGCGCAGTCGTGGTGGTCTTTCCGTGCGTTCCGGTCACGACCAAATTGTGGCGTCCGCGCAGGAAATAGTTCTTCAGGACTTCCGGGAGCGAGAGATAAAACAGCTTGCGATTGAGCACCGCTTCCACTTCCGGGTTGCCACGCTTCATCGCGTTACCAACCACCACAACATCGACATCGTTGGGGATATTTTCCGGGCGGAAGCCTTCCTTCAGCGCGATCCCTCTTTCTTCCAGAAAGATCGACATCGGCGGATAGACGTTCTCGTCCGACCCGGTGACGGTAAATCCGCGCTCACCCAACGCCACCGCGACCGCTCCCATCGCGGTCCCGCTGATTCCCAGGAAATGAAATTTCTTCGGCGCCTCTTGCACGCGCAATCCTTACTCTTGCGCGGAGAAAAAGAAACCATCGATTGCGCCGAGCAGCTCAAGGAACGACGGCTTGGGCAGCCGCCCTTTTTGTTCTTGACGGCTGGGAAGCCGTCACTCCTTGACTCCAACCGGCGGTTTCCAAAACGGCCGAGATTTTTGGGGAAGTCTGCTTCCACCGTTTCTCGGATTCGCACCAATTCGCGCCTGCCTCGCCCGCCTGCTCGCGAAAGCCTTCGGAGTAGCAGAAGCGAAGGCGGGTGATTCGCGAGTAGAAAAAATCTTCTCTATTGATTATCGTCCGACCAAGCGTGGATCGAAAGAAAAATCGATAGGCGGATGAATCTTGATCCGCCGGAATTCCCGGTGCGCTGGATTTAACAGGAAATTCGTTTCCGCCGGCACGATCACACTGGGCAACGCCAGCACAACCGAGCGATTTTCGCGGACCCATCGATCCCCGATTTCTCGGGTTGATATTGAGGCTGGCACAACGTTCCAGTCCGGAGGCAGTTTCTCAGGCGGGAAAATCTCGGTTAGCACCCTTGGCCACTCGAAATAGAAGGCTTTGAAGCCCTCCTCGCTTTCGAATGGCTCGCGATGCACGAAGGTTTCCAAAGCCGCGGTCGATTGATGTTCGCTCAGGTAAACCACGCGAACACCGGGCGAATTCCAGCGACCACCATATCGCCATGGCCCTTCGCCGCTCAAAGCCGTCGTCGCCCGAGCCGCACGCACAATGCGCCACCCCGAAGCCATCGCGCTCAGCTATACACGCCGTAATCGATTCGGCCTAGCAAATTATCGACCTCGCGCCCGCCCACCTCCGTTTTGGCGTAATCGAGCGGAACCACGCGGCCCAAACCCCACTGCGGAAATTTCAGCCAGGCCCGCGCTTTTTCGATGCTGCCAAAAACTTTCCGCGCATGGGCGAATAATTCCGCATATCGATTCACCTTGTCCGATTCGTCCGGCGACAGGCGCCCGGCCACTTTCCGTCGGTGCAACGTCGCGCGCGAGAACGACAGTTTCTCGGCGAGTTGTTCCAGCGGCAGATCGAGCTGCGCCTGTAAATCCTCCAGCTCGCGAAAGGGCAGGCCCTTTTCGATCCGGCGAATTAGTTCGTGCGGATGCTCCGCTTTTCTTGGGCGAGCCGTTTTTCTCTCAAGGGTGGCAGCTTTCATGTTTCAATTGATACAACATACTGCTTCAATTGAAAAGATCAAGCATCGATCATCATCGAGGTCCAGGTTCGTCGCTACCTGCTCTGAGTTGGACGTTTTGGGCCTCTACTTCTTCTCGAACACCTCCACCGCATTCCAGGCGTGGTCCGGTGGCACCTTTTCGTATTCCAAGGCGCGGTCGAGATACATTTTGGCCAGGAAATCGTCGGGGTAAAATTCGAGGAAACGCGAGAACAAAATTTTGGCCTGTTTGAAATCGCGGCTGCGGAATTTCAGGATCGCCTCCTCATACGTCTCCAGCCATTTCAAGAACTCGGGATCGATATCTTCATTGCGTGCGCCGATCAAGGCGAAGATGTCCACCGGCGCGGTTTTCCCTTTCACCTGGGCGCGCGCGACCGATCGCAAATAAAATTCATCATGCACATATTCAGCGACGGTTGCTCCGAGCAAAATATCCACGCCATAAATGCGGGTGAGCCCTTCCAATCGCGAAGCGAGATTCACCGCGTCACCGATCACGGTTGGGTCGAGCCGTTCGTGCGGGGCATACGAACCGATGTTACCCACCACCGCCTCGCCTTGATTAATACCGACCCCAAAGGCGAGCGGGATGACTCCCTCTGATTGCCATGCCGAATTCAGCTTGCGCATTTCATGCCGCATCCCGAGCGCCGCGCGCACCGCCGCCTTTGCATCGTCGGACACCCCATGACTCGTCACATTGCCCCAAACCGCCATGATGGCGTCCCCGATAAATTTGTCGAGCGTGCCGCCGTTATCGAAAACCATCGGCACCATGCTGCTCAAATAGCGGTTCAGCTGTTTGACCAGCGCGGCCGGATCGGCTTTCTCCGATAACGTGGTGAAACCAACCAGATCGGAAAAGAGGACGGTGACCGGCTTGCGCGCGCCTAACAACGAACTGTAAAACCCGCTCGGGTTCTCCAGAATTTCCTTCACCAGGTTCTTCGAGACGTAACGCTCCAGTGTCCGACGCGTCCGCAGTTTTTCCAGACGTTCGAGCGTGAAGTCAAAAGCCAGTCCAAAAACACCGCTCAAAAGAAAGGCCGAGAGCGTCGGCACGACGATGAGAAAGAATCCCCAGTGATCGTAGGCGAGGCGGGCGAGGCCGAGATAAGCGCCGCTGATCCCAGCGAGCAAGACCATGTTTAACAGGGCGCGCCGCACGAAAGCAAGAAGCAACCAGGCCAGCGCGCCGAAGACGCCGACCGTAACGAAGCGCAGAACCAGCGGAGTTTCGTAGAGAAACTCGTGATCGAGCGCAGTAGCGATGGCGTTCAGGTGAAGGACCGGCCCGGGTGTTTCCGGACTCATCGGCGTATCGAAGACGTCGTGCTGAATCTGCGCGGAGGACCCGATCATCACGATTTTGTTCTTAAAGAATCTTCCATTCGCATAATTGGCCCGCCAAAAGGCAGGATCGAAGACATGCCAGAGCGGATCGGGCAGATAAGCATCGAGCGCGGTGAACCGAATCAGATGCGGCTTTAAATCTCGCGGCACGGCATCACTGCGGCCGAGCTGAACCAGAGCGCGAGCGCTGAGCGATTCGTATGGGACTTCGTCCGGATGCGGCGGCATGAACGCGAGTTGGCGATCGGTCAGGGTGTAACGCATCCGGCGAATTTTTTGATCGACCGCGTCGGGAAAGAAGACAACGTAACCGACGCGTTTGTCCTCCAACTGCGGCGGCGGGATCAACGATGCGTTAGGCGCAATCCTAACCGCGGCGACTCGATCTGTCTGCTGCACATTGGACAAATCGAAGTTTGCGCCGATCACGACCCGATCGCGGTAGCGATCGAGGGCCGCGCGAAACGCCGCATCCCCATCATTGGGCGGGCTAAAGATCATGTCGAAGATCACGAGCCGCGCCCGGGCTTGAAATAATCGATCGAGCAAGAGTGCCCACACCTCGCGCGACCACGGAAACGGCCGCTCCTCCATCAATTGCAACGCCCGACTGTTCGCTACCTGCGCATCATCGAACCGTTGGAATTCCAGCGTCGTTTGATCGATCCCGAGAAAAACAAAGTCATCGCGCGTTTTTGTTTTTCGCCCCTCCTGGCGAAGCAAATCTTCAAACCGGCGCTGGCCCTGCCAAACCTTTGAGAAAAATGGAATATCGGGGACGAAAAACACACCCATCACCAGCGCCGTCCAGAAGAAACAGATGGCGGCGAGGATCGACAATCGATGCCGGCCTAACCAGTGCATTTTCTCAGACTATAACGCGCGACCGATGGCCGCCGCAACCGCGCGCAGGCGCGGAACGAGTTCGGCAAAAATATCCGGAGTAAGCGCCTGGTCGCCGTCGCTTTTGGCCAGCTCGGGCGAATCGTGGACCTCGATCATGAGCGCATCGGCCCCGGCCGCGACGGCGGCCAGCGCCATCCGCGGCACAACCTCTCGGACGCCGAGGGCGTGGGTGGGATCGACAATCACCGGCAGGTGCGTTTTCATTTTCAACAGCGGCACCGCGCTCAGATCGAGTGTATAACGCGTTGCCGTCTCGAAGGTGCGAATTCCGCGTTCGCACAACAGCACGTTCATGTTGCCCTCGTTCAAAATGTATTCCGCGCTCATAATAAATTCGTTCAGCGTAGCGCTGAATCCACGCTTGAGCAGCACAGGCAAGCGGCTCCGGCCAATCTCTTTTAAGAGCGAAAAGTTTTGCATGTTGCGCGTGCCGATCTGAAGGCAATCGGCATATTTCTCGATCACCGGCAGATCGCGCGCATCCATGATTTCCGTGATGACCGGAAGCCCCGTCTCCGCGCGCGCTTCGGCCAGGAACCGCAGTCCTTCTTCACGCAAGCCTTGAAAACTGTATGGCGAAGTGCGCGGCTTAAATGCGCCGCCGCGGAGAATCTTCGCGCCGGCATCCTTCACGATCTTCGCGATCGACAAAATCTGCTCGCTGCTTTCAACCGAGCACGGCCCCGAAATCAGAACCACCTCCTCGTTCCCGCCGACTCGGACATGGCCAACGGCGACCGATGACGGTGTCCGCGACTCAAGCGAAGCGAGCCGATAGGGCTTGAGGACGGGCACGATTGCTTCCACGCCCGGCATGGTGGCAATCGGTTTTTCGCGCAGCAGCGCTTCCGGCCCGATCACGCCAATAATAACGCGCGACGCGCCCCGGCTGATTTGCGCGTCGAGCCCGAGCTCGCGCACGCGAGCCACGATGCGGTTGATCTGGACTTCGGTGGCGTTGGGTTGCGCAATAATAATCATACTCGTTGCAACGTTAGCCAAAATGCTGCCGGGCGGAAATTTCTGCAAGCCAAACTACGAGCTATTGACTGCGGACCGCGGGAACACGAAAGACCCCGAAGGAATAATAGAGTGGGCGCCGACGGCGCGGACGCCTCCACATTTGGCGCTTTTTTGTGGTTTTTCGCAGGCGCGGATTTCGTGCTCGTTTGCGGAAGCATTCTTGCGCCGGTAAAGTCGACTTCCTTAATGAAGGTCGATGTCGATAAACAGCCGGGGTTTGTTTCGAAACTGCATATTCAATTGCCGCCGGAAGAAGTTTCCAGGGAATGGGATGCGATCGCGAATTCGTTTGCGCGCGTGGCCAAGATTCCGGGTTATCGACCGGGCAAGGCGCCGCGATCCGTGATCGACAAACGGTTTCGCAAGGAAATTCAAGATGAATTGACGAAAACGCTGGTCTCGAAAAGTTATCACGACGCGGTCGAGCGCGAGCGATTGCGGGTCGCATCCTTGACCAATATCGAGGAGGTGACTTTTGGGGAGGACAAGTCGATGCGGTTTCGCGCCACGGTAGTGACCGAGCCGGAATTTGAGCTGCCCGAATACAAAAACATCCCGGTGCAACTGCCGGACACAAAAGTTTCCGAAACGGAGATCGACGAGACGATGGAACGGTTGCGCGAGCAGGCGGCGGACTTTGTCGAAGTGACGGACCGGGAGCTGCGGATGGGAGACTTCGCCGTGCTCGATTTCGAGGGCGCGGTCGAAGGCAAACCGGTGAGTGAGATTGCGCCGGAAGCGAGCAAGAATCTGTATGGTGGAAAGAAATTCTGGCTTCACCTCACGCCAGACAATTTTCTGCCAAAGTTTTGCGATCAACTCGTTGGGCAAGAACGCGATGAAACGCGGCTGGTGATTGTCGATTTTCCGGGCGACTTTATGGTGAAAGAGCTGGCCGGGAAAAAAGCCGATTACAGTGTCACTCTACGCGAGATTCGGGAGAAAGTCTTATCGCCATTGGATGACGCGCTGGCGGAGAAACTCGCGCCGGGAAAGAAGCTGATCGATCTTCGCCACATGATCAGGCACGATCTCGAGCACGGGAAAGAACACGAAGTCGATCGCGCCAAGGAATCGCAGATCGTAAAATATCTGCATGAGGGGACGAAGTTCGATTTGCCGCCGGCGTTGCTGCAAAACGAGACGCGGCGAGCGTTGACCGAGCTGGTGCAGCGAAATCGCGAGCGCGGCGTAACCGATGAGATGCTGAAAGAAAAAGAAAAGGAGCTAATTGATGGCGCGGCGGGAGTAGCAGCCCATCGGTTGAAGACGAATTTCATTCTGCACCGGATCGCCGAGCGCGAAAACATTCGGGTCACAAAGGAAGATGTCGATCTTCGGGTGCGGGAGGAAGCGGCGCGCTATGACATGGCGGTGGATAAAATGCGGCGCGAACTGGAGGAACACGATCAGCTCAACACCTTGGCGGAACAGATTCTGCTCGGCAAGACCCTTGCTTTCCTGAAGGCAAATGTTAGCGTCGAGCCGGCTGTAGAAAATACGGCCGCAGAGAAAAAATCATGAGTTCTTCAAGCAGAAATTTGTCCCAGTCGGTGCTGGTTCCGATGGTGGTGGAGCAGACCGGACGTGGCGAGCGCAGCTACGATATCTATTCGCGTTTGTTGAAAGATCGGATCGTGTTCATCGGAATGCCGATCGACGATCACATCGCGAACCTGGTGATCGCGCAATTGCTCTTCCTGCAAATGGAGGACTCGAAGAAGGACATCAACATTTACATCAATTCGCCCGGCGGCTCAGTCACGGCGGGCCTGGCTGTTTATGACACGATGCAATTTCTCACGTGCGACGTGACCACGTATTGCCTGGGCATGGCCGCGAGCATGGCGGCCGTGTTGCTCTGCTCCGGCACGAAAGGCAAACGTTTCGCTTTGCCGAATTCGGACATCATGATTCATCAGGTCTCCGGCGGGGCGCAGGGCGCGGCCAGCGACGTCGAGCGCCAGGTCGATTACATGTTTAAATTGAAGAAGCGCCTGATCAGCATCATCGCGCAGCACACCGGCAAACCGGAGGAACAGGTGCGGGCCGATTCCGACCGCGATTATTACATGTCGGCGCAGGAGGCCAAGGCCTACGGACTGGTGGATGAAGTGATCAAGTCGCGCAAAGAAGTAAAGCTCGACGGCGCAACGCCGAGCGAGCCGGCGGGGCGGGAATAGAAGCTGCTCAGTTTACGGGCACGATATGGCACGAGCATCTAACCTCACGATGTGCTCGTTTTGTGGCAAGAGCCACGCCGAGGTCCGCAAGTTGATCGCCGGCCCGGGCGTTTACATCTGCGATAGCTGCATCAACGTTTGCAAAAGCATTCTCGACAAAGAACTGACCGAGGATGCGCGGCGTCAGTCCTCCTCGATTCGGGTACCAAAGCCGGCGGACATCCGTCGCGCGCTCGATCAATACGTGGTCGGCCAGGACGTGGCAAAAAAAACGCTCTCGGTCGCGGTTCATAATCATTTCAAGCGAGTGTTGCAACCCGCGGCGCCGTCGGCCGATTCCTCGGCCGCGTTTCAACCCGATCCGCTGGCGGATGTTGAGATCGAGAAGAGCAACATCTTGTTAGTCGGTCCGACCGGCTCCGGCAAAACGCTCCTAGCCAAGACCCTGGCCAAGATACTCGATGTTCCATTTTGCATCGCCGACGCCACGACGCTGACCGAAGCCGGCTACGTCGGTGAAGACGTCGAGAACATCATTTTGCGATTGCTGCAAAATGCCGATTACGATGTGAAACGGGCCGAGATCGGAATCGTTTACATTGACGAGATCGACAAGATCGGGCGCAAAACCGATAACGTATCGATCACTCGTGATGTTTCCGGCGAAGGTGTCCAGCAGGCGCTGCTTAAGATTTTGGAAGGCAGCACCTGCAATGTCCCGCCGCAGGGTGGCCGCAAACATCCGCACCAGGAATACATTCAGGTCAACACCGAGAAGATTCTCTTTATCTGCGGCGGGGCCTTCATCGGTCTCGACAAAATCATTCAACGACGGAT
This sequence comes from uncultured Verrucomicrobiae bacterium, assembly GCA_963846775.1. Taxonomy (GTDB): domain Bacteria; phylum Verrucomicrobiota; class Verrucomicrobiia; order Chthoniobacterales; family UBA10450; genus CAVYXA01. The sequence goes on along the minus strand of CAWJXB010000001.1, from coordinate 218,018 downwards.
CGGCCAAAAGGTGATGGGGTTCGGCAGTCCGACGCTGGAAGTGGAAGAAGCGCTGCGCAAGGAGGCCGTCCGCCACGTCGAACCGGAAGACTTGCTCGGGTTTGGGATGATTCCGGAATTCATCGGCCGTTTACCGGTTGTGACTTCGCTCGATGCCCTAACGGAAGACGAGCTGGTTGCTATTCTGACCGAAACCAAGAACGCGATGGTGAAGCAATACACCAAGCTCTTCGCCATGGAAGGCGTCCGCCTGACCATGACCAAAGACGCGCTCCGCGCTCTCGCCGCGCAAGCGGTCACGAAAGGAACCGGAGCCCGCGCGCTGCGTTCGATGCTCGAGCGGATCATGCTCGACATCATGTACGATGTGCCGAGCCGCGAAGACATCGCCGAGGTCACGATCAATCGCGCCGTGGTCGAAGGCAAAAAGCTCCCGCTCGTTCGCAAGAAGCAAGACAAAGACGCGGCCTGACGGACGAGGCAAACGCCGAACACCAAAACCGAACACCGAATCTCGAATTCAGAGAGGGTGGCGCTTCTTCCATTTCTGAATTCGGCGTTGGACGTTCGGCGTTGGGCGTTGGACGTTTGCTTTTGCTCCCACATGCGCTGCGTCGTCCTCAACACTGGCACCGAGCTTTTGCTCGGCGATGTTGTCAATGCGCATCTCGACTTCATCGCTCGCGAGATTTTTTCGCTCGGTCTGCGGGTAGAGGAACAGCGCACCGTTCCCGATGGCGAGGCCATCCGCCATGCGCTGAGCGATTTGTTTCCGCACTGCGAGATTTTGTTCGTGACTGGCGGGCTCGGACCTACCAGCGACGATATTACGCGCGAAATCGTGGCCGATTTGCTCGGACTGCAACTGTGCCAGGATGGGCAACTTTTGGAATCGCTCAGACAACGGCTCGCGGTTCGCAAAATCAAATGGACCGCAAGCATCGCGCGTCAGGCCGATGTTCCAGCCGGCGCGCAGGTTCTTCCGAACGAGCACGGGAGCGCTTCCGGTCTGTATTTGCGAGCGAACATCAATCCCAGGTTCTCGTCGCCGCACATTTTTGTCTTGCCCGGACCGCCGCGCGAGTTGCAACCGATGTTTCGCACATCTGTATTGTCGATCTTGCGCACGATCGTTCCGCTATCCGCCTCGCTGGATCGACGCGCCTATCGCATCGCCGGAATTGGCGAATCGCTCGTGGAACAAAAAGTCGGCGACAAGATTCTGGCTATTCCTGGAATCGAGCTCGGTTATTGCGCGCGACCGGGAGATGTCGATCTTCGCATTGTCGGTGATCGGTCGAGTCTTGAGCGCGCAGATACAATCATCCGAGAAGCGCTTGGAATTTCGATTTATTCTGTGAGCGGCGAAAATCTCGAAGAGGTTCTGGTCAGCCTTCTGGCCGCCAAAAAGGAAACCCTGGCCGTTGCGGAATCCTGCACGGGTGGTTTGCTCGCGCATCGGATGACCAACGTGCCCGGCGCATCCGATGTCTTCATCGCCGGATACGTTACTTATGCGAACGCAGCGAAGATCGACATTTTGGATGTCGATTCAAGATTGATCGACCAACACGGCGCGGTCAGTGAACCGGTCGCACGCGCCATGGCCGAAGGCGCACGGGCACGCGCCCAATCGACCTACGCGCTGGCGACGACCGGGATTGGCGGCCCCAGTGGCGGTTCGCCGGGAAAACCGGTCGGCACCGTTTACATCGCGCTCGCTTCGGAGTCAGAAACGATGGCCCGGAAATTCTTTTTCCCGACGGATCGGGAAACGTTCAAGGATTTGGTGGCACAGACGGCGTTTGACTTTTTACGGCGAAAATTGTGTTCAACGTCGTCCTAGTCGAACCGGAGATTCCGCCCAATACCGGCAATGTCGGGCGGCTTTGCCTGGCCACACGATCGACCCTGCATCTGATTAAGCCGTTAGGCTTTTCCATGGCGGATCGACAACTTAAGCGCGCCGGTCTCGATTATTGGCATGAGGTCGATCTGCGGCTGTGGGATTCGTTCCCCGGCTTGCAGGCCGCGCAATCGCCCGGAACTCGCTACTTTTTCCTAACGACCAAAGTTCACCGGACTTATTATGATGCGAAGTTTCAGCCGGGCGATTTCCTGGTGTTCGGTCGCGAAACAAAGGGACTGCCGGAGAATCTACTCGCGGGCAACATCGACAATTGCATCACCATACCGATGCACGGCACGCGCAGCCTGAATCTGGCGACGGCCGCAGCTATTGTGCTATTCGAGGCCGTCCGCCAGCAGCGTTAGAACGCTTCAAGAAACGATGTCGCCCTACATCAAACCAAGTTCGAACTCGACCCCCCAACTTCGGCGATTCGACTGTAGGGGAAACTGACAGATTCCCGCTTGGCTTCGTTCGGGGGAAACTGTCACTTCCGCTACAGAAACTCGGCGAATTTTCCTGCTCCACGCACGCGGCCAAACGGCTGCGCAGACCCGATTCTTAATCTCAGGAACTGAATAATTGGTTTGTCGGGGTAGTCAAACTTTAGACAAACCAAAAGGAAAGGAACAAAGGAAGGGAAATCATGAAACGTATTCTATATCTAATATGCGCCGGGAGCATGGTCTTCGCGCTGAACGCTTCGGCCGCGCCTGATCCGGCACAACAAAAAGGCAAAAAGGGCGGAGCGGCTAGGGCTCACGTCGCGGCTTCAGCCAAAGGTGGCGGAGCAGCGATGAGAGGCGGCGGCACAGCGCACGTAAGAGCCGCGCCGGCCACAACGCAGAGAAGCATGACGAGAGCGTCGGCCCGAGGTGGCCACGAATTCACACGGAGCTCGCATGCCGTCGTTAGTCGAAACGCGGCGCGGACGCGTCGAGAAGCAGAGGTCGTTCGGGAGCGCGCGGCTCGTGACCGGGTCCGCGCCGAGCGAGGAGTCGCGGCAACAAGGGAACGTCAACTTCGAGCTACGCAGGAGCAGACCGCCGCCCAGAGAGGGGTAGCGACCGCCCAGCAACGTGGTTTCCAACGCGGAACAGCCTGGCGAAACGCCCAGAACCGCAATATTGGGATCGTCAATACCTGGCGAAGTAACAGATTCTCGGGGGCAGCCTACGCGCCGTTTCGGAACTACAACCGGGTTTACCACGATCGAGGTTGGTACCGGAGCAATTACGGCAACAGTCTGGTCTTCGTGCTGGGTGGATGGTGGTATTGGAACTCCGGCTATTGGTATCCGGCCTGGGGTTACTCGTCGTACGGGTATTATCCATATGACGGACCGATCTACACCGGTTATGCCAGCTTGACGCCGGACCGAGTCGCTGTGCAGGTGCAACGCCAGTTGCGGCGTGACGGCTATTACGCAGGACCGATCGATGGATCGATCGGACCGATGACGCGACGTGCGCTGGCAGCGTTCCAAGCTGACAACGGATTGGCTGTCACATCAGCAATCGACCGGCCCACGCTCTCAATGTTAGGCATCTCGTAAAGCAACGATCTGTTTCTCCGGAGCCGCACGATGATTTCATCGTGCGGCTCTTGTTTTTAGAGTCGCGGTCTTTGCCAGTTGCGTTTCGCAGGTCACAAATTCGCCGCCGGACGAATCCGGTGTGGCGGACTTGCGCCCGACTGATAACATCCAATGGATGAATAAGGGAATTGAAAGCTCACGAGCGCCGGAACCGGTCGGGGCGTTTCCGCACGCCAAGCGCACCGGCAATTTGCTTTTCCTTTCGGGCATCGGGCCTCGCAAGCGGGGCAGCAAGGAAATACCCGGCGTGACACTCGACGCCAGTGGCAGGATTGACAATTACGATATCGAAACGCAATGCCGCGCCGTGTTCGAAAATGTGCGGCTGGTGCTCGAAGATGCCGGCGCGAAGTGGAACGACATTGTCGATGTCACGGTGTTTCTCACCAATATGAAAAAGGATTTCCAAATCTACAACAAACTCTACGGCGAATATTTCGCCGGTGAGGGCAAACCAAATCCGACGCGCACAACAATCGAAGTTGGCGCACTGCCGACACCAATCGCGATCGAATTGAAAGTAATCGCGGCAATGCAAACGGTCGCAGAATAACACGGATTTTCACGGATAAAGGCAGAAGAAGTCTTTGATCCGTGTTCATCCGTGGCGAAACTCATCGCGCGCAGAAAATGAGCACGAGAGGATCATTTCGAATTATCGCGGCCGATCACACGGGCATCACCGTCACGAATCTCGAACGATCCCTCGCCTTTTGGCGCGATGTTCTCGGCTTCGAGCTGTCACATCGGCCACACCAGACTAGCAAGCTCGCCAGTGAAATCACTGGAGTGCCTGGCGCTGAAATTTCAATCGCTGTGCTCAAGGGTTATGGTCACAAAATTGAATTGCTTCAGTACCTCGCACCAGCCGACTGCAAACATGTCGATCTTCGCCCATGTGATGTCGGTTCAGTACACGTAGCGTTCATCGTCGATGATCTCGATGCAGTCTTGAGCACGATTGCAGCATCGGGTTGGAAAGCAGCTGGCAAACCACAAACCCTTCAAGCCGGTCCGAATGCCGGCAAACGCGTCGTTTATGTCCGCGACCCCGACGGAACCACCATTGAGTTTATGCAACCGCCCGTGGCTGCCTGACTTTTCGTCACTCTCGTTCGAAGCGCTCGATCTCATCCAGCATAGATTGCGCGCGATTCACACTGCGACCAACCGAACTGTCATCAAGATTCTTAGCGAACTTCTCGTTCCCCGATCGTTTCGACCAAAGAACAATCCCAAACAAGATCGCGAGGCAGAAAAAACCACTTACGATAAGCCAGCCAACGACGTCTGGATTATGCCTCCAGACATCGGCGCCTAATCCATAAAAAATCATTAGCATCATCGAAATCCAAATGAAACAGCCGGCGATGCCAAACCACAGCGCAACGCGTCGGTGCCAGGCCCGCAATTCCGCGAATTGCTTTTGCATCGCGAGCACCGGCGCGGCGTAATCAATGCGCCGGATTAGAAACAGATCGCGGGCCGCAAAAATGATGAACATCAACCCGTAGATATGCAGCGAGATTCCGTAGATCATGAGATGAACGACGCCGAGGTGATCGACCCAAAAACTCCCTCCGAGCATCGCCAGGATAACACCGCAGATGATTTGGATTACTTGTCCAATAACCAGCGGGCGCAACCGGGAACGGAGGCGGGCTATTTTGGTCTCCTTGAATTGATGGCGCGCGAGCGTGTGCTGCCGCTCAAGACTTCGGTTCAACGTCTGCCATGCAGTTTTCAGGTCATCCCATTCGGTAACTGACATAATTATTCTCCGGTGATTCGAGTCATTTCTTTGCGCATGCGCTCTTTGAGGCGGCCCAGTTTGGTAGCGACATTGGTTTCAGTAATTCCGAGGATGGCTGCGATTTCGCGGTAGCTGGAATCGTCGAGATAAAGCAGTAACAAGGCGCGATCGAGCGGACCAAATGCGGCGATTACTTGTTGCAAAATCGCGACGCGCTCGGCGGTCTCAAGGGACACGCCAGATTCGTCCGCAATCTCGCGACCGATCTCATCCAGCGGCACCGTTTGCCGGACCGGACGTGTATTAGTGCGCAAAAACGAAATCGCCACGTTCAACGCGATGCGATACATCCAGGTCGAGAACGGCCGGTCGGGCGAGTAACGCGGATACGCTTTCCAGAGCTGAAGCGTGATTTCTTGCATAAGGTCGTTCCGGTCCGTAACGCTTGTGCTGTAACCCGCGGCAACCTTACGGATAATTCCGCCGTGCTGATCGAGCAGGCGAAGAAACATCGCTTTTTCGTCAGCTGCGATCGTCATGACTGCTGAGCATGGTGGCATTTGTAGTGAAACAAAAAGTCGCTACCAAGGTGATTCGCTCTTCACCGCAAAAAATCACACAGATCCCTCCTGCTCCTTCAACAACCTGTGGCGGTGAGCTAGTCAGTCCCGCCTCCCTGGGAACTAAATATTGGACGTTGAGCGTTGGTCGTTGCCTGCTTCAGTATGCCAATGGATTTTTCCGCTGACGAGCAATTCGCGCTGCAACTCGATGCTGAGGATCCGCTTCGGCATTGTCGAGAGAAGTTTCATTTGCCTCTAGGTAAGCACGGCAGACCGGTCATTTATTTGGCCGGCAATTCGCTGGGTCTAATGCCGAAAGCGGCGCGCGCGATTGTCGAACAAGAGCTGGATAACTGGGCGAAATTTGGCGTCGATGCGCATCATGCCACAGGCACACCGTGGTATTCTTATCATGAGCCGTTGCGTGAACCGATGGCGCGGCTCGTTGGCGCAAAACCGGTCGAGGTCGTCTGCATGAACAGCTTGACGGTGAATCTGCACCTGATGATGGCGACCTTTTATCGTCCCACTCAGTCGCGCTTCAAAATCCTGATGGAAGAACCGGCGTTCCCCTCCGACACCTACGCGATCAAAACGCAGATCATTCATCACGGGCTGAATCCGAAGGACGCGCTGGTTCTGGCAAGTCCGCGCCAGGGCGAGTTTATGGTGCGGACCCAAGAGATTGTCGATCTTATCGAAAAACATCGGGATCAACTCGCCATTGTCATGATCGGTGCAGTGAATTTTTTCACCGGACAACAGTATGACATGCGGACAATCACCGCCGCCGCGCAGAAGCATGGAATCGTCGTCGGCTTCGATCTTGCGCACGCCGTCGGCAACATTCCCCTGGCCTTGCACGATTGGAGCGTCGATTTCGCCGTCTGGTGTTCCTATAAATATTTGAACGCCGGCCCTGGCGCCGTTGCGGGCGCATTTGTTCATGAGCGTCACGCGACGAACACGAAACTGCCGCGGTTGGCCGGCTGGTTCGGTAACGATCCGAACACGCGGTTCCGTTTGCATCTTGAACCGGAGTTCATTCCAGTCGCATCCGCTGATGGCTGGCAGATCAGTAATCCACCGATTTTTTCCATGGCGCCCCTGCGTGCTTCCTTGTCGATCTTCGAAGAAGCCGGCGGGATCGAACCGCTTCGCACTAAATCGATCAAGCTCACCGGCTATCTGGAATTTCTTCTGGAGCAGGCTGGTTCGAAGCGTTTCACGGTCATCACGCCCCGCTCACCTAACGAGCGTGGCTGTCAATTGTCGATCGTGGTACACGACCAGCCAAAGGAGTTATTCAAGCAACTGCAAGCGTCCGGTGTGAAATGCGATTTTCGCGAGCCGAACGTGGTGCGTGTCGCGCCGACGCCCCTTTACAACACGTTTCACGAAGTCTGGCGCTTTGCCCATATCCTCTCTGGCCGTCATTCTTCCACCGGCATTGAATCGGCGCATGGATAAAGAGAAGATCATTTTCCTGCGCAATTTCTTCCTGCGCGCGTTCGTGATTGCTGTCGGGCTGGCGCTGTTAATGTTTGCCGCCACCATGCTGCTGTGGCACACCGCTGCCGGCTGGATCAATCACCTTTTCGGCGTGAACGAGAAAGATCTTGGCCGGATCGTGCTCGCGTTTTTTCTTTGTGTGCGTTTGATCGTTTTGTTCTTCTTTCTCACGCCCGCTCTGGCGCTCCATTGGATGGCGAAAAAGCGCTAATCAAACAAAAAATGGGCGCGTCGGAATCAAGCGTTGCGAAAATACTATTAGGCGAGGTCATCTACTGGTTTGGTAGCGATCGGATTGGCTGCCTCAAAAAGGGAAGAAACAATGGAGCGCCTTGCCGCTTTTACGCTTCAAGAGAGAAGAGGAAGATTGGAACTGATATGGCTGCTCATGCCGCAAAAAAGAAATCGCGCTGGTCGGCTCGCGTTACGGCGCGGAGCGACGCGCTCGATCTCGAGCCTGGCGTTTTTAGATGGACAAACCCACGGCGGATTGCGCTCTCGCTAAAACGATCGGCCGAGGCGAGCAAACGGCGTAAAGGTACGCCCTATCAATCAGCGATGTCGATGTTGAATTTCTACATCAATCGCGCCGGCAAAAACATGCCGAAAAATCGGAAGCGCGTCTTGGAATGCGCCAAAGACGAATTGCGCGACGTCTTCGGCCGCGACTGATTGTACCGACACGCCTCGCTATTACCAATGGACCTTGCCGCTAGCTCCGGGCGAGGCTGCCGGGACAAAACGGTCGTCCTGCACTTTTTCGCCCGGTACGGTGTCGGCCGATTGCGAACTCGAGCTATCGCCGAGGCCTGAAGCACAACCGGCCAGCAACAACACAATTGCCGCCAGAAAAATCAGCCGATGCAACACGAGGAAACGTAATTGCAGGCTTGTCTGATGCAAGGGGGCCGGCACGGGGGTACCACAAGTCTGTGCTTTTCGTGCGGCGGTGATTTTCGGATCACGCTCTGCCGGGGACTGGATGAAGCCTTCTTCGCCGAAGCTCCATCGCGCAGAGGGCGGCAATTGTAAGCAAATCGCTGGTAATATGGGTAACTCTCACGCTTCCGTACGTGGCAGGCGTTAACGTCGGCTCGATCAAGTCGCGGATGTGTCTGGTTCCGGCCGCACCAGCACCGGAATCGAACTCTTTGATCCCCTGCAAGGTGGCGAAACGCTGTGCCGTGGTGTCTTTCATGGCGCCGAGATTGTTATAGGCGAATAAACCAAACAAGATGCAGACTAGCGCCGTCGTAATCGCGGCCGGCTGTTTGCGCAAAGATGAAAATGCCAGGACGCCGCCGACGATGAGAACGTAGAGGTTCCAATATTCCTGCATCGCGTGCGAGCGTTCGAAGTAGAGCTGAATTAATTCATTGTAGTTCATAGGGTTATTCGCACGATCATGAGTGGCCAATGCCACGGGAGGCGAGGAGAAAAGATTCCGAACCTCCGGATGAACGACGCAACCGGGATTCGAACTCGGACAAAGCAGCTGCCGCCTCTGGTCGAATAACAACAGAAGGCCGCGCCCGCCGAATCAGAGCGAACGCTTCTTGCGCGGTCCCGACCGTGCCGCTCATCATTAAATACGCCGCCACAGCCGATGCGCTCCGCGAGTAGCCGATCTTGCAATGAACATATACGATCCCGTTTCCGGTTTGATCGGCTATGAACGACGCCATCTCGGAAAGTTGCGACAGTGTTGGGGCGGTCAGATCGAGAACAGGAATGTTTCGATAATTAAGGTCGCGAAATGATTTCACCTCGGAAAATTCCGCGCTCAAATCAAGCACCGCAGTCACCCCGGCCCGCAAGGCATTACCCGCCTCGCGATCGCTCAATTTGCCGCCGATCCAGATGCGTGGTGTTACTTGATCCCACAATCGACATTGTCGACGATAATACAGAAGCGAGAAATATTGGCCGGCCAAACAAGGGGCCAGAACAAACCGCGCGCTCCAGGGTAGCCTCCCGTTTGTTTTGCGAAAAATCACCGGGCCAACGCCGAAGTAGGCGCTGGCTGTAAGCGCCAGAGCAATGGCCGGCCAGAAAAGTAACGTGCCCCATGGCCAAAATATCGAGCCAAAGAACAAAGCCAGGACTGTTCCCGTTGCGTAGTAGGAGCCGATTCGGCGATTGACCACAACCGGCAGCCTTGGAGAAGGTCCCCGAAAAAGATAAAAGCAATATCCGGCCAGGATGAACCCTCCAGCGATGTCGATGACATGATGCTGGAAAGTAAACACAGGCGAGAGCCCGATGAGAACGAACCAACACATCGTGGCGATGAGCAAAGCGCCGCGGAGTTTTCTCGCGTAAAGATCGACCAGGATCAACAGCAACGCGGCGTGTAGCGACGGGAGGAGATTAAAGGGCGCATCCATCCCGCGAAACCAATCGAAAATCGCGCCGAGCCATCCATCGGCGTAAGGCCGCGGAAAAGCAAAACGCAACGGGAAGAGCAGAAAGCAAACCCCGGCGATCAAGATCGCAGCCGCCACTCGTCGGGAAAAGATCCGCAGATCCTCGTTGGTTCGGCAAAGCAATGGCGCGGTGACGAAGAAAAGATCTATCGACATGTAGGGAAGAATCAGAAATGGCAGGAACGGAATGGCGTGTTCCCATTGGAAATACAATGAACCGACGTGGCTGCGTTGCGCTGTGATCCAGTTACACCCACTGTAAACGACAAGAAACAAGATCGACAATCCGGCCGAGACCGCGAACGCTCTAAGACGCGAGACTTGCACGCGACGGTTAGAATTCGGGCCGCCGCGCGAGCGAGACGGTAAACATTCCCCACTGGTCCACGGCCATCGTCATTTTCTTGAAACCGGCGACGCGAACCAGTTCATCAATTTCAGCCGTGGTCCGGCGGCGCATGATCCAGGGCTGCCCGTCGCGATTTCGCAAAACGCGGGCAATGAATTCGATCTGTGGATGCCAGGGCTGATTCGTGTAGATCAAAAAACCGCCCGGCTCGATCGCCTGGGCAAGGCCGCGTAGAGAATTCAAGACTCCTTCATTTTCCGGAACCAACTCGTAAAGGCCGGACACGATCCCAATTGTCGCCCGCGGTGTGATGGCCGCGAATGACTCGCGATCGAACGCATCGCCTCGCTCGGCGATTACATTCTTGAGTCCGAATTCCTCAGCCAAAGCGCGCGCTGCCTCGACGTTCTCCAGTTTGTAATCGCGCAACCTCGTCGTTATCGAGATAGCGGGAAGCTCGTGCATTGTTTCAAGAACATACCGGCCCGCCCCAGACGCGATGTCCAGAATTTGAATAGGCCGGTCTTCGCCCTGAAGCTTTTCGATCGCAGTGTGTAGCGCATTTTTCAGGTTCGCTTTGCGTTCCCGAATGCCGCACCAGCCAATGCTGTTGAGATAGGATTTGTCAATCAAGCGACCAACGCCTAGCAAACCTCGTGGCCTGTTTTCATAAACGTAATCGAGCGAAAGACCCGAATCGAAACCGCTTCTCCAGCCGATATCCACACCGCGACTCAACCGGCCGGCTGTTCTCAATCCGGCGCGAGCAAGACCGAATTTCATCCCGCCGCTCGCCTTCAGGCGATCGTATTCATTCCGAGTGTAGCCGGTCTGATCGGCGTTTAAGAGCGAGGGCCGGACAACGCTTTCCGTAAACCGCCCCTGAATAAACTTGCGAACGCGGCTTATTACGAAATGCCGATCTTGATCGTGAAAAATGGCGTGATAAGCAGCCGGATAAATCTCGATTTCCTTAAGCGGCGACGATAGCTGCTCAAAAAATTCGCGCTGCCGGTCAAGACGAACGACCCAGTCCCGGCCGGCGCCGATCATTAACGTCGGAGTCTGGATGGCGCCGGCATCGGCGACCAATCGTTCAGCCGTGTCGTTCAAGTCGAGCAAGACGTTGACCGCGATCTGACGAAAGATAAGCGGATCGGCGTCGTACTGCGCCGCCTGCTCATGGTCACGCGTGAGCAGGTTCGCGTTGACGTAGCTCTTCACCTCTCCCGGACCAAACAGCCTTTGTCTCAATCGCAGGAGCGGAATTGCAAACGGAACGTACAGTCTTACCCGGAACGCCGCCGTGGCCAGAATCATCGCCCGAATCGGCGGCGCGTAATCGTGGACCCAGGCTGCGACACTGACCGCAGCCAAGCTATGAGCGAGAACGATCATGTTCTCAAATGGAATGTCGTGCTGCTCAGAGATGTGGCGCGCAAATGCATCAACGTCCCGGATCACGTCCGCAAAATTATTCGCGGCCCCGCGTTCGCCCGGCGATCGGCCATGACCGCGCGCGTCCCAGGCGAACACGGCGACATCTTCAAGAGCAAGAGCATCGACCGTTTCCTGCCATCGGCCGGAGTGCTCATGGCCGCGATGAAAAAGCAGGAGAGCCTTTTCGGTCGGTAATGCAGGAAGCCATGCGCGATAGAACAGCTCGGTGCCATCCCAACTCGTCATCGTGTGTTCAGTCGGTTCCATTGCTTTCTCGCAAATCCTTCACCGCGCGGTGCAGTTCCGCAGCAATGTTGGAGATGTTGATCTTATCCGCGCTGCGCGATGCAAAATTGCGCGGCGCGCCGACAATGAGGCGAATTTTTCCCGGACGCGGCAAACGCCGCCCCTTGGGCCAAACCCGGAAGGTGCCCTGCAAATAGCAGGGTACCACCGGCACATCGCGTCCCGCTACAAGCGCGCCGATTCCGGATTTGAATTGCTGGGTCTCGCCTGTTTTCGAGCGCGTGCCTTCCGGGAAGATAATCAAAATATTTCCCGGATTACCGAGCAACTCCCAACAGATGGAAAGGCTCTGCCGCACTCGAATCTGTCGCGCAAAGGGCAAGGCATTCGCAATCACGGCGGCGATCCAGGTGCGCGGCACACTTTGAAAAAAATAATCCGCGGCCGCGACCGGAAAAGCGCAATGCAATTTGCGCAGGGGCAGAGCAGCGAGGAGGCAGATGGCATCGAGATGGCTGCAATGATTGGCTACGATGACGCACGAGCGATTAGTCCGAAGATTTTCGTGACCAATAATCTCGAACCGATTGTAGATCCGCAGCAGCCCGCGAATGATCAATGCTGCGAAAGCCCGCAGTCCGTATACGAGAATGTCCGGTTCGCGCGGGAATCGCCGAAGGCGATCGACCAATGATTGATCGAGATCGCTGGCGGAATCGTAGTGCCATGTCTTCATCGCAGGCCGTAATAATATCCTGCCATGTGCATGAACAATGGCGCAACGTAAACCAGGCTATCGATCCGATCCAGGATGCCGCCATGGCCGGGGATGGCCGCGCCCATGTCTTTGGTGCCGATATCGCGCTTGATCACACTGATGGAAAGATCGCCGAGCAATCCACCGATCCCAACGATCAAGCCGGTAAGAATCAGTTGGGTTGTGCCAAAAAACGGAAATGAAAACCGCAAGAGCCAGGGCAAAATCATCGACACCACCCAGGCGCCGAGAGCGCCTTCCCATGTCTTGTTCGGGCTAATCTCGCTGCGCAGCGGATGCCGGCCAAATAATCTTCCAAATGTAAATGCGCTCACGTCGTTCAATTCCGTCGCGAAAATCACATAACAAAGAAATCCGTAGGCATTGACGGCGTTGGCCAGAAAACCCAAATGCCCGAACATCCAGCCGATGTAAATGAAACCGACAATGCTCAACGACATCTTTTGCAATTCGCCCCGGGCGCGGTTGCGCAGGATCGGAATGAGGAGAATCACGGCGATGGCAAACACCGGCACAGCGACAAAGAGACCATACCAGCCCGAGCCCGGTTCCTGGCCGCGCGGCTGAGGCATGAACGAAGCAACGCCAACGGCGACAATGCCGGCGTAAACCGCGCCGGTCATCCACCAGTCGCGATATAAGCCGGAGGCGCGCGCGAATTCCTTAAATCCAAAAATTGAAAGCAAAGTGACGCCGCCGATGACGGCCACGCGTCCGGCAAAAACGACCAGCAACCCGATCGTCGCCATAACAAGCCACGACCGATACGTCTTCCAGATCGGCACCGATCTGCTTTGTTCAATCCCCAACTCAGAAAGCCGAGAACCGCGCCGCCCAGCGCGAGCGTAGCCGGGACGATCAACAGATACGCGCGAAAAACCGGATCATGCAGCGCCGCCTGCGGGGAAATCATCGCATTCCATCTTGCAGCGCGGCCATGATTCTTTTCAAGCGCACGATGACGGTTTGCACACAGCCAGCGATGATAAGGAGGCAAGTCCAATCGAGAATCGTAAAATTCAAACCGTGCCACGCGGCCTCATAAGATCGATAGCCGAATGTCGCCAAGGCGCCGATACCCAATGCTACCATTCGCCACGGTTTCGACATGATTCCGCCAAACTCGCGGCGCTGGCCGATGGCCTGGCCCAAAATTCCCACGTAAGCCGTGAGCAACGAAAAAATCGCCGCCCAGTAGCCGATGACTGGCTTCATGAAGCCGCTGTGAGCAACGCCGGCAAAAATGATCACATCGGATATGCGATCAGGTAGATCATTCACAATTTCCCCGCGCAAGCTGGCTTTGCCGGCGGCGACCGCAACCATCCCGTCCAGCATATTGAACCAAAGCCGGACATAACAAAACAGCGGAGCAACAATCAATAGCCATGGGTGGTCCTTCGCTTTCCAAAAACAAAATGCGGCGAAAAATGCGGCGAGGATAGACAAATAAGAAATCGCATCGGCAGGAATTCCGATTCGCACGCTCCAATTCGTAGCTGTAACCGCAGTCTGCCGAAACATTCGCGCGATCGGCCGGCGTGAGGTCGGTTCGTATTTCGACATTCCCTGTCTTTTAGCGAAAAGGAGCGCGCCTTGCCCGACAAATCGTGGCCGGGACGGGAAGATCATCTTTTGCCACGCTCATCCCTGATTTCGGCGGGCTCCTCGAACGCGAATGCAGATAGAGCATCGTTGATGCAAGCACGGCATTCTCGTAGGCTTTGCTGTGACAACGCCGCGGAAGATCGACCCGCATCGCGCCGGTAGGGCAGCCGATTCGTCCAATCGGCTGGTTCGCCCAGCTCCTTCTCCTGGTCTCCTAGCCCGTCAAGTCTCGCCCGATGTGAAGGAGCTGCCCGTCGGAGGGAGGCTCGGCGACATCAAGTCGCTTCTTCTGAGCGAGCTTGAGGAGGAGCTGCGCGAACTGGGCGAACCGAATTATCGCGCCGGACAAATCGTCGATTGGCTCTATCAGAAGCGCGTAGATACGTTCGAGCAAATGACCGATTTGCCGCAGGCATTGCGCACGCGGCTCGCGGAAAAGTTTGCGTCCAGCAAGATTGACATCGTGCGCGTTCTCGGATCGCAAGACACGACACGGAAATTTCTCTTCCGGCTGAGCGACGACAACCTGATTGAATCCGTCTTGATTCCGGCCTCCCCTGCGCTGTATGGCAACCGATCGGATCGCCGGACAATTTGCGTTTCCACTCAGGTCGGTTGCGCTTACGGCTGCAAATTTTGCGCGAGCGGCCTGGAAGGTTTTTCGCGAAATCTAAGGGCGAACGAAATTGTCGATCAATTGATCGCAATCGAACGGGCTACCGGTGAGAAGATCGACAACATCGTGTTCATGGGGATGGGCGAACCGCTGGCCAATTTCGATAATGTGATTCGAGCGATCCGGATCATTAACGCGCCGTGGGGCCTCGGCATCGGCGCGCGGCACATTACCGTTTCGACGAGCGGATTGGCGCCGCAGATCAAGAAGCTGGCCGATGAACCGTTACAAATTCGTCTGGCCATCTCGCTGCATGGCGCGACCGACGAAGTCCGCAATCAAATCATGCCAATCAATCGCCGTTACAACATCGACATCTTGTTATCGGCTTGCGAATACTACATGCAGCACAAGAAACAGCGGATCACGTTCGAATACATTTTGATCGCGGATGTGAACGATTCGGAAGATCAGGCGCATTTGCTGGCCAAGCATGCGCGGCGTCTCTCGGCCAAAGTGAACTTGATCCCGTACAACGCGGTGCAAGGTCTGACGTGGACGCGGCCATCGCGGAATCGGCAGGAGAAATTTTTGTCGATCCTGCGCCACGCGGGAATCGCAGCCACGCTGCGGCGTGAAAAAGGTCACGACATCGAAGCGGCGTGCGGCCAATTGCGATTGCAAACGAAACGCGAAGAATTGCAGCCGCTCTTATAGCCGCCTCCGTTCGCGCCACCGCCGAAGCGCTCCGGCGCGCAGGAGGCTGTCGCAGCTCGTCTCTGCTGCGGCACCGCGACAGGCCGCCGTGGCTACACCAAAAACTTTTGCGCATCTGGAAAAGCTGGAGTTAAGTTTTGGGATGGGCGAGTTCGACTTTGAGTCTGAGCGCGTGTGGGACGAGTTCAAGTGGGAACGTTTTCTCCAGGAGCAGGACGAGAAAACGGAAAAATACATGGAGCTGATGGAAAAGTACGTCGATGATCCACGCCGGGACGAAATCATCGCCCGCGAAATGGGCTGGCCCGAATTGCTCGACACGACAGAGCAAGCCGAAGAGATTGAAGCGTTAGCTGATGAAGATTGGATTTCCGACGACGACACCTATTCGATAGGCGACGATCAATTGATCGAGCCTGATGGCTTCGAGGATCACGCGCTCTACAAAGCGGCGTTCGGGCTAACAATTTGGATCGACCAACTCTTCGACGATCACCCGTCGCTCCAGAACAATCCGGGCGCAATCAAACTGGCGACGCATTCGGCCCTGGCCAGCGCAAAACTGGCCGCCGCGTTGAGTGATGATGATGCTGATGAAATCGGAATGACGATCGCCTACTTGAAACGTGCGCTCAAGGCGATCATGACCTCGATGGAAGGCGCGGCCCAACTTCTTGCCCAAAAGCAGATCAGCCCAACCCAGCATAACGCGCTCGAGCAGCGCCTCTTTCAAGTGCGCGACGGTATCATCAGCCTGATGGGCACTTACCGAGGCGAATGGCGCCGCCGATTTGGCCCGCATTAGGAGACCCTCGAAATAATGGGAACGGGTCGGGCGCAACGGCAGAAGGGCAGATGGCTAGGAGCGAGTGAGGCGCATTCCCGCAGCGGCTGCAACAAAGCGATACCGCACCCTACCCTTCTGCCTCGCGCCCGAAGGATTGCGTTGCAACGCGGCCCACGCCAGGATATGAACAACCTCCCAGGCAATTGAATTAAAACGCCGCTCACCCGTCCAACTCATGCAAACGGAAGCGACTCTGGCCCAAGTTGATGTGTCGGAACTGGATTTGGTCAAACAATGCCAGGCCGGACAGACTGAGGCATTCGACCAGCTAGTGAATCGTTACCGGAGCCGAGTTTTTGCGATGATCTACAACATGGTTCATAACGAGCAGGACGCCTGGGATTTGGCCCAGGATAGCTTCGTCAAAGCCTGGAAATCGATTAGACGCTTCCGCGGGCAATCGTCGTTTTACACGTGGCTTTATCGGATCGTGATGAACGTGACAATCGACCATGCGCGCAGGAAGCAAATCAAGGGCGCGGGCATGGAGTTCAACGATGAGGTCAAGTTGGGCGAGATCGAGCCCGCGGCTCGGACCGCGCCGAGGAGCGAGCCGCTACCTCATCGGCAAATGGAGCGCAGTGAAATCCGCGCGCGGATCGATGCCGCCATCGGGCAGCTTACGCCGGAACATCGGGCTGTGATCTTAATGAAGGAAACCGAAGACATGCAATACCACGAGATCGCGGAGGCGCTCGGTTGCTCCATCGGAACGGTCATGTCGCGACTCTTTTACGCGCGGAAACGGCTGCAAAATCTGTTGAGAGATGTTTATGAAAACGTTTGAGGAAAAATGGACGGCCTGGCTCGACGGGGAGTTGAGCGGAAAAGAACTCGAAGAGTTTGAAGCTTCATTGCCGAACAAGGCCGCCGCCGAAGCCGAAAAGGGTGAAGCGAAGAAACTCGGCGCGCTCTTGAAAGAACAACTCGCGACGCACGTCCTGACCAACGAGGAGTTTTTCGGTCATCAATTGCGGGAGCGGATCGCGCGCGAAGAGACCACGCCCGTCCGCGGGAGAGATGCCAGTGTTCGGACGTGGTGGACGATTCCGCGTCTCTTTTGGGCGGGAGCGACTTCGCTGGGGATTTTTATTCTCTGCGCGGTTATGGTGATGCGGGAGAAAAGACCGAGCGAACAATCGCAGTATCTCACCCAGATCCTGAATGCGCGAGTCGATCCTGCGGTTAGCCCAGGTGCGACTATCTCGATCTTCGAGACCAAGGAAGAGAAGGTGACGGTGCTCTGGACTGAGGGGTTGCAGTCGCTCCCCGCAGAATACGCCGCCAAATAACGAGCGATGAAAGAGTCGATTCTCGCCGCTGTTTTGGTTTTGATAATCAGTGCGACCCAGACGCAGGCGGCCGAGACGATCTGGAGCGGTCTGGTCATCGCCGACAATGTAGCCCAGCCCGCGCCTGTCCCAGCGGAACTAAAACCGATTGATCACAAACTGAAGCAGCTTTTCGGATACGATCAGTTCCAGATCATCGGTCAATCGACCAAGACGCTAACGAGCGGCCAGGAAGACTGGCTCGCCTGGAGCAAATACTTCACCTTGCAAGTCAACGCCCGCGGTCAAAGCGGCGCTGGCTACGTCTTGGACCTCAAACTGTGGAAACAGCGAGAGCTGTTGCTTGAAACGCAGGCGAAACTGAGCAAGCGCAGCCCGCTCGTGATTAAAGGACCGCAAGTCGGCAACGGTCAGTTGCTGCTCGTCCTGCTCGTGCAATGATTGTGCCTGGGCAATTCAAGGAACGACGGTTTCCGAGCCGTCGGGTTAGGCGTGACGGGTAGGAAACCGGTACCCCTTGAGCAAGCCTTGCGCGCGTTGTTTACTGACAGGATGCGATGTCCGCGATTTTTTCCGCTTTTGGCGATCGCATTCATGTTGCCCGCAGTAATGAGCGCCGAAGAACCATTTCAGTTCGAAGCCACGCCGGGAAAATTGCCGAAGCAAATCGTCCCGACGGATTATGCGATCCGGATCGTGCCCGACATCGACAAGCGGACATTCACCGGCACCGAAACAGTCAAACTCAATGTGCGTGCACCGGTTCGCGAGATCGCGCTGAACGCGCTGGAAATAGCCGTCGCCGCTGTCGCCATCGATGACAAAGCGTTGTCGAAATCGGCGATCAAAATCGACAAACTAAACGAATTGCTTCGAATCGCGCTGCCATCGGAACTTTCCGCCGGCGATCACACACTCGCGCTCAGCTTTTCCGGAAAGATCAACGAGCAAGGCCAGGGACTTTTTTACGCGCCCTATCAAGAGCAAGGCACCGGAGCGAAGAAAACGGTGCTTGGAACGCAATTTGAAGCGACCGACGCGCGCCGATTGTTTCCATGCTGGGACGAACCGGCGTTCCGTGCGCGTTTTCAACTGACCGCGGTCGTGCCGGACAACTGGCTCGCGGTTTCAAACATGCCGATTGAAAGAGAAACGCGCCTGGATGGCAGGGACGCACCGCCGGGACGCCCACCGCAGAGCGGCGTGAAAGAGGTCCGGTTTGCCACGACGCCGCCGATGTCGAGTTATCTCAACGTCTTTGTCGCGGGCGAACTCGATTTCATCGAAACCAAAGCGGCTGGGACGCAGATTCGCGTCATCACAACAAAAGGGAAATCGGAGTTCGGCCGTTATGCGCTCGAGAGCACGGCGAAAATCCTGGAGTACTATAACGATTATTTTGGCACGCCATATCCCCTGCCCAAGCTCGACCAGATTGCATTGCCCGGCGGTTTTGGCGGGGCGATGGAAAACTGGGGCGGGATCACGTACTACGAATCGGTGCTGTTGTTCGATCCGGCCAAATCCTCGGAGAACACGAAGCAAAACATTTTTGAGGTAATCGCCCACGAAGTGGCGCACATGTGGTTTGGCGATCTCGTCACGATGGCATGGTGGGACAATCTTTGGCTCAACGAAGGGTTCGCCTCGTGGATGGGAACCAAATGCAGCGCCCATTTCAATCCGCAATGGGAAGTCTGGCTCCGCCGCAATTTCCCACGCGATCCGGCCCGCCGGACCGGAATCGCAAAAGAGCAAGCGATGGAAGGCGACGCCAGATCGATCACGCACCCGATCCAGCAACCGATCGCGACGGAATCGGAAGCAAACAGCGCGTTTGACGACATCACTTACAAGAAGGGCCAATCGTTTATTCGAATGCTCGAAACCTTTCTTGGCGAAGAAAAGTTTCGCGATGGCATCCGGCGTTACATCGCAGCGCACCAATACTCGAATTCCACCACCACAGATTTGTGGAACGCGCTCTCGGAAGCATCGGGCCAGCCGGTCGGGGCAATTGCCGCCGGCTGGACCGAGCAGCCAGGTTTTCCGGTCGTCACGGTCAAACGCACCGCCGACGGGAAAATTTCGCTGGCGCAGGAAAGATTCACCGTGAATTTCCAAAACCCGCCGTCGGAGGAATGGAGAATTCCCCTAACATATTTCGTCGTTGGTGAAGCGCCACACCGTTTGCTGATGACGGCGAAGATCAACAATCTGGCCAAGATTCCGCCCGATCGCGCCTTGAAACTTAACGCCAACGGCGCGGGAAATTATCGCGTGCAATACGACGACGCTTCTTGGGAATTGTTGCTCGCGTCGCTCGGCAAACTGAATGTCGAAGATCGCGTCAATCTTCTGAGCGATGCGTGGGCTCTGGTGCAGGCGAACCGCACTCCGATTCCGCTCTACTTCGGACTAGTCGAAAAACTCCCGCGCTCGACGGAGCTGGCCGAGCGCGAGCAAATCATGAACGTGCTCGATTATTTGAATCGCCTGTTGGTCGGTTCGCCCGAACGGCAGAAATTTCAGCAATATGCACGATCGATCTTACGGCCAACGTTCGACACGCTCGGGTGGGATCCCAAAGCTGATGAGCCAGTCAAGATTACGAACTTGCGGGCGAGCGTCATCACGACGCTGGGCTATTTGAACGATCCGGAAATCATTGCGGGCTGTCGCGAACGTTTCCGGAAATTTTTGAAACGACCGCAGTCTCTCGCGCCGGACTTGCGCCCGGCCGTGTTTGCGGTCATTGGGCGATACGCCGACGAAACAACTTGGAACCAGCTGCACGACCTCGGTCTGGAGACCACGAGCATTGAAGAGAAGCAAAACTGCTACAACGCTCTGGCCGCCGCAACGGATCCTAAGTTGATCAAGAAAACGCTTCCGATCTCGCTCACCGATGAGCTGCCGACCAGCCGCGCCGTGTTTCTCGTTTCACAAATCGCGCGCCTGAGCGAGCATCCCGAGATGGCGTGGACGTTCGCCAAAGCCAACATCAAAACGTTGCTCGCGAAAACGGATGCGCTCGGCGGCAATAGTTATGTCCCCAGCCTCTTTACGTTTTTCTCCGAGCCGGTGCGAATCACCGAACTAAGAGCTTACGCCAAAGATCATCTGCCAGGATCGAGCGCAAGAGAGGTCGCCAAAGCTGTGGATGAAATCGAATTCCGCGCCGAGTTCAAAGCGCGCATGGCGCGGCAACTGATCTCCTGGATCGACAAGCATTAACGGTTACGAAGGATATCCCGGCGTGGGCACGGGCGGGGACGTTCGAGGAACTTCGGTAGCCAGCTTCATCGCTCTCACGCGCTGGATTGCGCCGAGGGCTTGAGTATACAGAAAGAATGCTATCACGCCGAGCCAGATGGAACGCAGATAGAAGGCAAACAGGCCGATAAGAACAGCACCACAGATGCCAGTCACGCCGGCTA
The DNA here is from genome assembly GCA_963846775.1 of uncultured Verrucomicrobiae bacterium. Taxonomy (GTDB): domain Bacteria; phylum Verrucomicrobiota; class Verrucomicrobiia; order Chthoniobacterales; family UBA10450; genus CAVYXA01. Next base: position 196,925 of record CAWJXB010000001.1, on the reverse strand, counting down.
TCATCAAGCTACGGATCGGGCCGAATTTGAACCAAAGCAAAGCGCGCACAATCTGGCCGCCATCGAGTGGATAAAACGGCAGCAAATTAAAAATGAGCAGACCGAGATTGATGAACCAGAGAGAAGAAATTAGGTGATGCAGATTGGGATTTACGGCTACCGCACGATAGTTCGACGTCGTTAAGACACCGACCAACAAGACTGGAAAAAGTGCAACGTTTACGAGCGGGCCGGCGGCGATGCTCCAAAGAACAGCGCCGGGACGCATCGGCGGATCGACGAAAGCGAGCCCGCCTAACGGCCAGAGCACGATGCGATCGGCGCGCCCGCCGGTCGAGCGGCAGGCGAAGGCATGGCCAAATTCGTGCAGCAAAACGATCGCAAATAACCCGATATACTCGGCCGCCGCCCAGCCGGGCGAGCCGTACCGGTTCTTGCCTAGGCTGATCTCGAACCACGCAACGATTAGCCAGCTAAAATGGAGATAGACCTGGATGCCGCCAAACCGAAACAAGGGAAACGCGCCACGCTGCATGGGAGATTTCGTCTGTGACGTAGCAGCTCGGTCAGATCGCTTGCTCGCTCCGCGGTGCGATCCAGAGCCGCATCGGGATCATCGACGATTCCACGAAACCGTGGTGCCGGAAAAATTCCTGGGCGACGTTTTCCGGACGATCGGTCAAAAGTGTGACGCGGAGAAAATTTTTCTGTCTGGCAAATTCGATGGCGTGATTTAGCAGCTTCGAGCCGAAACCTTTGCCCTGATATTGCTTGTGAACGACCAGATCCTCGAGCAAGACCACAAACCCGCCCTCGGCCGTGCTGATGGTGAAAAGAAGGTTAATCATCCCGACGATGGCGCCGTCGCAGCGCAGCACAAAAACACGGCCCCTGTTCGGTTGCTCAAAGATGAGGCGGAGGCCGCGGAGTTGTTTGTCCTTGTTAGGCCGAAAATCGCTCTCCTGCTCAAACAATTCGCCCAGCAATTCGGACAGCTCGTCCAAGTCTGCCTCCGTCGCCGGCTCGATCACGACCTTCTCGCTCATGCTTCGGGGCGACTATCCGCGAAAGCAAAGACACTGGCAATCTCAATACTAGAGGAGCGCATGCGTCCCGCCTGCGGTTCGGGCGGCGCCTGCTTTCGATACCAGGATCAGCGGCCGTCGGTCACTTGCGCACCGGCATTGCTCTTGCCTTCTTCTGCTTCTTTCAGCTCGCGCGAAAGCTTTTCCACACGTTGGCGCATCACCTTGCCGGCCTTGAACTTGACCGTCGCACGCGGCGGTATCACAAAACTGCTGCCCGGCTGATTTGGGTTACGGCCTACGCGCGGCTTGGTCAGACGCGGCTGAAAAACGCCGAAGTTACGCAATTCTACCGGCACATTGGTGGCCAGGCTGTCGGTGATCTTATCGAGCGTGCGCTGGACAACGTCGAAAACTTGATGCTGCACCATTCCAGTCTGGTTACTGATCGCTACTACAATGTCGCGTTTGGTCAGTTTCGCCATGGTTCTATTTATTAATCGCTTCTCGTTGGTTCTGCGGTGGCCAAATAAAGGCAGAAAATAAAAAAATTTCAGGTGTAACCTGCTCCGAAACAGGACTAAGCGCAAGCCCGTTATGGAGGCGGCCCCGGGCCACACTCGAGCGATTTCCTCTTCGCTCAGGCGCGTGCCGGCCGATTGAACAATTGCGAAAGATAATATCCGAGGGCGGTCTGGCCCGCCAGCTCCTTCCGCCGCGTCTTCAGTTGCCCCCGCACGACACCGAGCTTTGTAAAGACGGTATTCCACTCCATCTCTATCCGACGGACTTCGTCCATGGTGAGGTCGCGCACACCGCGCACGGAGGAAGCGCGCTGCAAAACGTTCATCACTTTGCCCGACAACTCGGACACCAAATTGAGCTTTCGCAGAATATGCTCCGTCTCCTGCAAGAGATAGGCGCGAATTTCGGTGAATTGACGTTCTTGGTCGCTGGAAATAATCGGCTTGGATTTGTCCAAGCCGTAAGTGATCAGGTTGTGCAGCTTTTTCCAGTTATCCAACTGGATGCCGAGCAAACGCAGTTTGGCTTCGAGCTCGAGGTCTTTCATGGCGTATTGCCGGGCGCGGCCGCGAGCTCCAGCGTCTCATCAAACTTTTGCAGATTTTCGATCAACAAATGCGCCCACGGCCGATCGACTGTTTGCGCCTGACTGATGATTCCTTCTTCAAAATAAAAACGACCTTGTCGCCACCGGAACACTTCGGCCACGGCTGTTTCACCCTGCAATGGACCGAAGACGGCGTGACGCACGGCGCCGTGCTGGAGGTAGACTTCGCAGTTGCCCCGGCCCGATTTGAACACGAAACGCCCGCTGCGCTGGCTCAGGCAACTCATTTGCAGAATTTCAGCCGCAGCAAACTGGTTCAGGTTGCCGATCAACGAATGACAGGGATCGATTCCTTCGGCAGGCGTGGTCGCCGATTTCTCCAGCGTTAGCGTAAAACGTTTCAGTTCTTGCTCCAACCGGCGGCGCTGTTGGCTCGCAATCAGCCGAATGTTTTGCTGTTCCGCCTGCCCGATCTGCTTGTCCCGCAGCTTTTCGAAAACGACACAGGCGATCTTCAGCGACGGGAAATGCTGACGCACACTCGTCGCCTGGTCCAGCATCAAAACGGTCTCGCCTTCGACGATCAAGCCATCAAAATTCTCGCCCAGCAGAAGAAGAACAGCCTCGGCCAGAGTCCGGACGATGTGCATTTCGATTCCATCGAGCATGGACAGGATTTCGATCGCTTTGTCATCAAAAACGGGATCTGGATTTAAGATGAGGAGTCGCGTTTCCGCAGTTTCACCAGGCACGACGGCCTGTAGAGCAGGAAGCTTGCCCGAAACGCGACGCCCAGCCGTCATCCGGCAATGCTACTTCCGCCATTCCACCCTCGGTGGAGGCTCGGCGAAATGGTCTGGCGCGATCTCGTGGGCCGTGCGAAAATGCACCTTCGCCACCTCCCGTAGGGCCTCGGCGCCGCGCGTGTCGGCAATTTTCTTCGCCGTCTCTTTCACCCCCGCCGAAACGCCGCGTTCCAGACCAAATCCAAGCTCCTTCCCTTTCCGATCAAGCCAATTGATGAAGGCCTCGCGCGCCAGGACCGACGCCGCCGCGACCGCGATGTCCGATTCCGCCTTTGGACGCTGTTGAATCTCGATCTTGCGCCCATGTTTTAGTAGGGACTGCTGAATTACGCGCGCATCAGCAAACTGGTCGGACAACGAGCGCGGGCAATCGGGTTTTTTCGCGAGCAAGTTCTCGATCACACGAGCATGTCCCCAGCCCAACAAACTGTTTAGATTGGCGAACTTCCCATAAAGCTCGTTATACTTCGCCGGTCCGATCAGGACCGTCTCCACCAAACCGAGCCCGCTTTTGCGAATCGTGTCCGCCAGCGCTCGAATCCGGGCATCCGATCCGATCCGCTTGCTATCCACTACGCCTGCATCGAGGAGTTTGCGAGCGATTCCACGATCGACATACACGCCCGAGATGACGAGCGGTCCGAAGAAATCGCCTTTCCCGCTTTCATCCACCCCAAAATGCGGCTCGAACATTTCCGGCGAATGCACCTCTTCGTACCCTAGCTTCGCTTCGCCCAAGATTTTCGGCTCCAACTCAAACTGGACGAATTCCTCTATGCCCTTTCCTTGCAGGAGAACCTTTGGCCCTTTCTCGTAAACCGCCACACTCAACTTGTTCTTCTGCGCAAAAAAAATCGTCCACGGCTTGGGTGAGAACTCGAAGCCGAGATCGTCGAGCAGCTCACGAAGCTTGGTTACCTGCTCGCTCGTCAGGGGGTTAGTATATGAATTCATTTTTCAGAAAACATCCAACGCTCAACGCTCAACCTGCCTTCGGCAAGCCTGCAGCGCGGCGGGCGCCCAACGCTCAACTCTGAATTGGACGTTGGAGGTTGAGCGTTGGACGTTGAGCGTTTGCTGAGACCCATTGCTACACCGAAAACAATCCGCGCCTTCCAGCGCTCCCTCTTGCGCTGGTATCGCCGACACGGGCGCGATCTTCCATGGCGCCGGACGCGCGATCCTTATGCTGTCCTGGTTTCCGAGTTTATGCTTCAGCAGACGCAAGTCGCGGCTGTAGTTCCGTATTACGAGCGCTGGCTTCGGCGTTTCCCGCATTTCACGGCGCTGGCCGCCGCGTCAGAAAACGACGTCCTGCATGCCTGGCAAGGCCTCGGTTACTACGCACGCGCCCAAAATCTCCACGCGACAGCGAAAATCGTCCAGGATCGACATCACGGGATTTTCCCGCTCGACACGGATCAGCTGCGTCGTCTCCCCGGTGTCGGGAAATACACGGCCCATGCCGTCGTCAGCTTCGCTTTTGACCAACCTGTTCCAATTGTCGAAGCAAACACCGCCCGTGTTTTGGCACGGCTGTTCGATCTGCGAATTCCAATCGATTCCGCGGCCGGTCAGAAACGCCTTTGGCAACACGCGGTCGAATTGATTCCAAAACACAAGGCAGCCGATTTCAATTCCGCTCTTCTTGATCTTGGCGCGCTCGTTTGTTTACCTCGCCAACCAAAATGCGGGATTTGCCCAGTCGAAAGATTTTGTGGCGCTGCGAATCCCGACGTTCTCCCGATCAAGAAAGCTCGTTCGGTATTGAAAAAACGGATCGAGAACCACGCATTGGTCATCCGGCGCAAGAAGATCTTGCTGGAACAATCGCGCACTCGCTGGCGTGGCATGTGGATTCTGCCCCCACTCGATGCTGACTGCTTAAAGCAGTCAGGTCCGCAGGGGCGGCTGATTCATGAGGCGGCGTTTCCGTTTACGAATCATCGCATCCGGCTGCGGGTCTTCGCTCGCAACTGCGCGAAGATCGACAATCGCTCGCAACGCTGGTTCTCGGTCCGTGCGCTCGATTCAATTCCAATCCCCTCGCCTCATCGGCGGGCGATTGTCGATCTTGTTAGTGCAAAACGAGCAACAGCCAAACGCCGGCCACAGTCGTGAGAATCGTGATCGGGATGCCAAACCGAGCGTAATCCCAGAAACCGACCTCCAAATGGTCGCGCACGGATTCGACGACAATCATGTTCGCGACCGAGCCGACAATCGTTAGGTTGCCGGCGAACGTGGTCGATAAAGCGAGCACCTGCCACATCAAGTCCGGCTGGGCAAGGTGGACGATCCATTTCCCGGCGACCAGATCTGCCTTCCGCTGATGAGCAGATACGTGATGCCGAAGATGATTGTGGCGACAAGCTCACGCTCCCAATCGTTCACGGGCGTGCATAATCGAGGACGCTCTCGTTTTCAACGACGGCACGGTTGGACGTTGAACGATGTGCGTTTCTCTGCGATAACCAATTGCAGCGACTATGCGAAGCATGACCGGTTATGGCCGCGGCGAGGCGGACGTGCGGGGCGCGAAGTTCAGCGTCGAGCTGAATTCCGTGAACCGGAAGCAGAGCGACATCGTGGTCAATCTGCCGCGCGACTTGGCTGAGCTGGAACCGCGGATTCGTCAGGCGATCAATGAAGACATTTCGCGCGGCCGCACGAACGTGATCGTTAGTTTTCACACTGGCGTCAACGGCGTGCGCAATCTCGCACTCGATACCGAATTGGCCCGCTCTTATCACGAGGCGATGCGCGCTTTGCAAAAGGAGCTCAACGCGCCGGGGGAAATTACAATCAACACCGTCTTGCAAGCGCCCGGCGTGATGCGCGTGCCGGAGCAATCGCTTAGTGCCGAGGAAGCTTGGCCCGCGGTCGATCGGGCGTTGCACATCGCCCTGGCCGACTTAATCAAGATGCGCGAACGCGAGGGCAAACATCTGGCCAAGGATTTGATTCATCGGCTCAAGGCGATCCGAAAAAATCTCAAGGATGTTCGCGTACTGCATCCCGATGTGGTGAAAAAATATCGCGAAGCCCTGCTGGATCGCATTCAAAAAGCCGGGCTGCCGATTGCCGCGACGGACGAGCGTTTGCTCAAAGAAATATCCTTTTTTGCCGATCGCTCCGATGTCTCGGAGGAATTGACCCGACTGGAAAGTCATCTCGCGCAATTCGCTCATCATCTCCGCCGGAACGAACCGGTTGGCCGCACGCTCGAATTCATCACTCAGGAGATCTTTCGGGAGCTCAATACCCTCGGCGCGAAGGCGAATGACGCGGTCATCTCGCAGCGCGTCGTTGCTTGCAAAGCCGAGCTGGAAAAGATTCGCGAACAAGTTCAAAACCTTGAGTAACCAATTTTCGCGCTCCGGAATTCTCTTCGTTGTCTCCGCGCCTTCGGGGGCGGGCAAAACCACGCTGGTGGAAGCGATTCGCAAAACGCCGAACGTTTTTTACTCGGTCTCGTGCACAACGCGGGCTCCGCGCAGCGGTGAGATCAACGGCCAGGATTATCAATTTCTGTCGCAGACCGAATTTTGCGCGCGCATAGATGGAGGCGATTTTTTGGAGCACGCGCAGGTCCACGGCGATTTTTATGGAACGCTGCGCGAACCGGTGGTGACGAATTTAAGAAGCGGCACCGATGTTTTGATCGACATCGACACGCAGGGCGCCGCTGCCATTCGCGATTGCAATGATCCGTTTATCGGCGGCGCGTTGGTCGATATCTTCATTATGCCGCCGAATTTGGACGAACTGCGCCGGCGCTTGCGCAAGCGCGGAACCGAGACGGACGAACAAATTGAACGCCGGCTCAAGAACGGCGCGCGCGAAATGGAGCGTTGGCGCGAATATCGCTATACCATTATCAGCCGCTCGATGGAGGAAGATTTGCAGAAGTTCAGACAAATCATGGCAGCCGAGAGCTATTTGAGCCGCCGCTTAATCCAAGACTGAATTGTCGATCTTGAAGAAGAAACCTCCGCTTTCGAAAGTCGCCCGTCAGGCTCGGACCCGCAATCCGGCCTGCATTGTTCTCGGCGTGACCGGTTCGATTGCCGCCTACAAATCCGCCGAGCTCACCAGCTTGCTCGTTAAGCAAGGGCACGACGTTTTCGTAGTGATGACGAAGGACGCGACCGAGTTCATCACGCCCCTCACGCTGCAAACGCTTTCGAAGAATCCGGTAATGACGAGTTTCTACGACGAAAAGGAAAACTGGCGGCCGGGTCATATCGAGCTGGCCGATCGCGCGAACTTGCTCGTGATTGCACCGGCGACAGCTCACATTATCGCCGAGCTGGCGAGTGGTTTCGCCGGTCATCCGCTCGCCGCCATCGCGCTGGCCACGCGCGCGCCGATTCTGATCGCTTCGGCGATGAACGGAAAAATGTGGGAGCACCGCGCGACACAGGAGAATGTCCAGAAATTGAAAGGGCGCGGCGTGGAATTTATTGGACCGGAAGAAGGAATGCTCGCGTGCGGCTACGAAGGCGTCGGGCGATTGTGGAAAGTGGATGAGATCGCGTTTCGGACGGAGTTCATGCTGGCGAGCCAGAAAAATCTAATCGCGTGAATTTTGTTATCACGGCTGGCCCGACGCGCGAGCCGCTCGATCCGGTTCGTTATCTCAGCAACCGTTCGTCCGGCAAAATGGGATATGCCATCGCCGAGGCGGCCCTCGAAAGCGGACATGACGTGCTTTTGATTTCCGGGCCGGTGGATCTCAATCCGCCGCCTGGCGCGAAAGTGATCTCGATCCTGAGCAGCGACGAGATGCACGATGCCGTTCATGACCATTTGCACGGCTGCGACGTTCTCGTGATGTGCGCCGCGGTGGCTGATTACAAGCCCGCGAAAGTTTCGCCGCAGAAAATTAAGAAACGCCATGCCCCGCTCTCGCTCGAGTTGATTCCCACGCGCGACATTCTGGCGTCGGCGGCCAAACCAGATCGACAATTTCTCCTCGTTGGCTTCGCGGCGGAGACGAACAACCTCGAAGAATACGCCCAAAAAAAACTGCGCGAGAAGAATTGCGATTTGATTGTGGCAAACAATGTGCTCACTGGAATCGACAGCGACGAAAATGAAGTGACGATTTTCTCTCGAACCGGCGAACAGCAAAAAATTTCGCGCGCGCCGAAAAAAAGTATCGCACGCGAGCTGGTGAAACTTTTTTTAAATTCGTGCGAAAAACGTTTGACAAAAAAAATGTGATGATTACTTCACTCGATGAAAGTGAAGTCAGTCATTCCCAACTCTTCACAAATTTTCCGCGACTGCGGATTGAAAGGGGGGAAGTAGTCGATGGCTAAGAAAAAAGCAGCAAAGAAAAAAGCAGCGAAGAAAAAGAGGCACTAACGCCCAACGCTTCGGAACGGCTCCGAAATTTCTGTCGGAGTTCACCAACCTAACTTCAACCCGGGAGGAGAATTCATTTTTCCTCCCGGTTTTTTGTACCCGAGAGGAGAAGTTGAGCGGCTGAGAGGAGCGGCTATTCTGAATCCGATGAAGCATTACCTCGATGCAGCCGAACGGGCGGCACGCGCCGCCGGCGAATTGCTTCGGAAGCATTTTCAACATCCGCTCCGGGTGAATGCGGCCGAGGCCCACGACATCAAGCTCGAGATCGATGTTCGAACGCAGGATCTCATCACGCGATTGCTGCTAAACCAATTTCCGCATCATGCCCTTTACGGCGAAGAAGGAGTTGTGGGCGAGTCGTTAACCGAGCATCAATGGGTGGTCGATCCGCTCGATGGAACGGTGAATTATTTTTACGGCATCCCGCACTTTTGCGTCTCGATCGCGTTTCGTTTTCAGGGCGAGATCATCGTCGGCGTGATTTACGATCCGATGCGTGACGAAATGTGGTGCGGGCAAAAGGGAGAAACGCCGCGGCTGAACGGCCATCCGTTTCGTGTGAGCGAGCGGGTCCAGCTGGCCGAAGCGGTCATCTCCGTCGGCCTATCAAAAACAGGCGAGATGATCGATGCCAACCTTCCGTTGCTCGATGAGATGGTGCATCGCGTCCGCAAATGTCGCGTGCTCGGCAGCGCCGCACTCGATATGGCTTATGTCGCGTGCGGGCGCTTCGACGCATACATCGAACGCGGCATCAGTCTATGGGACATCGCCGCCGGCTGGCTCTTGATCGAGACCGCTGGCGGAAAAGTTGATCTCCGGCCGCGCAAGGATCTGAAAGAGAAATATAGCATCGTGGCCACGAACGGTTTGATCGACTTGAAATTGTGAATGACCAATCCCCAGTGACGAATGACGAAGGAATGACGAAGCACGAAGCACGAAAACAAAATGTGCTCAACGCTTTTCGTCATTCGTCATTTGTCGTTGATTCGTCATTCGTCGTTCGTCATTCGTCATCATGATTCGCACCGGCATCGGCTACGACATTCACCGCCTCGTCGAAGGGCGAAAACTGATTCTTGGCGGCGTGGAGATCGCACACACACGCGGCCTGGAAGGTCATTCGGACGCAGACGTTCTCTCGCACGCGATCGCGGATGCGTTGCTCGGTGCGATCGGCGCCGGCGACATCGGCCAGCATTTTCCGAACACGGACGAGTCGTTTCGCAATATGAGCAGTCTTGATATTTTGCGTCGCGTCGCGGCACTCCTAACGAAACGCAAGGCGCGGCCAATCAACGTCGATGCAACGTTGATTGCTGAAGCGCCAAGAATCGCGCCGTATATTCCAGCGATGCAGGAGAAAATTGCCAGGGCAATTTTGCTGGAGGAATCACGCCTGAGTATCAAGGCGACTACGAACGAGCAGCTCGGCGCGATTGGACGGGGCGAAGGCATCGCGGCAATGGCGGTGGCGAGTGTGGAGGTGGAGTAATGGAGTGCTGGAGTAATGCCGGGATGGAGGTGGGCATTTCCACCACTCCACCATTCCATTACTCCACAACTCCATTCGTTGAATATGGCACTTCGCTTCTTTAACACCTACTCCCGGCAGCTCGAGGAATTCGCCCCACGCGATCCGGCTTCGCGCTCGCCACAGGACGAGTCCGTCCGAGCGGCGGACCAGATCGACATCTACACATGCGGCCCGACCGTGTACAGCCGGGCGCACATCGGCAATTTTCGGGCCTACATTTTTGAAGATCTTCTCCAGCGTCATCTGGAGCTGCGCGGATACAAAGTTCATCGCGTAATGAACCTGACCGATGTCGACGATAAAACGATTCGGGGCGCGCGTGAGGCCAAGGTTCCGTTGGCAAAATTTACCGAGCCGTTTAAGCAGGCGTTTTTCGAAGATCTCGAGACGTTGCGAATCAAGCGGGCCGACGAATTTCCGGCGGCGACCGAGCAACGTTATATCAACCGAATGATCGCAATGATCGGTATGCTGGTCTCGCGCGGTCTGGCCTATCAAGCCGAAGACAAATCGGTCTATTTCCGGATCAACAAGTTTCCCAATTACGGCAAGCTGGCGCATTTCGATCTGACCCAATTGCAGGAGACTGGCCGGGTAAAACACGATGAATACGATAAGGAACACATTGGCGATTTCGCGCTGTGGAAGGCCTGGGATGACGAGGACGGGGATGTAAAATGGGATTCGCCGTGGGGCCCGGGCCGGCCCGGTTGGCACATCGAGTGCAGCGCGATGGCGACGGCGCTACTCGGCGACGAGATCGACATTCATTGCGGCGGCGTGGACAACATTTTCCCGCATCACGAAGCCGAGATCGCGCAGAGTGAAGGGGCGACCGGGAAAAAGTTTGTGCGTTACTGGCTGCATTGCGCCCATCTGTTGGTGGACGGACAGAAGATGTCGAAGTCGCTCGGTAATTTTTATACGTTGCCTGATGTTCTGGCCAAGGGTTATGCCGGCCGCGAGATTCGTTATGCCTTGATGCGGGTGCACTATCGTGTGCCGCTCAATTTCACCTGGGAAGGAATGGAAGAAGCCCGGGAGTCGCTGGGCCGAATCGATGAGTGGTTGCAACGCCTGCGCGGAGTTGAAGAAAAAGTTCAACCCGCCTCCGCCGTGAACGGGCCCCGCCGTGGCGCGCGTCCAACGCCCAACTCCGAAGGATCGCGAGCAGGCGCGCAACGCCTAATTGAAGAATCCGGATTCGAAAAAGCGATGGATGATGATCTCAATATTTCCGCGGCGCTTGGGTTTCTGTTCGAAACGATTCGTGAGACCAATCGCGCGATGGATCGGCAGGAACTTGATGCGACGAGCGCGACTGCTTGGTTGAAATGGTGGGAACGGATCGACACCGTGCTTGATGTCGAGGCTGAAACTGAAATCAAGCCGCCGGCGGAAGTGTTGCAGCTGGCCAAGGAACGGGAAACCGCCCGCCGTGAGAAAAACTGGAAACGAAGCGACCAACTACGCGATCAGATTTTCGCGCTCGGCTGGGAAGCACGCGATACGAATGACGGGCAGAAGCTTGCGCGGCGCGGCGGCTCTGGGTAACGCGTGCGGGGAAGGGCATGGGCTGCGCCCCAGAATTTTCGCTCGCCCGTTCTGAATGATTCGATCATTCTCGATCGGACATGTTTACGCCTGCTGAATATCTCGATCTCGCCCATACCGCTCATCCGAAATTGTTTGAGGACCAGAATTGCGTCTGGGAGGCATTGAAACAGATCGCGAGCTACTTGCAGTTTCGACTTAAGCCGGCGGTGTTGGGCGAGCTGTTGGGGAAACCGTTCGTCAGCAACAGCGTGTTTGTCGGCCCGGGGACGATTGTCGAACCAGGCGCGGTCTTGAAAGGACCGGCTTGGATCGGCGAGAAATGCCATATCCGGAGTGGTTGTTATGTGCGCGAGAACGTGATTGTGGGCAACAGCGTGGTGATGGGCAATTCGTGCGAATTTAAGAACTGTATCCTGTTCGACGAAGTGCAGGCGCCGCATTTTAGTTATGTCGGCGATTCCATCCTCGGCTATCGCGCGCATCTCGGCGCGGGCGTGATCTTGTCGAACGTGAAACTCGATCATCGCGAGATCGTCGTCGCCGCTCCGGACGGGAACGTCGCCACCGGGTTGAAAAAGTTTGGAGCGATCATTGGCGATCGCACTGAGATCGGCTGCAACGCGGTGATCAATCCCGGCGCGCTGATCGGTCGCGATTGCATCATCTATCCGACCGCGAATTTCCGCGGTGTGCTGCCGGCGGGGAGCATCGTGAAATTGCAGCAGCAGATTCAGATCACCACGCGCCGCGATTTGTGATTGATGGCACGGGGCGGACGAACGGAACTGATCAAGAGAACGGATCGATTGATGGCGCTGGTTTTTTCTTGAGCCAGCCAAATTGATACAGAGCGCGGTCGAACCAACCGGTCTTGCTCGCGTCGAAAATTTTCCGGGCCGTGCTCAACCATTTGTTCCCCTCGGATTTTCTTCCATGACTGAAAGCCGATGCTGCCTGCGCATAATAGTAGGCGGGAGTTTCGGTCGGGAAAACAATCGCGTGAAGCGCGCGCTCCGCTCCGCTTTCGTCGTTCTCGCCGAGATAGGTGAGTAGCACACCAAAGCGAAGATAGTCCGGCCACATTGGAGTCTTAATCAGGTCCGACAGTTTTTCGTACTCGCGGCGAGCATCAGCGAATTTCCTTTGTCGAAGCATGACGTCGGCGAGATGAATTCGCGGAGCGAACGCATCGTACCTCGATAGATGGGCCGATTGGAAAGCTTTGGTCGCGTCATCGAGTTTCCCTTGTTCCATGTAAACACAGCCGCGTAGATCGAGCGATTCCACTGTCGCGCCAGCGGCTTTGTCGAATCGATCGAGGGCAGCAAGCGCCTGATCGAATTTCCCGTTGAGATAACTTTGCCTAGCCGCGCCGAGTTCCCCCAAAGCAGCAAATTCCTTTTGCCCGAACAACCAAGAAGCGATGAGGAAAAAGGTGAAAGCGATGAGGACCCGCATCATGCGATCATTTCTTATGTTCACCTGCGGAGCAAGGCGTCTTTTTTTGGCGGCAAAGGGCATCCAATCCTGTTTTCTTGCGCGCGCATTGAGGACAGCAATCCTGCGAAACGCTTGACGCGAAGCAGGACGGATGGGGGGGGATTCGAACCCCCGGTGCCTTTCGGCACACACGCTTTCCAGGCGTGCACAATCGACCGCTCTGTCACCCATCCCGGCAATCTTTCTCTTCCTCTCAATCTTAATCTTATTCCGCATCCTAATCTTGGCCTGGCCCGAGACAATCCGAACAGATTAAGAGGGAGAGGGAGATTTTTACAATTGCAGGCGCCGGAACAATTCATCGAGCGGCAATTGGATGCCGATAAAAAATTCGCCGAAGTCGGCATACTCCGCGCTCACTGGATCGAAGCGCATTTTGTAAACGATTGCTTTGATCTGAAACGTGTCGCGCGAGAACAACGTCACGCCCCACTCGGCATCATCCAAACCCGTCGATCCGGTTATGAGCTGTTTTACTTTGCCGGCAAATTCGCGGCCAACAGTGGCGTGCCCCTTCATCAGCTGGCGGCGTTCGTCGTAGGGCAGCGCGTACCAGTTGCGCTCTTCGCCACGGCGTTTGCTCATATTATAAAAGCAAACGACCGGCCAATCGGGCAGCGTCGGATAAACGCGTTCCTGCCGATAATGTTTGATCCGCTCGCGAAAGGCGGCCACGGCCTGCTCAAGTTTGGCCGGCGTCCGACGCGTTTCCGAATCGAGCGATTGCACGAATTCGTCTTCGGTCGTGATGTATTCACTCTCCTCGGTAAGCGAGAGATAACTGTAAACCGGCGTCAAGACATCTGGGCCTAGCGAAAGCGAAAGACGCTTCTCGATCCTGTTCGCGTCGTGCAAATCGGGTGTGATCAACATGAAACCGAGATCGGCCTTGGGCGTGACCATGCCGAGCGTGAGCAATTGCGTGGAGTCAATCGCTCGCACTTCCTGCACGAGTGAAGTCAGACTTGTCTTCGCTTCGGTTTGCTCGGCCCGATTGAGCAATTGCCATTGGCCATGCTCGACTCGGTAAAACAGATGCAGGCAATGCCAGCCTTCCTCGGGAACAAGCGCGGTGTTCTTGTCAGTCATCGCGCTAGTTTCGCCTGCGCGAGAAGCCGGTCAAGGGTCGCGCACCCGTCACGCGCGCTGGCCGAGGCCTCGTGCGTTCGCGAACGTTCCTGCCAGTTCGCGACGCCTTGTGAGATTGAAAATCGAACAGAAGTTCGTTTTGGCGCGACGCCAGAACCAGCACGCGAGACGCGTGCGTTACCCGGGCGTATTCGCCTCCGCCTTCGGCAAATGCGCAACGCAATATTCTTCGCCGTCGCGGGCGACACGGAAATCGAGATTTGGGTCGCTCAGCTCGGTCGCACCGCAGACGGCGCATTTGTGCAGCGGCTCGGTTTCGCCACGCGATTGCGATTCAAAACGGCGGCGGCGCTTCGAGACCTCGCCGCGATGCCGCGCGTCGTGCAAGATTTCCGGGGCGAAAAAGATCAAGTAATTTGCGAACGCGGCGACCAGTGCCATTCGATACGACATCGGCCCGAGGACAAATTTGGCGAGCAGAAATGCCGCTGTTGCCCAGGCGATCCATTTGATCTTGGCCGGCAAAACAAAAAGGATGTAAATGACTTCGTCTGGATAAAATCGGGCAAACGCGAAAAACAGAGACGTGACCAGCATTCCGTTGGAGAAGTGCGCGCCAAAGAAAAACGCGGCGATGGTCGTGCCGATCATGCCAATAAAAAAATAGAGCGTGAGCCGGAAGGCGCCCCAGGCGCGTTCGAGTCCTTCGCCGATAAACCAGAGAAACCAGAGCGCGAGAATGACCCAGAGACTGAATGTTTGCGGCAGAAAAATGTAAGTGATCAGCCGCCAGATTTCGCCGCGCAAGATCCGCGACGGATCAAGATCAAGAGCGAAGCGGAAACCGGGATTGAGCCAGACCAGCACCCAAACCAGCGCGGTCAATCCGACAAGGATGCGCGGCAACCCCGGGATACCGAGAAAGCCGATACGCCGTTCGAGTTTATCGAGCCAGTTCATTGTCGGCGCAAAGTAGCCCAACAATCCCTCACCTCAATCCTCTCCCTTTGACAAAGGAAGAGATGGACTATTCTGACATCCGCAAGAAAACGCGAGTTAGCCACTCTTTCCTCTCCTCCTCGGCCGAGGAGAGGATGCAGGTGAGGAGCCGAAGGCCAGCCGGCGATTCCGTCGTGCCAAGCTTGCGCCATTTTCCCCTAAGCCTAGTTTGGCGGTGTGAACGAAACCGCGACGAAAAAGACCCCGTTGTACGACGAACACGTGCGGCTTGGGGCGAAGATCGTGCCGTTCGCGAGTTGGCTGATGCCGGTCCAGTACACCGGCATCGTAGAGGAACACCAGGCCGTGCGAAAGAACGTCGGCATGTTCGACATCTCGCACATGGGACAATTAATTGTCGATGGCCCCGGCGCGCACGAGTGGTTAAACAAGATGTTGACTAACAACACCGACAAGCTCGATGTCGGCACCGGTCAATACACGTTTTTGCTAAACGAAGGCGGCGGGATCATCGACGATTTGATTGCTTATCGAATCGGCGAAGAGAAGTTTCTGCTGGTCGTAAATGCGTCGCGAACAGGTGAAGATCTGGCGTGGCTGGAGAAACATTTGCCGCGTGAGATCAAGATCGACAATCGCACCGTGGATTTCGGCGGCGTGGCGATCCAAGGACCGCGTGTGACCGATCTTTTCCAAGACCTGCCGACGCGGAACCGGATTGTCGAAGTTGAGGTGGACGGCATGGACGTGTCAATCGCGCGCACCGGTTACACGGGCGAGGATGGCGTCGAAGTTTTCTTTCACGCGGGCGCAGCCGTGAAATTTTGGAGACTAATGCTCGAGCGCGGAGCGAAACCGTGCGGGCTTGGCGCGCGCGACACGCTGCGCCTGGAAATGTGTTATCCGCTCAACGGTTCCGATCTTTCCCCAGAACGCAATCCACTCGAAGCCGGTCTTGGTTTTTTTGTCGATCTGACGAAAGGAAATTTCATCGGACGCGACGTCTTGGTGCGCGTGAAAGAAAATGGTCTGCGCGAAAAACTCGTCCCGTTTCGGATGAAAGAGAAGGGGCCGCCGCCGCGGCCGCATTATGGCGTGTTCGCCAACGGGGAGCGCATTGGTGAAGTGACCAGCGGCACGGTTTCTCCGAGCTTGAACTGGGGCCTGGGCATGGCGTATGTCTCGGCGGGGCACGCGAAGATTGGCCAGCAAATCGAGATCGAGATTCGCGGCCAAAAATTTCCAGCCACGATTGAGAAAAAACCGCTCTATAAAAAATCATGAATGTCCCAGACGAATTGCTTTACAACGAGAGCCATGAATGGATTAAGCGCGAAGGCGAGAACGTGCGAGTTGGGATCACCGATCATGCGCAGGCCGAGCTGACCGACGTGGTTTACGTCGAGCTGCCGAAGCTGGATCGACCAGTGAACGCAAAGGAAGCGGTCGCCGTAGTCGAATCAGTCAAAGCCGCGAGCGATATCTATGCGCCGGTTAAAGGGACCGTGGTCGAAGTAAACAAAGCGCTCGAAGCCGATCCCGGCCTAATCAACCGGGAACCGTATGGCCAAGGATGGATTTTCGTGCTCAAGATCGACAGTCCAGATGAGCTCGGAAAGTTGAAGGATGCGGCTGCGTACAAAAGCCAGATCGGTTGATCTGCGGCACGCCGAAATCGAATAACATAATCATCATCCTCCAATGCTCGAAAATGCACATTCCTACTCACCTTCGACCCACATTCTGCTGCACCGCGATTGAACCCATTAATTCCCGCGCGTATTGCAGCGTGTCGATCGCATCGACAGTCTTGTCGCGCCGGATCGTTTTAATGCGGGGGAAACGCAGGGCCAAACCGCTGGCGTGTCGAGTGCTCGGTTGGATCGAGTTGAACGCCACTTCGATCACAATGTCCGGTTTCACTTCGCGGTAACGGCCGTGATCGACCAGCGTGTTTTGGATGAAATGCTCGGTCAGCTCAGCGATCTCGGCATCCGTTAGGCCGCTGTAAGCTTTGCCAATGGGCAGAAGGTCGCCGTTGTTTTCATCGCGCACCGCGAAGGTGTAATCGCTCAGGACATGGTTGCGTTTGCCATGGCCGCGCTCCACCGCCACCACGACCACATCGAGCGTGGCCAGTTCCTTTTTCAATTTGAACCACAACATTCCGCGCTGGCCCGGCAGATACGCGCTTTCCGGATCTTTGATCATGATCCCTTCGTTTAAGCGGCGGCGTGCCTGTTGAAAAATTTGCTCGATCTCGCCCGCGGACTTTGCTGGAAAAACTTCCGAGATGCGGAATTGTGCCGGCAAGGGCAAGCTTCGCAGCAGCTCCCGCCGTTCCCGAAGCGGTCGTTTGAGCAGCGAACGACCCTCGAGCCAAAGCAGATCGAACGCGACAAACGCGACCGGCACATCGGCCGACGCCACGGAAAACAAATCGGCGCTTTCAGTTTTCCGGCCGAGTCGTTTCTGCAAATCGAAGAATGTAAGCTTTCGTCCTTCGGCAAAGGCAATGATCTCGCCGTCGAGAATCAGATCGATCGTGAAACTTTGGGCGCGGTCGGCGAGTTCCGGAAATTGGTCCGTGATCCGTTTCAGATCGCGTGAAAAAATTTCGACACGCTCGGCTGTCCGATGCAGCTGGGCGCGGATGCCGTCGAATTTATCTTCGGCGTAAACCGATTGGACGTGCGCAAATCGAGCCCAGATTGCATCCGCAGTCGGTTCCGGAGTTGCCAGCATGCATTTGATAGGCCGGAAGATCGATAATTCGGCCCGATGTAGTTCGCGGTGTGAGGCGAGCGCCGCGGCTGCGCCGATGTCGCCCAGGAGCATGTTGGCTTCACGGACATCGTCGATCGGAACGTCGAACGCGCGGGCAATCGCTTCCTCGACCAGTCCTTCGCGCAAACCGATCCGAAGATCACCGGTCAGAATCTTCACGACATATTCTCCTTCCCCTGCGGAGAGGATCGATAATCGTTGTTGCAGCAGTTCTTTTTTTACGATTGGGCCGCGCGCCTTTTGCAGCGCCTCGAAAAATTCGCGCGACTCCGCGAGCGTGAATGGTTGCGGGTTCGTTCGCCCCTCGAGCGCTTCCAGAGCGGTTTTCCCGGCATCGCCGTGGCTCTGCGCAATTTGGCGAAATTCTGCTTCGCTCCACCTTGCCGCTTCACTGATCGCTCGATAGATAATCGAGCCGCCGATTTGGACTATGCGCGAATCGCTTTGGGCAAATACGCGGCCGCTAAAATACGTCGCCGCTATCGGAAGTTGCTCGGCATTGAGTGTGCAGAAGTAAGCCGCGAGCAACCGAATTTTTTCGAGTTTACCACCTGTTAGGCCAATGGATTCGCCCACTTCTGCAAATGTGGCGAACTCGCTCTGGGTAGCGGGCGCGCCACGCGCGCTGTCGAGCGCGTCCCGCGATCGCGAACTTTTGTTCGGCGGTGCGGCGGACTCCAAAGTCGTCTCGGTAAAACACGGTTTCGACGCAACGCCTAAAGTCCGAGATGGACTACCATTAGCACCGGTGACGGGTGCGATATCCAATTCGAGATCCATCTGGTTTTCCTCGCTCAGTGCCCACGCGTCGATCCCGCGCTCGCGAAGGTCGCGTGCAAATTCCGCGGCAAACCCGTGCAAGGTGAGGACACGCTTTGGTTTAACCAGATCGACATAGCGGAGCAGATCATTGTAATCGGCGTGATCGGAGAGCGGAAACGCGGCATCGACTTGATAGCGATAGACCGCGCCTGGATCGACCGCCCAGCCAGTGATGATGGCGACGCGTTTGCGCTGGATCTTGTCGAGCATCGACGAACCATTAGCGCTTGGCGGACAGATGAGAACTTTTCCGGCGAGATCGCTCGGGCGGTACCGGACGTATTTGCAAAACGATTGTCCGAATTGTTCGTAGATGCGCGTCATCTGGTAAACGGATCCATGCAGCATCGGGGTGAGATCGGCCCCGTCGAGAGCGCACAAAATCTCCTGCGCTTTCCCTAACGAGTAACCGAGCAGCACAGGAACGGCGCCATCCTCGATTGTCTCGCGGCAAAAAGCGACGATCTCTTGGACCACTTCTTCTGTGGGAGGAAACTGATAGCGCGGACGGGCAAAAGTTGTTTCCATCACCAACGTTTCCGCTTCCCGCCACTGAGCCGGCTCGGCTGATTTGCCCGGGCGCAATTTGAAGTCGCCGGTGTAAAGGAGCGCGCCTTCGGGCGAAGAAACAAAAAGCTGAGCGGAACCGAAAATGTGGCCGGCGGGGAGCAGAGTAACATTGACCGCGCGGATGACACGCGTTTCGTTAAGCGGGAGAACATGCTCGATGCGGCGACCGGGCAGGCGCGTTTGCATGAGGCGAGCGGTCCCCTCGGACACGATAATTTCATCGTGCGGCGCGATGTGGTCGCTGTGAGCGTGCGAAACGAAGGCAAAACGCTTTGGTTCCGACGGATCGAGCCACAGATCCTGGGCGGGAAGATAAACGCCGCGCTCGTAGCGAACTTCGATCATTGCGAGAATCTACCAAACCGGGGCGGGCGCGCCATGCCATGGAATGAACGCGCGGTGTTCGTTGAGGGATCAGTTTGCCACTGGGATGCCAAATCGCATTTCGGTCAGTCCGCCACTCAGACGGACTCGTTTCGTGGCGAGCTTGGTTGACTCGGTCGCCAGGCGGCCAGCCTGGCAAAAAAGGATAGAGCGGCAAGCTGGTAGCCTGACATCGGATTTTCTCGCATTCGAACCGGCAATTGACGAAGCCGACCGAAAAGACAAAGGGACCTGTGTTGACACGGCACCGACGAGGCGGTTTCATTTACGGAGATGAAATTTTTTGCGGGAAGTCTGGCGATCGCCATCCTGGCCATAAGCGGGTTTGCGGGGGCGGCTCAGGAGGAACCGCGATTGCTCGCGAAGGTAACTTCGTTGCCGGTCGCGTTGAACAAGGATTTCGACTTTCGAAAGACGAAGCTTTATTATCTCTCCGACCAGGTCCAGCGCGGCCAAGGAAAGCGAGCGTCCGCCTCGCTCAAGGGAAGCGGAGTGAACGACCCTAACTCAAAATCAGCCACGAGCCAGGATGTGTCGATTACATTCGAGCGCGAGTATCGGCTCTTCGGCGCGGTGACGAATCTGGACAGGCGACAACTCTACGGCAATTACTTCGACTTTTTCTGGCGCGCGAAACGCCCGGCTGATGTGACCGTGCGCCTGGAGTATCGGCAGGA
Organism: uncultured Verrucomicrobiae bacterium; assembly: GCA_963846775.1. Lineage (GTDB taxonomy): Bacteria > Verrucomicrobiota > Verrucomicrobiia > Chthoniobacterales > UBA10450 > CAVYXA01. Next base: position 176,760 of record CAWJXB010000001.1, on the reverse strand, counting down.
GAAACTGCATGCGCAGGTCCAGGCCCAGGAGATTTCGTACGCGAACGTGCGCGGAACGCACAAGACGGAATTTAAGGTCATCGGGGATGATTATCTCGATGACGGCAGAGTGATCGCATGGCGGTGTCTGTTGATCGAGAACGGCACGGTCGTGGCGGAGAATCGCTCTTTCTTGTGGGAGTAATCAGTTCCGTTGGAAGCGGCTACGCAGTTTGACAGCCCGCCTGTCGATCCTGTATCCTTGAAAGGAGAAACCGTGGAATCGTCGATTCAAGTAGGGGTGAACGGTCCAGCCGTGTGGGTGAGAGTGGAGGGCAGAGGAAGCTTCCTTAACAGCGGGAACTTCAAGGAGTTTGCCCGGGAAATGGTGGACCGCGGCTACCGTGAGTTTGTGGTCGATCTGGCGCATTGCATAATGATGGATTCCACATTTATGGGCACCCTGGCTGGCGTGGCGTTGCGTTTGAAAGAGTTAGGCCGTGGGCATCTGCATGTCGTCCATTGCGGCGAGCGCAGCCGCGAACTGCTTTCCGGGCTCGGTCTTGATCAGCTTCTCGATGTTCAGGAAAACGGGGAAGTCGCGCCGGACTGCAAACAGCTCAAGGAACGCGACGCACGCGGCGAATCGCCGGACACGCGAAAACAGGAACAGGCGCGCACGATGTTGGAAGCGCACCAGGCGCTTTGCGAAGCTGTGCCGGAAAATCTCACTCGCTTCAAGGACGTTCTCGATTATCTAAAAGAAGACCTTCATCACGAGACCGCGCCGAAGTAAGCTGACGGTCCCATCATGTGGCCGATTCTTTTCTACGGAGTGCTCGCTTTGTCTTTGCTGGGCTGGCTCTACACGGCCCTGCGTCAGGCGCGGCGGATCCGCATGCTCGAGCGCTCGAACGAGGAAATTCAGATCGAAGAAACGCTCGTCTTCGATTTTTTGCATGGACTGGGCGAAGCGTTTACCGAGACGATCCGGCCGCACGATTTGCACCGGCTCATCGTCGAAGGCGCAACCCGAATTCTCGATGCGCACGGCGGCGCGCTTTACATGGCTGATCGGACAGGGCAGAAGCTCGCGCTCGCGTTTGCGTCCAAGGGGTGTCCGCCGCTGGTTGATGTGGCGCGGGAAATTTTGCGGCAAGCCGCGGCCACGCCGATCGCCCTGGAAAGTTATTTGCGTCTGCACACCATCGCGCGGGGCGAAGGAATTATCGGACGGGTCTGGCAAACGGGGCAACCGCTGTTGCTCAACGAATTTTCCGAAGCGCCGGAGCTGGCAAAATTGCGTGATAGCTCGTTCGGCGCATCGTCGATCATGGTAGCGTCGCTGCTTTACGGGAAGCAAAACATGGGCGTCCTCGCCATTGCCAACGGCCCGAGGGGCGCGCCGTTTTCGCAGGGCGACTTCGTCGTGTTCAAGTCAATCGCGGAGCAATCTGCTTTCGCGCTCTACAACGCGATCATCTATTCGGAGGCTAACGAAAAGAAGCGGCTTGATCATGATTTGGAGATCGCGCGCGACATCCAACGCGTGCTTTTGCCGGCCGAGCCGCCGGCGGTGAAAGGCTTTGAGATCAGCGGCGTGAATATTCCAGCGCGCCAGGTCAGCGGCGATTACTTCGATTACATCAAGATCGACGATGAACGGCTCGGCATCGCGATTGCCGATGTTTCGGGCAAAGGCGTTCCGGCATCGCTCATCATGGCCATCTGCCGGAGCGTGTTGCGCAGCGAAGCGGCACGGAATCCGTCGCCGGCCGATGTATTGCACAAGGTCAATTACCAGCTTTATCCCGATATCAAGGAAGACATGTTTATCAGCATGGCTTATATCGTTCTCGATCATGCCCGAAGCGGTGTCACCCTTGCCCGCGCCGGACACGATGCGCCGTTGCTTTATAAATCTGCGACCGGCACAGTAGAAAGGGTCAAGCCGCCCGGAATGGTGGTGGGAATTGACAGCGGGAGCGTGTTCGATAGGATGACTAACGATTACAATGTGCCGATCGAGCGGGGCGATTGTCTCTTCCTTTACACCGACGGAGTGACCGAAGCGCTCGACCCCGCGGGCGACGAGTTTGGCGTCGAACGCATGATCGAATCGATCCGAGCCGGCGCTGGCCATGACCACAGTGCGCAGGCCATTATCACCCGGGTGATCGACGACGTGCGCAACTTCGCCGGCACCGCCCCGCAACATGACGACATCACCTTGATCGCAGTTCGCAAAACATGAAAAACATTCCAATCACCAAATCTGACAAAGCGCCAGAGCGAGAGCCCATATCGACATCGCAAACCGACGGCGAAGATCCGACGGCAAATTTGCAGGCGGACCTTGATCGTTTCCGCGATCTGGCCATGAGGAGCCAGGCTGATTTTGAGAATTACAAAAAGCGCGCGGCCCGGGAGAAGGAAGAAGCGGTTCGGTTTGCCAACAGTTCGTTGCTCGAGCGCTTGATCGCCATCATCGACAATTTTGAGCTCGGTCTTTCCGCCGCGCGCGCCGAAGGCGAGCAATCGCCGATTTATTCCGGCATGATGCTGGTCTTGAAACAGCTCAACGATTTTCTGGCCGACAACGGGCTGCAGCCGATCGAAGCGGAGGGAGGGCAGTTTGATCCGAACTTGCACGAAGCGATCGCCCATGAACCAAGCAACAAAGTTCCGGAAGGAAAAGTGATCCGGCAGACCCGACGCGGCTATCGTTTCAAAGACCGCCTTCTGCGCCCGTCCAGCGTGGTTGTTTCCAGCGGGTCGACGAAGAAGTGATGAGTGACTAGTGACAAGTCACCAGCGGCGAGTAAATAGGGCAAACGAAATGCTTTCTCTCGTCACCGGGCACTCATCACTTGTCACTTTTTAGCAATGGCCACGCAGAAACGCGATTATTACGAAGTGCTCGGCGTCGATCGGAATGCTTCCGGCGACGAGATCAAGCGCGCTTACCGGAAGCTGGCAGTGCAATATCACCCCGATAAAAACCCGGACGATGCGCACGCGGAAGAAAAATTCAAGGAGCTGGGCGAGGCGTATGACGTATTGATGGATGCCGAGAAACGCGCGTCTTACGACCGCTTCGGTCACGCTGCGTTTCAGCAAAGCGGAGGATTTGGAGGCGGTTTCCACGATCCGTTCGATATTTTCCGCGAGGTTTTCGGCGGCGGGATGGGCGGAATGGGCGGCGGCATTTTCGAAACGTTTTTCGGAACCGGCGCCATGCAGGCCGAAGATCGACAACGCGGCTCGGATTTGCGTTACGATATGCAAATCACTCTGGAGGAAGCGGCTGTCGGCGTCGAGAAAGAAATCGAAATCCGGAAGCTGGATCTCTGTCCCAAGTGCGAAGGCACCGGCGCAGAGGCGGGTTCGCGCACGATCAGTTGCCCCACGTGCGGCGGACGCGGCCAGGTCATCAGCTCGCGCGGTTTCTTCCAAATCTCGCAAACGTGTCCGCGTTGTCGCGGCGTCGGTCAGATCGTCGAGAAACCGTGCCGGCAATGCCACGGCGAAGGGCGCGTCGAAAGATCGAGCCGGATCAAACTGAAAATTCCGGCCGGCATCAGCGAAGGCTCTCGCTTGCGCTCGTCGCGAAATGGCGAGGCTGGAATTCGCAGCGGACCGCCGGGAGATCTTTACGTCGTTGTTCACGTGAAGGAACACGAAATTTTCCGGCGCGATGAGGACAATCTTTACTGCGAAGTGCCGATCGCCTTCTGGATCGCAGCGCTGGGCGGCGAAGTCCTGGTGCCAACGCTGGAAGGCTCGGCGCAATTAAAAGTACCGGCTGGAACCCAAAGTGGTCACGTTTTCAAGTTGCGCGCCAAGGGGATCGTCCACGTCAGCGGCCACGCCCGGGGCGATTTGCTCGCGCGTGTGATTGTCGAAGTTCCGACGCACCTCGATGCCGAACAACGGGGGAAGCTGGAAGAGTTCGCCAGCCTGTGCGGCGACGAAAACACCCCGATGCGCAAAAGCTTCTTCGAGCGCGCGAAAGAGTTCTTTAAATAGCCGCGGCACCGAGACGCGCAATCCGGTTGCAAAACGCGCTGGATTGTGCTCTCTACACTGCCGCTTTTTTTGGGGAGAGCCCGCTGGACGCGGCTCTCGATTCAGAAGCTACAGATGATGGTCGCCTTTGTTTCAATTTTGGGTCAGTCACCGGCGCCGCAAGGCCCAGCCGGCGGCGGACTCAATTTTTTTGTGCCGCTGATTTTCATCTTTGTGATTATGTTACTTCATCATGATCCGTCCGCAGAAAAAGCGTCAGGACGAACAAAAGAAACTGGTTGCCGCCCTAAAAACAGGCGATCGAGTGGTAACCGGCGCGGGCATTCATGGACTGATTTCGAACGTGAAGGAAGCGACGGTAATGTTGAAGGTGGCCGACAATGTGAAGATCGAGATCGAGAAATCTGCGATCACAAATGTTTTGAAAACAGAATGAATCCCGCAGCCACGTTTTTTGCCGGTATCGCTTTGCTGATCTTATTCGGCTGGTACTTTGCGGCCGACAGCGATCGGATCCGGCGCATTTTGGGGACGGTCCTGACGATCGCGATCACTTTTTTTTGCCTTGCGTCAACCTATCCGCCGTTCAACCAAAAGCGGCCGGACGGCACGATTATTCGGCCGGGCAAGATTCATCTTGGCCTCGATTTGCAGGGCGGCACTTCGTTTCTGATTAGGCTGGAGCCAGCGGCGAGTCTGGAAGGCACAAAGCGCCCAATCACGAAATCGATGGTCGACCAGGCGATCGAGGCGATCCGCAAACGTGTCGACCAATTTGGGGTGAGCGAGCCGATCATCACGCCGCAGGGAACTGATCGAATCCTTGTTCAGATCCCTGGACTCGACGCCGCGAAAACTCAGGAAGCGCGCGACCAACTTTCGCGAGTGGCGAAGCTCGAATTCCGTCTTGTCTATCACGACCATGGCGAGCGCCTGAAATTGATTGATGAGGGTAAGGAAGTGATTCCACCAGATTACCGCATCGAAAGCTACACCATGCGGGCCGAAGGGACCGAAAAGGCGCGAGAAGAGCGTCTCCTGGTCAAGAAACGCGCGGATCTGACCGGCGAGCGCGTTGCCGAATCACGCGCCTACTACGGAAACGAAGGTTGGACGGTTCAGCTCAAGTTTGACGGTGAAGGCGCCAAGAAATTTGGCGACATCACGGCGGCGCATGTCGGCTATCGTTTTGCGATCGTGCTTGACGGCGTCATCCAGTCCGCGCCAGTGATCAAGACCGCGATTTATGGCGGCGACGCCGTGATCAGCGGGCATTTCGACGAGCAAGAGGCGCGTGGTCTCGCCAGTGTTTTGGAGAATCCGCTGCAAACGCCGGTGAAAATCGAAGAAGAGCGGCAGGTCTCGGCCAGTCTCGGCAGCGACTCTATTAAGAGCGGAATCTATTCCGGCATTGCCGGCTTCGCGTTGGTCGTCGTTTTCATGCTGATCTACTACCGCCTGGTCGGGTTGATCGCGGACATCGCTCTTCTCATCAACTGCATCATGGTGGTTGGCGCGCTCGGGATGTTCAACAGCGTGCTCACGCTTCCGGGTATCGCCGGTTTGATCCTCAGCCTTGGAATCGCGGTTGACGCCAACGTTCTGATTTATGAACGCCTCCGCGACGAGATCAAACAGGGCAAAACGCTGCGAACGGCGATCGATACTTCGTATCAAAAGGCGTTCAGCGCGATTTTCGACGCGCACGTGACTCAATTTCTTACCGCAGTCATTTTGTTCTGGCTCGCGAGCGGGCCGGTGAAAGGTTTCGCGCTCACGCTGACCATCGGCATCGTCGCCTCAATGTTTTCGTCGCTGCTTGTGACCTACACCTGCTTCTCCTGGGCCTTCGCACTCAATATTTTGAAGCGGGTCTCAATGCTGCACCTGATTCGCTCGAAAGCCTTCGATTTTCTCGGACACGCCAAAAAATTTGCGCTTGTTTCGGGAATCGCAGCGGTGCTATGTCTCGGCGTCTTATTTGTTCGGGGTGAGCGCAACCTCGGGGCAGACTTCAAAGGTGGCGATCTGATGGTGCTTTCCGCCAGCCAGAAATTGACTCCCGACCAAGTTCGATCCGCGCTGGCCAACACCGGATTTCAAAACAGCGTGATCCAATCCGAAAAAGTCACGAACCGTGATCTCATAAGCATCCGAGCGGATGCGGGCACGGCCGATAAAATCAGGGCACGGCTGCAGGAAGCACTTCCAAACGCCGGCCTGAAATTCGAACAAACGGACCACGTCGGCGCTCTGGTCGGCAAAGAACTCGCGAGCAAAAGCGCTCTCGCGCTTATCCTCGGCCTGGTTGGGATTTTCATTTATGTGAGCATGCGGTTCGGAACTTCGTTCGCCGTCGGCTCCATCGTCGCGTTGGCCCATGACCTGATCATCACGCTCGGCATTTTCGCTCTGAGCGGCCGCGAGCTTTCCCTGATCATGGTGGCCGCGGTCCTGACCATCTCCGGCTATTCCATTAACGACAAAATTGTCGTGTTCGACCGCATCCGCAGCGGCCTGCGCGACCGGCTTTCCGGGTCGGTCGCGGAAGTCATGAACACTTCGATCAATGACACGCTGTCGCGCACGATTCTCACTGGCGGCACGGTGTTACTCACTATCCTGGCGCTTTATTTCTTTGGCGGCCCGGTTTTGAACGATTTTGCGTTTTCATTCCTCGTCGGCGTTATCGTGGGCACCTATTCGTCGATCTTCATCGCCTCGCCCATCGTGCTTTGGTGGACCCGTCTGCGCGCAGGCGACGCAACGACATTACGGCGCGAGGTTCAACAGGCGAGAACCGCGAATCCACTTGCTCGTGGAACGTAAGGAAACTGGGGAAGAGTTTTAGTCCCATCCCGTGGCCCCGGCTGGCCGCATTCCAGCCAGGGCAACCGTCAGCCGATGACGGCGAGAATCCCACCTGCTGCCTGAATTCCGGCGCGCCTTCGGCAACTCCAATACCTAAACACACGCCCAGCGCTTTGTAATTGCCTGTAAACCGGTTTGCCTCCACTCTTTTGGCGATGTCTCGTCGAATACGGAGAAATGTGGGGGTCATCGGGCTCGGGATTATCGGGAGCCGGGTCGCGAATGTGCTACGCGAAAAAGGGCTTCATGTTTTCGTGTGGAACCGCACACCGCGGCCGGTGCCGAATTTCGTAGGCGGGCCGTCGGAAATTGCCGAGATGTGCGATGTGATCCAGCTTTTTGTCTCCGATGACGACGCGCTTTTGGAAGTGTGCCGGCAATTGGCGCCCGTGCTCGAACCGCGCCACATTGTGGTCGCGCATTCGACCGTGGCCCCGCACACGATGCGCGACGCGGCCAACGTGGTGGAGCGCCGTGGCGCGCGATTCATCGAAGCGCCGTTCACCGGCAGCAAAGAAGCGGCTGCCAAAGGTGAACTGCTGTTTTATGTCGGTGGAGATGACGTGGCGATCCGCGAAGCCATGCCGGTCTTGGAAGCGAGCGGACGCGAGATCATGGTAATCGGCGAGATTGGACAAGCTACTGCGATCAAAATTGCGACAAATATGATCACGGCAGCGAGCGTGGAAGCCGCAGCAGAAGCCCTGGCCTTGGTTTATACGGTCGGTCTGCCGGTTGAAAAGTTGCTCGAAGCGATGCGCGGCAACGCCAGTTACTCGAAAACGCTGGAAATGAAATTGCCGAAAATGATTAACACCAATTTCGAGCCGCACTTTTCGTTGAAACATATGCTCAAAGACATCCAGATCGCAGCGCGAATGGGATCATCGTTTCACTTGGAGTTGCCCGTGACGGTAGTGACGCGGGACCGCCTGTTGGAGCAAATGCAGCTCGGACGCGGTGATGAAGATTATTCTGCCGTGGCGCGAAAATACTTTGCCAGCGCGCAGCCATCGCCACCGGAGGAGCCGGCGCTGAAGTTGTTCGACACAGAGACGCCACCCGCCGGGCCACCGCAGGTGACGGAGGAGACTTTCCCGGAAACGACATCGGCGGATCGGGAAGAGAATTTTGTTTCGGTTTTGCCAGAAACCGTGCCGCAGCAAAGCGCCCCCTCGCCTGAAGCCATCGCGCCATTGCCAGAGCCTACACCGATTGCACCCTTGGCTGAGGATCGACAATCTCAACCGCAAGAACGCGACGGCGAGAAGCAGCATTCCGGACGCAGTTTCCTGAGCCGGCTGTTGCGCCGCGGAGACTGAGTATAGGGATTGCTGCTGCAATTCTTTGGGTATTAGCCATTAATCCTTGAACACGAAATTTTGGTAAAAATTTCGAACGCTGCCCACCGCAGGCTGTCGAACGTTACAGGTTAAGGCTGATTCGGGCGGTTGCACGTGTCTCGTATTTGCTGTTTCTCCTTGGCGTGCGCCGTCCGAGTCTCTTTTTAGAGCTGCTTTTAGAGTGCGGGCAGATGTCTGCGGTTTGGGCGTGAGGCCGAGCCTCACAGGGAAAGCGGCATGCTGCCGCACTCTCAAGGCAACTGAGGGATGGCGTTTTCATGGGCGGTGTTTCGCGAACGCGATCAGCTCTTCGGAATCAGCGGTTTCTTGATTGCTACACGCATTTGCCTCAATATTCAGCCGTTGCGCGCAGTCAGAGCGGTGGCAAATGCGTCTATCTAGCAACAAATTCAGAGCGAATGTAGTGGCCAAAATTTCTTTCGATCCAATTGAGATCGCTCTTCGCGAAGACATCGGCCAGGGCGATGTCACGAGCGACTTTTTCGTTCCCGCGCAAGCGCGGGCCGCGGCTCGAATTATCTCTCGGGAAAACGCAGTCGTTGCCGGCACTGAAACCGCGACCGAAGTCTTGCATCGGGTTGATCCGAAACTAAAGACGCGAATCGTGCGCGCAGACGGCTCAAGCGTCAGGTCGGGCGAAACGATCATCGAAATCTGCGGCCCTGCCCGATCCATTCTTAAAGCCGAACGGGTAACATTGAATTTTCTGCAACGCCTCTGCGGGATCGCGACGCAGACGCGAACATTTGTCGAAGCGGCTGGAAGTCGTCGCGTGCAGATTTTGGATACGCGCAAGACAACACCGGGCCTGCGCGCCCTGGAAAAAGCAGCGGTCATTGCCGGCGGCGGCAAAAATCACCGATTCGGTTTGTTCGACATGGCGCTGGTGAAAGATAATCATCTGCGGGTTTGCGGTGGAGTGCGCAGCATCTCGGAGTCGGTTCGACGCCTGCGCAAAGCACGTCCGGGCATCCCCATTGAGGTTGAAGCCGATCGGCTCGACCAAGTGCGCGAACTTCTTGCCAACACGGAGGTCGATCTTGTTCTACTCGACAACATGCCTTCCACCGAAATGCGCAAAGCGGTCGCATTGAGAAAACAGATGCGGCGGAAGACTAAATTCGAGGCGAGCGGCGGCATCACTTTGAAAAATATTCGCCAGGTTGCCGCCACCGGTGTCGATTACATCTCCATCGGCGCGCTCACCCATTCCGCGCCGGCCATTAATCTCTCGCTCGAAATCACAGATGTCCGCACCGCTTGATCCCGAGCAACTGCGGCGCGCTTTGGGCGACTGCACGATCGGCCGCGAGATCGTTGTGCTGGAGGAAACAACATCGACCAACGATTCCGTGCTAAAGCGAGCCAGCCGAGACGTGGCAGAAGGCCTCGTCATTTTCGCGGAACACCAAACCGCCGGACGCGGCCAGCGCAGCAATTGGTGGGAATCGGCACCGCATATGGGACTTTGGTTTTCCATTCTCTTGCGACCGAAGATCGACATCGCTGAATCGCACCGCCTAACGGATTGGATCGCGGAAATCGTTGCGGAAACAATCCGGGCGGAGTTTGGACTTTCCGTCGGCCTCAAAACGCCTAACGACGTCCAGATAGATGGCCGAAAAGTCGCCGGCGTCCTGGTGGAAATGCGGGCGCAGACGAACGCGCGGCACATCGCGATTGCCGGGATTGGCGTCAACGTGAATCAGGCCCCCGAAGATTTTTCTGAGGAGTTGCGAGAACGCGCCATTTCGCTCGCGATGGCATTGAATCGAGAAGTCGATCGCCACAAATTCGCGATCGCCCTTCTGCGCAATTTGGATCGGAGCTACCCTGGCATCGCCACCGCCCACCTGGGATAGCGCATTGCCTGCCCCCAAGCGCTATCCGGCAACGGCGCGCAATTTCTCGAGGGCGCGGCCACTTTCGATCTGCTCGTGCGCAAGAGCGATACCGGCATTCAGTTCGCGCGCCCGGCCAGCCACGACAAATCCGGCAGCGGCATTGGCGATTACCATGTCGCGTTTCGCTCCGGTAATCTCGCACGACAAAATTCCTTCAACCGTCTTCGCATCTTCCCGAGCGTCGCCGCCGCGCAAGTCCTCAAGTGTGGCCCGGGGAATCCCGATCCATGCCACATCGAGAACAGCCGAGTTGATTTTCGCGCCGTCAAGGTCTGCAATGGTGGTTGCGCCGCAAATGGAAATGTCGTCCAGGCCCTCTTCCGAATCGGCGAGTCCATGAACGACCCAGGCACGGTCGCGACCAAGCTCGCGCAGCACTTCCGCGAGAACCGGCGGCAATCGCGGGGCGAAAACGCCGATCAATTGCCGGCGCGGCCTGGCGGGATTGAGGAGCGGGCCAATCAAGTTCAAGACGCTGGTCACGTTGTCGGCGGCGAGTGGTCTGCGCAGCTCGACCATCGCGCGAAAGGCGGGGTGATAATCTGCCGCGGAAACAAATCCGAGCCCGAACCGCTTCAACGATTCGCTCAACTGGTCAGAAGACAAACGAACCGGAACCTGCAATTCAGTGAGGACGTCTTCGGTGCTGGTCCGGGCCGTTCCGCTGCGGCTGGCGTGTTTCACCACGACTGCACCGCCCGCAGCCAGCACAAACATCACCGCCGGCGCGACGTTAAAGCGGCCCGAAGCGCCGCCACCGGTTCCGCCCACATCGATCATCGGCCCTGGTAATGTCGCCGGATCGATCCCCGGATCGATCGCGCCCTTCATCAGGGATTGGGTGAAGCCGATGATCTCCTCGGCGGTTTCACCTTTTCGATGGAGCGCATCGAGAAACGCGACCTTGCTCGGCGCGTCGATGTTGTCGGAAAGCAATTGCGCCACGGCGAAATCGATCTCGCCGCGAGCGAGATCGAAGCCGCTGTCCAATTTCGAAATCAGAGATCGCATGTGCGTCGTGCCATTAAACAGAGTAGTTAAGCGCGATTGTCATTCTAAGCGGAGCGAAAAATCTCTAACCATTTCTACACGCGCGGTTAAGAAAAAAAAGTCAGAGATGTTTCTCCCGCGACTGCGGGACCAACATGACAGAATCGGCATGAACCGTTTGAACGCTTTATTCTTACGCGGGCGTAACGATCTTAGCCAGCCACTCGCGATAGACGCGCGGTGAAATCTCGGAGGGCTTGATCTCGCTCCGACCGCCCCAGAAAACATTCGTGTAGGCAACGGGGATGCCGGTTGCTTGTAGATGTCGATCGATCGCGGCTTTGTGATCGAGCAACAAATTCTTGTCCGTGCCGTGGGCAACGGCCATGATGTTGACGTTCTTGAATTCCGGTCCGGCTTCGCGCCAGTAGCAGTGCGTGAGAATGTGATGCCGCCCGACTTCGCCGCCGGCTTCGATCTCCCGGCCGGACGGCACCGCCCAGTGAAACAGCGCGTTGAAGCGCGTTACGCGCACACCGGCGGCGGACGGCTTCACATGTTCGAGAAAGGTTGAGAAACGACCGATGATTTTTCTCGCATTCAGATCCTCGGCAATGCGACAAAATTCATCGAGCGACACGCCTGCTTCATGAGCCCGGCCCGCCCACGGATTTGGCTGAATCTCTTCTGCTTTGAATTCGCGTTTCAGCGCGAGCAAGACATTCCATTCCTGCTCGGTCAGATCGACAACTTCGACTCGGATCATTTTCGCCGGTTGATCGCCTCTGCTTCCGGGCTCGATCGTCTTCCGGCGCACGTGTCCGACTCCAAGAGTAAAAATACCATTGGCCGGCATGATCCGGAACCGTTCCGCCCCTATTTTTTTCGCGAGCAATTCGCAATGCGCTTCCAATGAAAATCCGCGCGGCACTTTCACGGTCGTCCAGAGTTTGTAATCCGAGCCGGCAGTGATGGTGTCGGTGGAACGTAACACGACATGCCCCGAAAACGGATCTCGCTGAAACATCCAATCAAACGCGCTGTCGATCTTGTTTTCTGGAACCTTCCAGGCGACCAGCGCGCCGTTGGCCAGATTGGTCGCGAGTAACGTTTGCCGGACGCGCCGAATCGTTCCCGCGCGCAGCATCGCGACGATCCGCTCCATCACAACATCGATATCCACGCCCGATCGCCGCCCGATTTCCGCAAACGGCTTGCGCACGAACCCCTCGATCTTATCCTCGGAAATGGCGAGAATCTTTGCGTTGATTGGGTCGTCGTGTTCGACAGGGATCGTGGATTGTTGAAACATATGATTACCCTGTCATTTTGATCCCGCCGCCGCGCGAGAAGAATCTCCGTTACATCGTGCAAACCCTATGGCGATCAAAGCGATTTTTTTTGACGCGGTCGGCACGCTCTTTTATCTGACCAAGACCGTGGGCGATCATTATGCGCTCGTTGGGAACGAAGTCGGGCTCAAGCTCGATCCCCACAAACTGAATCGGGCATTTTATTCGGCATGGGAGAAAATGCCGGGGCGCGCTGCGATCAATGGACCGCGCGAGGACGACGATAAAGGCTGGTGGCGCGAGCTGGTCGGGCTTGTTCTGGATGAGGCGGCGCCAGGTTTGACCGCGCTGGATCGCGATAATTTTTTCGAGATCGCCTACGAACATTTCGCCGAAGCGAACGTGTGGGCGTTGTATCCCGAGGTGATCGATGTTCTGGAAAAACTGCAACCACGATTTCAGCTCGCAGTCGTTTCGAATTTCGATGGTCGCCTGCGCTTCATTCTCGAACAGCTCGGCATCTCGAAGTATTTCGCTCACGTTTTTGTCTCGAGCGAGATCGGCGCGGATAAACCGGATCCCGAAATGTTCCGCCGCGCGCTGAAGTTCATCACTTTGCCGACAAACGAGGTCCTACACGTCGGCGACGATCCCGAGCGCGATTGGCGAGCCGCGACCGCGGCCGGATTGTCGATCTTCCAGTTGGATCGACAAAAGAATTCGCTGCGCGATTTGCTAGAGTGGGTCGGCCGGGACTCGAACCCGGAACCAACCCCGAAAGCTTTCGGGGCTGCTCTCAATCATTGAATCTATGTGTGGAGTTCAATAGATGAATCGCCAGTCGCGGATTCTTTTTTTGTTTTAGAGCCCGCTCCAGTTTGCGTGCTTCGGTCATCGATGGGAGTTCTTTCGCCGCGACGAGTTCTATTTCGCGTCCGAACCGATGCGTTGTGTGATTGCTACCGCGCTTGTGCTCCGCGGTTCGGCGTTCAAGATTGTCGGTCGCACCAATGTAATACCGCTGCGTGCCACGTAAAATGTAAACCCAAGCCATATATAGGAATTGGGTCGGCCGGGACTCGAACCCGGAACCAACGCCTTAAAAGGGCGCTGCTCTACCGATTGAGCTACCGACCCGCGATTCTGTTTCTTACGCGATTTCTCAATCAGAACCAACCCCGAATCCTTTCGGGGCTGCTCTACCGATTGAGCTACCGACCGCGGGAGAAGTTTCTTAATCCAGATTGCGTCGCGTCGCAAGAAGCTGAGCACGATACTCAAGGCATTACTTGAATGCGACGTTGTCGACCTTAATTTAGCTGGTGCGAGTTCTGGCTGTTGATGCTTCTCTGCGAAATACCGGCGTGGCCATTGTCGATACCAACCACGGAAAGGCCCAGGCACTGTACTTCGGGACGATCCGGAACCACAGTTCGCTCCGATCCTCTTCCTGTCTGGTGGCGATTCGAGATCGGCTGGTGGAATTGATCCGTGCGCACGAGCCGGATTGTTGCGCGCTGGAGTCGGTGATTTATGTGCAGAGCTACAAGACGGCAATATTGCTCGGCGCGGCGCGAGGCGCGGCCATTCTGGCGGCGGCGGAGAATGGGCTTCCGGTATTTGAATATTCGCCGCGACGGATTAAGCAGGCAACCGTGGGACGCGGGGCTGCCGGGAAAAACCAAGTCGCTTTCATGGTGCGGGCCTTGCTCGGTCTAACCGAGACGCCAGACCCAGATGCTGCGGATGCGCTCGCCATTGGCCTAACGCATTTACGGGCGCAGGAAGCGGCACGCATGGGAGTGCCGACCGACCAACAAATATGAACAGGGCGGCAGAAAGAATTTTTGAGTGGCACTGGCTGGAGCGAATGAATTTCGCGGACGCGTTGAAAATGCAGGAGGAAATCGTGGCCCGGAAACGCGAGGACCGCCGGGCGCCTGACCAATTGCTCATGCTCGAGCACGATCCGGTTTATACCATCGGCAGGACGCCTGACCAGTCCAGCTTGTTGGACGCGAAAAAATTGCCGCATCCGGTTTTCACGATCAATCGCGGCGGCCAGGCCACCTATCACGGTCCCGGCCAACTGATAGGTTATCCCATTGTCGATCTTCGCCGGTGCGGGCAGGATTTGCACCGTTATCTGCGCTGGATCGAGGAACTGCTGGTAAAAACGCTGCGGATCTTCGACATCGCAGCGCGGACGCGCCCTGGCCTAACGGGGGTGTGGGTGGAAGAGAGGAAGATTGCGTCGATCGGGGTGGGTGTGCGTCACTGGATCACCATGCATGGGTTCGCGTTGAACGTGTCCGGCGATCTGAGCCCGTTCGATTACATCGTGCCGTGCGGGATCAAAAACGTCACGATGACGTCCATTGAAAAAGAGACCGGACAGACGTTTTCACCGGCAGATGTGAGTCGACGCGTTGCAGAGATTGCTTATCACTCGATCGCAAATCTCACCAGCGACGGTTCGCTGCTGCATCTCTCGCCGTTGGCGCGTTAGATTTTCGCTGAAAAACGAACCGGCGCGCAACGTGAGTTGCGCGCCGGTCGAATCGCTGATTTTACTTGCGGCCTTGCGGGGGGAACTTATTCCCCCCGCAGCCACACGATATTTGTTACGGGCAACAAGCCGGTAGGGCTAACACGCCGCTGCGTGACTTAACGATGGAGACGTCTCCCGCATTGATGGAGCAGTTCGCGTTCACATCCTCACGGAAGTTGGCTGCAGTAACCGGATTACCGCTCTGTGCCTTGGTCTGCGAAACGTCCGCAGCAGTGACCGAGCGGCTGGCATTGGTGTCGCCGACCAGAACGCCGAATGGAACAGTCACGTTGGTCATACCCGTCGCCGAGGTCACCCCAGTGAGCTGCACATTCATCGCCTGCCCATCACTAACGCCGGTCAGTGGGACAGAGACCGTGTTGCCGCTCGCCGTGGCCGCTCCAGCTGTACCCGTGCCGCCTCCTGGATTATGGCATGTCACCGACGCGGTGCCCGGGGCGGTGATAGCCGAATCGAAGGTGACCACCAGCGTGTAACTGCCACCGGTGCTGCGGCATTCCACGCCAGTCGGGCAAGTAAGCGGCATCGGGATATCGAAGGTGCCGCAGCCGCCGTGGTTTACACGTGAAACCGCACTGAGCGCAATCGGACCGCAATTGCTGTTGTTGATCTCCACCGAGGTTGTGGTGTTAGAACCGGTGTATCCACCGACTGCTACCGCTGTGTTGCCCACGTGTGTTCCCGCAGGGAACGCGCGCTGCTGGTTCAGATTTGCCCCGGCTGTCCAAGTGTCGCTACCTGGGTCGTAGATTTGCAGTATATTTGTGGTCTCTGGAACTAACACTTCCTTCTTGCCGGATTTAGGCGAGGCGCCCGGGCCAGCAAAGGGATTGCCACCACCGAATACCCAGAGGTGCCCCGCGATCACCGCCGAGCCTGGCACGTTGATGCCGGAGGGGAGATTGGCTCGCTGTGTCCACGTGTCCGCCACGATGTCGTAGTCGTACAGGGTGTTAAGGTTCGTGTTAGAGAGGTTACGCCCGCCAGCTATGTAGATGTGCCCGTTGATAATGCCAAAGCCCGGTCCTCCGAGGGTCGCCGGCATGCTTGCGCGGCTGGTATTAAAGGTGTTGGTCAGAGGGTCGTACTCCCACACCTGGCCAAATGACGGGTCCACGTTACCGGTGTTATAGCCAGCTACCAGGTAGATCTTACCGTTGTAATAGCCAGAACCCATGAAGGCTCGCACGTCGGGCATGGGCGTTCCGGTAGTCCACGTATTAGTCGCGATGTCGTAGATGCGGGTGGTATTGACCACTGTCGCTGTGGTGGGATCATCGCCGCCGAAGACGAAGAGCTTGTTGACGTTAGGCGCATACACGGCTGAGGCCTCGGCGTTGGTCAGATCTGGCACAGCAGCGAGAGGCGTCCAGGTATTGGCGACGGGGTCGAAACGCCCGAACTGGTTGATAGTGCCGCTCGTCGAGAAGGAGTAGCCGCCTCCCTCCCAAGCCACGGTACCATTGCTGTCAATGAAACCGCCGTAGTGATCAATCGCGACCGGGGCGGCCTGGACCCAAGCGCCGCAGGGTGTAGGTGTCGGCGTCGGGGTAGGTGTCGGCGTCCCGCATGAATAACGGACTGCCAAGCCATTGGTCAGCGTGGCTGTGCCACAGGAGAAGGTCGTAGCCGGACCGGCGGAGCTCATCTGCACTCCGCTGGTCTCATCAAGGCCACTGTCAGAAGTTGCCCCATAAAACACATCAAAGAAGCTCGAACTGTTCTCATAGAACACGACTTCAAAATTGGCTGACGTAGTGGTGTCGGCAAAGTGAACCGCGCGCCACTCGATGTTAAACTGGCGGTTAGGCGCAGTGCCGGTGGTCGAGGTGAAAACGCCGCAGGTTGCTCCAGGGAAGGCGTTGCACCCGGCAAAACTGATATTATCTGTCCGCAGATCATCCTGATAAGGTAGAATGGCCATGGTAAACAGGGTGCTCGGCAACACCTGGCAGCCATGGGTGAAAGGAGATTGAGTGCCTATGAGATCCAAGCTGCCGTTGGAACCGACGTTCGCACTGCTAAACGTCTGCCCGTAAACACTGATGGGAAACGGTATCGCAATGCTGGTGGCGCAATCATCGCAATGATTGCCGGTATCGGTAGTCCCGGGCACGATTACGCCGCTCGAAGTCGAAGTGGTATAGGTGCTGCACCCTGACGGGGTGGGTGTCGGTGTGCCCCCTGCATATTGTTCGTTATCGTTGATAGGAATGCCGGGTGATTGGTCTCCACCGGGAGCGATGATGCTGGTCGTCCCGACCGCTCCGCCGTAAAACCAAAGCCGATTCACATTCATGTTGGCCTCGCTCGTCCACGTGCTTGTGGTCGGGTCATAGGCTTGCGTAATCGTTTGCGTGGTGGGAAATCCACCGCCAAACAGATAAAGCTTCCCGTTGAAAACAGCACTGCCCGGGGCGGTCACTGCGGTTGGAACGTTTGTCCCGGTCGTCCATGTGTCGGTCGCGATGTCGTAGATATAAAGAGTATTCAATTCGGTCGAGCCGTTGTTACCGGAGGCGACATACACTTTGCCGTTAATGGCCCCGAATCCCGGCAGGTAAAGCGCCTGCGGCAAGGGAGCAAGCGTGGTCCAGGTATCGGTAGCAATGTCATAGGAGCGAAAAGTGTTTATCGCTCCCGACCCATTATAACCGCCAGCTACATAGATCTTCCCATTCCACAGCGCAGTGGCCGCATCGGACAAGCCATTGGGCTCGGGGATCGCCGTGCCGGCCGTCCAGGTATTACTCGGAATGTCGTAGATACGGGTGGTGGCCGTCTGAATGCCCAAGCCAAATCCGGCGATGTTATAGATCTTGTTGCCAGAAATCACGGCTTGGGAGAGATAGTGACCATCGGCAGACGGCGCCAGCGGCGTATAGGTATTTGCCACGGGATCGTATTTCAACAGGTCGGTGTGGACAGTCGAGCCGTCGTAACCGCCTCCGATATAGACAAAAGTGCCATCGCTCACCGCGAACGGTCCGCGGGCGGCAAAAGGAACCGATGCGACCACTGACCAACTATTTCCGGCGCCGTCGATGCTGCTCACGATCGTATTTGGCGCCGACGCACCAAACGGAACGGCGGCGTTTATGCCGCCGGCGGAAGCGGGACCCTGTGACTGGCCAGCGGCAGGCTTGGCTGTTTGTCGCTGCCCCTGGGCAAATGGGATCACCGCCGATGGCGAGAAGCGACAACAGGATAAACAGACTTGGAAGCAGATGTGCTTTAATAGATGGATTGATTTGTTTTTTCATTTGGAATTGTCTCCTTTGAATTTGTTAATCGCAGAAGCTGCGAAGAGACGATGCAGTGCGACATTGTCGCGAGGTTATTTTGGTTGAGCTTCAAATGTCAAGATCTTTCTGTTGACATTTTCGGGTTTGTTCGCCGCCAAATCTCAATCCGGTTCGCCAACCATTTGAATGCTCAAAGCCGCTCCAGACTAATAGATGTGCAACCTGTACGCTTGCGCAGAGCAGGCTAAGAGAACCGGCCTCATAAATGTTGTGGTCCCTTTTTCGGAGAACACGGCGACATAGCGCCGTGGCTACAGCGCTGCGCATTTATGAGATGGGTTCTAGTTCTGGCAGAAAAACAAACCGGCGCGCAACGTGAGTTGCGCGCCGGTCGAATTCAGAATCGCTATTGCCTTAAGGTATCGACGTGCCGCTCTTTGCTTTGACGATATTAATGTCGGCCGCGTTGATGCTGCCGTTGTGGTTCACATCGCTACGGAAGTTGGTTCCGTCAACCGTTTGGCCGCTTCGTGCCTTGGTCTGCGAAACGTCAGACGCGTTCACCGCCCGGTTGCCATTGGTATCGCCAACCAGGACACCCATCGGGATGTCGAAGTCGGTCCCCGAACCACCCGCCGCCACGCTATTCACCCCGTTGATCCGCACGTTGATGTTCTGCGCGTTGGCTATGTTGGTGAGCGGGACGGTGACATCATCGCCACTGACCATGACGGTGCCGTTAGGGTCGCACACCCCTCCGCTGCCGACGCATCCCGTGCCCATGGTCACTTGCGCCTGTGGGCTGCCAGTTACGCTGACGTTGGTGGAGAAGCTGACCACGATGGTGTAATCACTGGCCCCGGTTGGGTTGTCGGTGCGACATTCCACTCCGTTGTTGGGCGGAGGCATAAGCGGCAAGTTGACGTCGAACGGGCCAGAGGCGCCGTGAGTCTTGCGCGATACCGCGGCTGTCACCGTCGGTCCGCAGACGTTTGGCCGGTATAGGTGATCGGCCAGGAACGTGAAGGTTGATCCATCAATGCCGCCTGTACTCCAGATCGACCCGTTGCCAAAGAACCCTGCCTGATTGGCCGAACGATTAGGCGCGGGGAGGTTTGGCGGTGAGAGATTCCAAGTACCGGCCGGCCAGGCTGATATGTCTACTTCGTCCACCTCGTTGGTAGAGTCAAAGAAACCACCACCCTGGGCGTCTCCGCCCATCGCGTACAACTTGCCCGTTCCCGGGTCGTAGGCGAGGCCGAAGTCCGACCTCCCCATGGTGAATGTTGGGCCATTTGACCAGACCCCGGGGGCTGAAGTCATGTCCAGACGCCGTGTGGTCGTCAAACCGGTAGGCCCGCCACCCGTCCAGCCGCCCGCCAGATACAGGTATTGACCTTCTTGATGGTATGCTGCCAGCAGGAATGGATCTGGTGCTGCTGTACCGGCCGTCCACATGTTGGAGGCTACATCATACACGTATATGTTAGCTGTGGAAGCCAGTTGTGCCGCCTACCACGAACACCTTGCCATTGAACGCTCCTGAGGCGGATCCGTAGTCATTTCCTGACTGCGTTGGGCACGTTAGCCAGTGATGTCCAAGTATCGCTAGCGATGTCGTAAGAAGCGAAACCGGTGCCGGTGTCTCCCTCTGCGCAGTAAACCAGGCCCGTGGATGCCATGAGAGCACAGGTCGGTGCTTCACTGGTGAAGGGCATCGCCGCGCGGGCTTCCCACATTCCCGTGGTGAGATTGTAACGGTTAACGTTATTAACACGCGTGCCACCGGATACACCGCCAAACACATAGAAGTACTGTGTACCGGACACGGTCGCCTGGGCAAAACCATAGCGGACGTCCGTTATCGGATACGAAGTGGCAGCATTCCAAACGCCGCAGCCTGGTGTCGGGGTAGGTGTCGGCGTTGGGGTAGCTCCACACGCATAAGTGACATCCAAGCCACTGGTCAACGTGGCTGTGCCACAGGAGAACTGCGTAGCCGGACCGGCGGCACTTGCCTGCACGCCGCTAAATTCACCGCTGCCCATGTCGCTGGTTGCGCCATAGATTACGTCAAAGTGGTCAGAACAGCCCTCGTAGAGCCGCACTTCAAAGTTAGCTGTCGCCGTGTTATCGGCAAAGTGCACCGCTTGCCACACGATGTGAAGCTGGCGGTTAGGCGCACTGCCGCTGACCGAGGTGAAAATGCCGCAACCATTCGCCCACGTCGAGCAACCACTCAGACCGACGTCAGTCCGCAGGTCATCGTCATACGGGAAAACAGCGGTAGTCCAACTTGAGCTGGGCAAAGTTATACAGCCAGTGGTGAAAGGAGTTTGAGTGCCTACGAAATCCACGCTGCCGTTGGATGCCACGTTCACACTGTTATAGAGGGTCCCGTAAAGACTGACGGGGAACGGAAGCGCGAAGGCGGTGGCGCAGTCATCGCAGTGATTACCGGTATCAGTAGTCGCGGTCGCGATTGTGCCCGATGAAGTCGACGTGTTATAGGTGGCGCAATTAGGACACGGCGTAGGTGTCGGCGTCGGTGTGGAACATACACCGTTTGTAGTCCCGTTGATCCGGTAAACCTGGTCGGGTCCGCTTGCGGTAGTTATGCACGTAGCCAGCTTTGGCATCCAAGTGGGACAGATTCCGAAGCCGCCGCCTGGATTTTGCCATTGCGCCGGGGCACCGGATTGCACCGTCCGGTCGGTCCAACCCCACTCGCCTTCGTGTTGCAAAGGTCATGTTGGCTTGGATCTCAATCCAGTAGGTGCCCGGAGGAAGGGTAGCACAAGGTGACAGATTCACCGTGTAAGTAGTGCCACTCACCGTCACTGTCGTGTTGAGAATGCTGTAAACTGTTGCGCCGGGCATGCCACCGGCGTCGGCGTAAATGAAAACATTCCAACTGTCGGCCGGTCCGGTGCCATTGAAATACACGCCATCGGCGTCGATCGACTGCACAGTCCAATTCGGTCCCGCGGGCACTGTGAAGTCGTCGGCCAGATCGGCACTGAAAGTGGGGAAGTCGGTGAACGTCGCCGATAAGGTGGCATTGGCCCCAGGGTTATTGTATTGGTCGTAGAGGACCACCTGCGGTGCCTTGGGAGGTGGTGGCATCCTCCGCAGCATGCCAGCGCCAGTAGCACCGGTCACTGTCGGGCGTGCCGCCGCATCGCGTGAGAGCTTCGTTAGAGCCGCTGCGTTAGCGGAGACGGCCGCCTTTGACTTGGCGACGCTTTGCTTGGTAGCGTGTCGCTGCGCCTGGGCGAATGGGATCACCGCGATGGCGAGAAGCGACAATAGGATAAAGAGACTTGGAAGCAGATGTGCTTTAACAGATGGTTTGATTTGTTTTTTCATTTCGAATTTTCCGTTGTTGTTTTAGGAAGGGATAAAAACCGTCCTGGGCGCGAGGTTATTTTGATTCGCCTCCAAATGTCAATCTTATTCTTGACATTTTTTGCATTTTTTTCGCCTTCGAAGGCCACCACTCCCAGAGGATCTTAACTTGGAAGGTTTGTCATTCTGAGCCAAGGCGAAGCGCCTGTCCTGAGTCTGCCGAAGGGATCTCCGACTAATTGTCCCGTCGTGCGCGCGCATTCGAAGAAAAATGATCGGAGATTCTTCTCCCGCGACTGCGGGATCAGAATGAGAGAACTGAGCTCCGGGACGAAAAGCAGGCCGACGCGCAACGTGAGTTGCGCGCCGGTCAAATTCAGCCTCAACAATCGCTACGGGATAGAGTGCCCGCTGTTTGCTTTGACGATGTTGATGTCGCCCGCGTTGATGCTGCCGTTCGCGTTCACATCACTGCGGAAGTTGGACGCAGTAACCGGTTGGCCCGATTGCCCCTTCGTCTGCGAAACGTCAGACGCGTTCACCGCGCGGTTGGCATTCGTGTCGCCGACCAAAACCCCCATCGGGATGTTGAAGTCCGTCGCCGGTGCATCCGCCGCGCTGTTCACGCCGTTGATCCGGACGTTGATGTTCTGCTGATCGGTTATGTTGGTGAGCGGGACGGTAACAACATTGCCGCTGACCGTGACATTGCCAGTGCACACGCCCGCGCTGCCGACGCATCCTGAGCCCATGGTCACTTGCGCCTGTGGACTGCCCGTGACGGTGACATTGCCGGAGAAGGTGACCACCATCGTGTAATCGTTGGTTCCTCCAGTTGTGCGGCATTCCACTCCGTCTGTCCCAGTCAGCGGCAATGGGATGTCGAAGTTTCCTGCACCGCCGTGCGTCTTGCGCGAAACAGCGCTGCTGACTGTCGGCGCGCAGCTGCCGACCGATTCAACTGCGTTGGAGCCACCGCTTGCGGCGCCACCACCTACGACAAAACCGCGGCCATTGAACGACGCCGCCCCAGGACCCTGGTGGTCCACGCTGTACACCAGTCCTGCTCGCCACATGTCGGTGCCCGAATTGTAGATCCAGACCTGTTGGTTGATCGGCAGACCGAGGCAGCCCACTATCCACATCTCACCGTCCTGGACGAAACCGTTGGCGCTCTGACATGTGCCACCAGAGGTCGGGATCGGAGCGATCGTGCGCCAGGCGTTTGTGGTCGGATTATATGCGAATTGTGCGCCCGGCGCCGTGCCGCCACCTACCACGTAGATCTCCCCGTTGTAAAGGACACCCGGCATGTTGCCTTCGTTACCGGGCATCAGCGCCCCGGTGGTGTAGCTGTTGGTCCCGGGGTCATAAATGTACACGTCATTGTGGCCGGTACCGACCGGATTGTAACCGCCGATCACGTAGACCAGGTTATTGAACGCGGTTGCCGCCACGCCGGAGCGTGCCGCCGGCAATGTCATGCCCATACTCCAGGTGTTGCTAGTCGTGGAATAGATCTGCATCGTATTGAGCGGACCACCAAACGACACGCTGTTGAATCCACCCGGCACATAGATATTGGTGCCGATAGCTGTTCCTCTGCTTTGCGCATGTGGTACCGGGATGGGAGCCAGCATTGTCCAAGTCGTGCCGTCGAAACGCTCATTAGCAGTGGTGTAATCGGGTGCGGCATTGAACCCAGTGCTGGCATACAGATTAGAGCCGACCACCGCCGTAGCCGGGTTGCGCCGTGCATTGGCCATGGGCGGTTCGTTGCGCCACCCCGGTGTGCAGGTCGGCGTGGGTGTTGGCGTGGGACTGCACAAGCCGTCCACATTCAGGGTATAGCCAGAACAACCGGCATCAGGAGTGACTTCGGATGCCACGAGAACAGCTGTCTGACCATTATCAAGGTTGAACGAGAACGGTTGATCCGGATTTGGGCTGCTGCCTGAATCTCCGATCCAGTTGGTGCAGATGTTGTTTGGATCAAAGCTGCCGAGATAAGCACCGATGAAGATAAAGTTCGTGCCTGTGCAAGCCGTATTGGCATCCACTGTCACGCACTGGGTCGAGCCGGTCGTATTGGCGACCATGTGGGCATCGTAATGGCGCGGCAGCCCATCACCAAAGGTCGCACATGTCGTGCTCGCCGGACAGGTTTGGGGAATGCCGCTGCGGAAGAGTCGATCAATCTGCGTAGGATTGCCCGTGTTGATGCTTCCGGTGATCTGCATGCATGGCGTGGGCGTTGGCGTGGGAGTTGGCGTCGGCGTTGGAGTTCCGCAAGGTTGCGACAAGATGTAGCTTTGCCCACCAGTAGCCGCACCGCCTGTGCCGTTGCAGAAATACTGCTGGAAGTTCGTGTCGTTCTGCTGCACTCCCGCTGTAGCGCTGGTATTACCATTAGTTAGGGTGCCGTAGAGGACATCGAAACGAGTTTGCCCCTCATACAACCTCAACTCGAAGTTGGCAGTGCCGCTCCCCGGGAAATACTGCGCCCGGAATTCGATGTTAAAGATGCGATTGGGGGCAGTGCCACTGATCGAGGTGAAGATGCCGAACCCGCTATTGACCAAATACAGATCATCCCAGTACGGGAAGATGGTGTAGTTGTGGGCTGTCCACGGCAGGCATTGGTTGGTGAAGGCCGCGTCTGTGGTTGTGAACTGGGCATTGCCGTTGGACGACAGATTGATCGAGGTGAAGGTCTGATCGTACAACGTGTAAGAGAAGGGCAGCGCAATCGTGACCACCGTATCATCTCCGTGATTTCCGATGTCGGTCGTGCCCGGCACGATACTGCCGCCGATCTGGGCTATTGCATATGTGCATGGCGCTCCCGCCGGAGTAACCGCCTGTGCACCGCGAAACACTCCGTCGGAGAGTTGCGTGACCGGCGTTTCCCCCGAAGTAACGTCATTGGGCGCAGTTTTCTTGCTGCCTTGCTGCGCCAGAGCAAACTGAATTGCGCAAATGGCAACAAGCACAGGTACAAGCACAGGCAAGTAGAGCGCATTTCGAAGAAGGTGCGCTTTAATGGTTGGGTTAATTTGTTTTTTCATATTTGTGCCTTTCGATTGCGCATCAATCTCGAAAGGGCACTCGAGAGACTCCCAGATCCCACAATCTTTCGCACCTGCCGGTTTCGATATGGTGCTGGTTAACGGTTAACAGATTTCATTTACACTCTTTCGATTCTCGGATGTCAAGAAAGAAATTAGATTTTTCGCCAATCAAAGACACGGCGCGCATTTCGACATCGCGATCACACAGCTCAGTTGAGCATTGAACGTTCAGCGTTAACCGTGGGGCATTGAAAACGTCCTCTTCCGTCAACTACGGTCCGTGGCTGGTCGGACTCGGCGCTGCACTTTGGGGCACTGAAAGCGCCTGGCGGATTCCGCTTAACGCATTGTTCGACGCCAAAGTCATCGTGTTCTGGGAACACGTTCTCATCCTGCTGACGTTCCTGCCGATCCTTCTCCCACAGCTGACCGAGCTGCGAAAGATCGACCGCCGGACCTGGGGCTTTCTTATTTTTTCCGGGTTCGCCGGCTCGGCTGTCGGCACGATCTTTTTCACACTCGCGCTCAAATACGGTAACCCGACAGTCGTTAACGTGATCTTGAATATTCAGCCGGTGATCTCGACCCTGGGCGCCGTTCTCATTTTCGGCGACAAACTGGCGCCGCGCTTTTTTCTTTACGCCGCAATCGCAATCCTCGCCGGCATGTTCTTATCAGTCGAACATCCCGAGCTTATCGGCGTCTCCTTCGCCAAAGCTGGCCTAACGATCGGGACTGGTTACGCGCTGATCTGCGCGTTTTTTTGGGCCGGATCGACCGTGGCCGGCCGCGGCGTTATGACTGGCATGCCCCTCCGGCTCGCCTCCAGCATGAGGATCGTTGTGGGTCTGGTTTGCATGACGGTGATTCTGCTCAGTTACGGCAACCTCAATGCCGCTGCGCTCTGGCCGCCCGCCGCCCAAGCGCATGCCGGCCGGGCTGTGGGAGCGCTGATCCTGCTCGCCTCGATCTCCGGCGGTATTCCCCTGCTCATCTATTTCGAAGGGCTCCGCCGCACCCGCGCATCGACCGCCGGTTACTTTGAAATGATGCAGACCCTTGCCGCCGTCTGCATCACGTGGGGATTTTTTCACGCCGCCCTTCGGCCACATCAAATCGTTGCCGCGCTGATTTTGATTGGCGCCGTTACCATGGTCCAGCGGGTTCAGGCAACGATCGAGAATTCACCAGGCGAGCGATAGCTGCGCGCCTATGCAAAAAAATCCGGGGCCGCCTTGGCTGTCATCGCCCAGGTCAGCGCGACCAAAACCGCCGCCCCGAGTCCTTTCATGTTTCCCCGATGAAAATTCGGCGCCCGCTGTGCCGCTGGTCGGTCGCGCTTACCGAAATATCAAAATCCCTTCTCATCGAAAACAGTTTCCGCTAGGTTCGCTCGCCGATGTCTCCCGCCGATTATTTGAAGGAAACTATCCGCGCATCATCGCCGCGCTCGGCGAAACGCGCCGCCTTATGAGCGAGATCGAGAAAACAATCCACCAACACGGCGGCTGGCCGCGCGCTTTTCAATGATCACGCGGGTGCGTGTGGCCGGATGGTTGCTGTGTTGAACAGCGATTGCATGAGTTTTTTTGGCCCAATCTCGCCGCCGACGCTGGATGAAACTTCTTCGCCCGTTCTGCGCCGGGCGCTGCATCGGGCGCGGATCGTCGGCAATTTCGCCGCCATCCAAGCGATCGTCCAAATCATCGGGTTCGGCAGCGGCATCATTCTCGTGCGGACGATGGCGCAGCGCGAATACGCCTACTTCACCATCGCCAATACGATGCAGGCGACGATCAATCTGCTGGCCGATATCGGGATCAGCGTCGGCCTCGTCTCCATCGGCGGACGCGTCTGGCAGGATCGACATCGCTTCGGTCAGCTCATCAATACGGCGCTGAACTTTCGGAAAAAACTCGGCGCGCTCGCCATTGTAATCGTTACGCCGTTTCTGTATTTCCTGCTGGCGCGAAATGGCGCAACCGTTTCGTATTCAGCAATCTTGATCGTCTTGCTCCTGGCGGGACTGCTGGTCCAGTTGTCGCAAGGCGTGCTGAGCGTGGTGCCGCGATTGCACTCCGACATCAAGAAAATCCAAATAATCGATCTGACCGGCGCAATCGTCCGCTTTACCGTTTTGCTCGGTCTCGCCCTTGCCGCTTCAACGCTTCAACGCTTCAACGCTTCAACGAGCCTAAACGCGGCGCTCGCCGTCGCTGTAGCGAGCGCGACGTTGTTCCTTCAATACATGATGCTTCGCTCCTATGTCGCCGGCGTGATCGACTTGAACGCGCCGCCAAACGCCGAGGATCGACAAGAAATCGTCCGCCTGACCAAACATCTCGCGCCCAACGCCATTTTCTATTGTCTCCAGGGCCAGATCACCGTCTTTCTCATCGGCATCTTCGCCCGGCATGCCTCTTCCGTCGCCGAAATCGGCGCGCTCGGCCGGCTCGCCATGATCTTTACCGTGCTCGGTAATTTGATGACCAATATCTTCGTGCCCGCGTTCGCCCGTTGCCATGAACCGCGCAAATTGCGTCTTCTCTACGCCGCCATCCTCGGCAGCGTGCTCGCGTTTAGCTTGTTAGTCCTGGGCGGCGCGGCGTTTTTCCCGGCAGAATTTCTGTTCGTTCTCGGAAGCAAATATGCGCATCTCGAACGCGAGCTGCTTTTGATGGTCGCGGGCGCGGTCGTCGCCGCCATCGCGGGCACTTTGTGGGGGCTCAACGCCTCCAAAGCCTGGGTCAGCGGCGCGTGGCTTTATGTTCCCCTCACCCTCGCCACGCAGATTGCGCTCATCCCATTCACCGATTTTTCCAGCGTGGCGGGCGTTCTCATTTTCAATCTGATCTCGCAACTGCCGAGCTTGCTTCTGAACATGGCGCTGGGTTATCGCGGCTTCCGAACGCTCCCGCAGCCCACCGCATGATCAATTATCCCTACCACCTGGCCCGACTCGAAGGTCGAATCACGCGCGAGCTTTATCGCGCTTCGCTGCCACTCATCGTGCGCCGCAAAATCGAATCGCCGCGCCAGATCGACATCGACGTGTTCGCTTATTCGAATGAAGAAACGCTTCCCGAGCAGGTCGCCTCGATCCGGTCGTTTCTAAAGTTCGCCGGACGCCCGAGAAGATTTTCCGTTTTTACCGACGGCACGCACACGGAAGAGAGCGCGCGTTTGCTGGAACAGATCGATCCGGTTGTGAACGTTCAACACGCCGTCGCAATTCCCGATGAGCTTCCGGAGAAGATTTTCACGTATTTGACCACGCACGCGATGGGCAAACAGCTTGCTCTGATCATGTCCTTGCCTGCCAATGGTCCGACGTTGTACGTCGATTCTGACGTTCTCTTTTTCCCCGGCGCGTCCGATCTCGTTAGTCGCGCGGCCGCGCGCGACGCGCCCGCCTACTATCTCTGCGATTGCCGGTTTTCCGGCGACGAACGATTAATCCTCGATCCACCGGAGGAAAAATATCCGGTCAACGCAGGGTTTCTGCTCCTCTTTGAAAAACTCGATTGGGCGCTCGGTCTGGAACGCCTGCTTCAGCTCAGCGGCGACCCGAATTTTTTCACCACGCAAACGATTGTTCACCTGACGATGCATCTCAATCGGGCCAAGCCGCTCGATCCGCAGAAGTATGTCCTGCAAATCGACGATCAATGCGCCTATCGAGATCGTTACGCCACTCCTGCGCTCGCGATGCGCCATTACGTCAACAACGTGCGCCATAAATTCTGGACGCATCTCGCGCGGTGATCGCTTTCCACTAATGCAAACATGCACCAGGTGCATCGAGGGCTCTGGGAGCTGGCCGGCAACATGCCGGCCAGAGCGAGCAGAATGCTCGCGCTCCCCGAATCCAAACCGAACGCGTCTCCGCTGGATTTCGCAATCCCACGGGTTAAGGGGAGCGCGACCCTGTTGGTCGCTCACGCCGGCATGTTGCCGGCTTGTCTTCTGAGGGAAATTAATACGAATGGATAAGCGCCTTCGGATTCTCTCCGTCGTCAATCTCCCGTGGGATCCGCGTCTCGGAGCAGCCCGCGTTTATGTCGATCTAGCGGAGCAGTGGAGAAAGGCCGGGCACAGCGTCGAGAAATTTTGCCTGACGGATGCATTTCCGAAGCCGACGAATTCGCGCGGTCTCCGGGCATTACGTCAGGTCTTTTTTCCCCGTCACGCGGCCCGGTTCGTTCGAGAACACGCCACCGAGTTCGATCTGATCGATGCTTTGATCGGGACCCTGCCATTTCCCAAAAGCAACCTGCGATTCAACGCCTTGCTCGTGGCGCGTTCGGTCGGATTCCACCGCGCTTACGATCAATTCAGCCGATTCAGTAAAAAAAAATGGCCCGATCAGCCGCGCGGCAAATTTCTGGGGCGTTTCTTTTATCGTTGGATGAGCCATCGTCTGCTGCGCCATAACGAAAGCTCATTGCGCCATTGCGATCTGATCAACTTGATCAACGAAGACGAAATCCAGTTTCTCCGTCACCGGCCGGCGATCGACAAACGGGCCATGGTTGAGCCGAACGGCTTAACCGAAAAAGAGAGCACTGCTTTTGCTGGCGCGGTGGAATCGCCGGAGAAACGACTGCGCGGAAAAGAAGTTTGCTTTGTCGGGATGTGGAGTTTGCGCAAAGGTTCGCGGGATTGGCCGGAGATCGTTAGGCGAATTCGACAGGGAATGCCTGAGGCACGCTTCAATTTCCTCGGCACAATGACGGACGATAAAACCGTGCAGAACTCTCTCAGGCTGGCCGGCTCCGAAGGAATTCGCATCGTGTCGATGTTCGACCGCGAACAGCTTCCGCGTCTTCTGAGTCCCTGTGCGGTCGGACTTTTCCCTAGTTATATTGAAGGGTTTGGTCTGGCCGTTCTCGAACAACTGGCCTGCGGAATCCCGACGATCGCTTACGATGTCTCCGGTCCGCGGCAGATTTTGCGCTCACTGGCCGCGACGTTACTAGTGCCCGCGGGCGATACCGCCGCGATGGCCGAGCGCGCTCTGAAAATCCTGCGCCTCGGTGTTCAAGAATACCAGGCACTTTCTGGGCAATGTCGATCCATTGCCGACCAATTTCGCTGGGAAAAAATCGCCTCCGATACGATCGATAAATATCGGGAAGCCATTCGTGGTTAGAAAATCAGAGATTCTCCAAATTGTCCCGCGTTTGCCCGGGGAAAACGACGGCGTGGGCGATTACGCCCGCACGCTTGCGCAAAGATTGTCCGAGCTTGGCCAGGTCGAGACGCTGTTCGCGACGGCAGACTCAGCGCTGGCGCAAGAGAATTTCGCGCACGTGATCTTGCATTACGTGAACTACGGCTATCAAAAACGCGGTGTGCCGTTCGCGCTAATGTCGATCCTGCGCGAAATCCGCGCGCGGTGCCGGGGCCGTTTCCTCACTATTTTTCACGAACTTTATGCCTCCGGGCCGCCGTGGAAAAGCGCGTTTTGGCTGCGCCCGTTTCAAAAGCAAATCGCCAAATCAATCGCACAGATGTCCGATGCTGCGATCGTCAGCAGCGAAACCATGCTGCGAGAGCTCCGGCAGCTTGCGCCTGAGATCAGAGCGTCGGTGCATCCGGTTTTCTCGAATTTTGGCGAGCCGACGCTTTCGGTCGATCAACTCGCTGACCGCGATCCCCATCGTTGGGTCATCTGCGGGGGGACGGCGTTAGTCGAGCGATCGCTCCGTTCCTTTTGCGCAATTGTAAATCGCATCCCGCAACTGATCACCCCCCGGGAATTGCTCGTCCTCGGTGGGAATGAAAATCGTGCTGCCCGCGCATTACTCGCTAATTTGCAGAAACTTGACGGCTTAAAGCCGTCAAGTTCGGAGAGGCTCCGCACAGACTATCGGCCGAACATCTCAGCAGCGGACGCCTCGCAGATTCTTTGCAACTGTTCGTTCGCCTGGCTCGATTATTTTCACCGGCCCGATGTTCCGAACGACATCATTCTCAAATCGAGCGTCTTTGCCGCGCTCTGCGCGCATGGCGTTATCCCGGTTTTCCCTCATCCCGGTTCGCCTATCGAAATCAACAACGGTTTTTTGCCCGGGCCCTTTTTTATCGATCCAAACACGGAAAATTTGCCCGCGACCGAGGCGACCGAGAAACTGCCGTCGGAGTTTTACAATTGGTATCACCTGCACGCCTCATCGAATCGTTTGGCCGATGGAATCGCCAATGCTTTATCATTCTGAGCGGAGCGAAGAATCCCACACCATTCTGCTGGCAGGCTGCCTGAGAAAATGAGTGGAGATGTTTTGTTTCTCAAGGAGCGACGAGTCAGGCGCATGGCCGGAATCACCGTAATTACCCCATGCTACAACTCAGAGGCGTTTATCCGTGATACTATCGCGAGCGTTCTCGCTCAGGATATCGCAGCGTGGGAACATATCCTGGTCGATGATGGCAGCACCGACCAGACCGCGGCAATACTAGCAGAGTTTGCAGTCCTCGACGGTCGCGTCAAAATACTTCAACAGCGAAATGAAGGCACGTCTGCCGCCCGCAATCGCGGCGCGAGAGAGAGTTCTATTGATTCGAAGTATCTCCTTTTCCTTGATCACGACGACTTGTTGGAACCAAGCGCACTTCGAGTCTTAAGTGATTACCTTGATCGCAACCCGAAGGTCGGTCTAGCAGCGTGTCAATTTCTCGAAATCGATGTGAATGGAAGACCGTGCAGCTCCCGAAAGAGAAGCCGCTGGATACCGTTGCTTTTTGGCCTTCCACGTCCGTTGTTTTCGTGGGAGCGAGCAACGCCATTTGTGACATTCTACTGCGGCACCGGGCAGGGGCCCTTCGCGATGTTTCGACGCTCTGTTTTCGAGCAGACGACTGGTTGGACAAACGAGTTTTGGCCGCACGAAGACACGGACATGTTTTGTCAGATGGCATTACTCGCAGAAGTTCATTACTTACCAGATCGGCTTTATCGCAAACGGCTCCATCCAGGCGCCGGATTTCTCGATACAAAACGGATGATGCATGCTTACGAGCTATTCCGAAAGAAATGGGACAACTACCAGCCTCGGAATGAGCGAGAAGCAAAACTTCTTCGTGATGCCTCGCGGTTCTACCAAAAGTCTTTTCGCCCGTTGAGAAACATCAAAGTCGGCACTAAGGCCCTAGGAGAGTTTGTTAGGAAGCCTGAACTGGCAAAGCTACAGTGGGCAATGGGCTTGTACCGGGACGCGCTACGTTATCGGTTTGATCGCACTAACGGAAACAATTGAAGATTCTTTTTTTCTCCTACACGTTTGCGCCGAATGTTGGCGGGATTGAATCCGTTTCGGCAACGTTGGCGGAGAAATTCGCCGAGGCGGGGCACGAAGTTGAGTTGGTGACGGAGACAGCGGAAAAAGAAAACGTTCAACCCCGTAAACGAAGCAACGGCGGGCAGGCTGCTCAACGTTCAACGTTCAACTCCGAAAGCTTTCGCAGGCTGGCTGCTCAACGACAGCCGGCAAATTTCTCGTCACGCGGCAACCGTCGCTTTGGAAGTTGTTGCAGTTGCTTTGGCCGTGCGAGCTGGTGTTTCAGAACAACATCAGTTTGCGCAGCTTGATTCCGGCGTTGCTCATGCGGAAGCGCGTGATCGTGGCGCATCAAACGTGGTTGCGCGACGACCACGGTGGAATCGGCTGGAATAATCGGATCAAACGGGCGCTCCTGCGTTTCGTCACCAACGTCGCGATCAGCGAGGCTATTCGCGACGATATTAATGTTCCGGCGCGTGTCATCGGCAATCCTTATGATGAGAAAACGTTCCGACTGATCCCGAACATCGCTCGCAACAAGATGTTCGTTTTCGTTGGGCGACTTGTTTCCGATAAAGGAGTCGATGTTTTGCTTCAAGCATTGAGGGTTCTGCGAGACGACGGCTTGCAGCCCGATCTCACCATCATCGGCGCTGGTCCAGAAGAAGGAAATCTCCGACGGCTCACGAGCGATCTTGATTTGGATCGACAGGTCACTTTCGCCGGTAAAAAATCCGGAGACGAATTGGCTGAGGCCCTCAATCAACATCAGATCATGGTCGTGCCCTCGCGCTGGGCAGAGCCGTTTGGCATTGTCGCGCTGGAAGGGATCGCCTGCGGCTGCGTGGTTGTCGGATCGCGCGGTGGTGGTTTGCCCGAGGCCATCGGCCCATGCGGTCTCACATTCGAAAACGGAAATGCACACGAACTTGCGAGCTGTTTGAAACAATTGCTCATCGATCCAGAGAAGATCGCAGAGCTACGAGAGAACGCCGACTCGCATCTTGCACGGTTTCGCGCCGACACTGTCGTATCCGCTTACTTTGCGCTGATAGAAGAAACGTGATGAACGCGGATTTTGCGGATTGGGTAGCGCACGCGTCTCGCGATCGCGAACTTTCTTTCGAGTGTTTTTTACACCCAATACCTCGATCTATCGCAGAAAAGGATTGTTTCGGCGCGACGCCGAAAGTCCGAGCCGGACTGGCATCAGCACGCGTAACGCGTGCGCTACCCAGATGATCCTGCTATCGCATCCTACCGGTAACGAATTTGTTCGTCAGGCGCTCATCGCTTTTGATGAAGCCGGGATGCTGGGCGAGTTTTGGACAACGCTCAGTTGGAGCGGACAACATCGGATTCATCGGTTCCTGCCAGAATCGCTCCAGCAACTTTTAGAGCGGCGTTCTTATCCAGTTTCCATCCGCAACCGGACGCATACGGCTCCTCTGCGCGAACTGGGACGACTTCTCGCCGGCGCGTTCGACATCGACGACGTCAACATTGATTTGGACAGAAAAGTCGCTGCGCGCTTGCGCAGCATCGACAATTTCAAACTCGTTTACGCCTATGAAGACGCGGCCCTGGAAAGCTTTCGCGCGGCACAGGAGAGCGGAATTCATCGCGTCTATGATTTGCCGATCGGTTATTGGCGCGCAGCCCAACGCATCTTCGCCGAAGAAGCGCAGCGCGAACCGGAATGGGCCTCCACGTTAACCGGAACGCGGGACCGCGACGAAAAACTCGCGCGCAAGGATGACGAGCTGCGGTTGGCCGAGCGCATTGTGGTCGCGAGCACCTTCACGAAAAAGACCCTGGCCGAATCTCCGGCCCAGGCCAGGATCGACATTATCCCGTACGGTGCGCCAGCTGTTGTGCCACAAATTCGAAAACCGGTCGGGCCATTGAAGCTGCTTTTTGCCGGATCGTTAGGTCAGCGCAAAGGACTCTCTTATTTACTTGAAGCGGTCACGCTCTTAAAGACCCCGGTCGAGCTGACGTTGCTCGGCCGCAAAACCGCAAACAAGTGTCGCCCGCTGGAAACGGCCATGCGCAAACATCGCTGGATACCAACGCTGCACCACGCCGGCATGTTGCGTGAAATGCACGAACACGATCTGCTCGTTTTCCCATCGCTCTTCGAGGGATTCGGTCTGGTGGTGCTCGAAGCGATGGCACAAGGGACGCCTGTTATCACCACCGAGCACACCTGCGGACCAGACGTCATCGACAATGAAACTGATGGCTTCATTGTCCCAATTCGCTCCGCTGAAGCGATCGCGGAGAAGATCGAACTGTTGAACGCGGACCGGGAGCGACTCATGTCGATGAAAGATGCGGCCCGGCGCAAAGCCGAAGCGCATCCCTGGAAAACTTATCGGGAACGCCTCCTGACGATGGCACAGGAAGTGATGGGAGAGTAGGATGCCACAATCCATGGGCGCAGTTTCTCAGCCTCGGCCGGTAACAATTCCGCAGCCGATGATGATCGATCGCAGTCGAACCGTTCGCTGGATCGGCTGGCTGATCATGACTTACATCGTCCTGCTCATGATCGAAGGCGCTCTGCGGAAATGGATCGTGCCGAAATATTCCGATCCGCTACTCGTGATTCGCGACCCGGTCTTACTCGCCATCTACTGGCTCGCTTTCCGTGCTCGCCTGTTTCCGCGCAACTGGTGGGTGATCTCGCTCTTCGGAATTGGAGTTCTCTCGCTCGTATTCAGCATTTTGTTTCTGTCTCAGTTTCTGCCGTGGGTTCCGATCGCCGCGATCACGCTTTACGGCTTCCGGGCAAACTTTCTTCATCTGCCGCTCATTTTCCTGATCGCGAAAATTTTCGACGAAGAAGACGTGCAGAAAATCGGCTGGTGGATCCTGCTCGGCATGATTCCGCTCAGCCTGCTAATGGTGGCGCAGTTCCATGCGTCGCCCGACTCCTTCATCAACATCACGGCCGGCGCCTCGGAGGGTGCGGAGCAACTCACGGCCGGCGGCGGGAAGATTCGGCCGCCGGGAACGTTTTCGTTCATCTCCGGCCCGGTCTTCTACTGCGCGATGGCGGCGGCATTTTTGATCTACGGTGTGCTGTCGCGCGCGACCTACCAGACATGGCTGCTGATTGCGGGTGGAGTCGCGCTGGTCGTTGCCGTGGCCGTTTCTGGCAGTCGCAGTTGCGTGGGGTCGGTCTTTCTTGTCGTGCTAACCATGCTCGTGATTTTTGTTATCCGCCCGAGAGCGGTGAACCAGGTCGGACGCGCCATCCTGATTGGCATCGCCGTGGCGGTGATCATCGCGCGGGTCCCGGCTTTCGGCCAAGGCCTGCACGTTTTGTCCGAACGCTTCACCACTGCGGCCGAGGAAGGAGATACCAACATTCTGCTCGGTCTGGTGAATCGCACGGTTGAAGGCTTCACCGAAAGCTTCAGAAATCTTGGGCAATACCCAGCCAGCGGTTGGGGCCTCGGTCTTGGCACCAATGTCGGCGCCCATTTTCTCGTTGGCGGGACGGGATTTTTGCTCTCGGAAAACGAATGGACCCGCTTGCTTTATGAGATGGGCCCGGTCTTCGGCCTAGCCTACATCTTTTGGCGAACCGCGCTGACCGCGCGACTCGGCTACCTCAGCTTTGCTGCAGTCAGGCGTGGCACGACCCTGCCGTTGCTGCTGTTTAGCTCGGGGTTCCTCGCGCTCTTGAACGGGCAACTCGGTCAGCCGACCACGCTCGGTTTCGCGGTTGTGCTTTGCGGGTTATGCCTGGCCTCGATGCAAAGAAAAATCGAAACCACGTTTTCCGAAAACACGACGCCAGAGCCGATGATCGCAGCACCACGACCGCTCCCACGCACCTCATCTTACGCCGCCCGGTTGCATCAACCGGTCAAGAACAATGGTCCTACTGATCGGTAATTACCCGCTCGATCGCTACCCAAGCATGCAGTTGTTCAACGATCTGATGCGGCAAGGGCTCACGGCAGCCGGCGTCCAGGTCGAGCTGGTTAGGCCAGATCCGTTTTTTGGAAACGTTTTTCCCTCTGGCACGCTCGGCAAGTGGCTGGGATACATCGACAAGTTTGTTCTCTTTCCCTTCCGATTGCGAAAAAAACTGGCGGCCCGTCCATCGATTGTTCACATCTGCGATCACTCGAGCGCGATGTATGTGCCGGCGTCCGGCGCGTGTGCTCCCATCGTGGTGACCTGCCACGATTTGTTTGCCGTGCGCGCGGCTCTGGGCGAGCCAGTGGACCGCGTCCCGACGTGGACAGGCCGCATCCTGCAAAAATGGATTTTACGCGGATTGCGCCGGGCAGATGTTCTCGCGTGCATATCCAGCGCCACCGCTTCCGATGCCGAGCGAATCGTTAGGCAAAATAAGGCGCAGCCGAAGATCGAGGTCGTGCATCTCGCGCCGAATTTTGATTATGCTCCAATGCCACCGGACGAGGCGCGCAAGAAATTAACGGACCTCGATAATTTTCCTGTCGATCTTCCGTTCGTGTTGCATGTCAGTTCGAATACGCCGCGCAAAAATCGGGCCGGCTTGCTGCGCATCTTTGCTCGTTGCCGCGAGAAATGGAACGGCCAGTTGGTCATCGCGGGGGAAGTTTTGAACGATCAGCTTCGCGGTATTGCTAACGACCTTGGCCTGGCCGATCGGGTGATCGAAGTGGAGAATCCGAACGGCCAAACCTTGAAAGCACTCTACAATCTCGCGACGGCGATGGTCTACCCGTCCCGTTTCGAAGGATTTGGTTGGCCGATCATTGAAGCGCAAGCCTGTGGTTGTCCGGTCATTTGCAGTCACGCCGCTCCGCTGCCCGAAGTCGCAGGCGACGCCGGCCTTTATCATGATGTCGATGACGAGGAAGGCTTCGCCCGCGATCTGTTGTTGCTGCGCAATCCGGCCGAGCGCGCCCGTTGGAGCGAGAAAAGCCTCGCCAATGCGCGGCGATTTTCTCGCGAGAAAATGATCGCACGGTATCTGGAGATTTACCGCAGCCTGGGCGCTGCCGCCTGACGGATCATGTGCGGCATCGCCATTCACTTCCGCACCTCCGGCGCCGCTGCCCGGCTCGATCTCGCCCGGTTGCGCCATCGCGGCCCGGATTCCTCCGGCGAATGGGTTTCGCCCGATGGCCGCTGCTGGCTCGGCAGCACACGCCTGGCGATTGTCGATCTGTCACCCACCGGCGCACAGCCGATGATCGATTCCACAACTGGCAACGTGATCGTCCAGAACGGCGAAATTTACAATCATCGCGAGTTGCGAACACAGTTAGGCGATATCGCCTGGCAAGGCACCAGCGATACCGAAACGATCTTGCGCGGATACGCCCGATGGGGCCGCGGCGTGGTCGAGCGGCTCAAGGGAATGTTTGCGTTTGCCATCTACGATCCGGCCCGGCGCGAGTTGGTCGTCGCCCGTGACCGTCTTGGCATCAAGCCGCTCTATTGCGTGGTCGATTCGGACAGCGTCCGATTTGGGTCCGAAGTGAAAGTGCTCGTACCCGATGGCGAGTCCACCACGGACGATCGCATCTCGGCCTATTTGCAGTGGGGCGCCCCGCCGGAGCGCAAACTGCTTTATCCTAATCTCCGTTCGTTGCCTGCCGGACACGCCATGTCGATCCTGCCTAACGGGCGACACGAGCTCTGGAGATATTGGCCCACCGAAAAATCGTTCCAACCAAAAGAAGGAAATGCGAGAAGTATCCGCGGCCTCCTGGAACGAGCGGTCGAAGAACATCTTCTTTCCGATGTCCCGGTGGCGAGTTTTCTCAGTGGCGGAATCGATTCTTCCATTGTTACCGCTCTTGCCGCGCAACGGCTTGGGAAAAAGCTGCAAACATTTTCCGTCGGCTTCGACGACGCCACTCTCGATGAAAGCAAGATTGCGCTCGAAGTAGCGCAGCGGTACGGGACCGATCATCACTCGATTCGCCTCTCGGAAAAACAGGTGATCGAGTCCGTGACCGAAGCCGTGAGCAAGCTCGATCTTCCGTCGGTTGACGCCATCAACACGTTCGTCGTTTCCAAGACCGTCGCGCAACATGGCATCAAGGTCGCGCTCTCGGGACTGGGCGGCGATGAGCTCTTCGGCGGTTATCCCAGTTTTCGCGACGTGCCAAAGCTCAAATTTTTGTCGCGATTGCCACGCGCCGCGCGCCAGGTCTTAGGCGCGTTCGGCGCGGCGGGCAAGCGCCTGGCCGATCTCCCGGCCACCAGATCGACGGGCGAGCTCGCCCGCTGGCGACGTCGATTTTTTACCGATGCGATGCTCCGGCACGCGCAGCGTCCAAATGGTCCCGCTCCTGAGGGATTCGATTGCCCGGTTGAACTGCCGGACGATTACGCAGCCATCAGTTGGGCTGAAATGACAGGCTACATGCGCCGTATGCTGTTGCGGGATGCCGACCAAATGAGCATGGCCGTTTCGCTCGAATTGCGTGTGCCGTTTCTTGATCACGAGCTGGTCGAGCACGTGCTCAGTTTGCCTGCACGGGCGAAACAACCCCGCCAAGGCGGGGCCAAGGGATTGTTGGTGGAAGGGTGCCGCGA
Source organism: uncultured Verrucomicrobiae bacterium (assembly GCA_963846775.1). GTDB lineage: Bacteria > Verrucomicrobiota > Verrucomicrobiia > Chthoniobacterales > UBA10450 > CAVYXA01. Next base: position 138,254 of record CAWJXB010000001.1, on the reverse strand, counting down.
TCTCTTGCCCGTTTCCGTTTACGATCGACCGAAGCGCGGGTTTGTTTTGCCGATGAAATCGTGGATGCGGGGACCTCTCGCCGAATTCGTTAACGACGGACTTCGCGAGGCAGCGGGACGCGAACTGCTGCCGAGCACTTTTATCGATGAACTTCGCGCCGCGTTCGCCAACGGCCGGCTGCATTGGACGCGTCTCTGGGCCATCGTCGTGCTCGGCCATTTCGCCAAACAACGGCAACTCGTTCGCTCTGTGCATGAGGATTCTGCGCTCCATTCACTCGCTTAATCCGGCTGGCGGCGGCCCGATCGAGTACGTCATTCGATCTTCATTCGCGCTGATGGAACGCGGGCACGACGTAGAAATTGTCTGTCTCGACTCGCCGGATGCGCCATGGCTCCGCCAATCGGCTCTCAAAATTCACGCCCTCGGGCCGGGCAGCCGCCGTTATGGATACACGCCCCGCTTTACCCGATGGTTGCAGGACCCCGAATGCTTTCGGGGTTTCGACGCCGCGATTATCCACGGCCTTTGGCTCTACAACAGTTTTGGCGCGTGGCGCGTGCTCCGCGGGACCTCTACTCCCTACTACGTTTTTCCCCACGGAATGCTCGATCCGTGGTTCAATCGCGCCCATCCGCTCAAGCATCTGAAAAAATTCCTTTATTGGCCGTGGGCCGAACGCCGCGTCCTGCGCGATGCCGCCGCTGTGCTCTTTACCTCGGAGGAAGAATGCCGATTGGCGCGCAAATCGTTTCCCTTCTACCGCTGCCGGGAAGTAGTGGTCAATTACGGCATTGCGCCACCCGATGTCGATCTTGCTTCCGCCAGGGAAGATTTTCTGGGTCGTTTCCCAGAATTGCGCGGAAAAAGATTGCTCCTTTTTCTCGGCCGTCTCCACCAAAAGAAAGGCTGCGATTTGCTCATCCAAGCTTTCGCTGCCGGACACGACTCGAGCCTGCACCTTGTGATGGCCGGTCCGTGCGCGAACGACGCGTATCTCTCGCGATTGAAAGAAGTCGCCGCTAAAACGGGAGCGCCGATTACTTTCACCGGAATGCTGAGCGGGAACCTAAAATGGGGGGCATTGAGCGCCGCCGATGTATTTATTTTGCCCTCGCACCAGGAAAATTTCGGAATTGCAGTCGTTGAAGCCCTGGCCTGTGCAAGACCGGTGTTGATCTCGAACCAAATCAACATCTGGCGCGAGATCGAGTCCGACAACGCCGGCTATGTCGAAACCGATGATTTGGTTGGCACGGCGCGCCTGATCGAACGCTGGAGGCAAACATCACCCGCGCAACGCGAGTTGATGCGAGCCAATGCCAAAGAATGTTTCGCCCAGCGGTTCGATATCCAGCGTGCCGTCGATTCGCTGTTAGAAGCCATCACCGAAAATCCGGCATGAAGATCACCATCGTGAACGGCGCTTTCCTTCCGGTCCCGCCGATCATGGGCGGTGCGATTGAAAAAATTAGCCTGGCATTGGCTAACGAATTCGCGCGCCGCGGCCACGAAGTCACCAGTATATCACGCGCCGTTCCGCAACTCCCACGCCAGGAAGTTCGCGGTGGTGTGAAGTTCTTGCGCGTCCCGGGCTTTGACACACCGCGCTCGATTGTGTGGTTGAAATTTCTCGACTTGATCTACTCGATTCGTGTCCTTTGCATCTTGCCAGGGGCAGACATCATCATCACCCACACGTTTTGGCTTCCGATTTTGCTGCGCACCGAGAAATACGGAAAAGTCTATGTCCATGTCGGCCGTTATCCGAAAGGCCAGATGCGCCTTTATCGCCACGTCGCCCGCTTCCAGGCCATGACTCACGCTTTGGCGCGCGCTATCGCCCGAGAGGTACCGGATTGCGAGTCGAACATTTCGATCATCCCAAATCCCGCACCCGAGGCAAAAACGCCCGGACCGCCTCCGCCCCTGGAAGCGCGGGCAAAGACAATTCTGTTCGTTGGACGCATTCATCCGGAAAAAGGCATTCATCTATTGATCGACGCGTTGGCGGGCAAGCCGGCTGCTTTCGAAGATTGGAAACTTGTGATTGTTGGCCCGGCGGAAACAAAGTTTGGCGGCGACGGCGAGCGATACCTGGCCGATCTAAGAAAACGCGCGGCGAGCACTGCAATTTTCTTTCGCGGACCGATCTTTGATCCGCTGGCGCTGGAAAATGAATTTCGGTCCGCGCGTCTTTTCGTTTATCCATCGCTGGCTGAGCGGGGCGAAACTTTCGGGCTCGCCGCCGTCGAAGCCATGGCGCACGGTTGCCCCGTGGTGGTTTCGGATCTCGGCTGTTTCCATGATTTTGTCTGTGATGGCGAAACCGGTTTCATCTTCAATCATCGAGCGTCCGATCCGGTTTCGGCCCTGCGAGAAAAGATGGTAAACGCAATTGCCAATCCGGTGTTGTTGGCGCGCGTGGCCGAAGCGGGTTATCATCAGGTGACTGCCACATATTCGTTAAGCCGAGTGGCCGATCGATTCCTCGACGATTTTCAATTGCTACTGCAAAACTCCAATGGCTGAGGAACAAATCGTGAATCCAGCGCAGAGCTCCGCTTACGAATCGCCGTGGCCGGGCAGTAATCGCCTCCTCCGCGTCCTTTGGGAATTTTGCTGGTTCCTCTTTTGCGCATGGACACCAAAACCGCTGAACGAATGGCGCCTTTTCTGGCTCCGTGTTTTTGACGCGAAGATTCAGGGCAAACCGTTTGTGCATCAGCGCGCGCGGATCGCGATTCCGTGGAACCTGACGCTGCACGATCACGCCTGTCTCGGCGACCGCGCCAACGCCTACAGTCTGGGCGAGATTGAGATCGGCGCGCGCGCCACCGTCGCCCAGGAAGCATATCTCAGCGCCGGCACGCACGATTTCTCGCGGCCTGACCTTCCGCTGGTTACCGCCAAAATCGCCATCGGCGAAGATGCTTTCATCGGCGCCCGCGCCTTCGTAATGCCTGGAATCACCGTCGGCCCGCGCAGTATCATCGGCGCGTGTTCGGTCGTGACCCGCGATGTCCCGGCCGATGTTATCGCCGCCGGCAATCCGTGCAAGGTCTTGCGCCCGCGATGACTCCCCGCATTCCGGTCTCGATTGTCGTCCCGATCAAGGACGAGGCGGCCAACTTGCCTCGGTGTCTTGGCTCGGCGCAATGGGCTAATGAGATTTTCGTGGTCGACTCGCAGAGCACCGACGGCTCGATTCAGATCGCGGAAAAGCACGGCGCGAAAGTGGTGCAGTTTCATTTCAACGGGACCTGGCCAAAAAAAAAGAACTGGGCGCTGGAGAATCTGCCGTTGAGAAACGAATGGATTTTCATTCTCGATGCCGATGAAGTGTTGCCGCCGGAAGCGGGGGAGGAGTTTGCGCTGGCGATCGCAAATGCGGGCGAAATCGCCGGTTACTGGATCAACCGGCGGTTTATGTTTCTCGGCCGTTGGCTGCGGCACGCTTATTATCCGAATTGGAATCTGCGGCTCTTTCGTCACCAACTGGGCCGGTTCGAACAGATCACCGCCGCGCCGACCGATAGCGGCGACAACGAAGTGCACGAGCACGTGATCGTGCACGGACCAACGGCGCGGTTGCGATGCGAGATCGAGCACTATGCATTTCCATCGGTCGAAGTTTTCCTCGAAAAACATAATCGTTATTCCAACTGGGAAGCGCGCGTTGCCATCGAAGGCGAGCTGCGCGCGGGCGTCGCGCACGAGCAGGTCGAGCTAAAACGCGCGCTCAAGAATTTCGCCAGGCGATTACCTTTCCGTCCCCTGCTCCGGTTTCTCTACATTTACGTCTGGCAAAAAGGTTTTCTCGATGGCCGGGAAGGCTATTATTTCGCCCGGCTCCACGCGTTCTACGAATTTCTGTCGATCGCAAAAACGTATCAGCTGCGCCGGCAAGCCGAGCGGGGCAAAAATGCAATGTCTTAGGACGATTCTCTCAGTGAAAGTAGCCCACCCGCAAAGGACGACAGAATCTCAACTGCTTATCGGAAATTTCCTTTCGTCCCGTTGGGGACTTGCCGGGCTCAATCACTTCAAACCCAGCGTTAAAACGCTGGGCTATTTTCAAAGATCGATCTTAAACCGTGGCTCCCTGATCTTAAACACAAGTTCCTCCAACAAGGGAGAAGCAGGCGGGAGGGCTCTGGTGGATTGAACCAGCTAAATGCGAGTCATCGTCTGGGGAATTAACTACACGCCGGAGGTGACCGGGATCGCCCCGTACAACGTCGCGCTCTGCGAATTTCTGCGTGGAAGAGGCGACGTCGAGATGGTGACGACCTTCGCCTATTACCCGACCTGGTCTAAACAGGAGGAAGATCGACGTCGGCTTTTCCGAACTGACAACATCAACGGCGTGCCTGTCCGTCGCTGCTGGCATTTCGTACCGCGAAAAGTTTCCGCGTGGAAGCGCGTTCTCCACGAAGCAACATTTGTTTTAACATCGACCATTCGTATCCTCGCGCTCAAACGCGCGGACCTTTACATCGTCGTCTCGCCGCCGCTGTTGTTAGGCGTAGCCGCCTGGTTTGCCGGAACAATCAAACGCGCTCCATTTGTCTTTTACGTTAAGGATTTGCAACCGGACGCGGCGGTCGGTTTGGGAATGCTTAAGACCGGTTGGTTTACGCGCGCGCTGTATTGGCTCGAAGCTTTAGCCTATGAACACGCGGCCAGTGTTGCGGGAATCAGCCCGGAGATGCTCGACGCATTTCGGCGCAAGGGCGTGCCGAAAGAAAAGCTCATTCTGTTTCCGGATGGAGTCGTGCTGCCGAAACCCGGCGAAATTCCGCGGCGCGGACGATTTCGCGAGCAGCACGGCTTTGCGCCGGACGAATTCCTTGCGGTTTACTCCGGCAATCTCGGGGTCAAACAAGGTTTGGGCGTCTTGCTCGACGCCGCCCCTCTGCTCGACCAGAACCTCCGAATCGTCCTCTGCGGCGATGGCGCGGAACGTGAAACCCTCGCGAAACGCTTACAAGAACGACATCTCCGCAACGTCACCATGCTGCCGTTACAATCAAACGATGATTATCGCGCCATGTTGGTTGATGCCGATGTCTCCCTGATTACGCAACAAAGCAGGTCCGGCAATGCGTTTTTCCCGTGCAAACTCCTGATGACGCTGGCCTACTCGAGCCCGGTCGTCAGCGTGGCCGACACCGAAAGCGCTCTCGCGCGTGTAGTCACCGAAGGTGGATTCGGACAAAACGTGTTGCCCGGAAATCCTAACGAACTGGCTGCGACATTGAGCGCACTGGCCCGAGATCGACAACACTTGGGCAGTTGGGGCGAAGCCGGGCGCAAGTACGTAGCGCGCTTTGAGCAAAGCCAGTTGCTCGAGCGGTTCGCTGCGGAGCTCACCGCGCGGGCATATATCGGAACATAGGCCAAAATAGATGGCGTCTGCACGGTCGGCGCCCCTCCAGGCATCCGACTGGCGGGCGAGGTGCGTTTTAGATTGTGAGCGTTTCTAATCGCTCGTTCAAAGGGAAACAATTTAACCGAAGGGAGAAATGAAATGAAAACAGTCACATCATTGTGCTTGGCTCTTGCCATGACCGCGCCGTTCGCGCGGGCCGGAACGGAATCGTATTCCGGAAAAGAAATTCAACCGACCAGGCAGACTGAAGTTTGCACCTGGTATCGTGACACCGAATGGAATGTCGGTCTCTGGGGCACGTACGCGTTCACCGGAACAGAGAACCATCGCAACAGCCTGCTCGACACCTTTCAGACCGGCCAGAGCGGCAGCTATGATCAGTTCCTTGGCGGCGATCACGCCTGGGGCGGTGGCGCCGATATCAAATATTTCTTCATGAAATATTTCGGCGTTGGCATCGAGGGGTTTGGGCTCGCGGCCCACGGCTCGCGCTACAACCTTGCCACGGCCGGGCCTGCGATCACTGAGTTTAGCAAGGAAAGCGATCATCATCTCGTTGGCGCGGTGCTCGGGACAGTGACCGTCCGTTATCCGATCGGCTGTTCGCGCTTCGCGCCCTACGCGTGGGCTGGCGGCGGCGGTATTTTCGGCGGACACCGCGATAATCTGGCGGTGACCCCCACAGGCGAGCAGATTTCGCATGAGACCGAATCGCGCGCCATGGGCCAGGCCGGCGGCGGCATGGAAGTGCGGATCACGCCAAACATCGGCTGGACGAGCGACTTCAGTTGGAACGTGGTGGACGGCCCGCAAAACAACTTTGGCATGGTCCGAACCGGATTGAATTTCGCCTTCTAATAGATCGACATTTGCACTGACAAACGCCGGAGACCGATCTCGGTTTCCGGCGTTTTTTTGATCGGCGGGAGGGACGGACCGCCCGGGTCTCCGCAACGCGCGTCCCAAGAGCCCGGCGCGCCTGACGGTCGCGCCCCACCAAAAACGTCGCAGTCCCTAACCGAGTGCTTTAAGCACTCACGTCCTTCGTGGGTCCGACGATTGGTATCACGTCGAAGCAGAAGCGGTCACGCCAAGGCCCGAGCTGAAAACGACGCGTTGTTTGTCGATTTTGGCGCCGCGATATTGGAAGAAATCGCGGAGCTCGGGCGTGTAATACGAGTCGTCGTATTCGCGGTTTAATTCGAGCCAGACCAGTCCGCCCGGAGTGAGATGTTTAGCCAGATCATCCAGGAAGAAATCCCATTCCGGGACGCCCCAGACTTCATGTTGTTTATGCTGATTAAAACAGATCAGGAATGCAGTAACGACGTCAAATCTTTGACGGAGATCGGGCAGCGGAGTGAAACATTGGATGCGTGAAATGACGCGAGGGACATCGAGGAGCCGCGTGATCTCCTCGAACATGGGCAGTTCATCCACGTCGAGGCCGAGGATCTGATGCCCTAACAAACGGCAGATGTGCAGAAAATAGCCGGTGCCGCAGCCCAGATCGAAAACACGTTTTGGACGGGAGAGATCGAGCTCCAAATCGCGGACACGGCGGATGTTAATGTCGATCCAGCGCTCCAGCTCGAGATATTTTGGGGGATCGTCGCCGGGATTGTCGATCCAGTAGCGCTGGCGGATCTGCTCGAACCGATCCCGGTCGATCGTGGCGATCACGCGATCTGTGGTCAGCGGAAACCGGGGCGGATGCAGGATCCGCCGAGTGTGTTGTTTAGCGCTCTGCCAACCCCGTCCATCGACTAGCTTTTTTAATTTGTCCTGAAACTGCACCCTCATAAATCGCACGCTCTGGCGGAGCATCGCAAATTCAATTACACTTGGGCCCGGTGAGTCTCTGGAAAAAACTGCTCTGGGCTGGAGTAACCGTGCTCGGTGTGGCTGCGCTGGCGGTTCTGGCTCTTTCACGCGGGGAACCGGTGAGTGCGCTTTGGATCATCGTCGCGGGCCTGTGTGCCGCGGCAATCAGCTATCGTTTCTATAGCAAATGGCTCGCAACCAAGGTACTCGTGCTGAACGATGAACGGGCGACGCCGGCTGTCGTTAGGAATGATGGGAAAGACTTTGTCCCGACCAATCGCTGGATGGTGTTCGGTCATCATTTCGCCGCCATCGCCGGACCAGGGCCACTCGTTGGGCCCGTGCTCGCCGCGCAGTTTGGATTTTTGCCGGGCACACTTTGGATTCTAATCGGCGCCACGCTCGGCGGCGCGGTGCATGACATGATTGTGCTGTTCGCATCGGTCAGGCGCGACGGGAAAACTCTGGGGCAAATGGTGAAAGAAGAGATCGGGCCAAGCGTTGGTCTTCTTGCGCTCGTGAGCGTGCTGGCGATCATGATCATTCTGCTGGCCGTGCTTGCGCTCGTGGTGGTGCAAGCGCTGGCAAAAAGTCCGTGGGGCGTGTTTACGATTGCGACCACAATTCCAGTCGCGCTGATCATGGGATTTGGGCTGCGCAGCGGAAAAGTGAGCGTCGTCGCGGTCACGATTTTCGGATTGTTAGGTCTGACCTTTGGCGTTTGGGGTGGCCAATTTCTCGTGCAATTTCCCACAATCGAAGCGTGGTTCCGGCGCGATGCGACCTGGCTGGCGTGGGCGATCATGGGCTACGGGCTGGCGGCGTCGATCCTGCCGGTGTGGATGCTGCTCACGCCCCGGGATTACCTGAGCACATTCTTGAAACTCGGAACCGTGGCCGCGCTGGCCATCGCGGTCATTCTGATTCATCCCACATTGCAAATGCCGGCCCTGACCAAGTTCATTGACGGGAGCGGGCTGGTTTTCGCCGGGCCGGTTTTTCCGTTTGTCTGTATCACAATCGCGTGCGGCGCGGTGTCCGGTTTTCATTCGCTTATCGCCTCCGGCACGACGCCGAAGATGATCGGAAGCGAATCGCGGATTCGGGATATCGGTTACGGCGCGATGGTTACCGAGATGATGGTGGCGCTGATGGCCATGATCGCCGCGTGTGTGCTTGTGCCGGGTGAGTATCTGGCGATCAATTCCAAAGGGACGCCGGCTGAAGTCGTCGCTCGCGTAAGCGCGTCGGGTTTTCCCGTCACCGAGCAGCAAATGACGGAGTTGGCGCATAGCCTTGGCGAAGACACGATGTTTGGCCGGGCCGGCGGCGCACCGACTTTTGCGGTTGGAATGGCGCACATGTTTGCCCGCGTCTCCGCCGGGCCGACCGCCTTGTCCCTTTGGTACCACTTCGCCATTATGTTCGAGGCGCTTTTTATTCTGACGACGATCGATGCCGGCACGCGAGTTGGGCGGTTCCTGCTCCAGGATTTGTTAGGAAACCTCTGGCGTCCGCTCGGCAACACACAATCGTGGGCCGCGAATGGCCTGGCCAGCGCCGTGCTGGTCGCGGCGTGGGGCTGGTTTCTCTATCAAGGCGTTATCGATCCGCTCGGCGGGATCAATACTCTTTGGCCGTTGTTTGGACTGGCCAACCAACTGCTCTCCGTCGTCGCGCTTTGCCTGTGCACGACAATCCTCATCAAAATGCAGAAAACGCGTTATTTGTCGATCACGCTTCTGCCACTTTCGTTCATGTGCGTCGTGACATTCTCAGCTGGTTATTTGAAGATTTTTTCCGCGGACCCGAAGCTCGGCTTTTTGAGCGGGGCGCGATCGCTCGTGAGCGAGGCCACCGCGCTGGTCGATCCTGAAAAAGCCGCTGCGATGGTACGGCAAGCTGGAGTCTGGCGATTCGACGCGCTGGTGGCGGCGTTTTTCCTAACGCTCGTGTTTCTCATCGTGCTCGGCTCCGCCCGCCACTGGTGGCAATTGGTTCGCGGGACGAAACCGGTGGTGCTGCGCGAGAGCGAGTTTGTGCTGGCGCGGGCCGCGCAATAGCGTTCCAAGGAAAGTGTGGCCGTTAGGCGAGTCCGCGCCGATTTCACCATGACGGCTGCCGCATCTACCAAGGCTACAGCGAGCCAAGGGGAAGCCCTCACTCCTTGCGCGCGATGCTATTTGCGCCGGAGCGCGACGGTGATTTCCTGATCGTGAAGGGAGAGGATGACTCGCCCATCCTGGATCGATTTCACCGACAACTGATAGGTTGACGTTCCCATCCGCAATCCGAACTGCTGGCCTTCCGCCAAGATCTTGCCGTTAATGATGGCGAAGCGCCCTGTTTTTTCGATTGTGATCGACGTCACGACAAAAGCGGTTTCGGGGATCTCGAAGGTCGGGCCCTCGCCGTATCTTCCAACTGGTTTCCAGCCGATCGGCCAAAACGGATTGCGGTCGCCCTTGAGTTCAAAGAACGACTTGTGTTTGCCCTGAAGCGGCGCAGCCTCTTCCGCAAAGGCGCTGAGCGCAACGAGGATCGACAGTAAAATGTAAGCAGGCGTTCTCATCTTTTCTCCATGATCGCGTTTGAAGCGGCTAGCGTGATAGATTGGAACCGCGGCTGTTCGGACGAGACATGGATTGAGAGTCTATGGATGGCGAGTAACGGCTCGGAATTCTCCAGCTCGGCGATCGCGTGCCCCAGCTCCTTGTAATCGGTTTGCGGCAACTCGATCAGCCAATTGTATTTCACCCAACCGGAAAGTTCCGGCTCGCTAAAACCACCCGTGTTCTCGAGCCTCGGTACTCGATTTGTCGATCTTCTGACTGGCGAAAAATGATTTGATGCGTGGCGGGAACCAGGCAATCGGCGCACCTTCAGGATAAAAAGTCTTCATGGACTCAAAGCGCGCGGCGGCCTTCTTCGCGGTCTGTTCCAGTTTCGCGGCCTTCTGGATTTCGCCCTTTGAACCTTCGATCTTTGTTTGCCGATCGTGGATCTGGACGAGTGTGTTGGCGCGAGACTTGGCCAGAGGGCCAAGGAAGAACGTAAAATAGACGTAGAGCAGGAAGACGACGCCCATGAGGCTCAGGGCCAGCTTCTGGATTTGATCTTTGTTCAGTTTTGGCAGGTTCATTTCTTGGCGCGAGCTCCGCCCGCAGCGGGCTGTCCAGGGGGTTTAAAGCTAATGGCCAATGTGTATCGGGCCATGGGCATGTGGGTCCCACTGATGATCGCAATTTGGTCCACTTCCTCCAGCGATTTGAATTCGACTTTCACGTCCTTGTAATCCGCTTCGCGCTCCTTGATTTCTGTGCTCAGGTTCAAGGTCTTTCCCTTGCGCTGGACTTCGAGATTGATCTTCTTCCCCAATTCCAGTTGCGCGGATAGATCGGATAAGTCGCCAACATTTTTTATCTCTCGATTATCGATCTTGCGGATGCGGTCGCCCGGCTGCACTTGCGCCTGCTGAGCGGGCGATCCTTGTGCCACTTCGTCGACCACGACTTCCTCGGTCTCCGACAGCTCGGCGCTTTTCGCCTGCGGATGCGGCTGAATGCCGAGCGAATTTTGTCCAAGCTGTTCGATTAGCATTTGCCGAAAATCCTCCGCCACTGCGCGCGGTTCGCGGCCGGCCGCAAATCCGTCGATCACCAGATCGACGCCTTTGTTCGGATCAGCACTGCCGTTTAAACCGGTGAGTTGCGTGTTTGGAGCCACGCAGCCCGCGATCCGCTCCAAGAGCGGCGCCCAAAAGAAACGACCCTCGATGTAATCATCGAGCGCTCGGGTGGCGTTGATGATGCCGTTAAGTTCTTGCATGCGCTTCTGGGCCGCAGTGACTTTCGGCTCGACCTTGGCCCAATCACGCTCCAGGGCCGCGAGCCGCGCTTTGATATGGAGCGTTTGATAGGCGCTCCACATGTAGTAAAGGACGAGCAAGCCCGCGAGTGCGGCCAGGACCATAATCCCGATCTTGAGCGGATCGCGCTGGCGCTGGCGTTCTTCCGTGAACTGCTCGTGCAGGAGATTGAGTTGAAGCGCCATCACTCGCTCCTCAGGTATTCAAAGGCCGCACCGCACGCGACGTTGAGCGAAACGAAATTGTCCGGTAATATCTGGCGTTTCGCGGTAGGCAGCGCCACTTCGCACGTCTCCAGCGGGTCCCAGATCTCGCAGGGCAAACAGAGGTCGTCGCTCAGCGTTTGCAAAATAGTCTCAACTCGCGCGAGCCCGCCCGAAACAAAGATGCGATTGATCCCTTCCTCTCTTTGGCCCTCAAAGAAGCCGATCGAGTTGCGCACTTCGGTCGCCAGACGCGCCAGCGAGTTGCGGCAAATCTCGCTCATCGTGCCATCGCCTTGCTCGATCATCTTCCAAACCGATTCCTTCTCGATTGCGCCCTCAGCCGTCAGCGCTTCGGTCAGCGCTTTGCCGCCGGCCTCGATGCTGCGCACCAACACGAGCTCGCCCCGGCTCCCCACCAAGACCGTGCTTTGCAAATGCCCCATGTCGAAAAGCAGGAACGCTTCGTTATTAAAGATCTCCGGATACGCGATCTCGAAGGCATTGAACGAGCAAACCGGTGCGAGTTGGAGAATCGTCAGGTCCACGCGGGTCTTGCTCACGGCCTCGAAGACTTGTTTCACCGTTTCCCGCAGCATCCCGCCGACGAGATATTTCGTTGTCGCGACGACCTGATTTTGGATCGCTGTTGTTGTCAATCCTGCTCCAGATGCGGCATCCGATCCGGGACTCACCTTTGCGTTCACTGGCGTCACGTCGAGCACGAAATCTTTGCAATCCTGATTGAGCACAGACAGACCGCTCAGCCGTAGGGCGCTGCGCAACAAATTAATTGGTGTCTCCGGTTGCTCGACAATGCGCAAGAGAGCCGCAGGATCGGAAATGGCCACAGCGCAGTATTTGGCGCCATTACCAAGCTCGCGCAGGAGATGTTTCAATTCTTCTGCCAAGGCCTGTGCGGTGGGGAAAGTCTCGGGCACTTCGCGCGAAGCGAAGTTGGTCAGAACGAAACGGGAATCGCTTTTCCGGCGAAGCGCCACCCCCTTAAAGGCGTGCTTGCCCAAGTCGATCCCGATAACAGAATCTCCGCGCTTGCCCATTGTGACAGGAATACCCCTGTAGCGGGAACCGTGCCGAGACCGCGCTTTTCGCGTTTTCGCTTTTCTTCTTCCTCTGAATCTTCCTCTTACTGTGACTCTTGCCGCCAGCCAAAGAACCCTCGCTGCTTGATCACCCCCGCCACTTCTGGAGGCACCATTCGCTCCCACGCGGCATCGCCGGTTCGTAGTTTCGCCAGGACATGCGGCGGATGAATACGCAGGTAATCTTTGGAATAATCGGCGATTTCTTCAATGTAGCGATTGCCGATCAGGTATTGAAACAAGGCCCGCAGATTCGGAGCAACATCCAGTTTCGACGCCGTGACCAGTCTTCCGGTTTTCTCGTCGATCATCGGATACACGAACAGCTTTAGCCCACATTTGAACATTCGGCCGAGCGCTTCCAGAATTCCGCCCTCCAGATTCAGATAATATTTCTCGTCGAAGATCTCCATCAGACTCGGCACGCCCATGACCAGCCCGATCATCCGATTCGTGTAACGCGAGAGGTAGGTCGCCAGCCGGTAGTATTCTGCAAACTTCGAGATTAACACCGTCCGTCCGAGCGCGCCGAGAATGTCCACCCGGGCCAGAAAATCGGCGTGATCGAGTTCCCCTTCCGCGAGCAAATTCTCCAGCGTCATCTCCATAAGCACGACCAACTCGTCCTCGGAACAATCGCATTGATTCAGGAACATCCGCCGCGCCCCCTCCAGCATGTCATTCGTTGCATAGGTCACCGGCCGAAAATTGCCGCGCTCGACCAGGATCGCTTTTTTGTAAAAAACGTCCGCCGGCTGCACGGTTTCGCCGTCGGCCCGGAACATCACTGCGTCCGTCAGGCCCTGGCTCACCAGTTGCAAGCTCATCAGTCGATTATCGACGCTTGCAAAATTCGGCCCGGAGAATTTGATCATGTCCACTTCGATCCGCCGAGCCGCGAGATTCTCGTGCAGAGACGCGATCAACTGCTCCGGCTGACGATGGTAAAACGCGCCGTAGAGCAGGTTCACTCCGATGACGCCCAGCGCTTCTTGTTGATCGACATTTTCCTCATCCAACATCCGCACATGGATAATGATCTGGCTCGGTTCCGCCCGAGGTGCGGTCTGAAATTTCACCCCGAGCCAGCCATGCGATTCGTGGTGACGCTTGAAACTGCGCGCGGCCACCGTGTCAGCGAATACAAAGAAAGTCCGTTCCCCGCCAACTTTCGGATCGAGCCGTTCCAGCAAAAGGCGGTATTCGTGATCGAGCATCGTCTGTAACCGCGCCCGGCTCACGTAACGATCCGTCGGGCCATAAATCGCGTCGCTGAACGTCATGTCGTAGGCCGACATTGTCTTCGCGATCGTTCCCGACGCCCCGCCCACCTGAAAAAATCTGCGCGCTACTTCCTGTCCCGCGCCGATCTCCGCAAACGTCCCGTACTTCGTCGGGTCCAGATTAATTTGGCGGGCCTTTCGATCTGTCCCCGCCTGCATCTCTGCGTTCATGCTTCTTTCCTGTAACGGCGGTCCATGATCGTCGCAAACTCAGAGGTCAGTGGTCGATGTTCCCTGGTCTCGTTAAGCAGCCCTGTCGCGAACTGGCGTTGACCTCTCCGCGCATCTGCATTAATCTCCCGCCCGTCATGTCAGTTATCCGCGGCCTGTTTTGGTTCGCCCTCTTCGTCTTTTTCACGTTCAGTTTTGTCGTCCTCTTCGAGTACGGCCCGCATGACTTCGTCAGCGGGTTCAAGCAGGAGTTTTCCCGCCTCAAGGAATTCGTCGTGAAGGAAACCCAGAAACCGGCGACGCCGAACAAAAAATAGCTCTACTAACACTCGAAATTCGGATTTCTCCCTTTGTCGCTACTGGACAAAATCGATTTCGGGTTCCTCGTCGATGTAACCGGCCCGGCGCGCATCGCCGAGAAACTTGCGGATAGCCTTGCGCCCAGTCTCGCCGTAATCGCGCGTAAAATCATTCACGTACATCCCGATGAACTCGCCGGCCAAGGCGGTGTCCATGTCACGCGCATACGGCATCGAATGGCGCACCGCCTCTTTTCGATGGGCCAAACCGTAGTCGATGCTCTCTCGCATGATTTCGAGAATGTCGCGCCGCACCGGCGGAGGAATGTCTTTGCGAACCACATTCCCACCAAGCGGCAATGGCAAGCCGGTCTCGCCTTTCCACCATTCCCCAAGATCGATGGTCTTCTCAAATCCGGCGCGCGCGTAAGTCAGTTGACCTTCGTGAATGATCAGCCCCACATCGGCACGGCCGCTTCTCACTGCTTCGAAGATTTGATCGAACGGAACAACGATGTGTTTAAATTCTCCGAGATAAAGTCGAAGCGCCAGAAATGCGCTCGTCATTTTCCCAGGAATCGCAATCAAGCAATTGCGTAACGAGTTGCGAAGATCGATATCTGCATTGGGCGTTGGACGTGGGACGTTGGACGGCTTGCTCGCGAAGACTTTCGGAGTTGAGCGTTTTCTTATGACCATCGGTCCATAGCCATCGCCCATGCTCGCCCCGCACGGCAGCAGCGCATACTTGTCACTCATGTAGGCATACGCGTGGATCGAGACCGCCGAAATATGCAGCTCACCGCGTAGCGCCCGCTCGTTCAGCGTCTGAATATCTTCGAGGCGATGCTCGAATTGGTATCCGCGCAGATCGATCTTGTTTTCCGCCATCGCATAAAACATGAACGCATCATCCGGATCCGGTGAATGCCCAAGCGTGAAGGTGCCTCGATCAGACGGCATCCGCGCACCGTATCCGGCGCCTCAAACCAGCGCAACAGCTGTAACCGGGCCCAAGGCAACCTGCGAGCGGAGATGCTGCCTGAAATTTTGTAAAGGCTCTACCAAAGGTGCAACCGACTCGTCGAATTGCGAAAGCCCTCACTTGCCTGGTGCCACCGCCGTCCGCTTCGTCTTATCGCCGACGGCAATGCTGAAATGTTTCCTGGTCTCGCCCGTTCCATCGACCGGCTTCTCCTGGTATAAGAGTGACCAAGCTTGATCGGACGGATCGTACTGCGGCTCCGGGAGTTGGCATTCGGTCGGTTTGTAACCACGCGAGCGAGCTGCTGCGTCTGCCAGATCGATGACTTCCCCTCTCGTCAACCGCGCTTTCGTGTCTGCTCGTGGTCCCTCGCTTATGTATCTCATACCCAATGTCGGAGGCGGCCAAACCAACAACCACACCGTCTCACCGATATCGATGTCAGTCTCAGGCTGACTGACATTTAACGGTTGGGGACGCTGAGAATTGAAGGCCAGATTTTGAGACGATTCCGTAGTGGGTAATTCAGACTTTGGGCTTTTCGGTTCCTCGGTTTCGGTCGAGACCGGCCCTTCTGCTGGCTCCTCCGGTTCTCGAACCGTGCTCCGCTCAGTCGCAGCGGCGCGCCAGCGAGCAGCTTCCAGGGACGACGCCGGCCCGGGTTCCCATCGCGTCATTCGAACTCCTTCGGCGAAAATGGCGTGTCTAGTTTCTCTCTTCGAATGACCATTTACTGGTCCATCTAATTTGCCTCGCACCATGTTGCCCCAGTAGCGCGCATAAAGTTCGGGTTTGGCCGAGCCGGTCCCGTTTCCTTTCGTGTACCAGACGAGCGTGCCAAAACCGCGGGCGTAACCTTCACGATCCCGCGCACCCGACCAGGTTGCTTCGTCCCCAGACTTTGGATCGTCGTTCCAGACAAGCGCCTTACCGTTTCTCGTGCGTTGATACGTTCCGGCGCCAAGCGCGACATTCGCGAACATCAGCACCGCCACAAAAAGAAATCGTCCGGTCATTGCCAACATTGTAGCGAGTATTCCAGACAACGTCGCTCTCTGGAAAGAGAAATCCCCGGCGTTGCTTTGCGTCCGCCCGATGCCACAATCGCGGGTCCGATTGCGCCCGATTTCGCCGTGAGAGAGATTACCAGCGTCTCGTCTCGCTGATTTCATGCACATCTATTCCGTGGCGATCGAAGTCATTCGTGGGTGCTGGCTGACATTCGTTATCGTCTGGCTGCTGGCCGCGGTATCGACAAAGCCCTCGGTTTATCGCGAAAGTCGAAGCGAACGGCTGCGCTACGCACTGCCGATCGTGGTTGCGTATTTTCTTCTCATGAACGGCGGTCGTCTGCCGTATCCGCTCAACGTCCGGGTCGTTCAGCCCGTCGCGATAGTAGCATGGTCCGGAATGATCTTGTGCGTTGCCGGACTCGGATTCGCCATCTGGGCGCGCGTCGTCATCGGGCGCAACTGGAGCGGCGCCATAACCTTAAAGGAAGAGCACGAGTTAATTGAGCGCGGACCGTATCGATTAGTGCGCCATCCGATTTATACCGGGATCCTCTCGATGTTCGTCGCCACGGCGATCATGCTGGGACATCTGGCTGGGTGCATCGGAGTCGTGATCGTATTTGCGAGCTTCTGGATCAAACTCATCCGGGAAGAAAAAGTCATGCTCAACCAGTTCCCCGACAAATACGCGGCCTATCGGCAAAGGGTGAAACGCCTCATTCCGTTCGTCCTTTAGTCGCCCCTGGCGAAAATGTTTGAGGGACCACGATCGGACAGCATCCGCGCACCGGATCGAATTCGCGCAACATTGTAGCCGCAGCCGCTGACCTCCGCCTGGCAGTTGGTCCAATTCCGCCGCGCTCTGTTTGATCAAACCGGGCGAATCATCTCGAACCGGTCGCGGGTGCGGCAGTACCAATTCGGACTGGCCATGCGACCGATGACGTGGAACTGCTCGGTCCGAATCCGCAGAGTATCGGAATCGATGAGCTCGTCCCGCACATGCGCCCGCCTGACCACTCCGATCACGACTCGATTCCCGCCAATCTCAAGCGTACCCCATTCGGCGCATTCGAAGCTGGCTGGCGCTTCGCCGATTCGCGGCGGTCCCACGATCGACGACGACACCGCAGTTAATCCTGCTCTTTCGAGTTCGCTCGCGCCATAAGGGATCGAGGCGGCCGTGCGATTCATCGCCTCGGCCGTCGCTTCATCGACGAGGTTCACGACGAACTCATGCGTTCGGCGAATATTGCGCGCCGTATCCTTCGGCAATCCATCGTCGCGATTGCCCGGAGCAAATCCAATAATGGGCGGGTCCCCGCCAAGTGCGTTAAAAAAACTGAACGGCGCGGCGTTGACTTTCCCGTTTTCACTCAGCGTCGTTACCCAGGCGATCGGTCGCGGAGTAATAAGCGAGACCAACAGCGCATAACCGCGGCTGGCATGTTTACCTTGCAAGTCGAGTTCCATTTGGAATCAATACGCAATCTTCAGTCAATTCCCAATTGCCGAAATTTCAGTCCCCCGCCACGTTTACCTGGTCCCCGTCTCTGGACGTTTCAAGTCGTTAGCGACTTTGCGCGAGATCTCCATCAACCTCTTGTTCGAGATTCGGCGCGGCAAGAGGTTACGGTGGGCTCGCGAGGTCAGACTCGCGAGTCTTCGTGACGCGTATTCTCGTCCCTGATAGAATTGCCGGCATGAATTCGCCTTCCCCATCATTACCTGCGGGCTCCGGCGAGCGTTGGCGATTTCTGCGCGATGTCGCAGTTTTTCAATTGAAGTTGTTGCTCGATAATTTGCGCGATTTTGCGCTCGTCCCGATTTCGCTCATCGCGGCGCTGATCGATTTGATTTACAAAGGCGAGCGTGAAGGCGCGCTCTTTTACAAGGTGTTGCGCTGGGGCGCGCATAGCGAAGAGGTGATTGATGTTTATAGCGCGATCGAGCATCAGCCCCCGGGCGGCTTTAAAGTGAATCCAGCCTACACGGTTGATGCCGTGATTTCGCGACTGGAAGGCGTAGTGGTGCGCGAGTGCGAAAAGGGCGGAACGGCAGCGACGATCAAGGCGGCGCTGGACCGCGCTATCGGTCAGTTGCACCGCGAGACGAAGGAGAAAGGTGATCGTGCCCGGGATGTCGTGGCACGTGCCGCCGATAAGTTGCGCCTCACAATCGGCAGCCTGCCAACTGACCAAGTGGAAAGAATTGAAGGGAGAATTGAGAAAGGAGAAGAAAATTAAAGAGTAAAAGCGGAGCTTATCGGATAAGCGAATAGAAAGGCAAAGTTGCGCAAATAGGAAGTGGAAAGCAGGAAGCCTAGACATCCCGGCACGGCGAGGACACTGCGGACCGGCCAGAGGAGCAAACATTCAACCTTCAATTCAACGCCCAACGTCCAACTTCGAAATCTCTTGTCCGCCACGGCGAGTAAACTGAGGCGGCGCTCAATTTCGAAGGCAAATGGACGCAGGCACCCACGTTGCCATTTGCGTTGCGCGAACGCATCCGGTAGCCTCAGCGCGATGGCAAAAACTGCTCTTGGTAAAGGTCTCGGCGCCCTCATCGGAACGCGCCCCACGCTGGCGCCGCTGTCGGATGTCGATGTTCCCGAAAGAGAGCGCGTTCATGAGGTTAGCCTCGCCCGCATTGTGCCGAGCCCGCTTCAGCCGCGAAAGGATTTCGCACGAGATGCCTTACAGGAATTGATCGATTCGATCCGGCAACACGGAATCATTCAACCGCTCATCGTTAGACCGGCCGCGGCGAGTCCATCCAGCGGCGGACAAGCCAGCGCGCGCTTGGAGCTGATCGCGGGTGAACGGCGTTGGCGCGCGGCGCAGGAAGTCGGGCTTAGCCAGGTTCCAGTGATCATTCGCCAGGCGAGCGATCTCGAAGTGCTCGAGCTTTCGTTGATCGAGAATTTGCAGCGCGCCGATCTCAATCCGATCGAGGAGGCGCAGGGATATGCGCGGCTGGCCGGGGAATTTGGAATGCGGCAGGAAGACATCGCGCAAAAGGTCGGCCGGAGCCGCGCGGCGGTTGCCAACGTGCTGCGTTTGCTCGATCTGCATCCGCAAATTCAGACTTGGATCACGCAGAATCTATTGTCGGTCGGGCACGCCAAAGTTTTGCTTGGCCTCAAATTGCACGAGGAACAATTGCTCACGGCCGAAACCGTTCTTCGCCGCAACGCAACCGTGCGCGACACAGAACGGCTCGTCGCGCGTCAGCTTGGGATCGGTCGCTCGCGACGAAAACAGGCCGAGTCCGGCGCTAACTCCGCCGCGATTGTCGATTTGCAAAATCGCCTGCAACAACATTTGGGCACGCACGTGACGATCCATCACGGCCAAAAACGCGGCCGGATCGACATCGAATACTATGGGAATGACGATCTCGAGCGGGTTGTGACCGCGATCGGCCTGCCGCAGGCAGAGTGATCAAGCAATGGAGTAATGCGGAGCGAAGCATGTGAAATTACTCCATTACTCCACTACTCCATTACTCCTTTTCCTGTTGCTCGGCTGCCGTCGCTCCGTGGAATCACCTGTTACGCACGCGAAAATCTGGGAACAATTTTCCGGTGACAGCGCATTCGCCCACGTGCAACAACTTGTCGATCTTGGGCCGCGTCCGCCACAATCAGACGCGCTCGAGAGAACACGCGTTTACATCGACAATCAACTTCGGCTCGCCGGCTGGACCGCAGAACGGCAGGAATTCGCCGACGAAACACCACGGGGCCTGGTTCGTTTTGCGAACCTGATCGCGCGATTTCATGCGCCGGGAAAAACTCCGCTAAGCTTTTTGTTATGCTCCCACTACGACACCAAAATCTTCGACACCTTTCGTTTCGTTGGGGCAAATGATGCCGGATCGAGCACGGGGTTGCTCCTGGAAATGGCCCGTGTGCTTGGTCGTTATCCAGATCTGGCCGCAAAAGTGGAGTTGGTGTTTTTCGATGGCGAAGAATCGTTCGAGACCTTCTCCGACACTGACGGACTTTATGGCAGCCGCCATTTCGCCAAACAACTCGGGCCGGAAGGCGCGAAACAATTTCGAGGCGGCATTTTGTTCGATATGGTTGGCGATCGCGATCTCACGATCACGCTCCCGCCCGATTCGCCCGCGCAAATAGCGCGCGACATTTTCGCCTCGGCCGACGCGCTCAAAGTGCGAAATCATTTTACTTACTTCAACTCAGGCGTCACCGATGATCACACGCCGCTGAATAAGATTGGGATTCCGGTGATCGATCTCATCGATTTCGATTACCCGCCCTGGCACACTTCCGAAGACACCCTGGATAAGATCAGCCCGGAAAGCTTGCGCATCGTCGGGTCGGTCGCGCTTTATTATCTGGCAAACTACGCATGGAAGTAAAGCGCTTGCTCGTGGCGTTGCTGGCGGCATGCGTATTAGGCGTGATACTGGGTGGGGTTCTGTGTCGTTCCGCCGTATTTCGAGAACGGATCGGCGTCCTCGCAGGACGGGGTCATCTTCGCGCGCTCGCACGAGGCCACGGCATCTATGATGCGGATCTTCCACAAATTCCGGGGAACGACCTTGCTCTTCGGGGCTTGATTGCCGACGCCATGACGAGAGATCTGGCCAAGCGCGAGAAGATCTCGCTCAGGCAAGTGAATCGAGGCTGCGCTTTGATCGGATGGCAGTTTGGGAACACTAATCTTCTGCAAGCGGCCCTCCGGAAAAATCGGCTTTCGCAACGGCATCTCTGCGCGCAAATCACCGCAGATTTGCGCGCGGGAAAATGGCTCGAGCGCAAGCTGTCGGAAACGACCCGCGTCACTTCGGCCGAGTGCGCGCAGTATTTCCGTGCGCATCGGGACGAATTTGCCATGCCGGCACGTTATCGCGCGAGTCATCTGTTTCTGGCCGCTCCAACCGCGACGCCGCTTCCGATCATCGCTCAAAAACGCGCACTAATTATGTCGTTGTCGGAGCGACTCAAAAACGGAGAAAACTTTGTCGATCTTGTCGCGCAAACCTCCGAAGACGAATCGACCAGCAGAATAGGCGGCGATCTTGGATATTTCTCTGAATCGCGAATGCCGCCTGACTTTTTTGCCGCTCTCGCGAAGTTGCGCGTCGGCGAAATTAGCGCGCCGATTCAAACCACACTCGGATTCCACATTGTGCGGCTCACGGATTTCAAACCGGCCCGGTCAATGGCGTTTGCAGAAGCCGAACCCGAAATTCGCCTGAAACTGGAAAACGAGAAACGCGCGACCGGCATTCAGAAAATCGCGGCCCAGCTGGTGCAGGAAGCCGATTTGGTTAGCGAAGTCTGTAGGGGAAGCTGACCGCCTTCGCGCCGCTGCGGCGCGGTGAGCAGCTTCCCATGTGGCTTCGTTAAGGCCGCAGCCTCGCACAGAATTAGCTCCTCTTGTGCGAATGCGTCCTGGAACCCTGATTCTTGTCGCCTCGGTCGCCTTCCCATTGTCGATCTTACGCGCGGCAGATGATTTCAAGGAAATCGACTTTGCCGAGTTGAGCCAGCGCGATCCGAATCCGCTCGGTGAGAAAGCCCTCGCCATTCATCCCGAAGAATGGAAACACGCTGAGACCGATCATTTTATATACCATTTCCGGCACAGCTATGTGGCCGCGCCCATCTCGGTGGAGGCTGAGTTTCATTATCGCGTCATCGCCCAGGAGCTGGAGCGCGAGCAACCGCCAGGTGACGTCAAATCGCACATCTACATTTTCGAGCGCCCGGAAGAATGGTACCAGTTTCAGGTGTTCGGGAAACTGGAGTTGTGGACCGGCGGCATTCACTCGTCGGGCAGTCTGTTCATCCAACGCAATCCCGCCTACAAGTTCAGCGATAACAGTCTCGGTCACGAGATCGTGCATCTTATCGTGCACCGGTTTTATCCCGAAAGTATTCCGCTCTGGCTCGATGAAGGACTGGCGCAATACATCTCCAAAAGCGCGCGCGCCAGCTATCAACGGGCCCGCGGTTACATTGCCAAACCGCACTCCAAGGCGATTGCGCCGGAGAACCTGATTCCGTTAGGCCAACTTGTGGCCATGACGGAAGTACCGTCCGATCGCGTTCACACCTTCTACGATGAATCAGAACGACTCGTGCGCTTCCTCGCTATGACGGATAAACCCAGTTTTCTCAAATTGCTCGATATGCTCGGTCATCATCAGCCGTTCGAAACGGCGTTTTTACTTTCTTACGCCGGAAAGTTTGCCAATACGGCCGTGCTCGAGGAGGAATTTCGGGAGTATGCCGCGAGAGATTTCGAGGCGGCGACGACGCCAGCAAGCGAGTGACTTGTTAGACTTGACCGGTTAAACCGGTCAAGTTCGGTGAATCGGTTGCCACCGGATATGACCTATACGACGTATAGGATTCATTCGTGCCATGCCCAGGACCGCCCGCGCTATCGCCAACATCCATGCCGTCGTCGGCTCCGATGAAGCGGAAGTGAAACGTGCGGCCGCTGAGCTGGCGGAAGAACTCACACCGCCGGGCACGGGCGATTTCGGCCTCGAGATCATCGATGGCGCGACGGACAACGCGGACCAGGCTGCGGCACGGATCAGATCGACAATTGAGGCGTTACAAACGTTGCCCTTTCTCGGCGGTGGCAAACTCGTTTGGCTAAAGAACGCGAGTTTCCTGGCCGATTCCGTGACCGGCCGCGCAGCCAGCGTGCAAATTGCCTTGGAAGAATTGGCCGACGTCATCGCGAGCGATCTCGGTCCGGACGTGACATTCCTGATCAGCGCAACCGAGGCGGACAAACGGCGCTCGTTTTACAAAACGCTCGTAAAACGCGCCGAGGTGCAGATTTTCGACCGGCTCGATTCCACCCGCAACGGCTGGGAGATCGAAGCGACCGAGATCGCTCGCAGCCGGGCCCACAAAAGAAAGCTGCAATTCGACGACGACGCGCTCGATTTGTTCGTCCTGCTCACCGGCGGCGATACCCGCCAGATCGACAATGAGCTGGAGAAGATCGACATCTTTCTGCAAAAGGAGCGGACCGCAAAAATTGATGTTGTCCGTGAACTGATCCCACTCTCGCGTGCCGGCGTGATTTTCGAGCTGGGCCATGCCATGGCGGCACACGATCTCAAACGCGCGCTTACACTGGTGCGGCGATTGCTCGATCAAGGCGAAAGCGCGATCGGGATTTTGTTAGCCGCAATCCTGCCGACGATCCGAAATTTGCTGCTGGCAAAAGAATTGATGGAACGCCACCGGGTTCCACGGCCGCACGCCCCGTTCCATTTCATTTCCGCGTTGAACCGGTTGCCGGCAAGCGCGACGGGACATTTGCCGCGGAAAAAAGACGGCACGATCAGCGGTTACGCGCTTGGCATCGCGGCACAAAACGCGCACCGGTTTACCATGGAACAGTTGATCAGCGGAATGCGCGCATGTCTGGAGGCAAACGTGAAACTTGTCACCACACAGCTCGATCACGAACTCATTCTGACTGAGATCGTCGTGAGGCTACTTGGGAAATAGCCGATGATTTACCAAAGCTTCTGCGGCGGGATTTTTGAGACCAATTGCTACCTGGTTCAGGCGCCGGACGGCTGGATCTTATTCGACGCGCCCGATGGCGCGTGTGCCTGGCTCGAATCGTTCCGCAGCCGCGGGATCGATCTAAAACTTTTGTTGCTCACACACGGTCATTTCGATCACGTGCCCGATGTGGCGAAAATCAAACGGCGGTTCGGTTGCCAAATCGGTTGTCACCCGGAAACCGCGCCGATGATTTCTGATCCGGAATTTTTCCGCAGCTTCGGATTCCAGCTCGAAATCGAACCGGTCGCACCCGATTTCTTTGTCGAAGAAACAGCGGGTCGGATTTTTCTCGGGTTGGAGATGCAAGTGCTCGAAGTCCCAGGGCATTGCCCGGGCAGTCTCTGCTTTTTTTCGCGCAAGGAGCAGTTGCTCATCGGCGGAGACGTTCTCTTTGCCGGCAGCATTGGACGCGGTGATTTGCCCGGCGGTGATCTCGATCTTCTGATCGAAGGAATCAGAAAAAAGATATTTCCGCTGGGCGACGAGGTTACTGTCCTCCCCGGCCACGGGCCGCCGACAACGATCGGCGAGGAACGGTTAACGAATCCGTTCGTGCACTAGAACGCGTTGAGTTCCCGGGGGCGGTGCCCCAGCCTAGGATGCAACAGTGCCGGTGGCGGTAAGAATTTGCGGGACGGGCTCACGCGAATCTAGCGCAGCCCGGAGAGTAACTCACCGAGCGGCTGGAGATTGTCGATCCTGGCGACAATGCCGCTCAGCGATTGCAGCGCTTTCGGAATATGACGCAGAAAACTTTTGTGGCCCCTCACGAGTCCGAGGAAACCGTAGGCGCCGAGCGCTTGCATGAGACGCTGCATGGCGCAAAAGCGTACCTTCGTGTCGAACTCGCCATTGACCGCAATCCCGTTACTCATCTGGAGCTCACGATAATACGTCATCAGCTCTCCACGCTCGTCTTCACCCAGATCGACATACGGATCATAGAGCAACGACGCCAGATCGTATTCGGCCAGCCCGGGGCGCATTCCCTGGAAATCGATCAGGTAAGCCTGGCTGTTGCGGATGATGATGTTTTGCGATTGAAAATCGCGATGGACCAGCACGCGCGGGAATCGCGCCAGCGTTTCGGCGATTTCCCCGAGCGTTGGCAACGTGGCGAGCGCGGCCAGCTTTGCGTTATCGATCTGGAAATAGCGACCGAGGCAGTTTTCGAAGAAATAACCTTGCTCCCAGCGATAGAGCGCAGCGTTAAATTCCGCCGGGAGTTCGTCTTTGATCTGAAGACAAACCTCTTCCGGCAACCGATGAAGTTTGGCAATTTCGTCGAGCGCCGATTCGTAAAACGCGCGCCTAACGAGCCAGGGCTCGGCCCGGTAGTTGAACAGATCGCGCTCGCCCAAATCCTCGATCCAGATCAAACCTTCCGTAGGATCGTGGAAATAAATCTGCGGCACGCGAATGCCGTGCTCGGTCAAAAATTGCGCGATCCGGACGTAATTCCGGTTCTCCTCGCGTTCCAGGCTGTACTTCACCAGGATGATCGATTGCTCGGGCGACGAGCGAACCCGGTAGAACTTGCGGTCGGATCCGCCTTTTTCGATCGGGGCGATGTCGATCTCGTCGGCGTCGAGCCGCGGGAAACGGATGCGCGTTTGGTGAAGGAGAAGCTCGGTTTTCATCAAATGTCGATGTCGCGATGTGTCCCGCTGACCTTTTGTTGAGCGCGGACGATACAACAAACCAGCTCGCTTCGGGAAGCAATTTGTGCACCCGGCCACAAAATTGTGTCCTCCAGGATTGCCTCGACGCCGACCTGACAATCTTTTCCCACGACCGAGCAACCGCGAATCCGGGCGGTCGGATCGACCACCGCGCCCGGATGAACTGCCCTGGGCCAATCTGTTTCTTTGACAAAGATCGGACGCCAATCACCGCGCGAAATGATACGATGGACTTCGAAATAGTCCGCGCGCGATCCAATGTTGAACCATTTTCCTTCGTCGATGACGACGCCACCGATTTTTCCGCCGTCCGAAATCCACTTCGCCAACACCGGAATGAACGAAATCTTCTGCCCCGGCGGAAGACGCTGGAAGATGGACGCGCTCCAGAGTGCGATGTTTGCGAAATCGTAGGCGCCCGGAATGCCACGGCGGTTCCCGATATCCACGACTCGGTTGTCCCGCAACGCGATTTCGGATCGTAATCCGGTGTGACGCAGCCCGAGCGTCACGTCATTTTTCAGATCGACATGTTGTTTAATCAGGTGCTCGATCGGCAGGTCAGTTAGAACGTCGCCGCTGTAGGTGATGAATAGATCGCGACCAAGCTGCGCTTCGACATTCTTAATCCCGCCACCCGTTTCGAGAAGTACCGGCTCGTTGACAAACTCGATCGGCAAACCGCGATATTTGTTTTCGGAAAATATACTCGCAAATGCTTCCGGCTGTCGGTGGGTGTTGACGATGAACTTTTCGATGCCGCTGTCGATCAAGTGATCGAAGGCAAAGGTGATGAGCGGTTTTTGGAAGATCGGGACGAGCGGTTTTGGCAGATCGTTCGTGAGCGGGCGCAAGCGCGTGCCGAGGCCAGCACCAAGAACGAAGGCTTGAGTGATGAGATGACGTGAAGTCGAGATCAAGGCGGCGCATTATACCGCATCGACTTCGATGCGCATGCGGAGAGTGCCGATTCTAAAGGGAACATCCCGATGTCCATCGGCCCAAGCTTCAACGCGATCTTTTCGAAAACTGGCTTAGAGAAAAGAAGGACCGCCAGGACGCGCTGCGCCTCTGGCGATCCCTTTCTCAAGGTTGCTGCTATTGTTTTGGCAGCGGGTCCGCCGCAAAGTTTGCATGGACCAGCATCCATTTGCCGTCCTTCTTTACATAAACGCGCGTAGATTTCGCCCGGGTGGGTTGCGTCTTCCCGTCCTTGTCCTGGGTCATGCCGACGTAGTTGTAACTCAGAATTGCAACATTGCCGTTGTAGACCTGAACTTTGGGATTGGACATCTCTGCCGCGACAGTCTTGCCAGAATCTTTTGCGGTAGCCTCGGCCAGCCGCGTACTCATCGCCTTCCCATCGAGTCGAGTGGCGAAATCGCCGTTGAACTCGGTGTAGTCATCAGCCATGTCCTTCGATTGTTCAGCGACATTCGTCGGATCTTTTATTTCGGCCGCCCATTGCGCTTTCACCAACGCAATCACCGCATCGGCGACGGCCTGGTCGTTCTGTTGAGCCGATGCCATCATCGTTAGACCCGAACCACAGACCGACGCGATTAATACCAACATCAATTTTTTCATTTTCATTGTCCTCCGGGGAATCCCCCGTGTTTTTGAGGAGACCAGACTCAAGGTTTACCTGCAACGGAGACTGGTCTCGCTGGGCTGTCGCCGCCGAATCGGTTGAAAAACCGGATTCTCGCTTTTTGCGTGAGATCGGAATAGGACCTCGGCACTGACAAGTCAATTCATTTTACTGGGCGATCAAAACGAGACTGAGACCTGATAGGATTTGGCCATAGGCTATGGAGGCGCGGTGCCTAACGATGTTTCAGCCCTGGTTTTTTAACCGAGCCAGTCCTGATCAAGGTGCGGCCGGCAGCGCGCGACGAAGGTCGGGCGCGCTTGCTGCGTCGCGCGCGGCCACGGTGGTGATTTCGCCCTTGAGATACAACGTGCGGGTTCCGAAATCGATGATGCCATGATGCCGATTCAGAAGCTCGCCTCCGAGCAATCCCGCGACCGGAGGCGAGCCCTGGAGCAAGCCGCCATGGATCAATCCTTCCAGATCGACAACACCGACGTCTTTGCCAATGAGATCGACGGAACCGACTGATAACTTTCGAATGTGCGCGAGGCTAATCCCGCGTTGTTTCAAATTCACCGCGGCGGATTGAAACGGCGTCTGCTCCATCGGGATTTTCAGTCGCCTAACGAATGAGCGATGCAGCAACGTGGCGAATGAGCCGGTATCAACCATCAACCGCGCCGGCCGATCATTGATCGCGCCGGCGACATACAGATTAAATCCGTCGCTCACCTGGATCGGGACCGATTGAAAACCGCGGTAATTTACACCCGGAACCGGGTCGCTTGAATCCAGGTCGCCGTTGAGATAAAGCAAACGCCGCCGGCAATCCAAAACTGCTTTGGTCGGAAACAAAATATCGGCACCCAGGATTCCGTCGATTTCCTGTTCCTCCATCTCTCGCAGGTGTCGCTTTTTCCTGTGCGATTTGGTGGGGTCATCGAGATCAACCAGAACGACCGGCTCATCGGCCAGTTCGATCGCGCCGAGTCGCATTTTGCGGACGATGCCGACTTTGTTGAACGCCCCGTTGATTTCGACGTGCGAGGGCAAAGCAGGATTGCCGGCGATGCCGTTCACTTCAAAATAATCGCGACGATGGAGGGCGATCGCGCTCACGGGCGCCCCGCTATCGACGCCGAGCCAGGCCGGTTTGCCATTGATGTATGCGCGGACGAGCAAATGATTCTGCCGCGAACGGACCAGCGGCAGGGCCTCAAATTCCGCCGCTCGGCTGCGCCGCGCAGACGGCTTGGCATCAGATAGCAACGGCGCAACAACGAGAAATGCGACGAAGATCGACAACCAGCCCTGCGTTAATGAACGCCCCCGGGAGCAAGACATGGGCGCTAGAGTAGCATGTTCGCCAAAAAGTGGAAACGCTTTTGTGCGATTATTCGCGGTTGCCGTCTTTTTTGTTTCGGGCGGCGCGCTCAACCAGCGCGCGTATGATCCAATCAGATTCATTCGCTGTTGCGGATCTGTTTTGCCATTGTGTCATCCGATTATGTAATAATTAAGTCTCGCCAAGTCTGAGCGACTGGAAGATTCTCAAGCATCGAATGACCCCGCCACCTGCCGCCGAAGAAAAGTTTGTCAGGGGACTCGGCTTGCTCGATTCAACCATGCTTGTCGCCGGCTCAATGATCGGTTCCGGCATATTTATCGTCTCATCAATCATTGCCCGACAGGTCGGCGCGCCCGGTTGGTTGCTGGTGGTCTGGATTGTCACCGGTCTGCTCACGCTCATGGCCGCGCTCTCGTATGGCGAGTTAGCGGCAATGATGCCGAAGGCGGGCGGACAATATGTTTATTTGCGGGAAGCCTTCTCACCGCTTTGGGGCTTTCTTTACGGTTGGACCCTCTTTCTCGTGATTCAAACTGGCACGATCGCGGCCGTGGCGGTTGGATTCGCGCGCTATACCGGCGTGCTAATCCCATGGGTATCGGAGTCGAACTATTTGATCGCGCCGGTTCGTTTCGGCGGTTATGCGCTTTCACTTTCGACGGCACAATTTCTCGGCCTGGCGATGATTGCGCTGCTCACATTCATGAACACGCGCGGATTGAAGTTGGGCAAACTCGTGCAGAACATCTTCACTACGGCGAAGACGGGCGCGCTGATCGCACTGATTCTGCTCGGCATCATCGTCGGTTGGAGGTCGGGCGCAGGCGCAGCAAACTTTAGCGACTTCTGGACTGTTCGGGGCGATTTGCAGGAGGTTGGCGCGGGTCTGACGGCCGCGACGGCGTTCGGCCTTTTCGTTGGCATCTGCGTGGCGCAAACCAATTCGCTTTTCTCGGCCGACGCATGGAACAACATCACGTTCACGGCCGGCGAGGTGAAGGACCCGCGCCGCAACATTCCGCTATCGCTCGCGTTCGGGACGTTTCTGGTAATCGGACTTTATTTGCTCGCCAATGTCGCTTACCTGGCGGCGCTTCCGTTTGTCGCCATCCAGAATGCGCCGAGCGATCGAGTTGCGTCAGAAACGGCCAACGTAATCTTCCCCGGCGCCGGCGCGACGATCATGGCCGTCGCGATTATGGTCTCAACCTTCGGCTGCAATAACGGACTGATCCTCGCGGGCGCGCGCGCCTACTACGCCATGGCGCGTGACGGCCTGTTTTTTCGCGCGGTCGGCGAATTGAACAAGAACCATGTCCCGGCGTGGGGCCTCATCATCCAAGGCATCTGGGCCGGCGCGCTGGTTTTGCCACGCACCGTTAAGACCGATGCCGGCGGCAACGTAATCGGTTACGGCAATCTCTACGGCAACTTGCTCGATTACGTCATTTCGGCTGCACTCATCTTCTATATCCTGACGATTCTCGGGATTTTTGTGCTTCGCCGAAAAAGACCAGACGCCGAGCGCCCGTACAAGGCATTCGGTTATCCGATTGTGCCAGCTCTCTACATTGTCGGCGCGGCCGTGATTCTCATCGTTCTTTTCATGTATCAGACGGCGACGACTTGGCCCGGTCTCGTTATCGTGCTGACCGGCGTTCCAATTTATTTTTTGTGGCGGAAATCGAACACTGGAAAGGCCCCAGATTAAAACCACGCGCAAGAATAACGAGATCTAATCATGGCAAATCTATTCAAGAAGAAACCGCTGCGCCGTTTGATGTACGAAGCCGAGGAAGTTGGCGAGCATACTCTAAAGCGTTCGTTAGGTTGGGTGAACCTTGCCGCCCTCGGCATCGGCGGAATCATCGGCGCCGGTCTGTTCGTGCGAACCGCTGCGGCCATCGCCGATCGCGCGGGCCCGTCAGTTGTGCTCGCGTTTGTCGTTGCTGGAATCGGCTGCGCGTTCGCCGGTCTTTGCTACGCCGAATTCGCATCCATGATTCCAGTCGCCGGCAGCGCCTACACTTATTCCTACGCGACGATGGGGGAATTCGTCGCCTGGATCATCGGTTGGGATTTGATTCTCGAATACGCCGTCGCCGCATCGACCGTGTCCGACGCGTGGAGCGAGTACGCGAACCGCGTGCTCGGCTGGTTCCACATGGCGATTCCGTATCAATGGACGCATTCGCCCTTCGAACACGATCCCGGCGGCACGCACGGGATCATGAACGTACCCGCGCTTTTCATTTTGCTTTTGCTCACGATGCTGCTCATTCGCGGCACGAAAGAATCGGCATTCGTTAACGGGCTGATCGTCATTTTGAAAGTGTCGATCGTGCTGCTCTTCATCGGCATCGGCTGGCAATTCATTAATCCGGCGAACCACACGCCGTTCATTCCGCCGCCGACCACGCACACGACCGCGCAAGGAATCACGCATCATTACGGTGGCTTGTTAGGCATTCTCGGCGCGGCCGGTGTCGTGTTCTTCGCTTACATCGGATTCGACGCGGTTTCGACCGCCGCGCAGGAAGCGCGCAATCCAAAACGGGACATGCCGATCGGCATTCTCGGCTCGTTATTCTTCTGCACGATTCTTTACATCCTTTTCTCCTACGTGCTGAGCGGCGTTGCGACCGTCGAAGATTTCCGCGCCGCGGGTCGCGAAGCCTCGGTCGCATTCGCGATCAGCAAATACATGCACGGCTACGAATGGCTTTCGCGTGCCGTCACGGTCGCGATCCTCGCCGGCTTTTCCTCCGTCATTCTAGTGATGTTGTTAGGCCAATCGCGCGTGTTTTTCTCAATGAGCCGCGATGGACTCGTGCCACCGGTTTTTTCGGAAGTGCATCCGCGTTATCGCACGCCGTGGAAATCGAACATGCTCTTTTTTGTTTTCACCGGCGCCCTGGCCGCCTTCGTGCCCGCCGATGTTACCGGCGAAATGACGAGCATCGGCACCTTGTTCGCCTTCATTCTTGTTTGCGCTGGCGTCTGGATCATGCGCGTCAAAAATCCGGAGCTCGAACGCGCGTTCCGCGTCCCCGCTGCACCGCTCGTCGCGATCCTCGGAATCATTACCTGCGGTGCAATGATCTACGGCCTCGGCTGGACCAACTGGATGCGATTGATCGTCTGGCTGCTGATCGGCTTCATCTTCTACTTCAGCTACGGCAAGAGCCACAGCCACATCGACGCGCCGCATCCAACGGACATGCCGGAGGGAATAAGTATGACGCGTGATGGGCTGTTGTAACCGACCGGATCCCATAATTCGTTAGGCGAGATGGCGGCGGCTTGACAGGATTTGCAGGGTTAACACCGATTAGTAGCAGGTAGCGCCAAAATGAATCCTGCCAATCGTGTTAATCCTGTCTAAAGTTTTCTTTATGAGCAGCGAGCGCCGCAAACCGTATCCGTTCGATCAGATCGAGCCGAAATGGCAAAAGATCTGGGAAGATCGACAATTTTTTCACGCGCCCAATCCGGGCGAGGAAAATTTCGATCCGACGACGCCGAAGTTTTACGTGCTCGACATGTTCCCTTATCCGAGCGGCGCGGGCTTGCACGTCGGGCATCCGGAAGGTTACACCGCGACCGACATCATCGCGCGCTACAAACGGATGCGCGGCTTCAATGTGTTGCATCCGATGGGCTGGGATGCATTCGGTTTGCCGGCCGAGCAATATGCCATCAAGACCGGGCAACACCCGGAGGTCACCACCCGCGAGAACGTCGCCAAATTCAAAGCGCAACTGAAACGGATTGGATTTTCCTACGATTGGCAGCGCGAGATCAACACGACCGATCCCCGGTATTACAAATGGACGCAGTGGATTTTTCTCCAGCTTTACAATTCATGGTTTAACCCGCAGAAAAACAAAGCCGAACCGATCTCGACTTATCGTGGCAAAAATCCGGATGAAGTGCGGTTGGCTTACGTCGCTGAAGTTCCAGTGAACTGGTGTCCTGAGCTCGGGACCGTTCTGGCTAACGAGGAAGTTGTCGATGGTAAAAGCGAAGTCGGCGGTTTTCCCGTGGTGCGCCGGCCGATGCGGCAATGGATGTTGCGCATCACGGCGTATGCCGAGCGCTTGATCGATGAACTCGAAGGGCTCGACTGGCCCGAGTCGATCAAATTGCTCCAGCGCAATTGGATCGGCAAAAGCGAAGGCGCCGAGATCGATTTTAAGATCGACAGCTTCGACGAACAAATCCGCGTATTTACAACGCGGCCCGATACGCTCTACGGGGCGACCTATATGGTGCTCGCTCCGGAACATTCGCTGGTCGATCTAATCGTCACCGAAGAACAGTGGCCGGCGGTGCGCGATTATCGCGAGCGCACCGCGCGCAAGAGCGATCTTGAACGGACCGAGCTGACGAAAGAAAAGACCGGCGTCTTCACCGGCGCGCATGCGATTAATCCAGTGAATCAAGAAAAAATTCCGATCTGGATCGCCGATTATGTTCTGCTCGGCTACGGCACGGGCGCGATCATGGCCGTGCCGGCGCATGACGAGCGCGATCTCGAATTTGCCCGCAAATTCGATCTTCCCATTCGAAAAGTTGTTCAGCCGCCAGGCGGCGAAGAGCCGATCGGGTTCGTAGGCGATGGAATTGCAATGAATTCTCCAATCATTGACGGACTTCCGTCCCGCGAAGCGATTCGCAAAATCACCGCCTGCTTGGAAGAACGCGATCGGGGCAAATGCGCAATCAATTACAAATTGCGCGACTGGCTTTTTTCGAGGCAGCGATACTGGGGCGAGCCGTTCCCGATTGTGTGGGAGTCCGAACCGGATGGGCAGCATCGACATCATCGGGCGTTGAGCGAGTCTGAGCTACCGATCGTCCCACCGCCGTTGGAAGATTACAAACCGACCGGCACGGGCGAGCCGCCACTGGCCAAAGCGGAAGAGTGGATTCGTTATTCCGACAAGGCGACGCGTGAAACGAACACGATGCCGCAATGGGCCGGCTCGTGCTGGTATTATCTGCGCTTTTGCGATCCGCAGAATGACAAACGGTTCGTCGGCGAGGAGGCAGAACGTTATTGGATGGGCGACCCAAATGACGAAGCACGAATTACGAATGACGAAGGAATGACGAAGTCAGAACGAGCAAATTCGTCATTGTGTCCGCACCCGGCGGCGTGGACTTATACGTCGGTGGGACCGAGCACGCGGTGCTGCACCTGTTATACGCACGCTTCTGGCACAAGGTACTTTTCGATCTCGGTTACGTTTCGAAACCAGAGCCGTTTCAGCGGCTGGTGAACCAGGGGATTATTCTGGGCGAGGACAATCGCAAGATGTCCAAACGATGGGGAAACGTGATCGATCCCGACGACGTGATCGAGGAGTACGGCGCCGATGCGTTCCGCTGTTACGAAATGTTTATGGGGCCGCTCGAGCAAATGAAGCCGTGGAGTATGCGCGGCGTGGAAGGTATTTCTCGGTTTCTCGCGCGCGTGTGGCGGTTGATCATAAGCGAGAATCAGGCCGGCGAATGGCAATTGTCGCCAGCGGTGAAAGATGTCGATCCTACGAAGGCCCAGTTAAAGATTTTGCACGCCACGATTAAGAAGGTGACCGAGGACATCGAGTCGCTCTCCTTCAACACCGCGATAGCGCAGATGATGATTTTCGTAAACGCGTTCATCCCACGAAGCGGGGCCGAAGCCATCCCGAGTTCCGCGATTCGGACATTCCTGATTCTGCTAAACCCCTTCGCGCCCCACATCTCGTCGGAATTGTGGGAGAGATTGAATTCCCGGGACGCCATCACCGACCAATCGTGGCCCGAATACGACGAGCAGTTTCTGCTGGAAGACGAGGTTGAAATCGTTGTCCAACTGAACGGCAAAGTGCGCGACCGAATAACGATGTCGATTTCCGCCACGGATGAGGACATAAAATCGGCGGCATTGGCGAATCCGAAGATTCAACAACTGATCGCGGGTAAGACTGTCCGCAAGATCGTGGTGGTGCCGAAAAAGCTTGCTAACATTGTCGTTGCTTAGCTAGAGCAAATGGCATGTGGAAAGAATTCAAAGAGTTCGCCATCAAGGGAAATGCCATCGACCTGGCCGTCGGCGTGATTATCGGCGCCGCGTTCGGCGGAATCATTAACTCACTGGTCAAAGATATTCTGATGCCGCCCATCGGCCTGCTCACCGGCGGTCTCGATTTTTCGAACAAGTTTGTGATTCTCAAGGATGCGCCTGGCGGTGGCGTGTTCCACACTCCGGCGGACGCGGCCAAGGCGGGGGCTGTGACCTGGAATTACGGGAACTTTGTCACATTGATCATTAATTTTGTCATCGTTGCCTTCTGCATTTTTCTGGTGGTTAAAGCGGTGAACAAAATGAAACGGCCCAGCCCGACCGCCGAACCCGTGGCAAAAGATTGTCCGGCCTGCGCGATGTCGATCCCGGTCAAGGCCACCCGCTGTCCGCATTGCACCACCGAGCTTTCAGGGTCGGCACCGGTCTGAATTTAGGGTTTTCCATACAGGCAATAAATTCCAGACCCAACAATAATTCACTTTGCGAGAGGACAGATTAGTGCTATTGAAGGCGGGAATGTTGCAAATTTCCAAATGCCTTAACCTTGCTTGGTGTCGCTGCCGCCTGTTTTCTCGCCAGTTGCGCACAACAATCGCAGGTTGGCCGGAATGCAGCCAAGACCAACGTGCGCCGGATGCAACAGGTTCGGACAACAGCCTACACGCATACTGAACGAGGCGGACCCCAGAACGCGCTGGACAAACGTCTGGCCAGCCATGATGTGATGAGCGCGGCGTCTGATTGGTCGCGGTTCCCGCTCGGGACACGGTTTCGGATCGCTGGCACGAAAGACGAATATATCATCGACGACTACGGCGCAGCGCTGATCGGAACGAATACGATCGATCTCTACAAGCCGAGCCGGCTGGAAATGAAACGCTGGGGCGTGCGTCACGTGGACATCGATATCTTACAGTGGGGCTCCGAAGAGGAGAGCCTGAAAGTGCTCGGGCCGCGAAAGAAACATCATTGTGTCCGCCGGATGGTTGCGGCCTTGCAAACGAAAAGGCCCGAATCGGTCGCGGCGCGCTGATTTCTGTCGTGGGCGCACCGCTCGCTACGGCGGAGGCGGGCCGGGCGCACGGAAGGCTCGGCGAGCCGTCCCCCTTTGATTTCATCCGCGCTCGGCAGCATTGTCCGGGCGCATGAAAATTTTCGTCACCGGCGGAGCGGGTTACATCGGCAGCATTTGCGCGGAGCTGATGCTGAATGAAGGGCACGCGATCAGCATTTTCGACAATCTGAGCGAAGGGCATCGCGCAGCGATCGATCCTCGCGCGGACTTCGTCGAAGGCGATTTGCAGGATCGACAATCTATCGAGTCCGCGCTGGCGAAGTCGCGTCCGGACGCGGTCATGCATTTCGCCGCGAACGCGCTGGTGGGCGAATCGATGCAGAATCCATCGAAGTACTTCCGAAACAATATCGCTCACGGTCTGAATCTGCTCGACGCGA
Organism: uncultured Verrucomicrobiae bacterium; assembly: GCA_963846775.1. GTDB lineage: Bacteria > Verrucomicrobiota > Verrucomicrobiia > Chthoniobacterales > UBA10450 > CAVYXA01. The sequence goes on along the minus strand of CAWJXB010000001.1, from coordinate 102,375 downwards.
TGATCGCCAGCGATGTGCGCCGGTTCGTTTTCTCTTCCACCTGCGCCATCTTCGGTCCGCCCGAGCGCGTGCCGATCGATGAGAACATGCCGATGCGCCCGATCAATCCCTACGGCGAATCCAAACTCGCATTCGAAAAGATTTTGCGTTGGTACGATCAGATCCACGGCCTGCGCTTTGTTTCGCTCCGCTATTTCAATGCGGCCGGCGCGTCTGAGAAATTTGGAGAGGACCATCGCTGCGAGACGCATCTCATCCCGAATGTGCTCAAAATTGCGCTCGGCCAGAAGCCGGCCGTGGAAGTTTACGGCACCGACTACGAAACGCCTGATGGGACATGCATCCGCGATTACATTCACATTGTCGATCTTGCCCGCGCCCACATTCTCGCGCTCGGCGCAAAGAAAAGTGAGTTCTACAATCTCGGCACTGGCGGCGGATCGAGCGTACGCGAAGTGATTGATTGTTGCCGCCGAATCACGGGGCGTAAAATCGACACTGCGGAAAAACCGCGACGCCCGGGCGATCCGCCGCGCTTGATCGCTTCATCCGAGAAAATCAAGCGCGAACTCGGCTGGCAACCGCAGTTTCAATCGCTCGACGCGATCATCGCGAGCGCGTGGAAATGGCACGCGACGTTTCCCCAGGGTTACGGAGATTAACTGTAGCGGCGGTCAATGACCGCCGCATTTGATTCGGTTCCGCTCTCAGAGGGCCGCGACAAGAAAAAAAGCGCCCGCCGCAGCGAGCGCTTTCGATCTTGTTCAGCCATCCACCAATCCCGTTATGGCCGTTCCGTCGTGGTCGTAGTCGTCGTCTCTTTCTTGTAAACCGACGCCGGCTGGGTCAGCATGATCCTGTGCACGACCATCCGATCGCCTTCGGTCGTATAATAAACGGTCGCAGGCATATCAGGTCGAATGTCCGTCCATGCCACGGTATGACCTTCCGGATCAACGATGGTTGTCTGTTTGTTGTAGTAATAACGCACCGGGGCCGGAGCGGTCGTGGTGCGGAACGTAATGTAATCACGGTCCGGCGTATAACCCATGATCGTGCCCGCGGCGTCCGTTGTTGAAACGGTTGTTGTGCCCGCCGCGTCGGTCGTGGTCGTGGTGGTCTGTTGCGCCGATGCCACACTGATTGCCAGCATTCCCGCCGCCGCCGCCGCCACAATTTTTGCCAATCTGTTTTCTTTCATAATTCTCTCCCTTTGCTTTCCTTTAACCTATGATCAGTTCGTGATCGCGGGGGCGTCCGGCTGTATCCCGGCGCGTTTCCGCAGATGAGAGTTATGCAACCCCTACCAGGTTTCCGCGACTTTTTGCCCGTCGATTGCGCGAAGCGAAATTACATTTTCGCCAAATGGCGCGAGATCGCGCGGCGCTATGGTTTCGTCGAGTGGGACGGTCCCGTGCTCGAACCGACCGATCTTTATCGGAAGAAAAGCGGCGCGGAAATTGTCGATCAGCTTTTCACCTTTACCGATAAGGGGGAACGCGAAGTGGCCATGCGCCCAGAGCTCACTCCGTCGCTCGCCCGCGTAGTGGCCGCGCACGAGCGGCAATTCAAAAAGCCATTGAAATGGTTTTCGATAGGCCAGTTCTTTCGTTACGAGAAACAACAACGCGGACGATTACGCGAACACTTTCAGCTCAACTGCGACATTATGGGCGAGTCCTCGCTCGCCGCGGATATCGAGCTGGTCGCCCTCTGCATCGACATCCTGCGCAACTTCGGTTTTGCCGAAAAAGATCTTGTGGTGCGCATCAGCGACCGCGAATTCTGGATCGATTTTCTCAAATCCAAAGGAGTGGCCGCGGATAAATGGGAAGAGATTTTGCAGGCGGTCGATAAATCCGAGCGCGAACCGGTCGAGAAAACGCGAGCCAAACTCGGCCCGCTGGCCGAGCCGGTCCTTGCGATTTTGTCCGCCACAGGACGGACTGGCGAGCAAGGCGGTGGGAAAAGCGAAAAGCTCGATCAACTAGTCGATGGTCTGCGCGGGCGTGGACTGGGGGAGTTTGTCAAGGTCGATGTTCGGGTTGTGCGCGGCCTGGCGTATTACACCGGCATCGTGTTCGAGGCTTTCGATCGGGCCGGAAAACTGCGCGCCCTAGCTGGCGGTGGACGCTATGACAACTTGATCGGCCATCTCAGCGACGGAGCGGTGAACATGCCCGCGCTCGGTTTCGCCATGGGCGATGTGGTCCTTGGGGAATTGATCAACGAAACGCCGGTCGCGCGCGAGCAGATGCAAAACACCATCGCAACCACAGACAAGATCGACATTTACGTTGTGATCGCGAAGGAAGAACGCCGCGCCGATGCGCTCGCCCAAATCCAACAACTGCGCGAGCAAGGTTACCGCGTCGATTACCAGCTGACACCGGTTAAGGTCGCGCGCCAATTTCAAACCGCGGAGGAACTCGGTGCGCGAGTGGCTCTGCTCTACGGCGACGAGTGGCCGCAGATCAAAGTGAAAACGCTGGCCACGCGTGAAGAAAAGTTGATTTCACACGATCAATTGCTTGCGCACTTGCGAGCGCAATCCAGCGTGTCATCCTGAGCGCAGCGAAGCGGAGTCGAAGGATCCCACGGCGAGACCTTTAAGGCACTCGAAGGAGATTCCTCGACTTCGCTCGGAATAACAAAACATGTTTCGCACGCACCATTGCAATTCGCTCCGAAAGATTGACATCGGCAAGCAGGTCACGCTCGCCGGCTGGGTGAATGTCACCCGCGATCATGGCGGCGTGATTTTTATTGATCTGCGCGATCGCGAGGGACTCACGCAGGTCGTGTTTCGTCCGGAAGAGAATGCCGAGCTTGCCAAACAGTCCCACAGCTTGCGGAGCGAGGATGTGATCCAGGTTTCGGGCCGCGTCGCTGCGCGTGTGCCCGGCACGGAAAATCCCAAACTGGCCACAGGCGGCATCGAAGTTGTGCCGAGCGAGCTGAAGATTTTGAATCGAGCCGAGGATCTGCCTTTCCAACTCGATTCCGAAACGCACAATGAAGATTTGCGACTGACTTATCGGTATTTCGATCTGCGCCATCCGCGTCTCTCTCGCAATCTCCGCTTGCGCCACAAAACGGCCAAAGCGACGCGCGATTATCTCGACCGCCAGGGATTCGTCGAAGTCGAGACGCCGATTCTTTCCAAAAGCACGCCGGAAGGCGCACGCGATTTTCTCGTGCCGAGCCGGCTCACACCGGGCAAGTTTTACGCCCTGCCACAAGCGCCTCAGCAATACAAACAACTGCTTATGGTTGCAGGCGTGGAAAAATATTTCCAGATCGCGAAATGTTTCAGGGACGAAGATCTCCGCGCCGATCGGCAACCAGAATTCACCCAGATCGACATCGAAGCTTCGTTCGTCGAACCATCGGACATTTTTGCCTTAACGGAGGGAATGCTGGCTGCGATTTTCAAAACAACGCTCAACATCGACATCCAAACACCGTTTGAGCGGCTCACATATCGCGAAGCGGTCGGACGATTCGGCAGCGACAAACCCGATCGCCGATTCGCGATGGAACTGGTTGATCTGAGCGATGATTTTCGGGCAAGCAGTTTCAAAGTGTTTCGCGGCGCGATCGACTCCGGCGGTGTTGTGAAAGCGATCAACGCGAAAGGTTTTGCCGGGATTACCATCGGCCAGGTTGATGAGCTGACCGAAATCGCAAAAACGTTCGGCGCGAAAGGGCTCGCCTTCATCAAAATTGAGAACAGCGAATGGAAATCGCCCATCGTGAAGTTTTTCTCCGACGCCGAGAAAGCCGCGCTGCAATCGAAGTTACAAATCGAGGAAGGCGATTGCGTCTTTTTCGCGGCCGACAAATGGGATGTCGCCTGCGAGGTGCTCGGTCGTTTACGCCTGCGCATCGCCGAAATCCAGAAGCTCGCGCCCGCATCCGAAGTCCGGGATTTTCTTTGGGTCACCGATTTTCCGTTGCTGCAATGGAGCGCCGAGGAAAACAAATGGAATGCAATGCATCACCCGTTTACGCGTCCGAAAGCCGAGGACATGGGGCTGCTCGAAGCGAAGAAATTCGCCGAAGTCCGAGCGGAAGCTTACGACGTTGTTCTAAACGGCGTCGAGATCGGCGGTGGCAGCATTCGAATTCATGAGCCGCAGTTGCAGGATGAGATGTTCGCAGTGCTCGGCATCAGCCCGGAAGATCGACAATTGCTCTTCGGCCATTTACTGCGCGCGCTCCGGCTCGGCGCACCCCCCCATGGTGGGATCGCTCTTGGTCTCGACCGGCTCGTTATGCTGATCTGCGGCGAACAATCAATCCGAGATGTGATGGCTTTCCCAAAAAATAATCGCGGCCTGGATTTAATGTCGCAATCGCCTGCGCAAGTCGATCCCCGTCAGTTGCACGAATTGAAGCTGCGGCTGTTGGAGGAAAAAAAATGAGCGAAGAGCTTCACGACGAACAATTAATGGTCTGCGCAAGATGACCCCACAAAGCGCGTTCCGTTGAGCCTGCGCCTGATCGAGCCGAGGCATCACCAATCTCACCTGTTTTGCTCTCCGGAGTTAGGTGGAATTACTGTGGCCTGCGCAGGATTCGCAACTGGCGGGCGTGTCAGCGCAGCTTGCAAAACACATCGCGGATTGCCGAGTCGAGCGCCTCCAGCTTGAAGGGCTTGATCAGCACCGTCGCGTTTACCCGCTGGAAGAAAAACTCGATTCTCGGATCGTTCCGGTGGCCGGTAAAAAAAATGAACCGCTGACCAGCAGCCGGCCGCACCCGCGTGACCGCCCAGTAAAACATCTCGCCGCCGACCTGCGGCATCATCATGTCGCAAATGATGAGATCGAAGGTGCCCTTCATGATCTCGCGCAGGCCCTCGACGCCGTTTGGGACCGAGGTGACTTGAAAGGTGCGGGAGACCAGGTATTCGTCGAGAACCTTCCGGAAATCGTCGCGATCTTCCAGGAGCAAAATCCGCTTGGCCGGCCCGGCCGCGTGGTCCGGCGGAACCTCGATCGCGGGCATCACCTCCTTATCTGGGTCAACGTCGAGAGTGATAACCTTCTTCACGGGATAGCGAATTTGCGGGGACGGAGGCACAACCCCAAACCGATGAGCAAGACGGGTGCCCTTGGGCCACGCCGCTCTGTGCGCAGCACTACCCTTGGTTAGCCATACCGGTTCCGAACACTACGGATTCGCTCTTTGGATTCGCGACTGAAGCAAACTGACCGGGGAATGATCGAATCTTTTGTTGGGCGACAAAGCCGGTTAACTGCGCCATCCCGTTAAGACGTCGCCAGAGCGACGCACAACGCCGCGTGTGCCAACACATAGTAGTTCAAGAATGCCTGCGGAGAGAACGCGAACAATCCAAGAATGACTAAAGCAACATACAATGCGAACGCGGATGGCGTTTTTGGACCGCGATGCGCGAGCAATGCGGACACCACACCGATCGCGACGATGACGAGGAGCGCTGGGAGACGCGAGGGCTCGGTCCCGGTACTGCGTGCGAACGCGGCCAGGAACGACAGCGAATCAATGCGGAACGGCTGTCGCATGTGGAATCCAATGACGCTATTGTAGAATTGCGCTGGGTGCCAGACTGCGAACGGCACCGTTACAACAAATGCGGCCAGGAGCACGGCCAATCCTATTCTCACACGATTGCGACGGTCGAGCGCCAGCAGCCAGAAGAGCGGGACGATGACGACAAGATATTGCTTCGAGGCAACAAGTAGCCCGGCTAGCAGCCCGGTGGTTTTTGGTGCTTGGCGAACTGCTGCCCAGACTGTCCAGCAAAGGAACAAAATGGATATCGGTTCGCTCCAGCCGCCCGCGAGAAAGAAAACCGCTCGGGGCATTAGGGCGAACATGGCAACCGCTCCGATGGCGAGCCGCCCTGGGCGCGCGAAGCCGAGCGCAGCCGCGGCCCCTGTCATCGCGAGCACGTGCGAGAAGCGAACGTCGCCGAGAATGACGCCCGGGATTCCCAGCATAGCGATCAGCGGCGGGTAGATGAATCCAACCTTCAGCAACCCGTCTGCGCCGACATTCCCCGCACCGTAAAAATGGCGTGAGTAGATATTGGGACAATGGATGATGTAGGGATCGACTCCATTGAGGAGGGCTTGTGCGCCAACCTGCTGGAAGAGCCTTACATCAACCACGAACCTGTCGTGCGTGTACACCGTGACCGCGCCGAACAGGAACACGGTTCCTACGAAAAGCCACACCACCGTTTTACCGGCGGGTACTGGACCGATTATCACGACGAGCGCGGAGCCGCACACAAGGAATGCCGTCGCCACGACCGGCCACCGCGGCATTGTCGCCGAAAAAAGCGGCTGAACAGAAAACAGAACTGACTCGATAACTACAACCAAGGCAATTGCCCAGCGGACCGATTGTTTCCCTCGCTCTTCGAGGGCGGAGATGCGAACATTCAGTGCCGCAGCGGTAGCGAGCGCAAGCGCTATCGCGACAAACACAAGGCCAATACTGTCATATTCGCCGTTATTTCGCGCCAGCGCCGCGGCGATAGCAAGGATGGCGCCGACGATAGCGATTTGGGAGGTGCCCCTCATAATACGGCCTGGCCTACGGTATCGGTCTAGGGGAAATAGTAGGGGAAATACGGGTCAGGCATCACATCTTGGCAGTGGCGAGTCATTTCCGAAGCGAGTACGGCAATTTCGATAGTTGGGAATGAACGCGATTGTCACGGCGGTGTTACTGCTGGCTGAACGCAAGTTAAAACTTGGGCCACTACGCTTTCAGCTCGGCGCTGGTGGTGGCGTCGGTGACGATGAATCTCTCGTGGTGATAGGTTGGATCGCCGCGGAAGGTTAAGCGGCTGGCGTAGCGGCGCTCGAGCTCGACCAGCAATTCTTCGTCTTCTTCTTTCAATCGCTTGAGCACGTCCGGATTCAGAATCACGCGGTAATCGTGGACCGTATCCTGGTACTTGCGCATGACGGTGTTGAGCGTGCGATGCAACTCGACGCTGGTAGTCATCGATGTTTTGACCACGCCGCGTCCGCCGCAATACGGGCAATTTTCGTAAATCGATTCGCTCAAGCTCTCCTGCGCCCGTTGCCGTGTCATTTCCATTAGGCCGAGCTGGGAAATCGGAAGAACATGCGTCTTCGCCTTATCGCGCTTCAGGCGTTCGCGCATCAGGTTATAAACCATCTGCTGATCTTTGCGACTCTTCATGTCGATGAAATCTCCGATAATCAGTCCCCCGATGTTGCGCAGCCTAAGCTGACGCGCGATTTCGTCGGCTGCTTCCAGGTTCGTTTGCAGGATCGTTTTCTCGACATCGCGTCCCCCTTTGTTGCGGCCGGTGTTCACGTCGATCGCCACCAGCGCTTCGGTCTCGTCAATCACGATGTAGCCGCCGCATTTGAGCCAGACTTGTCGATGAAACGCGTCGTCGATCTGTTTTTGCACGCCGTGGGTTTCAAAGATCGGCGTCGCCCCGTCGTAAAAATGTATCCGGTTACGGGACCGGCGCGAGATTTGCCCGACCATCTCCATCATCCGATCGGTGGAAACGTGATCGTCGCACAGCACCTCGTCGATTTCCTCCGTCAGAAAATCGCGCACCGTGCGCTCGACCAGGTCCGGCTCTTCAAAAACGCGTGCCGGGGCAGGCTCATTTCGAATGCGCTCTTCGACTTTTGCCCATTGTTCAATCAGGAAACGCAGGTCGCGCACGAAATAACGCGCGCGTTGTCCCTCGCCCACGGTCCGGATGATTACGCCAATCCCGTCGGGAATATCGAGGTCGCGCAAAATTTTCCGGAGCCGGTCGCGCTCTTTTGGATTCTCAATCTTGCGCGAAATACCGCTGCGATCGCTGAACGGCATCAGGACAAGATACCGGCCGGCGAAGCTCAGGTTCGTCGTCACGCGCGGCCCTTTTGTTCCGATTGGGCCTTTGGTCACCTGCACGATCACCTCCGAGCCAACCGGATAAATGCTCGGAATATCTTTGACCGTGATCCGTTTTCGCGGGCGCTTGTGCGATGGTCTGTCGATTTCTTCGATGCCGCTATCGAGTGCCGCCGGAATCGCGTCCCAAAAATGGAGGAACGCGTTTTTCTCAAAACCGATATCGACAAACATCGCCTTGAGACCCATCTCGATGTTGCGGACGCGGCCTTTGAAAACGCTGCCGACGATGTTACGCGCGCTCTTGCGCTCGACGCTATACTCTTCGAGCCGGCCGTTCTCGAGCAGGGCCACGCGCGACTCGAGTTTTTCCACGCTGACAATCAGCTTGTTGCCAGTCTTGCGGGGGAGACCCAAAATTTTTCGGACTTTGTCTAACATAAAAGTGAACAGATTCTGTCGTTACGAACGGGATCATGATGATACTCACCATGTTCATCGCTCGTGAGCTCGACAATTGCAATCTATCGCGATCGCGGACGGCGCCCCGGCTGTTGCGGCGGGGGCGCAGGCGGGGGCGGTCGCCTGCCAAACAGGCGCTCGAAAAAGTTCGGTCGCCGCGGCGGCGACGAAGGGGTCGCCACGGGCAGTGCGCGTGGGATTCGACCGCCGCGCTTTGCCACCTGGCCTTGCGCATCCGCTTCCGGTTCGACATCGGGCGATGCATCTGAACTTGCCATCTGCGCCGTGGCATTCGGCGAGTCGGGGGCATTTTCCTCGTCCTCGCCTCCGAGATTCCCGCCAGCGTCGTGATAAGTCACCGCCTTGATCAATTGGAGGGGATTAGCCTTATGCGCGGGCGAGAGCCAGGTCACCTGCATGTCAAATTTGCCTTCATCTAGCGCGAGCGAGCGCTCGAGAATGCGTGTGGCGATCGGACCTGCGACTTCGCCGCCGTGCCCAGAGGCACCTTGCACCATCACTACGACGACATACTTGGGGTGGTCAAATGGCGCGAAACACGCAAACCACGCTACGTTTTCCTCTTGTCCACGGTCAGTGGCCTGAGCCGTGCCAGTCTTCCCCGCCACCACCCAGTCTTTCAAGCGCGCTCTGCCACCGGTGCCCCCGTCTTCGTTAACCACTTTCCAGAGTCCCTTCCGCACCAGCTCGATATCGTTGGGCGACAGCTGGGTGCGCAAATCGGACCGGACCCGTGGCGTTGGCGGCACTGCAATCTTGCCGTTTTCATCCAGAAGGGGTGATCCATCCTGATTCAAAACTTTATCGACCAGCCGCGGATAGTAACAGGTGCCGCCGTTGGCGATCGCGACGTATGCCATCGCGAGCTGAAGCGGCGAAACCAGGGTGTAGCCCTGCCCGATCGATACGTTCGCCGTTTGCGCCTGTGTCCAGCGTTCCTGCGGATGATGGACCTGCATCCACTCCGGCCCAGGCATGTTCCCGGTTTGCTCCCCCGCCAATTGCAATCCTGATTCCTCGCCGATACCGAGCATCTTTCCTACGGTATCAATCGACTGAATGCCAGCTGCGTTTCCGTACTGGTAGAAAAAAGAGTCACAGGAAACCTTGATCGCATCGATCAGTCCGATGTTACCGTGCGTATAATGTTTTTCGGCTACCCAACATCGGAAAAAGTGATCGCCATAACTCACGCCGCCGCCGCAGTTGAAATGCGCATTCGCGAGATTTTTTGTGCCCCGGAGGCCAGCGAGTGAGGTGATAAGCTTGAATGTCGAGCCCGGCGGCAGACAGCTAATCGCACGGTTAACTAATGGATCGCCCTCGTCTTTCTGCAGCGCTTGCCAATCCTTCGCCTTGATGCTCGGGATGAAAGTATTTGGATCGAACGAGGGCACGGAAGCCATCGCGAGGACGTTGCCGTTGTTTGGATCGATAACTACCGCGCCCGCCCGACTCACGGCGCGCAGCGCTTCCTCCGCGATCGCCTGGATCCGCGCGTCGATCGTTAGGTAAACATTTGCGCCCTGCTGCGGCGGATCTTCGCGCAACACGCCGTCAATCGTCCCCTTGGCGTTGCGCCGCAAATAGCGCACGCCCGGTTTGCCGCGTAGATATTCGTCCATCGCTTTTTCGATGTTCGATTTCCCTTCTACGTCGCCCTGATAAAACGTGAATTTCTTCGCGTCTTCCTTATTTACATCATCGGGCACGCCGACGTATCCGAGAATGTGCGCGGCGAGAGCGCCGTAAACATAAGAGCGGACCGGTTTGACGGCGATATCGACACCGGGTAAACCGACGTCGTGTTCGGAGAATTTCGCCATGGTGGGGAAATCGATGTCCCTGATGTAGGAATACGGGACTTCAGTGTCGTTCCGGAAATGCCGTTCCAGTTGCTTTGCGTTGTAATCGCGGGCCAGATCAAGATCGTTTAGTCGCGGGACGATTCCGGCGTTCACGATCTGGATAATGTCCGGCTCTTTCATATCCTTCGGCATCCCGTTAATGACCGCGCGATATTCCGTCTGCGGCGGCGAACCAAAACGCTCGCGATAACCCTTGACCATCTCGGGCAGATAAAAATCGACTTCGTAGCTGGCGCGGTTTTGCACAAGCGTGATGCCATTGCGGTCCTTGATCTCGCCGCGCACCGACGGTATTCGCACCGTCGCCTGCGAACTGCCGCGAATCTGCGCCGTCCATTCCTTTCCGTGCGCGACTTGAATCCACCAGAGCTTGGCCACGAGCGCGCCCATTCCCAGGAGCATGAGCAGACCGAGAACTTCAATCCGCAAACGAGAAGTAAAACGGCGGGGGCGATTCATTCGAAGCGACTCCTTGCTTGCAGATAAGGGAAACCGGTCAGGCGCGCCAGCCAGTGGAGAAAGAGAAAAATCACCGGAGCTAGGATCAAGGCGACCAGACCGGGGCCGCCGATTTGCCACCAGATTTGTTTGGTAAACAGGATCGAGCCTCGTCGGAATGAGATCATGAGATATTGCGCCAGGATGATGAGCGATGTGCAAATGCCTGTCATAATCACATGCACTTCCCAGCGGCCGCGAATAAACAGGGGCCTCAAGCCATGCATGATTCCCGCCAAGACCGCGTAAAGCAGTATTGACCATCCCAACGAGATTTCAACCTTGCTGTCGATGACCTGAACGGTGAGGGCGTCGAGCAAAATCCCGGCGAACATCGACAAGGCCAACATCAGCGGCAAAGGCAGTACCACCGCACCGTAAAAGACGATCACCGGCACAATATAAATGTGCGCATTGTAAAACCACGGCAGCACCGGCAGAAAAAATTCCGCGACTTGCGCGATCAACACGAAAAGCAGCAGTAGCGCGAAGAATATCATTTCTGACCCGTGACGACGAACACGTCCTCGAGATGCGAAAGATCCACCGCCGGCGTCAATTCCGCCTGCGCATCCAGCTCACGCACATGGAAGCTTTTGACCATACCGACGAGTAAGCCCGATGGAAAAACTCCGCCCACCCCGGTCGTATAAACTTTTTGTCCAGGATGCAAATCGGCTTGCTTCGAAAGAAAATTCAGATTCAACCTCGGCGTCACACCGGCGGCAACGCGTTCTCCGGAAGCGATCCCCTGCTCGCGCGTCCCTTCCACGGAGCAAGCCACCCTGCAGTTTTCATCGGACACGAGGATCACGATCGAAATGTTCGCGCTCACGGTTGTCGTTTTCCCGATCAGACCTTCGTCTGTCACGACCGGCATATCTCCTTCGATCCCGTCTTCTTTGCCGCGATTGATCGTGATCGTGCGCCACCAGGTGGACGAATCGCGCGCGACGACCACTGCCGGCACAAGCTTGAAGAACGAACGCTCGCGATAATTCAACGCGTGTCGCAGCCGGTTCACTTCGCGCTCGACGTCGCGCAGGGCCTGATTCGTCGCCCGCAACTGTCGATTGTCCACCTGCAGTGTCGCGTTCTCGCGTTCGAGTTCATCGAGCGACTTCAGGCCGGACCGCACCGACGTAATTTGCTTCTTGATCCCCGAGCCGCCCGACAAAAATGGCGCGAGCAATTGATAAACACTGGCTTGGAATTTGCGCGTCTTCTCCGGCCCGAAGCTAAGGAAATAACCAAGAATGGCGCCGAAGATCAGCAGCGCGATGATGCTCGTGCGACTCATGCCAACGGCAAAGAAATTTGCCGCCAATTTGAAATTTCAAATTTGAGATTTGAAATCACCCTAGCGCCACTGGCGATCGGATGAGGCGACTTGACGCAAAAATTTGAGTTCATTCAGGCACTTGCCCGTTCCTTCCGCTACGGCACTGAGCGGATCCTCGGCAACATGGACAGGCAAACCGGTCTCTTCGCTCAAAAGCTTGTCGAACCCGCGCAATAACGCGCCGCCGCCGGCCAAAACCAATCCACGATCGACCAGATCGGCCGAAAGCTCCGGCGGACAACGCTCCAGCGTGATGCGGACAGAATCGACAATCGTCGAGATCGGTTCGAGCAGCGCTTCGCGCACTTCCTGGGAGGTGATCATCAGCGTCTTGGGCAGACCCGCCACCAGATCGCGCCCTTTCACTTCCACGCTCGTTTCTTTCTCGGTCGGATAGGCGCTGCCGATCTTGATCTTAATTTCTTCCGCCGTCCGCTCGCCCACCATCAGGTTGTAAGCGCGTTTCATGTATTGCACGATCGCTTCGTCCAACTCGTCGCCCGCGACCCGCACGCTCCGGCTGAACACGATTCCGGAAAGCGAAATCAGCGCAACCTCGGTCGTGCCGCCACCGATGTCGATGATCATGTTGCCGGCCGGATCTTGCACCGGCAGACCAACCCCGATCGCCGCAGCCATCGGTTCCTCGATCAAATAAACTTCGCGCGCACCGGCATGCGTGGCAGATTCGCGCACGGCCCGTTTTTCGACTTCCGTGATACCCGAGGGAACGGCAATCACCACCCGCGGGCGCGCCCGCATCCGGCGATTGTGCACTTTGTTAATGAAATGCCGCAGCATCGCCTCGGTCACTTCGAAGTCCGCGATCACGCCATCTTTCAATGGCCGCACGGCCACGATGTTCGAAGGCGTCCGGCCCAGCATCCGTTTCGCTTCATCACCGACGGCGAGCACTTTGTTCGTCCCGGCCTGCACCGCCACAACCGACGGTTCGCGCAAAACGATGCCCTGATCTTTGACATAGACGAGCGTGTTTGCCGTTCCGAGGTCGATCCCAATATCGCTCGAGAGCCAGCCAAAAAGTCCGTTAAACATGAATAGGAAGTTTGCGTTCAGCCCGCTCGAAAACGCGGTTGTCGATCTTCGCAAGGAAACCGTGCTCCTCGCAGCGCGATTCTACCAGGCTGAAACGCGGTAACATGAAACAGCGCATCGCGTCGTCAAGAGCAATTGTGGGGCCGCGCCTCGAGAAACCTGGATCGTGGATTTGGTTTTACCGTCTGTGCCCTCGGCGTTAGGTTTCGGACGCAAAAAGCCGCCCCCATGGAACGAACGTTTGCAGATCGGGCTGAAGCCGGGAAATTGCTCGCGCAACAACTGCAACATTACGCGGGACGCGATGACGTGATCGTGCTCGGCTTGCCGCGCGGCGGGGTGCCCGTAGCCTACGAAGTGGCCCGAGCGCTCCGCGTCCGCTTCGATGTTTTTATTGTCCGCAAACTTGGTGTTCCTGGATTTGAGGAGCTCGCTGCCGGCGCGATTGCGTCCGGCGGAGTCCGCGTTTTGAACGATGATGTCATGCGCTCCTTGCCCCACGCTGACGCGATCATTGAAGCCGTCACGGAGAGGGAAAAAGCGGAGTTGGAACGGCGTGAGCAAAGTTATCGCGATGACCGGCCTGCGCCGCAGTTGCGCGATCGCGTCGTCATTCTGGTCGATGATGGACTGGCCACGGGCGCGACCATGCGCGCGGCGGTGAAAGCGTTGCGCCAGGCTGGCGCCGCTCGAATTGTCGTCGCCGTGCCGGTCGGCCCGCCGGAAACTTGCCGGGAAATGGCGGACGAAGCGGACGAAGCCGTCTGCGCGACCGCTCCGGAATTTTTCCAGGCTGTCGGCCAATATTATGACGATTTCGCGCAGACGACCGACGACGAAGTGCGCGATCTGCTCGCCCGCGCCGCGGAGGAGTATTCCCGTTAGACCGTCAATTTCGTCTTGGTCCGCTCGGCCATGAACGAGTGAATGATAAAGCAGACGACGGCAATGGTGATGGACGAATCGGCCACGTTGAAGGCTGGCCATGGATCGGCATAACGAACATGCAGATTGACCAGCAGAAAATCGATCACGTGACCGTGCAGGAGTCGATCGGTCAAATTTCCCAAAATCCCGGCCAAAAGTAACGCCAGTGAAACGTCGCGCCATGCATCCGACTCGTGTTTGCGCAGAAGCAACCCCAGGACAATGAGCAGCGCGAGGCCTGAGATCGCGATGAAAAATGCGTTGTTATTCTTGAAGGAACCAAATGCCGCACCGGTGTTGGTAATGTTCACCAGATCGAAGAAACCCGGCATAACAATCTTGGGCTGGTGCGGATCGATGTGTTGGAGAACAAGATATTTCGTCAGTTGATCGAGCGCGTAGAGCGGCAGAGAGAGAAAGAAGATGAACTTCATTGTCGATCCAGCAACCCCTCCAACGACGAAATGACGAATGACGAATGACGAATGACGAAGCAATGACGAAGCACGAATGACGAAATTGCCTCTCCGCTATGACATCATCATCCGTCATTTGGTCTTTCCTTTGTCATTCGTCATTCGGATTTCGTCATTGACTTCACCACCGACTTCACATCGATCGCACAGATCCGGGTGCGCTTTGCTTGTGCCGACATATTCCCGGTGGCGCCAGCACCGGGCGCATTTCTTGTGCGTTGTCTTCATCACCGACTGCGCTCGCTTCCTTCGCCTGGTGAACGGTGAGATCGCTCAGGATGAAAAACTCTTCGAGCTCTTCCTGGTCGATCTTCAGCGTGACGTCGGAATCGGACTGTAAAACGACCGCTGCTTCGAGCGCATTCCCGATTAACTTCTCCTGACGGGCTCTCTCGATCGCCTGACCGATCACGCCGCGCAATCTCAATAGTTGTTCGACCTGCTCGGTCGGCGCGCCGACCGCCGGTCGCGCCCCACCATGTCGACCCTGCGCTTCCGGAAATTCCTGGAGATGAACTGAGCCTTGCGCCGTGGAACGCAGCCACGCTTCCTCGGCCGTGAAAACCAGGATCGGTGCAAGTAATTTGCAGAGTGCGTCGAAGATTTGCCTCATCGCTGCTTGCGTCGCCCGGCGCCGGGGCGAATCCGTCGCGCCGCAATACATTCGGTCTTTGGTGATATCGATGTAGAGCGAGCTCAGATCGACCGCGCAAAACTGGTTGAGTGCGTGATAGGCCTTGTGAAACTCGAACGTCTCGTAAGCGCTACGGCATTCACATATCACCTCACTCAACCTCTCCAAAATCCAGCGATCAACCAAACTAGAACCCTTCCTAGTCTCCTGGTTTCCAGATTCACAATCGTAAAGATTCCCGAGCAAGATGCGCAACGTGTTCCTGATCCGGCGATAGGTATCGCCGAGGCGGGTGAACATTTCTTCCGAGAAGGGCACGTCGTCCGTGTAATTGATGCTGCTGGCCCAGAGCCGAACCAGATCCGCGCCGTGCTTGTTCACGAAATGGCCGGCATCCGTCGGCTTATCGTACGTGCCCGACTTTGAAATTTTCTTGCCATCAAGATCGACCACGAACCCGTGGGTAACGCAGGTCTTGTAAGGCGCGCGATTGTTCAACGCGATGCTCGTCATGAGCGACGATTGAAACCAGCCGCGGTGCTGATCGGTCGCTTCTAGATACATGTCGGCCGGATCGCGCAGCTCTGGATGGATCGCGCACACCGCCTTGTGCGAAACACCGCTGTCGATCCAAACATCGATCGTGTCGTTCCGTTTCGTCGTTCCCGGCGGAAGGCCCAGCTTTTGCGCAAGATCGACATCCCTTAACTCGAACCAAATGTTCGAGCCATGGTCGGCGACGAGGTCAGCCAGCCTGCGAATGATCCTGGCGTCGACGATCGCATTGCCATCGGCCATGTAAAAGATCGGCAGCGGCACGCCCCAGCTCCGCTGGCGCGAGATCACCCAGTCGGGACGCGATTCAACCGTGCCGGCGATGCGGTTCTCACCCCAGGCTGGAACCCATTTTACTTCTTTGTGAATCGCTTCGAGCGCCCTTGGACGCAGTTTGTCGATGCGGATAAAGAACTGTTCAACTGCGCGGAAAATGATGGGTGTTTTCGAGCGCCAACAATACGGATACGAGTGATGAAACTTCTGCTCGCCCAGCAACATCCCGCGCTCGCGCAGCAAATTCACGATGTCGCTGTTCGCGTCAAAAACGTATTTGCCAGTAAGATGCGACAAACCGGCTTCTTCTGTAAACCGCCCATGATCATCGACCGGCGATAGGATCGACAAGTGATTGGCGCTGCCTAACGTATAATCGTCCGCGCCATGGCCGGGAGCGACGTGGACCGCGCCGGTGCCGGTGTCCATCGTGACGAAGCCGGCGGTCAGGACGATCGATTCACGATCCAAAAACGGATGTTGCGCTTTGATCTGGTCAACCTTGCTCCCGGGAAACGAAGCGATCGGTTCGCCGACCGGTTGAAACTTCGTGTTCGCGCAAAATTGCGGGATCAGTTTGTCCGCCAGAACCAAGGTCTCGGCAACGCCGTCGCGCGAGAATTCCTGAACGACGTAGAGCTCGTTAGGATCGACCGCGATGGCGAGATTGGCCGGCAATGTCCACGGCGTAGTTGTCCAGATCGCGATGCTCGCTTTGTGCTTCCACTCGCCACTAACAATAGGAAATTTGACGTAAACGGCTATGTCATCCCGCTCCTGATATTCGACCTCGGCTTCGGCCAGGGCGGTTTGCGCGCCGGTGCTCCAGAAAACCGGTTTCTTTGACTGATAGACGAGACCCTCCTCAACGAAAACGGCGAACGCCCGCAAAATCTCAGCCTCATATTTTGGATCGAGCGTAAGATAGGGATGCTCCCAATCGCCGAGCACGCCGAGGCGTTTGAATTGCTCGCGCTGGATGTCGATCCATTTGCGCGCGAAAACTTCGCAACGTTTGCGCACTTCCAGGGGCGATAGATCGCGCGATTCCCGGACCACTTTGTATTCGATAGGCAATCCGTGACAATCCCAGCCCGGCACATACGGCGCCCGTTGCCCGAGCATGGTCTGCGATTTCACCACGAAATCTTTCAGGATCTTATTCAGCGCCGTGCCCATGTGGACGTCGCCATTGGCAAAGGGCGGGCCGTCGTGCAGCACAAATAATTCTCGATCCTCCCTCGATTTTTGGATTTGCTCGTAAAGCCGCGTTTCCTGCCAGACCTTGAGCATCTCCGGCTCGCGCGCGGCCAGATTCGCCTTCATCGGAAAATCGGTGCGCGGGAGATTGAGTGTGTCCTTATAATTCTGACTCATAATCGAGCGATGCCAGTCCGGCGGCGGACCGAGGCTACGTAACATTCCCTACCTCGCAAATCAACGCGCCGAGCCGGAAGCGTTCCCATCAACCGAGGCGTCCATCGTCAATGGCCGTTCCGATTTGTGAGCAGAAACAGCAAATCATATGAACAAAAATTCCACAGCAAGTTCCGGCTTTTTCACGACCCGCCTTCTTCTGGGTCTCACGCTGTCGATCATCGGGATCAGCTTGGGAGCGTTCCTGATCGCGGCGCCAAATCAGCCGGTCAAACCTTCACCGAGGACCGCCTTCAAACCGACGGTCATTTACTCCAGCTACCATGGCATCTCCCCGCGTCTGCGCGATTTGCCGACCCAAATGGGCGAGCGTAATGGAACATGGGTGCTGGATCGGCCGCGTCCGATTCGCCCGCCCGGACCGCCGCCGAAACTGCCGGTTGTCGATTCGGTGCAACAAAAGGCAATGTCTCCGCTGACGATGCCGCCGCCGCTCCAGACTTTCGAAGGAATGGACCAGGCCGATGGCTGCGGCAATTGCATTCCGCCCGATCCGAACGGGGCGGTTGGGCCTAACCACTACGTGCAAATGGTGAACTCGTCCTACTCTGTTTACGACAAAACCGGGACGCGGCTGGTCGGGCCAATCCATATCAACCAGCTTTGGGCGAATTTGCCCGGCCAATGCCAGGTGGATAACGATGGCGATCCGATCGCTCTTTACGATCATTTGGCTGATCGCTGGCTGTTGAGCCAGTTCGCGGTGAACGGCGGTAACGGGCCGTTCGCGCAATGCATCGCCGTGTCGACCTCGGCCGATCCGACCGGCACCTATTATGTGTACGAGTTCGATCAGACCGATTTTAACGATTACCCGCACTTTGGGATTTGGCCAGATGGTTATTACATGACCGCGCACATCTTCGGCGGCGCGGGGAACACCTATATGGGCCAGGGCGTATATGCGTTCGAACGGGCGAGGATGTTGACCGGCCAACCCGCTGCCCTGGTCTTTTTCAATCTCGGCGATGTCGATACCACCTTTGGTGGGCAGCTGCCAAGTAATGTCGATGGCGCGCCACCGCCGGCTGGCTCGCCTAACTACTTCGCGGAAGTCGATTCACAGATCAACTCGCCTACTCTCGGCGCCGATGCCATGCGCATCTGGCAGTTCCACGTCGACTGGATTACCCCTGGCAATTCTACCTTCGGCATCAATGGTCAACCGAATTCGGTGTTGCCGGTAGCAATGTGGACGCCCTCGCAATGCGTGTATGGAATCGGCACTTGCGTGCCGCAGCTCGCCAGTCCTTATCAGCTGGATGTAATCGGCGATCGCCTCATGCACCGTATCGCCTACCGAAACTTCGGCGATCACGAGGCGCTGGTCATCAACCACAGTGTAATTGCCGATGCCCGGATCGGCGTGCGCTGGTACGAAGTGCGCAGCCCCGGCTCTTCGCCAGTGATTTATCAACAGAGCACGTTTGCGCCAATCGATCAGCTGTATCGCTGGATGGGTAGCATAGCGATGGATCACATGGGCAACATGGCGGTCGGTTACAGTACCTTCTTCACCGGCCGATCATCCTTCGATCGCTTATGCCGGGCGACTCGCGACCGATCCGATTAACCAATTGACGCAGGGCGAGGCCCAGATGTGGGCCGGGCTCGGCTCCGAAAACGTGGCCTTTTTCGTTCCCCCGGAAGGACGTTGGGGAGATTACAGCTCGCTGACTGTCGATCCTGCCGACGACTGCACGTTTTGGTACGTGAACGAATACTTCGCCATGGGTGCTGAGCAGGATCCCGGCGCGCCGTGGAAAACACGCATCGGCAGCTTCAAGTTTCCGAATTGTGTCGCTTCGCCGGTGCAGCCAACAAGTGCGGCTTCGCGCAAAACGCACGGCGCCGCGGGTACATTTGACGTTGATCTGCCATTGACCGGTGCGCCCGGCATCGAGTGCCGGACGGGCGGTGCGGGCGGCAATCACACAATCGTGTTCCGATTCCAGGACGCGATTACGAGCGTGGCCAATGCGAGTCTCACCGCTAGCACAGGCAGTGTCTCCAGCAGTGCCATCGGCGCGGACCCCCATGAGTACATCGTGAACCTCTCCGGCGTGGCGAACGCACAAACCGGGACCGTCACGCTCACAAACGTCTATGATTCCGCCGGGAACAGCAGCCAAGCTGTCTCCGTTCAAGTCGGCTTTTTGATGGGCGACGTCAATGGGAATCGCGTAGTCAATGCTTCCGACATTGGCGTGGTCAAATCGCAAAGCGGGAACGCGGTCACGGCTGCGAATTTCCGCGACGATGTGACCGTCGATGGCTCCCTGAACGCGACCGACATCTCGCTGACCAAGAGCCGTTCGGGCACCGGTCTGCCGTAAGGCGCGCGCAGGATCGCACGCCACAGCAAGAAACCGTGGGGGGACGCCCCAGACGTCTCATTTGACGAATTGCATTCCTCGCAGAACTTTCCCGCTTTCGCACGGAGCTTATGAAACGTTTTCTACCGTTCATCATTGTCGCCGTCGTCGCAGCCGCGGCAATTTGTGGCGGCGCCATTCTTTACCAGGCAAAACTGCCTCATCTTCTCACTATTCCGCAGGACAAAGCGGTTCCGGGGAAACCGGATACGGAAAAGGTGCACATTCGCGGCGAGTCGGAGGCGCCGGTCACGATTGAGGAGTATGGCGATTTCGAATGCCCACCATGCGGGTCGATGTCGCCGTATCTGGATAAGCTAGTGAATGAATTTAAGCCGCGTGTTCGCCTGGTTTTTCGGAACTTTCCCCTCTCAGCGCACAAGCACGCCGGAGAAGCCGCTCTCGCCGCCGAGGCCGCCGGCTTGCAGGGAAAATTTTGGGAGATGCACGACGTTCTTTACCGCGAACAGTCCTCTTGGAGTAAAGTCGAGAATCCGCAGGAATTGTTCGAGGCCTACGCCGGCACGATCGGCCTGAATCTACCCGAATTTAAGAAAGACATGGAGAGCGAAAAGGTGAAGGAGCGCGTAGATTCCGATCACTCGCGTGGTGAATCGTTAGGCATCAGGATGACGCCCACCGTTTTCATCAACAATCACGAATTGGCCCAGGACAAGAGAACTCCCGAGGGGTTGCACGGAGTCATCGATGAAGCGGTCAAAGAATCAGAGACAAAAGGGGGACAGAAGTGAGTGTGGCGCATTTTCGGAATATCCTCTATGTCATCGTGGCGATTGTCTCGCTCGCCGGATTAGCCGATGCGATTTATCTGACGGTGCAAGCCCTAACCGGTGAAACGCTTGCCTGCGGCGGATCGCCAGATTGTTTCCGCGTGTTGGGCAGTCAATACGCCCGCATTGGTGGAATTCCGGTAGCCGCGCTTGGCACACTCGCTTACTTCAGCGTTTTCACTTTCGCCACTTTCGCACTCTTCGGCTTTGCGCGTGCCCGGCTCTTTCTCACGCTCACCATCACCGCGATGTTTCTGGCCACACTCTGGTTCCTCTACGTCCAGGCATTCCTGCTCCACGCCTACTGCCGCTACTGTTTGTTCTCCGCCGCGGTCACGTTTTTGTTAGCCGGGCTGGTGATTGCCTTGCCACCACGAGAGGCCTAGCTGTCATTCTCAATATGTCCCATCCGCCGCATGGGAAAATCCTCGTCATCGAAGACGAAAAAAAAACCGCGGCCTTTCTGACCAAAGGTCTCCGCGAAGCCGGTTTCGCGGTCGATCTTGCCATCGATGGCCAAACCGGGCTCAATCTCGCGCGCCGCGCCAAGTTCGACCTGCTTATCGTCGATGTCATGCTGCCTAACAAGGACGGATGGCAAGTCGTTGAAGAATTGCGTCGCGAAGGTCTCCGCACTAGGATTCTTTTTCTCACGGCTCGCGATAGCGTGAGCGATCGCGTTAAAGGCCTGGAGCTTGGCGCCGACGATTACCTGATAAAACCATTCGCTTTTTCCGAATTGCTCGCCCGCGTCCGTTCCTTGTTACGCCGCGCGCCGGCCCAACATGAAGATTCGCTCCGCATCGATGACTTGGAAATCGACACTGAACGCCACAAGGCAGTCCGCGCCGGCGTGCCGCTGAACCTGACGCCAAAGGAGTTTCTGCTTTTGGCGCATCTGGCTCGGTCGCCCGGTGAAGTGATCTCCCGCAGTGAAATCGCCGAGCACGTCTGGGACATTGGCTTCAAAACCGACACCAACGTCGTGGACGTAGTCGTACGCCGTCTGCGCGCGAAAGTGGACGATCCTTTTAGAACCAAACTCATCCACACGATTCGCGGTGTCGGCTATGTCCTCAAAACGCCCTGAACCACGTTCCATCGCCTCGCAGCTGGTCAGGGTCTTTTCCCTCGCTGCCGCCCTACTTCTCTTTTGCGGCCTTGGGATTTTCTATTGGATCGTAATCCGCCACGCTTTCACGGAAGATCAAGCCGTCCTCGCCGACAAAATCAGCGCGCTGCGCATCGATCTCAGAGAGGGCGGGCCAAGTGGATTCGTGAATGAGCTTATCGCTCCTCGCCCAAGCCAGCGGGCACCGTATTGGATCAGAGTGCTTGATTCGGTCGGTCATCCGCTGGCCGAAACGACCGGCATGAGCGCCTTGCTCCCGCCAGACATTTTTCCGGTGCCAGCGGAATCGGCAATGCCCGAACGCGCAACGGAAAACTACCGCGCTGAAGGGAAATCTTTTTCGTTAGTTGCAATCAGCCAGGAATCGGGAGGGCGGATCTACACGATTCAGGTGGCACAGGATCGATCGAGTGACGAAAAGGTGGAACGCGAATTCGGCATTTTGCTCCTGATTGTGCTCGCGGGCGGCATCGTCGCTTCGACCGCGATCGCTGTAACCATTACGCGGCGCGGCTTGCGCCCGCTCCGTGAAATGACGCAGTCGCTCGAAAGCATCGGCCCCACGCATTTGAACCAACGCATTGCCCCAGTCGGCTGGCCGAAAGAGCTTCAACCCCTCGCGAACGCATTCGATGAAATGCTGGCGCGGCTTGAAGATTCGTTTACCCGGCTCTCGCAGTTTTCTGCCGATCTCGCCCACGAATTGCGCACGCCCATCGCGAACATCCTCGGCGAAAGCCAGGTGGCGTTAACGCGCGAGCGAACCGCTCAGGAATATCGCGAAGTGATCGAATCGGCCGTGGCCGAATGCGAACGGCTCTCCGGGATCGTGGATAATCTTCTTTTTGTCGCGCGGGTGGATGCCGCGCGCGAACCGATTGAACGAAAAAAGTTCGACGCCCGCGCCGCTTGCGAGAAAATCGCCAGCTTTTATCGGACCGTGGCCGAAGACCGACAGGTCTCCATCGTTTGCAGCGGCGATGCCGAAATCTATGCCGATCCGGTTTTGTTCGAGCGCGCGGTCAACAATCTGGTCGATAACGCGCAGCGTTTCACACCCGACGGCGGCGAAATCAAGATCGACATCTCGCGCCGCGACAGCAGCACCGAAGTCGCGGTCATCGACAACGGCGCTGGTATCGCCCCCGAGCATTTGCCACGGGTGTTCGATCGCTTTTATCGCGCCGATTCATCCCGCAGCTCCGATGGGACTGGCCTCGGCCTCGCCTTAGTCAAATCGATTGTCGATCTTCACGGCGGCCTGGCCAGGATCGAGAGTAATACCGATCGCGGAACGACTGTCGTTTTGACTTTTCCGCGTTAAACCGGTCCCGAATCACAATGATCTAGACTGGTTGGGTCAATCCAGTCCGGGCAACATCACCCTCGCGGCACTCGCCCAAACCGGGAGCGACATCACATCAACAGACAGCGCCATTGCGGCCGTCGTTGCGTGGTTTGAAACGGCACGATGGATGTCGTGCCTTACCGCTACCCACTCAGCGCGGGCTCAATAACGGACACAACAACGGAGGACAGCCTATGTACCCCCCATTCTACTCGTGGTTCGCTCAGTGTTTTTCGACGAACTTGCCGCTCGGATCGACTTCGAAGCGCCACTCTTTCCCGTTAGTCTTTACGATGGCTTCGTAATACCATTTGCCGTTCGAATCATCTTCTCTTTTGACTCGAACGATCTCTCCGCCAGCCGCCTTGTCCTTGATGGTCTGTTGGACACCGGCGGGGAGCGACTGCACCTGAACCATTTCGCCCGCTACGGGCTCCTTTGCTTGCGCGGCCACGCTGAAAGCGAGAGCTGCGCTAATGATTGCCGCTAATACAAATGATGTCTTCATGGATTCTTCCTTTTGTTTCATTGGACTGCGAATTTTAGCATAGAGCGCGCCAGCGAGT
Organism: uncultured Verrucomicrobiae bacterium; assembly: GCA_963846775.1. Lineage (GTDB taxonomy): Bacteria > Verrucomicrobiota > Verrucomicrobiia > Chthoniobacterales > UBA10450 > CAVYXA01. The sequence continues at coordinate 78,721 of CAWJXB010000001.1, read as the reverse complement.
TCTCTCGTAAAATAAAATAATGCTTGACACGGACCGCAATTTTGGTCGCATTCCTTTAACACACGGGACTGCGAGCCCCGCAGCGGCCCTACAACAACGGAGAAGTCAAAATGAAAATCCACAGATTCGTCGAGACATTATTCGCAGCGGCGTTTATTTTCGCCCTGCAATTGGTTAACCCCTCAATTGCTACTTCTGCGCCGGGTCAACAATCGGGCTATTCTGCCCGATTGATTTCGCCCACCGCAGGACAAGTCCTCTATCCTGGGCAGAAAGTCAGGGTTGAGTGGACATCAATCCTGCCCCACATAGACTTGGGGGCGTGTGAGGCGGAAGTCTGGCTCTCGCTGGACGGCGGCAGGACATTCACCATGTGGATTAGCCCGTGGATCGACCCGAAAGCCCAATATTTTTATTGGACTGTTCCGAACACGCCGACAAACGCAGCGGTCCTGGACGTTCGCTTCGGATGCGAACCCGGATATCCCGAAAGCTACGCCCCTCAACCAGCTTCCACTTTTGTGATTAGTCCGGTCGCCCCGTTGTAATCATTCCTCGGTACCGATCAGACGTTCCGAGGAGACGCGGGTGCGATACTCCTTGGAATGCCAGGGGCGGAAACGCCCCTAAATTTTGAAGCACTGATTTCGCACCACCGCAGAGCGCACTTCCAATCGGAGCAAACGCGCAGCGCCACAGCTGTTCCCGCAAACTCACACGCTTTGCGGTCCTGGCGGCTTACATAATCGTAATCCGATCAATTCGGAAACGATTCGTTCCAGTCCGCTCCGCCTGGGCTGGCCATTGCGCGCGCGGAAAATTTCTCTTGCCGATAGATGTCAAATCTGTAATGATCGCGCAGCCTTCTATGAATTCTGACCGCCTTAACCGCCTATTCCATCTCGGCGCGTGCATCCCTTTTCTCGCATGCGTGGCCTTAACCTTCCATCCCGTCACGTGCGTTGCGCAAGCACAGACGACCAGTTCCCAAGGCGTCGTCGTCACTGGCGAAGCAATTCCAAGCCCGACGCCGTATGACAACTGGCGAGAAATGCGGCAGCACATCATGCCGGAAGTTTCGGGCACACAAATCACTGTCACCAAAAAAGCGACGACGATTAAGCTCGAAAAGCAGCCGCCGGTTGAGAACAACAACTTGCAGGAACTTTATTCCAAAGCGCCCGGCTTGCTCGTGACTGAACAACACACGCCGGGCCAATTCAATTTCAGCTATCGCGGCCTCGGTAATCCGCAGGAATCAGAGTTTGTCACCGTTTTGCAAGACGGCCTGCCGTTGGCATCGGACTGGATCGGTTTTCCGACGCTCTATTTTCTGCCGATGCCGCAAAGCGTCAGCGAAATTCAACTCATCCGTGGTGGCAGCAGCCTGCTTTACGGTCCGGAGCCGGCACCGGCCGTAAATTACGTGATGAAACATCCCGCGCCGGGCTCGCCGTGGAGCTTTTACACCGAGCAAATCGGCGGGGCCGACGGTCTTTATTCAACTTACAATGTCATCCAGGAAGCGCTTGGGCCGCTTGAGTTTCGTCTCGACGGCGGTTACGTCCGTAGCTGATGGCCAGCGCGACAACAGCCAGTACGATCTTTGGCAATCGAATCTTTACTTCGGTTATCGCCCGGATGAATCACAAGTTACCGCTCTCGATGTTCACATCAGCCGATTCGATGGCGGGGATCCGGGACGCCTAACCTATCAGCAGTTCTTGGATGATCCGAATTTCTCGCCGACGCCGTACAACCACGACTGGGTCGATCGATACAATTTTGTGTTGCGGCATGAACATGAGTTCGGCGATGGCTGGCTTATGCAGGCCAAGGCATGGTTTACGCACCAAGAGATCGATTCCCGCAGCGCCGGGAACCTCAGTCCGACTGGTGTTCCACCAAGCTCAACGACCGTGCAAGACGAAGACTTCAATAACGGCGGAGCGGATGTGCGTTTTCGAAAGAATTGGGGCGAAGACACGATTTTCAAAGGCAGCGCCCTGACATTTGGCGGTGTTGTCTATCATGGCGATGCGCCATTCACACGTTTCCGCAACCCGGACATTTATGCGTCACGCGACAGCACCGATGGCGTGCAAACACTGGATCAAGATCGCACGTCCGATTACCAGGCTTTCTTCGCCGAGAACATCTTTCGGCTTGGGAAATTCCATATCGTTCCCTCATTCCGACTCGACCATGAGAATGTCGATGTTGACACGCGAATCGGGCCGACGTTAGGCGACCGTAGCGCCGATCGCACTGTTCCGTTGTGGGGAATTGGTTTGGGTAACGATTTCGGCGACCGCAACGAGACCTACTTCAGCGCATCCTCCGGCTGGCGGCCCGTTCGCTTCTTCGACATCTCTTCCCCATTTCAGCCGCTGAACGCTAACAATAATCCCGATCCATTTAAGTCGCTCGACTTCGAGCTGGGCGTCCACGGCACTCCATTTAAGGGATTTTGGTACGACGTCGGCGGGTTTTGGATGGAATTCGACAATCGCACCGAAACCCGACAGTTCAGCCCGATCGATTTTATCATAGTGAACACTGGGAGCACGCGGCATCGCGGATTCGAAGGAGAACTTTCCTACGATTTCCTGGCCCGATTTCAGCATCCACCCGTCCCGGCGCCGCAGCCTGAGCCAGGTAAAGGCGTCGTCGACAAAAACGTAAAGAATGTCGCGGTTCCCGGCTACTCCATGGAAGAATTCCATCCGTGGCATCTCATTGTCTTCAGCAACGTTCAGTTCTTGGACGCAGAGTTCACCGACAGCCAAATCCCGGGCCAAGTCGGCAAAACGCCGGCGTTCGCGCCTGATTTTCTGTGGAAAGGCGGGATCACATTCGGCAAGGAGCACTGCTTTAACACGATGCTCTCAGCGGTGTACTCTTCGGAACAGTTTTGGTCCGACGCGAATACTGCTATCGCGACCACACCAGCCAAGCTTGCGGCCTATGCAGTGGTGAATCTTTCAGGGGAATGGTACTTCACCAAACACGCCCGCTTAATCGCTGGCATCTCAAATCTTGCCGACGAAAAATACTATTCGCGTGTCTTTTTCAACGGCAGTATCGAGCCGGCACCGCGCCGTTCAGGTTACGCGGGTGTCTCAGTTGAATTTTAGACTGGACAGAACATTACAGTGTTGTAAGGGTTCGTAAAAGAGGCCAGCCACGTCCCAAAGAGTCCCATTAACCATGAATACCTCACGCCTGCCGTTTATTGTTCTCTGTACTTCGCTTGCGCTCACTGTTTTTCATGCTCCCTGCCGCGCCCAAACGGCCGAGGCGGAGCAGATCGTTGTCAGCTCTGAAGGAATTCCCAGCGCTTATGGAGCTCCGCCCGGCATTTCCCGATCGCGATTCTCCAACCTGACCACCGCGTACGTGCTGCCACCATGGACTTTTTTCTTTGGCGAAATTTATGAGGGCGACGCATTTCGCCACGGACCGCCCGATCATCTGTTCACCCAGGAAGTTGAGATGGGCTTGCCCTATCGATTTGGTGTCGCCGCGGAGACAGAATTCGAGCGTTTTGACGGCGGCGGCGGTCCCTCGACGGCAAGCATCGAAGTGCGGTATGCCTTGGCTGACTGGAACAAGATCCCGTTGAATCCTACTCTTTTCGCTGAGTTCAAATTCGGCACCGGTCCAATTCGGCACGAAGAAGGCGCACCACCACCCGGCGGGGAGGAAGAAGAGAGCGGACCGCCGCAAAAACCTGATGCCTACGAAATCCGTTTACTGCTGGCTCAAGATTTCGGGGAAAAATTTGAATGGGCCATGAATTGGTTCTTGGAAAACGAAATCGAAGGTGATCGCGGGCGGGAATGGGGATTTGCTCAGAGCGCCCTAATGCCCGTGCTGTTGCCTGAGGAACGTTTAAAGGTCGGCGTTGAAATGCAATATAAAAATTTCACCATGAAAAATACACGTGGCGACCCGCAAAATAGTTTTGTGGTCGGCCCGACGGTCGCGTGGAAACCAACACGCAATACTCGGATCGACATCTCTCCGCTTTTCGGGTGCACCAATGATTCTCCACATGTCCAGGTCTTTGGCGTTTTTTCATGGTTGCTCGGTCCACCCGGAGCACAGGAGGCCGAAGCTCCCGCTTCCACACGCAATCGCTAACCAACGTCAAACCAACATACTTATGAAACAATTTTTTCTCACATTGGCGATCGTCCTCGGCGCATGTACTCAACTGCTTTTGGCCGGCGGCCCCGAAATGAAACAGGTGGCGCCGCCTCCCTGCCCACAATGGTATTCCGATAACGAATGGAACATGGGCCTTTGGGGCACTTACGTGTTCACCAATACCGATTACAACCGCAATCTCGATTTAGTTGATGTCGTGCAAAGCACGACCGAGGGAGGAGCGGTTCTGGGTGAATACGATCGCTACATCGGCGGTGACCACGCCTGGGGCGGCGGCGCCGACATCAAATACTTCTTTCACCGCTATTTCGGCGTCGGAGTGGAAGGATTTATCGTCAACGCTCGGAAGGGCGGTTTCGACATTTTCGAAGATCCAGACGTCCCGGTTTTCGCACGGGAACGATTGTCGCATCATCGCGCCGTTGGCTCAGTTCTGGGCACGTTTACCCTGCGCTATCCATTGCCGTGTTCTCGGTTTGCCCCATATGTCTGGGCAGGTGTGGGGGCCATCTTCGGTGGCGGAGAGCGAGACGAACTCTTTGCCACTTCACGGGTCGATCCGCCCGATGCTTTGGATGCTGACGCGTTTACGGTTCACCACGGCAGTAGGACCGAACTGCTCGGCCAGTTTGGAGGGGGACTCGAAACACGCATCACCCCCCATATCGGTTGGATAAATGACGTGAGCTGGGGAGTCATCGGAGGACCAAGGAACAACTTCACGATGATTCGCAGCGGGCTGAATTTCGCGTTCTAAGCCGCGGCGGTCGTCTCCCAAAAATTAAGAAACAATAAGGAATTTTTGTCTTGCAAATCATTACAATTTTGTAATTATCTCTAAGACATTCGAGGTTTCTCCATGGGACCCTCTGAAAATGACGGCGGCTGACCCCTATTCCAAAGCTTGCGTTTAGTGGATTTTTCGCGAGTGCAGGAGCCGGGCAGCCGCCGTTACATTTCTTGACCCTTTCGTGGTCGCACCGATAATCTCAAACGGAAAGGAGATTGTCTAGTGAAAACCGAAGTCTCGATCGAGTATTGCGTGGTTTGAAACTACACGCCCAAGGCCGTCAGTTTGGCGGCGAAAATTCTCGAACTCGGTGAACGCATTAAGTCGCTGACCCTGATTCCATCCAGTGGCGGCGCCTTTGAAATTCGCGCCAATGGCAAGCTCCTTCATTCCAAGCTCGACACCGGCGACTGGCCCGACTTCGACCAGATCGTCAGCGCGATCAAAAAGCTCAAGTAGTAATTTCAATCTGATAGTTGAATCCTCGGAGCCGACCCCTCGCAGTGATTTCGAGTCGTTCGCGCAACAAACATCGAACACCGAACATCGAACACCGAACGTCGAATTGTCCTGTGAGCTTGCAGTTCGGTGTTCGGTGTTCGGCGTTCGGCGTTCGGCGTTTTCTGTTGGTTCCCGGAGAGTGAGGGGTGCCTGGTGGCCCTCGCGGTCTTCAAAACCGTTGTCGATCCGGCCACTGCCGGAACGAGGTAGGTTCGATTCCTATCCTCTCCGCAAAATCATTTGTAGCCGCCTCGCAGTGTCGAGGCGCTCACAACGCTGGACGATGCACGGCGACAGAGCGCCGTGGCTCCAGAAGCTCAACCAAAGGAGGTGAACTCAATGTCGCGCGAACAGATCCGTAAGCTCACCGCGCTTTCATCCTGTGCCGGGTGAGCTTCCAAATTGAGCCAACCGGCCCTGATGCAAGTTTTGCGTCAGCTTCCAATCTCGAAGAATCGAAACGTCGCCGTGAATTCGAGCACGCTCGACGATGCCGGCGTTTACCGCCTCGGTAGGCAGCGCGCGCTCGTGCAAACGGTCGATTTCTTCACGCCTATCGTGGACGATCCATTTGCCTACGGACAAATCGCCGCCGCCAACGCGCTCTCGGACGTGTTCGCCATGGGCGGTCGCCCGCTCACCGCGCTCAACATTATCGGATTTCCGCAAAATCTCGTGTCGGAAAAAACGATCGTATCGATCTTGCGCGGCGGTTTGGCGAAGGCCGCTGAGGTCGGCTGCGCCATCATCGGCGGTCACTCCATTCGCAACCGCGAGCCGATTTACGGACTCGCCGTCACCGGCCTGGTCGATCTTCGCAAAATGATGACGAATGCGAACGCGCGGGCCGGCGACCTGCTTGTTCTAACGAAGCCGTTGGGGACCGGCATTGTGACCACCGGGATCAAGCGCGGCCTTACCTCACACGCTCTCGCGAGGAAAACAATCGTGCTCATGAGTAAAGTGAATTCCATCGGCGCAGAACTGGCCGAACGCGGTTTGGTTCGCGCAGCGGTCGATGTGACCGGCTTTGGTCTGCTCGGTCATCTCGCCTCGATGTGTCGCGCCAGCAAGACAAGCGCCGAGATTTACGCCGGTCAGATTCCCGCTATCGATCAGGAAGTGTTCGGTCTGATCGCGCGCGATTGCATCCCCGGTGGCAGTCGCGACAACTTGGAAGCCGCAAATAGGATTACGGATTGGAAAAAAATCTCGCAGCCGATGCGCGTTCTTCTCACGGACGCGCAAACCAGCGGCGGCTTGCTCTTGTGCGTGAAACCGAGTCGCCTCCAAAAAGTGCGCGCGCTGCTCGCTAAACTTGACCGGTTAAACCGGTCAAGTTTTTCCGCTGCTGTGGTCGGCAAAATTGTGCATGAGCGAAAACCGCTGATTTCCGTATGCGTATCTGTAGGGGAAGCTGACAGCTTCCCCAGAAGGCGGCGACACGGGAAGCTGTTAGTTTCCCCTACAGTTCGAAGATGCGCTCTCTTGTCTCATGCATAAGCGAATCACAACACGCCGCGACATTCCTGCCGTCACGAAGGTTCTCGCTGCGCTACGCGAAAATGCCAGTCCGGCTCAGACCGATTTGCCGCGGCCGTTGATTGTCGATCTTGTCCGGCGCGAGCTCTCGAAAGTTCGCGCTTCGGACGAGATCCCGGACTTCGAGTCGATTGTCGATCTTGTTCGCCGTTCGCTCGAAGGGTTACGCGCCAGCCGAATTCAGTCGGTCATCAACGGCACCGGCATTGTCATTCACACGAATTTCGGACGCGCCCCGCTCTCGCGCGAAACCATTCGCGCGCTGATTGAAACCGGCGCCGGTTACGCGAATCTCGAATACGATCTGGCAACCGGCGACCGTGGTCATCGCGGCGGTTACATCGAGAACGCCCTCGCTGTTCTTTGCGGCGCACAAGCCGCTGCGGCCGTAAACAATTGCGCAGCCGCGTTGGTCCTGATCGTCCAACATTTCATCAGGACAAAACCTGAGGTAATTGTTTCGCGCGGCGAACTCGTGCAAATCGGCGGCGGATTTCGCATTGGCGAAATTATCGAGGCGGCCGGCGGGACACTGCGCGAAGTGGGTGCGACCAACAAAACGACGCTGAACGATTACGCCCGCGCGATCAGGCGCGATACCGCGATGATCTTGAAAGTCCACCGCTCCAATTTCTTCATGAGCGGTTTTGTCGAATCGCCGGCATCAGCGGAAATCGCCGCGCTCGCGCGAAAGAAACGTGTCCCATTTATCGAAGATTTGGGAAGCGGCGCGATCGTCGATTCCGAGCAATTCGGTCTTGCTGAGCACGAACCAACTCCAACCGATGCGCTCAGGGCCGGCGCCGATTTGATTTGTTTCAGCGGCGATAAACTTTTCGGCGGGCCGCAAGCGGGCATCATTGTTGGAAAAAAACGATTTGTCAGCGCCCTGCGACGCGAGCCGCTTTTTCGCGCCCTGCGCTGCGACAAGCTTTGTCTCGCGGCGCTGCAATCGACCGTCGATCTTCATCTCAACCAGGTGCTGTCCGAAATTCCAGCGCTGGCACTCTTGCAGATCTCAAAAGATGAATTGCGATCCCGGGCCGCCTCTATTTTTTCCAGATTGCAAGGCTTGCCGCTGCGCATCGCCATCGGGCGCGGCAAAGCGAAGGTGGGCGGCGGAACGCTGCCGCATTCGATCATGTCGTCCATTACCATCGACATCCTGGCCGAGAATGCCCAGGAATTCGCAAAGAGGCTGCGTGCTAATAATCCGCCGGTCATCGGCTACATCGCGGACGGATCGTTCAAACTCGATCTGCGCACGATCTTTCCGTCGCAGGACGATCTGGTGGTCGATGCGATCCGCGCCGCCTGCACGCAGTGACCAAGCATTTCATCATCGCCACCGCCGGTCATGTCGATCACGGCAAGAGCGCGCTCGTTAAAGCGCTCACCGGCGTCGATCCCGATCGTTTGCCGGAAGAAAAGGCGCGACAAATCACAATCGATCTCGGATTTGCTGAACTGAATCTGCCCGGCGGGATTCATGCCGGAATTGTCGATGTTCCGGGGCACGAAGATTTCGTGCGCAACATGATTGCCGGCGTCGGCTCGATTGATCTGGCCTTGTTCGTCGTTGCGGCTGATGACGGCTGGATGCCGCAAAGCGAGGAGCACCTGCAAATCCTGACGCATCTCGGCGTGAAACGCGCGGTGATTGCTTTGACCAAAATGGATTCGGCAAACATCAACATCGAACAAATTCGGAATCGATTGAGCGACACACCGTTTGCGCAAGCTCCGATCATTCGGACCTCGGTCCGCACCGGCGAAGGAATGGAAGATCTGAAGAAAGCGCTTGCGGTCGAGTTAGGCGCGATGCCACCGCAACGCGATTACGGAAAACCGCGCTTGTTTATCGATCGCGTGTTCACGCTGCACGGGATTGGCACGGTCGTGACGGGAACATTGACAGGCGCAGAATTGCGACGCGGCCAGAAGATTGTCATTCAGCCGCGCCGTCTCGAAACCCGAGTTCGCTCGATCCAGAGTCACAGCCGTGAGCTCGAGCTCGCGCAGCCCGGAATGCGCACCGCGATCAATGTGCCGGACGTCGAACTGGAGCAGATCAAGCGCGGTGATGTGATCACAATCGGCGATCTTGGGCCGGCGAGCTCGAAGTTCCTGGCCCGAGTCCATCTCGCGCGACCACTAAAAAATGGGAGCTCAGTTTATCTACATCACGGCACGTCGCGGGTCGCTGCGCGAATTGTGGCGCTCGAGCGAGACGGCGTTGCCCGCCTGAAACTCGCGTCACCTATTTTTGCGTTCCTGGGCGACCGATTTGTTCTCCGCGACGCCTCGGAACGACGCACCATCGGCGGCGGAATTGTTCTCGATCCGGATGGCGATCAGCACTCGAAAATTTTGGCCGTCCCCGGAGACGTCGCTCTTTGCCTGCGCGCCGAAGTCGCGTCGCGCCGATTCGTGCGAAAGAAAACTTTGCTGCGCAAATCGCATTTCAGTGCCGATGAAATAGCGGCGGCACTGCTCCGTTTGGAGGATTCGCGTCAAATCACCATACGCGGCGAGCTCGCCGTCGACCCGGATACTTGGGACAAATTGCGGACGCGGGCGATCGCGCTGATCGGCGCGACGCACAAACGAAATCCGGAACGCGCCGGGCTCGACCTCAATGAATTGCGAGCGCTAATGGACCATGTGCGGGTGGACGTTTTTCAAGCGCTCATCGCCGATCTTTGCGCCGGCAATTTCGTTCGCACGGGATCGGGCATCGCACACACGACACATCAAGCCGCATTGCCGGCGGCCCTCCGGCCCATCGAGAACAAAACTCGTGAAGCGTTGTCAGAAAAACCTTTTGATCCGCCACCGCGCCGGACCAGGGAAACCGATCCACAAGCGCGACTGGTGCTCCGGTTTCTGATCGACAACGGGGAAGCCATCGAGATTTCTGAGGATGTTGTGTTGTTAAGCGAACACTTTGCCGCCATGCGCACAGCCGTGGTGAATTTTATTTCAAAGAACGGACCAGCCACTGTGAGCGAACTGCGACAGGCGCTCGAGAGCTCGCGTCGAGTGATGGTGCCGTTTCTGGAGCGACTGGATCGCGATGGAATTACGCGACGAGTGGGCGAGAAACGTTTGTTGCGATAATTTGATGGTTCACATGCCCGTCTCGCTCCATATCGCCAGCTCATCCGCCGCCGCTTGGGAACAGATCATTTTTCCGTGGTGTGAAACGGTTTCCAGAGCTGCCGCCATGAAGCGCGAATGCACCGCCATTCTTACGCCATCTCCCAGCTACGCATCCTTCCTGCGCAGTCGCCTGTTGGAGAAGAACGTTTCGCTTCTCGCCGTGCAATTCCTTACCCCGCAGAAAATTCGCGAGCTGTTGATGCGTCAAACCGGACACCGCGTTCCGCTGCGCGAGCAGCTTCGCTTATTGCTCTCCATCGCGGCTGACGAATCCAGGCAGTTGCCGGCGAACGTCGAGCAACGCCGTGCCCGGATGCGCGAGCCGGATTATCTCGCCGCCAATTCGGTCGCGCGCGCCCCGGATCATTTCCTGCGTTTGATCGACCAGTTTAGCGCGGCCGGCATCGACTTGATCGCGGAGGGCCCGGCTGCTTTCCGCGGCGTGATCAAGAAATTCCATCAACATCTGTGCGCCTGTAACTTCGACCTCATTTACGAGGCCGATCGCAACCTGTTGAAGACGCTGGGAGACCAGCCGCCACAATTTTCGGATCTCCTCATTACCGGATTTAACGGCGCCCATTGGCCACTCTGGTTTTTGTTGCACGCCGCGCTGCAGTCATCGCAAAACACCACCATCATCCTCGATTATCCGCGCGAACAAGCGCGTAATATCGACGAGCTTTGGATCGGCACATGGGAAGAACATTTCGGCGCAGGCAAACCTGTCGATGAACCAGAGGATAAAGAAGCGCCTCCAGAGGATCGGCCGTCGCGCTCTTTCCTCGTTGGCCTGAACGACACCGAACAAGCACAAGCCATTGTCGCGATGGCACTCTCTTTCTTGGAGGAAAAATCGTGTACTCGGCTCGGCATCCTGTTTCCCGGAACAGGCGCACTGCCGCGTCTCGTATCCGATCTTCTGACCAAGCTTCATATTTCGCATCACGATGCCATTGGTCATTTTGTTCCTGGCCCGTTTGAAGATATGGCGTGGAACGCCTGGATTGAACTCCAGGAACATCATCGACTCGATCCACTGCTCCGGTTCTTCAAAGCGCTGCCGTCGCGCGCCGATGCTCTCGGCGACTTGTCGATTCAAACATTGGAAGCGCGCCTGCGTCGAGTTTACAGCGACATCCTGATCGATGATGTCACCGTCCTGCGCGAATATTGCACGCGGTGGGCCGATGATGCCGAGCTCGCCTCAATCGCGGAAGCTCTCTCGGCCGTCGAATTCTTGCGGCCAAAGGCTTCCTTTGTTCGCTTTCTGGCCGAAACCAAAGGCATCTTCGCGCAGTGGAAATGGAAAGAGCGCTGGCTCGAACTGGAGCGGCTCGGTCAGGATTGGCGCGGCGCCGTCCACAGCGAATTTCCGCGAACACTCTATTTGCGCTGGCTCAAGGAGATTCTGAGCTCGTTCTCATCGGCGCGCACGACGGAAGGAGATCATCCTTACAGCCGGGTTCACCTCCTCGGCTACGCCGACGCCGAAGGCCAGGAATGGTCGCACTTAATCTGCACCGGATTGAACCAGGGTGAATGGCCCCGTCCGCATCACCAATCGAATTTTCTGCGTGATGACGAAGTGGCCGCGTTGAACAAACGCATCGTTCGCCAGGGAAAGCAGGGGGAAGGGCACTCCACGGTGAGCGAGAACAAAACGCTTTTGCTCGGACCGGAGCAGCAACGGCAAATCGCCGTGCGCCAATTTTTCAGCGCCCTCGAATCCACTACCCACGCCGTCGCCTTTGCGGCCAATCTCCTTCATGAAACCGCGCCCGAACGGTTTTGGAATCCGAGCGAACTGCTGAATCAGATCTATTTCTCCTCGCGCAAAACTGTTCTTTCACAGGAGACAATGCAGCAGTTGCGGGAGCAAACGCGGGCTTGGCTAAAACGACAATTGCTCTCTGAAGCGCGCACGGAGAGCACACCCGACATCAGACAAACCCGCGTGGCGTACGATGCCCGCCGTCGGGTCGATCACCGTGCCGGCGAGTACGACTTCGCCCTGCGCGAACCAATCGACCGCGAGATTACGCTCCGCGCAACGGAGTGGGATAAAGTCGTTAAACAACCGGCCTTGATCTGGCTGCACGCGTTTCTCGGCGTCGAAAATCCGGAGCGCGATTTCAATCAATGGCCAATGACGACCGGCAACTGGGTTCATCGGTGGCTGGCGCAGCTCGGGGCGGCACGGGCGCAAAACGAATTCATCGATCTTCCGTCGCGTGAAGAAATCGCGGAGCCTGTTCGTGAAGCGGCGCGGCGGTTTCGGGATGAAATTGAGGACGTGTGGAAGAAAGCGGGAGCCCAGGTTGACCTTTTTTTTCAGCCCAGTCGCGCCTTACCGGATTGGTGGATTTCCGGCTGGGACTACGCGAATTCGCTGGCCGGTTGTCTGGCGCAGAAACTGAGCGCGGTGAAGGAATGGTCCGAAGTCGCGACCGAATGGATTTTGGAGTCACCGCAAATCGTTTCGTTAGGCAAGGATAAGAAACTTCGCTTCCGCGGCCGGATCGATCTGATCCTGGCGCGTCCCCCGACCAATGGCTCCCCGCTCGACCGGGCGCAAGTTTGGATTGTCGATTATAAGACCGGCAACCAAAAGTCGCTGGTTTCGCCGTCATGGAACGAGGATGCCCGTTTCGCCGGGTTGGGCAAAAAGCTCGTCCGGGGAGAAGCGGTCCAACTCGGTCTTTACGGTATGGCTGCGCGCGAGCTCGGGACAGAACAAGTCGCGCTGAGTCTTCTCTCTCCTCGCACCACTTTGGACCAACCTCAGCTCGACCTCGACGAACTGACTTCGCATTCGGATTTTTGGGAAGCGCTCCATCAAATGCAGGAGACTGGAACTTTCGGGCTGCTTGGCCCGATCCGTTCCGACTTTAGCTTTGCCGCCGATTATCCGTTGGCAACCCTTCCGATCGACCAGGAACTGCTCCGTGAAAGATGGGCGCTGACTCATCCTGCTCTCGTCGACGATGAGGAGGATCGACCATGACCGGGCCAAGCGATCAGAGCAGTCGCGAACGGTTCGCGTCGGAACTTCGAAGAAATTTTTCGGTGCTTGCGGCCGCCGGCTCGGGCAAGACGCGCGCGATCACGGACCGAATTGTGAAAATGGCGCAGGATCGACATGCGCTGGAATGCCTGCCCCAACTGGTCGTCGTGGCGTTCACCAATCGCGCGGCCGACGAGATGCAGCAGCGCGCGCGCACGGAGATCTTGCGCGCGGGCATTTCGCTCGACCTGTTGTCGGCATTTAATCGTGCTTTCTTCGGCACGATCCACAGTTTCTGTGTTCGGTTGCTCGAAGGTTACGGCCATCATCTCGGTTTGCCGCCGACCTTCGACGTGATTACCGACGACGAGGAACTTTGGAGTGATTTTGTGCAACACCAAACGACGATTGGACGTGCGCTATCCAATGAAAACCGTAAGGAGCTATTGCGGCATGTGCAGGCGCGGGATTTGATGGAATTGGGACGGAACGCGGACTTGCCCGCTATTGATCCGCCTCTCCACCGCTGTCCCAACACGGATTTTAGCCGCGTTTCCCGATTCGTCGCCAAAGGCAGCTCCCTCCAGACCATCCCGCTTTTGCAGGACGAATTGGAGCGAGCCGTGCGTGCCTGGCGCGAGACTGAGGACTTCGTTCGCTGGCCAACCTGCACAACGATCGCGAAGGATTTTGTTCCGATCTGGCGCGAGGCGTTTGCGCCGTTACGCCAGTGGATCGATCGATGCGCGCTCTGCGTCGCGGCCGAAGTGCAACGGGATTATCGCGAGTTCCGCCTCGAGCGCGGGATGCTCACTTATGACGATCAGGTCGCGCTCGCGCTGGAATTGATGCGTCATCCGGAGGCGGCCCGGCAGATCCGGGAAAACAATTTTCGCGTCCTTCTCGACGAAGCACAGGACACCGATCCGCGCCAGTTCTCTCTGCTCCTGGAAATCAGCCGACCACCGAAAGCGAGCGGCGATTGGCTGGAGGCCCGTGTCGATCACCCGCCTTCGCCTGGCTACGGCGAGGCCGGTCCACGGCCCGGGCATTTCTGCATGGTGGGAGATTTGCAACAATCGATCTATCGCGACCGGGCCGATCTGACGCGTTACCGCCGGATTCATCGGACGCTGGTGGAAACGGGCGCGGCCGAGGCGCTGGAATTTTCCGTCACTTTCCGGCTCGACACGAAGCAGCTCGAATTCGTTAACGAAACGTTTCGCGAAATCCTGAATAACGAGGACAATCAGGTCGAGTTCGTAGAACTGAATCCGCGGCCTGAAGTTCTTCCGGGACAAGTCGTTAGGGTGGACGTGGCGGCGGAACAACTCAAGCCGGACAGGCGCGGCCAGGTTTCCGAGGGGCGGAAGGCGCTGGAGGAAGCGCGCCAGCTTGCGCGCTGGCTGCGCGGCGCTGGATTATCGAGGCTGCGAGCAAATTCGTGGCGCGACGTCGCGATTCTTTGTCCGAGAAAAGAATGGCTGCAAACACTGCGACGCGCTCTGCGCGACGCTGGATTCGCGGTCCAAATCCAATCGGAACGGGAACTCAAGGGCGATAGCCCGGCCTACGCCTGGTTCACCGCGCTGATGACGATCATGGCGGATCCGCAGTGCAGTTACGAAATCGTCGGAGTGTTGCGTGAAGTATTTGGCATTTCTGATCACGATCTGGCCGTCTTCTCCAAAGGATTCGGCGACCGTTTTCAAATCGAAACCCTCACGAGCGGTTCCGGTGTCGTCGTCCGGAAATTGACCCTGCTTGCCCAAACGCGGTTGTCGATCCTGAGCCAGTCGTTATTTGAAGCAGCGACCGTTCTGGTTGAACAAACGAAATTGGCGGAACGCCTCCGCGCCTTACCAGAAGAAGATTTTGACGATTTGAACAGTGAGCTGGATGCGTTGCTGGCGGTTGCGGCCACGGCGGAAGCGGAAGGCATGACGTTGAGCGAGTTTGCGGAATCATTGCGCGTGCATTTTTACGATGCGCGCGAAGTCCGGCCCTCGACCCGGGATGCAATTCAACTGATCACATCGCAAAAAGCCAAAGGGTCAGAATGGCAGGCTGTGATCGTGCCGTTTCTCTCCCGCGAAGTTCATTTTCCATCGCCCCGCTACCCGCGGTTGATTCACGACAAGAAGAACGAAAAGGTAAGACTGCTTCTCGATAAAGGTGACGTCAAGGAGCTCGAGGAAATGCTCCAGCTTGAAGAACGCCAGGAGATGGAGCGCCTCCTCTATGTCGCGTTGACGCGTGCCCGTCACACGCTGGTTCTGGCGGCCGACCATAAATTATTTGCGAAGAGAAACGGCCAAGTGCATAGCTCCTCGCAAATGAAATGGTTTCGCGCCGATGAACGCGAAACGAATTGGGCAACCATGCTGAGTGTTTCAACAGCAGCGCTCGCGTGCGAGAAGACGGCGGCGCACCACCAGGAAGCGGCCCAAGCGAAGAAAGATAAGATCGACCAGCAATCATTGCCCGAGATAATTGACGCAAAAACCGCGGCGAAGAATGCGTCCGCATTCGTGCAAACAATCAATCCCAGTCGTCTGCCGACGGAAAGAATTGTCGAGGCAGGCGATTGGTCGGAAAATCTGAAAACGCCGGCGGCATTCAGTCCGGCGTTGCGTTATGGCGTTTGGTGGCACCAATTCATGCAGCAACTGCCCTGGGACTCGGACGGCAAATCGTGGAAAGAGATTTTCGAGCGAAACAAAACGGCCTCGCCGGACGCGGCCCGCTCGAAGCGCGAATGGGAGTTGCTCGAAAAACTTCTCGCCGCCGACTTGGATTTTCGGCGGCGGATTGCCAGGGACATCATTCACAAAGAAATGCCGATCCTCTGGCGAATTGATCAAACCAGATGTCTCGAAGGGATTGTCGATCTTGCATTGTTCCAAGCCGAAGCGAAGAAGGTTTTCATTCTGGATTGGAAGACCAACCGGATCGCGCCGGACAAGATCGACAGTTTGCGCGCGCGCTACCGGCCACAGATGGCGGCATATTGGAAAGCGATTCAAGACATGACCAACCACACGACCAAAGCCGCTATCTATTCCACCGCCACCGGGTTCCTTATTGCTTACGATCAGGACGAACTTGCCAAGGAGTGGGAACGCCTGCGGCAGTTGCCGCCAAACGAGTTTGCGACCAAGCTTCAGTCGCCAGAGTCTTAAGAGACTGCTGAAAAGTTGTAACCCCAACGGATCGAGGGCGGTCGTAGTCTAAGAGTGGATGCGCTTTTCTCTCCATGGATGTTGTTGACCCAGGCGGGCTGGTCAAAGCCGCTCTGCGGCACGATGACAAGGCAGCTGGCGAGCTGGTGCGACGGCTCTATCCGCTGGTGGCGAAAATTGTGCGCTCACATCGGGCGAAACGAACGCCGGAGGAGGACCTCTGCCAAATGATTTTCATTCGAGTGTTTCAAAGGCTCCATCAGTTTTCGGGCAAAGTGCCGATCGAACACTGGGTGTCGCGGATCGCCGTGAATACGTGCCTGAACCAGATCGAGTCGGAAAAGGTGAGACCAGAATTGCGTTACGCGGATTTGACCGAGGAAGAGGAGGCGGTCGTGAAAAATCTGGCCACGTCGGCGGAGGAGCTGGCGCCGGACAAACAATTGGCGTCGCGTCAATTGGTCGAGCATCTTCTGGATCTTTTGAAACCGGCTGAGCGTTTGGTTATTGATCTGCTTTATTTGCAGGGACGCTCGATCGAGGAAATCCGCAAATTAACCGGCTGGACGGCGGCGTTGGTCAAAGTCCGGGCGTTTCGGGCGCGTCGAAAAATGAAGGCGCAGCTCGACCGGCTAGGCGCGAGAGAAAGAACATGAAAGAGGTCGTTCCTAAAAAGATAAACCGGTTAGAGCGTCTGTTGCGCTCAGCGGCGCTGACTATCCATGATGAGCCGGCGGAACCGCCGTTTGGATTCGAAACGCGCGTGGTTGCGCTCTGGCGGGCCGGCGCACCTAACGGGAACAACGGCGTGGCTCGTTTGTTGCGGCGAGTGGCGATTCTGGCCACGGTGGTGATTGCCGTCTCCTCAGCAGCGGTCGTTTATGAGACGAGCCAGGAACGCGCGAACGACGAGCCGTTTATGAACGCATTCGCGATCGCTGATTCTGCCATTGAAATGGAGGTACCGTAGATGAGCCGTGCGTTGCGATGGAAATTGATTGCGGGATTTCTCCTCGTCTTCATCGCGGGCGGGACGACTGGAGCGTTCTTCGGCGCATCTCACATGCGCAACGCTTTTTTTCATCTGCCGCGTCATGGAATGCTCGCTGAGCACATGCGCAACCGGCTGCAACGAGAGTTGGACCTGACACCGGAGCAGATGGCCAAGATTTCACCCATCATCGACAAAACCGCCGCGCAGCTCGAACAGATTCGACAGGAAACCGGGCAACGCGTCCGCGGGATCATTTCCGACGCGCACCGCGAGATCGCCGCGAACCTCAACGACGAACAACGCGCCAAGCTAAAAAATCTGAAGACGCGTTTTCGCCACGGGCACGAACATCGGCGCGGGCCCGGTCGCTCGAATTCGCTCGATTCCGAATCGACTGAGTAGCCTCGTTACATCACTTTTCGTCCAGCCGCGACTCCCGCGATCAGGAAGATCAGGAACATCACGACGAAGAGGAAAAAGAGAAACTTCGCCACACCTGCCGCTGCTACGGCAATGCCGGTGAATCCGAACACGGCTGCTACCAGCGCGATGATGAAAAAAATTAATGCCCAACGTAACATGATTATATACCTCCTACTGGAGATTCGCATTTCAGTGGCCGAGCGCGTGTGGGAAGGACAATGACTGTGAGAAGATGAAAGTTGGCCGCCTTCGGCGCATTGGTTTGGCAACGCGTTGCGGAGAACGCGTTCCACCTCCAACACGTGCAGGTGGATCGGCTTCTCCGAAGACGATGCCAAACCAGACGCCACAGGCGCAAATTTGGTCCTCCCCTACAGAAAACGTTGTAAAATCGGCTTCAGCTTCTCCACGGTCGCCTGCGGCCAGAGCTTCCGGTCCGTCACTAGCGCCGCGTCCAGCGCAAAATGCTCCGGCCAATTCGGCGCGGTCGGGATGCGCGGGACAACATCGACAATTACTTTCCTGGCCGTATCGGCATTTGCTAACAAATGGCCGAAGACGGTTTGGGCCGAGACCGGTTGCTCCTCGATCTTCCAGCAATCGTAATCAGTAATCATCGCCAACGTGGCCAGCGCGATCTCGGCTTCCCGCGCCAGTTTCGCTTCCGGGAGATTCGTCATGCCGATGACATCGAATCCGTGCCGTCGGTTTGTTTCCGATTCTGCCCGCGTGGAAAATGCTGGCCCATCCATGTTCACGTAAGTGCCGCCATCATGAACCGTCAGGCCAAGTTTTCCAGCCGACTCAGCCAGCAAGGTGCGCAAGCCCGGACTGATTGGATCTGCGAATGAAATGTGCGCCGCGATCCCTTCGCCGAAAAACGTGTGAACCGCGCGCAGGCTCGTTCGATCATAAAACTGCGACGGCAACAAAATATCCCGCGGCGCATATTTCTCCTGCAAGCTGCCGACCGCCGTCACGCAAATGATCCAACGAACGTTGAGCGAGCGCAGCGCCCAAATGTTTGCGCGATGATTTAACTCGTGCGGCATGATCCGATGCCCGCGCCCATGCCGTGGTAAAAAGTAGAGCTGGCGACCCGCAATCGTCCCCCCAATCAGCACATCCGAAGGCGCGCCAAAAGGAGTCTCGAGCCTGTCTTCGGTAGCATCGCGCAGCTGCTCCATTTGATACAACCCGCTGCCGCCGATGATCCCGATCGCTGGAACTTCGTTTTTCATCGCGCTCGTGATTTAAGCTGAAATATCTTGTAGTTGGAAGTGTTCTTCGCGGGATCGGTGAAGGTTTGATTTAGGAAATTCAGGGGTATTATTTCGGCCCGCATCATGCCGAAATTTTTTATCAAGACCTACGGGTGTCAGATGAACGAGCGTGACTCGGACCAGGTCGCGCATTCGCTAATTGAGCGAGGTTATGAACAGGCCGAGCACGAATCGGACGCCGACGTCGTGTTGCTCAACACTTGCAGTGTCCGCGACATGGCCGACCAAAAGGCGCTTGGCAAGATGGGAATGCTGGGGCGAATGGCCAAGGAACGGCCGCATGTCGTGTTCGGATTTCTCGGCTGCATGGCCCAGGCCCGCGGCGAATCGCTCCTCAAGAATCTGCCGCACGTCGATCTGGTTGTTGGGACACAGAAGTTTCATCGTGTGGCCGATTACGTGGAGAAATTGGTCGCGAAAAAGACGGCGCGCCCGGCGGTCGCGCCCTACCGATCCACGAATGGCGCGATGGATGATCCGCGCTTTTCCATTGTCGATGTCTCGGAAGAAGCTGGATCGCAGTCCACGATTCGCCAACAGTCGCTCGCGCCGAAGCAAGCAGCCGCGTTTGTCTCGGTCATGCAGGGCTGCAACATGCATTGCACGTTTTGTATCGTGCCGCAGACGCGCGGCGCCGAACGAAGCCGCACCATCGACGAGATCGTGCGCGAAGTGCGCGATCTGGTTTCGCGCGGTGTGAAAGAAGTCACATTGCTCGGGCAAATCGTGAATCTTTATGGGCGGCACGAATTCCCGAAGACCGACAATAAAAGTCCCTTCGTGCAGTTGCTCGAAGCTGTTCACGAGATCGACGGACTCGAACGCCTTCGGTTCACATCACCGCATCCGATCGGATTTCGCGAAGATTTGATCGGCGCCCTGGCGACCTTGCCAAAGCTCGTCGAGCACGTGCACCTGCCGTTGCAGTCCGGCTCCAACAAAATTCTCAAGGCGATGCATCGCACTTATACGGCAGAGAAATATGTCGATCTGGTTGGGCGAATTCGTGCGGCGCGTCCCGGCATCGCCATCACGTCCGACATCATCGTCGGCTTCCCGGGAGAGACGGAGGAGGATTATGAGCAGACGCGTGCCTTGGTGGCACAAATCCAGTTCGACAACGCGTTTGTGTTTCGGTATTCGCCGCGCCGCGATACACCGGCAGCGGAAATGGCAGAGCAAATCGACGAGCGCGTCAAAGAGGAACGCAACCAGGATTTGCTCGGCGTCGTCAACGAATCGAGCCGCCGCATCAATGACAGCCTCGTCGGGCGCGAACTGGAAATACTCTGCGAAGGCCCGAGCAAAACAAATCTCGCGCGCCTAATGGGACGGACGCGCACCAACAAGATCGTCGTCTTCCCACCTTCGCCGGCGCTACGGCGGGCAGGCGAAGGGGGACAAGGGCTTGTGGGCGAGCTCGTGGATATCCTTATCGAGCGCGCGAATGGATTCAGCTTGTATGGCACGCCTGTCGCGGCGGGCGGTATCTAGGGAAAATCGCGACCCAGGAGACTTTCGGGGCTGACAGTTTCCCCCGTGGCTTCGTACCATTTTCTTAACGGAGCCAAGAGGGAAACTGTCAACTTCCCCTACAGAGAACACGGCGAAATGCGATTTTTGGGTTGCGCCGCGGCAATCGCGAGTTGAAAGCTTGCCCTCACAAGATGATTTACCATCTCTCTCTCCGAGCCGCCGGCATCATCGCCGGATTATTTCTCGTTTTGTCGAGTCTGCCGGGTCTGGTCAAACCGGACCTGGCCACGTTTGCGCAAAAATTTCCGCGGTCGCGCGTCGCGGGATTTGCCCTGCTCACGGTCGATCTTCTGTGGAGTCTTTGGCTCCTTTCGACCATCGAGATGGGCGAGTTCGCCGCGTTTCGCCGACCGCTCCTGATCGCGTTGCCGGTCGGGTATTTCCTCGTTCTCCGATTCGTAGATGAGTTTCTCGCCGTGCGTGCGCTCGGCATTTTTTGTTTGCTCGCGGCCGAACCGCTGCTCGATGCCGCGTTTCTGCGGCACGAACCGAGCCGATTACTCGTGACCGTGTTCGCTTACCTCCTGATCATCGCCGGTCTGTTTTGGGCGGCCATTCCGTACCTGTTGCGCGATCAGATCAACTGGGGCGCGCGCAACGCCCCGCGGTGGCGTTTGCTCCACGGGGCCGCGTTTTGTTATGGCGCGGCCATTCTCGCGTTCGCATTTACGCGCTATTGATCCTGTAGCGGCGGTCTGTGACCGCCGCCGTGGTGCGCAGAATCGATTTCGGCGCTCGTAGAGCGCCGCTACAATACGGGATGCGACGCATTCTCGTGATCCGCGGCGGCGCGATTGGCGATTTCATTCTCACGCTGCCGGCCGTCAAAGCGCTGCGCGATGCCAAGCCCGATGCCCACATCGAGATTCTGGGATACAAACACATCGCGGTGCTGGCGGAGAATCGCTTTTATGCGCAGGCCGTTCGCTCCCTCGAGGACCGCCGGCTGTCGAGTTTCTTCGCTAAAGAAACCGATCTTCCAATCGACCTGGCAGATTATTTCGCGAGTTTCGATATAATCGTGAGCTACCTTCACGATCCCGATCGCATTTTTGAAATGAACCTTCGCCGTTCCGGCGTTGAAAATCTCGTCTTTGGACCGGGCAAGATCGACAATAGTGAGCACGCGGCGCGGCAACTCGCCAAGCCGATTCATGAGTTGGGAATCAACGTCGTCGATTTTGCCGCACATGTTTTCCCGTCCGCCGAAGATCGACAATTCGCGACCGAATTTCTGCGCGAGTTGCCCAGGCCCTTCGTCGCGATTCATCCTGGCAGCGGCAGTGAAAGGAAAAACTGGCCGCTCCAAAACTGGATCGAGCTCGGCTCCCAATTTTCTTCCCGAATCATTGTTTCGGGCGAAGCTGACGAAGCGCAGACGAAGTGCCTCGCGCGGAAGTGGCGGGACGGCGCTGTGCTATTCGCGAAAAATCTGCCTTTGCCGAAACTGGCCGCAGTTTTGGAGAATTCGATCTTTATCGGTCACGACAGCGGCATCTCGCATCTGGCCGCGGCTGCCGGCGCGAAATGCATTTTACTTTTCGGGCCGACGGACTCGGCAATCTGGGCGCCGTTGAACAAGAATGTGCGCGTCATTCGCGCACGTAATGGAGAGTTGCGAAACCTGGACGTCGATCCAGTGCGCGACGCACTCGATCACGCGCTGATGCGCATCGGCATCAGAACGTAGAGGAACGGCGTCTGGATTTTCAAAACGCCGGGGCTCATTTCGTCAATCAAATCGAGGAAAACTTCGTCCTCGGTGAGAGCGCGCAGCGGCGCCATCAAAAATTCTGGATTAAACGCGATCGAGAACTCGCGGCCTTTGTATTGCACCGCCAACGACTCCTTGGCCTCGCCGACCTCGGGCGTGTTCGCGGTAATGTCGATGTTGTTCTTGCTAAAGTTGAGCTTGATCGAGTTTGATTTATCGCTCGCCAGCAGGGAAACGCGCCGCAGCGAATTTAAAAACGTTTCGCGTTCGAGCGTGACCCGCTCCTTCGCTTCGCTCGGAATCACCTGCCGATAGTTCGGATAATTTCCCTCGATCAATTTCGAGACCAATAATG
The DNA here is from genome assembly GCA_963846775.1 of uncultured Verrucomicrobiae bacterium. GTDB lineage: Bacteria > Verrucomicrobiota > Verrucomicrobiia > Chthoniobacterales > UBA10450 > CAVYXA01. The sequence continues at coordinate 56,059 of CAWJXB010000001.1, read as the reverse complement.
TCTTGTTCAGGTCGAATGCAATCTGGCCGCTGCCAACGCTCACCTTCACCTCGCCTTCGTCGGTCAGCAGGCGCTGCAATTCCGTAACCGCCTTGGTCGGAACGATGATGTCCGTCTCATGACTGCGCGGAAATTCCAGCTCGATATCGAGCATCGCCAGCCGGCGCCCATCAGTGGCGACCAGCGTGAGCTTATTGTCCTTGAAGCTGAACAGAACGCCGTTGAGCACGTATCGCGTTTCGTCGGTCGAGATGGCATACGACGTTTTCCGCAGGCCATCGCGTAACGCTTTCTGCGGGATCGTGACCGTTTTCGCGTCTTCAAATTTCGGCAGGGGCGGAAATTCATCTTCCGGCAAACCGAGGATTTTGAAAAAGCTTTGGCCGCTCCGAATTGAGGCCGTGTTCTTCCCATCGACATCAATTTGAATTTCGCTCGAAGGCAACTCGCGCACGATATTGAAGAGGCGACGCGCAGGCAGCGTGGTCGCACCCGCCTTGTCCACCTGCGCTTCGCAACTGCCGCGCACCCCCACATCGAGATCGGTGGTGGTGAGATGAATTTCTTTGCCGTTGGCCTGAAGCAAAACGTTGGAAAGGATCGGCAGGGTCGTGCGCGTGCTCACGACGTTTTGGACCTGGTGCAAACCTTCGAGCAATTTTTCTTTGGTGATACTGACTTTCATGGGGCAATTCGCGCCTAAGATGTAAAGCTTTCGCTTTTATTCGGCAACCGTAATCTCGCGGCCCAACTATCGATCGAGAATCACGTTTTTCGCCGCGGGATAAAGCACCGGGCAACAACCGATTGTTTCGCAAAACGCTTTGCTGAAATGGCTCAGACTGGAGTAGCCAACTTCAATCGCCGCTTCGGTAACGTTGTAGCGCCCCGTGCGCAACAATTCAGCGGCACGCTCCATCCGGAGGTTGCGCAAGTATTGCGGAATGGTCAGGCCAACTTCGCGCGAAAAAATCCGGCTCAGATAAAACGGGCTGCATCCTGCTTCCTGGCCAAGCATCTCCAAAGTCGGCGGATTCACCAGATCGCGCGCGAGAATTTCTTTGGCCCGCTCCACTCGCTCGCGCGCGACGCGCTTCTGCCGCATACAGAAAAACTCCGGATGTTTCGGCGTGAAAAGAAAATGCGCCATCAACTCGAGCGCCTTGCTCTGATACCAGAGAATTTGCGCCGCTTTCGCAACCGGCGGCTCGGCCAGACTCGCGATCACACTCCGCTGCTCGATCGTCATCGGCCGCACCGGCGCGACCACCGTATCGTTCTTATCGTCGAAAATGATCCGCCGGATTTCCGGTTCGAGTCCATCCACGTTCTGCGCCAGCTCCTTTTGCAAATGGGCGCGGGAAAATTCGAGCGTGACAAATTGATGACGATCATGGGCGCGTCGCGACGCCGGAAGCGGTTCGTCACTAATAGCGTAGTAGCCAGAACTTCCTGGCTCGTAACTAGTCTTGCCGGCGAAGCCGACTTCGCCACGGCCTTCCAAGTTCAAACAAAACTCCAGACTGCGCGGATGAAACGTGCGTCCCCAGTTAAACGAGCGCGCTATTCGGAAATCGTGCCATTCCACGGCCACGCCTGTTGCATCGACGTCGCCGTAGAGGGGACGCCAACCCCCTTTTACTTCGCGCCAGGCATTTTGTTCGGCTGCACAACCGGGATTCATTTGCGTTTAATTACGAGTGGGGCTGCGTCGAATGCAAGGCCGGTTTCCTTTCCCCCAGCGCAGCGTTGCGGGTTACTCTCTGTCAATAAAATCGCTGAACGACCGCTTGACGCGCTCAAACATGTTTCGCGCCTCGTGCTGCGCGATATAAAAACTGTGGCTGATCCGCGATTTCGCTTCGCGCAGAATGCCACTCGCATCAGAACGTGGGCGCGATGGTTCGTCGATTTCGATGTCTTTCATCGTTGCGCCGGCGAACATGCCTTCGGTGCGTCTGACCGCGCCGCGGTCCGCACCGACGTAGATTATGCCGACGGGCCGCGACCCATTTTGCAGCGTCACGATCCAGACCGGCTCGCCGCGTTCATCGGTCCGAAGCGTGTAACTCGCCGTCGAAAAGACCGTGCCCGACTTGTCCGCGGTATGACTCGCCACGGAAAACGCGCCACTGGAATCGAGATTCAGTCGCGAAGTGTCGATCCTCGCGCCTTCGAACGAGCCGGCCATAGGACGAGTTCGCTCGGAAACGACCCGTCGTCCGGCGATTTCCACTTCGCGCAGGCCACGACGCGAGCGTCGATCTTCCAACAAGACCTTCCACGTCTGCGGCTGCGGATCGCCATCTACGCCGGTCACAGAAATGACGTGGTTGACTGATTCACGCCCGAATTGTTTACCGACCACACGCAGTGCGTCGTAGGCGGTCGCCTGTTCCTGGGCGAACACAGGCGCGGCGAAAAACAAGAGCGCCACAGAAATCTTCCACATGCGCGAAATTCAACAGCTCTTTTCGTCCGTTGTCCATCGGTTTTGGGCTGCGGCGACATGTCGCCGCTTTTAAAAGCGCGGACATGTCCACGCACTCCACACTTGAACCCTCTCGCAACGTGTGCTCAGCGTTCTCTTTTACGCGAATGAAGAGCAAGAAGCTCCACTTCAGCAGTCACACTGCGAATCTTGCCCTGATGCGAGACTTCGTGCGCGCTTTTCTCGACAGCTACTCATTGTCGGAAAAAGAACGCGTCTTGATGGTGCTCGGGGTCGATGAAGCGTGCACCAACATCATTCGGTACGCCTATCAACTTCGCGACGATCAGCCGATCGCGCTCTCAATCGAAGGACTACGCAATTGCATCCGGATGCGCCTGCGCGATTATGGCGAGCAAACGCAAACTGCGCCGCACCCGATGCGCGACCGTTCGCATGAAACGCTCCGGCCCGGCGGACTCGGTCTTCATCTTATCCGTAACGCGTTTGATGAAGTCGATTACGTCCTGAAATCGCGCGGCACCGAGCTCGTGCTGACGAAGAATTTGGAGTAATGGCGTGCTGGAGTAATGGAGTGATGAAATGATTAGCCCCTCACGACTCCACGACTCCACTACTTCATGATTCCACTCCCGATGAAACCTCCCGCGCCAGACCCGGCTTTTGAAATCTCGCTGCGGCCGCCGATGTTCAGCGAGTTCACCGGCCAGCTGAAAGTGCGGGAGCGTTTGGAGCTGATGGTCGAGGCGGCCAAGCGCCGCGCCGACGTGCTCGAGCACATCCTGCTCAGCGGTCCGCCAGGTTTGGGAAAAACGACGCTCGCTTACATCATCGCCAATGCGATGGACGTGAACATCAAGAACACCAGCGGGCCGGTCATTGAAAAAGCGGGGGAACTGGCTGGACTTCTAACGAGTCTGGAAAAAGGCGATGTCCTGTTCATCGACGAAATCCACCGGTTACAACCTGCGATTGAAGAGTATCTCTACCCAGCGATGGAGGATTACCGGCTCGATATTATCATCGATCAAGGACCGCAGGCCCGCAGTCTCCGCCTGCAACTGCCAAAGTTCACCTTGGTCGGTGCGACCACGCGCGCGGGCATGGTCAGCGCGCCATTGCGGTCGCGGTTCGGGATGACGGCACGGCTCGATTACTACAATGCCGAGGAAATGCAGAAGATCATCCTCCGCAGCGCCGGATTGCTCGGCGTGGAGATCGAGTATGCCGGCGCGACCGAGATCGCCACGCGCGCAAGGGGGACACCACGCACGGCGAATAATCTTTTACGCTGGGTGCGCGATTACGTCCAAGTCAAAGCCGATGGCAAAATCACCGCGGACCTGGCGGATCGCGCCCTGACCATGCTCGAGATCGATCGCGACGGGTTCGATCAATGGGACAAACGGATCATCGAGGCGTTGATCCATAAATTCGGCGGTGGCCCGGTCGGCTTGAACTCGTTAGCCGTCGCCGTCGGCGAAGAAGCCGGCACGCTCGAGGAAGTGAACGAACCATATCTGATCATGGAAGGTTACATCAAACGCACCCCGCAGGGGCGCGTCGCGACGGCGAATGCATACAAGAAGCTCGGCTTGAAACCGCCCAGTGGTTCGCAACCAGAGTTATTGTAGCGGCGCTCTATGAGCGTCGCCGTTTTTCGCGAGGAAGTTTGCGCCGGTCATAGACCGCCGCTACCGCTTTCTGTATTGGACGTTGGGCGTTGGACGTTGGAAGTTTTCTGTAGTGCAATCGGATTTCTTCCAATCCTCGACGAAGGTCTTCACCGTCGCGGAATTAACGCGGCAAATCCGCGGCACCCTTGAGACGCGATTCGGTGCGGTGTGGGTCCAGGGGGAAATTTCCAACTACAAACTGCATCCGAACGGGCATCAGTATTTCACACTCAAGGATCAACGGGCACAAATTAGCTGTGTAATTTTTCGGGACACGATGGCGCCGGTGTCCCGAAAGGCTTCGGGGCTGGTCGATGGAACGCAAGTCCAGGTTTACGGGCGCATCACGGTTTATGAGTTGCGGGGGCAGTATCAACTCAGCGTCCAAATCTTGCAGCCGCGCGGGCTCGGTCTATTGCAGGCGAAATTCGACGCGCTGAAACGCAAGCTCGAAGCGGAAGGATTATTCGCGCTCGAGCGGAAGCGAGTTTTGCCGAAATTTCCGCGCCGGATCGGGATTGTGACTTCACCCAGCGGCGCCGCCATTCGCGACATGATGAATGTCCTGCGGCGACGCGCGCCGTGGCTCGAGATTTTGATCAACCCCGTCCGTGTTCAGGGCACGGGAGCGGCGCAGGAGATCGCCGTCGCCATTCGCGAGCTGGCCGAGATGAATGTCGGTCAACTTTTCCAGCTGCGGGCTGCGCAGGTTGAAAACTTGCGCCGGGCTCCTGCTGTCGATCTTATCGTGGTCGCGCGTGGCGGCGGGAGCATGGAGGATTTGTGGGAGTTTAACGAGGAGATCGTCGCACGCACGATCGCGAGCGTGAACGTGCCCGTCGTGAGCGCGGTTGGGCACGAGATTGATTTCACCATCTGTGATTTCGTGGCTGATCTGCGCGCGCCGACTCCGAGCGCAGCGGCGGAGTTAATCGTGCCCGACATTGTCGATCTTCGCCGGCAGATCGACAATTGCGCGCGCGCGGTTGGACGCGAGCTGCTCAACCGGATGCGCGACACGCAACAGCGGCTCGATCACGCACACGAAACGTTACGCCGTTGTCTCGACCACAAGATCGACAGCTACAAGCGCGGCCTGCTCCACATTGCGGCCGCGCTGCAAACACGTAGTCCCGCGCGCGAACTGATCCTCCGTCGGAACCAGCTGGTCGATCTTCGCCGGCGTTTTGTGGAATTGCCGATACGCATTTTGGAAAATGCGCGTCATCGTTTCCGCGAAGCAGAAGGGATTCTGCGCGTGCTCGGTCCAGAAGCGACGCTACGCCGCGGCTACAGTATCACCACCGACGAGGGTGGCGCATTGGTCCGCAGCGTCACATCGGTCCGGCTGGAAATGCAAATCCATACTCGCGTCAGCGACGGCGAGTTTGGATCAACCGTAAGCCACCGGGAGTGACAGGATATTACGGATTCGTCAAATTCTTGCCGTTATCGTCTCCGCTTGGTGTTCCGTCGGCGTCGCCAGTAAGCGTCCCAATCGCGGCCTGAAACGCAGCGCCGCTCGAGTAATTGCTGGCCGTTGCATTATTTTTCCGGAAAACGGCCGCGTCCCCGCCCTTGTGTATGACGACGAAACCTTTATCTCCATACGGGGTATTCGTGCCCGTGAGAGCGGTGTTGTACGTATAATTGGAACTCACAGCGAAGATCGTGGTTGAAGGGTCGCTATCTTTTACCTTGTAAATCTTGAGCCCGCTTCTGCCAGACAACGCGACGGTCGGCGGACTGACGCTGTTATCAACAGCAACGGTGCAAGCCGCTCCTGGGGCGCTCAGAACTTTCTGGGCATCACCGCCTTTGAGATAGTCATTTTGGACAAGCCATTGACAATACTGTTGGAGTGTATCGCATACGCCGCCGGCATAATCGCCTGGCCACGCTCGATTGCCATCCGAGTTGGTACCGCCATCGAGGGCCATTTGATAGCCGGCGAGATAGAGCTGGCGCGCGTTGTTCATCGTGCCAGTCATCTGACCCTTCGCCATGGCGCTGGTGAGCGCCGGGACAGCGAAGGCAGCGATGGTGGCGATGATGGCAATCACGACGAGCATTTCGATCAGTGTAAAACCTGCAGGGAGTTTAGTTTTCATAGGTAGAATTGGGTTGAGCTAACGAGAATCGTGAGAAACTCGTAAATGTGTCAAGCCTAATTGTTATTCGGTAGTGTCCCCTAATTTGGAAGCCTGAAATTAGGGTCTCCGCGCGATTCCGCGGGGCGCTGGTGCGGCCCCGCGCGGTGGATCAGCCATCTACAGCTCCGCCTTAAACGCGAGCGTGCTCAGCGGAGGCAACTGGATCAAGATCGAGTGCTCTCGTCCCATCCAGGGCGTCGGTTCACTCTGGACCCCGCCCAGATTGCCAACATTGCTCCCGCCGTACGTCTCCGCATCGGTGTTGATAATCTCCCGATAAAACCCCGAGCGGGGCACGCCTAACCGATAATTTTGTCGCACCATAGGCGTGGCATTGACCACGAATGCGATCGCTTCGCCCTCGCGCGATTTCCTCAAAAACGAGACCACGCTGTTGTCGGCGTCGTGGAAATCGATCCAGTCGAAACCTTCGTAGCTGTCGTCCCGTTGCCAGAGCGCCGGTTCGCTTTTGTAAATGTAATTGAGATGTTGCACCAGGCGGCGCAGGCCATCGTGCCGTGGCGCCTGGAGCAAATGCCAATCGAGCTCGGTATCGTGGTTCCATTCCCGCCATTGCCCGAACTCGCTACCCATAAAGAGCAATTTTTTCCCGGGCTGCCCGTACATCCACGCGTAAAACATCCGAAGATTCGCAAACTTCTGCCATTCGTCGCCCGGCATCTTCGACAAAAGCGAGCGTTTGCCGTGCACGACTTCATCGTGACTGAGCACGAGAATGAAATTTTCCTGGAACGCGTAGAGCAAAAAGAACGTGATGTTACCGTGATGAAACCGGCGGTAGATCGGGTCGAGGCTCATGTATTCGAGAAAATCGTGCATCCAACCCATGTTCCATTTGAACCCGAAGCCGAGCCCGCCGAGATACGTTGGGCGCGAAACGCCGGGCCAGGCCGTTGATTCCTCAGCGATGGTGATGATGCCAGGAAACCGCTCGTAACAGACTTCGTTAAACCGTTTCAAAAAATAAATCGCATCGAGATTTTCGCGGCCACCATAGACATTCGGGATCCACTGGCCCGGCTGACGCGAGTAATCGAGATACAGCATCGACGCCACCGCATCGACCCGCAGCCCGTCGATGTGATATTTGTCGAGCCAGAAAAGCGCATTCGCGATCAGGAAATTGCGCACTTCGTTGCGGCCGAAATTAAAGATAAGCGTGCCCCAATCCTGGTGTTCGCCCTGACGCGGATCCATGTGCTCGTAAAGATCGGTGCCGTCGAACTCGGCCAGCGCGTGCGCGTCCTTCGGAAAATGCGCGGGGACCCAATCCATAATCACGCCGATGCCGGCCTGATGACATTTGTCGATGAAATGTCGGAGCTCGTCGGGCGAGCCGAATCGGCTCGTGGGCGCGTAGTAATTCGTGACCTGGTAACCCCACGAACCTTCGAACGGATGCTCGGCGATCGGCAACAGCTCGATGTGGGTGTAACCCATCTCCAGCACGTACGGCAGCAACGTCTCGGCGAATTCGAGATAACTCAGTTGACGATTGCCTTCGTCGGTCCGGCGTCGCCAGGAACCGAGATGCACTTCGTAAATGCTAAGCGGGCTGCGCGGCCAATCTTTTTCCCGGCGCCGCCGCATCCACTCGCCGTCGCTCCATTGGTAGCGCTCGAGATTGTAAACGAGCGACGCGGTCGATGTTCCATGCTGATTAAACAACGCAAACGGATCGCTCTTGAGTAAAAGGGTGCCGAGCTGCGTGCGAATCTCGAATTTGTAATGCGCACCTTCTTTGATGCCCGGCAGAAATAATTCCCACACGCCCGCACCGAGGAGTTTTCGCATCGGATTCACCCGGCCATCCCAATTGTTGAAATCGCCGACGACGCTGACGCGCTGCGCATTCGGCGCCCAGACGGCGAAATAGACGCCAGCCTCATCCCCGATCGTTCGCAAATGCGCCCCGAACTTCTCGTAGAGCTGCCAATGCTGGCCTTCCGCGAACAAATGCAGATCGACCTCGCCCATGATCGGACCGTATTGGTATGGATCGCGCGTGATCCGCTCGGAGCCGTCCAGGTTTGTTTCCCGAATCCGGTAATCGAGCTCACGGGTCGCGCTTGGCACCGTTGCGCAAAAAAATCCGTCTCGGTGGATTTTCTCCGCCGCGATCGATTGATCTCGCGCCACGATGTCGATCCACTTCGCGTCTGGGCGGAACACCCGAATCACCAAATTATCGCCCGCGCGATGCGGCCCAAGAATGCGGAAGGGATCGGAGTGCGTGCCGGAGAGAAAACTGTTGAGATCGTCGGGCGGCAGGTTGGCGATTTCAAAAGGTTTCATGATTCGTTGAAACGTGGAAGCGTTAAAGGGTTGAAGCGTTGAAGTGTAACATGTTCGCTCAATGCCTCGGCCGCTTCAACGTTTCATCGCTTCAACGCTTCAACGACAAATCGTTTTAGCGAATCACTTTGCCCGCCTCTGCGCGTGGCGTACGTTGCTCACGATGGAAAACACGATGCGCGACGCCGTGAGCGAGTTGCTCCAGACCTACGGCGAGACGGGTGGGATCAATTACCTCGAAGTCGCCAGCAAATTGCCGTCGCGCCTCTCAATCGAAGCGGCTTGCACCGAATTGATGAGCCTGATGTTTCCTGGGTTTCGCAGCGAAGCGCTGGTGAGCTCATCCGATCTGGTTGATGTGACCCGGGCCCGCGTGCGAAGTCTGCGGGTGCGGCTCAAGACTGAAGTCTGCCGCAGTTTGGGCAAGGCTCCGCCCGACACCGAAACGGAAGCGAAGGCGGACAATTTTTTAAAGACGTTCTTCGGCGAATTGCCCCAGCTGCGCCGCATTCTTTGGACGGACATCGATGCCGCATACGAAGGCGATCCGGCGGCGAAAAGTTATGAGGAGATTATTCTCGCGTATCCAGCCTTGGAAGCGATCGCCATCCAGCGCATGGCGCATGTGCTTTACCTGAAAGGCCTGCCGCTGATCCCACGGATCATGACCGAATGGGCCCATAGCCGGACCGGGATCGACATCCACCCGGGCGCGAAAATCGGGTCACATTTCTTTATCGACCACGGCACCGGCGTCGTGATCGGTGAAACGTGCGAAATCGGGACGCGCGTAAAATTGCTTCACGGCGTCACGCTTGGCGCGCGCAGTTTTCAGAAAGACCAGCACGGCAAAATCAAAAAAGGCGGTAAACGCCATCCCACGGTGGAAGACGACGTCACGATTTATCCCAACTCGACCGTGCTCGGCGGCGAGACCGTCATCGGCGCAAGATCGACCATCGGTGGTAACGTTTTTCTGATGCAAAGCGTGCCTCCGGATTCGTTAGTCTATTACGAGGAAAAACAATTGCGAATTGTGCCAAAGCAGAAACACAAACCCGCCGGCGGACGCGATGAATTTCGGGGCTAACTTCGCTTTGACTGGCAGAGACATGCACAGTATCCTGTCCATGTCATGAAGTCGATTACCTACACGGCCGCTCGCGAAAATCTGGCGAGCACAATCAATCGAGTTTGCGAGGATAACGCGCCAGTCGTGATCACGCGTAATCGCGATCAAGCCGTCGTGATGCTTTCGCTTTCCGAATACGAATCGCTTGAAGAAACGGCCCACCTGTTGCGCTCGCCCGAAAACGCGAAGCGGCTCCTCCGTTCAATCGAGGCGATCAAGCGCGGCAGGCTCATTCGAAAGAAAATCACGCTCGACGAGTGAACCTGGCGTTTACGCCGCAGGGGTGGGGGGACTACTTATATTGGCAGGAAACTGACCCGCGAATAGGCAAGCGCATCCGCGAGTTGATTAAAGACACGTTGCGGGATCCGTATCGCGGAATCGGCAAGCCAGAAGCGCTCAAGCATGTATTCCGAGGCTGCTGGTCGCGACGCATCACGGGCGAGCATCGAATGGTTTACCAGGTTGTGAAGGGCGAGCTGGTAGTCATGCAGCTCCGTTTTCACTACGAATAATCAACGCGCTCGGCGGTCCACATGAATCACAACGCGAGGCCTTCCTGCTTGTGTCCTGACGCGCTTGTAATCAGTCCGCTAATGATAGTTTTAGTCTTTTACAATGCCAGGCTCTCTTGCGTTGGCGCTGATGCGCTCGAAGTGATTCCACCAAATTTCTTCACGAGCTCATCCAGTTTAGTCAGGTAGTAATCGACGTTCTCGTCGCGATTTTGGGGATCGAATTCGCTGGCCCGCTTGGCGGCTTCGTAGGCCGGAACTTTTTTCGGCGTGCTTTTGATGTAGTAGCTGATCTGGTCGCCCGGTTTGTAAGAGCGATCGCTCGCCAGGGCGAGCTCGTAGGCGGCGGCGCGATTGCGGCCACCGGCGCCGATCTTGGCCCGATATTGATCTAACGAATCCTGGAGGGTGTCGGTCTTCATCAGCATGTCAATGTTCCATTCGCGGTTCCGGATATTTTTCTCGAACTTTTCTCGAAGATCGATAATCGCTTCCGGTTTTCCCTGCATGATTAGCTTAATCATTTCCTCGAGAAAAACGCGTTGGAATCTTTCCAGTCCGCGCGATTTGAGCGCGCCGCCTTTGATCACAACTTCGCCCTCTTTCGTGAGCAGCGCGTAATTTTTCGCTTTGTAACTGAACATGGCGTCGAATTGCTCGTCGAACTCGACTTCAATCCCAGACGGTAACTCTTTGGCCAGACCTTTTTGCAAATCTCCGATATCGATCTTGTCCGGCGGCACAAAATAGATTCCGTCGGTATCGACCTCGATGACCTGCGCACCCTGCGCATCCAGCCAATCGATCATCTTTCGGAGCAGATCGCGCCCGATCTGAGTGACGCGCGCGGCGGCGTCGAAATCAGCGAAATGGCCCTGGGCGAAACCGAGGTAGCCGTAAAAGCTATTGAGTAAAATCTTGAACGTATTTTGCAAGGCTTGGAGATGGTGCTGTTGCGCTGGATCTTTCTCCGCCCGGAGATTCGCTTTTGTCTCGAGCCGAAAGGTGCGGAGATCGGTCAACAAATGGCGGAAGATTTGGAGCTGATCGCTCGCGGGGAAGCAATCGAACTGGAGCATGATCGACGGATAAAGCGAGGCGATGTCGCAATGCCAAACGTTCCGGGCCACGCCGGTGAAAAAGATGTCGGTGTACCCGCCTTCGAACGCGCGCGGGACCGGCAGCTCAGGAATGGAATGGCGTTGCCGGAAATATTCGCGCAGAAAAAGCGCGTTGATCCTGGTGGCGTTGCCGCGCACGATCGTGTCCTGGTAGTTGTAAGGAAAAATCTGCGCCTGAATGAAATAGCTCGGGCTGAGTAAATCAGAAAGCGCACGCGTCTCGCGGACGCCGCAAAGCGCGCGCCGGCGAAAACGTTCGTCCTGGTCGAGGTAGGCGCGTTGCAATTCTTTGCCGGCAAGCCCCGAGATTTTTTCGTCGGCACAAAAGCCAAAGTGCCGCGCGACATCGATGCGCTCGAAGCCGGTGAGCGAACGCATCCCGACATCGTAAAACTGGGCCAGCAAAAATGTATCCACGAAGTGGCGGCCATCGATGGTGAACTTCGGGTAATCGATTGTCTTCTCCGCGATTTGCAGCCGCGACGGACGCGAGCGCAAGAATCCATTGCTGCGCCCCCAATCCAGTTTCGTCTTCAGCTTTTTCGCGCGCGCCACCAGATACGGCAGATGGATGCGAAACAGATCGTGGCCTTCGATCACATCCGGATCCCGTTCTTTGACCAGCGCTGTGAGCCGCTTGATCGCGTTTCGTTCCGATTGGTCGGCGTCTTCAGGATCGACAATAATCAATTCTTCCCAGCCGCCATGGTCCGAGACGGCGATGATCATGATGTGCTGGTCGTTCCCGAGAACCTCGAGCTGCATCCGCTTGAGTCCTGAAAACGCCAGGTCCTTGAAGAGAGTGCGCCCGGTCGCAGTCAGATAATGTTGCACCGGATCGGTGAACCCGAAGAAAGCGCGGCCGGCACCCTTAAACCCGTTCCGAAGCGCGATCAGTTCCTTCCAGCTATCGACCGTAACGAGCCAGCCAAACTTGAGATCGCCGCGCAGCTTTTCCGATTCAATCCCTAGATCGACCACGTCCGCATCCGCCCAAACGAACGGATGAAAAGGTTCAACGTCGGCCGCGGTCGAGCCGTCCGGCTCGCGTCGGTAAACTTTGACCGTGCCGGTTTCTCCGAGCTCAATCGCTACGATTCGCGGCGTCGGATCGACGCCGAAGAGCATCGTATTCTTTTCGAATTGCATGGCCGATCAACCTAGCTGGAGGGACGCGCGCCGTCGCGTCTCAAAATTCAGGGCGCCGGCCGGCGCGGACGCCCTCCAACCCCGCGAGTCCTCTCAACAGGAAGTTGGCACGCGCTGGGCCAGGGCAACAGCGTGGGGGACCGCGCCGGCAACGAACCCGAGGCATTCCACCGCGCCGCTCGGTTTTCCCGGCAGCGCGATCACTAGCGAAAGATCCACAATCGCAGCCAGGCTGCGCGACAGGATCGCATTCGGCGTGATCTTCATCGACGCGGCGCGCATTACTTCGCCGAAACCGGGAATCTCCACCCGCATGATGGCGCGAATCGCTTCCGGAGTAACATCGCGCAGGCCAACGCCCGTGCCACCGGTCGTTAGGATCAAACCGCAACCTTGCTGCGACAGCGAGCGGATTGTCTCCTGAATGCGGGCTGTGTCATCGGGCACGAGAGCCTCGGCCAAAATCTGCCACCCATTTTTCTGCGCGGCTTGTTTCAGCGCCGGCCCGCCGAGATCGTCGTATTGGCCGGCGCTGGCGCGATCGGAAATGGTGATAATGCCAACCTGGATTTGCATGGCGTTGTTCGGTGAGATGTGAAAAGTGAGAGGTGAGAAGTAAAAGCGCAAGAACTTCTCGTAGTGTGCTAATTGCCAATGGTGCGCTCCTCCGCTCTCTCCCGCTGGGAGAGACGCACGCGAAGCGGCAGTGAGGGCAACTTCAAATTGGGACAGTACCCGAACTTCTCACCGTTCTCGCGTAGAGATTTTTTTCCTTCTACTCCTTCACTTACACGTGCACCTCTTTCGAGCCGAGCAAGAGCATGAGAAAGAGTAGGATTAAAGACAGGGAAACGCGGTGACGGTCCGCGAACACTATTCACGATTCGCTAAATCGTTGTAGCCGCCTCGCTGTGTCGAGGCGTCTTGGCACGGCGACAGAGCGCCGTGGCTACAACCACCACACCTTAATCGCGAAAGCTTTCGGCGCTGTCCAGTCGAAGCGAGCGAGCGCCGACTGTCGAATCCGGATTCTGAATTGGACGTTGGGCGTTGGGCGTTGGACGTTCGGCGTTGATGAGACCGCAAACGCCGCTGCATGTTGCGGCCCCTCCGCCCAAGCCTCTCCTTATCTGGGATGGCGAATGTCTCTTCTGCCGCCGCTGGATCGAGCGCTGGCGCGACATGACCGCGGGCAAAGTCGATTACGCCACGGCGCAAGAAGTGGCAGAGAAATTTCCGGAAATTTCGCGCGAGGATTTTGAGCGCTCAGTCGTTTTGATCGAGCCGGACGGACAAACCTACAGCGGCGCAGAAGCGGTTTACCGATCACTCAAGTGTCGATCTTCCAAACGCTGGCTGGTCTGGAGCTACTATCACCTGCCCGGGTTCGCCCAAATCTCAGAGTTCTTCTACAGAATGATTGCCCGTCACCGCCGATTCATTTCTGGCGTTACGCGATTCCTCTGGGGCAACGATGTCCGGCCACCGACATACTTCTGGGCGCGGCGTTGGTTTCTTCGAGCGCTCGGTCTCATTTATCTCGTCGCGTTCCTCTCGCTCTGGGTGCAAGTAGACGGACTTGTCGGCACGGATGGGATTTGGCCTATCAAAGATGTCCTCCCTGCCGCTCACGATCAGCTCGGCGGGCATTCGGTACTGGCTCTTGCCGACCCTTTGCTGGTTTAATCCCAGCAACGCCTTTCTCCATTTCCTGTGCGGCGGCGGGGTTGCCCTCTCACTCCTTTTGGTTTTCGGAATTGCGCCAGTTATTTCGTTAGTCGGCCTTTTCGTATTTTATTTGTCGCTCACGATCGCCGGCCAAACCTTTCTCAGTTTCCAATGGGACATCCTCCTCATTGAGACCGGATTTTTGTCAATCTTCGTCGCGCCGTGGCGACTCTGGCCTCGCTCGGCCATTTCGGCTCCAGCGAAACCGGCGCTGTTTCTTCTAAAATTTTTGTTGTTCAAGCTCATGCTCATGTCGGGCGTGGTAAAGCTGACCAGCGGAGACGATTCCTGGTGGCGGCTAACGGCCCTCGATTATCATTACTGGTCGCAACCATTGCCGACCGTATTCGCCTGGTACGCCGACAAGGGCCCGGAGTGGTTCAAGCATTTTTCGGTGGCGTTTTGTCTGGTCGTCGAGATCATCGTCCCGTTTTTCATTTGGGCGCCGCGGCGTTTGCGATTGATTGTGGCCGCCTTGTTTATCGTTCTGCAGATCGCCATTGCGATTACCGGCAACTATTGCTTCTTCAATTTGTTAACCATCGCATTGTGTTTGTGGTTGATTGATGACGTTGTAACTCTCCGACATCAAGTCGCAAACACGGCGACACAGCGCCGTGGCTACAATGGACTGTCGGCATTCGCGGCCATCGGCTTGATCGTCGTCACGTTGCCCTTGAACAGCTGGCTCATTTTCAGCGCATTTAAACCGGAAGCGGAGTGGCCCCGTCCGCTGGCCATTATTTATTCGCGCCTCGAAGCATTCCGGATCGTAAACGGCTATGGCTTGTTTCGGGTCATGACCAAGGACCGTGAGGAGATCGTTATCGAAGGCAGCGCCGATGGAATCGACTGGCAGCCATACGAATTTAAATGGAAACCGGGCAACATCATGGGTGCGCCGGGCTGGTGCGCGCCACATCAACCGCGGCTCGATTGGCAGATGTGGTTCGCCGCGCTCGGGACTCCTCGACAAAATCCGTGGTTCATCCGGACATTAATTTGTTTATTGCAAGGCAAACGCGATGTCGTGCAGTTGCTCGCGGCCAATCCGTTTCCAGAGAAACCGCCGCGTTATGTGCGGGCGCTATTCTATCGCTACCGCTTCACCACCATGGCGGAGCGGCGGGAAACTGGCGCGTGGTGGCAACGCCAGGAACTGCGCGAATATGTTCCGGCATTTTCCCTCGAACAGATGCAGTGATTGTCGCCCGGTTGAGCGCGTCTGTTTCACGAATATATTTCGGGCGATGGCGAAGGAAGGACCGATCGTGGCGGAAGGAACGGTGACGCAAGTGTTACCGGGAACGATGTTTCGGGTCGATCTTCCCGGCCAGCGCAATGTGCTGGCGCATATTTCCGGAAAAATGCGGAAGCATTTTATTCGGATCGTGCCGGGGGATAAAGTAGCAGTGGAGCTTTCGCCTTACGATTTAACCAAGGCGCGAATTATCTTTCGCGAACAGTGAGTTCTCTTTGTCCCTCGTTCCGTCGTTGAAACGTTAAAACGACCACCGGAAGGGATTCGGCAGCGCCTCAACGAATCAAACAACATCCATTCCGCCATCGAGGTTCGTTTTCCTTTTGAAACATGATGGTGAGGCGCGGCGTTTGCTGAAAAGACAAAGCGCGCGGATATTTGCAGCGAAATCAAACAGGAGACTAAGAATGCCTGAACAAAACACAGACAAAACGTCCGCCGCGGCCAATGCGGCTGAAAAACTGGAAAGCAGCAAGACACACGCACGTAAGGCGGCTGAGGACATTAAATCCGCCGCTGGCGATTTGCGCTCGGCCGCCGGAGCAATAGCCGGCGATACCCGTGGACGCGCGGAGGAGGCGTGGGGCGAAGCGCGCGGCAAAGCAGAGCAAGCTTGGGGCGACGCGCGCGAGCGCGTCCGCACATTCCAGGACGATGCCGAGGAATATGTGCGCGAGAATCCGACCAAGGCGGTTTTTACCGCGCTCGGGATCGGATTTGTCCTGGGCCTGATTTTCCGCCGTTAATTTTGCTCGATGACTGGCGAGACCATGCCGTCCCGCAACGCGGGACGGGCCGGCTTTCTCGGGAGCCTGCTCGCGTTCGTTAACGCGCTGGCTGGCTTCATCGAAAGCCGCCTCGCTCTTTTTACCAGGGAATCAAAGACGGCACTGGGACAATTGCTAGGGCTGATCGCCTGCATGGTGGGCGCGCTGCTTTTTCTGGTCATGGGTTATGCGTTTCTCATCATCGGCGCCGTGGCTGGAATCGCGCGACTCTTGCAGGTCCCATGGCTCTGGATCGCGCTCGTCGCCGCGCTCATTCATTTTGCCCTGGTAATCATTTTTCTTCTCATCGGGCGCGGGATCGTGAGCAAGGCGCCCTTCCCCGAATTGAGAGAGGAATTAAAGAAAGACCGTGAATGGCTAAAGAATCTGGACGAAACAAGTCGGCCGACCAGCTAAAGGAAGAAATTGCGGCTTCGCGAGAGCGCATGACGCGGAACCTGCGCAGCGTGCGTTACGAAATGGATGTGCCCCGCAAAATCCGGCGATCCGTTAGGGCACAGCCGGTGCTCTGGATCGGCGGCGCCATCGCGCTCGGTGCGATCGTCGCCGCGCTCTCGCACGGCCGGAAAATTGCCAAAGTAGCGGCCAAAAGCGCCAAGCCGCCGAGAAATGTTATGGCCATGGGATTGACGCTGGGAGCGCTGAAGATCGCGGCCCAGGTTTTGAAACCGGTCGTGATCAAGTTTGTGGAAAAGAAGATGGCGCGACGGTAAATCGTAAATCGTAAACTCGATGTAACGATCTAACGATTTAACCATTCACGATCTTTGTTTTTCGTTTACGTTCGGGCGGCGGCACGTGATGATCTCGGCACGGCCGCATGATCACGAAGATCGACAAAAAATCGGGCAATGCTGGATCGCATTTGCTCGGTCATGTCGATGATTATCTCGCGATCGGTCAGCAAGCGGGCGCGTCGGATGTTCACCTCGGCGTAAACGCGCCGCCGATCTGGCGCTTGCACGGAACGCTCCAACCGATCTGGCCCGATGCGCCGCGCCTCATGCCATCGGACACGAAACGGCTGACCGACGGTTTTCTGAACGATCTGCATCAGACGCAGTTGACCGAGCGCGGCGACGCGGACTTCGCCTACGCGAATTCGTTCGGCCGGTTTCGCACCAGCGTGGTGCGGCAACGGCTCGGGATCGATCTGGTTTTTCGCATCATCAACACCAAAGTGCGGACAATGGATGAGCTCGGTTTGCCCGAGCATCTAAAGCTGCTTACGCGCTACCAGAACGGATTGATCCTCGTGACCGGATCGGTCGGGAGCGGAAAATCGACCACGCTGGCGGCGCTCGTCGATCAAATCAATACCGAGCGGCGCGAGCACATCATCACCCTGGAAGACCCGATCGAATACATCCTGGAACCGAAAGGTTGTCACATCACCCAGCGCGAAGTCCATACCCACACGCACTCGTTCGCGGCGGCGTTGCGCGGCGCGCTCCGCGAAGATCCGGACGTGATCATGGTTGGTGAGATGCGCGACTTGGAAACGATCTCGCTCGCGATCACGGCATCGGAAACCGGCCACCTCGTTCTGGGAACGCTGCACACGGGGAACGCATCGCGCACGCTAGACCGTTTGCTCGACGTGTTCCCGGTCGATCAGCAGGAACAAATCCGGGTAATGATGAGCGAATCGCTCCGCGGGATCATCAGCCAGCAGCTCGTCCCGCGGGCTGATGGCGAGGGCCGTGTCCTCGCGCTCGAGACGCTAACCAATACGCCTGCGGTGGCCAACGTCATCCGGGAAGCCAAGACCTACATGCTTCCCGGCATCATCCAGACCGGGAAAAAACAAGGGATGCAACTGATGGACGATTGCCTCCTCGATCTTTACCAGCGCGGCCTGATCAGCCCGGAAGAAGCCTATGCCCGGGCGGAACAAAAACCGACAATGCGAAAACAACTAAAAATCTAACCGCGGATTACACGGATTAAACGGATGGGGAAAATAATTCATGAAGAGTTGAGCAGAAAAATAATCGGCGCCGCTATGGAAGTGCTCAACGAATTGAAGCCGGGACTCGACGAAAAACTCTACGAGCGTGCGTTGGTGATCGAACTCAAGCTCGGCGGGCACACGGTTTCGGTTCAAAAGGGATTTCCGGTCTTTTACCGCACTAAACTGATTGGCGATCTTATTCCGGACTTGATTATCGATGACGCCGTGATCGCCGATCCAAAAGTGGTATCGTGCTTCACCGAAACGCACATCGCCCAAATGATCGGGTATCTGAACATCACTGGTCTGGATCTCGCGATGCTGCTGAATTTCAAGAACAGCCGCTTGGAATGGAAACGAGTGCTGCGCCCTGGCGCCGATGACAATACATCACCACCTGATCTACATGCTTGATTCGTCATCCGTGTTATCCGTGCAATCCGTGGTTCTGAAATTGCCTACTTAAAATGCAAACACAGCCAAAACCTAACCACGGATTACACGGATTAAACGGATGGGGAATATAATTCGTGACCTTCATGCCTGATTCTTATCATCCGTGTCATCCGTGGTTCTGACATGGCTTACTTAGACCAGTTCCTGAGCGTGATCGTCGCCGAGGGCGGCTCGGATTTGCACATTGGTGAAGGGCAACCGCCAAAGATGCGACGGCACGGAGACGTGATGCCGATTCGCAAAGCGCCGGTGACGCGCGCAGAGGCGACGTCGATGTTGCAGGAAGTTTGCGGCGAACATGACTGGAAAACTTTCGAAGAACGCGGCGATCTCGATTTTGCCTACGAGATGGACCGCCATTCGCGGTTTCGCTGCAATTATCTTAAACAGGCGCACGGCTACGGCGCAGTTTTTCGCTTGATCCCAACCCGGATTGCCACCCTGGAAGAGCTAAGAATTCCATCGGTGGTGAAGGAGTTCGCCGATTTGCGCGGCGGCCTCGTCCTGGTGACGGGACCGACGGGTTCCGGCAAATCGACCACGCTGGCGGCGTTGATAGATTATATTAATCAAAATTTTTCGCGGCACATTGTGACGATCGAAGAACCGATCGAATTCGTGCACGACAATCAGCGCAGCATTATCACCCAGCGCGAAGTCCCGGGGGACGCCCAATCGTTCCCGATCGGATTGAAAGCGGCATTGCGTGAGGATTGCGATATCATCCTGGTGGGCGAGATGCGTGATCTAGAAACAATCGCGCTCGCGCTCACTGCCGCCGAGACCGGATTGCTCGTTTTCGGCACGCTTCACACCAATAACGCACGCAAAACCGTCGATCGGATGGTGGACGTGTTTCCCGCTTCCCGGCAAGAGCAGGCGCGCGCGATGCTGGCCAACTCGTTGCGCGGGGTCCTGGCTCAACTTCTCTTGAAAAAAGCCGATGGCTCGGGCCGAATCGCGGTGAACGAGATTCTCATCGCGAACGCGGCGGTATCGGCCATCATTCGCGAGGGCGCTACGCAAAAGCTTCAGGACGTTATCGTGTCCGGAAGATCGCAGGGCATGCAGTTCATGGATGACGCGATTTGGGCGTTACTGCAACGCGGCATGGTCTCGGCCCACGAAGCGTTCATGAAAGCAATCGACAAGAATCGCTTTAAACCGTTTCTACCGGCCGAAGAGGAGCACCTTGGCGACGCGGCCGGCGCTATTCTGGATGACCAGAAAAAGCTGCCGGGCAATTTTATAAAGCGCGTCTCCACTCAACCACATCAGCGATAGCCTGCACGCAAGAATGGCCGGGTACCACAAGTCTTGATGACCCGTCCCATCAAGAATTGGGCATGTCGCAGTTTTAGCATGAACGCGAAGATTAGCTCGATCGAATTTGCAGGGGGCACGGTGATCCAAATGTCGTCGGGCTGGTCGGCTCTGGTGCTTTGTCTAGTTTCCCTTTGCTAACGAACCTTGTAAGATCGAGGGCCTCGATTGGGCGCGGCATGGATAACATCACGCAGATTCTCAAAAAACTCGGGCGCAGGCGATCCCGGCTCGGGAAATTGTAGTCTCGTGTCGTGACAATGATTTTCACCAACGGTCCGCTGATTTTTCCCGATGGAATTCGGGGTGGCCTCGAGCTCGTCGTCGAGAACGGAAAGATCGCGGGCATTCGCCCCGAAACCGGCGCACATGGCGAAGAAGTGGTCGATCTGGGCGGGAATTATCTGGCGCCAGGTTTTGTCGATCTTCACGTGCACGGCGCTGTCGGCCGGGACGCAATGGAAGCAACAGCCGAAGCGTTTCACGTCATTTGCGATTATCACGCCAGCGGGGGCACAACTTCGCTTTTGCTCACGACGGCGAGTGCGCCGCTCGATGCAATTGTCGATGTCCTCAAGGCGGTGCGCGATGGCCTGTCCGTTGCAGCCTCGGTGAAGGCGGATCGATTGTCCGTTAGGCAGATGACCGGCGTGCATGTCGAAGGTCCGTTTATCGCCAAAGCGAAGAAGGGCGCGCAAAGGGAAGAGTTCATTTGCGAACCGAATCCGGAATCGGTGGCGAGGTTGCTGGAGCATGCGAGCGTGATCAAACGAGTCACGCTCGCGCCGGAACTCTCGGGAGCACTCGATGCGATCGAGAAGTTTTCCGCCCACGGGATCAGCGTAAGCGGTGGTCATAGCGATGCGTGGGAAGAGGAGGCGCGGGCGGCGTTTGACCGCGGCATGCACAGCGTGACCCACACATTCAATTGCATGTCGAGCGCGCGCCGGCGCGGGGGACATCGCGTGGCGGGGCTGCTTGAGTTCGCGCTGAGCGAGCCGGAAATAAATTGCGAGCTGATCGCTGATCGCCATCACGTTCAGCCGACGCTGATGAAGATGTTATACCGAGCCAAGGGCGCTCGCGGCATTTCGCTGGTGACTGATGCGACTGCGGGCGCGGGTTTGCCGGATAGATCACATTTTTCTCTTTATGGAAACGACTGCGTCGTTGAGCGAGGCGTTTGTCTGCTGGCGGATCGTTCCGCGCTGGCGGGCAGTGCGTCCCGCATGGTCGATCTCGTGCGCACGATGGTTCGCGATGTCGATGTGCCGCTCCATGAAGCTATCATGATGGCAACGCTGAATCCGGCCAACGCAGTGGGACTCGAAACCAAAGGCCGGCTGGAAGCCGGCACGGATGGCGATTTGGTAGTTCTGTCGCGCGATCTGAAGGTGTTGAAGACATTTGCGGCTGGCACATCGATCTATGAAATGACGAAGCTCGAATGATGAGTGACGAAGCAATGACCAAGCAGGGAAGGTCGCGCTATCCCCAGTTGTTCCTCATCTTCGGAAGCGCGGCGCTCCTGGTCCATCTGCTCACAAACAGCCGCTACGGCTATTTTCGCGACGAACTTTACTATCTCGCATGCGGGCAGCATTTGGCATTTGGCTATGTCGATCAGCCGCCATTGTCGATCTGGTTGCTTGGGTTGAGCCGAGCTCTGTTTGGCGCACCGCTGCCGGGAATTCGTTTGCTGCCGGCGATCGCAGGCGCTGGGATCGTGGTGCTTACCGGTATGATCGCGCGCGAATTCGGCGGACGCGGCTGGGCGATTGCGCTCTCTTGTGCCGCGGCCCTCGCGGCGACATTCCTGCTGGCGGTCGGCAATTTCTTTTCCATGAACGCGTTCGAACCGCTCTTCTGGATGGGCTGCATTTATTTGCTGGTCCATATTATCAACGGCGGTTCGTCCAAACTCTGGCTCTGGTTTGGCGCGGTCGCCGGGCTCGGTTTGGAAAACAAACACTCGATGGCCTTTTTCGGGTTCGGAATTTTGATCGCGCTGTTGCTAATCCCGCAACTGCGGGACCACTTCCGCGAAAAATGGATTTGGCTCGGGGGATTGATCGCGCTCGTGATCGCGCTGCCAAACATTATCTGGGAGACGCGACATCATTGGGCCACGTACGAGCTCCTCACGAACATCGCTCACAGCAACAAGAACGTCGCTCTCTCGCCTCTTGAGTTTTTGAAGCAGCAGATATTGCTAAATAATCCGGCGACGCTGCCGCTCTGGTTAGGCGGATTGGTCTGGCTGTTTGCCTCGCCTCATGGCCGCCGCTATTGCGCACTGGCCATCGCCTATCTTGTCACGCTCGGCGTGTTCCTCGTTCTGCATGGCAAAGTCTACTATCTCGCGCCCGCCTATCCGATGCTCTTTGCCGCGGGAGCGGTCGTGGCAGAACGCTTGTTCCGCGCGCACTGGCAATGGATTAAACCAGCATTTCTCGGCCTGATCCTCGTCTGTGGCGCGTTTCTCGCGCCGCTCGCCCTCCCGATTCTGCCGCCAGAAAAGTTGCTCGCTTACATGCAGGAATTTCATCTCGAACTGCCGCGCACAGAGACTTCGCACACGGCCGCGTTGCCACAGCTTTTTGCCGATCAATTTGGCTGGGAAGAAATGGTCGCTTCCGTCGCACACGTTTATCATCACCTGCGGCCGGAGGACGCAAAACGGGCCGGGATTTTTTGCCAGAATTACGGTGAAGCCGGCGCGATCGATTTCTTTGGCCGGAAACGTGGGCTGCCGACCGCGCTCTCTGGGCATCAAAATTATTTTATCTGGGGACCGAGAGGTTATACCGGCGAGGTCATGCTGGTGTTAGACACCGATGCCGACGACGAGCGCACGCAGTTCGAATCGGTCGAAGACTTGGGGCAAGTGATAAGCAGCCCGTGGGCGATGCCGTGGGAGCAACGAATGCACATTTATTTGTGCCACGGATTAAAAACTGATCTGCGCGACTTTTGGCCGCACGTGAAAAACTGGTATTAGTGGTGATGCAAGCGGGACCGCGTCAGGAACTGAATTTTGCATAAACGGCTACCAAAGGATACGCGCAACGGTCCTTCGAATGATAGTCGCTTACGAAACCGTCGCGCGTCCTGATTTCCACATGGCCACCGCCTTGCCTGGTCCCGTAAACGAGCACGGCGCCGACCGGCGCGGCATATGGATCGCGCACGGGCAATCGCCGGAAACCGTAGTCGCGTATCAGCTCCTGCCCCGCTTCAATTGCATAGGCCGTTTTCGGATACGAATTGACGGCACCCGCGGCCAAGAGGGCTTTCTTCACATAATGCCAGCACCGCAAACGCGAGCGCGCATTGGCGCGTTCCTCGGCGATGGTCGCCGCGCGCGTCAATCTCGGATCCAGTCGTGGATCGACATGTGCTAACGGATGGATGATTCGGTTGAGCAAATAACGCCGCTCGATCGGAGCCGATGTCATGTTGCCGGCATTTCTTGGTAAACAAAGCGCGATTTTGAGTCAGCCAGGCCGGCGGCTCCGGCATCCGACAACCAACACGAAAACGCAACTGCAGAAACGAAAAATGCAACGATCAGGCGGCGCATAGGCGCTCAAAATGCAGGGCCTGTTTGATAGGGGCAAGTTTTTCGTGTCGAATTTCCAAGATATCGGGTCAGGCCACGGATCGTTAAATTGTTACAGGCGTAAATCCGCCTCAAATCACGACTCGTGATTCACGATTTCACAGTGGCGCAGCCAACTTTGGCTTGCGTCGTGTGCCCGGGTTTACTAAAACGCCAGCATTATGGCCATGATCCACGTTTCTCGGGGCGCAACGAGTCTGGGCGCATTTCCTGAAGAAGAAGTTCGCGAAGGTCTCCACACCGGCCGATTCGTTTCTACCGATCTCGGATGGCGCGAAGGGATGCCGAGCTGGAAACCGCTCTCGGATTTTCCCGACTTGATCGGAGCCGCCCCCCGACCTGCCGAAGCGCCGCCACCCCAGGCGCCGGCGCCGCCATCGATGGTCGCGCCAACCGCAGAATCGACAACGACAGCGCCCATCAATCGCTCCGGACTACCGTGGGAGCGGCGGCACGAATTAGGTTTCGTAAATGCATTCGTCCAAACCGTTGGAATAGTGCTGACTCGGCCGGCTGAAGCGTTCACGATCATGCGCACCGAGGGTGGCCTGGGCGATCCGCTCCTTTTCGGAGTAATCGGCGGCAGCATTGGCGCGATTGTTTGGATATTGCTTTCGGCGATGCTGCATTCACTCGGCTGGTTTGACATGCTATCTCGGCAAGGTTCGTTGCAGAATTATGTGGGCGCGAGCGTCGGCGGCGCAGTGCTCGTTCTTCGAGTGATTCTTACGCCGATCTTGATCGTCATCGGATTATTTATCTGGGCGGCGCTGGTGCACGTTTGTCTAATGTTGTTAGGCGGCGCGAACAAAACATTCGAAACGACTTTCCGCGCATTGAGTTTTGCTTACGGCGCAGCGAGTCTGCTCGTCATCATTCCGTGTTGCGGTGGGCTTATTGCACTTATTTGGGGACTGATCGCCGATTGTATAGGAATTAGCCGCAGTCACGAGACCGATACCGGACGTGCTGTGATGGCCGTGATCTTACCGATGATTGTCTGCTGCGGAGGGATTTTCTTGCTCAGCCTCATGCTGGGCGTTGGCATCGGCGCGTTGATGCAACACGCCAAGCAGTAGTTTGGCCCGATGCGCATTACTCGCCGATCGCCCGTCCCAACCGGAATCGACCACGAACTGATCTGGCTAGCGGTTTCCCTAGCATCGCTCGGACTCGCCGCGGGCTGGTTTGCGCTCGGCTTGCCGTGGCCGCGTTGTCTGTTCCACGATTTGACCGGTTTCCCATGCATTACGTGCGGCGCGACGCGTTCGGCCATCCAGTTTTTTCACGGACATTTTCTCGCGGCATGGAAATGGAACCCGGTCGTATTCATCGCGCTTTGTGCACTGTCGATCTTCAATGCCTACGCGTTCGTCGTCCTTGTCTGGCGCGCTCCGCGATTGCGCATCGAGTTTCAAACCACCGCGGAAAGAAAATACGCGCGCATCCTCGTGATCGCGGCGCTCGCGCTGAACTGGGCTTATCTGCTAAGTCATTACAAAGCTTTCGCGTGAACCACCGAGCGATTGAGCGCGCCGACAGATGCCAGCGCGGAGTTTAGCGTTGAAACGCTGGGCTATTATCGATCCAAGCTATCGGAGCGGCATTCGACCAACATCATCGTCCGGCGCACCACGATGCGCGCGGATGAACGCGCTCGGATCAATCCAGCCGTGGCTATCTTTGCGGTAACCAGGCCCGACAAATGGCGTGGTGAATTCGCGCATTTCGAAATGCAGATGTGCGAAATATTGGCCCCTGGCGTTGCCGACCATGGCGATCTGTCGTCCGCGCCGCACCTCGTCGCCCGCGTGCACCAGCATCGTCTCCACATGCCCGTAATACGACTGCACGTATTTTCGTTCGCCATTGTCGAGGTAGGCGTGCAGCAGAATGACGACATTCCCCCACCCCGGCCCGCCATCTTGCGCCAACAAGACGCGACCATCCGCCACCGCATAAATCGGATCGCCCAAATCGCTGTCCTCGCCGCCGATACCGTTGAGATCGTCGCCGAGATGATTGTTCTCAGTGAACCGCTGCGCGTTGTAGCTCATGGCACCGTTCGCGCTGCCCAGCGGGAAATCAAACCGCGCCGCCGTGGGGAGCGCGGCCAGCTCAAGCGGCGAAGGTTGTTGAAAAGGGAGATCGACCTTTGTCGCTCGCGTCAGCTCGGGCCAGAGCTTGAACAAAACTGTGGCGAAAAATGACAGCGTCCCGACCGCGAGAATCGATAGCGCCACCCTCATCGGATTCGTCATATTTCTCCCATCTGTCTCATTTCTTTGTGCGAGAAGAAAAATCAGCCTAAAGTTCCGCGATGTCGCCCGAATCTCCACCGACGATCGATTTGCTCGACCTGAAGTTATTGCCGGCGTGGTTGAAAGAACCGAGCGGCGGCAAGCGCTTCGAGCATTACACTGGAGAAGAAGAGGCCGAGCGCCCGAGGGGAAGGGGAAAACGCCCGACTCCGAAAGATTTCGCGAGGAGGCAGCCCGACGTCCAATCCGCCGATGGACGGATTCGCCGTGGCGAACGTCCAATGCGGAAAAGCGGGGGAGGACGGCCACAGCGGCGACACGATCGCACACCTCGGGGCCGAAAGGACGATCATCGAAATCGCGAGACGCGCACGCCCGTTGCGCCGCCGCCGGACGTCGCCATTCGATTTCTGCCGCGCTCGCCGGTTCTTGACAGTGTCGTCGAACAAATCAAATCGGGCGCCGTTGCCTACTCGCTCTTTCATTTGGCCCGACTGTTCCTGGAAAAACCGGAGCGTTACGAGGTTCGGCTGGCCGCCAAACCTGACTCACCGCTTTACCAGCTCGGAGAAAACGGCGCGATCTCCGTGAATCGACATTTTCTCGAAGAAAATGCGTTCCGTTTCGCGCAGCAGGATTTTTACAAGATCGACATCACCGAAGGCGAGCCAATCAAGGGGAACTTCAGCAGTATCGCACGCGATCGGTTGAGCGGCACTTTGTTAGGCCCGACCAACTATCATACTTATCAACCGCGATTGCGGACGCTTTACGAACAACGGTTCAGCCGGCGAATGAGCTTTGCCGATTACCAGAGGCAGATTGAAATCGTGAATGATCTGGAGCTGGTCGAACGATGGAAAAAGGAAACGCAGCGAGTAACGACTTACACGACCTTACGCGAGGAAACCCCGGCGGCGTTTTCCTCCAGCACCGAAACGGAGCGGCATTTCAAGGCGAATTATTTGCCAGGATTCGTCCGCAGCGTTGAAGAAGTCGGCATCGGTGGAGTGGCGAGCCGGCATTTGTCAGATCGGCTGCTGCATCGAGCGATCGAGGAGGCTTGGGTGCGCGAGAACCGATCCCCCTCGAATCTGATGCAGGAACTGGCCGGCCGTTTCCGCCAGGCCGGTCTGCAGGTCTTCCGGCATCGCCGCGGGATGCTGTTCGTTTCGCCGGTTCGTCCGCAGCCGTTCATTCACGAACAGACTGGTGTGTCTGAGCTCGTTAACGCCATCTTGAAGACCCTGGCAGAGAATCCCGGCATTCCGCGCAAAGATCTGGCCGGAAAAATAATTGTTGATCTTGCGCCGGAAGAAATGGAACCGCGAAAAATGGCGTTGGCTTCGGACCTGCATTGGCTGATCAGCGCAGGTCACGTGATCGAGTTTAACGATGGCTCGCTCGATTTGCCGCGTGCCAAAATAAAAACGGTAGAGGCAGCTGTGTCAGCCGTTGGCAACGAGGGAACAATCCCGAGTGGGGAATCGGCGGTTGACCCAACCGCCGCTACACCCACCGCCTAAACCACGCCGGCCTTTTTCAACGCCCGATAAGCGCCGTTCTTGTTGATCGTCTTCAGGCCGCGCGCGGTGACGCGCACCCGGACAAACTTTTTCAACTCCGGCACCCAAATGCGGTGTTCGTGCAGATTCGGAGCGAAAATGCGCGGCACATTTTTAGTCACGTGACGCCCAACTCCGCCCTTCTTTTTCGCCATACCGCGCCGATGAATGATGCTGCCGCGCGTGGCCCTGGCCCCTGTGATATCGCAAACTTTTGCCATGATTCGAAAAAGAATCGCCAACGTCCGGCAGAGGTGCGTTTTGTCAAGTGATTGTTGAACGCGCCTTCCGCGCGGCGGTCAAATTTTACTCTCGCACTGTCGTAGCGAACAGCGCAAGATCGACCATCGCTTGAAGATATGACGCAGAAAAATAACCAAAAGTTGCGGATCGGGATGGTCGGCGCGGGCGAGATCGTCAAGCGACGCCATTTGCCGGCGCTAAAGAAAATGCCGGACGTTGAGATCGTCGCCGTATCCAATTCGACTTACGAAAGTTCGGAAAATTTTTGTCAGGAACATTTGCCGCATGCCACGCCGATGCAGCACTGGGCCGATTTGGTTGCATTGCCCGACCTTGATGTGGTTTGGATCGGCACCCCGCCATATATGCATTCGGCGGTCACTATTTCCGCGCTCGAAGCCGGCAAGCATGTTTTCTGTCAGGCCCGAATGGCGATGGATTTGGCCGAGGCGGAAGAAATGCTCGCGACTTCCAAACGTTATCCCGAGCTGGTCACGATGCTCTGCCCGCCGCCCTACGGATTGCGCGCGGATTTGTTGGTAAAAAAACTTTTGGCCGAAGATTACATCGGCCGCCCACACCATGTCCGGCTGCAAAGTTTTAACGGCAACTATTTGGATCCGGACGCGCCAGCACATTGGCGGCAACGGATCGAGATCAGCGGTTTGAATGTGATGACGCTCGGTATTTACGTCGAAGTATTGCAGCGCTGGCTCGGCGAGATCACAGCGGTCTTCGCACGTGGAAAAACGATCTACCCGGTCCGGCAGGATTATGACGTCATCATTCCGGATTTGCTCACCGTGCTTTGCACCCTTGCCAACGGCGCGGAGGGGGTGCTTGAGTTCAGTGCGATCGATGCGCATGCGGCGGGAGATCGGCTCGAAATTTATGGCTCGTTAGGCGCTTTGATCTATGATTTTACCTCCGATATCGTCCAGGCCGGGCGCGTGGGCGATCGTGGATTGCACGTTCTCGATGTTCCGCCCGAGATCGAAGGCGGTTGGCATGTGGAAGAGGATTTCATCGCCGCGGTGAAATCGAAGGGCCGCGTCCGGCCGCGTCCGAATTTTGAAGAAGGCGTGCGTTACATGCGCGTCGTGCAAGCGGTGGCGGACTCGCGCGCGCGTAACCAATGGGTCGAGGTAAAGATGTAGCTCGTCCTGCGCATGCGTCTTAGCGTCAAAGGCGCGGCACTCATATCGAAGCCAAGTAGCACCCATGACGCTCGCTACTGGGGGATCGACATCGAAATGCGACCAGTTGACCAGGCCAACAGATAACAGAGCTCTGCCTATTTCGTTAGGCTCATCTCGGCCTGCAATTGATACAGATTGGCGATGCGTTTGTCCTGAATCTGGCGACTCAGGGAAAGATCACCGGCCTCTTGAAGGTCCGGCGTGACAATTTGACTGAGGCCTTTGGTTGTGGCGTGCGCCGAGGAGATCATCGTCACCATAACGCTACGGCCCACGACGATTTCGTCATAGCAATGTGCCGCGAAGAATAAAAAGCGCGACATTGAAATAAATTACCAAGCCCGTCACATCGACCAAAGTCGCGACAAACGGAGCGGACGACGCCGCCGGATCAAGTCCGCAGCGACGCAGCAGAAATGGCAGCATCGCTCCGCTGAGCGTTCCCCATAACACGACGCCGACCAACGCCACGCCAACCGTAATCGCGACCAGCCAATGATATGGGCCGTAATTAAAAATGTGCAGATATTGCCACAAACTGATTCGGAAAAATCCGATTGTGCCAAGAATAAGTCCGAGGGACAGGCCGGAGATGAGTTCCTTGCGCACGACGCCAAACCAATCGCGTAACGCCAATTCACCCAGCGCCATGGCGCGAATAACCAGCGTAGTGGCCTGCGAACCGGAGTTTCCGCCACTGGAAATGATTAACGGTAAGAACATCGCAAGGATCGCTGCCTTCTCGATCTCGCTGTTGTAGCCCTGCATCGCCGTTGCGGTCAGCATTTCGCCCAGAAAAAGAAGGATGAGCCAGGTCGCGCGTTTTTTTACCATCCGCAGAAACGGGATGGTCGTGTAGGGCTCGTCCAGCGCTTCCATACCGCCGAGTTTCTGGATGTCTTCCGTCGCTTCCTGCTCGGCCACGTCGAGCATGTCGTCGATGGTCACGATACCGACGAGGACCCCGTTCGAATCGATCACCGGCAGCGCGATGCGATCATACTTGCGGAAAACGTTGAGCGCGTCCTGCTGCGAATCGGTCACGTTCAGCGCCACGAAATTTTGGTCGCGAATATCGCGCACGCAAACATCGAGCGGGCGCAGCAGAAACTCGCGCATCCGCACGTCGTCGATCAGCTTGCCGCGTTGATCGACCACATAAAGCACATTGAGGGTTTCGCTATCGCGTCCATTTTCACGGACGAAATCGAGCACCTCTTTTACCGTCCAATCCTCGTGGACGGCGATGAAATCCGGCGTCATCAACCGCCCGACACTGCCCTCGGGGTAACCGAGCAGCGATTGCGCGATTTGTCGCTCCTGCGGCGTGAGCAACCGGATGAGTTGCCGCGCCGCCGCGCTCGGCATTTCTTCGAGCAATGCCGTGCGATCGTCCGGCGACATCTCGTTCAGGATGGCGACGACTTGTTCGTGGGCCATGGCGTGGAGCAGTTCCTGCTGCGTCTCGACATCGAGATACTCGAAAACGTCAGCAGCCAACGCCGCCGGCAGGACACGAAAAATGATCACCCGATCGTCCGCCGGAAGATCGACAATCACCTCGGCCACATCCGCCGGCGGCCAATCCATGAAAAGCTGTCGCAACCCGCCAAAATTGCGTGCGGCGATGAGACTCTGAATTTCCGGCGTTAGCAGCTTTCCAACCACGCCGCGTTTCTAGCACACATCACTCCATCACTCCACAACTCCGTTACTCCATTTATTTCTCTCAGCTTGGCATTTGCCAGAAACCGGCCAAAATGAAACGCGATGGTTGCGGCGATTTCACCGATGATTCAACGGAAGATCGACAATGGCATTTGCACGCTCACATTCGATCGCCCTGAGTCCGGCGCGAACATCTTCGACGCCGCGACGCTGCGCGACCTGGATGAGCATCTCGATGCTATCGAAAGCGATGCATCACTGCGCGGCGTCATCATTTCTTCCGCAAAAAAATCGATTTTCATCGCCGGCGCCGATTTGCAGACGCTGCTGCGCCAGGCGCAAAGCGGCGAGCTGCGCGCGTTCATCGCCGAAGGCCAGCGCATTTTTAATCGGATCGCGGCGCTAAAAGTTCCGAGCGTGGCGGCGATTCACGGCGCGTGCGCGGGCGGCGGCTATGAAATTACACTGGCCTGCGACCATCGCGTCGCGTCGAACGACCCGGCGACGCGCATCGGTTTGCCGGAAACGACGCTCGGCCTCGTCCCGGCCTGGGGCGGTTGCACTCGTCTCCCGCGCCTGATCGGACTCGAAGCCGCCAGCGAAGTCATTCTCAAAGGCAAACTGCATTCGGCCGATGAAGCGTTGAAGATCGGGCTCGTCGATGAACTCGCTTCTCGCGAAGGGTTGATTGACGCCGCCCAAAGAAAAGTCGCCGCGGGAAAGCGCTCTACCCCTTCGCCGCCGCACATTGAAACTCGGGTGAAATCTCCCCACGTGATCGGCAACGAAGCGCCGGCCCGCGCTTTCGACGTCATTTATCATGCACTCACCGGTTCGATTCAAGATTCATTGCGGCGCGAGCTCGATGCGATTGTCGATCTTGGTGAAACGGAATCGACCCGGAATCTGATCCGGAATTTTTTCCTGGCCGAGAAATACAAAAAAGGCAGCGCCAAGACGCCGCCACAGAGAGTGATGCACACGGCCGTGATCGGTGCCGGCGTGATGGGCGCAGGCATTGCGCAATGGCTCAGCTCGCGCGGCGTGACCGTGATTCTGCGCGAC
This sequence comes from uncultured Verrucomicrobiae bacterium, assembly GCA_963846775.1. GTDB lineage: Bacteria > Verrucomicrobiota > Verrucomicrobiia > Chthoniobacterales > UBA10450 > CAVYXA01. Next base: position 24,412 of record CAWJXB010000001.1, on the reverse strand, counting down.
GTCAGCCGCGAATTGATTGATCGCGGACTGGCGAACATCGACAAAACCTACGGCGACGCGGTCAAGCGCGGCTTGATGAGCGAAGAAAAAGCGAAGCAAGGCCGCGCGCGCATCATTTGTTCAACCGCCCACGTGGAAATGCGCGACGTGCAAGTTGTGATCGAAGCCGCGTCCGAAAAGATGTCGATCAAAAAGGAAATTTTCCAAGAGCTTTCCGAGAAAGCACCCAACGCCATCCTGGCTACGAACACGTCGGCATTGTCAATCGACGAATTGGCGTGCGAGACCGGCTCGCCTGCGCGTGTCATCGGTCTTCACTTTTTCAATCCGGTTAGCCGGATGAAGCTGATTGAAGTCGTCGTCGGCAAAAACACGTCGGAAGAAACGCGGGAGCGCGCCCTCGGATTCGCCCGCCAAATTGGCAAACTCCCGGTTCTCGTGCGTGACAGTCCCGGGTTTCTCGTTAACCGCGTTTTGTTCCCGTATCTGCTTGACGCAGCCGAACTTTTCCAGAATGCCGTGCCGGCGGAGAAGATCGACAACGCGTTGTTGCAATGGGGCATGCCGATGGGTCCGTTGCGTTTGATCGATGAGGTCGGAATCGATATCACGGTCGATATTGCCGATACACTGGCCAAAGCTTATGGCCGCCGCGATGAATGCCCGAAAATTGTGCGCGAAATGCAATCCGCCAGAATGCTTGGCCGAAAAACCGGCAGCGGTTTTTACAAATACGAAGGCAAACAGCAATCACCGAGCGAAGCGATTGAGAAGTGGCGCGCTTCGAAAGGCGCCGTAGCCACTTTGGCGGAGGAGGCCCTCCCCAATCGTCTCGTCTTTCTCATGGTGAACGAAGCCGCGCGTTGCCTGGAGGAACAAGTCGTTGCTTCGCCCGAGGACGCGGATTACGGCATGATTCTCGGGACCGGCTTCGCTCCATTCCGCGGCGGACCATTACGTTTCGCCGATGATTTCGGAATCACCAAACTGGTCGACGAAATGGCGCGGCTCGCACAGATCGACGAAAAATTTGCACCATGCGAGGTTTTGAAGAAACACGGGCGGGATGAAACGAAATTTTATGCAACCTGAGCCGCGCATCGAACTTCCTTTGAATAGTAGGAGATTCCTCGACTACGCTCGGAATGACAGATTGATATGAAAAGCCCGCTCGAAGCGCCGGAGAAACAAGTCACCGCGGAAACCGGTGCGAAGTCGGAAAAACCGGCAGCTTCGGTCATCGACACGTCGAAGATGTCGAAAGGCCAGCGCGAAGCGCTGGAGCTGGCCGAGGCGTCACGCGATCCGCTCGATGATCGCGGCAGTTTCGCCAGCAACCTTTTCATCGGTCGTTACGATTTCTCGCGCATCCACCCGTATCCGACGCAAAGCGCCGAAGACCGCGCGGCGGGCGAAGAGTTTCTGAGCAGCCTAGAGAAATATCTCCGCGAAAACATCGACGCCGACGAGATCGATCGGACTGGCGAGATCCCGCAAAAGAACATCGACGATTTGTTCGCGATGGGCGCGTTCGGCGTAAAGATTCCAAAGCAATACGGCGGGCTCGGTTTATCGCAGGTTAATTACGGGCGCGCCGCCATGTTGTTAGGCAGTTGGGACGCGAATCTGACTGCGCTTGTTTCCGCGCACCAATCGATCGGCGTTCCGCAGCCGTTGCTCTTGTTTGGAACGGAAGAGCAAAAGCAAAAATATCTCCCGCGCGTTGCGCGCAAGGAAATCTCCGCATTCGCGCTCACGGAATGGAACGCCGGCTCCGATCCGGCGAATATGAGCTTGCGGGCCGAGCCGACCGAAGACGGTTCTGCGTTCATTTTCAATGGCGAAAAACTCTGGTGCACAAATCTGATCAAAGCCGGCGTGCTCGTCGTGATGGCGCGGACTCCATCGAAAATGGTTAATGGCCGCGAGCGCAAACAAATCACTGCGTTCATTGTCGATGTGAACTCGCCGGGGCTCGAGATCACGTATCGCTGCCATTTCATGGGGTTGCGCGCGCTCTACAACGGGATTGTGAAGTTCACCAACGTCCGCGTCCCGCGCGAAAACATGATCGCGAAAGAAGGTCAGGGTTTAAAGGTCGCGCTGACAACGTTGAACACCGGTCGCCTAACAATCCCGGCAGCGTGCGTCGGTTTGACGAAACGATTGCTCGAAATTTGCCGGAAATGGGCGAGCGAACGGATCCAATGGGGCGTGCCGATTGGGAAACACGCCGCCATTGCCGGCAAAATCGCGGAAATGGCCGGCAGCGTGTTCGCGATGGAAGCGATGACGTTTCTCACTTCCGCGCTGGTCGATCGCAAAGCGGGCGATCTCCGAATCGAGACCGCCATGTGCAAAATGTGGGCGACGGAAACAACGTGGAGAATCGCTGATGAAGCGATGCAGGTCCGAGGCGGTCGCGGCTATGAAACGGCACAATCATTGGCCGGTCGTGGCGAAGAACCGATTCCGGTGGAGCGGTTCCTGCGCGATTGCCGGATCAACATGATTTTCGAAGGCTCGAGCGAAATCATGCGGCTCTTCATCGCGCGCGAGGCGCTCGATCCGCATTTGAAAGTCGGCGGCGCGATTTTCAACACGCAGTTGCCAATGTCCGAGCGCGCCAAAGCCGTTTTCAGTTCCGGCAAATTCTACGCCGGTTGGTATCCGCGCCAGTGGTTGCCGGCCGACCCCGGCAAGATCGACCATTTGCATTCCGATTTGCAGCCGCATGTCCGTTACGCCGCGCGCGCGAGCAAACGACTTGCGCGCGGGCTTTTTCACGCCATGGCGCGGTTCGGCCCAAAACTCGATCGGGAGCAACTGCTCCTTTCCCGATTTGTTGGGATCGCAACGGAGCTTTTCGCGATGAGCGCGACCTGTTCGTTTGCGCAATCGAAGATCGACACTGGCACGCCGGCCGATGAAGTTCTTCCGGTGGCCGATTATTTCTGTCGCTCCGCGCGGATGAAGATCGAGAATCATTTCGCCGGGGCAGCGCACAACGCGGACAAGCGCGGTTACAACCTGGTTCAGAATTTGTTAGCCGGCAAACATGGCACGTTGCGCGAAGGAATCGTGTGACGTCAACAACCGATCGGTTCACGCTGGCAGATCTGCAAAACTGGGGGGACGTAAGCAAGGATGTCGCGCCGCCGATCCGGTTCGGCGTTTTGGGCGATCCGGTCGCGCACTCGCTCTCGCCGGATATGCAAAACGCGGCGTTGAACGCGTGCCAGATCGACCTGCAATACGCGCGTTTTCACATTCGCGCTGGCGAATTGAGGTCGGCGTTCGTCTTGCTGCGGGAACTCAACTTCGTTGGGATCAATCTAACGGTTCCGCATAAGATCGCCGGTTTTGCTCAGATCGACGAAGCGGATGAGCGGGCCAAACGTTACGGCGCCGTGAACACGGTCCGGTTTCGCGATCAAAAAACGATTGCCTCTAATACCGATGGCGAAGGGTTTGTGCGGGCGATTCGTGAGGAATTTTCGGTCGATCTGCGCGATCTGCGGGTGCTGCTTCTCGGCGCGGGCGGTGGAACAGGACGCGCCGTTGCCTGGCAATGCGCGTTGGAAAATTGCGAACGCCTCGTGCTCGTGAATCGCACGTTGGAAAAAACAAAAATGCTGGCCGATCAATTGCGCCCGTTCTTTGCCAGTCCACGCGTTCTCGGGCCCGCGGCACGGCTTCAGATTATCGACTGGAACGAAACGGCCATGCGCGCGCAAATGGCGGATATTGATCTGATCGTGAATGCAACTCCGTTAGGCCTGAATCCGAGCGATCCGCCGCCAATTCCAGCTCGCCTGCTTATGCCGCACCACCTGGTCTTCGACGCGGTTTACGCTTCCTCCAAAACCCGATTGCTCCGCGCCGCCGAGGAAGCCGGCGCACGCGGCGCGAATGGATTATCGATGTTGCTGCATCAAGGCGCGCTCGCCTTTGAGTTCTGGCTCGCGCGTGAAGCGCCACTCGCAGCTATGCGAAAGGCGTTGCTCGGCGCAGCCAGCGCCTAGAGCGTTTCGAGAAAACGCGCCGCCCCCCAAAGCGCCCGAAGCGTGGTAGCGGCGAAATGTGCAGCCAGAAAACGCCGAACGCCCAACATCGAACGTCGAAGTCAGACTTCAGCGTTGGGCGTTCGGCGTTTTCTCGAATGATATTCTAAGGCGTTATCGCTGGTCCCAATTCTGGCGCAGCTTTGCGTACTTTTGCGTCGATGGATTATTTTCGCCAAAGGCCTGGCGCGCGTGGTCTTCAAGCTGCCGGCACAATTCAGCGGCTTCCGCTCTTTTGTTTTGGCGGGCCAGCGCCTCGGCCATAGTGGAGGCGCAATACAAGATGGCGGGATTCTCCAGTCCCAAAACGCGTTCCATCACTTGAATAACGTCTTTGTACTGCTCCTCTTCGAATTTCCCCTGCTCGATCAGCGCGATTGTCAGGATCGCGCGCGTGTAAAGCGTGAGCTGGTTCTCCGGGCCGAGCGTCTTCTCTTCCAGGGCAATAATCTGGCGACATTCCGCCTCCGATTCGGAGTATTTTCTTTCTTGGTTGAGCAATGCGGCCAAATTGACCCGGCAGCTCAGCGTGTCCGGATGCTCCGGGCCGATCATTTTCTGGTCGAGTTTGATCACGTCGCGATATTCCGCTTCCGCTTCGTCATACTTGCTTTGCTGCTGAAGGGTCGTGGCCAAATTCATCCGGTCGTTGAGCGTGTTCGGGTATTCCGCGCCGTACAGTTTTTCGTCCAGCCTGATGATTGCCCGATAAAGCGGTTCGGCCTCGGCGTGTTTGCCTTCATTTCCCAGGACGGTCGCAAGACCCACCCGCGCAGCGAGGGTGCGTGGGTGTTCGGGGCCGACGACTTTTTCGTTCAGGTGGCTCACCTCGCGATACAACGCTTCGGCTTCAGCGAATTTTCCCTGATTCACGAGCGGCTCGCCGAGATCGTAGCGGCTAACAAGTGTATCGGCATGCTCAGGCCCGAGAATTCTCTCGCGCAGCCTCAGGACATCTCGCGCCTCGGTCTCGGCCTCCGCGTTTTTGGTTTGACGACTCAAGGCGTAAATCAAACGGTGCCGGCTATCAAGCGTGCCGGGATGCTCCGGCCCGAGAGCGTTCGACCGCGCCTGGATCGCGCGGCGAAGCACCGTTTCCGCGTCGCCATATTTTCCATCGGCGATGAGCAAATCAGCGATCTCGTGTTGAACGGTGACCCAGTCGTCCAGATTACGAGCGCGATCGGTAAATTTCTCCGCTTCGCGAAAATGTTCCATCGCCCGCGCGTAATGAATTTGCCGTTGGGCCGAGAGGCCGGCCAATTCCAGAGCTTGCATCAATTTCCTCGAATCACCCGGCTCGGATTTCCGGGTCTCGTCCGCGGCGAGCAATGCCAGCTTTTCCGCGTCGGCATAATCGCTGGCCACATAAGCTGCGTTGGCCCGTTCGTAACTGCTCGCGTTTGGAGCGCTCTTTAACTGGCTGGCCAACTGCGGTAATTTTTCGCGCAAAAGTTTTGGATCGACCCCGAGTTGTTTGCCGAGATCGGCGTAAATCTGCTCTTGCATCGGCGGATCGGTCGTGGTCCGCGACCCGCGCACCAGCGCTTCCGCACGCGGGTATTGCATGATTCCTTCGCGCAGCTTGGCGATTTCCGTCTTCATCTCAGCCTGGCCATGGAGTTGCCAACTCACTAAACCGACAATGACAACCAGGAGCGCGGTCATTCCTAACGCCCACTGTTTCACTCCGCGACGCAGCCGGGTGAGATCGTCTCGCAGCTTTAAAACACTCGCCTCGAGTCCTTCCGTCGTCGTTAACGAATGATAAACGTGGGTGTCGGCCTGGAGGCGCTCGCGGTATGCGTGTTGCAATTCGCGCAGCTCACTTGGCTCCGGTTCATGCGCGTCGATCGGAAAACTTTTGTCGATGAAAAGGTACCAGACTTTTTTGTCTTGCTTCCTCGCGTAAAGAGCTTCGTATTGGGTGTAGCTGACCCGGCCGAATTCTTCGTCTGGTCCCGGGGGTTCCGCGCCGTAACATTGCCCAACGAGTTGAACCACGCCTTTGCATTGATCGATTTGCTGGCGCAGCAATCCACGCAGATCGCCACCCTCGGTCCCGAAAATGTCCTGCCACACTGGTTGATAGCCAAGAAACGTCAGCGTGTTAGCCACGAGTTGCCGGGCGCTGCGAAGCTCACGGCTCACCGCGGAAACGAAAATCAACGGACGAGGGGTCACCGCTCGGAGTATCTATCAAAGCAATGTCGATCTTACAAGCGCGGACTCGCAGCTTTACGCTGCACATGATATGTCGGCAATGTCCCGTAACCTTTTGCCATCGGCGTTTGACCAACGTAGTCGCAAACGAAACCGCTGGCCCGATGAGCGGCTGCGAGCGCCGCGAACGCTTCGCTGGCATAAACTTGTCCCGGCGGCGTGACCGGTTCGATCCGCGCCGCGCGGCTCACGTGTGTTCCGGTGTAGGTGCGACTTCTGGTGATCGGATCGTCGAATTCGTAAACTGGGCCGGCGTGCAGCGCGATGCGCAGACTTAATCCCGCGGGGAGGCCCTTCTCTGCCCAGTTCTCAGTGGCAACAAGGTGGGACAGCTCCAGCGCGAAATTGCCGGCAAGATCGACATCGGAAAAAACAAAGTAGAGACCGTCGCCCCACGTGTTTTTGGCGAGCAGTCCGGCCTTGAATCTGTCGCACAATTGCGCGATCGGGCCGAGAAAATGGCACATGAAGCGTGGGACCTCCGGCTCGGTTAGTTTGCTGAAGCCAACGGCGTCGGCAAAAAGGATCGCCACAATCCGCGAGCCGAATTCGGGATCGAAACCTCGTGGTGGTGTTCCCGCCGATGGGGATTCCGAACGCGGCCCAGACACTCGCGTTTCGAACATCTTTGCAAGATCGACAATCTCCGGCTCATGACCGGCCGCACGCCAAAGTTCAACGGCGCTCGCGGCGCCGCCGGGTCCATCGCCGGTTATTCGGTTCCAAACAGCTAAAGGAATCAACTCAGTATCGAGTTGACGAGCCCGAATTGTGGCCAGGCCGAGCAACAATTCATTGCAAAATTCATAAGATATCCCGCCGATCTCGAGGCGCTGGTTGGATGCCGTGATCACCCGGGCGGCACGCGCCACGACGCGATCGAAACGTTCGCGCCAGTTTGAGCCGGGAATAAAATCGACACTCTCCCGAACAAACTCTTCTGTATTGAACGGCAGCACGATCGTGTTCTCCGCGCCGCGATCGAGCATCGCTTCGAGAAACAAGATGTCTGAGCCGCAAGCTGCTGCCGCGAAACCAAAGCCAGGATTTAAACTGTCGATCCTACGCCGAATTTCCTCCGCGATGGCGTCCTCTATTTCCGGAGGAAACCGCGGCGTCGCTCTGTCCGAGCGATCAATCATGTGCCCGGCAAACACGACCACACTTGGGACCCGCAAATAATTGTCGATCCAATTCGGATCTTCTCCCCAGTTTTCCAGGATCAGTCGCGCGTTTCGCCGACTGGAATTGATATGACCAAAACGATTTTTTCCTTCGCTGGCGGCGCGCGCATACCATTCTCCAGCTTGCCCTAAATCGCGACAGATGAGGGCGGCTTCGCCGAGGACCGCGTATCTCCAGTAAAAATCGGGGCCTGACTCTCGATCTTCTTTTCGGCATTGCTCCCGCACCCGGTTCGCAATTTCTCGCGCGCGGTCCTTCTCGCCAATGAGCAAACTCATTGTCGCGGCATTTATTCCCGACCAATAACCGCCGCTTGCTCGATAGGCCTCGTTATAGATCTCCGCCGCTTGTCTCAAAGATTGGATGCGCAGATCCGATTTCGGTGCCGCGGCGGCCAGGTCCTTAAACGTGCGGCCCAGCATGCCGAGCGTTTCTTCATCAGTCTGTCCTTCGGCGTGCAACTTTTGGAGAACGGCGTTGGCGCGCTCGGTAGCGCCACTGCGGGCTAGAGCGAGGCCTTGAAGTTGGCGTAGCCGCACGTCGTTAGGCCAATGGCCGAGCCCTTCGCGAATCACGTCGTGAGCCAGCAGCGGTTCGCCCTGGGCCAGCACACGATCGCCCAGCACTCGATAATTCTCGGGATCTCGCGCAAAGATCGCCGGGTCGCGTGCCCGCCAAATCGACATCAGCTCCGTCAAATCGGCGGACGCAATGCGTTGCAGCAGGTTATCGAGCACCTTGAAATTCTACCGATTGATTGTTCTTTGCTGAAGAACAAACTCGCAGCCGAAGACGCGCGCTACACTCCGCGCTGTCGAAGGATGAATCCGGCCAGGGGTAAATCCCGCGGGTAGGTGATTTTGAAATTGAACTCATCGTTCACAACCAGCGCAACTTTGTGCCCTATGAGTTCGACCGCCGAGACTTCGTCCGTCACCACCATCTTTTTCTCGGCGACGGCTTGATAGGCCTCTTCGAGAATCTTTCTCTCGAAGATCTGCGGGGTTTGCATGGCGTAAAGTCCATGTCGATCCACCGACTCGGAAACGCGAAGAACTTGCCCTGAACGCGAGTCGAATGGGTCGACATCCGCGCGCTTGACCGTGTCGCGAATCGATTCGACCAAACTGGCTGCGCCATAGTCCCGACATTTTTCAAACACCTGCTCTATTTGTTGCGGCGTGACCAGGGGGCGCGCAGCGTCGTGCACCGCGATGTATTTCGCGTCGCCGCTCACAGCTTCTAAACCGGCATGAACGGAATCGTGTCGATGCTCGCCGCCACGAACAATGGCGCGGACGTTGTTCAAATTTCCATCGCGCACAATCTGCTCGATATCGCGATGTCGATCTTCTTGCGCGACAACGATGATCTGGCCAACCGACTCCGTCCGAGCAAACGCGTTCAGCGAATGCGCGATGACAGGTTTGCCCACAATCTCGGCAAACAATTTGTCAAAGCCCATGCGCCGGCTGCTGCCCGCCGCGACAATGATGGCGGCTAGCATGAATGGAGAAGAAAACGCCCAATGCTAAATTCAGAGGCTTGCATGCAATATTGGATGTTGGACGTTCGGCGTTCTCTTACTGCAGTTGTTTCTGCACTTCCGCGCTCAATGTCTTGCCATCGGCGCGTCCGGCAACTTTCGCCTGCAATGCCTTCATGACCGCGCCCATTTGAGCTTTCGAAGTCACGCCGAGTTCCGAGATCGTCTCGCGCACGATCTTCGACAACTCCTCCGCGCTCATCGCCGCGGGTAAATACGAATTTAAGATCGACAATTCCTCTTTTTCTTTCGCGACCAATTCTGCGCGGCCGCCTTTTTCGAAACTCTCGATGGAATCCTGGCGTTGTTTGGCTTGCTTGCGGATTACTTGAACCGCCTCGGTATCGTTGAGCTGCCCTTCCGCGCCCGATTTTTCGATGGCGGCATTTTTCAGCGCCGATTTCAACATGCGAAGAACGCCAAGTTTGGTCGCGTCCTTGGCGCGCATGGCGTCTTTTAAATTGGAATCAATTCTTTCGACCAGTGTCATGCGCCGACATTACGGTCATGAGTCTTCATTGTCGATCTTGCAGCCGCTCAGCGCATTCGCGCGCTGATTGAGCATCACTGACCGAGATCACGTCGGCGCCCTTGTCAATGCGTTGGAGCAAACCAGCCAGCACCCTGCCAGGTCCGAGCTCGATGAAAAAGTTGCAGCCGAGATCGACAAGCCGCTCCATACAGTCGGTCCAGCGCACCGTGCTCGTGACTTGGTCCTGTAGTGTCTGCCGAATCTCGGGCAATGCTTTCACTTCGTCTCCGGTCACATTGCTAATCACGGGAAACTGCGGCAGCTGCAGCTCCACGTCAATCAGCGCATGGCCAAGCGCTTGATAGGCCGTGTCCATCAGCCGCGAATGATACGCGCCGGCGACATTGAGCATCGTGGCCCGACGAATTCCATATTCTCTGGCAACACCGACCGCCACTTCCACTTTGGCCCGCTCGCCCGAGATCACGATTTGTCCCGGCGCGTTGATATTAGCTACATCGACATCGTGGTCCGCGGCCAGCTGGCGCACGTCATTCTCTGCTCCGCCAATCATCGCCGCCATCGCCCCGTTGGTGGCCGCGCAGGCTTCATCCATAAGTTCGCCGCGCCGTTGCACCAAATTCAGCCCGGTCGCGAAATCGAACGTTCCGGCCGCGGCGTGCGCGGTGATTTCCCCTAACGACAGCCCGGCCGCGCCGCCAATGGAAAATTCCCCAGCCATATCGCGCAACACAGCCAGCCCGGCCAGTCCATGCACAAACAGGGCCGGTTGGCAGTTCGAGGTCCTGGTCAGGTCCTCGATTGAACCGTTCCAGGCGATACCGGTGAGGCTGCGCCCGAGGATTTTATCCGCTCTTTGGAACAACTCGGCCGCGCTCGGAAATTGCTCGGCCAAATCGCGCCCCATCCCGACGCTCTGCGCGCCCTGACCGGCAAATAGCAATGCGATCTTTCGTTGCATGGCTTCTAGTTAACCGGGGTTCACCGCGCGCGCGAGTATGATTTCCGCGCCGTGACGCTACAGTTTGGCTCGGTTGAAAACCAGTATCACTACCATTTGTAAATTGCGTCTCTCTTGCGAAGCATAACGGCCAGGTTGAGCGTTCTCCAATGACTGTTCCCGACGAAGTCCCCGTCATGCCGCTCCCCGGCGCGGTCCTTTTCCCGCGCGCGCTTCTTCCGCTTTATATTTTCGAGCCGCGCTATCGCGAAATGCTCGACCGTGCGCTGCAAAACCACCGCATGTTTTGCGTCACGCTGATCAAGCCGAGCTGCGCTGATTGGTTCGCTGCCGAAGATTTTTTTCACGTGGCCAGCGTTGGCCTTATTCGCGCGTGTGTCGGTCGCGGCGATGGCACTTCCAATCTCATTTTGCAAGGACTCGAGCGCGTCCGCTTCACCGGCTTCGAACAGGAAAATCCGTTTCCGATCGCGACTATCGAGCGTCTGGAATCTGAAATTCCGTCGTCCGTGGAGACCGACGCGTTGAGCGCAAAAGTTCTCGAGCTTTATTCCAAATTGAAAGGCGATGGGCGAAGACTTCCGCCAAAAGTGGACCGATATCTCTCGGATCTGAATGATCCGGAAATGCTGGCCGACCTGGTGGCATCGACATTCGTGACCGATCCGCTCCGCCGTCAACGCGTCCTGGAAGAGCTATCCGTGAACGATCGCCTCCGTCTCGTGATTCGTTTTCTAAGCGACGAAGCCCTGCGCGATTGAGTGTTGAACGTTCGCGTGGCCGCGTTGAATCTTGCGCCGTGCGCGTCGCTTTCGTCTCGGTGATCCTCTTTCTTTCCGGATGCAGCGCGCTCTTGTTTGAAACGCTCTGGCTGCGCCTGAGCGGCCTGGCCTTTGGAAATTCCGTCTGGTCGGCAGCGCTGATTTTGTCGAGCTTCATGGCTGGTCTGGCCGTCGGAAGCGGGATCGCGGCGCGCTGGAAATTGCGAACGGCACGGCCGCTCTGCGTGTATGCGGGCCTGGAGATCCTCGTCGCTATCTTTGGTTGCACACTGGTTTTCGCGCTTCCGCTCATCGGAGCTTGGCTGCGTCCGCTCTTCCAATCGCTCTGGCCTCATCAGGAATTGTTGAACCTCCTTCGGTTTTTCCTCTCCTTCCTGATTTTGCTCATCCCGGCAACGGCGATGGGTCTGACGCTGCCAGTTTTGGTCGAAGATCCAGTTCTCCGCCGATACGAGGTACAGCCGGACCATCGGCGTTTTCTACGGATGCAACACGCTCGGAGCCGTCGCGGGCTCGTTGTTAGGTGAGGCCATTTTGATCCGAATGTGGGGACTGTTTGGAACGGCGCTGACTGCGGCCGCCATTTGCATAATCGCAGCGAGTTTCGCGCTCATCATTTCCAGCCAAACAGCAGAACCGGCCGTGGACACTCCCGTTTTCTTCGCAGCGAAATCGACCCCGTGGCGAATGCTGATCGCCAGCGCGGGAACCGGCCTGACCCTGCTCACGCTCGAAGTCGTTTGGTTTCGCTTTCTGCGATTGTACGTTTCGTCTTCTTCGATCGCATTTTGCGTCATGCTCGCGATGATTCTGGCCGGGATCGGACTGGGTGGGATTTTTTCGAGCCTCATCCCGGCACGGCTCCGGCAAGATCGACAACTGCTTCCCGTTCTGTTGTTCCTCGCGGCGGTCGCTACGCTTTTGTCGTATCTGTTTTTTCCGATTCCGACCACTTCGTGGGATAAAACCTCGTTCGACATCCGTGCGTGGCAACAGATCGGGTTGTTGTCATTCGCGCTGATGTTTCCGGTGGCGTGTCTTTCCGGAATCCTGCTGCCGACCATCGCCGCTGCCGTGCAACGCGAGGTGGCCGGACGGATGAACGGCACTGGCCTAACCATCCTATGGAACACTATCGGCGCGGCCTGCGGGCCGTTGCTCGCCGGATTTGTTTTCCTGCCCCGTTTTGGATTTCAAACCAGCCTGATCGCGAGCGCGGTCCTCTACGCTCTTTTGGCCCTCCTCGTGGCGATGGGCGACCGGTTGCGAGTTGTCACCATCGCGCTCGGGGCGCTGTTCTTCTTAATCTTATCGATCTTTCCCCATCACCGCGACCAACTCCATTTCGCCAACGCGCGCCGGCCCTACGAACAAGATGGTTCCATCTTCGTGAGAAAGATCGAGGGCACCGCGGACACTTTTCAGCTTCTCCGGCGCGATCTCGCGGCCGGGCCATATTACTACCGGCTGGTCACAAACTCGTATTCGATGTCAGCGACCCAGCCGCGCAGCCAGCGTTACATGCGTTTGTTCGCGTATTTGCCATTGGCGCTTCGGCCGCAAAGTGAGGACGCTCTGCTGATTTGTTACGGCGTCGGTGTAACGGCCGATGCGTTCGTGCGCGACCGGCGCCTCAAGCATCTCGATGTGGTCGATATTTCCAAAGAAGTATTTGATCTGGCGGATTCCTATTCGGGCGCCGGCTACTCCAATCCGCTGCGCGATCCACGCGTCACCACCTTTGTCCAGGATGGGCGCTTCTTCCTCCAATCCTGTCCGGGCCAATACGACATCATCACCGGCGAACCGCCGCCGCTCAAAACACTCGGCACGGTGAATCTGTATACTGAGCAATTTTTCCGATTGATGAGGGACCGACTCAAGGAAGGTGGCATCGTGAGTTTTTGGTTGCCGCTCTATCAGGTCACAATGGCCGATGCCAAGTCGACTCTGCGCGCATTTCACAACGTGTTTCCCGACGCATCTCTCTGGGCCACGAACGATTTGGAATGGATCATGATCGGAATCAAGGAACCGCTGCCTGAGCCTAACGAGATACTCGCGCGCCAGTTGTGGAGAGACCCCGAGACGGGTGCCGATCTCCGCCGTATCGGGGTCGAATTCCCAGAGCAAATGTCAGCATTGTTTTTGATGGATGGCGAGGAAGTCGAGCGGCTCGTAAAAGAGGTCGAGCCGCTGGATGATTTTTACCCGAAACGCTTAAGCGATGCGCCTCCGGACTTGGACGCGGCATTCAAGTTCGGTTTCTCTTACATGCAAAGAAACGCGGCCCTGGAGCGATTCTCATCTTCCTCGCTCATTCGCCAGGTTTGGCCGGGCGACTGGAAGAAAGGACTCGATATCTTCTTCGGCGTGCGCGAGACCCGGTTCCAATCCGAGATGGCCGGGAGCAACTGGCTGGCGGAGATGGACGTTTACCTCCGTTACACCAAATTGCGCGCGCCGGTCCTGGCGGCGCAGGAGACGGATGACTGGAGAGTCACTCTGGCCGAAAAAGCCGCGCGCGAATCGCCCGCCTCGTTAGCCTTGGAAACGCGTCGCGACCTGATCGCCGGCGCCGTGGCCGACCGAAATTTTCCGCGCGCGATTCAACTCTTGGAACAAGAAAACGAACGCGGTTTTTCTAACGCGAACGATTTGTTTCTTCTCATTTATCTTTACTGCGTTAACGGCGAAGTCGGGAAAGCCGAGGCGGTCGCCGGGGCCAGGAACGCAGCGATTAAGAAGGATTGGTTTGTTGAGTGGCTCTGGGGCGATCTTCAGGCCGAGTTTGGTTTTCATCCGCCCGGGTGAGGAAAGGATGGAGTATTGAGGGCATCCGAATCACTCCCTCACCCGATCGGCGTTAATCCGGGAAAACTCCTCCATCAAATACCGATCGGTCATCCCCGCGATGTAATCGCACACCGTCCGGTGCAAACCTTCTTTCTCGATCCGGCGAGTGGCCGCTTCGCCGAGCCGCGCCGGATCGACAACGTAGGCTTTGAAAACTTTTCGCATCATCTGGCAGGCACGCTGGTTCACCTCCGCGACGCGGGGATGATAGTACACGTTCGCATACAGAAATTTCCGGAGCGCACGGTTGGCTTCCTCGAGTTCGTCGCTGTAGCGAATCAATCGGACCGGTTGCCGCCGCACGTCATCCGCGCTTTGCACGCCCGCATCGGCAATCGATTTCGCGCTCGTGGCGATCACATCGCGCACTTCGGTGTCAATAATATTGCGAATAATCAGCTTGGGCAGGTCCGGCTCGCGCGCATCGGGATAACGCGATAACACCTGCTCGCAATTGCGGCGCCACACCGTCACGTCGCGTAATTGCGCTGCGCTGAGGATTTCAAAATCGACCGCGTCATCGAGATCGTGACTATAATAGGTGATTTCATCAGCCAAATCGGCGATCTGCGCTTCGAGCGAAGGGTGACTAAATTTTAATCCATCCGGCGTCTCGAACGCGTGCTCGTTCTTTCTCAAACCTTCGCGCACCTCAAATGTCAGGTTCAGACCCGGAAAACTGGGATACGGATTTTCCAGCAGCTCGACCAGCCGCAGGCTTTGTTGGTTATGATTGAACCCGCCGTGACCGATCATGCACTCGGCCAGCATTTGTTCACCGGAATGCCCAAAGGGCGAATGCCCGAGATCGTGCGCCAATGCGATCGTTTCGGCCAAATCTTCATTCAGGCCTAATGCGCGAGCGATAGTACGACTGATCGATGCCACCTCGATCGAATGCGTCAACCGCGTCCGCAGATGATCGCCGGTCCCGTTCAGAAAAACCTGGGTCTTATATTCCATTCGGCGAAATGCGCGCGAATGAATGATCCGCGCCCGGTCGCGTTGAAATTCAGTGCGAAAGGCGTGGCTCGGCTCCGAGTATTTGCGCCCACGCGAATCGGCCGACTTTTGCGCAAACGGCGCCAGCGTCGCCCGTTCCGTGGCTTCCATTTGCTCCCGCGTTCTCCAAGGACACGCGTCTGCTTCTTTCATTGGACGTTGGGCGTTGCGTTTTTCTTTTCGAGATTATCCCGCAACGCCCGCTTTGTCCTGCGCGCCCCTAGTTTCACCAGCAGCACATCGAAGATCGCCAGCAACAGCGCGGTCAAGGTGAGCCAGCCGCACGCGATCCAAAACAACAAAAAACCAAACGGATGCTCACGCGGGTTGAGCGGCGCCTGCAACATTGTCGATCCTGCTAACAACAGCACGAGCGCGGCCAACAGCAATACAAGCATCGTGCGTCGCCGCGCCTTTTGATCGCGAATCACGCCACGTGTCGCATGCACGACAAAGGACAGTACGCGCAGTTTTTTTTCTTCGGAACGATCGTTCGACATGACTCGAGTTGAAAGAAGCGCGCGGACTCGTTAATTGTCGATGTTACGAGCCAACGGAGCCAACGCAACATGCCAAAGAACACTACCCGCTCGAAACAGGTCACGCCCGAGCGTTTGATGCAGTTCGGGTTTGCTTATGCGCCACCGCTCATTATCGGCGCGGCGGTGAACAACAAATTATTCGACTCCCTGGCGGATGGCGCGAAAACAGTCGAGCAACTGAGCAAGGAAACAGGCGCGTCCGTGCGCGGATTACGCGCGATCGCGAATGCTCTCATCGGTCTCGATTTGCTTAGAAAGAATCGACCAGGGCGATATTCCCTCACCCCGGAAAGCGCCGCCTTTCTCGTTCGCGGCAAGCCAGGCACGTTGGCCGGATTTTTTGCCATGGTCAGCACTCATCTTCTGCCCGATTGGTTGCACCTGAGTGACGTTGTGAAGACCGGACGGCCTCCACACGCAGTGAACCAGGAATCGCAAGGGCCGGAATTTTTTTCGGTGCTGGTGGAGAATATCATCCCGATGAGTTATCCGGCGGCGGTGAAACTCGGGCAGTCTCTGCGTCTCGCAAAAGCGCGCCAACCGGTGCGCGTGCTCGACATCGCGGCGGGGTCCGGAATTTGGGGAATCGCGCTGGCCCAGCAATCACCGCTGGTCCGCGTTACGGCGCAGGATTGGGCCGAGATGATTCCGACGACGAAACGGATCACGCAGAAGTTTGGCGTGATGGATCGGTTCAGTTACATCGGGGGCGATGTGCTCGAGGCCGAGTTCGGCAATGGCTACGACATCGCCACGTTAGGCCACATCTTACACACCGAAGGAGAAGAACGAAGCCGGAAATTATTGAAACGGGTTTTTCGAGCGCTCAAGTCGGGTGGCACGATTGCGATCGGCGAATGGCTGGTCAACGATGCCCGAACCGGCCCGCCTAACGGGCTAATTTTTGCCGTCACCATGCTAATGCACAGCGAGCGCGGCCAGACTTTCAGCTTCAACGAGATCAAGGGTTGGCTCGAAGATGCCGGTTTCAAAAAGGCCCGCAAACTCGCCGCGCCCGGTCCTTCGCCGCTGATCCTGGCGACGAAGCCGTGACCTGTAGGGGAAACTGACAGTTTCCCGTGTGGCTTCGTTTAGGGGACGAGATCGTTCTTTTACGCAGCCAAGAGGGAAGCTGTCAGCTTCCCCTACAGAATGCTTTTACAGCCGCGATGTGTCGCCGCGCGCTAAAACGCTTTTCTCGGCAGGCGCGCTGTGCTTAATTGCGAGTCTGGGATGAGCAGCAAGCCCAAACCGCCCGCAGCGGAGCCAAACTTTGAGCAGGCCATGGAGCGACTCGAGGCAATTGTCGATCAAATGGAGTCGGGCAAATTGCCCCTGGAGGAATTGATCGTGCGCTATGAAGAGGGAATGGGCTTGGTCAGAGTCTGTCAGGATCGACTTGCCAGCGCCGAGCAAAAGATCGAAATCATTGCCCGCAATAGTGCCGGCAAAAAGGTCGTGAAAGATTTTGAGCAGGCGAACGAGGCGAACATCGATAATCCCCCATCGGAAAAGGAAGCGAAACAAAATGACGAAGTCAGACTCTTCTGAAACAACGGCGGCGACGGAAGCGCCGAAGCGTTTGCTCGACGGCGTAAGGTCGCCGGCGGACATCAAGGCGCTGCGCGAACAGGACCTGCCACAGCTTGCGCAGGAAGTGCGCGACGTGCTGATCCAAGTCCTCTCCCAGACGGGCGGCCATCTCGGGCCAAATCTCGGTGTCGTGGAGCTCACGATCGCGCTCCATCGCGTTTTCAACACGCCGAAGGACCGGTTCGTCATGGACGTGAGTCATCAGGGTTACGTCCACAAAATGTTTACCGGCCGGCTCGATCGGATCTCGACGATGCGTCAATTCGGTGGGCTCAATGGATTTCTTCTGCGCACCGAGAACGAGCATGATTGTTACGGTGCGGGTCATGCCGGGACAGCGCTCTCCGCCGCTTTGGGCATGGCGGTCGGGCGCGATCTGCGCGGGGGCAATGAGCACATCGTGGTTGTGGCGGGCGACGCCGCGTTCACATGCGGGATCAGTTACGAAGCGCTGAATAATGTCCGGGCCCAGACGAAGCGGTTCATCGTGGTGCTGAACGACAACGAATGGTCGATCGCGAAAAACGTCGGGGCGATTGCGAATTACCTAAACGGCATCGTGGCCAACCCGACCTATGCGCATTTGCACGAGAAAGCGCGTCAGTTCGTGAAGGCGATCCTGGGCAAAACCGGCGTGCAGATCGCGCACAAAGTCGAGGAGAGCGTGAAGGGATTGCTCGTTCCGAGCGTGATCTTCGAGGAGCTCGGTCTGCGCTATTACGGGCCGATCGATGGACACGACATCCCACTGCTCATCCGGACATTCGAGTTTCTAAAAACGCAAGAAGAACCGGTCCTGCTTCACATTCTAACGAAGAAGGGCAAAGGCTACGAGCCAGCGATCAAACAGCCGGACAAATTCCACGGGCTCGGCAAATACAAGATCGAGAGCGGTGAGACCGCGCCGTCGCCGACGCCGACCTATTCGGAGATCATCGGCAAATCCCTGGCCAAGTTCGCCGAAAGCAACCAAAAGCTCGTGGCGATCACGGCGGCGATGCCGAGTGGCACCGGCCTGTCGCATTTCCAGAAGGCGCATCCGAACCGGTATTTTGACGTCGGCATCGCGGAGGAACATGCGGCGCTGTTCGCATGCGGTCTGGCGACGCAGGGGTTGCAGCCATTTCTCGCGATCTACTCGACGTTTTTTCAGCGCGCCTACGACATGGCGATCCACGACATGGCGATCCAAAAACTGAATGTGAAGCTTTGCATGGATCGCGCCGGACTGAGCGGCGATGACGGCCCCACGCACCACGGTTTGTTCGATATCGGTTATCTGCGCCACATCCCAAACTGGGTCCACATGCAGCCGAAAGATGAAGACGAATTTGTCGATATGCTCTGGACGATGGCGCATTACAACAGCGGCCCGATCGCAGTTCGTTATCCGCGCGGCGCCGGCACCGGTGCGAAGATCAAACCGGAGCCAAAACTGCTCGAGGTTGGCAAGGCCGAAGTGGTCCGGCACGGACGCGACGTGGCCATTTTCGGTCTGGGCAACATGTTCGAACTCGCCGAGGAAGCGGCGCACAAACTGGAGGCGCAAGGCGTGTCGGTTGCGCTGATCAATCCGCGCTGGATCAAACCGATGGACACCGGCACGCTGGAATTCTTCGGGCGCGGTGTCGAGGTCGTCGCGACGATCGAAGATCACGTTTTGCATAACGGATTTGGTTGCGCGGTGATGGAGCATCTCCATTCGCAGATGATCCACACGCCCGTCGTCCGCATCGGTTGGCCGGACGAATTTATCGAACACGGCGCCGTCCCGATTCTGCGCAAGAAGCACGGGATCACGGCGGACGCGCTGGTGGAAAAAGTGCTGCCGTTGTTAAAGAAAAAGCCGGTAGCGAAAACGAGCGCGGCCTAGTCCAAGGATGAAGGTTACGAGCGCGATCGCATTTTTTTCGAAATCGAGGTGAAGATGGCAGTGAGCTGTGACGTCTCGTCAATCAAAAGTGCCAGGCGTCCTGGGCGGACTGTTCCTGAATCGGCGAGTAAATCGAGCCAGTAACTCGTTTCCTCAAGCTCAGTCAGGCAATCCCCGATCTTTGATACAAATTCGGCGTTGGAACGCGCCCGACAAGCCTCGCGATAGAGTGCGCCCCACGGATCCCCGAACGCAGGAGTTGATGTCCAAATGTTTGCGCGACCGCATGACACGTCCTTGGTTCTTTTTCTTAGATCCTGATTTTCATCTTTCATGCATTATTCGACCTTCATCTTTCATCCCTCAACCCTCATCCTTTTACCATGTCTGCCATCGAAGCCCGCAATCTAACGAAGGTTTACCGCACGTATCGCAAAGAACGTGGCCTGTGGGGCTCGATCAAGGGACTCGCGCGGCGTCGCTACGATGAAACTTGCGCGGCGGATCACGTTTCCTTCAGCATCGATAACGGTGAGTTTGTCGGATTCCTCGGACCGAACGGGGCAGGCAAAACGACTGTACTCAAGATGCTTTCGGGTTTGCTGAATCCAACATCGGGCGAGGCGCGCGTGCTCGGCTTCGTTCCGTGGGAGCGGCGCAATGAGATGAAGCGCCAGTTCAGTTTGCTGATGGGGCAAAAGAATGCACTCTGGTGGGACCTGCCGGCTCAGGAATCGCTCGAGCTCAACCGCGTCATTTACGGAATCGATCGCGACCGGTTCAAGAGAGTCGTGGCCGGTCTGGCCGAGCTGCTCGAAGTCGAGGATAAAATGAACGTGATGGTGCGCGAGCTCTCGTTGGGCGAACGGATGAAGATGGAGTTGATCTCCGCGCTCATCCACGAGCCGCGGATGCTGTTCCTGGATGAACCGACAATCGGTCTCGATGTCGTGAGTCAAAAACGAGTGCGCGAGTTTTTGCGGATTTACAACGAGGAGCACCGCATCGTCACGCTCTTAACCAGCCATTACATGCAGGACATCCAGGAGTTGTGTCATCGCGTTCTGGTGATCGATCACGGAAAAATCTTCTTTGATGGACCGCTCGATCAAATCATCGATCGTTTCTCGCGTCACAAGATTCTCGACCTTACTTTCGACCAGCCGGTCACGCGCGATTTTACCGCGTTTGGTGAAGTAGTGGAACAAACGCCCATGTCGGTGCGGTTGAAAGTGCCGCGAGCGCAGGTAACCGAGATTTGCCGAAAACTCCTCGAGGCATGCGACGTAAGCGACATCAACGTGCAGGAAGTCCCGGTCGAAGAAGTCATCCGCCAGCTCTTCGGGGAACAGCACGAAATTCATCGCGCCACGCAGACGGCGGAGGCGGCCGAAGTGGCCTAACTACGAGCGATGGCCACGCGGATTTCGTGGACGTAGGCCGGGTTTACTTCAAAAGCGGTCACAGGCATCTCGGCCAACTCGATTTGCTCGGCGTAAGGGATGCTCTGAACAAAACCGGCTGCGAGCAGACTGTTCAATGTATCGGTCAGGTCTTCCGATTCCATTCGGGCGTGGTCCTGAATCTCCGTGCCGAGCATCGATTCGGTAAAACCGATGGCGCGAACGATCGTCGCCTCACGGCCAGTGAGCTTAATCTGACGCATACTAAGAATTTAGCAGCTTCCATACCGGTGTTTTCCAGGGAAGAGTTGAAGCGTGCTTGCAATGTTTCGCGTAGGGATGCAGGCCGGCACTAAGCCGTCGAAGCCGGTAGGCTGAAGCTTGGTAAAACGCTCTTTTCCATTCCTTGGGCGAAGTTGGAATAGCGCGGGGCCCAGCCGAGCGAACGAAGTTTGGCGTTGTTTACCCGCTTGTTGGAGGCGCCGCGCTTCCGCCCAGGTTTCGACCCTTCGCCTGCGCTCAGGACAGGCCTGGCGATCGGCGGAACGGCGCGGCCAAGTCGCTGCCCGAGCCAGCGGTAGCATTCGCTCTGCAAAATCGGCTGATCATCGACAACATTGTAAATTCCGCTGGCGCTCGCTTTCTGATTCATGAGAAGAAGAAATGCGGCCGCGATGTCATCACGGTGCACCTGATTGATGAACCGATCTTTCTTGGGATCGATCGTCGCTTCGCCAGCAAGAAATTTCCGGAGCAACGCAGAGCGGCCCGGCCCGTAAATGCCTGCCAGGCGCGCCACGATTCCGCCGCCGTTGCGCACTAATTCCTCCGCTACGAGCAAAACGCGACTAGTCTCTCGTGCGGGCTCGGTTTCGCTCGTTTCCGTGACCCAGGAACCGTCGGTCTGACCATAAACGCTCGTGCTGCTGGCGAAGAGAATTGTCGATCCGACGAAGCGGTTCATGAGATTAGACACGCCTTGCCAGTAGATGCGCCGGTAGAGATCAGCATCGCCGCCGCGCGTGCTGGCGCAATGGATTACGGCCTCGAAATTCTCCGGTCGCGCGCCGACCGCGCGAACATCAGCAAGATCGACAGCGATAACAGGATACGGCGCGCGCACGAGTTCGGCGGCCGATTTTTGCGAGTGTGTCCAGCCTTGAACCTGCCAGCCGGCCTGATGAAACAAGTCGGCCGTGGCTTGGCCGACATAACCGCACCCGGCAATCAAAACCCGCGACATGGCGCAATATAACGCAGCGGCATGAGGCGTGCTCAGGAAAGAGATTGTTCAGTCATGACCAGCATTGTCTTCGTCGCATTAATCGCCTTGGGCATGCTCCTTTGCCTGACCTGGGCGTCGGGCCACGACGATCGTTTGTAGCCATTTTGTTATGCTTACTCATCAAAATTTGAAGTGGATCGCCAGCACCTCGACCAACCTCAATTCCATCCTTCAACAGATTGCGCGTTACACCGATCTGGCACGGCGGCACAACAACGAGCCCCATTATCTCAATCTGTTAGGTGAACGGGTCGAGCTCGCCGCAAATACCGCGCAGAGCTTGTTCGATCACATCACGTCAAAAATTCTCGAAACGTCGGTGGCCAAAACAGCAGTCGCGACCGGAGCAGCTCCACTTTTCACAGTCATGCCGTCGGCCAAGACGAGCATGCCAGCGATGAAATCGAGTCCCCCGCCGGCACCGGTGAAAACGCCTGCCACGAGCGCGCCAACACCGGCATCTGAGACAACCCAGATTCCGAGTGAGATCAAAGTCCATAATCCCAAAGGCAATCGCGAGTACGTCCTGCTGATCGATGATGATGCGGAGATTCGTGAGCTCGCGGCGGAAATGTTAACCGAAGAAGGTTACAAATTAATTCTGGCGAGCGACGGCTTCGAGGCCCTGGATATTTACCGCAAGATCGGCAGCCAAATCGAGCTCGTGATCCTCGATTTTTTCCTGCCAGTGCTGGATGGGGACGCGGTGTTCGATGAGCTGCGCGCGATCAATCCCAAGATCAACGTGGTATTGAGCAGTGGCTTCGCCGAGCAGGATAAAGTCAGCGCGATGCTGGCCCAGGGATTGGGTGGTTTTATCCCGAAGCCGTACACGCGCGAAAAATTGCTCGGCCAAGTCCGGACTGCGCTGGACTCGGCCAGCGGCAATCGTTGAAGCGCTGGCATCAATTTAGCTTCTCCAAGGGAGACGACTATGTCGCGCATTGACGCTTTCTTCAAGTTGATGGCCGAGCAGCATGCTTCCGACCTGCATCTCTCGACCAACAACCCGCCGATGCTCCGTATCCACGGCGAGCTCGTTCGCGTGAATTATCCGCCGCTGCAGAATGACGACCTCAAGGCCATGGTTTACGAGATCGCGCCGGAAGTAAAGATCAAGGTTTTCGAGGAAACGAACGATGTCGATTTTGGTTACGAAGTGCCGGGCGTCGCTCGTTATCGCGCGAATTTTTTCCAGCAAAAATACGGCATCTCCGCGGTGTTCCGCTCCATCCCCTCGACTGTCCAAACGCTGGAAGAGCTCAGCCTGCCACCGGTCCTGAAAAAATTTCCGCTGCTGAAGAAGGGCCTGGTTCTCGCGACCGGCCCGACCGGTTCCGGTAAATCAACCACGCTGGCGGCGATGGTGGACTACGCCAACCTCAAGCGCCAGGATCACATCATCACGATCGAAGATCCAATCGAGTTTGTCCATCGCAGCCAGAATTGTCTCGTTAATCATCGCGAAGTCGGGGTGCATACGCGCTCGTTCGCTTCCGGTTTGCGCGGCGCCCTCCGTGAAGACCCAGACGTCTTGCTCGTCGGCGAAATGCGTGACCTGGAAACGATTGAGCTCGCCCTCACCGCCGCGGCCACCGGTCACCTTGTTTTCGGAACGCTGCATACCTCGAGCGCGGCGAAAGCAGTTGATCGTATCATCGACGTTTTCCCAACCAACCAGCAAAACCAAATCCGGACCACCCTCGGCGAATCGCTTAAGGGCGTAATCGCGCAAAATCTGTTCAAAAGGATCGACAAGCCAGGACGCTGCGCAGCGTTGGAAATTCTCGTCGTGGATATGGCGATCGCGAACCTGATCCGCGAAGGCAAGACGCACCAGATTCCAGGCATGATTCAGGTCGGCAAAAAGAAAGGCAACCAGCCGCTCGACGATGCGATCATGGATCACTTGCGCAATATGCGAATCACACCCGAAGAGGCCTACGACAAAGCAATCGACAAAAGGAAATTCCGCCAATTCCTGAAAGAGCCGCCTCTTGATATCTCCGAAGAATAAGTCGCCATCATGAGAATCCCTGATTTGGACAAGATTTTATCGGCCATGCTAAAGACGTATGACGGCATTTCCGATCTCAACTTCGCCGTCGGTCATCCGCTTCAAGTCGAAGACTTCGGTCAGCTGAAACCCGTTCTTTTCGATCCTCCGATCGAAGCGCTTACTCCCTATCAAATTGAACAGATCGCGTTGACTTTGATGCGCGGCAATCGGCGACTGATTTACGATTATCTGACTAGCGGCGCGTGCGATTGCAGTTATTCGCTCGGCGATCAAGCCCGTTTCCGAATCAACATTTTCCGGCAACAGGGACATTTCTCGATCGTCCTGCGAAAACTTTACGGCGAGGTTCCGAGCCTCGACAGCATCGGACTTCCACCCGTCTTCAAGGAAGTGGCCAAGGAAAAAACAGGCCTCATCCTCCTCACCGGCGCGACCGGCAGCGGCAAAACGACCACTTTGGCGGCGATCCTGAACGAGATTAACGAAACGCAAGCCGTGCAGGTGATCACGCTCGAGGATCCGATCGAGTTTGTACACCCGAAACGGCTGGCGACGTTTAATCAGCGCGAGTTAGGCCACGATTT